>NZ_SNWE01000007.1 GCF_004362395.1 Salegentibacter sp. 24
AACAATCTCGTACCGGTTTTATAAAATTACTGCTGAAATAGAAGAATATTATGAATGGTATACGATTTAACAACTGATAAAATCAGCAGGCCCTAAGTAGTATAATTATCTGACTCAAGCTTTCCAGATATGAACTGAAATTCAACAATTAGAACGTCTTTTAAAGTTTCATAAACCTAACAATCCCATCATTATGGGTTCAATAGTAAGCTAGCTTGAATTTTAAGTCTAGATCCGGCGAACAGAAATTACATACTAGGCAACGCTATCTGGATAAAGTTCCTAAACAAATCGCAATAAGTTTCGAAGCCCACATGGTTTGTGTAGCAGGTAAAAGGGGTGAAAGAGGTTGAAGATAAAGAGGAGCTATCAGACTTTAACTAAAAATAGAAATAGGAAAAATTATAAGCCAAAAAAAGAAAAGAGTTATGCGGGGATATTGTCGTACTGATCGGAGTAACTTAATACTGTGTCAATTTTTCTAAGTTCATTTTCAATGCCATCTAATCTCTTATTAACACTTCTAAAGTTAGAATTTATTTCAGCTTTAAGTTCGGCAATAGCTTTTAAAACCTCTTGATTATCAGACATAATTGGTTTTTTTAGTGATATATTAAAGATATACAAAATTAGATTGAAAAATCATATTTTCACTCAACGCTTCTATTCTTTATTACTATAGATTTTTTATTAATAATAAATATTACTTATTATTCCTTTAGCTTTAGCTCTTTTATTATTGGTAACCTATCTTGAAAGCGATAAAAGCACTAACTGAGTGTAAGGCGTTTCCTATAGTAATGAGGTGAGCCTTCAATTAAATCTTTGGTGGTAAACCAATGACTAGAGGCCCTATAAAACAAGAGTATTATTCTAAACTTCAAGATAATGTTATCCGCTTTTATAAATCCTTGTTTAATTTACTTAGATATTGACGAATATCTAAAATATTAAGAAAAATTTTGTACTATTGAATTCGTAGTAAAGTGTAGTTTTTTTAGTGGTTACGCATTTTCTTAAACCACTTTCTCCATAGATTAGCGATTTCATACTGATCAAGGAATGTTGAATTCATTATTACAATGTTGACAACGAATATTCCGAAAATTGCAAATCCCAGGTGCACATCAAATATATCTATTCTTTTCTCCTTTTTTGTGGGTTTAGTTCCTGTAGTGTTTTCCACTTTATATTCCCATTTTAAGCCTTAGCATATCTTGAGGCTTTCCGTTACCGAAAACGAACAAAGCTTGATTTTCTCCATTCTTTTGAAATGCTTTGAACATTTTTATACTAACTATTTCCGGATGCTTATTAAAAACCTGTTTCGTATGTTTTTACAATTTAAGCGAAGTTGTTTTCTTCCGTTTGAATGTAATTCGTTAGATACTTTGCATCATTTTTAATCCCGCCTAAAGTGGCTGAGCCACGTGTATGCAGCCAGGGAAGTCCAATAAAATAAAGTCCCTCAATATTACTGATCCCACGTTGATGCTTCGGGTAGCCATCCTTAGTAAGTTCCAGTCCATCTATCCAACTAAAATTGGGTCTGTAGCCCGTTGCCCAGACAATATTTTTTATATCCTCAATTTTGCGATTTTCGGTAACTATAATTTCACCCTTGGCATTTTTGGTTTTTCCAACGGGAATTACATTATTCCGTTTTAAAATTCCTTTTACATCGGTTCCGATGATGGGTTGTTTCGACTGGCTTAGTTTTTTGCCGAGCCAGGTTTTTCGGCTAAAACTCAGGAAGCCAATTTTGGTAAACCACCACCACAATGTTTTTCCCAGGATTTCCTGTGGTAGGACCCGAACATCCGTAGCTCCAGAAAAATAGGTAGTCCTTTTGGTTTGGGAGATTTCATCCAGGATTTGAAAACCAGAATCTCCCGCACCTACAACCATTGCCGGGCCTTGCTTTAATTGCCCAGGATTTTTGTAATAGTTGCTGTGAATCTGGAAAACTTCTTCCGAGATCTTCTTGGAAAAGGATGGGGTATAAGGAATATGGAACGGCCCTGTAGCAATTATTACATTTTGGGTCTTTAATTCCCCATTGGGATGCTTAAGAACAAAGTGATCCTCTTCCTTGCTAACCTGTTCCACCAGGGTGTTTAATCTAATATCGATATTGAATTCGGTCACATAATCTTTAAAATAAGCAGCAACATCTTTTTTGGTTGGATAATATCCTTGTTCGGCCGGGAAATCCATTCCCGGTAAATTGTTGAATTCGGAAGGCGTAAAGAGTTTTAAGGAATCCCAGCGGTTTAGCCATGAGGCCCCGATTTCCGATTCTTTATCCACAACAATATATTGCTTCCCCAGCTTGTTGAGGTAATACGCCATTGAAAGTCCGGCCTGGGCCCCACCAACAATTATAAAATCCAGCATGGTATTTAATTTTAATCAAAGGTAGGATTTAATTTCTGCCTGTTAAATCCTCTTAGAAGATACAGAATTGCTAATTTTAAATGAAATTTAGTTTTATGGAAAAAAAGATAAGGCCCTACGTTTTGGCCGAAACTAACTGGAAGCACGTTAAAGATGAAAATTTTAGTACCGCAATTCTGCCCTGGGGAGCTACCGAGGCACATAATTATCACCTGCCTTATGCTACCGATAATATTCTTGCCCAGGAAGTTGCGATAAGGGCAGCAGGAAAAGCCTGGGATAAGAAGGCGAAAGCAGTGGTGCTGCCCACCATTCCTTTTGGAGTAAATACCGGGCAAATGGACGTAAAACTCTGTATGAACCTTAACCCAAGCACACAATACGCAATTTTAAGGGATGTCGCGCAGGTTTTGGACAAGCATAACATCAACAAGCTCGTGATTTTAAATGCCCACGGCGGAAATAATTTTAAACAAATGATCAGGGAACTCAGCCTGGAATTCCCGGAGATCTTTGCCTGCTCTGTAAACTGGTGGCAATCTACTAGTGCCAAGCCTTATTTTGAGGAACCTGGAGATCACGCAGGGGAACTGGAAACCGCCGCAGTCATGCACCTGCGGCCCGAGTTAGTCTTACCCCTTGACCAGGCGGGAGAGGGGCGTGCCAAAACTTTTAAAATGAATGCCCTAAAAGAAGGCTGGGCCAGTGCCCAGCGAGAGTGGACACAGGTTACCCCGGATACCGGAGTTGGAAACCCAAAGGCTGCCACTGTTGAAAAAGGGAGGGTTTTCTTTGAAAAAACTACCGATATGATCGCTGATTTCTTCCTTGAACTGCACCGGGCCGATCTTAAGGATATGTACGAATAACTTTTTAAAAATACTATGCTTAAAGCTCTGGCTTATATTTTTGGGTTTTTACTTTTAGGAGAGGTAACCACCTATTTTTTTGAAATTCCAATCGCTGGCAATATCCTTGGGATGTTTTTTATTTTCCTGGCTTTAAGACTTAAAATAGTGAAACTTCAGGATGTAAAGCCAGCCTCGGATAAGCTTATAAAATACCTGGTGTTGTTCTTTATTCCCTATGGAGTGGGTTTAATGGTCTATTTTGAGATCATTGCTGAATACTGGTTGCCAATTTCAGTAGCAGTGATTGCCAGTACCGTGATCACCCTTTATATCTCAGCTATAATAATTGAAAAATCAGGGAAGTAATGCAGGAATTTTTTCAATTACCGGTATTTGGCGTTTTTATAAGTATCATCGCTTTTGCCGGTGCTCGTGAACTACGAAAAAAATTCAATTATGCCCTGCTAACTCCGGTTCTGGTAGCTATTGTGTTTATCATCGGCTTTCTACTCATTTTTAATATCGATTATGAACATTATAACCGGGGAGGACGATACATCAGTTTTTTCCTGGGTCCATCGGTAGTGGCACTGGGTGTTTTCTTTTATGAAAAATATGAGGAAGTAAAACAGCATTTAAAAGTGTTCTTGCTTTCGGTAACCCTTGGAGGAATAACCGGAATTTTAACGGTGATTATATTTCTGTTCCTTTTAAAGGTCCCCGGGTTTATCATTGAATCGCTAGCCGCAAAATCGGTCACTACACCCATTGCCATTGAAATCACAAAACTTACCGGTGGGATACCTGAAATTACCGCGGGAATTGTAATTGCCGTGGGAATATTCGGCAATGCCTTCGGACCTTTTATTTTGAAAAAATTAGGGATCAAAAGCAAAATTGCCATTGGTACGGCCTTAGGAACAGCGGCACACGGCATTGGTACGGCCCGGGCTTTTGAAGAGAGCAAGCTGGCAGGGGTTTACAGCGGACTGGCTATGTGTGTCAACGGAATCATTACTGCGCTTATTACCCCTTATCTACTTGAATTATTCCTTGGGCTGGTCTCCTGATTCATTTTTGTTTTGTTCTGTTTTTCGCTTAAAATAATCAATAATGGAAGGGGCAGTAAGCCCATGAATTACAATTGAAATTAGAATAATATAAGCGGTTATCGAGTAAAGTTCATTCTTATGCTCAAACCCGTCGAACTGAACAAAAGCCCAGGATAGATAAAAGATCGAACCAATTCCCCGGATTCCCAGGAAACTGATTGCAAGCTTATTATCAAAACTGTCCTTTATGCCTATCATCCCTATAATTCCCGCCAGGGGTCTTATAACCAGTACAAATACAAAAGCGAAAAAGATGCCTCGCCAGTCGGTAAGACTCAGCATTCCATTCATAATAGACCCCCCAAAAAGAATAATCCAAACCACCAGCAGCAGGCGTTCTATCTCGTGAATAAAATCGTGCATTTGGGTTTTGTAATCTCCGCTGACTTTTTCAAAATGGCGCAGGCTTAAGCCGGCAAAGAATACCGCCAGGAAACCATAACCATGCAAGAGCTCTGTAGCACCGTAACTAAAAAGGGTAAGCGATAAGGCAAGAAATCCATCAAAAGTTTTAATACCGGCCAGCTTGTGAATTTTATCCAGCAAAAAGCCAATCCCGTGACCCATCGCAAAACCCGCTATCGTTCCTATGATAATTTTTAAAAAGAACTTGTCAAGTACCCAGTCGGAAAAATCAAAAGCAGCCCAGCTCCCAGCCTGGGCAACCAAAACCGCCATAAAGGTGAAGGGAAAGGCAAGCCCGTCATTCAATCCGGCCTCACCGGTAAGTGAAAATCTTATTTTCCCCTTATATTGTTTTTCTCTTTGAGGATCCTTGAGTTGGGTTTCAGAAGCCATAACAGGATCTGTAGGGGCTAGAACTGCTGCCAGTAATAAGGAGGACGGAACACTTAAATAAAGAAAATCCTTCCCCATAAAATAGGCTGCAAGCATACAAAGTGGCATGGTTATAAACACCAACAGCAATGGTCTTTTCCAGGCTTTTAAACTGTAGGTTTCTCCTATTTTTAAGCCGGCACCCATCAGGGAAATAATCACAATCATTTCAGAAAAATACATCAGGGATTTATCCGGCCATAATGGATCCGGCCAGCCAATGGGTAAACCCAGTGCAAATATTAAAAAGCCGATGAGAAGTAATATGACAGGGCCACTGATTTTAATGCGTTTCGAAACTGAAGGTAACCAGGCCATGATAAGGGTGGTTAAGCCAATTCCAGCTAATATCCAGTAGTGCTCTTTCATACATTCATAAAATTAATGCTTTTAAGTCTTGTTTTTTCAGCCGTCTAATTTTTTCACAAAAGTCTAACAATCGGGGCCCACTTTCTGAAATTATTAGGTGGCTAACTGATATTTATCATATTAAAATCCTTCTATACAGCCTAAATTTGAGAGGATAATCAATTCCTGTAAAAGATGGATACTTCCTTATTTCTGGCTAAATTTTGGGGATGGTATCTCCTTATATTCTTTTTTGTCCTGAGTTTTAATCCCAGGAGAATCCAACAGATCTTTCAAGATTTAAGGGATCAGAAATTCCTAATCCTGGCTGCATTTGCAGCTATAATTATAGGTTTACTCAATATTCTTTTTCACAATATCTGGGAGTTGAGCTGGGAATTTATCATTACCGCCCTTGGCTGGTTCTCTCTCTTTATAGGGCTTGGTCTTTTTGTCTTTCCTCAATCTACCACCCGAAAACTGACCCTGCTCAACCTCAAATTTGTACAGCTCATCTATGTGCTGTTATTCCTTTTAGGAATCTTTCTACTGAATATGGGCTATGAGCTCGTATTGTACTAAAAAATAAGCATATGAAATACATAAAAAAATTTAGGGAACTCTCTATGAAAGACCTCGCAGAGGTGGGTGGAAAAAACGCTTCCCTGGGCGAGATGTATAACGAATTGTCTTCAGAAGGAGTATTGGTGCCTGATGGTTTCGCAACTACTTCTCAGGCATTCTGGACCTTTATAAAATCCAATGATATCGAGGAAAAAATAAAGGATCTGTTAAAGAAACTTAACCGGGATAATTTTGAAAACCTTACAAGTATTGGTGCCCAGGCCAGGGAATTAATTCTATCAGGAACACTTTCTGATGATTTTACCCAGGCGATTACTGCGGCATACCAGGAGCTGGGAAATGATAAGGATATACCCGTTGCGGTAAGAAGCAGTGCCACTGCCGAGGATTTACCAAGTGCGAGTTTTGCCGGCCAGCACGATACTTTCTTAAATATAAAAGGTACTAAGGCCCTGCTTAGCGCAGTCAAAAATTGTTTTGCTTCCCTGTATACCAACAGGGCCATTAAATACCGGGAGGACAAGGGCTTTTCCCACCACCAGATCGCACTGTCCGTAGGAGTGCAAAAAATGGTACGATCAGATATTAGTTGCTCCGGGATAGGTTTTAGCCTGGAACCCGAATCAGGTTTTAAAAATATAATCCATATTTCCGGGGTTTGGGGACTGGGTGAAAATATTGTACAGGGGCTGGTCAACCCTGATGAATTTGATGTTTTTAAACCAATGATTGATAAAGCTCAAAATCCTGTTATTCAGAAAAAACTTGGCCATAAAGAACTTTCCATGGTCTATGCTGAATCCAACGGGCATTCTTCCACTGTAAACATTGAAACTCCGCTGGAGAAACAGGATAGTTTTGTGCTGGGAGATGAGGAAATCATTAAACTTTCCCGGTGGATTTTACTCATCGAAAAGCATTACAAACGCCCGATGGATGTGGAGTGGGCAAAGGACGGATTGAGCCATGAACTTTACATTACCCAGGCCCGGCCCGAAACTGTACATCAGGACCAGGAGAAGCGATATTATGTAGAATATCACCTCAAAGAAAAAGGCGAAATTTTAACCCAGGGAAGCGCTATTGGCTCCAGCATCGCAACCGGAAAAGCCCGGTTTTTAAAATCACCCGAGGAAGGGCATAAGCTAAATCCCGGTGAAATTCTAATTACCAGTACTACCAGTCCGGATTGGGACCCAATCCTGAAACTGGCGGTTGCCGTGGTTACCGAAAGAGGCGGCAGGACAAGCCACGCGGCTATCGTAGCCCGCGAACTTGGAGTGCCTGCCATTGTGGGAACAAGCGATGCTACCCAAAAGATTAAAGATGGCGAGATGATTACGGTTTCCTGTGAAGGTAAAACCGGGTTTGTCTATAAGGGGGCACTGGAATTTGATATCAAAGAAATAGATTTCGGGAAAATTTCCCTCCCAGAAACCGAAGCTAAATTTATCCTGTCAGACCCGGACAGGGCTTTCCAGCTTTCTTTTTATCCTAATCACGGGGTTGGCCTGTTGCGAATGGAATTCATCATAACCCATAAAGTGAAAATCCACCCAATGGCCCTGGTAAGGTATGAAGAGGTTAAAGAAACAGCCGCTAAAAAGATCATTGAAGAACTCACCTGGCAGTATAAAGATAAACGGGATTTTTTTATTGAAGAGTTATCCCGGGGAATTGCCGTGATGGCCGCTGCTTTCTATCCCAAGGAGGTAATTGTTAGGCTCAGCGATTTTAAGAGCAATGAATATGCAAACTTAATTGGAGGTCGCCAATTTGAACCTTTAGAAGAAAATCCTATGCTTGGTTTTAGGGGCGCTGCCCGGTATTACCATCCTAATTATAAAGAAGCCTTTGAGCTGGAATGCAAAGCCATTAAAAGGGTTAGGGAAGAAATGGGTCTTGAGAATCTAAAAGTGATGATCCCTTTTTGCAGAACCCTAAATGAAGCCCGGAATGTAATTGGTTTAATGAAAGAATTTGGCCTGGAGCGCGGAAGGAATTCCCTGGAAATTTATATGATGGTTGAAATTCCCTCCAATGTTATTCTCCTGGAGCAGTTCGCTGATTATTTTGATGGTTTTTCTATTGGCTCTAACGATCTTACCCAACTATGCCTGGGAGTCGATCGGGATTCAGAATTAATGGCGGAGGTATTTGATGAGAATAATGCCGCTGCAAAACAAATGATGGCAAGCGCAATACAAAAGGCCCTTAAGGCAGGTAAGAAAATAGGGCTCTGCGGTCAGGCACCCAGCGATTTTCCTGAATTCGCTTCATTTTTAGTCCATGAAAAAATCAGCAGTATTTCCTTTAACCCCGATGCGCTTTTAAAAGGGATAGAAAATATTAATCAAGCAGAGGCCGGGCGGTAAAAAACAAGCAATGTTAAAAGATCCGCATGCAAGTTCTGCTGAACACATCCTTTCAGAATTCAAGGTTGATCCCGATAAGGGATTAAAGCGCTCTGAGGTCGCTTCAGGATTAAAAGAACATGGTCCCAACCGTTTAAAAGAGGCGAAGTCTAAAAATATCGGGCTTATTTTTTTAGAACAATTCCTTGATCCGATAATCTATATCCTTGCTGCCGCGATGGCCCTGGCATATTTTTTTGAGGAATGGTTGGAGGGCACGGCCGTTTTAATAGTGATTCTCATAACGGCGCTTATAGGTTTTTTTATGGAATGGCAGGCAATCCGTTCGGTAGAGGCTTTGCAGCGCATGGTGGAAACAAAGGCCAATGTGTTGCGTGAGGGAAAACTGGAGCATATAAAAGCGACCGGCTTGGTGCCCGGGGACATCGTGGTTTTGGAAAGTGGCGATGTTATTCCAGCGGATTGCCGGATGCTGAAAACGGAAAGTTTTGCGGTAAAAGAAGCGATTCTTACCGGGGAGAGCAATCAGGTGGAAAAAAACCCGGAGACTCTGCCTGTTAAGGTTTCGTTGGCCAACCGAAAAAATATGCTTTATAAAGGCACTATAGCGGCCAGGGGGAAAGCCAAAGCAATAGTAATTGCCACAGGCGGGGATACAGAAATTGGCCGAATTAGCCAGCTTACCAGTGGGGCTAAAAAAGAAAGCACCCCTTTAGAAAAGAAGTTGAAAAGTTTGAGCAGATGGCTAATCTGGCTCACTTTGATTTTGGCTATGCTCATAGTGGTCACCGGCTATTTTCAAGGCAAGGATTTAATGATCATGATTAAGACCGGGATCGCTTTGGCGGTAGCAGCTATTCCGGAAGGTTTGCCCATTGTGGCCACCATAGCGCTTGCCAGGGGAATGCTTAGGCTTTCCAAAAGAAATGTGGTGATCAAAAAATTAGAAGCGGTTCAAACCCTGGGGGAAACCGGAATCATTTGCACCGACAAAACCGGGACGCTCACCGAAAACAAAATGAGCGTTCATCATTTGGTATTGAGCACAGCAGCATTTGCTGCTTCTGAAGCCGAAAATTTCAAGCAGGATCCCGGTTTTGAAAAGTTGATACATATTGGTAGTTTATGTAATAATTCAAAATTAAAAAATGGCGAATTCTCGGGAGATGCTGTAGAGATCGCCTTTATTGAATTTGCTGCAGGACTGGGATCTGATTACCAAGAACTTCAGGAAGAGTATCCAAAAATACTCGAAGTTCCTTTTGATGCGGAAACCAAGAAAATGGCCACTTTGCACCATTATAAGGGGCAATATCTCATAGCAGTGAAAGGGGCCCTTGAAACGCTGCTGGATTCCTGTGATTTCATTCTTACCAAAGAAGGGGCTGAAGATTTTCTGGATAAAAAGCAATGGCAGCAACAGGCAAAGCTAATCGCAGCAGAAGGAATGCGCGTTTTGGCTTTCGCATACCGGGAAAGCAAAGAAGAACCGGAATATGAACGTTTAATGGAGCATCTCACCTTTGTTGGGTTCCTGGGATTTTTAGATCCGCCACGAAAAGATATTAAAAAGGCTATTGAGACCTATAAAAACGCCGGAATAACCGTGGTGATGGTTACCGGGGACCATCCCGATACGGCCAGGAAGATCGGGGAGGAAATCGGCTTAATTGCTCCAGATGCACCCCAGGAAATAGTAGTGCACGGAGCGGATCTTGAGCAGATAGGAAGTTTAACCCCGGAGGGACAAAAAACCTTAATGCAGGCGCGGATATTTGCAAGAATGGTCCCGGGCCAGAAGCTGGATTTGGTAGAATTTTATCAGAAAAACAAAGCTATTGTCGGAATGCTGGGCGATGGTGTAAACGATGCCCCGGCCCTTAAAAAAGCAGATATTGGCATTGCGATGGGAATTCGCGGGACCGAGGCTGCTAAAGAAGTCGCCGATGTTATTTTAATGGACGATAAATTCACCTCTACAGAACTTGCCATAAGACAGGGGCGTAATATTTTTGAGAACATCAGGCAATTCGTGATTTTTTTACTTTCCTGTAACCTGGCAGAGATAATTTCAGTGGCCCTGGCCGCATTGAGTAATCTACCCCTGCCTTTGCTTCCGCTACAAATACTTTTTTTAAACCTTGTAACCGACATTTTCCCGGCCCTGGCCCTTGGAGTAGGAAAAGGGGATCCAAATATTATGAAAGACCCTCCCCGGGATCCTCAGGAGCCTATTCTCACTAAAAGGCTTTGGTTGGCAACGGTATTGTATGGTCTTAGTATTACCACAGCGGTGATAGGGGTAGTGGCTTACACCCATTTTATAATGGGGCTAAGTGCAGTTTTGGTAAATAACATTGCCTTTTATACCCTTATCCTGGGGCAGCTGCTTAATGTCTTTAACCTGCCAAGACGCAAGATATCCTTTTGGAAAAATGAGGTGACCACCAATCCCTGGGTTTGGGCAGCGTCAATATTCTCATTGTTAATTATGGTGCTTGTTTATCATATTCCGGTAATGGCCAGGGCTTTGTCCCTTGTTCCCCTTTCTACCAGTCATTTTTTGGTAATCGCTGTTTTTGGGCTGGGTTCCCTGGGAATATCCCAACTGTTAAAACGCTTAAAATTAGCAAATTAATCTTTTTAGATACTGACCAAAATCATATTTTTTTAGTTGGTTTTAGCTTAATTTCAGTAGCTCATAAAACTATTGATTATGGAAAGTATAAGGAACAGGCCTAAAGGTGATTTTATTGCCCAGGCCAATTTAGAACAGCTCTATGCACTTACAAAACACTGGAATTCAGACCTGCAATTTTTTAAGGACGATCTCGCTTTTCTGTATAAACTTTTAGACAGCTACTTTATTTGGATAGATAAGGAAGAGAATTACAAAGTGGCCTTGAAGATGAAAAATGACCTTCTGCGGCTAAGAGAGCGTAGCCAGGACCTGTTGCAGAAAACTGATAAGCACAGGGAACAAATAGGAAAAATGATACTTGAAAAAATTGAAGATTCCAGGATTTTTAGATTGGAACACCAGCATTTGGAAGATGAGATCGCCAGTTTTGTAAAAGCATTCAGGTTGAACAGGTTAGCCCTATTTAAGGTAACCGAGCACATAAAAGATACCGAGAAGTTGCAGGAGGTACACTAAAAAAAAGATCCTAATCTGCTCCAAGGTGATGCTCATCATATTTTTCAGCCTAGCTTAAAACTAACTTTGACTAAACAATAAAACCTACTACTATGCTCATCAACATCCAGTTTATAAAAACAAAAGGAAGTGAAGCCTTATCTCAAATTGTATCAAAAAACTTAGATAAACTAGCAAACAAGTATGACTGGCTTATAAAAGCAGAAGTCTATTTTAAAGAAGAAAATGACCCTACAGGAAAATCGAAGATCTGCGAGATCGAGCTAAGTGCGCCCGGTCCAAGGATTTTTGCCTGTTCAACAGAAGAAAGTTTTGAATTAGCCATCAAAAAAACCGTCTTCGAACTTCAACAGCAGCTCAAAAAGCGAAAAGCTGTTTTAGTAGCGCATTAAGGTGCTGGTAGCGACTGTTTAAGAAGAAAGCGTTTTACGCCCCAATTCGGTTAATCTCAATTATCCGATACCGGCTAAAATCATTCTTAGACAGTCGCTATTTTAAAAAAGCAACTCCCGAAATTCCCAGGCTTTATAGCTAAAGAAAAGCAGGAATCCCACGGCTACCACGAATTCCATAAAGGTAGAGGCAAGTAAACCAATAAAGGATCCGTAGGCTGCCCGGAGTGCCGATTTAGAATCTGATTTATTGATTATTTCTCCAACAAAAGCACCGGCAAAAGCACCGATGACTATTCCGAAAGGAATCGGTACAAAAATACCAATAACCAGCCCAATGGTGGCACCCCACATTCCAGATTTGCTACCCCCGTATTTTTTTGTTCCCATGGCCGGGATAACAAGTTGCAAGGCATAAATTATAGCGGCGATAATAAAACTGATCCCCAAAACCCAGTAATTTATCGGTACCGACGGGGCTAAATAGAGCAGCAGCAGTCCCACCCAACTAAGGGGTACCCCGGGTAATACCGGTAAAAAAC
Source organism: Salegentibacter sp. 24 (assembly GCF_004362395.1). Taxonomy (GTDB): domain Bacteria; phylum Bacteroidota; class Bacteroidia; order Flavobacteriales; family Flavobacteriaceae; genus Salegentibacter. Next base: position 12,597 of record NZ_SNWE01000007.1, read on the forward strand.
TCCCCAGGATCCCGAGGATCATTAACACTGCGGCCAGGGAAACAAAAAGGATATCCATATTTACTTTTCAATTTAAAAATCTTTTTTAAACTCCTTGATTAGCTGAATGATTATCAAGGGGGTAATACTACTTATAACAATTAATACCCAGCTTGTCAAATTAAGCCTTTCAAAAGAAAATACATCAGCGAATACCGGCACAAAATAAGCAATAAAAACTATTGCAAAACATAAAATTAGCGCCATCCATATAAATTTATTCCTGGTCACCTGATTATTGAACATATTTTCTTTCCCCTCGCGTAAATTGAATACATGCAGAAATTGGGTAAAGGCAAGACTGAAAAATGCGATGTTATTATTGATGCTTTCCGACTGCTCCAAAACAAAATAAGAGTACAAATACGCACCGCTTACACTAGCGGTAATAATGATACCATAGGATATAATTTGCAGCCAGTTTTTTCTCAGAAGCACAGGTTCTTTTGGATCCTTTGGTGGTTGCTCAAGCACATTTTTATCTCCCTCCCCGACGCCAAGGGCCAGAGCTGGAAATACATCAGACAGGAGATTGAGCAAAAGAAGTTGTAAGGGTAAAATAGGCAGGGTGAACAGGGTAAAACTCATAATGGCTATAATGAGGATTTCGCTGAGGTGGTAAGAAAGCTGATAAACCACAAATCGTCGTATATTTCCAAAGATTATTCGTCCCTGTTCTATGGCTTTTACAATAGATTCAAAAGAATCGTCTTTCAATACCACGTCAGCCACTTCCTGGGCCACCTGCGTTCCTCTTTGTCCCATGGCAATCCCAATATCAGCTTTCTTAAGCGCGGGCGCATCATTGACACCGTCCCCGGTCATAGCGACAATTTCCCCATTTTTGCGATAAGCTTCTATCAACTGCAATTTCTGCCTGGGCGCCACCCGGGAGAAAACAAAGGAATCCTTTATAGCTTCATAATTCAATTGTTCCTCATTTAAATCTTTCCCATGTACAACGACATTTTTATTGTCTTCTTCTTTAGAAAAGAGATGAACGGTTTGTCCAACGTTTTTGGCAGTCCCCGGGTGGTCCCCGGTGACCATTAAAACTTTAATTCCTGCTTTCCTGCAGGCTTCGATGGAAGGGGTGATGTCCTCCCGTGGGGGATCTATAAAACCAATTAAACCGGCAAAACATAATTGCTCCAAAAAGCTGTCTTCATTATCCGGCTTATGCTCTGTTTTTCTATAACCAAATGCCAGTACCCGCAGCCCATCCTCTGAAAGTTCATCATTTTTCTCTTGCCATTGCTTTCGATTTTGTTCATTTAATTCTTTTATTTCTCCTCCTTCAAGAATTTGCGTACTTCTTTCCAGGATTGCATCGGTGGAGCCTTTAGCGGCGATATAAATTTCTCCGCCTTCGGTTTTAGAGGCCACACCCATCGTCATTGTTTCCGAATCAAACGGCTTGTGAAGAATTCGCTTTTTTTCCTTGTTTTGTTTATAAAGCTGCTGGTCCAACTTGCTGCAGAATTGCAATAGGGCAATCTCGAGTGGGTCTCCATTGCCTGTGTTGTCCTCCTCTAAGGATGCATCATTTGCAAGCACTGAAATATTAAATAATTCCTGGAAATTCTGGTTCTCCTGGTCTTCTATTTCAGGCTGGTAATTCTCCCATTTCACATGGAGGTCATCGCTTTGGGGAAATGAGAAATTTTTGACACTTAGTTTATTTTCGGTCAGGGTTCCAGTTTTGTCTGTAAAGATTACGGTGGTCTCGCCAAGAGTTTCTACCGCACTTAATTTTTTTACCAGTACATTTTTTTTGGACAACCTATACATCCCACGAGCCAGGGCAATGCTGGCGACAATGGGTAAGCCTTCTGGTATTGCAGCTATGGCCCAGGCAATTGAGGTCTGAACAAGCTGATATAGATCTTTATCTGTCAGATAGCCGAATATAAAGAAGGCGACGGAAATAGCCAGAATTACCCAAATTAGCTTTTTAGTCAGCTTATTGAGCTTTTGGGTAAGGGGAGTTTCCTCTTCCTTTTGTTCCTGGACCATAGCCGAAATATTACCCACTTCGGTATACATAGCCGTAGCAAAGACTACTGCTTTTCCTGTTCCCCCGGTAACGGCGGTGCCCTTGTATATAGTGTTTTTACGATCCGCGACTTGTTTTTCCGAATCAAGGGTTTCCGTAGATTTATCCACGGGTACAGACTCCCCGGTTAAAGCGGCTTCGTCAATTTTAAGCTCATTGGCCTCAATAAGACGGGCATCTGCAGGGATCAAATCCCCAGCATCTATCTTCAAGATATCCCCTGGAACAAGTTCTATAGCGTCAATTTCCATCTCTTCCCCAGACCTTAAGACGGTAATCTCTGTTTTATCCAGTTTTTTAATGGCCTCCATAGATTTTTTTGCCTGGTATTCCATCCAAAAGCCAATGATGGTATTAACCAACAGGACCACTATAATTACAATGGCCTCTGGGATATCACCGAATATAAAAGCTACCCCGGCTGCTGCGGCCAGGAGGTAGACCACGGGATTATTTAACTGGCCCAGGAGCATACTTAAGATACTTTTTCCAGCTTTTTCCTCGAGTTGGTTTTTCCCGAATTCCTGCTGGCGCTGCTCTATATTATGCTCGTCCAGGCCTTTTTCGGCACTGGTTTGAAGTTTGTCAATTACATCTTCTATGGACCGGCGATATGCTTTTTTACCTAGATCTGAAAGTTCCTTTTTTGAAATCATAGATTAAAAGTTAATCATTTTAAAGAGCTTAGAAGAGAACTTATCCTTATTTTAGAAAGTTTTAATATTATTTGTAACTAAAACATTAGGTTAAACTAAAAAGTTAGTTTATATTAGCAGTGTAAAATTATTCTCGTAAGTATTAACAGGATCCGGTTTAAATTCCTGAAGTTACTTCAACCAAGATTATTACCCGGGGAAAACAGTTAAGCCATATAAAGCCTGTCAGAAACCGAGCTTAATAATTTAAGATTTCCGTAAAGAGGAAATGATAAAAGATCATTTATAATGAAACAACTAACCAAAGCGGAAGAAGAGATTATGCAAATTCTCTGGAAATTGGAGAAGGCCAATGTCGCTTCCATAATTGAAGAAATGCCAGAGCCAAAACCGGCTTACAACACGGTTTCTACCATTGTTCGCATCCTGGAGGATAAGGGCTTTGTGGACCATAAAAAAAAGGGGAAGGGCTATGTGTATTTTCCACTCCTGGCTCGGGAAACATACAGCAATCAGAGCATCAATAAACTGATGAACAATTATTTTAACGGCTCCTTCAAAAGTATGGTTTCCTTTTTTATGAAAAAGAACGATATGGACACAAAAGACCTGGAAGCTATTTTAAAGGAAATCAATAAAAAAGAAAAATAATGTTACAGTATATACTTCAGGTGGTATTGTTTCAACTTGGTTTTTTGCTGATGTATGAACTACTGCTAAAAAAAGAGACATTTTTCACGACCAACCGGTGGTATTTATTAATAACCCCAGTGGTAGCCCTTTTACTGCCTTTACTAAAATTTGAAAGTTTATCGGCCCTGGTTCCGGCAACATCTCTCTCCGGTCTCTCCCAGGTTTGGCTCCCTGAAGTTTATCTTGGTAGTCAGCCTGAAAATATCCAGCAATTACCGGCGGTAAATATAGCCCAGGATCAAGGGCTGCAAATTAACTGGTACCTGGTAAGCTATATTTCGGGAGTCATTTTGAGTTTGATTTTATTACTGAAAAAATACCAAAACCTAAAAAATTTATTTCATTTCCGAACTATTGAAGAGGACAAGCAGCTACGAATAATCGAAGTTCCAAATTCCCACATTGCCTGTACTTTTTTTAAAACCATCTTTTTGGGTGATAGGTTATCGAAGGCGGAAAGACAACAGATCCTCTCTCACGAACTGGTTCATGTAAAGCAAAAACATAGCCTGGACCTAATATTTTTTGAAGTCCTAAAGATCATCTTCTGGTTTAACCCTTTGGTCTACATCTACCAAAGCAGGATTGCGACTTTGCACGAGTTCATCGCCGATGCAAATGTGGTAAGAACCACGACCAAGCGCAGTTATTACGAGCAGTTGCTCAACAGCGCGTTTAATACAAAGAATATATCATTCATCAATCAATTTTTTAATCATTCATTAATCAAAAAACGAATTATTATGTTACAAAAATCAAGATCTAAAACAATCGCGAAATTCAAGTATTTATTTGTACTGCCCTTACTTTTTATGATGCTGACTTACGTTTCATGTTCATACGAAAATTCCTCCATAAATGCTACCAAAGATGATCCCTTGTCTCAGTATAGCTATACCCTTAATCTTGAAGAAGGAATGACAGAGGATAAAAAGAAAATACACCGGAAATACGAAGAATTCCTTAGCAATAATCCTGGTTATGTGAGCTGGGCAACAATTAGTGGTAATACCATAAATTATGCTGTACATAGTGTAGCGGAAGAAGTGCCTGAAGGTTATATAAAATTACATGTAAGTGACAAGTACGATATGTATATCAATTTACCCAATGGTGGAAAGGAAAAAGATGCCGATATATATGCTGAAGAAATTGAATATGATGGTGACGGTGTTCCATTTGCAGTAATAGAGGAGGTACCTTTCTTTAAGGAGTGCCAAGGTTTAACTTCGAATGAACAGCGAAAAAATTGTATGTCTTCTAAAATCACAGAATTTGTGAATAGGAACTTCAATACCGGTCTGGGAAAAGAATTAAATCTGAAAGGTACAAATCGCGTCATCACCCAATTTAGAATAGATGAAACCGGAAATGTTGTAGATGTGAAAGCCCGCGCTCCCCATCCTAAACTTGAAGCCGAAGCTATCAGGGTGATTTCTGAGCTTCCTAAAATGCAGCCAGGAAAACAGGAAGGAAAAGCTGTTAGTGTTATGTATTCCCTACCTATAATCTTTCAGGTAGGTGAATAGAATATGTTTTATTATTATATTATTGTTAGCCTTCAAGGCCGGAGCTCAAACTTCGGCTTTGAAGGTTTCGGATAGTTTGTATGCCGTTGGAGAGTATGCCAAGGCCATAGATAAACTCCAGGAATTGGAGACTAAAACCGAGAAAGTCTATCTCCAACTGGCAAAAAGCCATGCCGCCAATAGGCAAGCTGAGATGGCATTGGAGTACTATAAAAAAGTTTTAAGCGGAAGTCCTAATCGTGTTCTAACCGCTTTGGATTATGGCCGGTTATTGGTGGATACCGGTAAATGGGAAAAAGCAGATAGCCTTTTTAAGGTCCTGACCAAAACCTATCCGGAAAATGCCAATTTTAAATTTCAGCAGGCTTTAATCAAGGAGAAATTAAAGGATAGCTTGGCGATGCATTATTTTATGCAGACCATAGCTTTAGATAAGACCCACCAGGGAGCGCTTTATAAGCTTGCAAAAAATAAATTAAAGCACCACCAGTACACCATGGCAGAGCATTTTAGTAAAACTGGCCTGGAGGTAAACCCCAACAACCCTTCTTTGCTTAGCATTCTGGCCCAGACTTATTCTTCTTTAAAACTTTATAAAAAAGCCATTCCACCCTATGAAAGCTTGATCGAACTCGGGGAAAATTCTGAGTTTATCTATTCCAAACTCGGGTTCGCATATTACCAGGTGGGAGATTATAGAAAAGCCATTGATCATTTTAAAAATGCCCTGGAATTGGAAGATCGAAATTCGTCCACACATTATACGCTGGGAAAATTATATGCTTTAACCGGAGACCTGGAGAATTCTGAAACTCATTTATTAATGGCAATTCTCATTAAAAAACAACCTGTAGATGCTGAATATTTAAGCCTGGGCCTTACCTATAAAATGCAGGAAAATCATAAAGATGCACTGGAATATTTCATAAAAGCCCTCCAAGAAAATCCTGATAACGAAAGAGCTTTATATGAACGTGCAGTAGCAGCAGATAATTATATGGCCGACGATAAAACCGTGATAAATTATTACCAGGCCTATTTTGATAAATATGAAAGTATTGGAAATGACGGCATGGTATACCGTGCAAAGACCAGGATTAGCGATCTTAAGCAAAAAATACATCTTGCTGGAAATTAATTTTGACTTCTATCTTTCTAAATAGAAAGCATTAGTAACAGGGGCAATTGAAGGTAGACTTTATGAAAGAAACTCAGGTTCTTATTCACACTCATAATTTTTATTATAGATAATTTTATCTGTCAACATATTATAAATAATTCCTCTTATCCCGCAACTATGGATATAAACCGTTTTATCTTCTTTCCAATTAGGATTATCATACTGATGCAAAGTGTTGTTTTTAAGCATTTTGACTGAAATAAGTTTTTGATCATCTTTTACAATCCCTTCATATTTCCTAACATAAGATTTATAAGGTATTCCCAGTTCGTCTAGCTTTTTTTCAAATTGATATACTTCAGAAATCTTTAAATTAAATACCTGATGAGTTTGTAGATATTTATCAGAGAAATAACTCCGGTATAGGATCACTCCTTCACGGCCCTTATAATTTATTTCAACATACTCCTGCGAAAAGAGAAGATTTGACAGAAGCATAAAGAACAATAAACTTAAGGTACTAACTTTCATGATTTTTCCGGTATGTTATTACTAAAGCTTCCTATTTCCAATGCTTATAAGCTGTATCATTAGTTCGATCAATTTCTTTTAAACCTTCAATAATTTCTCCTCTGAACATTGCTGTCCTATGATAATGCATTAATCTTGGAATAGTTTTTTTTGGGATCCCAAGAATAAGCATAAATTTTATAGTATTTCCAAAGAATACGGAAATGATTTCCAGGTTCATGGGTGGTTGCCGGGATTCCTTTATGGGATAACTTCAATATGCTATGCTTTACAAAGCATAGTAAAGAAAGAAATTAAAGTTTCGGGTTGCTCAACTAAAAAGCCTTTTTATTATGGATGCCCACCATATTCGGGTCCCAAGTCATCCTTATTGGTGTGGGATTTAACTCCAAGGGAACAAAGTGCGTAATAAAAATTGGTTGAAAAAAAATTAAAGGGTAGGATAAGCTTGGGGAAGGCATCCCTAAAGCTATAAGGGAAGTCGATTACTTCACAAAGTTCTTGACTTTACGTCAAGACTAGTTGGAAGAGAAGTCTTCTGAGGGGTATGGAATTAAAGATTAGCAGTTGATTTTCACAAAGATTTCTCTTAATTTTGTTTACTTTTGCTTAAAGTCCAAGCGCGTTTGCCAATGAAAAAAGCTTTACTTGTCATTGCTGTTTTAGTAGTTTTCTCCTGTAATTTTGAGACCAAGAAAATTTCTTCAGAAGAGGTGCTGGAGCTGGAATCCCGATCGTTAAATTGGAAAGAAGTAGATCAGTATCCTGCTTTTAAAGATTGCCAGGATCAAACAGAACTTCTGGCTGCCAGGGATTGCTTTGAGAGAGAAGTCGCAGAAAACATTTACGCGTATCTATCTAAACAACAACCCGTGGTAACGGAGTCTATAGATGATACGCTTTATCTCTATCTTGAGATTACCAGTGCAGGAAATCCTGAAATCGATTCAGTACAAATTGATTCTACCCTAAACAAACAACTTCCGGAATTAAGAATGTGGTTAGACCAGTCTATAAATTCCCTTCCAAAAATCTATCCGGCCAGTAAGCGTGGGGTACCGGTTTCCAGTATTTTTAAAATGCCCATTGTTATTAAGGCCGAATAATGTGCTGCTCTTTATTGCAGAACTATATAACAGGCGAAGGTCTTTTTGACATCTCTTTCTAATTACCGATTACCACGTTCCATTTTTTTACCGTCCAGGCTTTTATGAGCCCGTTTTCCACATAAGGATCGTTCTGCGCAAAAGCTCTAACGATTTTATCACTATCCGCTTTAAAAACCAGGACTGCTTCATTGGCGGAATCTATAGCGCCACCAAGGGTGAGATAGCCTTCATTGAAATATTCTGCAGCATGGTTTAAATGTTCCTGTCTGAATTTTACCCGGTCCTCCAGGTAATTTTCTCCGGTGATATAACTTAAAATATAGTAATGCATTTTTATCTTTTGAATTGTCTTCCTTTCCAGTAAAAATTCGAAAATAGGGATTTCACGGCTATATAAGTGCTAAGAAAAGGATAAAAGATACTGCTCCAAAAGAAACTCCGCAATACTGGTTTTAGATGAAAAAATTTGGCAGAACTATAGACCAGGATAAAATCCAGGTTGAATTTCACCAGGAAAATAATCAAAACAGCCTTGTAAGGCAAGACTTGAAGGAACACCAAAATTACTGCGATTACCAGGCTGGAATTCATCAAAAGTACGCTTACCCCAGTGAATTTAGCCAGCAGGCTTTGATATGCGGGTGCTTTAGAGGCCCATCTTACCCGTTGGGCAACTAAATCGCCCAAATTATTTTGAGGCTGGGTTAAAACAATAGCTTCCCTGCTTTTTAGATAACCAGTTTTATATTTTTCCTTCTGAAATTTTTGAAGCAGGAAAACATCATCCCCACTGGCGATATTATCATTGCCCGTGAACCCGCCAAGTTTTAAAAAGGATTCTTTTTCATAGCATAAATTAGCGCCATTACAAATAAAAGCTTTTCCAAGGCCGAAGGCACCTGCGCTGGAGGCCTGAAGGCTTAAGATATCCAGGGCTTCAAAATTTCCAAACCGATATCGCTGTTTTGTTTTTAAACTTTCGGGAATTAAAGCCACCGGGCCGGCAATAAGTTTATTTCCGGTTTCCAGGATAAAATCATTATATATGCTTAACCAGTTTTCCGGCATAAGGCAATCGGCATCCGTGGTAAGCATATAATCAAACTCAGAGATGTGAATTGCAGTGCTAATGGCATCTTTTTTCGGAGCATTGGAAATCCGCTGGTTTTCTAAAAGTCTAACCCGGAATTCCGGATTATTTCGCTGGAATTCTCGGATGATTGCTACCGAAGCATCTTCAGATTCATCATCGATGAGTAAAATTTCAAACTTTGATCTCGGGTAATTGATTTTCCCCAGGGAATTTAGCAGAACCGGAAGGTTTTCAGCTTCATTTCGAAATGGAACAACTATGGAAAAACCGATTGCCGCAGGAGAATTTTTCCCATGAAATTCAGGAATCTTTTTCCAGCCATAAATCAGCATCAGCATTAAGACCGAATAACAAATACAGATGATAATTAAAATAATCATATTCGGCTTTTTGTTTCTAATAGTTCCTGTAAAGTAAGTTAATTTGGGGCAAAAGCAGGGGAGGTATAGTAGAAAAAGTACTTCTGCATTTTGCTTATTTAAAATCCCGGCTGGCAGCTATGGAAATGAAATTGCTTAGCTTTGCCAGACCAGCTTAAATTATGCAAGCTTAAAACCGAAACAGCTATTTTGAAGAGCGAAAGAATTATTTTAGGAATTGATCCCGGTACCACGATTATGGGTTTCGGACTCATCAAAGTGGAGCAAAAACAAATGAAATTTATGCAGTTGAACGAATTACAACTGAGTAAATACAGTGACCCTTACGTGAAACTGAAATTGATTTTTGAACGGACCATAGAATTAATAGATACCTATCATCCCGACGAGATTGCAATTGAAGCCCCCTTTTTTGGGAAAAATGTGCAATCTATGCTAAAGCTTGGAAGGGCGCAGGGTGTTGCCATGGCAGCCGGGCTTTCCAGGCAGGTACCTATTACGGAATATTTGCCCAAGAAAATAAAAATGGCCATTACCGGGAATGGAAATGCCAGTAAGGAACAGGTAGCAAAAATGCTACAAAGTTTGCTTGGGTTGAAATCCCTGCCTAAAAATCTCGACTCAACCGATGGGCTCGCGGCGGCGGTCTGTCATTTTTACAATTCGGGTAATACTGAAGTAAGTAAAAATTATACGGGCTGGGCTGCATTTGTAAAGCAAAACCCCAAGAAGATTAAATAATTTCAGGTAAATCCAAATAATTCACAAACCAACCTAATGTCTGGTATCTACATCCACATTCCATTTTGTAAGCAGGCATGCCATTACTGTGATTTTCATTTTTCAACCTCCTTAAAAAAGAAGGGTCAACTCGTTGAGATGCTATGCAGGGAATTAGTTCTTCGCAAGGATGAACTGGAAACACCTGGGATTCAAACGATCTATTTTGGTGGCGGTACCCCCAGCTTACTGGAAACAGAGGAACTACAGCAAATTTTTGATACGATTTACCAGCATTATACCATTGCAGAAAACCCCGAAATCACCCTGGAGGCCAATCCGGATGATTTAACGGAAGAAAAAATTAAAATGCTTGCCCATTCGAAAATCAACCGGCTGAGCATTGGAGTCCAATCTTTTTACCAGGAGGATTTGCAACTGATGAATCGTGCTCATAATGCCACAGAAGCTTTAAAAAGCATCCAACTGGCAAAACAATATTTTGATAATATCTCGATAGACCTGATCTACGGAATCCCAGACATGAGTTTGGAGCGATGGAAAAGGAACCTGGAAATCTCTCTGGAACTGGGTGTTCCCCATATTTCCAGTTATGCCCTTACAGTGGAACCCAATACAGCGCTTCAGAAATTTATTGAGAAAGGAAAAATTAAACCGGTAGACGATGAAGCTGCCAAACTTCATTTTGAAATTTTAGTGGAAACCCTGGTCAAAAATGGCTTTGAGCATTACGAGTTCTCGAATTTTGGCAAACCGAGCTATTTTTCACAAAACAATACCGCCTATTGGCTAGGGAAAACTTATTTGGGCATTGGCCCTGCCGCACATTCCTATGATGGAAATTCCAGGAAATGGAATATTTCCAATAATCCATTATACTTAAAAGCCCTGGAGAAAAATGAACTCCCCCAGGAAAGAGAAGAATTATCGCTTTCGGACAAATACAACGAGTATGTGATGACCCGGCTACGAACTAAATTCGGGGTAGTTACAGATGAGGTAGCTGAAAAATTCGGGGACCTTTATAGGGATCATTTTATCAAACAGGCAGCGCCATTACAGCAGAAAGATTTATTAATAGAAACAGGTGGTATCTGGCATATCACCGCCAAGGGAAAATTTTTAAGTGATGGGATTGCAGCTGATCTATTTTTCCTGGATGCGCAGGCCTAGTTTTTAACAGGGAACTCTTTTGGTTTCTTAAGGCTCTGATATTTCTGCTAGTTCTTCTAAGGGGATTGATATTATTTCTGCTTTACTTCCTTTCTATAATTCAGGTTTACGGCTTTGGCTACAAAACTTTTTTAATACATTTAACTTGTGAAAGCAAGTATAGAACTCAGGGGTAAAACCTATAAAACAGATTTTTCAAAACCGCTGGATATTTCCATTGGAATGCGCGGCGATGCTAAAAACCCTGTGGCCTGGTACTTAGGTGCCCCATCAATAAGCCCGGTGAAAGACGGCGATTTTATAGGAAAGGTTTCAGAAGGGGGATCGGTAAATTTTAATACCATCCAATTTAATCCACACGCACACGGGACACATACCGAATGCGTTGGACATATTTCCAGGGAATTTTACAGCATCAACCAGCAGTTAAAAACCTTTTTTTTCTTTTCTGAACTGATCTCGGTTACCCCTGAAGCAATTGGGGAAGACCAGGTGATTTCAGAAGCGATATTAAAGCAGAAATTTCAGGATAAGGACACCGAAGTCCTAATTATACGGACCCTTCCCAATTTTAGGGAAAAGCAAACCAGGAAATACTCCCATACCAACTGGCCATATCTTAGCGAGGCAGCTGCCGCTTATCTTAGAAAATCCGGGATCAGGCATTTACTAATCGACCTGCCATCGGTGGATAAAGAAAAGGACGGTGGAAAATTATTAGCCCATAAAGCCTTCTGGAATTATCCGAAAAGCACGCGTTTTGAAGCTAGCATTACAGAACTTATTTATGTTCCAAATGCCATAGAGGATGGGCATTACCTCTTAAATCTGCAATTCGCTTCTTTTGAAAACGATGCCAGCCCCTCCAAACCTGTTCTTTATAGAATCGAGGAAGACATCTAAGCATCGTGACAATGCAAATGCCAACACAAACCATTTATGTCAAATACCCAGGTTGGGATTAATCTGCCAGGCCTATGAACACAACACTTAAACTTGAAGAACTTGCCATGTTAGTGCTTGGCGTCTTTGTATTTACCCAACTGGACTTTGCCTGGTGGTGGTTTTTAGTTTTATTTTTCACCCCGGATTTTGGAATGCAGGGTTACCTTTTGGGAAATAAAATCGGTGCCCTTATTTATAATCTTTTTCATCATAAAGGCCTTGCTGTAGTGTTGTGGTTATTGGGATTTTACTTTCACAATGAGGTATTTCAATTAATAGGTGTAATTTTGTTTTCGCACGCGGCTTTTGATCGTATTTTGGGTTATGGACTCAAGTACGAAAAAGGCTTTAAATTCACTCATTTGGGAGAAATAGGAAATTAATATGGAATTTTTATTTATCGGTTTGGCCGTGGGAGCGGTCGTGGCATATTTCGTTTTTGCAAGGTTTAACAGAGAAAAATCAAAGCTCAAGGCCAACGAGCAATCGCTGGTGATTATGGATAAAATAAAGAGCGTTTGTAAGTTTATCACCGTGGAGGGAGATTTTTCGGAGATCTATCATTACGAGAATCTAAAGGAAAAGTACCTTAGTTTGCTGCTTGGGAAGAAAAAAGCCATCGTCCTGGTGAATGCCAAAGCTCACGTTGGTTTTGATCTTAGTAAAATTAGGATGAACAGCGATAACGAGAAAAAAACGATTGTACTCACCAATTTCCCCCAACCCGAATTGCTTACTGTAGAAACCGACTTTAAATATTATGATAAGCGTGAAGGTTGGGCGAATCCTTTCACGACCTCAGATCTTACTGATATCAACCGCGATGCGAAAAACTATATCGTAGAGAAAATCCCACAAAGCGGTCTTTTGGACCAGGCGCGAAAAGAGGCCCTGGATACCATCTTGCTTATGGAAAAAATTGTAGAAACTATCGGCTGGAGACTGGATTATACCGCGCTTACCCTGGAGGATAAAAAACAGGCTAAAATAGAGAATTAGAAGGGCGCAAAAAGAGCTTTCGTTTTCTGGGAAAAAACAATACTTAAAATGGACATTGAAACCCTTAGAAATTATTGCATCAGCAAAAAAGGCGTGACCGAGAGTTTGCCCTTTGGCCCCGATGCGCTGGTTTTTAAACTTATGGGCAAGATCTTTGCACTGGCAAGCCTGGATTCGGTGCCCCTTAGGCTAAATTTAAAGTGCCAGCCCGACCGTGCCCTGGAGCTTCGGGAGGAATTTGAAAGCAATATTTTACCCGGGTTTCATATGAATAAGCAGCACTGGAATACCGTGATCCTGGATGGGCGTCTGAAACCTGATTTCATTTATGAATTAATAGATGATTCCTACAATCTCATAAAGGCTGGATTAACAAAAAAATTACAAAAAGAACTCAAAGATTTAGATGAATAACCCAATCGAATTTTATACCAGGCAAAAAGAAATACACAAGCAGGAACTGGCCAAAATCTCCAAAAAATTAATGGCTTCCAGTTTAATCAGGTTGCTGATTTTCCTGGCGATTTGTTTTACGATTTATTATTTCTTCGGAAATATCAATGTGATCGTACCGGTAATTATCGGTGGGATTGCCCTTTTTCTCTTTCTGGTTTCCAGGCACAGCGATCTTAAAGATAAGAGTGATAAGCAAAAGGAAATAATTCGCCTCAATGAACTGGAGATCGATATTCTGAAAACCAGGAACTTCCAGGACCTGCCGGAAGGAACTGAATTTGAGGACCCGTTGCACCCCTACAGCCAGGATATAGACTTGTTTGGCCGGGGTTCCTTTTTTCAATATGCCAACCGGACTGCGCTCTACGAAGGCACGAAGAAACTCGCGGGAATTTTTACCGAAAATAGCATTGAAGGTATTACCAGGAAACAGGAAACCGTAAAGGAACTAGCGGAAAAACCCCAGTGGAGACAGGAATTTACTGCCCTTGCCAAACTGGTAAAAACCGAAACCCCTTCAAAAACCGTGGTGAGCTGGTTTAAAGGCTATAAAAATTTTGTTCCGGGTTACATCAAATGGTTACCCAGTGTATTTTCTGTGATTTCGGTATTTGTTATCGCGGGCTATGCCTTTGATTATTTGAAGGGAATCCATCTCTTGCTTTGGTTTTTGGCCGGCTTACTTTTTACCGGGATTTTCCTGAAAAGGATCAATCTGCTTTCGGGCAGTGTAAGTAAGGTCCAGGATACTTTTCATCAATATCATTTATTACTGGGACTTCTGGAGCGGGAAGATTTTTCTTCGGAAATCCTAAAAAAGAACCAGTCCCTTATTAACGCAGAAAAGAAAAAGGCCTCTGAAATTTTTAGAGAGTTTTCCAAGGCCATTGATGCCCTTGACCAGCGCAACAATATGCTCTTTGGTATTTTCGGTAACGGCTTTTTGCTCTGGGACCTTCAACAAAGCTATAAACTGGAAAAATGGATTTCAAACTATCGGCAACATGTAGAAAACTGGTTTGAGGTTATTGAATTCACCGATGCCTATAACTCGATGGGTAATTTTGTGTTCAATCATCCGATCTATGTTTTTCCAAAAATCATCAAAGACAAAAAGGGAATTTCCGCAACGAATTTAGCCCATCCGCTATTAGACCCCAAAAAGAGGGTTGCTAATGATTTTGCCATTGGTGATGAAGAATTTTTTATTATTACCGGGGCAAATATGGCCGGGAAGAGCACGTTTTTAAGAACGGTTTCCCTGCAAATATTAATGAGTAATATTGGCCTACCCGTTTGTGCCCAGGCCTGCAGCTATTCGCCAATTAAACTCATTACCAGTATGCGCACCAGTGATTCGCTCAGTGACGACGAATCCTATTTCTTTTCCGAGTTAAAACGCCTGAAATTTATTGTTGACCAGATTAAAACCGACCGGTATTTTATCATTCTTGATGAAATTTTAAAAGGCACCAACAGTAGTGATAAAGCTATTGGCTCCAAGAAATTTATCAGAAAACTGGTTAATACGAATTCAACTGGAATTATCGCTACCCACGATTTGAGTTTATGCGAGATCACTTCAGAATTAAGCCAGGTTAAAAACCATTATTTCGATGCGGAAATTATAAATGACGAACTGCATTTTGACTACAGGTTTAAAGACGGGATATGCCAGAATATGAATGCATCTTTTCTTCTTCGAAAAATGGAAATTGTTGATGATTAGTGAGGTGTGTATCCCGATTTACTTCCGGCTAAAGTCTTTTAAAAATTGAAATCACAGGTAAAATAACACATGGATTCATTAACTCAAATAGTACTGGGGGCGGCAGTAGGAGAGGCGGTTCTTGGTAAAAAAGTTGGAAACAAAGCAATGCTTTACGGGGCTATAGCAGGAACAATTCCTGACCTGGATACTTTTGCCAGCGCTTTTACAGATACGATTACCACTATAGAGATCCATCGTGGCTTTACACATTCCATAATGTTTTCCATTCTTTTTGCACCGGTCTTTGGCTGGCTGATTTCTAAAATTGAAAGAAAGTCCGCCACTACCTGGAAGAACTGGTCATGGTTGATGTTCTGGGGCTTTTTCACCCATTCATTGCTGGATTCACATACCACCTGGGGCACCCAGTTATTCTGGCCCCTGGAGACCCGCCTGGCCTACAAGAATATATTTGTAATAGATCCCCTATATACCATACCGTTTCTGGTGTTTTTGATCCTGGCTATGCGCCAGAAAAGAGGTAGCGAAAAAAGACGAAAGCTTAACAATTTGGGACTAATCATTAGCAGCGTTTATCTACTGATCATTACCCCTGCTTTAAAACTCTACACCTTTAATAAATTTACAGAGGCCCTGGATAGGCAGAAGATCGCTTATAAAAAGATAGAGACAAAACCAAGCCCGCTAAATTCCATCTTATGGTCGGCAAATGTGGAGGTAGATGATGCTTACTTAATTGGTAATTATTCAATCTTTGATACCCAGCCTATTGATTTTGTCTCCCATCCTAAAAATCATCATTTGCTGGGGGACTGGAAGGATAGGCGGAATGTAAAGCGGCTCATCGATATCTCCCAGGGATGGTATACCATTTCAAAAAAGGACGGGGATATTTATTTTAATGACCTACGTTTCGGAACGCTGAGCCCCATTGCCCGGGCGGATGCCGAGTTTGCTTTTAGTTATAAACTGGTAGAAGAGAACGGCGAAATTAAAGCCATAGAAACCGAGAAAACACGTGGGGATGCAAAGGAATTATTATCGCAGCTTGGATCCCGTATTTTAGGGAATTAGACTATATGAACCTGGAAGCTATAAATTTTTGATCTTATTATTTAAAGTTGAATGAAGTCCATATTTGCTTATTGCGAAGCACATAACTGAATCAATCGCTTTAAACCCCTTTAAAACCGGATTCAAAAAGCCCTAGGGCCAGAGAGGCCGGGAATATAAAGTCAGTAACTAGGATTAAAGCAATAGACAAATATTCATGTTTTTGTAGCAATTCCAGCTCCCAAAATCCCATTTCTTTAGAAACCTTATCTTTAATGAAAATTCAATTTTCTCAATGAAACAATTACTTGCACAGGCCTTAAGTTTTTTATTTATTTTCAGTTTATCCGCACAGGAGGATTCGCAAAACCTTGATTCGATCATCAATAGGATTGAAGAATATAAAGCCTATGATCAAAAGAAGTTTCCCTTGGGACTTTATACCCAGGAATACTATAAAAAGGAAGCCCGGTTTGCAAAAAAGCGCCTGGAAGAACTCGAAGAGATCAGGGTCGATTCTTTAAATGAAACGCAACAGATTTCGCTTGAAATGTTAAAATTTAAGCTGCAGGAAACTATAGATTTTTATACATATGAAGCTTATTTAAACCCACTACTTTCCGATTCCGGATTTCATTTAAGCCTGGCTTACCAGGTGCGCGATTTAAATAATTATAAGCAGGTTAAAGCCTATTTAGATAAACTCAATGCGATCCCTGCATATGTAGATCAGCACTTTGCTTTAATGCGGAAGGGTTTGAAAAAAGGAATTACACAGCCACGAGTTATCTTTGAAGGTTACGAATCCACTTATAACGATCAAATCATGGAAGACCCCAAAGAGAGTTATTTTTATGAACCTTTTGAAGATCTTCCAAATACCCTTTCGCAAAAACAAAAGGATTCCGTTTTAACCGCTGCAAAGCAAGCGATTGCCAACAATGTCATTCCGCAGTTTAAAAGAATTAAAGAATTTTTTGAAACCGAGTACTTACCAAATACCCGGACTAGTATAGGCGTTTCTGAAATCCCGAATGGTCGCCTATATTATCAAAACCGCTTAGATTATTACACCACCCTGGACCTGAGTGCAGAAGAAATACACCAGATAGGACTAAAGGAAGTGGCGCGAATCAATTCAGAAATGAAAGAGATTATTGCAGGGCTGGAATTTGAAGGGAGTTTTGAGGATTTTATTCATTTCTTAAGAACTGATGATCAGTTTTATGCGAAAACCGGGGAAGAGCTATTAAAAGAAGCCCGGGATATCGCCAAGCGAATTGACGCCAAGCTCCCGGCTTATTTTAAAACCTTGCCAAGAAAACCTTACGGAGTGGCAAAAGTACCTGATGCCATTGCGCCAAAGTATACTACGGGACGCTATATAGGGGCCTCAAACGACACCCAGCCGGGCTACTACTGGGTGAACACCTATAACCTATCCAATCGACCCTTATATGTGTTACCATCTTTAACCGCCCATGAAGCAGTGCCCGGGCATCATTTACAAAATGCCTTGAATGCCGAATTAGGAGACACCATTCCTGAATTCCGCAGGAATATGTATTTATCAGCTTATGGGGAAGGCTGGGGCTTATATTCTGAATTTCTAGCGGAGGATATGGGCATTTATACCACCCCTTATGAGCTATTTGGTAAACTCACCTACGAGCAATGGCGCGCTTGCCGCCTGGTAATCGACACCGGCATTCATGCAATGGGCTGGACCAGGGAAGAAGCAGTAGACTATTTTAAGAAAAACACTGCCCTTTCTATGCATAATATCAATACCGAGGTAGACCGGTACATCTCCTGGCCAGGACAGGCAGTTTCCTATAAAATTGGGGAACTTAAAATACGGGAACTGAGAAAAAAGGCAGAAGAAGCCTTAGGCAGCGATTTTAATATTCGTGATTTTCATGAAGTTATATTAGAGCAGGGTGTGGTTACCCTCCCAATATTAGAAACAAGGGTAAATACTTTTATTGAAAATAAACTACAAGACTGATTTCAAATAATAATACCTAAACCTCTAGGGTAAAGCCGAAGAGGTTTAGGTATTTTTAACTTCAAATGTTATAGCTCCTTTTTATCGGTTAATTTTACGATGGGCCTTTCCTGATTATCATAGGTGATTTCCACATCTACCTTTTTTTGCTCTTCTACCAGTTCCCTGGCTTTTTGCGGTTCAATTGATTGTCCCTGATAATAAAAGGTTGCATTATCTTCCAGTAATTTCTCAAATGTTGGTGGAGCAGGTGGAGCAGGTGGAGCTGCAGGGGCCGGGGCCGGAGGTGGGGGTGGAGATGCTATTGGAAATTTTTCTACATTTCTCCTTTGTTTCTCCGGGAGTAAATCATAAATATACTTCATTCTATTGTAATCTTTCACTTTGATAAAAGTGGCGTTTTCAGGCATAGAATTATAATATTTTGCCATCCTGTTGTATTCCTCAATTAATTCGGGAACAATTATATATTTTGGCTGTGCCGCATTTTTCTTCTGTTCCTGGGTCATCGCCCTAAAGATTTTCTGGATTCGATTTAGATCTTTTTGCTTTATTATTCCGGTTTCATTTAACTCTTTTACTAGCTTGTTATATTCTTCTACCATTTCAGGAGTAACTTTCTCCTGGTATTTTTTAGTGGTAGAATAGTTGGATACATTGCCATCCAGTTTATTGTCAGCCATAAATTGAATAAGGTTTTTTACATTTGAAGGGGATGAATTTTCATGAACTTCAATATGATAGGATGAATAGGCTCTCTTCTTTATGAGATTTTGTAATTCAGAAATCTGAATTTGATCTTTTTGAAAGAAAACCTTACCATTCTCATTTACTTTAAGCATTAGCGTATTGGATTTTGGAGCTACTGTTGTTAGTATACTGGTATCTCTTTCCACGATCTCTTTATTGCTGAAACTAAAGAATAAAAATGAAAGAAGTGGCAGAATTAATAGACTCCTGGCCCAAATGGTTGATTTTGAAGTTTGTGTTTTCATAACTGTAAATCGTTTTTTGATGGATGAATAATTTATGGGATTTACAAGTTCATTATGTAAATGTCCCGATGAAAATGATAATAATGTATATTGATATTCAGCTGTTTGAATTCCTTTTCTAAGGACTTCAAAGTCTGCCAGAAATTCATGATTGAGTTTAATGGCATCTTTTAAGAGGATGATTACCGGATTCATCCAAAAGATAATCTGTATAAATTCCACGAATAGAATATCTAAACTATGTTTTTGTTTAGCATGCGATTCTTCATGTAAGATTACCTCTCTAGGGATTTGCTTATTCTCATATTTCTTTTTGTTTAAAAAAATATAATTAAGAAAAGTATGAGGATCAATTTTCTCTTGTAACAGGATCCTGGTAAAGTTTCCCTTTTTTATCTTCTGATTTATTTTAATCTTTAACCATAATTTTTTAAGGTTTTTAAAGAATTTTATACTGAATAATATCACTCCTAATATATAGATGGTCCACAAAATCGTAGGAAAGTAGTCTTCAAAAGATCTATCTTCTGCCGCGCTAATTTCTTCGGAAAATTGAAATTGTAGCGGATCAAAATTTCTGGAAACTGGTTCAACATACGTGGTAATGGTAATCAGAGGGATCCCAACTGAGGCTACCAATGCAAAGAGTAAATAAAAGCGTTTAAACCAATGCATATGTACCTTTTCAAGAAGAAGCTTGTAAAAAAGAAGCAGCACCGCCATGACCGCTATAGATTTTAAAATGTACCACTCCATAGCTACTTGGTTTTTATTTCTTTATCTATCAATTTCTTTAATTCTTCCAATTCTTCCTTGCTTAGATTCGTTTCTTTTGTAAAAAATGATGCGAACTGGGAAGCGGAATCATTGAAAAAATTTTTAAGGATGCCATTAAACTGCTTAGTAAAATAATCCTTCTTTTCTATCAATGGAAAATATTCCCTGGAGCGTCCATGTTGCTTGTAATCAACAAAATTTTTATCCTGCATTCTTTTTAAAAGAGTAGCAATGGTTGTTTGCGCAGGCTTAGGATCTGGATAAGCTTCTATAAGGTTTTTCATAAAAGCTTTTTCCTTTCGCCATAGAACTTGCATTAATTGTTCTTCAGATTTTGACAGATTCATTTCTCTAAAAGTTTAGATTAACCTCTACAAATGTAGAATAATTATTTGATTCTACAAACATAGAAGTATAAATTTTCCTGAGCCTATTTTAATTGCCCAAGTTTTATTAGTTTCTTAATGTGGAGGAAAATGTATATTCGCAACTAATTTAACGTGATCATGAGCCTGGAACAGGAATTATTAGAAAGAAGCGATGCTACTTGTGAGTTATGTGGTAACACAGAAAACCTTAGCCTATATGAATTTCAGGATTTTCCTGGGGAAGCATCTGAAGCAAGTTTTATTATCTGTTCGGTTTGTAAGGAGCAATTGGAGGAACCGGAAAAGGTAATTCCCAATCACTGGCGTTGTCTAAATGATAGTATGTGGAGCACAGTTCCCGCTGTTCAGCTTACTGCCTATCAAATGCTGACTAGGCTTAAATCTGAAGGCTGGCCCCAAGATTTGCTTGATATGATGTATATGGAAGATGAGCTCAGAGCCTTTGCTAAATCACAGATGATTTCTGAGGAGAATAGGAGTGTGGAAGTTCAACATAAAGATTGTAATGGGGCGATTATTGAATCTGGGGATACGGTAGTACTTACCAAAGACTTAAATGTTAAGGGCAGTAGTCTTACCGCCAAACGTGGAACGCCGGTGCGCCGTATATCTTTAGTACATGATAATCCCGAACAAATTGAAGGAAAAGTTGACGGCCAGCAAATTGTAATTTTAACCAAATTTGTAAAAAAGGTTTAAAACTACTGGCTTAAGATTTCTTTTCGCTCATCACTTTCCACCATTCCGTCCCGAAGGCGAATAACCCGGTGGGCGTGTTCTGCAACTTCTTCTTCGTGGGTAACCAAAATCACGGTATTTCCTGCGGCATGGATTTCATCAAAAAGATTCATGATTTCCAATGAAGTTTTTGAATCCAGGTTTCCGGTAGGTTCATCGGCAAGAATAATGGAAGGTTTGTTCACCAGGGCCCTTCCCACAGCAACCCGTTGTCGCTGTCCCCCTGAGAGCTGGTTGGGTTTATGGTCCATCCGGTCTCCAAGTCCAACGTTGGTCAAAACTTCTTCTGCACGTTTAATTCGATCGGTTTTATTGTAACCGGCATAGATCATGGGTAAAGCAACATTTTCTAAGGCCGTAGTCCTGGGAAGCAGGTTAAAGGTTTGGAAGACAAATCCGATTTCCTTATTCCTGATTTCAGCGAGTTCATCATCCTTCATCTGGCTCACATCTTTTCCATTTAGAATATAATGGCCTGATGTGGGGGTGTCAAGACAACCGAGTAAGTTCATCAGCGTAGATTTTCCGGAACCGGAAGGTCCCATAAAAGCTACATATTCGCCTCTGTCAATATCGAGATCGATACCTTTTAAAACTTTTACTGTTTCATTTCCCAAAGGGAAATCCCTGGTAATTTGCCTGATTTCAATGACTTTGCTCATGCAGAAATAATTTTGTGCTTATAGGACGCTTCTTTACCTTGTTTGTTACAATCGGATTTTAAAATGCTGTTTTGCCTGCTGTTTTCTAAAAAACACGAGTCCCAGGAAAAAAGTATCTATGGTCACTCTTACCTCGGGATGCGATTTAATTTCCTCCCAGGCAGCTTCCATCCCCGGGGACCAGTGAATATCGTCAAATACAAAAACCGAATCGTTGTGAGCTGTGGGTAATAACTGATAAAAATACTTTAAGGTCGCTTCTTTGGTATGATGCCCGTCGAAATATATAAGGTCAAAAGTGCCTGGATTTTTTGAGTAAGTTGATTGCTGATTGCTATCGGTCCAAGGACCAGAAACCTCTTTTTTGTTTTTATCTGATATAATAAATTTTGTCAGAATTTCTTCAAACTCCCCAACTTTAAGCTCTACATTATTAAAATCGAATTTACGTAATTGTTCTCTCGCAACATTGGCTGTTTGCGGACAACCTTCAATACTTACCAGGATGCTTTCTTTGTTTGCGCCAAGCGAAGCAGCACCTATCCCCAGGGAAGTCCCAAGTTCCAGCATGTTTTTACACTTTAAATAATTGACCAGGCGAAATAAGAACCTGGCCCTTTTTTTCGGAATTCCCACATTTCTTGCAATCGCGGAAATTCTACGATCGTTAGAAGTAAATACCCTGCTCCCGGCACCAAAATCGGTGACCTTAATCGTATTATGATTCTTCAGAAGGTCGTTTCGGTAATCATCCAGAAGTTTATACTCCGGATATTTTCTTTTATCATAAAAACAATTCGTTACTAACTCATAAACGAAAGGAGAGTGCAACCCGTGCTGATTCTGGGATTTAAAAAGGAATTTGATGTAGGATTTTAGTTGCAAATCTCAGTTCTCAGTTAGGTTTATGTTTTCTAGGGTTCCTTAATCATTTCTAAAAAAGAAAAGCACTTTAACCAGGCGTACTGCACTTTTTAACTATCATAAAGATCTACTCTGCCTTAGCTCCCAGTTCAAACCAGCGTTCGGTTTTTGCTTCTATTTGATCCTCTATTTTCTTAAGTTCCACTGAATTTTCGGCAACTTGATCTCCGCTGAGGTCTTGGAGGAATTTCTTTTGAATTTCCTCTTTTTTCTTCTCGAGTTTGGCGATCTCTTTTTCCAGTTTTCCGTGTTCCTTTTGTTCGTTATAACTCAATTTACTTCCAGAACTGGTCTTTTTCCAATCTTTTTTAGTGTCTTTCTGATCGGTGCCTTGGGTCTCCTCTTTAGGTTCAGCGGAGGAACTTTCCTCGTATTCCCGGTAATCGCTGTAATTACCAGGGAAATCCTGAACCTGGGCATTTCCCTGAAACACGAACAGGTGATCTACGATCTTATCCATAAAATACCTGTCGTGGGAAACTACTACCAAACATCCGGGAAAGTCCAGCAGAAAGCCTTCCAGTACGTTTAACGTAACGATATCGAGATCGTTGGTAGGTTCATCAAGGATCAGGAAGTTGGGGTTTTGAATCAGAACCGTACACAGGTAAAGTCGTTTTCGCTCACCACCACTTAGTTTTTCAACAAAATCATATTGTTTTTTACGATCGAATAAAAATCGCTCTAAAAGCTGCTGCGCTGATATTTGCCTGCCTTTCTTCAGGGGAATATATTCACCAAACTCCCGAATGACCTCGATAACTTTCTGTCCGGGTTTAATATTAATCCCTGCCTGGGTATAGTAACCGAATTTAATAGTTTCCCCAATTACGACTTTTCCGGCATCGGGTTTTATCGCTCCAGTAAGAATATTTAGGAAAGTGGATTTCCCGGTCCCGTTTTTACCAATTATTCCAATACGTTCGCCACGCTTAAAATTATAACTGAAATTTTTTAGCAATTCGTTATCCTCAAATGACTTTCCAATATTGTGCAGTTCCACGATTTTGCTGCCCATCCGTTCCATATTGAGTTCCAGCTGGATTTCGTGATCCTGTCGGCGTTTATGGGCCCTGTCTTTAATATCCTGGAAATCATCTATCCTGGACTTGGATTTTGTGGTACGTGCTTTTGGCTGGCGGCGCATCCAATCCAGCTCTTTTTTGTAGAGCTGCTTAGCCTTTTCGGTATTGGTGGCTTCCTGGGCCATGCGGGCATCTTTTTTATCCAGGTAATAGCCGTAATTTCCTTTGTAGGTATAAAGCTGTCCATGATCAAGTTCCACGATTTCATTACAAACCCGTTCCAGGAAATACCTGTCGTGAGTTACCATAAATATGGTAAAGTTTTCCTTCTTGAAATATTCCTCCAGCCACTCGATCATATCCAGGTCCAGGTGGTTGGTTGGCTCATCCATAATAATGAAATTTGGCTTCTGCAAGAGCATGACCGTAAGGGCAAGTCGCTTTTTCTGACCCCCGGAAAGATATTTTACTTCTTTCGAAAGATCTTCTAATTTAAGTTTAAAAAGGATTTGCTTGTATTGGGTTTCAAAATCCCAGGCCTGCGCAGCATCCATTTCTTCAAAAGCCTTCTGATAAGCATCAGCATCATCGGGATTTTTAAGGGCCTTTTCATAGCGGTTTATAATATTCAGAATTTCGTTATCTGATGAAAATATGGTTTCTTCCACCGTTAAATTGGGATCCAAATTGGGTTCCTGGGGGAGAAAAGCCGTAGTGATATCCTTTCTATAGACCACCTTACCGGCATCTGGCGAATCGAAACCTGCCAGGATATTTAGAAGGGAAGTTTTTCCGGTTCCATTTTTGGCAATAAATCCTACTTTCTGGCCTTCATTAATTCCAAAGGAAATATCCTTAAATAATATATGTTCGCCATAGGCTTTGGCAATATTTTCTACACTTAAATAATTCACAGACTTGAGTTTTGTGCAAAATAAAAGGAAAATTGCGACTTAATTTTATTATTAGCCTACAAAAACTATATTTGTTAAAACTATCTAAATTAAGATGAAGACAAATTCGCATATAGTGTGCTTGTCGGTTTTATTCATCCTGATGTCCCGAATCAATAGCAAAATATGCTGAAGAGATATTATTTCATTATAATCTTACTGGCGGGAGTTTTAAGTTTCTCCTCCTGTATTTCTACCAAAAAAACGACTTATCTGCAGGATTTTGACGAGGAAGTGGATAGTATTATTCAAATTGAACAACTTAAAAAGCCGTATCGAATTCAAACCGGCGACCTTTTAAGTATTCGGGTAAAAGCTTTGGACCAGGAATTGGTTGGAATGTTCAACCCGGTTGGAGAAGCCAATCCCAATGCGACTACTGAAGAGGCCGTTTATTTCGATGGGTTTACCGTAGATGACCATGGTAATATCCGGGTACCCACCTTAGGTGAGGTCAACGTTTTGGGGTATACGGAGAAGGAAATAAGGGAAAAAATAGAAGCTTTGCTTTTGGAGAATTATTTTAAAGAAGAAGCTAATCTTTTTGTAACGGTAAAACTCGCAGGAATAAGATATACCACCCTGGGAGAAATAGGAACCGGCAGCCAGGTGATTTATAAAGAAAAAGTAACGATTATGGAAGCCGTCGCCAATGCAGGAGGAATCACTGAATACGGGGATATGGAAAATGTAAAGATTATTCGGCAGTATCCATACGGCGAGGAGGTTCATAGCATAGACTTAACCGATATTGAAGCGATACAAAGTGAATATTATTATATACAGCCCAACGACCTGATTTTGGTAAATGCTCTGCCTCAAAAGGCATTGGGGCTGGGAACCACGGGACTTGAGGTCTTTAGAACGGGGGTAACCATTTTATCGTTTCTTACAACTTCCATCTTATTATTTACAAGGATTTAAATGGCGCATGAAGACGATCACATATCAGATGTAGGCTCAACCTTCGATTTTAAAGGTTTTGTTCTAAAAGTAATAAGTTACTGGAAGTTGATTTTACTTTCGGTAGGGATAAGCCTGGCGGTGGCTTACTACAATAATGTAAGAAAATTGCCGGTATACAGCCTGGGGAATTCTATCTCCATAAAAGACGATCAAAATCCTTTTTTTACCAGTAATACCAGTTTAACCTTTAATTGGGGCGGTACTTCTGATAAAGTGAATACCGCGATGACGATCTTAAGATCACGATCCCATAATGAGGAGGTAGTAGAAAAACTTCAGTTTTATACGCAGTATCTAAAAGACGGGGAATACCAGCGAATAGACGCCTACGGTAAAGCGCCTTTTAAAGTGGTTGCCGATACGGCTAAGCCCCAGGCCTTGAATGTAACGATGGTCATTACCTTTGTAGATTCAGCTACCTATAATTTGGAAGCCAATGTACCGGCAAGTCTAAGTCTTCAGGATTATGGTACTAAAGAAAAAACCTACCGGGAGGTCGATCCTAAAGAATTCAGTAAAAATTATAAATCAGGAGAACAGGTTAGGCTACCTTTCTTCAACGGAACTATCCTTAGGGTAGAACAGCCTTTGCAGGCGGGAACTCCGTTCTATGTGAGTTTTATGAATTTTGATTCGGCCGTAGGGAGGTACCGGGGGGTAAATGTTAGCCCGGAATCCCAGGGTTCATCAGTGTTACGGTTAAGCCAGACCGGGGGGAATAAAGATCGCCTGGTGGATTACCTGAACGGAACGGTAGAAGTGCTGAGTGACAATATGCTTGCACGAAAAAACCTTTTTGCAACTAAAACTATTCGGTTTATAGATTCCAGTCTGGCGGTACAATCCGAGGCATTAAAACTCGTGGAAGCAGAGTTGAACGAGTTTAGAAATGAAAATGCGATCATGGATATTTCTGCGGAAAGTTCCCAGCTTTCCAATAAGCTCTCCACCCTGGACCTTCGGGAAGAGGAGATAAGAAGGCAGCTATCCTATTACGAAACCCTAAGAAATTACTTGCAAACCCGTACCGACTACTCGAATGTTCCAGCGCCATCTGTGGCGGGAATTTCAGAAGGGAGTATCGCCAGCGGTGTTTCCCGTATTATTGCCCTTGCGGAAGAAAGGAGTAATTATCAATATTCCCTAAAAGAAGACTCCCCGGTTTTTGACGATATAGACCGACAAATCAATTCGGTTAAATCTATCTTGCTGGAAAACATCAGTTCGTCCAGAGGCCTGTTACAGGATGAGCAAAGGAATATAAACCGACAGATCGCACAACTTGAAACTGAAATAAGTAAACTTCCTCAGGAAGAACAGGATTTGCTTAAGATTCAGCGGCGCTATAGTCTCAATGAGAAATCTTACAATATGTTCCTTGAGAAAAGGAGTGAGGCTGGGCTTATAAAAGCGGCCAATGTAAGCGATGTTATGGTGATCGATTCTGCCAAGGATACCGGTGGCGGACAAATTGGTCCTAATACCCAGCTTAATTATGTTATGGCCGTGCTGGTTGGGGGCGTGATTCCCTTAACTTTTGTGTTCTTACTGGTTTTTCTAAATACCAATATCCACAATGCCCAGGAAGTAACGCGTTTGTCACCAATTCCTATTCTTGGAATGATTGGAAAAAGTAAAACGGATTCCAACCTGGTGGTTTTCAATAACCCAAAATCCTCAATTTCTGAAGGCTTTAGAGGCTTGCGCTCCAGTCTTCAGTTTATGTATAAAAAACAGGGGGTAACCGGGTCTAAAACATTATTGATTACTTCCTCAGTTTCAGGGGAAGGAAAAACCTTCTGTGCGATGAACCTGGCCACTGTGTTTGCCTTAAGTGCACGAAAAACCGTGTTGGTAGGAGTCGATTTAAGAAAACCGAAGATCTTCGATGATTTCCAGTTAAACAATGAAATAGGAGTCGTAAATTACCTGATTGACCAGGCCAGCAGTGAAGAAATTATTCAGCAGAGTAAAATTCCGCACCTGGATGTAATCACAGCCGGTCCGGTACCTCCAAATCCTTCAGAATTACTGATCAACGAGCAGATGGATAAGCTGATGGAGGAATTAAAACAGAAATACGATTATATCATTCTGGATACACCTCCAATAGGAATGGTAGCCGATGCCTTGAACCTGGTGAAACATGCCGATGCGACAATCTACCTGATACGCCAGGATTATACCAAGCGTGGGATGTTGGAATCTATTAATGAGAAATACAACAAAGGGGAAATTAAAAACATCAGTTTTGTCTTAAACCACTTTGTACACCGAGCCAAATATGGCTATGGATACGGCTATGGATATGGTTACGGTTATGGTTACGGCTATGGATACAACCGCTATTCCAAAGGCTACGTAGAAAAATCTGATCCCACCCGAAAATTCAAACGCTGGTGGAAAAAGGCGATGCGGAATTTTGAATAGGTTTTTCATTGGTTAAAGCTCAGATCTGAGCCGTTTGGGTAATTCAAAAATAGGATGTTTTGCTCAGCCTGTTCAAGACTTCGCCAGAACGGTTCGGGACTAATTACCCATTAGAAGACCAGCATTGACCCACTGCCAGATATGAAAACTGCTTTGGTTGTCTCCGGTTTTGTAATTTTTCCATTCTCTGTGCATTTCTTCAAAATCAAACCAGTGTGAAGCCCTGGAATATCGGAGTTTCTCAAAATTTTCTTCTGTAAAAGCCTTTAATTGATTACCTAGCCATTCCCGTTGTGGGGTTTGCAGGGGCCGCTTTGGGGCATAACTTAAATCCTTAGGAACTAATTCTTTAAGTATTTCACGGATCAAATATTTCTGAATCCCCTTATGAATTTTATAGGATTTTGGTTGGGAAAAGGCAAATTCCACCATTCTGTAATCCAGGAAAGGTTCCCGTAATTCTGTGCTATAGGCCATAGATATCCGGTCGTTGAACCTAAGTGCGCGTGGTATTTTTGTATAAAATAGATCTCGGTACTGTAAATTTTTTAGATCCTTATCAAATGGTGCAGGATAGACAGGCTTTTTAGCTAAATCTCTAAATTCATTCCTTAATACCTTTGGCCGAAACGGACTTTTTTCACCTGTTCCCTGGATGCTTTTAGCATTTTTGGGATTTTGATAATAATCATAACCAGCCCATTGTTCGTCCATTCCCTGCCCGTCCAGTAATACTTTTACGGCGTCTTTTTGAGCGGTTTCAAATAAGGCAGCATAAGCCAATGTGGGAAGACCGGCGTAAGGTTCGTCCTGGATGTCACTTAGGAACTGAGCCTTTTCCACTACATCCCCTGGTTCAATTTTTACTTTGGTTAGCGGATTTTGAGTAGTTTCGATCATTTTTTGGACCCAGGGCAACTCGTCATAATTTTCATCGCCGGTATAAAACGTATAGGCTCTGATATTTTTGTTTTCGTGAAGTCGGTTTATCAAAGCCAATAAAAGCGAGCTATCCACTCCGCCACTAATATTAAAACCAATAGGAACATCTGCTCTAAACCGCAGTGAAATGCTATCGCTTAAGATTTTAGTATATGCTTCTTTTGCTTCTTCAAATGATAGGACCTCAGAATGATTGGAGAGGTTTTTTTCAAAATCGTACCATTTACTGATCTTTAACTTTCCAGCCTGATATTCTAAATAGTGCCCCCCCGGGAGTTGAAATATTTCATCGTAGAATGTTTCTGAAGGCATTCCGTAAGACCCGTAAGAAAAATAATTAGCCCATACCTGTTCATTAGGTTGATCCAACTTTAAAAGGCTTCTTATAGCTTTAATTTCACTACTGAAATAGAAATCCTGGTTTTTTCTGGAATAAAAAAAAGGTTTTACCCCAAACCTATCCCTTGCAGCAAAAAGTTTTTTCTCTCTATTATCCCAAATACCGAATGCAAACATACCATTAAGCTTAGTAAGGCAGGATTTCCCCCATACTATAAAGGCTGCCAATAAAACTTCTGTATCAGATCCCGTTTTAAAATTATAATGGGTTTTTAATTCCTGTTTTAACTCCTTGTAATTATAGATTTCCCCATTAAAGGTCAGGTGATAACGCCCTGAATTATCTTTAAAGGGCTGATTGGCTTTCGCAGAGAGGTCAATAATAGAAAGACGGTTATGTCCAAGTGCACAATAACCGGGATCAAAATAATTCCCGGTATGATCCGGCCCACGATGATGCTGAAGTTTCAGCATTTGCTGCAGTTGTTCTTTATTAGCCTTTGCTGAAATTATTCCTGCGATTCCGCACATCCTTCTTCTAATTTTGGCTATACATTTCTTCTATATTCATAATGGCTTAGGATCTAAGCGAATTTAAGATAAACCTTAGCCCCCGTTTTTAGTTCTCTCGATTTATAATCTTTTGAATATTTTTTCTGCTTTTCTCCAATCTTCTGGGACATCAATATTTACATAAGGAGAATTAGAGGTGTTTACAAAACCTATTTTCTCTCCGTAGAGGGAATTTTCATTTAACACCACTTCGGTTTTAGTAATATATATGGCTCCGTCCCTGTGATAGGCTTTTGGTAAATCCTGTCTTCGAGTAATAATTTCTTGTTCCCCGGTAGCAATTTCTAAGCTCCCATTTCTTTCTTCAAAAACCCAATGCGGGTTATAATCTTCAGGCACCTCCCTAACGGTGACCAGCGAATCGAAATTATTGTCCTGAAATTTTAAAATACATTCATCTATAAGCCCGGGTTTTCGAAATGGGGTAGTTGGCTGCAGCAAACATACTGCATCAAATTGAATTCCGCGGCTCAGATAGTGGTTCACTGCGTGTTTTACAACCTCCAGACTGGAACTGGAATCTTCGCTCAGATGAGCCGGGCGCTTAAAAGGAACCTCAAGCTCAAGCTGCTTTGCAATTTGAATGATTTCTTCATTATCTGAGCTCAGGATAACTTTATTTAAAAGTTTTGAATTTTTCGCCGCTTCAAAAGTGTATTGCAATAGCGGTTTACCTCCCAGAAGTTTAATGTTCTTACCGGGAATACCTTTGCTACCACCCCGGGCAGGGATCAGGCCTAAAATTTTCATACTGAAGCAGTTTTTTAATAGGTAATCGTTTTGCTAAATGTTAATTCAGAAGTGGCTAAAATTTCAGCAATTCTTTTCCCTGAATTTCCATTTCCGTAAATCTCTGAAGATTCAAAATGATCGGTTCGTATTGCGTTTTCGGTTGCTTCTAAAATTTCATTTAAATTA
Source organism: Salegentibacter sp. 24 (assembly GCF_004362395.1). GTDB lineage: Bacteria > Bacteroidota > Bacteroidia > Flavobacteriales > Flavobacteriaceae > Salegentibacter. The sequence goes on from NZ_SNWE01000007.1 coordinate 43,541, forward strand.
TAATTCACATCGGTTACATTGGTAGCCCGATTGCGGCGAAATTGCCGATTCCCAATGTTGACCACCGGCACTCCCAAATAAGCGCACTCCCTTAAACCGGCACTTGAATTACCCACTAAAGCTTTAGAATTTTTTAAAAGTTTGAGAAAATCGTTTGGTTCCAAATTTTTAAAAAAATGTATGTTTTCAGGTTTTTCTAGCTCCCTGAAGGTTCGTATCCCATTGGATGTCCCATCAGATCCGGCGTCTACATTTGGCCAAAACCAGAATGCAGGGAAATCTAAACTTTTAATCGCTTTTAGGGTTTCGGTAATATGTGCTTTTGCCATTTGATATTCTGTAGTAACCGGATGTTGCATCACTACAATATAACCTTCTTTCCAGTTGAGATTAGAACCCACCCCCCCGTATTTTTCTATGGGATCAAAATCCAGAAATGGATATTCTGAAATTTCTTTTGCCAGGTCTATAGAAGGGCATCCGGTGTTGATCACCTTGTCAGGATGTTCCCCTAATTTTATTACCCGTTGTTTGGCATCTTCTGAAGCAACCAGGTGAAGGTCGGCAAGTTTGGTGTTGGCGTGTCTTACTTTCTCATCAATGCTACCCGTGACCTCACCTCCCTGAATATGAACTAAGGGAATGTTTTGATACGCCGCAGCGATAGAAGTAGCAATGGTTTCAAACCGGTCTGCTATGGTTACCACGGCATCTGGTTTTAGATTATAAAAAACATTGGTAAGCTCCATTACACCCAGACCAGTGGTTTTGGCCATGGTGGTAGGATTTTCTCCTTCCAGTACCATAAAAACCTTTGCCGCAATGTCAAATCCGTCTTTTTCAATAAAATCTACCGCGTTTCCATACCGGTCCAGTAGGGCCGATCCAGCAATTACCAGTTGTAGTTCCAGTTCGGGATGTAGCTGTATTGCTTTTAAAGCCGTTTTGATCCGACTGTAGGACGGGCGGGCAGTAACGACAACGCATATTTTTCTTTGGGGCATGTATTGGTTTTTGATAAGTGGCTTAAAAGTATAAAAAATGTTTGGATCGGCTTTGCGGGATTTTTAATAAGAATTTTGTGTATAATTTCAATATATTTGAGTTTTTCAGGCTTTGCCGTTATAATCCCAAAGTATATCTATTGAAGAAGTCAAAACGCAATTCTTATCGGGAGAAAGAAATTCCTTTATTCTATTGGAGTGAGATCAAATTTATTTTTAGGAAAAAGGAAAATTATGGGGATTTACTATCTAAATATTTGGTAGAAAAAATTAGTGGTAAGCCAGTGAAATTTGTTCAGCCTAAAAAACAGCCCTGGTATAAAAGGAATAAAACCAATTTCCTTGCGGTGGGCAGTATTTTGCACCATGCAACTACGCATAGTATTGTTTGGGGGAGCGGTATAATAGACCACGAGCAGGAGATTGCTCAGGCCGATTTTAGGGCGGTACGAGGGCCACAAACCAGAGACTTTTTATTGGAGTTGGGCTATAAATGTCCCGAGGTTTATGGTGATCCGGCGCTTTTACTTCCTAAATATTATAATCCTGAGGTTAAGAAAAAATGTAAGATCGGAGTTATTCCCCATTATCACGATTATAAACTAGCGGTGAAGCTTTTTCAAGAGGATCCTGATATTAAAGTAATCGATCTTCTAACCAATGATGTGGAAGAGATTACCAGGGAAATTTTAAGTTGTGAAAACATAATTTCTTCTTCCCTCCACGGACTGATTATTGCTCACGCTTATAAAATTCCGGCACTTTGGGTTGAGTTTTCAGATAAGATTTTTGGAAATGGAATAAAGTATGTTGATTATTTTGAATCCTTAAGACTACCTGTTTATAAAGTTGACTTTATCAAGGATAGCATGACTGCAGAACAACTGCTTCAGTTAATGCAGGATAAACCACTTTTACCTGAAATTAAAGAATTAGAAAAAATCCAGAAAGGTTTACTTGAGAGTTGTCCTTTTGCTTAAAATTAGGACAATGAGTCAAAGTTTTATAAATATTCAATTCTTAAATTTTTATCTTTCATTACATACATATGGGTGAATCAAATCTTAACCAGGATAAAAATAAATTTCATTATGAGAAACTTTATGCTAATTATAACATAAAGAATATTCTTCATTGGATTAATAACCTTGATGAATTCCTTGCTTCGGCTACTACTACCGAAACCAGCTGGTTCGCACTCTACCAGAGAGATTTTAAGAATAGAATAAAAGGGAAAAAAGTTTTGGAAATGGGTTGCGGTGATTGTGTAAATGCAGCGGTAATGGCAGCTTTGGGAGCTGAGGTTTATGCCAATGATATAGCAAATTCCAGCGGAAAAATTGTAGAAGCTTTAAATGAGGCCTATAAATTTGAGTTCCCTATTCGCTTTGTAAGCGGGGATTTTTTACTAAATAAGCTGGATTCAAAGAAATTTGATTTTGTTGTGGGAAAAGCATTTTTGCATCATTTGGAATTGCCAGTTGAAGAACAGTTTTTAAAAGAAACTGCCCGACTCTTAAAAGAAGACGGGGAAGCCCGATTTTTTGAACCAGCGGTAAATTCGAAGTTACTGGATGAACTTCGATGGTATATCCCGGTTAAAGGCAGACCTTCAAAATTTTACAAAACCGACTTTGCCCAGTGGAAAAAAAACGATCCGCACCCCGACAGAAGTTTTAGTTCCACTCATTTTGAAAATGCAGGCAAAAAGTTTTTTAAAGAAGTGGAAATTATACCGGTTGGCACCCTTGAACGTTTTAGCAGATTTTTTAAATGGGGAAGTCAGAAAAATAATTTTAAGAAGTGGGCACTAAAAACTGAAACCAAGCTACCTCGAATTATAAACAAAACTTTAACCCGAAGTCAATTGATTATATACAGAGATCCATTTAAAGAACTTGACTAGAAACTTAAACTCAAAAATCATTATTTGAATTCCTCTATCACCAAAAAAGTCCCTTTCTGAATTGAAAAATGCAAGCCGGTAACTAGGATAAAAAAATTCTTTTAACTTGGACAAGTATTTACCGGGTTAGTCCGGGGGAATAAATGAAAAGATGAAAAAAGCATTAATTACAGGTATTACCGGACAGGATGGAGCTTATTTAAGTGAATTTCTTCTGCAAAAGGGATATGAAGTGCATGGAATTAAACGCAGATCTTCACAGTTTAATACTTCCAGGATCGACCACCTCTACCAGGATCCTCATGAGACAAATAGAAACTTTATTCTTCATTACGGAGATATGAGCGATAGTACGAATCTTATTCGACTCATCAAGGAAATCCAGCCGAACGAGATCTATAACCTGGCTGCAATGAGTCATGTGCAGGTTTCATTTGAAATTCCGGAATACACGGGAAATACCGACGGACTCGGCGCTCTCCGGATTCTCGATGCGGTGAGATTGCTAGGACTGGAACAAAAGGTCAGGATTTACCAGGCTTCGACATCTGAATTGTTTGGGAAGGTTCAGGAAAGTCCGCAATCGGAGACAACTCCCTTTTACCCCCGCAGTCCCTACGGTGTTGCAAAGCTCTATGCTTACTGGATTACAGTTAATTACCGGGAGGCATACGGGATGTTTGCCTGTAATGGCATCCTTTTTAATCATGAATCCCCTTTGAGGGGAGAGACTTTTGTAAGTCGGAAGATAACAAGAGCAGCTGCGCGAATCGCTTTAGGCTTACAGGATAAATTTTACCTGGGAAACCTGGATGCGCAAAGGGATTGGGGGCATGCAAAAGACTATGTGAAAATGATGTGGATGATCTTGCAGGCCGAAGAAGCTGAAGACTGGGTTATTGCGACCGGTACCACTACCAAAGTAAGGGATTTCGTTAAAATGGCTTTTTCAGAAGTGGGAATAGAACTGGAGTTCAGGGGGGGAGGAATAGAGGAGAAGGCCCTGGTAAAATACTGTAAGGATGAGCGTTTTCAGCTTGAAAAAGGAAAGGAAATTCTTAATATTGACCCACGATACTTCAGGCCTACCGAAGTTGATTTACTTGTAGGTGATGCGTCAAAAGCTCATAAAAAGTTAGGCTGGAAACCGGAATATGATTTAACCGAATTGATAAAAGAAATGATGGAAAGCGATTTGATGCTGATGCAGAAGGAACAACACCTGAAAAAGGGAGGCTTTCCCACTTTAAATTATTATGAATAGGATCCAGATTTCAGGGATTTAAACAGATTACACCGATTAAATGAAAAGGAATAATAAGATATATATCGCCGGGCATAAAGGAATGGCAGGTTCGGCTATATTGAGAAAATTATCAGGAGCTGGATATAGCAATCTTTTAGGGAAAACCTCCGGGGAACTTGACCTCAAGGACAGGATCGCCGTAAACCGATTTTTTAAAGAGGAAAGTCCGGATGTGGTAATCCTGGCTGCGGCAAGGGTAGGAGGCATTTGGGCCAACAATGAATTTCCGTATGAGTTCCTTATGCATAATCTGCAAATACAAAATAATGTTATTGATGCGGCCCACAGCTATGGTGTAAAAAAGTTTATTTTTCTCGGAAGTTCTTGTATCTATCCCAAATATTCTCCTCAACCCATTAAAGAGGAATACCTATTGTCTGGCGAATTGGAACCTACTAACCAATGGTATTCCCTGGCAAAGATCACCGGGATTAAAGCCTGCGAAGCTTTGCGGCGTCAATATCAAAAAGATTTTGTATGCCTAATGCCGACAAATTTATATGGCCCGGGAGATAATTTCGATCTGCAAACCTCGCATGTGCTACCCGCAATGTTAAGGAAATTCCATGAAGCAAAAAACCGGGATCACGCTTCAGTAAAACTTTGGGGAACGGGAAGCCCAATGAGGGAATTTATGCATGTAGATGATCTGGCCTCGGCGGTTTTGTTTACTCTGGAGCATAAGCTGGAAGAAACGATTTATAATGTGGGAACCGGAAAAGACCTTCCAATAGATGAACTGGCAGTTTTGATCCAACAAATCATCGGTCACCAGGGAAAAATTATCTGGGACCATTCCAAACCAGATGGCACTCCCCAAAAATTACTCAGTGTCGAAAAGCTGAAAAACAAAGGTTGGCAGTCAGAGATAGCACTGGAAGAAGGAATTAGGAATACCTATGATTGGTACAATATGCAACAGAATCAAAACTTGTAGTCAAAAACCATTAATTGTGCATCTGGAAATCTGGGGATTGACCTTCAAACAATAAATGCCAAAACCGATAACCCGGAACTGACAACCCGAAATCTACAACCCCAAACCCAAACAACAAACATTTCCAATCCCCAATTAACAAATTAACGGATCCCGAATTAACGAATCACCGTTTCATAAAATTGCATATTCTCCTCCACAACAACCTCTGTAGAAAACCTCTCAACCACTCTTTTTCTCGCCGCTTTCCCCATTTTTTCTGCCAGTTCATTATTTCCAAGAAGTTCCAAAACCTTTTTTGCATAAGTAGCGTGGTCTTTAGGATCTACGTTGAACCCCGTCTCCCCCTCCTGCATCACCTCTTTCACCCAGCCAATATCAGAAGTTACCAAGGCTTTTTCCATAGCCATAGCTTCTAACCAGGTCATTGGGAGTGCTTCAGCGAAACTGGGTAGAACGATCACAGCCGCTTTGGAGATTTGTGACTTTACTTCTTTATAAGGCAGGCTTCCGGTCCAGGTAACTTTTCCCCGGCTTTTATCATTCAGGATTTCCTCAAACAATGCACGGGAAGATTTTCCTGTTTTTATATCCAAAACATCCCTACCGGCCATAATTAGGCGTGCATTGGGTTTTTGCTTGTCTATCAGGTTAAAGATCTTCGCTAGTTCTAGTACTCCTTTTTTCCTGATTATGCTTCCAAAATATAGAATAGTATCGGGTATTGGCGCTTCTCCAGTGGGTTTAAAGGCCTCTACATCTACCGAGTTGGGAATCACTTTGATGTCCTTTTTCAAACTAAAGATCTCCCGGGTTTTATCACCGGTAAACTTACTTACCGAAAGCAGATGATCAGCACCTTTTAAAGCCAGTTTCTCAAACCAGAAGTTCTTCCTCTTCTGGGGCCGACCTTCGAGCCGACAAAAATAGGAGTCGGTGCCGTTCATTCTTATCACCAACAGACACTTCAACTTCATAAAAGCAGTAATTCCAGTCCAGTCCGGGGCTTCCAGGGCATCGATCTGCTCTTCTAGGCTTACTTTGTTAATATAGCACTCTAAGTATTTCCGGTATCTATACCAGCCAAAGAAATCATACTTCAGCTGTTTGATAAAATGAAAGCTTATCCCGTCCTCTCCAAAGACCCGATCTTTTTCCTGTCCGAATACAAAAACAGTAATGAGAATATCTTTTTTCACCAATTGCTCCGCCAGGTTCTTGATACTTGTGCCAAGTCCGCCGGAAGGGGTGGAGCGGGGGTGCGGGTATTCAGGAGTTAGGAAGGCTAAGTGCATAAACTATTTGTTTGAACTCTGATAGCGAGACCGACAAAGAAGGACGTGGCAATCTGAGGTTAAGTTATTCAATATTAATTCGATTAATATATTTCCATGTTCTTTCCGAAGCTTTATCAGCCGGTTCCTTGTTTATTGTATTAAACCACTTCATCGCCTTCTCTGCATATTCTTCTTTTAAGTCCAGCCCTATTTCAAGTTTTTCCGCGATTTCTTCTCGGGAATTTAACCATAGAACTTCTTCTCCAGTTGGCATCGACCTGAAATGCACGAAATTATAGACCTTTTGGGGTGACCAGTCAGCCTGAGTTTTATCAGTGACCTCATAATTAAGATATAAACAGGGCTTTCCGAATATAGCAAAATCAAAAACCATTGACGAACCAACATTAACTACCAATTGTGAGTGCAAAATCGTGTTTATTTGTAAGCTTAGATCTTCTTTTGTTGGTAAAACAGTATTCCACTGCTTTCCGATTTTTTCCCATTTTGGTACAATAGGAACTATTAGCTCTTTATATTTTTCTAATACTTTTTCATATCTGTTGGAAAAATCCACCGGGCAGCGGCGGAAGATGATGCCTAGCTTATTTCCTTTTACATTTAGTTTAGCTACTGCTTCAGCGAGGTCATTAAGGTATTGTGGATCATCTGGAGAGGTGGTGATGTCATCGCCGCTGAAACAAATATATTTTATTGAAAGGTTAAGCCCATGTTCTTTAAAAAATTCTTCCTGGCTTTTTCTAAGGCTAAGATCGTAATGTGGCTCGAATTGAGGACTCCCGGAAATATATATCTGTTGAGGCTTAATATGAGGATAATAATTAAGCAGTTCCTTTTTCATAAACTCACTCCATACAAGATAATGATCGGCTTCCACCACCATGGTTGCTTTTGGTAGATTATCCCAGGAGAAAATAAAATTTGCAGTAGGAATATTTAGGTCCTGTGCCGCCGTTAAAGGCGCAAGAGCGTTTACTGGTCGCTGGTTGGTACAGAATACCAGATCGGGTTTTTCTTTTTCCAGAACGGTTTTACAATTTTTATAATATGCACCCTTCCTCTCAGAATTTTTCATTTTTTGCCGAAGGCGTTTTAAACTTTTTTCTCCTTTATGGATTTTTACCAGAAACCTGACTATCTTATGCTTTAATCCGGTTTTCATCCCCATGGCAGAATACGGGAACTTGTAGCGTTGATAAACTGGATCATCAAATTTTGCGGTAAAATGATCGAGTTCGGATTCGATTTTCGCTCTTTTCAGTAGATCGGTTTTTGCCCTCGCATTTCCTTGTATTTTTATTTGCTGATAGCCTAGGCTTTCAAGATCAAAAGGGGTATGATTCCAGAAGATCACTTCCCAGCCCATTTTTTTGCCGACTTCCACGAAAGATGTGAAGGCGAAATTGCGCAGGCCAACCCCGTCAGGAAGCAGAATTAGGATTTTTTTTCTGGATTTCAAATCAGCAGTTAGTTAGGTATCAAATATAGGGAAAAGTGATTAGCCTGTAATAGATCTAAGCGGTAATACATTTGTGCTGTTTTAGTTAAATTAGATCCCTTAACCGCAGCAATCTTTAGGCGGATAGCTTTGAACGAGAACAGAATTAATTATCTATTCTCCTGTAAAATTTCATCCATGTAAAGGATTTCCGAAGGGGTAAAAAGATTTTGATATTTCAGGTTATTGCCGGGCTGGATATCCCAGCCAGTTATAAGGGAATGAAAAGATGAGGGGTAGGGTAAATCCGTGAATTCACAGATTTTTTCAAAAAATGTTGTTGGGTTATTCGTTAGACCTTCGTAATCAACTTCAAGAAATTTAAAATCACGAAACTTTTCTTTATGTAATTGCATTTTGTTATAGCTTTCAGCATACTCTTTTATCAGTTCTAAATTAGATTTAGAAGAGAAAACCTCCAGCCTGTTTTTGTAAAGCCATTTGTTGGCGTAATAGGAGGCTATTATTGCCTTGGGATCACGAGCCAGCCAGATGATATGCGGGTCTTCAAAGATACTCTCAACCAACTTGGGGCGAGTTGGCCCCGTTATTTTAAAAGGAGACGATTTCCGGATTGAAATTTTCTGATCTTACTAAGCGCCTTATTGAGTCTGGCACCTTCCTCTGAAGATATCGGTTTATCGCTCCAGAAGGTTGTGATATGATAGGTCCAGAAAAAAAAAGCTTCGGCCGGACGTGGGAAATTATCTTTGTTTCTGCTATTCTTCTCTAGCATAGGAATTCGATGAATATTATTTAATATAGATAATTCCGGGTGTTCAGGGAATTTATTTACATAAGTAGATATCCAGAACAAATCTGGATGTAATGAAAATATGTGATTAAGAAGGGTGGAGCCGCTTTTTCCCGGGCCCAGTATAATTATTGCATTCTTAATTCTCATTAGTTATTTTGGTTTTCCAGATAAATCTTCCATGAGCATATCTTGTAAAGATATTTGAATAATCTAAGAGAAGTATTTAAACTCAGAATTTAATTTACTATTAAAAACCTGCTGAAGCACTAAAATAAAAAATAATAACTCAAGAGTGGTTTGGGGCATTCTAAACCGTAAACCAGAATATGTTAGAACCGTAATAGCCATAGTAGAAATAACTAAAGCTACACCAAGAGACCATTGTAATTTATTTTTGTAAAACAGTAAAATAATAATTAAACTGAGAAAAGATAAAACCTGGTAGATAACCCGACCTGTTTCCAAAAAACCGGGCCTGGAAGTTTCCGGAAAGGGATTGAAAGCGCTTTTAATTTTTTTCCAAACGATGGGTATAATTAAATCGGGGTTACTTCTTATAAAGTTCAGGCTTGCGTCTTGATATAACTGCATACTTCCTACCTCACCGTCAAATTCGTTTCTGTTATATTCAAAATCCAACAGCACCAATTCCTCATCTGCAAGATCACCTTTTGTATTTGTATGTTCATTCGGCACTTTGTGATTCCATCCCTTTGCCATAACTGCACCAGAAGATGTTGTGATTATCATCTGATTCGTATCGAGTACTATAAAATTTCTAATGACCCAGGTTGAGACTACTGCAGCACAAATAACGGAACTAATCACAAAACGATTTAACCGGATTTGATTATTAATCACAAGTATAAGCCATACTGTAAAAGGTAGAAAGATATAATATGGATGTGAAAGGATTAATATCCCCGCAACAATTGCCTGAATAAAAAAAGCTTTTTTTTGTTTTACATAGGCGATTAGGAGATAGAGCCAGAGTGTAAGAAAAAATAAAGTTATAGGTTCTGACAAAAATACCCGGGAATAGAGCTGCCAGGCAGGATTTACTGCATATAAGAAAATTCCGATTAAAACTAATACTTTTTTGACCTTGAGAAGCTTTAAGGTTTTGTAGAAAATAAAAATACCTAAAAGTTGTAATAAGAATTTAAAAATCAGGACATAAGTGAGGTTGTAACCAAAAAGGAGAAAAACCCCGGCAATTAAAATGGGCCAAACCGGCGGTCTCCAGGTGCTATGATTGGCAAATTCAATTTGGTTTTCCTGAATATTTTTATTTTTAAATGCGGTGATTACTCCTTCTTCTAAACCTTTTATATGTCCGTATTTCTGAGTTTGTGCTAAGCTTAAGCCTAATTCAATGAAGTTTGCTGCATCTCCCTCGGATTCGTACTTAAGGGAATTAGCTATATGGAAATTATAGATAAGAATTCCCAAAAAAATAATTCCCAAAAACAATTTTAATAAACCAATTGAATAGTTTTTCATATTACCTGGAAATCGTATTGTACTTAAATACACACCATAGTGCACGGCATCCGTCCTTCCAATTTATCTTTTTTCCTTCCTCATAGGTGCGGCCGTAATAAGAGATGCCTACTTCGTAAATTCTGATTTTTGGAACGCGACTGACTTTGGCTGTTACTTCCGGCTCAAATCCAAACCTTTTTTCTTTCAAATCCAAACCTTTCAGAATATCTGCTCTAAACACCTTGTAACAGGTTTCCATATCTGTAAGATTTAAATTGGTAAAGGCATTACTCAAAAAAGTGAGAAATTTATTTCCCAGGGAGTGCCAAAAAAAAAGAATTCGGTGTGGATTTCCCCCCATAAAACGTGACCCGTAAACAACATCAGCATTCCCTTCTATAATTGGTCTTAGCAACTGATTGTATTCTTTTGGGTCATATTCCAGGTCGGCATCCTGTATAATGATAAAATCCCCTGCGGCCAGGTTAATTGCTTTATGAAGAGCAGCCCCTTTTCCCTGATTAAATTTCTGGTTGTGCAGGTGAACTGGCAGTTCAGGATTTAATTTCATAAATTCTTCTATGATCTTCTGAGTACTATCGATGGAATAATCATTTACAATGATGAGTTCTTTTTCTATCGAAAATTCCAGTTTAAGATCTTTTAATACCTTTAGAACTGGAAGGATTGTTTTTTCCTCATTGTATGCAGGTATAAGAATTGAAAGTTTTTTCAAAGGAAAAATAGTATTAGTTAGTTACAAATATATCTTTTTATTTGTGCCAGGAAATACAACCGAATTTATTTAAAATTATTACTTTAAGAAATATTTTAATCGGCCAGGTTATTTTTAACCGAAGAGGGGAGAATTATTGATACAATATAAAAGAAGTTTTAAGTTTTTTATGAAAAATTTCGCAGTAAGTGTTTTTATTCTAACCTATAACCAGGAAGATTTTATTGCCAATACATTGGAGAGTATTCTTAATCAAGAAACAAACTTCAAATATCAATTGGTGATAGGAGAAGATTTAAGCAGTGATGCTACACGACAAATCTGTGAAACTTATGCAGAAAAATATCCTGAAAAAATCAAATTGCTTCCTTCGAATAGACGCCTGGGGCTTATCAATAATTTTATAAGGACTATTAAGGCGTGTGACGGGAAATATATTGCGGTATGCGATGGTGATGACTATTGGATAGAGCCCCTCAAATTGCAAAAACAATACGATTTTCTCGAGTCTAGACCCGATTTTTCCATCGTATATACTGGGATCAGGAACTTGTATCCAACCGGCGAATTTAAAGATAAGACCTGGGATCATTCAAATAATTCACGCAATTTTGATGAACTTATCTTTGGTAATTTTATTCCTTCTGTGACTGCATTTTATCGTAACAAACAGAATGAAGTTGAGATCCCTAATTGGATAAAGAATTTTCCTTATGGAGATTGGCCTGTTTACCTATGGCTAACTCGTAATGGAGATAAGGTGGGATATATAGATGAGATTACCGGTGTATACAGAAAAGAAATTGGGGTATCAGAAAAGATGAAAAGGGTTTCCAGTGATATAGCTAAGGTGAATTTAGGTATTGTTCAATATGTTTATGACGATTGTCAATTTTCAAATAAAATAGGTATTGTTAAGAAAAGTCTTGTAAAACATAAATACGGTTTAATGGGAAGTTATTTTAGGGAAGGAAAGCTAATAAAATCTTTTATTGAGGCTGGTGATCTTTTTTACCGGCAACCTTTTAAGGTAATTAAGACCTATCTGTACTTGACAAAAAGGGCTTTAGTAAAAACCTTCTAGTAAGATGAAAATAATACTGTTTATAACGTATGAAACCTAGAATTTTGAAATCGTGGCTGATTATTTTCACGAACTTCCCAAAAAGAACATATTAGACCAATTAAAGTAAAACTCTTTAATCCTTCCCCTAAGAATACTAACAGATTCTGGGTTTAGATTATATATTAATACACCGGGCAATACGGTAAAATCTCCTTATAGTTTATAATATGGATTTTCAATCACTAGTGTCCGGTAAAAAAAATAAACCGGGCTAGTTTTTTGAACACTAACCCGGTATGTCTACTTTTGAGTTACGACACAAAAAAGCTAGACATGGGTAAAAGTAAGAATTTTAACGGACAGTCTATATTTAATCAATTAATAAAGTTCATTGACAAAAGTGAGGTACGGAAGATAGCTCGGGAGCATAGTGCAGAGCGGTATGTAAAGAAGTTTACGACCTATAATCACCTGGTTGTAATGCTTTTCGTGTCCTTAGAAGGCTATCAATCAATACGAGAAACGATATTGGGACTTCTTGCAAATGCGCATAAGTTGGACCATTTAGGCCTGTCCTACCTGGTTAGGCGAAGTACTTTTGCTGAGGCCAATAAACCCCGGAGCAGTACGGTTTTTGGGGATATCTACAAAAGTGTTTACCAAAAACATGCAGAAAGTTTAGCGGACAGCCGGTTAAACGATGCTGACCTAAAACGTCTTTATATTATGGATTCCACCACCATTTCCCTGTTTAAGGACATCCTTAAGGGCGTGGGGCGCAATCCCAAGGAAGGCAAAAAGAAGGGTGGAATAAAAGCCCACACCATTATCAAGGCTAGCGAGAATGTTCCCTGCCTTGTCCGATACAGTGAAGCCGTACGACACGACCATATGTTCCTGAAAGAAGTTTTCAACCTGGTCAAAGGTTCTATCATTACTTTTGATAAAGGCTATGTTGACTATGCTCAATATGAAGCCCTTACCCAAAGCCAGATATGGTACGTGACTCGATTAAAGGAGAATGCAACTTACCAGCCAGGAAAGGAATTTGATATCCCGGAAGATGCTGATTCAGGAGTATTGAAGGATGAGGAGATCATTTTATATTATGGTGAGAAAAAGCAGCTGAAACATCATTCCAGGCGTATAGCATATTGGGACAGCGAAAACAACAGGTTGTTTGAATTCATCACCAATAATATGGAGCTAGAAGCTGAAAAGATAGCCTTAATCTATAAAAAACGATGGCAGATCGAGCTGCTATTCAAGCAGCTAAAACAGAATTTTCCGCTAAAATATTTTCTAGGCGATAATGAAAATGCTATTGAAATACAGATCTGGACGGCTATGTTAGCTAATCTTCTGATCACCTTGGTGAAAGGAAAAGTAAAAAAGAAATGGGCCTTTTCCAATCTGGTGTCCATTATAAGGCAGCAGTTAATGAATTACATCAACAACCTGTATGGCTTTTTAGAAGATCCAGAGGGAAGTTGGCGGGAAGTGATTAAACAGAAAAAGATAAAATACCAAAATTCTCTATTCCCAGAGACAATGGGGGCTTACTTTTGAAAAATAGAGATACAGCATCTCAATATCAACAACTTAAGTTGATAAATAATTAAATTCCGGTTTTACCGGACAACAATGATTTTCAATTAAATATATTTGAATTTAGAGAATAAATTGATCTTACTGCATAGACCATAAAATAATTAAGGTCTGCAATAACACTTTAAATAATTGTTAATTAAAATTTTTCTTAATTCTGTTACTAAATACTAACTAGAAATCAGGTTGGTATACAGGGAGGTATGTTTTTTAACCTTCTCTTTGTTTTTCTTATGAAATATTATAAAGTTCCATTCCCAATTATCAAGATATTCCTTGCACATTTTGAAATGTTCTAATTTTTCTGCTTTTTTTCCTTTTTTCAAATGGAATAATTCGTAATCATTAAGTTCGAAAAGTTTATTCAATTTTTCTGCAATTTCATCGCTCAATACTTCAAGAATTATAATCGGTTTGTATTTATACAAATATTCGCCCAAACCTTCAATTGCTTCCGGTTCATGCATTTCAATATCAATTTTTACCAGATCAATTTTAGGGATATTTTTATGTTTAATATAATCGCTTATGCTAGTTGCTCCAACCTTATATTCCAAGATTTCACCCCTGTAACCATTCCAGTTTTTCATTTTTTCAGGCGACAAGGATGCGTTATCACTGGAATTGGGAAGGTCATAAAATACTTTCTCAGCAGAATGGTTTGAAATAGCATCTTTCTCGCATTCTATGTCAAACCTATTCAATCGAACATTCTTGCATAACTTGTTATAAGTATGGATGGATGGTTCAAATGCATAGATCCTGGTTTTCGGATTAACTGCTTTTGCTGCCAGGGTGTAAATCCCGGTATTTGCTCCTATATCTAGGATAATCTCAGAAATTTCACATAATTCAATCCATAACCACCCAAGGTCATTTTCAAAAGTTTCAAAAGCACCTTCCCAAAAAGTTTCGTGCTCTATCATTCCACCATAATTGATCATTTTAAAATGATTGTTTTTAGGAAGCCTAACTGTGAATTCCCCCTGGAACCTTAACTTTTTAATATTTGAAGATGGTTTGTAATAATGCTTTAACCCCAAACAAATAAATCGTTGTACTTGGTGAGGTAATTTTGGGTAAACTCTCAAAAAACTTGAATTAATAAAATTTTTTACTTTCTCCATAAGTGCTAAAAATAATTAAATAGAGATTACCTCATACAAAAACTTATAAATCCTTTTAATGCTAGTTGAGATCGCTTTAGGGTTAGAATTATATTGTGTATTTTTCGCACATAGAACCAGGGGGAACCCAATTAAAATAAGCGTATAGTTCATGAGTGCCATTCTTAAGCCTTAAAGATCTGAACAATAACTTTTGGATACCTTTGGCACCGGTATCTTATGTGATGATTTAAATTAAGAACAGTATGAATTTTTTAAATTATCCTGGATTATATCCACAATAAGTTTTATTATAATATGTTTGAATCATATCTATGCAAACCCAAATTTATCAAAAAGAAAATACGCTTAGCCCCGGTAAACTTCTAAAAGAGAGCATAAGGGATATTTATAGCTCGCGATTTTTAGCACGGCAATTGGCAGAAAGGGATATTAAAGCACAATACCGTCAATCTTATCTGGGGATAATCTGGGCTTTTATTACACCGCTAGCCACTGCTGCAGTTTGGATTTTTTTAAATGCTTCGGGAACCATTCAGGTAACTGATACCGGAATACCTTATCCAGTATATGCTTTTTCAGGAACATTGCTTTGGTCTATTATAAGGGAAGCTATAAATTCTCCTACGCAAAGTACGAATTCAGCCCGTGGGCTCTTAAGTAAAATTAATTTCCCAAAAGAAGCACTTATTATTTCAGGGGTTTATAAATTATTATTTAATTCTTCAATTAAGATCCTGTTGTTAATTGCTTTCGTTTTTATATTTGGGTTGGGATTTCATTGGAGCCTGCTTTTGCTGCCTGTGGTTATTTGCTTTGCCCTTTTATTTGGGATTATGATAGGTCTTTTTCTTACCCCTCTTAGTATGCTTTATAAGGATGTAGGAAAAACTGTTTCTATGAGCTTCAGTTTTCTAATGTATATTACCCCGGTAGTTTATGCAGTGCCAGAAGAAGGCTTGATGAAAACCGTGATGGAATTTAATCCCTTTACCCCAATAATACTTACCAGCAGGGATCTTATTACTGGTGCATGTCCTGAATATCTTAGCTATTATTTTGTGGTTTTAGCGGCAACGGCACCTCTTTTTCTCCTTGCTTTAATGGCTTACCGAATTTCTATTCCTATTATTGTTGAACGAAGTGCGTAATATGGAAGAAAAGGAGGTTTTAGTAAAGGTAGAATGGCTTTCCAAGAAGTTCTGTAAAGATCTTAAGACCAGTCTCTGGTATGGAGTGAAGGATCTTTTTACTAATTTTCGCGGTAACAAAGAAGAACGTCAATTGCGCGTAAAGGAATTCTGGGCGGTAAAAGATGTTTCTTTTGAACTACGCCGCGGAGAATGCCTGGGACTTATTGGGCATAACGGGGCCGGGAAATCTACTTTGCTCAAAATTCTTAACGGTCTCATTAACCCGGATGCCGGGAAAGTAACTATAAAAGGTAGGGTTGGTGCACTTATCGAATTGGGAGCAGGATTTAATGGAATTCTTACCGGTAGGGAAAACATCTATAATAATGGTGCCATCTTGGGCTTTAGCCGCAAGGAGATCAACGAAAAGCTGGACGAGATAATAGACTTTGCCGAGATACGGGAATTTATTGATATGCCGGTACAAAATTACAGCAGCGGGATGAAGGTCCGCCTGGGCTTTGCCATTGCCGCTCAAATGGAGCCGGATGTGCTCATCATTGATGAGGTTTTGGCCGTTGGAGATCTTGGTTTTGTTCTAAAGTGTTTTAAAACTATTGATACAATTTTACCCCGTACGGCTATTGTATTTGTTTCTCATAGTATGCCAATGGTTTCCAGGATCTGTACACAAATTATCTTATTAGAAAAGGGTAAACCTAAATTTCATTCCCAGAATGTCTCCCAGGGAATTGACCTTTATTACAATTCGTTTTTAACCAATGAGGATTCAGATTTAGTATTTACTGATCATTCTTTGGATTTAATAAGTGCATCTATTAAAGATTTTGCTAAAGCAGATAGTATATACCAAATTCCCTGGGCTAGTGATTTAGTTTTAAAATTTTTGATTAGAAATAAGTCTTTAGCCAATATTCCATTCATTACTTTAGCTATTTATGATAAGGAGCAAAGACCTGTTGCCGAAATTATTCCTGAAGGACAATTACTTTCAGAAATTGAAAAAGGGACAGAAACCTCTGTTTCGTTAGTAATCAGGAAAATTTGTCTTTCAAAGGGAGTTTATAATGTAACTTTTACAGCTTCGGAAGGGTACGGGTATAATACATATTACAAAATCCATAAAGCTCTTACCTTGCAAATAGTTCATGATAAACAAATTTGGACGCCCTTTCTTTTGGATGCTAAAATGGTAGAAACTAATGTCAATACTATATTAGGTAATGGGGAATAAATTGTTTTCTTTAAAATTAGTTAACAAGACAGTTTAATGAAAAATTTTAAATCAGCTCTTTATAATGAAGCAAGAAAAGCTATAATCAATAATTACGGCATCGATAATTATGATGAATTTAGATTCGGTAGCAATTCATTACCATTGAATAAAAAGGAGGGTAGAAGAGAATTGCTAAGCAAAAAAGGGATCAAAAATTTATTGAAAGCTTCAATTATACCTTTACCTGATTCCCAGAAACAGATTTTTGATGATTTTGTGAAACAATATTTGCCTCACTTTGAGAAAACATGGAAGTCACTTTCCAAAAAAGACAAATCTCTTTATGTGAAGTTAATTGCATTTAGAGTTCTTGGTTTCAGGAAGGTTAAGTTGCCCAGGAATAATGCTGAGTACTGGAAGGCAATTGAGAAAGCGAAAAGCCTAATTGACTGGAATATTACTTTAGATCCGCAATTTCTTCACTTTTTATTAAAAAAGAGTGATTTGAAAGATATTGGGTATGATATTGAATTCTTTTTTACTGAAAAAGGAATTGCCGTAGATTTTATCCTTGAGCAATATGCTTATAAAAAAAAAGCTAAAACTGTTGTGGGTGCAGAAGAGGGAGATGTGGTCTTTGATCTTGGGGCCTGTTGGGGTGATACTGCTCTTTATTTTGCTGATAAAGTAGGTGATGAGGGAAAAGTTTACTCCTTTGAATTTATACCTGGTAATATTGAAATTTTCAATAAAAATATTTTACTAAATCCTCGATTAAATAGGCGCATCCAATTAATACCACACCCTGTTACTGACCGGGCGGGTGATTCCATTTTCTTTTTTGATAATGGCCCAGGGAGTAAAGTTTCCTCTGAATCATTTTTAGAACAAGCTGGTGATTGTACTACAGAATCAATAGATAATTTTGTGAAGCAAAATGCTATTAAAAAAGTCGATTATATTAAAATGGATATTGAAGGGGCAGAGAAATTGGCTTTAGAAGGGGCTATAAATACAATTAAGAGATTTAAACCTAAATTGGCTATAGCCATTTATCACAGCCTGGATGATTTTGCAACTGTCCCAACTTGGATAATGAATTTAGACTTGAATTATAAAATATTTATTGATCATTTTTCCATTCATGCTGAAGAAACAATTTGTTTCGCAATACCCCAAAAAAACAATAAATGATCCCAGTAACCAAAACTTTTTTACCACCTAAAGCTGAATATCAGGCAATATTAGACCGTGCCTGGGATACTGGTTGGGTTACCAACCGTGGCGTTTTGGTAAGAGAGTTGGAAGAAAAATTAAAAGATCATTTAGCAGTCCCCAACCTTATTGCTACTACCAATGGTACCATTGCTCTACAAGTAGCTATTAAAGCCCTGGGACTAAGCGGTGAGATCATTACAACTTCATTTTCCTATGTAGCCACAACCTCGAGTATTGTTTGGGAAAATTGCACTCCGGTTTTTGTAGATATTCACCCCGAATATTTGACTATAGACGAAACCAAAATTGAGGCTGCGATCACCTCCAAGACTTCGGCTATTCTTGCAACCCATGTGTATGGCAACCCTTGTAATGTGGAAACCATTGATGCCATAGCTAAAAAGCATAACCTAAAAGTGATCTATGATGCTGCCCATTGTTTTGGGGTAAAACATAAAGGAACTTCTATCTTTAATTATGGTGACGTAAGCATCTGCAGTTTTCACGCCACCAAGATCTTTCATACCGGAGAAGGAGGGGCGTTGATTACTAAAGACCCCGATTTGCACTATAAGTTATATTACCATCATAATTTTGGACATAAAGGCCAGGAAGATTTTGAAGGTTTGGGTATAAATGCTAAAATGAGTGAATTCCAGGCAGCTATGGGACTAGCAGTTTTACCTTATATAGATGAGATTGTTAGCGAGAGAAAGAGGGTTATTAAGTTTTATCGAGAAAATTTGCCGGAGTTTAAAACAGTTAAAATAAGGGAAGGTACTTCCTGGAATTACAGCTACTACCCGGTACTATTTGAGGATGAGGAAATGCTTTTAAAAGTGAAGAAGAAACTGGAAGCAAATCAAATATTTCCCAGACGATATTTTTATCCTAGTTTGAATCAATTAGCGTATCTCGATTCTGAGAAAAAGTCTGTTTCTGATAAAATTGCAACAAAGGTACTCTGTTTGCCAAATTATAGTAATTTGGATGAGAGTATTCTAAAAACAGTTTGTTTATTAGTAAATGAAGTTTCTTAAAATTAAATCTAGTGAAAATTTCTTTTGTTGATATTAAAATTTTTTTAAATAAACATGGTATTCCGTTCCAGGTTATTGGCGATGCCAAGGAAAATTATATTGTTGCCTCTATATATAACCCTGTAAAAAATGGATTTTATTTTTTACAAGCTTCAAATGATATCCCCAATTTTTCAGATTCTATTATTCTAACAGATTTTATTAATAAACCTTTTAATGGTAATGTCATTTTAAAAATAAATGAATCGCCCCAAGTTGTTTTTTATAAAATTCTAAATGAGTATTTTAAGGAGGTTTCTAGTGGAGAAGTATGTTCATCTTCAAAAATCCACAATGAAGCAATTATTGGTAAAAATGTTCAAATTGATTCCTTCGTTGTAATAGGAATAAGTGAGATTGGTGATAATTCTATAATAAAAAGCAACACTGTTATTAATGATAACTGTAAAATCGGTAAAAATACCATAATAGAATCAAATTGCTCCATTGGCGTTCGTGGAATTGCTTGGGTTTTTGAAGGCCAAGGTAATAGAGTAAATCAACCACAATTGGGAGGTGTTACTATAGGTGAAAATTGTATTATTGGTGCTAATAGTGCAATAGCCCGAGGTTCCTTAAATGAGGATACAAGAATTGGTGATCAAACGGTTATTGCTCCAGGAGCTAAAATTGGACATGGTGTAATAATTTCTGAAAGAGTACATTTATCTAATAACGTTTGTGTTGCTGGTAATTCGAAAATAGAAGAAAGGTCCTTTATAGGAAGTGGGGCTATAATTTCCTCAAAAACAGTTATAAAAAAAGGAACCATAGTAGGGGCAGGAGCAATGGTGAATAAAAATTTTGAAAAGGAAAATTCTACTTTGATTGGTGTGCCAGCAAGACCAGTTAAAAAGGAAAAAAGAAATATTAACAAAGGAGTACCAGCTACATTAAGAAATATAAAAGATGAAGAATAGTTTAGTGTCATCCAGTGCAAAATTAGGACCAAACGTTAAAATTGGATTATTCTGCATAATTGAAGATGATGTGGAAATAGGAGAAAATGTAGTAATTGAAAATTATTGTTTATTGAAGAGAGGAGTAAAAATCGGTAAAAACACTGTTATAAAAAGTTATGTTGAGCTTAGAGAAGATACCATAATTGGAGCAGATTGTTATATCGATTCAAAAGTTTCAAGTTCTGGGTATTGTAATATTGGGGATAGGGTTACACTCAGATATGAATCTATTTTAGCTAGAGGTGTTCAGATTGGAGATGACTGTTATTTCAGCCCTCGTGTTATGACAAATAACTTAGATGATGAGATGAACCAAATAGGTGGAGCCAAAATTGGAAAAAAATGTTTCATAGGTACAAATGCTGTAATTCAACATGGTATACAAATAGGGGATAATGTTATCATAGGGGCAATGGCTTTCGTGAACAAAGATTGTGATAGTCAAAAGACTTATGTGGGAATACCTGCAAAATTGTTAAAGCAAAATTAATGACCATCCAAGACTTTTTAAAGGCTTACCAAAAAAAGGAGGTAAATTCATTTAAAAATTCTTCCGTTGAAAAACCGTTGGTGTCCGTGTCTATTGTTACCTATCAACACGTAAATTACATCAAAGAATGTCTGGATGGAATCTTAATGCAAAAAACCAATTTTCCCTTTGAGATTTTATTAGGGGATGATGAAAGTACTGATGGTACAAGAGAAATTTGCTTGGAATATGCCAGAAAATACCCTGAGAAAATTAGATTCTTTCTCCATCACAGAGAGAATAATATTAAAATAAACGGCGCCCCCACAGGGCGATTTAATTTTATTTATAATCTTTTTACAGCAAGAGGGAAATACATCGCTTTATGTGAAGGTGACGACTACTGGACAGATCCTTTAAAACTTCAAAAACAGGTTGATTTTTTGGAGGAGAATGAGGGTTATGAAGGTTGTTTTCATAGTACTTACATAAAAGATGAAATAAATAAAATTGAAGAAAAACTTTGGAGGGATTATACAAAGTGTGTTTTCACCATAGAAGACACTCTTTCAAAGTTATCTTTATTTCATACCAGTTCATTTTTATTTAAGAGAGAAAACCTATTGATACCCAAATGGTTCACCAGCATTGTTAGTGGTGATATGGCCTTATTTGCATTAATTGCTTCCAACGGTTTGCTTTATTTCATTAACGAGCCGATGAGTGTTTACCGAAAAAATGAGGGAGGTGTAACAAATTCGTTAAGTTTAATTAATTACCATACAAGTAGAATTGAGTTATTTGAGAATTTAAACAAAGAATTTGATTTTCAATATATAACTACGATTTCAGCTATTATTAGTTATCACAAAAATGAGCTAAAACAATGCAATGAAAGCAGACTAAGTCATTTAATCAAAAGAATCCAGAACAAAATTAAATGAAAAGTGATTTTATAAACATACAGCTTGAAAAATCAAATCTTGATATTTATTATATAAGAACTTCTATTTTTAACGCTTTAAAAAAAGCTTTACCGTTATTTCAAGGTTCAGTTTTAGATATAGGTTGCGGAAAGATGCCGTATAAAGAATACATATTAAATCACTCTAAAGTTGTAACCTACACCGGTCTTGATATTGAAACAGCACGTGACTATGATGCTAATATCCAACCTGATTTCACCTGGGACGGGATATCTATGCCCTTTAAAAGTGAAAGTTTTGACTGTGCTTTTGGAACAGAGGTTTTAGAACATTGCCCGGAGCCTGAAATTGTATTAAAAGAAATACATCGAATATTAAAACCAGGGGGCATTTTCTTTTTTACCGTACCTTTTCTTTGGAACTTGCATGAAGTTCCAAATGATGAATATAGATACACACCTTTTGCTTTGAAAAGGCATTTTAAGAATAGTGGGTTTAAAGAAGTAGAGCTTAAGGCCACAGGTGGATGGCATGCTTCCATTGCCCAAATGCTGGGTTTATGGGTTCGCAGAAGTCCCCTGTCTGCGAGCAAGCGCAAATTTCTTTCCTGTCTTTTAAAACCCGTTATTAAGTATTTAATTAAACTGGATAGACCAAAACAAGTGCAGTTTAAAGAAGGACAAATGATTACGGGAATCAAAGGTGTAGCCAAAAAATAATTTTATAAATGAATATAGCCCTTATCTCTCCTTCCAGAAATGCCTATTCCGAAACTTTTATCCAGGCCCACAAGGAAAGGTTAAATGGAAACATTTTTTATTATTACAATGGAGAAGTACCTACAGAATTAGAGGGCGGAGTGGTAATTAATTCACGTAGTAAACGAATTCTCGATATTTTTAAAGGCCATTTCAGGCTGAACCGTTTTTCATTAGCAGAGCAAGCGGTAATTACTTCGTTCAGGAAAAACAATATAGACCTGGTTTTTGCCGAATATGGAACTACCGGAGAAGCTCTTCTTCCTATTTGTAAAGAATTACAAATTCCAATAATTGTTCATTTTCACGGCTTCGATGCCTCAAGGAAAGAATTGATTAAGGCAAATGAGAGTTATTATAAACTGTTTGATTACGCAAGTTATGTAGTAGTAGTTTCGAACCAAATGTACCGGGACCTGCTTAAAATGGGCTGCCCGGAATCTAAACTTGTTTTTAATGTTTATGGTCCACGTGAAGACTTTTTAGAAGTTAAACCAACTGTTAAAAAACAGCAATTCATAGCTATTGGGAGGTTCACAGATAAAAAAGCCCCATATTACCTTATTCTTTCATTTATTAGAATTAAAAAGAAATTTCCAGAAGCCAGGATGGTACTAGCAGGGGATGGGGAATTATGGAATACCTGTAAGAACCTCATACATTACTACGGGCTGGATGAAAATATTTCTATGCCTGGTGTTATCTCTAAAGACCAATATATAGAATATTTAAAGTATTCTTTGGCAATGGTACAACATAGTATAACAGCTGAAGACGGGGATAGTGAAGGGACTCCGTTAGCAATCCTTGAAGCTTCAGCTGCGGGTTTGCCTGTTATTTCAACAAAACATGCGGGCATAACGGATGTAATAATCGATGGAAAAACCGGCTTATTAGTTGAAGAACATGATGTAGTTGGAATGAGTAAAAAAATGCAGGAACTTCTTGAGAATAATAGCCTGGCAAAAAAAATGGGCAAAAACGGAAAAGATAATATCTCAGTAAATTTTTCTTTGAATAGGCATATAAAGGTACTTGATGATTTGATAGAAAAAACTCTTAAAGTTTAAATCATTTATTTAAAACTTCATCCTTTAAGAAAGATTCTTAAATTGTGCAAAAATCATTTTTAATGGAGCCTTTGGTTTCAATCATAATCCCCACCTATAATCGGGCTCACCTTATCGGTGATACCATAGGATCTGTGATTACACAAAGCTATTCAAACTGGGAATGTCTCATAGTAGATGACGGTTCTAACGATTATACAGAGGAACTATTGAAATTTTATAGCGAGAGGGACGGCCGGATTGAATTTCATAAAAGACCTAAAGACATACCAAAAGGAGCAAATGCCTGTAGAAATTATGGTTTTGAATTGAGTAAAGGGGAATTTGTAAATTGGTTTGATGATGATGATGTGATGCTACCGGAATTCCTTCAGAAAAAGGTAAAGAAATTTGAAAAACTAAAAAAACTGGTTATTTGTTCCGGGATTTTCACAAATGAATTTCTAAAAAAGACGGGGCGAATGAAAATTATCCAAGATGAAAGAATATTTCACAATTATCTTTTATGGCATTCACAGATAATTACCAATTCGGTAATGTTTCGAAGATCTTATTTGGTTGGAACGAAGTTATTTGATGAGAGTCTAAGTAGAGGACAGGAGGCTGAATTTTTTAGTCGAATATTTTATTCTTTAAAAAGAAATGAATACGACCTCATACCTTACGGCTTGTTTCTATACAGGCAACACGCTGATACTAAAACAGAAAAGAATAAAGATTATATACCATCCTTTAAGTCCTCACAAACTAGTGTGATTCTCAAAAACTTTCAAAGAAGTTTGAGTTTAAAAGATAGAGTTTTAATTAATTATCTTTATGCTGAATTAATAGAACTGTTTTCTCAGGGTATCAAAAATCATCATGATTCTAATTCATTTAGAATTCTGTTTTTTTTAATCCCAGAAGTATTATTATACAACTTAAAATTATCAGCTGAGCTTCTTTTGTATGGAGTTATTGCGATATTAAAGAAGAAGATAAGTTTTGAAACATATAAACGTCTTAAAAGAAACATCATAAAATAAGATGAAAGAATTAGTTTCTATAATCATACCTTCTTATAATCGCCATGATTTCCTGAGTGAAACATTAGAATCTGTAGTTCTTCAAACTTATAAGAATTGGGAGTGTATTGTGGTAGATGACGGGTCTTTAGACTACACCCAAGAATTGATAGAATTTTATTTAAAAAAGGATGAGAGGATTAAGTTTTTTTGCAGACCTGAAACAAAACAAAAAGGAGCGAGTTCTTGCAGAAATTTTGGTCTTTCAAAAGCTAAAGGAGAATTAATTCAGTTTTTAGATTCAGATGACCTTTTAGGAAGAACCAAGCTGGAAGAGCAAGTAAAATTTTATAAACCAGGAGGCCTATCCCTATTTATCTGTAAATGGGGTTGGTTTAAAAATAGTAATGATCTCTATAAAAGATTTAAAAAAGACTACCATAGCTTTCGAAATTTCAAAGATAGTGAGAACTTATTAAGTATTTTTGGATTGCACGATGAATATCTTCCTATTCATAACTATCTTATTCCAATGCGATTGATAATAAAAGCAGGTGAATGGAATGAAGACTTAAGCAATAACGATGATGGGGAGTTTATGACTCGTATTATCTTGAACTCGTCTAACATTATTTATACAGAAACAGCCGAGGTTTTTTATAGGTATGATAATAATGATAAGCTCAGCGAGATCTCAACTAAAGAAAAAATCGATAGTTTTATTTCAAGTTGGAAGCTTATCGCAAACCATGTTTTGGAGGGTTCTAAACAAAAGCGAAATCCTTATGTTGCAAGAGCTAAAAATAACCTTTATAAGAAATTAAAGGATATAGCTCCAGATCAGATTGAGAAGGAGAAAGATTTTCTTAAGGGTAGAATTAATTTTGATCGTAAATATATTAGAAACTTTTATATAGTATTGGAAAAGTTAGGTTTGAAGAAGTATGAATTAACTTCGTTTAAAAAATGAAAAGATCCATACTTTTTAAATTATGGACTTTTCCCGGAAGTTATGAAACCTTCCTGGTAAATCAAATTGGCACCGCAATAACTTGTGGTTATGATGTAAAGATACTTTTGAAGGATACAAACTATCTTAAAAATAGCCGACATAAAGACCTTATAGAAGAACTACAGCTCGAGAATAAACTTATAATTTCAAATTATAAAATTCCTTCCAGTAAATTTTTTAGAATCATTAAAAGCTTGATTTTAATTATACGAAATGTACATCGGCTACGTCCCTTACTTAATTTTTTAAAGGAGCACCGTAAGTTTGAATTGATTAACATTTATAAATTTCATTTTTATAAAAAGCTTACGGATTATGATATAATTCATGTGCAATATGGTACCAATGCAAAACCACTCGATATACTTAAGAAAACTGGAGTTTTAAAATCCAGACTAATTGTTTCGTTTCATGGTCATGACCTCCACTTTCCAATTAACAATAAAATACACGAATTAAATTATTACAATAACCTATTTTTAAACGCAGACATATTAACAGTAAATACTCCCTACTTAAAGACCTTACTTTTAAAATATAATGCGCCACAGGAAAAAATAAAGGTAATACCAGTGGGTGTTGATACAGAATTTTTCATAGTATCGGATCAAAAAAAGAGAACCGACATATTTAAAATCATAACGGTGGGTAGATTGGATAAGTTAAAAGGCCAGGTCTATGGAATTGAAACAGCAAAAATATTACGTGATAGTGGCTATAATTTTACATATACAATAGTAGGTGATGGACCCGAATTTAATTTTCTTTCGCAATTAATAAAAAAGTATGATCTGGAAAATTATGTGACAATGATAGGAGAGAAGTCACGGTCGGAAGTACGGGATCTTTTAAAGAGCCATGATATTTTTTTAATGACCTCGGTTGCAGGTCCTCGTAATGCTAAAGAAGCCCAGGGTTTGGTCACAGCTGAAGCACAGGCAAGTGGTTTGCCAGTTATCGCTTTTGATTCAGGAGGAGTGAAATATACAATTAAGAATGGGGAGACCGGTTTCTTAGCACCTGAAGGTGATACAAGGATAATGATGAATTATATAAAAACCTTAATTCAAAATGATCAACTTCTAGATCGGATGTCCCAGGCAGCTGTGAAGTATGTTGATATGAATTTTGCTCAAAAAAAAATAAATAAAACCTGGCAAGAAGTTTATAATGCCTTAGTTGATTAAAATTTCATTGATTAATAAGCGAAAATAATATGTTTTTTTCAGATAGAATAAAGTCCATTAATCCAACCGATCGAGTTTTAGAAGTTGGACCTGGTGCCACACCTCATCCTCGCTCAGATATATTTCTGGAATTAAATTATGAGGATGAAAGAGAAAGAATTGCACAATCGGGAAATGTTGGTTTATTGAATACTAATAAGGAAATAGTATATTATGATGGAGGAAAATTTCCATTCGAGGATAAAGAATTCGATTATGTTATTTGTTCACATGTTCTTGAGCATGTTCCTGATGCAGATGAATTTCTGAAAGAGGTACAAAGGGTAGGTCGCAAAGGATATTTAGAGTTTCCCACAGTGTATTATGACTACTTATATAATTTTCCTGAGCACCAATTATTTTTATTTGAGAATATGGGAGTAATTTATTGGATGACTAAAAAAGAGAGTGGATTACAAGATTTTAATGCAATTCAAAAATTCTTTAATATATCCTGCGAACTTAAATACTACGAAACGATTAATAATTTTAAGAATTATTTCTTTCAAGGGTTTGAATGGGAAGAAGTTATTATCTCTCAGAAAGTAAACGACTTACAGAAAATCACATATTCAGAAGACCAAATAAATTTAGAACCATATTGTTTTTCAGAGGAAAGGGCCAGAAAAATTTACCCCCTTATTTCGTTTAAGAGTTTCTTAAAATTCAAAATCGAAAAAAAGATTAAACAATTTAAACGAAAATTTAAGGATGCCTAATAAAATAAAATCATTTAAAACACCTGGGCAGATAAGTACAAAGAAGCAAAATATTATTATAAAATTAAGTGGTGGTTTGGGAAATCAAATGTTCCAGTTTGCCGTTGCTCAAGTTTTAAGCTATAAAACAAACTCTAAACTTCTCCTGGATAAAGAATTTTATAAGTCTACTAATATGTTCAGCAATCATACTGTTAGAGAATTTGAATTGGATATCTTTAATTTGGAGTATTCTGAAGCACAGCCAGAGGATATTTCTAGGTTTTTGCAATTATCCTTTTTAGATAAATTACGAAAAAAATTAAACCTTAACTATCCTGAAACTTATAGAGAAGGTAAATTTTACTGGGATAAAAACCTACTTCAGCGAGAGCCACCAATATATTTAATTGGTTATTTTCAAAGCTATAAGTATTTCAAGGATTATGATATCTTATTAAAAGATATCTTTAAATTTCCTATTGAAAATTTGGATGACAGAAATAAGGAAATTATGGGTAAAATATTAAAAAAGAGTAATTCGGTCTCTATTCATGTAAGAAGGGGAGATTACGCTGAGGATTCTGTTACTAGAGAATATCATGGTCTATGTGATAAAAATTATTATTTAAAGGCTCTTGATCTCCTCAGTAAAAAACATAGTGATTTGAATTTGTTCTTTTTTTCTGATGACATTGAGTGGGTGAAGAAAGAATTTAAAAATTTACCTTTCCATAAAACTTTTGTGAATTTTAATAGAGGGAAAAACGGTTGGATCGATATGTTATTAATGAGTAATTGTCAAATCAATATTATAGCTAATAGCTCATTTAGTTGGTGGGCTGCTTATTTAAATATCAATATTTCTAAAACTGTGATTGCACCAAAAAGATGGTTTGCGAATAATAAAAAAGAAAAAGAAACGCTTGATTTAATTCCACCAAATTGGGTTAGATTATAAAGAATATTAAATGAAATCTTCTCTTCCTTCTGTTAGTATAGTCATTCCTTGTTATAACGATTCAAAGTATATAGAAACAGCGGTAGAATCAGCCTATTCTCAAAAACTGGAAAATTTAGAAATTATTATAGTAGATGATGGATCAGATGAAAAAACCAAGCTAGTTCTACAAAGCTTACGCAGTAAAATAAATAAAATAATTACTCAAACCAATCTCGGCGTTAGCGCAGCGCGAAATGCCGGTATTAAAGAAAGTTCTGGTGATTATATTTTGGTTCTGGATAGTGATGACTTTTTTGAGCCAGGTTTTTGCAAAAAGGCATTGAGGGCCTTCCAGACAGGGGATAATGTCCGTCTGGTCACATGTTACGCAAAATGGTTTATTGATAGTACTAATTACCAAATTCATAAGCCGGCTGGAGGGGAACTCAAAAATTTCTTATATCGGAACTCGGCTTTAAGTAATTCTATGTTTTTAAAAAAAGATTGGAGAAAAGTTGGTGGGTACGATGAATCAATGAAAGATGGATGGGAAGACTGGGAATTCTTTATAAGATTGCATAAGGATGGGGGTAATACAATTGTAATTCCTGAAGTGCTTTTTCATTATCGAATGAAAAAAAAATCCAAAACTAGTATTGCAAATCAGAATAGGTATGATTTGTTGAATTGTATTCTTGAAAAGCATTCAGATCTATATAAAGACAGATTTTCTGAAACTATAACTTACTTGATAAATGAATTAAAAAAGGAGGAAGCAGCAAGGAAGAGAGTTCAGAAAAAAATGGATTACAAAATCGGGCGTTTTGTTTTAAGCCCTGTAAGGTTTCTCAGAAGCTTATATTAATAATAACTTATATGATTTTAAAAAAAGTCCTGAAAAATTTAATACCTGAATACATGCATTCGAGTTTCAGAAAGCAATACTTTAGTTTTAAGGGCTTTATTTATAAAAAGGACCTTAGTCGTTTGGCAAAAATTCATCAATGTGATAAATGGGGCACCCATTTTTATACTCCTCATTATCATAAACATTTCAAGAGTTTCAGAAAGGAAAAAATTAACCTTCTCGAAATAGGGGTAGGAGGTTATAAAAAGTCTCATAGGGGAGGTGCTTCTTTAAGGATGTGGAAAGATTATTTTAGAAAGGGCCAGATTTATGCCTTGGACATCTATGATAAATCTTCTCTTCAGGAGGACCGCATAAAGATTTTTAAAGGTGATCAAACTGATACAACCTTTTTAAAACAATTGACCGAAAACATAGGAAATATAGATATTATTATTGATGATGGTAGTCATATGAATTCGGATATTATTAAAACTTTCCAGTTTTTATTCCCCATTCTAAAAACCGAAGGAATATATGTTGTAGAAGATTTACAATGCTCCTATTGGCCCTGGTATGGCGGGAATAGTAGAGATTTAACGGATAGTAATACTGCTATCAATTACTTTAAAAAATTAGTTCATGGATTAAATTATTCCGAATTTATCCAACCAGGATATAAGCCAACTTATTTTGATAAGAATATTATTTCCATTCATTTTTATCACAATATTGTATTCATTCACAAAGGTGAAAACGATGAACCATCTAGTTTTTTAAAAGATAATACACTACCAAATAAATAAAGAAATTGAAGTTACAGGGGGAGATAGCAATAGTCACTACAGTTAACAACTGGGAGCTTTATAGAAAAACATCCCATAGTTTTCCACCCGAAGTCATTAGATACGTTATAGATGGCCGCAATCGATTTTATGGTTTAAAAAGTTTATTATTTATTCTTAAAAAATTAAGGACCAAAAACCTTACATGGTTGATAATGGTTGATGAGGATGCTGTTGTCTCTTCGGCAGAGAATCTATTTGCACTTATTCATTTTATGAGTGTAAATAATTATACTGCCTGTGGAATGCGTGATGGAGGTGAAATAAAATGGAGGAATTTTAGTCCTCATTCTATTAATACATTTTGTAGTATTCTTAACTTAAAAGATATTTATAAAATTTTTGATCAAAATGAGATTTTGCAAAATCAATTTATTCGAAATAATGAGTTTTCCTGGAATCTTGAAAATCTCAAATATAAAAACTATAGAAGGAATAGCCTGTTTGAAGAATATTATTGTTTTTTCTTTTGGTTATTAAGGAAGAACAAAAAAATTTATTATTTAAAGGCAAATAATCCCTACCATGATGAGACAACTGCTTTAATGAATCATAATAACAAGGTTTTTCTTTATCACGCATGGTATTCTCGATTCTATGGAAAAGACGAGAAGCATACCCACAGAATAAATAAGATGATAGAATTGGGAGAAGCCAATCCAATTAATCCTTCCCCACTTCTTTTAAAAAACCCTGCATATAAATTGCGTTTCTTAGCTTATAAATATTACAGACGATTCTTGAGAAAATTTTTATAAGAGAATTAAAATGATGAAATCCCAGATTAAAATTGGACCAAAAGTCTCTATTATAATGGCAACCTTTAATCGTTTTCATTATATCAGAGAAACTCTAATCTCTATTAGAAATCAGAGTTTTAAGGATTGGGAATGTTTGGTGATAGATGATGGGTGCACGGACAAAACAAAAGAGCTGATAGAAAATTTGGCAGTCCAGGATAGCCGTTTTATTTACTTGAAGAGACCGTTTAATTACAATAAAGGGTTATCAGGATCTCGAAACCATGGTCTTGATTTTGCGCGGGGAAGATATTTAATCTTTTTTGATGATGATGATATTGTTCATCCAGAGAATCTTAGTATTTGTCTCGAAGTGTTGCAGAATAACGAATGGAATTTTTGCAGGTATAATAAAATGCCTTTTGTCACTCCGCATTTTGATAAGAAATTTAATCCCGTAAAAAAGATTAGTCCTTTATTATTTCAGCTGTCGGATCTCCATAAAATGATTACTGGGAAAATTCCTTTCGCCTCGTGTTGTGTAATGTGGAAAAAAGAATGTTTTGAAAAGGAGCGATTTAATGAGAAACTGATGTATGCTGAGGAATGGGAGTGTTACAGTCGAATTTTAGCAAAAGGTTATATTGGTGTTTCTCTGGATAAGGTGCTATACTATAATCGAAAACATCCTAATTCAAATACAGGGGAATTTCACAATAATAATCCGGTTCGTGTAAATTCAAAAATTAATGCCACTATACTCATAATAAGTAATCTAGCTTCTAAAAATTTGATTAATTCGGAGATAAAAAATTTTTTTTTGCGGTTAGGTTTTGATTTAAAATCTTACAGAATAATAAAATTAATATTAGACAAAAGTAAAGCTGATTTATGGGAGAAAATAAAGTACAAAACAGGTTATTTGATTTATCCATTTCTAAGACCTATACTCAAATTAAAAGCAAAAAGAAAGACGATTTAATATTTTAATTATTCTTCCTCCGGTTTTACCGTCCCAAGATTCAGGAATTTTTCCTTTTTTCCACTTACCATTAAACAACTTTTCTAAGGTTGGAGCAATAGTTAAAGGATCAGTTCCAAGCAACTCATTGGTGCCCTCATTGATAGTTTCCGGTCTTTCCGTGCTATTCCTTACGGATAGACAAGGTACTCCAAGAACCGTAGTTTCTTCGGTAATACCACCGGAATCAGTAATTACTGCTTTTGCTCGTTCTACCATATAATTAAATTCCAAATAACTTAAAGGCTCAACAATATAGAGATTCTCATTTTGGCAGGTGCTTAATTTTAATATGTTTGCTGTTCGGGGATGAACAGGAAAAATTACAGGGAGGTTTCTGGAATGGTCAAGAATAGTTTTAATTGTAATTTCCAAGTTTTTGATCTCATCAACATTACCGGGTCGGTGAAGGGTTAAAATAATGTAATTCCCTTCTGTGAGTTTCAATTTTTCCCAAATTGAAGGCCTGCGAAATTTATTTCTAAAATTCAATAAGGTATCTATCATAGTGTTGCCTACAAAGAATGTATTGTCTTCCTCTTTACCTGTGTTCAAAAGTAATTGCTTCGCTTCTAATGTAGTGGTAAAACAATAATCACTTATACTATCAATTAAAATACGGTTTATTTCTTCTGGCATATTCCAGTCAAAAGAACGTAATCCGGCTTCGACATGAGCCACTTTTACTTGCATTTTTTTCGCTGTGATGGCACAAGCCATGCTGGAATTAACATCTCCCACCACTAGGCAAAGCCCGGGTTTTTCATTTATAAGGATTTTTTCATAAGCAATCATTATTGCGCCGGTTTGAGCAGCTTGAGAACCACTCCCAACTTCCAAATTAATATCAGGTTTTGGTATACTAAGATCTCTAAAGAAATTACCACTTAGAGACTCGTCATAATGCTGGCCGGTATGGATTAAACGATATTTAATAGGATGTTCTGATTTTTCGATAGCGTGAATAATGGCAGCTATCTTAACAAAATTTGGCCTGGCTCCGGCAATAAGATCGATTTTCATCAAAAAAGGTTCAGTATAAACGAAGGTAATAATTATATTTAATCCTATGAGTGCTTAAGTTGCACTTTACTTTTAAGCTTAATAGTAATTGATTTTCGATAATTCTA
Organism: Salegentibacter sp. 24; assembly: GCF_004362395.1. GTDB lineage: Bacteria > Bacteroidota > Bacteroidia > Flavobacteriales > Flavobacteriaceae > Salegentibacter. The sequence continues at coordinate 76,587 of NZ_SNWE01000007.1, forward strand.
ACTATTGGAAATTGAAGGGAGAAGTGATAGCTTTACCCCCAAAGCCCAATTTAATTGAAACCTCCTCAGATAAAAAATATCCTTGTTGTTGCAGAGTCGATAGACGTAGAAGATAGTAGTGGTACTAAGGGGCGGGTAGCTTTAATTAAAAATTTAAAAAAAGCTGGATTTGAGGTAGTCGTTTATCACTACACCCGAAGAGATATTCAATTGGAAGGAATACCCTGTGTAGCCATAAAAGAGGATAGAAAAAGCATTCTGTTTTTTTTAAGCAGGTTTGAGCGTTTTTTGCGGTATAAATTTAAATTGTTCCTTCATAAACCTTTGGAGAAAACTTTCGGTTTTTCATTTACTGTTTTTAATGATCGCAATAGTATTGTTGCCGCTTTGAAAAATGTGGATATGGAACCGGATCTGGTTTTGACATTGAGCAAGGGGGGAAGTTTCAGGCCACATCATGCCCTTTTGAAAATACCGGAATGGCACTCTAAGTGGATGGCCTATATGCATGATCCATACCCTATGCACCATTACCCTAAGCCCTATACCTGGACGGAACCGGGAGCTCCTAAAAAGGAAGCATTTATAAGGGATATCTCAGAAAAAGCCGCTTTTTCCGCTTTTCCAAGTCAGTTACTTAAAGAATGGATGGTACAATTTTATTCTAGCTTTCTGAGAACAGGAGTGATTATTCCTCATCAGCTCGTAGAAAAAGAAATGGTGGATGTGAATTTTCCTGTGTATTTTAATCCCAGGGAATTTAATATATTACATGCAGGAAATCTTCTGGGAGCAAGAAATCCTAAGATTTTAGTGAATGCCTTTAAAAAATTCCTAAGGCTTAATCCCAGGGCCATGAAGTCTTCCAGGCTATTGTTTTTGGGTGGAAATAATCAACGTTTGGAAAAAGAAAGCAAAAGTGAAAATATCTTTGTGAGTAATGAATATGTAAGCTTCGATCTTGTATATCATATGCAGCAGCATACGGCAGTAAATATAATTCTTGAAGCAAAATCTGATATTAGTCCGTTTTTACCGGGTAAGTTTCCCCATTGTATTAGTTCAAATAAGCCAATTTTATTATTAGGTCCCAGAAAGAGTGAAGCTCGCAGACTATTAGGTGAGGAATATCCCTGGTGGTCTGAAATAGATGATGAGGAAAGAATAATTAACCTTCTTTCTCAATTATTTCTGAAATGGGAGGAAATTTCCGGAAATTTTAATGTTGATTATTCTGAAATTAAATACTATTTATCCGAGGAACATTTGAAAAATGTAATTCAAACTTTAGGTAGTCAATAATGAAAATTCTAATGATCTCTATATTTGCACCTCATTTTTTTAACTGGACAGAGCAGTTAAAAGATTCCGGCCACGAGGTTTATTGGATTGATGTTTTTGATTCTAATACTTATGTGGAGAAGATAGATTTTATAGATCAAATTATCGGTTGGAAAAATCACATCAATTATCCCGGTCGATACTGGATAAAAAAGAACCTGCCGGGCTTATACGGAGCAATAAACAGATTTAATCAAAGAGATTTAACAGGTGTCGTAGAGGAAAAAATTAAGCAAATAAATCCCGATATTGTTCAGAGCTTTGTACTTCAATCTGGTGCTTACCCGATCTTATCTGTGATGAAAAAGTATCCCGAAATAAAATGGGTGTTTTCTGCCTGGGGGAATGATCTTTTTTTTAGACAGCAGAATGAAAAGGATTTGAAAGACATTAAAAACACTCTGCCTGAATTCGACTATATGTTTGCTGATTGCAACCGAGACTATATTGTGGCGCGCAATCATGGTTTTAAGGGTAAGTTCTTAGGAGCTTTCCCCGGAGGAGGAGGATATGATCTTCATAACTTGGAGACTCTAATGAAACCATTGAATCTGCGAAAAACAATTCTCATTAAAGGTTACCAGGGTAAGCTTGGGCGATGTAATAGGATTTTAGAGGCAGTGTATTCAATTAAAGATGAGTTGGCTAATTACTCAATCATTATTTTCGGAGATAACAACGCAGTTAGTGACTACTTAAATAATAAAGAAATGAATTTATGGCCTAATCTTTCTCAATTAGGATTGGTGTCTCAAGAAGAGGTTTTACATTTAATGGGGCAATCTATAATTTATATCGGGAACAGTATTTCAGACGGTATGCCCAACACTCTTTTAGAGGCAATTGTAATGGGGGCTTTCCCCATTCAGTCTAATCCCGGAGGTGCCACTGCAGAAATTGTGGAACATGCTAAGGGAGGTTTTCTTATTGAAAATCCTGAAGATCCGAAAGAAATAAGAAAATGGATTTTAAAAGCTGTGAATAATCATCATAAAATAAGGCAAGGTATTGAGTATAATCTTAAAAATATAAGACCAGAGCTTGAAAGAAAAATTATAAGAAATCGTGTTCTTGAGCAATATTCAATTATAGAAGAGGAATTAAAAAATTAGAATGATAGTCATTAATAAGCCGAAATTATTTATTGAAGCTGAATTTGTAATAATTTCTTCAGAGATAAATATTTTTGAAGAAAAGGAAATCTTGTGGTATAAATTCCCGGTGGAGTTCCAGAATTATCTAGTAACGGAGAATTTAGATGCTTTCCTGGTAGGGTTATTGTTTTTGGGTTTAAAAAATGGGTATGATATTAGACTGGAAAGTCAGGTATCTGAAAAATTATATTATAATTTAACTCACTATTTAATTCCAGCTCTTTGCCTTGCTAATCCGGCTTTAACCAGAATTGAAATTCTTCCAAAAGAATTAAACGGCCAAAATCTAAATACTGGTAATATTGCAGGGACCGGACTCTCCTGTGGTATAGATTCTTTTGCTACATATTATGATCATATTAAGGAAAATGGAAGATTTTCAATAGGATATTTCACCTTTTTCAACGTGGGATCCCATGGTGATATGGGAGGGGAGAGGGCTAGAAAAGTTTACAAGGAACGCTTACATGCAGTTCGTGAATTTGCAATGGGTGAGAATAAAAAAGTTATAACCGTGGATTCCAACTTAAGTGAAATTCTTCAGGTTAATTTTCAGAAATCTCATAGCCTAAGAAGTATTTCTTGTGTTCTTCATCTTCAAAAATTGTTTAGAAATTATTATTATGCTTCTGCTTATAGATTTGATCATTTCAAGCTGAATCTAATAGATACCAGTGATTCAGATATTTTTAATCTCAATATGCTAAGCACCGAATCCACCAGTTTTTATTCATCCGTTGCACAACTTTCCAGAGTAGAAAGAAGTCAATTGGTTAGCCAAAATCCTTCCACATATCCATTTCTGGATGTTTGTACAAATCCGTGGATAGATAAGCCATATCTTAATTGTTCCTATTGCTATAAATGCCTTAGAACTCAATTGACTCTTGAAATTGGAGATAATCTAAAATTTTACAATCAGGTATTTGACTTAAAAAAATATCAGGAAATAAAGTATAAATATATAGGGGAATTATTGGGCAAAAATGGAAAGTCTCCATTGGATCAGGAGCTTATTGCATATTTAAAGGAGAGAAATTACCATCTTCCTACAAAAGTTTACATTTATGGATTACTTTATAGGTATAATTTCTATAAACTTAAATTAAAAAGATATTTTAAAGAAATCATTGAAAATAATTGAGCCGTCAGATGATAAGTATTATTTACGCAAATAGGAATCGTGATATTAAACGAATAAAAGATTCTTTAGATTCCCTGGCATCTCAAAACTCCAAAAATTTTAAGGTAATTTTCGTTGATTATGGTAGTCGCAAAGATCTTGTAAATGATCTAAAAATGATTGTTCAAAAATACGAGTTTACCATTTTTTTTAATTTAGAAGTTTCTCAATTATTATGGAACAAGAGTAAGGCTTTAAATTATGGAATAAATCATGTAGATACACCATTTACCTTTATCGCTGATACAGACCTTATTTTTCATCCTAATACTATTTCATACCTTCAGAGTTTAGAAGTAGGTGAAAAATTTTTCTTATTCCGCTTAGGATATTTAAGTCAGGCGCAATCTAAAAATGTTGGAATAAAGGATTTTGAGGAATTGGAACCTTCAAGATTTGGAAAGGTTAATGGGATGGTACTTGCCTCTACAAAGTCACTACGGAAAGTAAACGGGCTGGATGAGTTTTTCCATTTTTATGGTGCAGAGGACGAAGATCTGTTTGCTCGCCTCGAGAACGCAGGTTATAAGAGGGAAATGAATAAAGCGAAAATCTTCTATCACAATTGGCACCGAACATTTTCTAGTTCAAAAGATAAATTACTAACAGGAAATCCAAGAGTAGAGAATATAATGCGGGTAAACCAGCGGCATTATCAGCGTAACAGAGAGCGTGGAATTTTGCAACCTATTGGTCAAGATGGGATGGGACAGGTATTAGATCCTGCGCTGGTAAAGGCGTTAAGTAATCCAGGTAAAACTTTTAAAATCTTCAACATTCTCGCACATGTAGAGCATTTTTTAAGAGAAGAGTTACCTTCGCATTCAGCAGGGGAAATAGTAAAAGTAGAATTCGTAGAAGATTCTTATTACTCCTCACTTAAATATAAATTAAAAAAGATATTAGGAAAGCAGACGCAACCCTACTGTTCAATGAAAGAAGTGAATGATCTGGTGTTAAAGGAGATTCTTTATAATTATCGGAACCATAATTATTCATTCGAAATAAAAACAAACCTAAAAAGCATTGTTTTTTGTATTCAGTTATTAGGCAAAAATTCAGGTTAAATTTTTTTTGGTAGTTTTCGAGATAAAGGCAATTTTAGTAGGAGTAGAAAAGCAAATATGATGATCTAATTAACCGTGTTTAAAGAACGGATTGGGTAAAATGAAATAATAGTAGGGTATGTATATAATAGCTGAGGTCGGGCAGGCCCATGAAGGAAGTTTAGGTTTAGCGTTATCCTATATCGATGCTCTGGTTGAAACAGGAGTAGATGCCGTAAAGTTTCAGGTGCATATAGCAGAAGCGGAAAGCAGTAAATTTGAAAATTTTCGGGTGAAATTTAGCCAGCAGGACAAAACCCGTTTTGATTACTGGAAGCGTATGGAATTCAGTTTGGATCAGTGGAAGCTTCTTAAGCAAAGGTGTGACGAAAAAGAGGTGGAGTTTCTGGCCTCTCCTTTTAGCAATGCAGCTGTTGACCTTTTAGAAAAAGTGGGAGTGAAGCGTTATAAAATAGGTTCAGGAGAGGTCAATAACTTTCTATTGCTGGAAAAAATAGCAAAGACTGGGAAACCGGTGATCCTTTCTTCCGGGATGAGTTCATTTGAGGAAATTGATAGAACGGTGGAGTTTCTAAAAAAACGAGAAGTGGGGTTTTCAATTCTACAATGTACCACAGCCTATCCTACAAAGCCGGAAGACTATGGATTAAATGTGATTAAGCAGCTTACGGATCGCTACAAGGTATCGGTAGGCTATTCCGATCATTCAGCACGCCTTGAGACCTGCATCGCAGCAACTGCAATGGGGGCTGAAATCTTGGAATTTCACGCGGTTTTTGACCGCCGAAGCTTCGGGCCAGATGCTACTTCTTCCTTGGAAATTAATGAGATAAAAAGTTTGGTAAAGGCCGTAAGAAATATTGAAAGCTCTCTAAATCACCCTGAAGATAAATCGAATAATTCCTTTTTTAGTAGTCTAAAAAGCATCTTTGAAAAATCCCTTTCAGTAAATAAAGATTTGCCTGAAGGTCATAAACTGACATTTGAAGACCTGGAAACAAAAAAGCCTAAAGGTTATGGGATTGAAGCCGCAAACTTTGAAGAGGTGCTTGATAGGGAACTGAAAAGAGGCATGAAGCAGTGGGAGTTTTTAAATCGGGAAGACTTCTTTTGATTCTTATTCTTCATTGCGAACTTTTTTAGGGTAAAGTAATCGGTATTATGTTGAATGGATTGTTGAAAGGAAATAAAATATGATTTCGATAGATTGCTTTAGTTGTTCCTTTCGTAATGTTGGTTTTTTAGTTTCTACTTACAACTATTAAAAACCTAACGATCCCCCTCAGAGAATACGGATGTGCAAGAATTGAATTGGTAAAGAGGTTGCTATTTTCCAATCAACCAATTTCCAAACAAAAAACTAAAGACCACATTCTACTGACAGATGTCAAATTTATTTACATTTGTTTAAATCCGAAATACTTCCATGATACTAATCCTCCATCAACATGCTAAGATACTTGTCCGTGTTAGTTATAATCGGGAAGAGCTGAAATTTGAGGAGACTGATTTATGCCGGGTTTTCTGGAAATTAGCTGAAGATTATCCGAAGGAAATTATCGCTTGGTGTGCAGAGGAATTTGAAAATGATTTGAATCAGGATAATTGGAGTGAGGTTTTTCATCACGATCTAATTATGGCCTCCTATGGAATTAAATCTGACTATCTCTCTGAAAAAATTGGCTATATCGATCAGCTTCCATTTGTAAATATAAATCGTGAAGTGCAATACCCAACCTGGAGGATGAGCTCAGATGTAGGAGGTATAGTAGGGAATGTTTTACTGCCGTTTAAGGAAATGTTTGGACAGATTAGAGATTTTGGGTTTTTACTCAATTCCATTGCAAAATTGGGACAGCAAAACGGACTTTTTTGTTATTCTAGTCCTAAATTGATAAAACAGGAATTGGAGAAAAGAGTTATCGAAACGAAAGTGAAAGCCAAGGCCGGAAACCGAAAACTTTTTTTCTTTGTGAAGGCACATTATAAAAGCGTCCGCCTCTGGTTGCTTTTTTGGTGCTTTATAAAATATGAGAAGTCATTTCCTATAGAAGTCTTGATTATGAGCTTTTTTCAGGAAAAATACTTTAAAAAGAAGATAAACCTAAGCCAAATAGAATTGCAATCAAAAATAGCGGGAAACCCTGTTAATTCCATAGATGTTATTATCCCAACTCTAGGGCGTAGAGAATATCTTCTTCAAATGCTGGAAGATTTGAAAGTTCAGATCTTGTTTCCAAAAAAAGTAATCGTGGTTGAACAGAACCCTGATCCAGTAACCCAAAGCGAACTCCCGGAACTAAGGGAACAAAACTGGCCCTTTGAGATTGTACATCATTTTACCCATAAAACCGGAGCCTGCCATGCTCGGAATCTAGCCTTAAAAGAAGTGAATGCCAACTGGGTATTTTTCGCCGACGATGATATAAGATTTGAAGCAGGTTTATTACAAAAGAGCCTGGATGAATTAGAAAGGCTTGGCGCAGATTGTCTCAATATAAATTGTAAGCAAGAAAGTGAAAAAACCGTTTTCCATAAAATTAAACAGTGGGGTAGTTTTGGTTCAGGAACCAGTATAGTAAACGCAAGATATTGTAAAAAAATTAGCTTCAATGAAATTTTTGAATATGGATTCGGAGAGGATCAGGATTACGGGATGCAGTTACGAAATGCTGGCTGTGATGTGATTTACCATCCAGATATAGAGATACTGCATTTAAAAGCACCCCGCGGTGGATTCCGAGAATTAAGTGTTCCTCCCTGGGAGGATGATAAGGCAAAACCTTCTCCTACCTTAATGATCTATGCAAAGAAATATTATACTGAGGAACAACAGAAAGGCTATAAAAATGAGCTGCTTCTGCGATTTTACTCTCAACAGGAAATAAAGAATCCTTTTAATTATTTAAAAAGGATGAAAAAAGGTTGGAGAGCTAGCGAGGCCTGGGCTGAAAAATTACAAAAAGAAAGATCTGAAAAAGATATGATAACTTCTGGTTGAATGATGAAATTCTTAGTTACAAATAGGCAGAATCTAGACATGCTGAATCTACCCAGGGGGTGCCACCTTTATCAATTGGGGAAGTTATCACTTATTTCAGAAAACAAAATTGCTCCGAAGAATATTGATCAAATGTATCTTTTTAATGATGGGTATTTGAAAGATTTAGACAAGGATGTCTCAGAGCTGACATCTCAGAAAATAGGCGTATTAAAGGCTATTTCCGGAGGATGGCCCCTGCCTGAAAATATTACTGGTTCTTTTTCAGCCGTAATGATTGCAGAACAAGAAGAAACAATAAGCCTCTGCACAGATCTGATTGGACTTTACCCTCTATATTATCTCATGGACGATAATGATTTCTTTTTTTCAAATTCTATTATTTTAACAGGAATAATCTCCTGTGCTAAGATTGATCCCACGGGAGTTTTGCAACGCAGTTTGGGACCCGATTTTTCCAATCAGGGCTCCCGTAGTATTTTAAAAAATTGTAAGCGATTATTACCAGGAGAATGCCGAAGATATGATTTCGAGGGAAATTTGATCTGCGTCGAATTTGATAACCGATTGTATGAAAATTTAAGTAAATCCGATCAGGATCACGATCTGGCGAAAGATTACTGGAAGGCTTATAAAAAGGAAGTCCTGTATTGCTTGAATGATTCTGAAAAAGTAAATATAGCCCTTAGTGGAGGAATAGATAGTAGGGTAGCTCTGGGCTCAATTCCGGAGGGGAAAGATATTACCTGTTATACTTTTGGCAGTCGTGAGAATTATGAATCAAAGATTGCGGCTAGATTGGCGAAGTTAAAACCGGCAAAATTTAAGGCCTGCTACCAACCTGAATTATATTTCCCTTCTTCAGAATTACTAAGAGAATATACATGGCAAAGCGAGGGGCTGGAACTCTGCTCCTGGCTGGAAATTACCGAAAATGTAAATAACCGGGAAAAAGAACCTTTGTTATTAGGTGAGCTCTGTGAAGCCCTGCCTGCAAGAAAAATTGCCAAGTTTTCTTCAAGAGATTTTCGACAAAATAATTTCATAAAGTATTATCTTAAAAATGAGGATTATAATTTTGAAGCTTCCTCTCCTTCTAAGTTCGAGAAATGGAAGCAGAAAAAGCTAAAGACTTATCTAATTTTCTTTCACGAGAAAAACCTAGCAAAGTTTGATTTGGATTTTGATCATGAACAGGTAAGGAAAGAGCTTACCGCTGATCTAGAAGAGATCTTTGGTAGGATTGAAGCGCATAATTTAGCCTATACTGAATTATACGATGAACTTTTCTCCTGGTATACTTATACCCGAATGCGTCTCTCCAAACAACTTCTTGTTGCCAATACTAAGTTTAATGCGTATTCTCCGGCGATGTCGTTGCAAATGTTGAAAAGGACAAGTAGCTTGCATCCTAATATTCGTTTAAATTATCGCTTTGTAAATAAGCTGTTTTCTGTAAATAAAGAATTGAGGAGATTTTACAGAGTTCCCACTAATCAAGCCCCCTGGGTGCCTCAGAGTGCACCGGATCTATTTAAATTTGTCAGTTGGGGCTTGCGCTCCAAGATCGATCAATTTTTTATAAAACGTCTCATGAAAGCTGGTAACCCGAATAAACGTTACCGACTTTTTAAATCAATTAACTGGGTGCAAGTTTATCAAAACCCCAATATGGAGAAAAACCTGTATGAGTATTTCCAAAACGATCATTTAGGAAGACAGTATGTTGAAAGTATAAAAACCCAGGCTAAAAACCGTAGGGATTTGAAACAATGGCCTTTTGCCAATATGAACATCATTAATGCTGGGGCTTTAAATGCTGAGTTAGATCAAATATTTAAAAATAGGGAATTTAAAAATGATTGTTAATTTAGAATGGTTTATGGCTTAATTTCCAATATGGCTATGTAAATACTTTGAAAGGTATCCATGGTGTTGAGCGAACCTCTTAAATTAGAACTCCTAAACTATAGAAAATGAAAAAAATAGGATTTATTCCACTCAGAAAAAATTCAAAGGGAATAAGGGGAAAGAATAAAAAAAAGTTATTAGGGAGACCTTTGTTTTGTTGGGTATTAACTGAAGCCATTTTTTCGAACCTTGATAGAATTTATGTCTATACCGATGATGAAGATATTTTCAACTTTATTGAGATACAATTTTCCTGGTCTTCCAAAGTAGAAGTGATGAATCGCTCTATAGAAAGTGCAACTGATGAGGCTTCTACAGAACAAGCAATTTTTGAATTTTGTGAGAAAATAGATTATAATTTCGAAATATTCTGTTTACTACAGGCAACATCCCCATTTACATCTCGAATTCATATTAACGAGGCTTTAAATCAAATTGATAAAGGGAGAGATACCGTGCTTAGCGTCGTGCGAGCCTACAGATTTTATTGGGATGAAAACGGGAGTCCCATTAATTATAAACCAGAACAAAGACCACGCAGACAGGATTTTAAAGGTAATTTGGTAGAAAACGGGGCGCTCTATATGAGTAAAAAACAAGCGCTAAAAAGTAGTAAAACTCGAATAAGTGGTAAGATTGGTTTTATAGAAATGCCGGAATATTCATATACTGAAATAGATTCGGAAACCGATTGGAGCATTGCAGAAAAATTAATATTTCGAAATTTACAAAGCTTAAGATCAGCTGCAAAAATAACGCATTTATTTTTGGACGTAGACGGGGTTTTTACTGACGGGAGAGTTCTTTTTTCAGAAAGTGGTGAATTGGCTAAAGTTTTTGATATGCGGGATGGTATGGGTTTGGAAATATTAAGGCAGCAGGATGTCGAGGTAGCGGTAATGACTTCAGAGGATTCAGCCCTGGTATCAAAAAGGATGGAGAAATTGAAAATTGGTGAAACTTATCTTGGTGTAAAGGATAAATATGCTTTTTTGCATAAAATTATTTTAGATAAAAAAATATCATTCTCACAAATAGCATATATTGGAGATGATATAAATGATATGGCCTGTATGAGTGCCGTTGGATGGGCCATTGCTCCTAAAAATGCTATGGCCGAGATAAAAGAAATAGCCGACTTGAATCTTTCGTCAGATTCTGGATCGGGGGCTATTCGTGAAGCCTGCAACTTTATTATTAAATATAACAAAAGATTTGAATAAGTATAAAGAACCCTACGTAATAGCGGAGATTGGCTGTAATCATAAAGGAGATATGAATATAGCCCGGGATATGATTAAAACAGCAAAAATATTTTGCAATGTAGATGCTGTAAAATTTCAGAAAAGAAATAATAAGGAATTATTAAGCCAAGAACAGTATGTGAAGCCACATCCTAATCCTGTCAATTCCTATGGATCTTCCTATGGAGAGCACAGGGAGTTTTTGGAATTTTCTGTAGCACAACATCAGCAGCTTAAGGAATATTGTGAAGAATTAAAAATCACCTATTCAACTTCGGTGTGGGACCTTACTTCGGCTAAGGAAATTTCCGGTTTAAATCCAAAGTTCATTAAAATTCCTTCGGCTTGTAATAATAATCAGGTAATGTTATCCTGGCTTTGTGATAATTACCCTGGGGAAATTCATATTTCAACTGGGATGACTACTAGTGATGAAATAGGAAAGATTGTTGATTTATTTAAAGAGAAGAAAAGAAATAGGGATTTAATACTATATAATTGTACTTCCGGATATCCTGTTCCCTTTCAGGATGTATGTCTATTAGAAATAAATAAACTAAGAGAAAAGTACCAGGAGAGCATTAAAGAAGTAGGTTTTTCTGGACACCACCTGGGGATAGCTGTAGATGTGGCGGCATATACCTTAGGTGCCTCTGTAATCGAGAGGCATTTTACCCTGGACAGAACCTGGCGTGGAACAGATCATGCTGCTTCTTTAGAGCCAGAAGGTTTGCGGAAACTTAACCGAAATTTATGGGCGGTAAACGAGGCGCTTAATTTCAAAGAAAAGGAAGTTCTGGATATTGAACAGGAACAAAGAAAGAAGTTAAAATTCCGTTCGTAATATAAAAGGAAATCCACTTCATGAAATTCACCTTAATTGTTTGTACTTATCAGCGTCCTAGACCTTTGATTCAGCTATTGGATTCAGTGGTTGAGCAAAGCCTTTATCCAAATCAAATTCTTATCATTGACGGTTCCAAAGACGAAGATACCCAAAAAATACTTAGGGATTCTTCTTTTTCCAACCTGGAGTATTTTAAGGTGAAAGAAAGCGAAAGGGGACTAACAAAACAACGCAATTTCGGCATAAAAAAAGTGAATTCATATTCTAATTTTGTTTGTTTTCTTGATGATGATATCATCCTGGAATCAGAATATTTCGAAAAACTTATTGATACTTATGTAGTTTATCCCGATGCCATCGGGGTGGGTGGATATATAAGCAATGAAGTCCACTGGAACAAAAATGATGCAGCACCTTACTTCGATGAATTTAAAATGGATGGCTATATTAGAAATCTGGGCAGCCGGAATCTTCTTCGAAAGAAACTTGGTTTCTTAAGTGACCGTCCTCCGGGAATAATGCCGGAATTTTCCAATGGCTTATCAATCGGCTTCTTACCTCCTTCAGGAGAGACCTATCCGGTGGAGTACTTTATGGGAGGGGTGGCTTCTTACCGAAAGAATATCTTTGATAAGTTTGGTTTTTCCGAATACTTCCAGGGCTACGGACTATATGAGGATATGGACTTTTGTTTAAGGGCATCTCGACTGGGACAGTTATATGTTAACACCGCCGCCCGGGTAAAGCATCATCACGAACAATCAGGTAGGCCGGATAAATTTAAGTACGGGAAAATGGTAATCAGGAACGGCTGGTATGTGTGGCGTGTTAAATATCCCACTCCCTATTTAAAGGCCAGGTTGAAGTGGCATGGCACGGCATTTTTATTAACTTTAGTGCGACTGGGAAATGTGATTACAACCCAAAATCGAAAAGAAGCATTCGACGAAAGCCTTGGCAGGATAGCCGGATGGTGGAGCCTGCTGCTAAATAAGCCTAAACATGAAGTCTGAACGTAAACTCCTAAACGATAGGCAGAAAGAATTTTATGATACCAAGCAAAAAAATGCTGCTACCCGGCTGTGGTCTTTTTTTAGAAATGGTGTTTTGAACCGGATTAAAAAAGACATAGGAGTAGAGCGGGATATTTATGATTTACACAAAAGCTGGTTCGGAGACCTTTCACAAAAAAAAGTACTCGACCTGGGATGTTATGCCGGAAATTCACTGAGTTTTTACCTGGCCCAAAATTCCAAAGAATACCTGGGGATAGATCTAAGTCCAAAAGGTATAAGCAACTTGAGTCGACGACTGGAAAAGCTGCCGGGGGCTAGGGCAGAGGTAATGGACTTTCTTTCAGAAGACTTCAAGGAAAAAGATTTTGATGTGATCTATGCCTATGGGGTACTGCATCATTTTAAGAATGTCGATGAAATCATCGCTAAACTTAATGAAAAACTTAACCAGGACGGAATTATTGTAAGTCATGATCCATTGCAATCCAGTTTGCCTATAAAATTCATTAGAGGTATTTATCGCCCCTTTCAAAGTGATAAAGCCTGGGAGTGGCCTTTTTCAAAGAAAACCTATTATAAGTTTGAAGAAGCATTTGATATAAAGGAGCGCCGGGGAGTGCTTGGAAAGGCAAAATGGAGCGCATTTATCGGTTTTATACCGATTTCAGAGGCTAAGAGAATGGAAAAGGCTAAAGCCTGGCACAGGGGTGATTGGGAGAACTCTCTAAAATCAGATAAGCACATGTTTGATTGTATGCATTTAAGTCTTCTAATGCAAAAAAAAACTCAGTAATGCGATTCGCAGTATTTACCCACGTGATACACAAACAACTTGCAGATAGGTTATATGCCTATAGTCCTTATGTGAGAGAGATGAATTTGTGGTTCAAAAATGTAAAGGAGGTGGAAATAATAGCACCAGCCCTCCAGATGGCGAAGAAGAAACATTCATCAGATGAACCTTACAAGCATTCTAATATTGTTTTTATCAAGATTCCGTCTTTCCATCTACTGAATTTTCCTGCGGTTTTGGATGCTGTCATTAAAATTCCTTTTATTTTTTTTAAAATTGTGGGGGCAATGCGACGGGCTGATCATTTACACTTAAGGTGCCCAGGAAATATTGGTTTACTAGCCGCAATTTCGCAGATTTTTTTTCCAAAAAAACCTAAAACCGTAAAATACGCAGGAAACTGGGATCCAAAAGCTAAACAGCCCTGGACTTATAAACTTCAACGAAAAATATTAAGCAATACTTTTTTAAGCAGAAATATTAAAGTATTGGTGTATGGTAACTGGACAAATCAATCAACTAATATATTACCTTTTTTTACGGCGAGCTTTTCAGAAAAAGAAAGAGAATCCACTGTGAAGAATTTCAAACCACCTTATAAGTTTATATTCACGGGAAATCTTGTGAAAGGAAAAGGAATTTTTAAGGCTATTAAACTTATTGAAACCCTTAAAAATAGAGGATTGAAATCTGAATTAGAAATCTATGGGGATGGAATTTTAAAAGACTCAATCCATGAATATATTCAGAGGAAAAATTTTCAAAATGTCATAGAATTAAAGGGTCGGAAAAGCCTGGAAGAATTAAAAGAGGCCTACAAAAAAGCGCATTTTGTTATTTTGCTTTCAAAAAGCGAGGGATGGCCAAAAACGATAGCAGAGGGAATGTGGTATGGTTGTATACCCATAGCTTCGGCTGTGAGCTGTGTGCCATGGATGTTGAACGCCCCCCCTATCCCGGTAGAAGGACCTAGTCTAATTATTCCTGCAAAAAGAGGAATTTTGCTAAGTAATAGACTTCTCTATAAATTGCAGGATAACGGGCAGTTTAAATGGTTTCAGAATGATGCGAGAGGAATACCTGAAGATAGAGCGAGAACAGGTTTTTCTCAGTCACCTGAAGATACATCCCGTGAAGAAATTGATTTGTCAGCAGTAGTCAAAATTCTGAAACATTCCGAGAATTTAAGGGAAATGTCAAGAGCGGGACAGGAAATCAGTCAGCAATATACTTTAGAGAGATTTGAGGCAGAAATTAAGAAACTGTTGGTTTCGAAGAAAACTTAAACCCTGAAAAAAATCAGAGTAACGGTTAAACCACTAATATTAAAAAGTGAAAATACTCCAATTAATAGATAGTTTAAGACCAGGTGGTGCGGAAAGGATGGCAGTGAACCTTGCCAATGCTTTAATTGACGAAATAAGCGCTTCCTATCTATGTTGTACGCGCTTTGAAGGAATGTTGAAGGAAGAAATGAATGAGCAGGTTGGCTACCTTTTTTTAAACAAAAAACACAGTTTCGACCTGCAGGCTTTATGGAGGATAAGAACATTTATTAAAAAGGAACAAATAAATATAGTACACGCTCATGGGACATCCTGGTTTTGGGGAGTATTATTGAAAATGTCAGGTTTGGAAATAAAACTGGTTTGGCATGATCACTATGGAGAATCAGAATTACTCAATAAGCGCGATATTAAATTTCTACGACCGCTTTCTAAAAATTTTAACGGAATAATTGTGGTGAATGATGGTTTGAAGACGTGGGCACAAAAAGAATTAAATTGCGCGACTGTAGTACAACTGAATAACTTTATAGAACCATCAAAAGTGATGGATTCTGGAGTACAACTCAAAGGCGAGCTTACTGATTTTAAAATTGTTTGTGTTGCCAATCTAAGACTACAGAAGGATCATTTAAACTTACTTGCTGCTTTTGAAATGATAAAGATGGAGAAAATCAGTTTACATTTGATTGGTATAGATCCTGGTACTGCCTACGCTCAAGAAGTCAGGGAAAAGATAAGTAATTCAGACAAGAAAATTTTTTACTATGGAAGTATCTCGAATGTCTTTGGTTTGTTAGGACAGGTTGATCTTGGGGTTCTGAGTTCACGCTCAGAAGGGCTACCTCTGGCTCTATTGGAATATGGAATGGTGGGAATTCCAGTGATTTGTACCGAAGTGGGGCAATGTAGAGAGGTGCTTGATGATGCAGCGCTACTTATTCCACCTTCAAGTCCTGAAGTGCTGGCCGAGGCAATTGAGTATTATTTTTATAACCCAATTAGGAGAAAAAAAGATGCCCAGAAATTACACGAAAAAATTAAAGAGGCTTATTCCAAAGAATCCTTAATGCCCGTGCTATGTAATTTTTATAGAAAACTGATTGAGATTTAATGGCAGTTAAAAGTAGATACAAATACAATTATATTGAGTTGCTCCTCATACATTTGGGGATGGCTGTGGCTATCTACCTTTATCGTCCAGCTTCACAGTTTATTTTGTTAGGGGTTTTAGCTTATTTTACTTTTCTAATAATTATTAAAGAAAATCGGAATAATGAAGCCTTAATGGCCGCGGCTTATATAGCAGGAGCCGAAGTTTTTTTTAGGCAAACCGACGGCATGATTTTTTATGAAACCGGGAAATATATGGTGATTGTTTTCTTGTTGATGGGCATGTTTTTTAAAGGCACCTCTTCCCGTACTATTCCGTATTGGATATTCTTGCTTATACTTATCCCGGGTATTGTTATAGGGGCCATGAATATAGGTTTTAAAACCGATTTCAGGGAGGCGGTTGCGTTTAATCTCAGTGGTCCGGTTGCTTTGGGAGTTTCTGCACTTTACTGTTATTATAAAAAAATAAATACAGAGGATTTCCAAAGGGTGATCATAATGTTGTTGATGCCGCTTCTTGCACAGATGTTCTATCTCTACCTGTATACCCCGAGCATGATGGATGTTGGAATAAATCTACAGGCGAATTACGCCGCCACCGGTGGCTATGGGCCAAATCAAATATCAACTGTGTTTGGTTTGGGCGCGGTTTTACTGGCTATGAGGCTATTTACAATTAAACATAAACTTATTAATATTCTCGACCTGGTTCTTCTGGGAATGATGGGCTACCGTGCCCTGATTACCTTTTCCCGGGGGGGAGTCTTTACCGCTATTCTCTGTATTGTAGCATTTATTATTATTTTATATTATAAAAGAGGCGCCAGGGAACAAGTCCAACTGAATTTTAAGCTTTTTCTCCTATCAGTAGCAACCTTATTGCTTTGGTTATTTTCCTTGGCCCAAACCAAAGGCCTTTTAAGTAATCGATACACCAATAGGGATGCGGCAGGGCAATTGAAAGATGATATCACAACCGGCAGGGTGGAGCTGGTTGAGACAGAATTGCATGCATTCATTAATAATCCGGTTACGGGAATCGGTGTAGGGAAAGGTTATGAATATCGGGAAGAAAACCTGGATGTATCCATAGCCACTCACAATGAAATTAGCCGATTGCTCTCAGAACATGGACTTTTAGGATTGGTTGCCATTCTAATTCTTATCTTAGTTCCTATAATTTTCTGGACAAAGTTTAAGAACAATTATTATTTTTTGGCGTTCTTAGCATTTTGGTTTTTAACCATTAATCATTCGGCGATGCGAATTGCCCTGCCGGGTTTTGTTTATGGGCTGGCCTTATTATATATAGTAGATGACAAAAAGCATCCTGTACATAGGAAACGACTTACAGATTAATAGCTTTACGGCTACCTACATCTCTTTCTTTAGTAAAATGTTGCGCAAGGAAGGTTATAAGGTAAAGACAGCTTCTACCAGAAGCAATAAAGCGCTGCGCTTAATCGAAATGCTCGGCCTTATTGTTCGATATCATAAAACCACGGATATTGTTCTTATCGATACTTATGGTGCGATGAATTTTTACTATGCCTACCTCGTAGCTAAAACCTGCCAGGCCTATAAAGTAGATTATATACCCATTCTTCATGGTGGAAATCTCCCCGAACGTCTACGTGCGAACATAAAATATAGTAAAAGTCTTTTTGGAAAAGCAAAAATAAATATTGCGCCTTCTGAATTTTTATATGATATTTTCCAGGCCGAAGGATTTTATAATACTCGGATTATTCCTAATGCGATTCAGATGGAGAATTATCCGTTTAAAAAACGGGAGAATTTTAAGCCTAAATTACTTTGGGTGAGACGATTTCAGAAACGTTATAATCCGGTAATGGCTCTGGAAGTATTATTGATGCTGAAAAAAGATTATCCTGATGCCGAGCTTTGTATGGTGGGTCCTGATAAGGATGGAACTATGAAAACCTGCAAAAAATTTGCTAAAAAGCATCAGCTGAATTTAAAATTTACCGGAAAATTAAAGAAAAAAGACTGGGCTAGACTTTCCAAAAACTATGATTTTTTTATCAATACCACTAATATTGATAATACACCTATTAGCGTAATCGAAGCAATGAGCCTGGGACTGGCCGTTGTTTCTACAGACGTGGGGGGCATGCCGGTGCTAATTAATAATAATTCCGATGGGGTATTGGTTCCGGTTAATAATGCCAAAACGATGGCCGCTGAAATTGATGATCTGATAAAGAATCCAGAAAAAGCCATTTCTCTTACCGGGAATGCCCGGGAAAAAGTAGCGGCTTTTTCCTGGGAGAACGTGAAATCTCAGTGGAACAGGGTTCTTAACTCATGAAAAACCTGCTTTATATTGGCAATGAGTTGGAATCACGAGGAGGTTCTCCCACCACTATAGACCGATTAACTCCCTTGTTTAGAAAAGAAGGTTTCCAGGTCAAAACAGCCTCTGCAAAGAGAAATCAATGGTTGAGGTTGTTTGAAATGCTGACAAGTATAATTAACAATAAGTCCTGGACAGAGTTAGTGCTTATTGATACTTACAGCACCCGAAATTTCTGGTACGCTTTGCTTTCGGCAGAACTTTGTGAAAAACTGGATTTAGATTATATGCTCCTGCTTCACGGCGGAGATCTTCCCCAGCGATTAAAAAGGAGCCCTCATTTATCAGCTTCCATATTTAAGAATTCAAAATTGAATATTGCGCCCTCAGCATATCTTTTTGAGGTTTTTCATAAAACAGGCTACAATAATCTTAAATATATTCCGAATGCTATTTTTCTAAAGGATTACCCATTTAAAGTCCGAAAGATTTTGAAACCCAAGCTGCTTTGGGTACGCGCTTTTGCAGCAATTTATAATCCCATGTTAGCTTTAAAGGTCTTTGAAGCTTTGTTAAAGAAATATCCAGAAGCGGAGCTTTGTATGGTTGGTCCCGAAAAGGATAGATCTTTTGAAGAATGTTTGAAGTATACTCAGCAAAATAAGTTGCCGGTTAATTTCACCGGAAAACTAAGCAAATCAGAATGGATCAAACTTTCTAAAGATTACGATATTTTTCTCAATACGACCAATATTGATAACACTCCTGTAAGTTTAATCGAAGCAATGGCACTGGGTTTACCTATTGTATCTACAAGGGTAGGCGGTATTCCATATTTGATTGAGCACGAAAAAACTGGGTTATTGGTGCCACCCGATGATAAATCCGCGATGCTAATCGCTATAGAAAACTTGCTTGAGAAGCCTGACTTCGCTAAAAACCTTAGTCAAAATGGCCGGTTACAGGCAGAAAAATTTGATTGGAAAGTCGTAAAGGAGGATTGGAAAGAAGTTTTGCTCTCCTAATACTTTTCTACTTAAAGCTTATCTTCATTTTCCCCTATTAAAAGGTGCAGAAATCAAAAAAATTCTATCTTTAGCCCATAAGTAGGTAAGCTATGTCCCAACGGCCACTTGTACATTTTGAAATCTCTGAGCGCAAGGTGTTGTTGCGCTTGTTTGACTCGGTGTGTATATTAATCTCTCTTAGCCTGATAGGTATTATCTTTGAATTTGATTATTTCAGGATCGATTCTCAAAACTGGTACTGGACGCTGGTTTTACTGTTGTATTTTAATCTTTTTGCCAGTATTTTTGAACTCTATGATCTTCAAAAAGCATCCAATTTTGATAGCATTTTACAAAATTCGATATTAAGTTCAGGAGCTACGGTTTTATTCTATATGCTTACCCCGCTATTAACCCCCAGCCTTCCTGAAAATCGGGTGCAAATTCTATTCTTCTTTCTCGCTATTTTGATTCCGCTGCTGTTATGGCGCCTGGTGTATATCACTTTAATTTCTTCCCCGCGATTTTATAAACGTGTTTTAGTGGTTGGAAATTCTTTTGATATCAACCTCATAAGTTCAGACCTTCAAAAATCTGATCCCAATTATGTAGTGGTGGGATATATAAAAACCGAAGACCGAATCCCTTCAGAAATTGATGAAGATAAACTGATACGCTTTGAAATTAAGGATCTAAGGGAAGCCATTAAGAAACATCATATCAACGAAATCGTTGTGGCCAGCGGATATAAAAAAGGTTTAATGTTATCGCTGTATAATCAACTGAGTTATCTGCTTAAAGAAGGTTTTCCCATTAAAGATTATACCCAGGTATACGAGGAGGTCACCCAGAGAATCCCTGTACAGCACGTGGATAAGGACTTTTACAGGTATTTTCCATTTAGCCGAAGCAATCAGAATAAATTCTACCAGTTTTTCTTCAGGATCTTTGATATCATTATAGCTCTGATCGGACTCACCTTTTTTGTCTTCATCCTTCCTATAATTTTATTGGCTAATCTTATTGGAAACCGGGGATCGCTTTTTTATCGCCAGGAAAGAATTGGGAAATTCGGTAAAGTCTTCAGGATTTCAAAGTTGAGGACGATGGTGAAAGATGCCGAACCAAATGGCCCTCAATATGCAGATAAAAATGATTTGCGGACAACCAGTTTCGGAAAGTTTTTAAGAAGATCCCGTCTTGATGAAATTCCGCAATTTTATAATGTATTAAAAGGGGAAATGAGCCTGATAGGACCGAGGCCAGAAAGACCTGTCTTTGTCAAGGAATTGTCGGAAGTAATTCCCTTTTATGAAACGCGGCATGTGATAAAACCCGGGTTAACCGGATGGGCCCAGGTAAAAGCGGATTATGGGAATTGTCACACCGATAGCCTGGTGAAACTCCAGTACGATCTTTATTATATTAAACATCGTGGCATCTTCCTGGATTTAAATATTATCCTGAAAACCTTAAGTACTGTTATTTTCTTCCGGGGACAATAATTCAGTAAGTTCCAGTGTTTCCGTAATTGTAACGTAAGGGTTTTTTATCTAAGAAGGCCTGTTTCTTTTATATTTAACAATGGCAAACAAAAAAATGAACAACGCCAGGAATTGGGCTATTCTTGCCAGGTAATCCCCGTATTTTACGTAAAAAGTTTTCTCTGTATTGAGATGAATATCCGACTTTATACTGCCCCGCTTCTCATATCCAAGGCTTTTAGTAACTTCCCCCTTTTGATTTATAAAGGCTGAAATACCCGTATTGGCACTTCGCACCACATCACGACGGGTTTCTATAGCACGCAGCTTTGCATAGCTAAGGTGCTGTTTGTGGCCCTGGGTATTTCCCCACCAGGCATCATTGGTAATGATACTCAGAAAATCAGCACCGTTTTTCACATACCCGGTTACATAGGCTCCATAAACGGACTCATAGCAAATTATTGGCGCGGTGGCCCATCTGTTGTTTAATAAAAAGACTTCACGATCTTCCTGGGTGGTTTTCATGGCCACAGTCCCGCCAAGGTCGATCATAACATCGCCTAAGATGGGTTTTAGGATTTCCTGGTATGGGAAGTTTTCTACCCCTACCACGAGTTTAGATTTATGATAAAGCTGCGGCTCACTATCGGCAGTCATTAAAAAGGCTGAATTATAATCATCATACCAGTCATTGGGACCTAACTGATTGCTTTGAGCCCTGACTTTATCAGGATCACCGAATCTTTCGAAAAAAGAAATTCCGCTGAGAAAATTGACCTGGGGGTAGCGGTTTATGATCTGCCTGGCAAAAAATGCTGCTTCAGAGCGTTCGAAATTTGGCAGTACGGTGCCATCGGCAAAAACCGTTTCTGGTGCTACAATAAGTTTAGTGTCCTTACTGACCTTTTCTTCACTCAATTCCAGAAGTAATTCCCCTATTCGGGTATCGGTGGTGTTGTATTTTTCAGTGTAAGGATTAATATTTGGCTGTAGTATAACTACTTCCAGGGTTTCTCCTTCTTCGTTTACTTGGTTTAGTATGAGGTATGAAACCCCTATCGGAATTAAGATCAGTAATCCCATTTTGAAGATTCCGCGGTAAATAAAAGTTTTGTCTTGGAATTCCTTATAAAGTAGCACCGCTTTAAAGCAGGCGATATTTGCAAGCCAGATCCAAAGTGTGCCCCCGAAGGTGCCTGTATATTCATACCACTGTACCCAGTTCTGGAATTCTGAAAAAGCATTTCCAAGGTTTAACCAGGGCCAGGAAAATTCCCAGGCCAGATGCATTTTTTCAAAAACCATCCAGATGCTTATCAGAAAAGCTGAAGCTGCACTAAAACCTGTTCGTTTTGCTACTATATGATAGAGTAAAAAAACCAGTGCCATAAGTAAGGAGTTCACCAGGATCGCAAAGGCGCCACCAAAAGGGGTAGAAAAATAGAGCCAGTAGGTGGTGGTGAGATTCCAGAGAAAAAAACTGAGATAAGCCAGGCCTAATATCTTCCATTTTATATACTTCTTTTTTGAGTTTCTGACCTTGAATTCTACATATAGTAGGGGAACAAAGGCAAAAAATAAAAGTAAGGGGAAGCCATATGTCGGCCAGGCCAATGCCAGTAAAAGTCCGCTTGAAATAGCGTAAAGTAGATTTTTCATACCAGGTAATTCTATTCAAAAATAGCAAACTATTATTTTCTAATGTGATTTTAGCCGTTACTTTGAAGTTAAAGCTTTTGTAATTCTCTACCGGGAAAGTAAAAAAACTTGTGGAAACAGGCCGCAATTGATTAGTTTAGTATTTCAGAAAACCAACCTATGAGCATACAAAGACATATTCCGAATTTAATAACGCTTTTAAATTTACTCTGTGGCATCATCGCAGTGATTTTCGCGGTACAGGGCAATCTTATTATGGCTGCAATTTTTGTTGCCGGTGGAATTTTCTTTGATTTTTTTGATGGCCTTGCTGCCAGAAGTCTAAATGTTTCCAGTGATATTGGTTTGCAACTTGACTCCCTGGCTGATGTTGTGACCAGTGGCGTTGTCCCGGGCATTGTGATGTTCCAGTTGCTGGATAATGCGCTGCCTGGAAGCTCAGGGGTGGGGAATACCGGCTGGGTAGTTAACTCCGGATGGTGGGAGTGGAATTTCAATACGCTGGCTTTAACTGGCTTGCTCATTTGTCTGGCCTCTGCTTATAGATTGGCTAAATTCAATGTGGACGATCGTCAAACCGATTCGTTTATTGGAGTACCTACTCCGGCCAATGCACTTTTAATTCTGAGTTTTCCACTTATACTGACCTATCAACCTGATAGTTTTTTAACCGGGTTTATTTTAAATGAATGGTTTTTAATCGCGATCACCTTATTGAGCTGTTACCTGTTGAATGCGGAAATCAAACTTTTTGCCCTGAAATTTTCAAACTGGGGTTTTGCCGATAATAAGCTTAGGTATTTGTTTTTGCTTTTGTGTCTGGTACTGATACTGGTATTTCAGTTCGTTGCCGTACCTCTGATCATAATCAGTTATGTGATTTTATCGGTAATTTTTCCCAAGAAAGAGGAGAGCTTATCATAAAAATAAACCTCATAGTTTAAAGTTTATGAGGTTTAGAATTTAATACAGATCCTACTTGTTATTTAAAGAGTTTCTTTTTTCTCAGCTCAAAGTTCTGCCCCAGGTAAACCTTTCTTACCATTTGGTCTTCTGCAAGTTCTTCGGGTTGACCGTGTTTTAGGATACTTCCTTCAAACATCAGGTAGGTTCTATCGGTTATAGCCAGGGTTTCCTGAACATTGTGGTCGGTAATAAGTATACCTATATTTTTGTCCTTTAACTGGGCTACAATACGCTGAATATCCTCTACGGCAACAGGGTCCACCCCTGCAAAGGGTTCATCTAGAAGTATAAAATTAGGATCGGTGGCCAAGGCACGGGCAATTTCCGTACGGCGCCGCTCCCCACCACTTAAAAGGTCACCGCGGTTTTTGCGAATATGATTTAAACCAAACTCTTCAATAAGGGTTTCCATTTTATCATATCGTTCTTTTTTAGAAAGTTCGGTAAGTTCCAGCACGCTCATAATATTATCTTCAATACTGAGCTTTCTGAACACAGAAGCTTCCTGAGCAAGATAGCCAATACCGTACTGCGCCCGTTTATACATGGGGTATTTGGTAATATTGGTCTTATCCAAAATAATCTTCCCGGAATTTGGCTTAATAAGTCCCACGATCATATAAAAAGAAGTGGTCTTCCCGGCGCCGTTTGGCCCCAGTAATCCAACGATCTCTCCCTGGTTAACTTCCAAGGAGATTCCTTTTACAACTTCTTTCCTCTTGTAGGCTTTAACTAAATTCTCGGCGCGTAATTTCATTCAAAAAGCATTTTGGAGCTAAGTTACATTTTTTATGCCAGCCTGTTATTCCTTAGCATCTTCCAAAGCCTCCCAGTATTCGTGGGCTCTTCGAAGATGAGGGATAACAATAGTGCCGCCGATTAAGGTGCCGATACTAAGGGTTTCCATCACCTGTTCCCGGCTTAAACCTTCCTTATAACTGGATTCCAGGTGGTATTTTACACAGTCATCACAACGCAAAACCAGCGAGGCTACAAGGCCCAGCAATTCTTTTGTTTTTTTATCTACGGCACCCTCAGAAAAAGCATTGGTGTCTAAATTAAATATCCTTTTGAGCACTTTGTTGTTCTCACCCAGGATCTTATCGTTCATCTGCTGACGGTAAGCATTGAATTCGTCAACTTTATTAATCATAGCTATTTTTTATTTAATTTTTTCTGTTCTTGTTTGTAGATCACACGTGAGATAAGAATACTTACCTCATAGAGAATCAGTACTGGTATAGCCACTATTATCTGGCTAACAATATCCGGTGGCGTAATTACTGCTGAAATAATTAGCACTATAACTAGCGCATATTTTCTGTATTTTCTAAGGAATTGTGGTGTTACTACACCAACCCTGGTAAGAAAATAGATGACGATGGGCAATTCAAAAATAAGTCCACTGGCAATCACCGAGGCTCTAACCAGGCCGATATAACTGCTAAGGTCAAAATCGTTAAAAACAGCTTCACTAACCTGGTATTTTCCCAGGAAATTAATAGATAATGGTGTTATTACATAATATCCAAAAACTACTCCTATAAAAAAGAGCAGGGAGGTTACAAAGATAAATCCTTTAGCATGTTTTCTTTCGTTATCGTGCATGGCAGGAGCCACAAATAGCCAAAACTGGTAAATCACATAAGGGAATGCGATAATAAAACCAGCGGTTATAGAGGTCCAGACATGGGCAGAGAATTGTCCCCCCATCGTTCTACTCTGAATTCTAAAGGGCATCTCCTCAAAACAAAATCCCGCATCCATACCCAGGGAGGTAGAAATTCTACACAAGATGTCATAGGAAAAGAAATCACCCCTACTAGGTCCAAAAAGTAAAACGTCAAAAATAAAGCCCTTTAGGAAAAAGGCTATGGAGCCAGCAACTATAATTGCTACAACGGAACGGATTAGGTGCCATCTTAAATCTTCTAAATGGTCCAGAAAGGACATCTCAGGTTCTGGGGTGCCAATTTGCTTCATTATAAAATTCCTTCTCGGATTAAGTTATGGATATGTACGACACCTGCATAGGTTTGGTTTTCCAGGGCCAGTAATTGGGATATTTTATTTTCTTCCAGCATTTCTAAAGCATCTACGGCCAGGGATTCCTGGTCTATGGTTTTGGGTGCTGGGCTCATAATATCCCGTGCGGTTAGATTCTTGAATTCAGTATTGTTTTTAAGCATGCGCCTAATATCGCCATCGGTGATTATACCTACAATCTTATCGTTTTCAATAACTGCGGTTACTCCCAGCATTTTCTCTGAAATCTCGATGATCGCATCGGTAACGGAAGTTTCCGGGCTTACCTGGGGTTTCATATTTTGAGCAGTAATATCACTAACTCGCAGGTACAGCTTTTTGCCAAGGGAACCACCGGGGTGGTATTTAGCAAAATCTTTTCTGGAAAATCCTTTGAGTTTTAACAGGCAAATAGCCAGGGCATCGCCAATGACCATCTGTGCGGTCGTACTTGTGGTAGGCGCAAGATTATTAGGGCAGGCCTCTTTTTCGACAAAAGAGTTTAAAACATAATCAGATTCCCTTCCCAGAAAAGATTCCTTATCGGCGGTAATTCCTATAAGTAGGTTTTTGAAATCCTTGATATACGGAACCAGGACTTTAATTTCCGGACTGTTTCCACTTTTGGAAATACAAATTACTACATCGTCTTTTTGAATGGTGCCAAGGTCGCCGTGAATCGCATCTGCAGCGTGCATAAAAATTGCGGGAGTCCCGGTAGAATTAAGGGTAGCTACTATTTTTGTGGCAATCACCGCGCTTTTCCCTATGCCGGTTACAATTACCCTACCTTTAGCCCGGTATATATTCTCTACGGCTTCAGCAAACTCACTATCGATATAATTTTCCAGGTTTGCAATTGCTTTGGCTTCAATGGAAATGGTTTCTTTTGCTGCCGTAAGAATTTTTTCCTTCAGTTTCAAATTTAGATAAAATTAAGGATTGTGAGTTTAAAGAAATATGTATCTTTAGTTATGCAAATGTATGTAAAATTGTAACACAATTGAATGAGTTTGACGGAAATTGATTTACACCAACAGCTAAAGAAGTACTTTGGGTTCAGCCAGTTCAAAGGGCTTCAGGAAGAGGTGATTACCAGCATTGTGAATAAGAATAATTCCTTTGTGGTAATGCCTACCGGAGGAGGGAAATCCCTATGTTACCAACTCCCTGCGTTGATCGAAGAAGGAACGGCAATTGTGGTATCGCCCCTTATCGCCCTTATGAAAAACCAGGTAGATGCTATACGTAGTATTTCAGAGCAGCACGGCGTGGCGCATGTGCTCAATTCCTCATTGAACAAAACCGAAGTAAGACAGGTAAAAGAAGACATTGCCAACGGGGTCACCAAGTTGCTGTATGTAGCGCCTGAATCACTTACCAAGGAAGATCACGTAGAGTTTTTAAAGCAGCAAAAGATATCTTTCCTGGCTATAGACGAGGCCCACTGTATCAGTGAATGGGGTCATGACTTTAGACCGGAATACAGGAACTTAAGGAGTATTATTCAGCGAATAGGGGATAATATTCCCATTATAGCCCTTACGGCCACGGCCACTCCAAAGGTGCAGGAAGATATATTGAAAAACCTGGGAATTCCCGATGCAAATACATTTAAAGCGAGTTTTAACCGTCCCAATTTATATTACGAGGTACGTCCAAAAACCAAAAATGTAGATGCGGATATTATTCGTTTTATAAAACAGAATGATGGTAAATCCGGAATCATTTATTGTTTAAGCAGAAAAAAAGTAGAGGAACTCGCGCAAACCCTTCAGGTAAACGGTATTAATGCCGTTCCTTATCATGCAGGTCTTGATGCAAAGACCAGAAGCAGGCACCAGGATCAGTTTCTTATGGAAGAAATTGATGTAGTGGTGGCCACCATTGCCTTTGGTATGGGAATAGACAAACCTGATGTTCGGTTTGTTATTCACCATGATATACCTAAAAGTATAGAGAGTTATTACCAGGAAACCGGCCGTGCCGGAAGGGATGGAGGGGAAGGACATTGTCTTGCCTTTTATTCTTATAAAGATATAGAGAAGCTCGAAAAATTTATGAGCGGCAAGCCGGTGGCCGAACAGGAAATTGGCCATGCCCTTTTACAGGAAGTTGTGGCTTATGCAGAGACATCAATTTCACGCCGGAAATTTATTCTTCACTACTTCGGGGAAGA
This sequence comes from Salegentibacter sp. 24, assembly GCF_004362395.1. GTDB lineage: Bacteria > Bacteroidota > Bacteroidia > Flavobacteriales > Flavobacteriaceae > Salegentibacter. Next base: position 104,186 of record NZ_SNWE01000007.1, read on the forward strand.
ATTTGACGGGGAAACCGGGGAAGGGGCTTCCATGGATGATAATGTAAGGCATCCTAAAAAACAGCATGAAGCCGGAAAAGATGTAGAATTACTCATAAAGACCATTAAGGAAACCAAGGAATTGTATAAGTCAAAAGAGGTGGTCAAAACACTTATAGGTAAATCCAACGCAGTGATTTTATCTCATAAAACGGATGCCCATCCACTCTTTGGAAAAGGAAAGCATAAGGACGGTAAATACTGGATGGCATTAATTCGGCAGGCATTGGTCGCTGGCTATTTGAAGAAAGATATTGAAACCTATGGCGTTATAAAACTTACCGCCAAAGGGGAGGATTTTCTAAAAAACCCCCAGCCATTTATGATGACCGATGATCATATTTTTGATAGCACTACGGAGGCCGTTCCTACACCCAGCAAATCAGCAGGAGGGGGCATGGATATAGCCCTTGTGAAAATGTTAAAAGATCTTCGGAAAAAAGTTGCTGTCAAAAATGAGGTTCCCCCATTTGTGGTGTTTCAGGATCCTTCACTGGAAGATATGGCAATTAAATACCCGGTTAGCATAGAAGAGCTTACCAACATTTATGGCGTTGGTGAGAACAAGGCCAAAAAGTTCGGAAAAGAATTTGTGGATTTAATTAAGCGCTATGTTGATGAAAATGAAATTGTTCGTCCCGATGACCTGGTGGTTAAGTCCACCGGAGCCAATTCTGCTTTAAAATTATATATCATCCAAAATGTAGATCGAAAACTGCCATTGGATGATATTGCTTCCGCTAAGGGAATGGAGATGAAGGAATTTATAAAAGAAATGGAGGCCATTGTTTACAGTGGTACCAAATTGAATATAAATTACTGGATTGATGATATTTTAGATGAGGACCAGCAGGAAGAAATTCACGAATACTTCCTGGAAGCTGATACCGATAAAATTGACGAAGCTATCAAAGAGTTTGACGGGGATTACGACGATGAGGAGCTTCGCCTATACAGAATTAAGTTTATAAGCGATGTTGCCAATTAAAGTGAAAAAGTACCTGGAGTAAGCTTCTGACTTTAAAAATTTTAACTGTCATTTTTCGAACTGTTTGAAGCTCGTAACAGGCCGGCTAAAACGATGAATACGGCAGATGTTTTATTTTTTCTACGGAGTAATTGTAAACTAGCGCCCTCCGGCGGCTTGCAGGTCACGTATGCACTGTTCTCCTAATTGCGGGATGCGGCCTCCATCAATTTCATCTATAATTCCCGATCCAAATTCAATGGAAGATTGCATCAGGCAATTATCTACGATACAATGGCCTTCATTATCTTCATCTTTATGGTCAGATTGTGGCTCTGTGCCGATATCAACCAAACCGAATAAATGCCCAAATTCATGGTTATAAACCGCCGCTTCAATATCACTTTCAGCCGGGGCATTGGCTCTGGCCGCAAAGTTCTCTATGGTTTCCCCAAAAATTACCATGGAAGTATTTCTAAATGCTGAGCCCAGGGTGAATTTATTCTCTTCATCCTTCTCGCTTTTTCCATCAGCTACATAAATATAGACAGCTATTTCGTCTCCAGCATTATAAATGGTCCGGGTCTCTTCCTCAATGTCTACGATCTCATCTATGGAAAATGGCGCCTTACCCGAAGATGGAACGGCTCTTAAACTAATTTTAATACCATCGGGTTTAAATGTGCGTTCCATTAAAAACTCCTTGAAATTTGTAAGGGCTGCCTGGCTAGGGGCATATCCGTTTACATACACGATCTCTATATGCATCGAAGTAAATTCAGCATCACTTAAAAGGTGGGAAGCTGAATCTCCCAATCCCTGTAAATTGGCAGTTTTATCTATTCCTGGTTCTCCATCTTCATTTTCATCATTTTCTGAAGTACACGAAATACTAAAAACAGAAATAAAAAATAGGAGCAGCGCGTATTTATAATTGAACATTTAAAAATGATTTTTTGTAAAAATAGAAATTTATTGGTTTGTAGGCTGTAATTCAGCTAAATAATCGAAATGCGTACCTTCTTTTAAGCGCTCACAGCTGAAATTATTGGTTTCCGCGGCAAATTTAAGCGTTTGGAAATCTATATAAAGCCAGTCAAAATAAGCTGAACTTTCACCTTTATAACTAACCTTGAATTCCAATTCCCCGTAATATGGCGCTTCAGAGTCTATCCATATACCCCCGTCCTCTTCCCGATCAAATAAATAACTTAAATCCGAAGAGTCCAATAAAATCTTTCCCCCGGGATTTAGCAGTTCCCTTGTTTTTTTAAAGAATTGATCCAGGTTTTTGAGCTTTCCGATAATGCCACTCCCATTCATTAGCATTAAAATAGTGTCGAATTTTTCATCTTTTAAGTTGAAAAAATCAATGTTTTTAACCTTGCTAATTCCACGAAGACCAGCAATTTCTACAGCACCTGGGGAAGAATCAATAGCCATCACATCCAGCTTTCGCTCTTTCTGAAGATAGAGCGCATGGCTTCCCGCCCCGCATCCTACATCTAAAACACGACCGGAACACAGTTGCAATGCTTTTTGCTCCAGTGGAGGCATTTCTTCATAATCTCGGAATAAATAGGTTACCGGAATTATATCATCATCAAAATCGGGGGAATGTACCTGGATATCGGTACTGTCATCCTGGTGATAGTAAGCTGAAATCGCTTTTCCAAAAATGTCTTTTGCGGAAGTTTGCTTATTCATCGATGCGGTGTAGGTTGGTTTTATATCTTTGTCCAATGGAAGAAATTCTAAAAAATCTCCCTGAAAAGGCCAAAGATAAGCATAAGGAGAATAAAAAGTTTTTTTCAAAGCTTAGAAAAAAGGCGCCTAAGGACCTGGACCGGCAGATGCAGGAAATGCACCAGGAGGAATTTTCCCGAACCAATTGTTTGGACTGTGCAAATTGCTGTAAAACAACTGGGCCGCTTTTCACCAATAAGGATATAGAGCGAATAAGTAAGCATTTGAAGCAAAAACCACAGCAGTTCATCGAGCAATATTTGAGGATTGATGAAGACAACGATTATGTGCTTCAACAAGTGCCCTGTACCTTTCTGGCTGCAGACAATTATTGTTTAATTTATGATGTTCGTCCAAAGGCCTGTCGGGAATTTCCCCACACCGACAGAAAGGATTTTCATAAAATCTCTAACCTAACCATAAAGAACACCGCTATCTGCCCTGCTGCATATAATATAGTAGAGGAGATGAAACGCAGGATGAAGAACTAATAAAAATTACTGTTTTCTTTATTTTTTTTAAATTGCTTCTCCAATAACTTGTTTTATGAGAAAGATCACTACGATTCTTTTGTTAGTTTTTTGTATTTCTTCAGCAGCTGCCCAAAATGGCACCTGGCTTACTTCTTTCGAGGATGCACAAAAGCTTTCTATCGCCACCAATTAACTCATCTTTATTGATTTTTATGCTTCCTGGTGCGGACCTTGTAAAAAGATGGAAATGGAAGCTTTTTCGGATCCTGAAATAAAAAAGGTTTTAGATAATTTTATACTATTAAGATTGAATTTTGACAATGAAATTGCTTTAAGGAATAAATATGGGGTTAGGGCAATTCCCTATGTGTTTATCGTGGATAGCCAGGGACATGTAATCAATGAGCAGAAAGGTTATCGCGATAAAAATAATGTCAAAGACCTACTGGATACTTATAATTTGAATACTGAATTTTTACAAAGAGAAAACCTTCAGTATTTTCAAAATCAGAACTACGTAACTGCGATGAGACTCGCCCAAAAATACCTTGATTTTAGTTTGTTTTTAAAAAAGGAAATCAGGCCTGAATTTATACGTGTTGCTGATGCTTATATCGGTTACTCCGAAGACCTTTTGGATAAGGAGCAATCCAACTATAAGCTTATGTCGCAAAAGATTGAATTACTGGAATTGACTTCGGCACTGTATGATGAAAGATATGGGAAACTGGAGCGAGGCCTTAAGGATATAGAGAAGGAAGGAGTAGAGGAACTTAACAAGGATGTTTATAATTTCCTGAAATACTGCCTTGCCTTTGAGCATGGGGAACCAGCTGAGACGGAAAAATGGGAAGCCCAGGTTCTGGCTTCCTCAGCTGCAGAAGTTTATATGAAAAGGAAAGACGAACTTTTCGGTCTATAATTTAGTAAAGCAGGTATTGCTGTCTTTTCTTATCAAAGTCAGCAAGTCCATCTTGCCAGGTTTTTCTGATTTCCTGGGCTGATAAACCTTTCTCTATCTGGGATTGTAATGCTTTAGTTCCGGCTAATTTTGTGAAAAAGTCGTTGAAGAATTCATCCTGATTTTCGGTATTTTTATAAGCTTCGATCAACCATTCTAAATTTATCTGGCTTAGATGCGGAAACTCGCTAAGATCTCGTCCATAACACTGCTTTCCTAAATGTTTTGGATATTTTGCTCCAGGTTTTGACTGTGGAGTGTACGTGAAATTGAAATGGCTTTTATCTAAAAACGGCGAACCAAAAACCTGAAATTGCTTATCGGTTCCGCGTCCGGCATTTACATTGGTGCCTTCAAAAAAGCACAGGCTTGGGTATAAATTAATAGCCTGGGCGTTGGGTAAATTTGGAGATGGTTTTACGGGAAGCTCATAAGGCCTGGAATGCTCATAGTTTTCCATTTCAATAACTTTTAAATCGCATTGAATTCCATTTTTCAACCATTTTTCTCCATTGATCATTTTTGCATATTCTCCCATGGTTAATCCGTGCACCGTAGGGATCGGGTGCATTCCTACAAAACTTTTATATTCGGTTTCCAGGATTGGTCCGTCTATATAATGCCCATTGGGGTTGGGACGGTCAAATACAATTAGCTGGACATCGTTTTCGGCACAGGCTTCCATAACATAATGCAGCGAAGAAATATAGGTGTAGAACCTGGTACCTACATCCTGTAAATCGAAAATCAAAATATCAAGATCTTCCAGTTGTGATGCATTGGGTTTTTTATTATCACCGTAGAGCGAGATTACCGGTAAACCTGTTTGTGGGTCTTTGCCATCTTCCACCACTTCCCCTGCATCGGTGGTACCACGAAATCCGTGTTCCGGAGCAAATACTTTTACCAAATTTACATCAAGGGCCAATAAAGAGTCTACAACGTGGGTATATTCGCCTTTTCCATTTTTCATAATGGAGGTCTGGTTACCTACCAGGCCTATTTTTTTATTTTCGAGAAGACCTAAGTAGGACTGTGTGCGATTTGCAGCTAAAACAATTGCTTCAGGGCTTGTCTCCTTGGCCTGATTTAGAGCCATTTCTTTGGAAGTTTGTTCTTTCTTATTTTGGTTTCCGCAGGAAAGAATACTTATAAAAGCGAATAAAAATGTACTTTTGAATAACCTTTTAAGCATCGTGATAATTTGAATTTCGAGTTTTTTGTTGTTAAGCGTCTTATTGGTGGTAAAAGCCATAAAAGTAGTATTTCTGCACCTATTATAAAAATAGCGATCGTAGCAATTGCTATTGGCGTAATTATGATGCTGGTTTCATTTGCCACCGGCCTTGGTTTGCAGGAAAAAATCAGGGAAAAACTCGCTGCATTTAATGGGCATATTAATATTTCCAATTACGATAATAACAGCTCCCAGGTTAGCCTGGTACCTGTAGATAAGAACCAGGAATTTTATCCAGAATTCAATTCGGTTGAAGGTATTTCCCATGTGCAGGCCGTGGCCACGAAATTTGGAATAATCAGAACCGAGACCGATTTTGAAGGAGTGGTGGTAAAAGGTGTTGGCACCGATTATAACTGGAGTTATTTTAAAGATTTTTTAGTTAAAGGCAGGTTACCCAATGTTGACCAGCAGTTAAACGATGAAGTATTAATTTCGGATTATCTATCCAGAAGGCTAAAATTAAAGGTAGGGGATAAGATGCCTACTTATTTTCTAAGAGAGGGCAGTGAGCGGCCCCTAACCCGTGCTTTTGAGATTACAGGAATTTATGATTCCGGGTTTATGGAGTTTGATAAACTCTATGTGTTAACAGATATTAGGCATATCCAACGGCTTAACCGCTGGGAAGATAATGAAGTCGGTAATTTTGAAGTTTTTCTTAATGATTTTGATGAAATAGATGAAAAAGGGCAGGAGGTATACGAAAACACCGGTTCGTTTTTAGACACCCAGACCATAACTAAAAAATACTATTCCATATTTGAGTGGCTGGCGCTTTTTGATTTTAATATCGCGCTTATCATTGGAATAATGATTTTGGTGGCCGGGATAAATATGATTACCGCTTTATTGGTTTTAATCCTGGAACGCACCCAAATGATCGGGATTTTAAAAGCTTTGGGAAGCAATGACTGGACCATTAGGAAAATCTTTTTGTATAATGCCGCGTACCTGATTATCAAAGGACTCTTTTGGGGGAACTTAATAGGACTCGGAATTTTACTTGCTCAAAAATATTTTAAACTTATTCCGCTAAATCCGAAAACCTATTATGTGACCGAAGTACCCGTTTATTTAAGTTGGGACTACATTTTAGCGGTCAACCTGGGTACCTTGTTGTTATGTATGTTGATGCTGATAATCCCTTCCGTGATTATTTCAAAAATTTCTCCATCCCGGGCAATTAAGTTTGAATAAAATATATAATCCAGGGAGTATTTGGTATTTCCGTTGAAATAGATTCAATTTTCTACCTTTGCAACCTGAAAAATAAAACTATGGATTACGTAGAAAATATATTGGGGACTATTGGCAATACGCCAATGGTGAAAATGAATAAAATTACTAAAGAAATTGAGGCATTAGTCTTGGCTAAATACGAGACTTTTAATCCGGGAAACTCGGTAAAGGACCGTATGGCAGTGAAGATGGTGGAAGAGGCTGAAGCTAGCGGAAAATTAAAACCAGGAGGAACAATTATTGAAGGAACTTCCGGGAATACCGGGATGGGCCTGGCGCTTGCGGCAATTGTAAAAGGTTACAAAATGGTTTGCGTGCTGTCTGATAAGCAGAGTAAGGAAAAGATAGATATTTTAAAGGCAGTAGGCTGCCAGGTGGTCGTTTGCCCAACCGATGTTGCTCCCGATGATCCGAAGTCTTATTATTCAACCTCTAAACGAATGGCCGAGGAAACGCCAAATTCCTGGTATGTGAACCAGTATGATAACCTGGCAAATACCAAAGCTCATTACGAAAGTACAGGCCCTGAAATTTGGGAACAAACCGATGGAAAAGTAACGCATTTTGTTGTAGGTGTTGGTACCGGTGGGACAATTTCCGGGGTTGGCAAATATTTGAAGGAGAAGAACCCCAATATAAAGGTTTGGGGAATTGATACTTATGGTTCAGTTTTTAAAAAATACCATGAAACCGGAGAATTCGATGAGAAGGAGATCTACCCGTACATTACGGAAGGAATTGGGGAAGATATTCTTCCAAAAAATGTTGATTTTAGTGTGATAGATGGATTTACCAAGGTAACGGATAAAGATGCTGCCATTTACACCCGCAAGTTGGCAGAAGAGGAAGGTTTCTTCCTGGGTAATTCAGCAGGAGCTGCAGCGAAAGGATTACTCCAGTTAAAAGAACATTTTACCAAGGATGATGTAGTTGTTGTTTTATTCCATGATCATGGAAGTCGTTATGTGGGTAAGATCTTTAATGATGAATGGATGAAAAAACAAGGCTTTTTAGATTAAAAAGTTGACAATAATAATTATAAAAGCTGCCACCTGGTGGCTTTTTTTGTTAAGGAATAGCTTAAAATTTATTTCGGCTTATTTAAAAACTTTAAATTGCTAGAAATATAATTTGAGGCTAAACAAACTTCTATGAAAAATCTCTACTTCGTACTTTTTGCGTTTTTAATTATCGGGTGTAGTACTTCGAATTCCGTAACTCAAAATGAAGTAACTCAAACAGACAATCCATCAGGAAAGGATTATAGTTATCTGGCCCTTGGTGATTCTTACACCATTGGAGAAAGTGTTCCGGCTAGTGAACGCTGGCCAGTGCAGTTGGTAGAGGAGCTTAATGAAAGAGGGTATAAGGTTGCGCCACCTAAAATTATCGCAAAGACCGGGTGGACAACCGGTAACCTGTTAAGCGCGATGCGATCAGAATTGAATTATACCCGGGAATTTGACCTGGTGTCAATCCTTATAGGTGTAAATAATCAATACCAGGGGAAAAGCATCGAAGAATATGAAGAGGAATTACGGGAGATATTTAAACTGGCACTTAATCATTCAAAACTCCGGGAAAAAGGAGTTTTTGCATTAAGTATTCCCGATTATGGAGCAACCCCGTTTGGCGAGGGAAATGCAGAAACTATAGGGGAGGAGATCGATGAATTTAATGCGGTTTTTAGAGAGGTTGCCAAGGATTTTAATGTAGATTTTTATAATATCACTCCAATTTCCCGGGAAGCCGAAAGAGATCCGGATCTTGTTGCGGATGACGGCCTTCATCCTAGCGGGTTAATGTATCGCTACTGGGTTGATGAAATTATTGAAGAGATCCCCACTATGCTGCCTCAATAGTCGGTTTTCTTACCATAATATCTTTATATTTTCTGGAGAAAGTAAAAGCTTTTTTAGGAATAGGTTTGCCTATCCAAAGAATTCGAATATCCCATAAAGGCACCTCATAAGAATGAATAATTTCATAGAATTCCGAAATGATATAATTAATCTATTGGGGCAAAAACTCCTGCGGGATAATAAGGAGCATTTAAAATCTAATGGGATTCCTGAGGGAGAAGAAAATTTCTAAAATATCACACTATTTACATAGAAAATGATTTGCCTTTAAAGTTCAACATTTGCCTGTGGTGTCTTTTTTTTTGCGATATGACACTCATAGTCAAATGTTTAATCTGAAAGTTAAATATTTTTTTGTTACTTTATCATTATTAATTGTAGGAGAAGATTTTTAAAGGTTTGGAATTTAAAAATCCGATGGGCATCAATTTTTTGAGAATTTAGGTTTCAAAATGAGTATCCTGATTTTCAATAACTAATTACAACTAACTATACTTTTATGCATTGAAATTTAGTTTCTGATAATCTTGTGGAGAAAGATGGAAGGCGAATACGTAAATATGTGGATAGAGGATGGTATTCTATTTGTAGAATACGGGGATAACCTTGGCCTAAACCAGGACATAGCTAGTGAAGTTATAAAAAACAGACTGGTTTTTCAACAAAATAAGGAATATCCGGTTTTTTGCGATACCTCGGGTGTAAATGATACAAACCTCCAAGCATTGGAAAAATTCGCAACAGAAGGGGTATTGCTCGTCAGTGCGATTGCATTCTACACTAAAAAGCCTCTTGATTACTACCTTACCGAATATTTCATAAAGACTTACAAAATAAAAATTTCAGCTAAGATATTTAAACATAAATTCGAGGCTCTTCAATTTTTAAAACCCTACATCCAATGAAGTAATTCTTAAAATTTAAAATTATGGGACGGGAGATTACAGGGGCACTATTGCAAAGTGTTTTCAATATGTTATATGAAACAGCAAAGGGGAATTTTAAAGTTCAATTTAAAAGAACGGAGTTTCGGGATGAGCTGGAAAGTATAATAGCAATAGCTAACTTAAATATTCAAAGAATAAACCAGAACAGGGATCAGTTCCTTTGGATAAACCGCCATAATGAGGTAGTGATCATTAGTACCGCTATGTTTATCCTGGATGAACAGCTAAAAATTTTGGATTATAAATTTCAAGGTGATGTTTTTCAAGCAATAAAACACCTGGAGCATCTAGAGGGCGAATTATTTGAATCCTTACTAGCTATGGATTCTCAGGACGAATGGAGAAATAAAATCCAGGATTTGATAAGCAATGAAGAACGTTTTTTAAGCCTTGTCTTAGCCTTCGAATTTCATGATGGTTTAGTGCTTAAGTTGAGCACAGAAATTATCAAAATATCCCATAACATTGATACCAGGTTTACCATCTACGCTTCCATGCTTGATACCCAAAAAGATGAATTTTATAATCTGAGGATGAATGATTCAGTTCAAACGATCTCTATATGGGATCAGGAACTTTTCCTAAAAATTGAAGCGGATATCTTGCAACATCTCAATGAACCCTCACGTAAAAATTATGAACTGGCACTTATTTATGGTACTAATGAGCATAAAATAAAGACCGGCTTTAAAAAAGTATATGGACTCACTCCCACACAGTATCATAAGAAACAGCGAATCAAACACTGCAAAATCTTAATCGATAATACAGATCTTTCTTTAAAGGCTATAGCCTTAAAAATGGGCTTTAAAACCTATCCCAAGTTTTCAAGGTATTTCAAAAGCGAGGTGAAGATGACACCCAAGGCTTATCGGGAACGTGGTGAAAATCACGCTATTTAATCATCTTCTTCCGATTTGATAAGGATACCTCCACTTCTGTTATGTTTTAATCTACATCTTTACACCATTGATAATCAATAAAGGTTTATCAAGCTTTTTTACTAAAGCATTTAATCACGAAGATGAAATTTTGTTGCAACAATTGTAGGGTGCACCGGCACCTGAATTAAAAAACGGGAACTTTTTATTAATCTTTAAATTTTAATATCATGAAACAATTAAAAATGATTTTACCCATGATGGCAATTATTTTTGCTATAGGATTGACTTTTGCAAACGTTAATTCAGAGCCGATGCCAGAAGTACAAACTTCTGATTTTATTTATCTCGGGAATGACAATTGGCAGCCAATACCAGAGCAGGGATGCGAGGGAACTGCAGAGAACTGTCAAGTTCAGATTGGTGCAGGGGGGCCTGTCTATGATGTGTATGATGAAATGGATCTTAGTACAGTAAAATTAAGCCCTCCAGGTCAAGATCCTACCGTAATTAATCTTTAGGATTATAAAGTAAACTTGTAATATTAACCCATTGTAGTTCTGCTGCAATGGGTTAATTATTGATAATTTTAAAAAACATTATTCCATTTTTACTTCGTGCATGTATTCTGGTTTTAAATATCTTTTAGCTGTTTGAATGATTTCCTTAAAAGTTAGGTCTTTGAGATAATTTTCTATAATTGATGATGCTATTGGAGGTTCCTCAAATCTGTAATATCGATACAACTTCCTTGCAATATAAGAAGGCTGATTGAGTGCCTGGGGAGTGTAAATGGATCTTATTCTGTTTTTTTGATTTTCAAATACTTTTCCCGAAATATCACCTTCTTTTAAATTCTCAATTATTTTATTTGTTTTTTCTCTTATGATAGGTAATTGTTCAGGTAGGCAGCTGAAACGGAACTGTACTTCAAATCGTTGTGTCCTTCTATCAAAATAGGCACCAGCACTAATTTTATATAATGAAAGTTCCTCTTTATCCCTTAAGTCATAAATTAAACTATTAAGCACCATGCCTAATACCCTCATCTTTAGTTCTTCTTGCCAAACTTTTTTGCCTGGAGGATTATGAACAAATCTTATTCCATAAAATGAATTTTCTGTTTGATAAAGGTCTGAGGCACTTAGCTCATAATATTTGGGACCATTAGGTATACTAATTGCTTTGTTTTTCCTATTACAATCCGTTTTTGCATTGGAAGGAATATTCCCTACATACTTCTGAAAACTAGTGACCACCTCATCACTATCAAAATCACCAGTAACAATAAAAGTGAAGTTTTCCATATTCCTAAAAAGTTCTAGATAATTTCTATGTGCTACATTAAGATTCACCCTTTGAGATGCTTTTACCAAATCTGAGGCTATGGGAAGCCTTGTGGAGTCTCTCGTTACTTTCTTCAAAGCATCAATAAGGTCGTTTGAGGGGTTTATAATATATTTAGCATCCTGTAAATACCCTTTTTTCCAGTTTTCAAAAGCTGCTTGGTCTTTACGAGGTTTAGTAAAATATAAATATAAAAGCTGAAGAAATTTATCTAATTCTTTAATAGATAATTCAGATTCAAACCCACTTTCATTACTGAAGATATAAGGATTAAACCCCAATTTTATTGATTCCGTGTTTTCATAAAAATTTTTTAAATCCTTCTTTTCATAAGATCCGACTCCTGAGCTTCTCATAATTGATGTAGCAAACATTGTACTGGTGTATTCTTCTTTAGGATAACAAGAAGCCCCAAATGGTGAAAATCCCCGAATAGTTAAAGTGTTGGAATTTTTGCTTTTCATAGGTTTTAGGATGAGTCTAGATCCATTCTTTAATATATATACTTCAGAATCTAACTTTCCTACTTTACCGATCAATTTTTTACCATTTGGCAGTGAATCCAGTTGGTTTTGGCTCAATAATCTTTTTATTTCAGATTGAGGTTTATATGGAAGCACTTTTTCCATAGCTTTTTTCTTAATTATTTCCTGGGTCTTTTCTTTTGAGGACAAAGAAGATTCGCTGTCCTCAGGAAATATCAAACCCATTTTATCGGGGCAAGGTTTTATTATTTCCTTAATTAAACGATTTATTTCCTCCTTGGAAAGTTTTGATAGCCAATTTGTAATGATTTCCTTTTTATTAGACGGCAGGGCTTGGTTGTTTACAAAATACCTCTCTATTTCTTTTACCCAATATGGGTTTTCCGAAGTATTATAAGATTCTAGGGTTTCTAAACTATTATCTTTGGCATTTTCAAATTCTTCTTTTTTAATTCCATATTCTACGAATTGTCTTAATATATATAAAGTATTTTCCAGTGCTATTTTTTCATATTGCAATTCAGTATTGATAGTAATATTTAACATATCTCGTGGGATATCCCAGACTGGGGTATATGAACTATAAATAGTTGTTTTATCGTCTATTTTAGAACTTTCATTAAATCTCGTTTTAAGTATATCCGCAATAATTTCTCCCTTTATTTGTCTTTGTAGTCTGCCCAAACCTTCATCCTTTTTTTTGTCGACCTTATGTTTATAAAAAAGATACATGTTGACAGCTTTAAACTCATATTTAGAATTTCCATTTGAATTTCGCACAACGCTTGTAAAATTCTTTTCACTCTTTGGATTACTTTGTTCCTTATCTTTGGGTTCTATTTTATTTTCTGAGGACTTTAATTCCTGGAAAATGGATTTAATGTTCTCTTCTAGTTGTGCAGTATTTTCTATATTCCCAACAATTATCACAGCCATTCGCTGCGGTTGATACCATTTATTATAAAATTTTTGTAAATCATGGTGCGGAAAATTTCTATTATGGTAAGAAAAAGATTTTGTTCTATTAACTATAGAGAAGAGTGTGCTGTGCACATCATTGTACGCTGTTTTTTGAGCACGACTGGCCACACCACCTCGATATTCCTGCAACAGTACACCTCTTTCCCTATCTATACTTTTTTTGGTAAGGTCCAGACCTGAAGCAATGTCTTTAAACCAGAGTAAACCAGTATTAATTGCCTTCTCATTTTCATAGGGAACATTATAGAAATATCGTGTAACCCCTGCGCCTGTTCTTCCATAAATATCATACATATTCATCCCAAACTGGCTCAATATTTTAGAATTATTTTTAAGACCATCAGGGAAATTAACGCTCGGTCTAAAGGAGAGGTGTTCAATATGATGAGCGAAATTTAACTCATGTTGTTGCTCATCTAAGGAACCTACTTTTACTAGAAAATTCATGGTTATTTGTTGATTAGAATTTTCCAGAGGTTTTATAAAATAAGTAAGGCCATTGTCTAATACACCTGTTCTTATGCTTTTATCCAGAGTCAAACTATCCTCAGAATTACGGGAGGAAGTTTGTGCTAGCACTGGTAAAACCCATACGAATATCAAAATCCGGGTTATTGATGTTTTTAATAATTTCATATTTTAATATCCAGGGTTTTGAGTTAGGTTAGCGTTCTTTATTCTTTCCTCTGCTGGGATAGGATAGCGCAGATCCGTTTCTTCCCATAATGGATTATTCTCCCATATATGTTCATACCTGCCTGTTCTCTTAAGATCTAACCATCTATGACCCCATTCGGTAAATAATTCTTTGCTACGTTGTTCCATTATTTCATCAAGGAGTACTTCAGTTTCGAGATTATCCGTATTGGAAAGTGGTGCCAGGCCTGCTCTATTTCGTATTGTATTAATATCTTCTATTGCACCGGTAAAATTTTTTTGCATAAGCCTGGCTTCAGCCCTTATTAAATACTGTTCGGCTAATCGTAGCACCATAGAATGCTCTGTAATTGGCTGCTCATTACTATTCCATATTTTGTATTTAAAAGGGAAGTAGGCGTTAAGGCTTTCATTATAGCTGATCCATTTTGACAATCGAAGATCATCCTCACTGAAATTTTCTGTAAAATTTTCATCTAATTTTACACTTGCCAAGAATGAAAAAACAGGATCTATGATAAAAAAATTACCTTCATTAGTATGTGTTGTTGCCGCTCCTCTTCCTGCAGGGGAGATCTGCCATATAGCTTCTTGGCTGTTAGCCAGAAAAACGTCATTCAACTCTTCTAGTAATACATAGGAGTTATCCGAAATAACCTGACTGCTCAATTCTTCGGCCTTTAGCCACTCTTGGTTGTAGAGGTGGACCCTAGCAAGTAAAGCCATTGCTGTATACTTATTGACCTGTGTGCTTATATTATTATCATCTGGAAGAACTTCAATTGCATCCTCTAAATCCAAGATAATTTGAGTATACACCTCCTCAGGAAAAGATCGGGAAGCAAGTTCATTCCGCTTGTAGTCGGTTGTGAGTATAAGAGGAACATCTCCGTAAAGGTTAACTAAATAGAAATAGGTAAATGCTCTAACAAATTTGGCCTCTCCCTTCAACTTATTTTTAACCTCAGAACTAATATTTTCAGATGATTGTAATCCTTCCAAAAAAGCATTTGTAATATAAATCATATTATAGGCACTGGTCCAAAGAAATAGGTTTGAAGTGTTTTCAGGAGTAATCTCGTGCTGTTGAAATTCCATTCGGGTAAGGTTCGTTTCCCTGATGTTTTTAAGGAGGTTTCCTGAGAGGGCACCTAAAACTGTCACCCCATACTGCGTTCCATTACTAAAAGACGTCCTGAATAATTCATTATAGATTCCCTTCATAGCGCTTTTAGCTGTTTCTTCACTACTAAAAACATCATCTCTTATAATTTTATAATCGGGAGCATCAACCTCCACAAAGTCTTCGCAGCCAATCAAAATGGATGCGATAAAAATGACAACTATCTGTTTTATTCTTTTTTTCATGATCATAATTTTTATAATTAAAAGTAAATCTGAAGACCGGCAGTTAGTGTACGCAGGTTTGCAAATGAAGTATTCGAATATGACAGTTCAGGATCTAGACCTAAATAAGGAGAGATTGTAAGCAGGTTCTGGCCCGCAATAAAAATTTTTCCATCCCTTAATCTGAAAGATTGTAGAAGACTTTCTGGTAAATTATATCCTATCGAAAGTGTTTTTAACCGTAAAAAAGAAGCATCCTGAATAGGTAAATTCGAATTTAGGACATTGTTATAAGCTTGGCTGAAGGATGGTAGCTGAGAAATTCGTTGGAAATCTTCGTTTGAATTTAAAGCGTCTAAAACTATATCCCGTTGATTACTAGGTCTACCGGCATTAAAAAAGGAAGCAATACCTTCCTGTTTTATATACTGCCATAAAAATTGGAGGGTAAAATTTTTAAAACTAAGGTTGTTATTTATTCCGCCATAATATTCTCTGGTTAAATCCTGGATTACTACCCGGTCTTCATAATCAAAGCTTCCATCATCGTTAATATCCATAACCTTGTATAACCCCGTTTCTGGATCAATTCCTTCATATTGATACAATAGAGATATATTTACAGGATGGCCAATCCGATAAGTATTTGCGTAAGAAGATTGTTCAATTCCCGGATAACTTATTAATCTGTTTTTTGGGATACTAAAATTCAATGAAGTCTGCCAGCGAAAATCATCTGTGTGGAAATTTAAAGAAGATAATTCCACTTCCCATCCACTATTCTCTACAGTTGCAGGAAGATTGGCCTGTACGGTATTGAATCCTGTTATAGCAGGTAAGGGATATCCTACCAATTGGTTTGAAGAACGGTTACGATACCAGCTTATCCCAAGGTTCAGTTTGTCCTTAGAAAAACCTAATTCTAGTGCGGCTTCCAGCTTTTTGTTGACTTCCCATGAAAATGAGGGGTTAGCCAAGGAAACTGGGTATAATCCTCCAGGGCCAGGAGTTGCTTCGTATGCATCCAGGTATCCGTAATCGCCAATTTGGTCATTTCCAGTAGTACCATAACTACCCCTTAACTTTCCAAATGAAAGAAATGACAGTGCATTTTCAATTAATTCTTCCTCAGTGAAAATCCAAGCGGCACCTATTGCGCCGAAATTCGAAAAACGATTTTCCGGACCAAAGCGCGAAGAGCCATCACGTCTGCCGGTGAAATTTATAAATACTTTTTTCTTCCAGTTAGTGCCGATCCGTGCAAAGACTGCTGCATACCTGTACTGGTTTGTTTGGCTTGAGGCATTTATCACGCGCTCAGCTGCATCTAGATTTCCAATTAAGGATTCCGTTACATATCCAGCTCCTTGGAATCTCAGCTGGCTATTTGTATTATCCTGAAAGGTGGCACCTATTATGGCGTCTATGTTGAAATTACCGAAACTATCATTAAAGATTAACTGAGGTTCCAGAATCCAGGATCTTCTATGGGAATTTAAATGAAAGGAATTGTTAGGTTCTCCTTCTGCTGGATTATATGATCTGCCCGGGCGTTTCATTAACTCCTGACTTTCAAAATATGTATAACCAGCATTTAATCGTACCAGTAAGTTATTTAACACCCGGTACGATAAACCAAGGTTTGACAATATATTACTGGTTTTTGTTCTGCCACGATTATAATAACCGGCTAGAGGATTTTCTAAATCTGATACTGCCCATTCTTCCCAATTTAAACTACCATCTTCCGCAAAGATTTCAGGTGCATTTGGGGGCAGCAAAACAGTTGACGAACTTAAGCTATTGCTCCAGAAAAGGTCATTCATATCTACCCCGTAATTAGCAGAAAAATTAATTTTTAATTTGTCATCTTTAGAGGAATGGTTTAGGTTAAGATTTCCAGTTATTTTATTATAGCTATTTTCTCCTGGATAAACCGTACCCTGTGAAAAATATGAGCCACCTAACCTAAAGAAAGTTTTATCGCTCCCTCCTGAAAAAGAAAGATTGGCATTAGTGGTTTCTGCATTTCCCCCAAAGAGAAAATCTTGCCAGTCTGTATATCGATCCTGATCCCAAACAAGTAGGTCATATGCATTATTCACTGTAGGCTCAACTCCATCATTTTCAAAAGCTCTTCTTCGAATTTGTAAATACTCTTCTGTATTTAATAAGTCCAATCGATTAGCCACTGTTGCTACCCCTGAATATATACTGGCTTCTAAACCAGTTCCACTTTGTTTCCCATTTTTGGTAGTTATTAATACAACCCCGTTAGCTCCTCGAGATCCATAAATAGCGGTGGCATCTGCATCTTTTAAAACTTCAATACTTTCAATATTTGAAACACTTAGGTTGTTGAGTGGATCAAAACCGGCATTACCTATCATGGAATTTGTTTCAACAGGGCTGGAATTAATAGGTACTCCATCAATAATATAAAGCGGAAAGTTTCCTTCATCCCGTAAACTGTTTATACCTCTAATTCTTATTGTGGAAGCTGTTCCGGGGACACTTCCACCGGGAGTAATTTCTACCCCGGCCATTCTACCTTGTAATGCTTGTAAAGGGCTTACTACAGGTTGAAATTCTATCTCCTCGGCCGTAACCTTAGAAATATTTCCCGTGCTTTCTCTCTCTGTGGTATTATAATACCCGGCATTTATTTTAACTTCACCAAGTGCTGCAATATCTTCCTCCAGTTGGATATTGATTAATTCTCTTCCATCTATATCAATTTCCTGGGTTTTGAAACCTATGAAAGAGAACACCAAAGTCCCGTTTTCTGGAGCTACAATGGTATATTCCCCATCCAAATTGGTTACACTACCTAGTGAAGTACCTTTAACTGTAATTGTTACACCGGGAATAGAAATTCCCTTCTCATCTTTTACTATTCCCGAAATTTCATGCTGTTGTAAGAGAGGGGAAGAGATTATTGCTGCGTTTGCAGACTTTGACAGAAAGAATATTATCCCGCCAAGAATAATTAGCGCCACCCATTTAAGGCGCGAGTAATTATTTTTCATAATTTTACGTGTGATTTAAATGAAACTTTGTTTTATTTAAGCCTAGGCCTTCCCCACCAGACGGCAATCTTAGGGGAAGGTCCTCTGCTTAAGGCTAATTTGCTCTTATTTTCATAAACAATTTTTTTTTATTCTAAACCGGTGCCCAAATACCGGTTTCACTAAAACCTATTAACCAATACTATTTGCCCAAGGCTCCAGTGGAGCCCCGCCCAAAAGCCGTTGAAAAATATAGGGCTTACAACGGCAACCCACGGGATTGTTTAAGAGATTTTTCCTGCTCCCGCAAGCGAGGAATTAGTGAATACAGCTGCGATATTGAACCGTTGGCCGCTTTGGCCTGAAATAAATTATAGTGTATATTAGTTTATAAAGTATCAAAAACCGGCCCTGCTCACCTAAGAATGCAAATTTTAGATTTGCACGAATAGGTAAAACCTATTACATTTATAGCATTGCGAATAACCATATAATGTAGTGGTCTTATCCCATGTGCAACGCCTATGTAGTTTGCACAGGTAGCGGACCGGTATAACCGGGCAAAAGGCAGAGCTTTTTGCTACCGGTTACGCCCTCATTATTCTGGGGCGCATTTAATGTTTTTTGATATCAATTGTAGGGATAGGGGCTGTGGTTTACTGCTTTGAAGCGAGTGAGAGAACTTTACCATTAATGAATGGTATGTACGCCTTAAGATATTTATTTTTCTCGTTTTCATAGTCGTAGATTATGTAAACGATGTGTTTAAAAGAAGCACGAAGGGATTCATGATTGGTAAGAATACCAATAGGACGAACTCCAATGCTCTGGTAGTGGCACCGCTAAGAGCCGCCACGATTAAATCATGGTTCCACAGAGGCTAACATGGAGAACGCCTTATTGGATTTATTACGAAAATACGATAAAATCCAATATTAGGCGACTCCACGATCAGCTCACATGGAAATTTAGCGGTTTTCTACTGTGACTGACATCGTTTTGAGAGAATTTAATTCACTCTCTTAATTATCGCTAATACTATTGGGATCAAATATACAAAAACTTTTTAAATAACCCACTATAGTGGAGTAAAAAAAATTAATTGATGGTAGAGGAACTTAAGGTTATAACAATGGCAGAATTTGACTATCACTTAATGCTCCACATAAAAAAATTGAGGGAAGGAAGGTTTAGCCAAGAGGAACTAAGTAAAAAGATGGGGCTAAATAAAAGCTTTGTAGGTAATGTCGAATCTCTACTACAACCTCAAAAATATGGTACAAGGCATATTTCTCTTTTAGCTAAGGCTTTCGGATACAATAGTATTGATAAGCTTTTAAACTTTTCTACACCAAAATACGACAAAGTTCATATTACTATACGGGTTACATCTAAAATGAATAGTGTGGGTTTACCATCCAGAGGAAAAGTAGTTGAGGTCAAGAAGGTTGAACCGGTTGAATAGTATAATATATTCGATAATACCTTTATTCTTCGAAGCATTTGAAAGTAAACCCAATGCCAATAATAATGATCCAGAATGCTTAGCTTACAACAGTAATTTGTTTGCATAAATCCTCGAAAAATTGTAAGTTTATAACTTAGTTTCTTAGTGCAAATGGAAAATAATAGAAAATATAAATTAAGAAAGGCAGCTTTAAAGCCTGGCGTAAAAAATAGGAGGTTTAAAGTGTTGGAAGATGATAGAGATCTTTCCTTTATAGGAGCGATTGCTGCTAGTGCTACAAATGAGGCTTATCATAAGGCTATAGCGATTTCAGAGAGTATTATCGAAGTAGAAGATGGTAAAGTAATTCGCAAACAAAAGGATGGAAGTTTTGAAGTTATTCAAACCTTAGCACCTCGAAAGTCAGTACAAAAAGGAAAAACAATTACCATACCTTAATTTATTATGGCCAGCAAAAGATTGCGAATGTTTGCAGGTCCTAATGGCTCCGGAAAAAGTACCATTTTTAATAAAATACGTTCGCAATTTAGTCTGGGTATTTATCTTAATGCCGATGAGATTGAGAATCTTCTGCGCAACCGGAACCAGTTGTCCTTAAAGGCATTTAACCTTAGTGAATCCCACGGAATAAAATTTAATAAATTTCTTCAAAATCATTCTCTTTTCCAAAAAGCTTCTTCCCAAGGTTATAGCATAGACCTTAATTGCCAAAATGGTATAATATCTAACCCTAATAATGCCACGCATTCGTATGAGGCTTCAATTCTTACGGATTTTTTAAGAACCGAATTAATTCAGGCTGGTCAAAAAATTACATTTGAAACGGTAATGTCACATCCTTCTAAAATAGAAACACTAAAGAAAGCCAAGAAATTAGGTTATAAGAACTACTTATATTTTATATGTACAGAGAATGTAGAAATTAATAAAGCGAGGGTTGAAGAGCGTGTGAAGAGCGGTGGTCATAATGTGCCTCCCGAGAAAACAGAACAACGATATTACAGAAGTCTTGAACTACTGCCGAAAGCAATAGAAAATTCTTACCGGTCATTTATTTTTGATAATAGTGAAAATACCTCGAAATTAATACTCGATGTTTATCAGGGCAAAAAAGTTACTTTTCAAACTGAAGAAGTACCGCTTTGGGTAGATAAGTATTTTTTGAATTTATAAATATAAGTTACTTAAATTTATTCAGGATTATGTATACCCCTAGAATATTTAATAGTTACTTAGGTTTGAATTTGCCGTGTTTTAATGTTTTTGAAGGTAACCAAAATGTAGATTGTAATAAATTGGCGAAATTAATTAACAAACATAATTTGGAAGGCTTCTTTGCGGCTCTTGAATAATCTAAAACGAAAAATAAATCTTCATCCACCTTACATCTTTATTATGTCATTATTCAATAGGTTTAATTTTCCAGCGGGAATAGGAGCGCGGATTGTACTGTAAATACGAATTTTTTCATTAAACTCATAAAAACTTAAAATCCTATCTTTGTACTAATGCAGAAGATGGTCCACAATATTCGTTATTTTTTTGAAAGACACGGCTTCTATGTGTCTTCGCGCATGGCCGACAAATTGGGGATGCGTGCTAAGAGTGTGCGCTTATTCTTTATCTATGCTTCGTTTTTTACTTTGGGATCCTGGTTTATAGTTTATTTAGTTCTGGCTTTTTGGCTAAAACTTAAGGATTTGGTCTATACTAAAAGAACTTCGGTTTTTGACCTTTAAACCGCTTTAAGATGCATTTTTTGCAATTTTAAACCTGATTTGAAGGGTTTATTCAATTTTTATTTAACAGTATCTTTACATTTTAACTTGTAAAAATTTGATAAAGCCTATTTTTTTAGCATCTTGCTTCGCGGAAATATTCATTCTAAACTTAACAACCAATATTCTATATGAGAAAGTATCTGCTTTCAATGTTCTTTTTGTTTTCAATTTTCACAATTAATGCACAAGAACTTGATGTACAGGCCAAAGTTGGCAACCCTTCAAGAATTATTAATAATGGTTTTGTAGACCTTGAAGTAACAGGAGGAGAACCCCCATATATTTATCAATGGTCAAATCCTGAAACGTCTTTAGAATCTTCCCGGGCCGAAAACCTAACGGAAGGGGTTCCTTACAAAGTTGTAGTAACCGATAGCCAGGGCAATTCGGTGACAAAAAGTTTTCAGATAGAGGCGGAAGCTATCACCGAGCATTTTAACGGAACTTTTGTACCAATCGTTGAAGCAATGACGTCGGTGCTGTTTTGGGATCCGTTTTCTGCAATCGGAATTTACGATCCTAAGGTATATGCTGAACAAAGAAATGTACCAACCCCGGATTGGAGTGCAGACGCACAGGATGTATATACTTTAAAAGAATGGAGGGTAGAACAGGGCGCTCATGTCGAAGAAGGTGATCTTATTGCTATTGTGAGTTCACAAAATAATGGGGACTTAAATGTATATGCCAACGCTACCGGAACAGTTGATTACCTTGCAGAGGAAGGAGAAACGATCTGGGATTACCAAAGCAGTTCTGACCTTATTGAAACCAATGCCCATATGCTGGCTCAAATACAATTTGACGAGCCAGAGATCCTGACCAATCCTAACGGGACACCCGTTACTCACGATATTCCATTTATTGTAGTGTGGTTAATTTTTGGAGCTGCATTTTTTACCGTAAAAATGGGCTTTATCAACTTTAAAGGATTTAAACACTCGATAGATCTGGCACGTGGAAAATACGATGAGCCGAATGCTCCAGGAAGTATTACACACTTCCAGGCCTTGGCAACCGCAGTTTCTGCAACAGTAGGACTTGGTAACATCGCAGGGGTGGCCGTTGCAATATCCCTTGGGGGTGCAGGAGCGACTTTTTGGATGGTAATTGCCGGTCTGCTCGGGATGGCTTCAAAGTTTGTGGAGTGTACCTTGGGTGTAAAATATCGTTTTATCAATTCTGAAGGAAGAATCTTTGGTGGACCTATGAATTACTTACGTTACGGACTGGAAAAAAGAAATATGCGTGGTTTAGGGAAATTCCTTGCTGCATTTTTCGCGGTTCTTGGGATCGGAGCTTCTTTTGGAGGTGGAAATATGTTCCAGGCCAACCAGTCATTTGAAATCCTTTCGGGTCAGTTTTCTTTCTTAGTAGGAAATGGATTTTGGTTCGGAATTGCCATAGCTATTCTTGTAGGAGTTGTGATTATCGGAGGTATTCAAAGTATCGCTAAAGTAACAGGTAAAGTAGTGCCTATTATGGCAGTGGTGTATGTACTTGGAGCTTTAACGGTAATCTTTATAAATATAGAAAACATAGGTCCGGCATTTGCTGCGATCTATAATGGTGCTTTTAATGCCACGGCACTTAAAGGTGGAGTAATAGGTGTGCTTATCGTTGGTTTCCAACGTGCAGCATTCTCTAACGAGGCAGGTGTTGGATCTGCGGCTATCGCCCACTCGGCAGCAAAAACAAACCATCCGCCATCGGAAGGTTTTGTAGCTTTATTAGAGCCTTTTATAGATACCGTTGTGGTATGTACCTTAACTGCTTTGGTATTGATATTTACCGGTATGCACGAGGTGCAGGGAGTAGGTGGAGTACAGTTAACCTCAGATGCTTTTGCAAGTGTGGTTTCCTGGTTCCCATATGTATTGGCACTAGCAGTTTTCTTGTTCGCATTTTCAACCATGATCTCCTGGTCATACTACGGAATGCGTTCGTGGACCTATTTATTCGGAAAGAGTAAAAAGACAGAACTGGCATATAAAATATTATTCCTGATATTCGTTGTGGTAGGAGCTTCGATTAGTTTAGGAGCCGTATTAGATTTCTCTGATATGATGATCTTAGCGATGTCTTTCCCTAACATTATTGGTTTATATATAATGTCTAGTGAGGTTAGAAGAGATCTAAACGAATATTCGAGAAAATTAAAGGCCGGGGAATTGTTTAAGAAACCATCCGGGGCTAAAGCCAGCTAACTTTAAGAAATAAACAATCTATTAAATCCCATTTTGTGTTCATAAGGAACAAACAAAATGGGATTTTTCTATAGGGATGGATTTGCTACAGTATTAGGCCGTATTTAACCTTGAGGAAATAGGTACTGAAAAAGAGCATAGGCCTGTTTCGTCATTGGCTGGAATATTGTGTAGAACAAAATTCATTATCAGTTTAAGACAATAGCTGGAAATGAGTAGTATGCAATTCATGGAATTTTCAACAGAAATTTTAAGACAGCTTACTCATATTTTAATATTATTTAAAGAATTATCAGAAATAGAATGTTTTCCTTCTGATAAAATCGATGGAATTCAATTATATTTGGCCTTAAATTGATTATTCGGAAAAATCCGTCATTTCAAATATTAGCTAACTGAATAAACTTAGAATTAAAAATTGGGTTTATTTTAGTTACCGGGAGGTAGCTTTCCTGCATATGAAAAGAAAAAAAGAATAGTAGTATGAATACAATGTATTTTACAGAAGAGCACGAACTTTTTAGAAAGAGTTTTCAGGACTTTTTAAAGAAAGAAGTGGTGCCACATATCGATAAATGGGAAAAATCAGGAACTATAGACCGCTTTATCTGGAAGAAATTTGGAGAGATGGGGTATTTTGGCCTGAACCAGCCTGAAGAGTACGGCGGAATGGGACTTGATATTTTCTATACCGTGATTTTTCTTGAAGAACTTCAGAAGATAAACAGCGGTGGTTTTGCTGCAGCCATGTGGGCTCACGCTTACCTGGCGATGACCCACGTAAACAAAGAAGGAGACGATGCGATTAAGAAAAAATACCTCACCCCAAGTATTGATGGGGATAAAATAGGATGCCTGTGTATCACTGAGCCTTTTGGAGGTTCTGATGTAGCAGGCATGCGAAGTACCGCCATTAAAAAAGGTGATAAATATGTTCTGAATGGCTCTAAAACTTTTATTACCAATGGGATTTATTCAGATTACCTGGTAATTGCAGCTAAAACCGATCCTGAAAAGGGGAATAAGGGAATGAGTATTTTTATAGTGGATAGGGATACTCCTGGGATCTCGGCTTCTAAATTGGATAAACTGGGCTGGAGAGCTTCGGATACCGCGGAACTCGCCTTTGATGATGTAGAGATTCCTGCTGAAAATCTAATGGGAGAGGAAGGAAAAGGATTTTCTTATATCATGCAGCATTTTGCCTTAGAACGTTTGATTATGGGGATCAATGCGCATGCCCGTGCTGAGTATGCCCTGGATTATGCCATTGATTATATGGGTGAAAGGGAAGCCTTTGGTAGGACCATTGATAAATTTCAGGCCCTAAGACATTCAGTAGCTGATATGGCCAGTGAAATAGAAATGAATAAAGAATTCAATTATTCTATCGCAAAACGCCTTGATGATGGGCAATATGTGGTCAAAGAAGCCAGTATGTCTAAGTTGCTTTCTACTAAAATGGCCGATAAGGTGATTTACGAGTGCCTCCAGATGTTGGGTGGTTACGGATATATGGAAGATTATCCTTTAGCAAGGATGTTCCGCGATAGCCGTTTAGGACCAATTGGAGGAGGAACCTCCGAGATTCTTAGGGAGATTATCGCCAAGATGGTGATAGACAAGAAGGAGTATAAGCCAGCGGCAAAATAACCTTGAAATAAATAAAATAATAATTGTAGGTTCTCAGATTTAATTTATCTTTGCAGCCTAAAGAAAGGAGGTGATGACACTATGTTAATAATACCAGTAAAAGACGGAGAAAATATAGATAGAGCGCTAAAGCGTTTTAAGCGAAAATTCGATAAAACCGGAACAATGCGCCAGCTGAGAAGCCGCCAGCATTTCACGAAACCTTCTGTTGCCAAGAGAGCTCAGCATCAAAAAGCCGAGTACATCCAGCATTTGAGAGATCAGGAAGATATCTAGTAAAAGGATATTATCGAATTTTTCCGGAGCTATTCGGAAAAACAATATAACTGTTGATAGATTAAAGTTTGCTAACTTTGTCTGTCAACAGTTTTTTTTATGCCCTTTTCCCACTTTTTAGATTACCTCGGGTTGGAGAAAAAATATTCTCCCAATACCCTGACCGCGTATAAGGCGGACCTTATATCCTTCTCCGAATTTATGTTATATGAATTCGAAGAAAAGGATCTTGCCAAGGTTCATTATCCGCAGATAAGAAACTGGATCGTGGCCCTGGTAGAGCAGGGCGTCTCCAATAGAAGTATTAACCGAAAGATTTCTTCTTTAAAAGCCTATTACCGTTTTTTACAAAAAACCGGGGATATAGAGTTTTCACCACTGACCAAGCATAAAGCTTTAAAGACCTCGTCTAAGATACAGGTGCCATTTTCGGAAGCTGAAATTACCCAGGTATTAGAGCAGATCGATACTTCTGATTTTGAAGGCTTAAGGGATCGATTGATCGTGGAGCTTTTTTATACTACCGGGATCAGGCGTATTGAGCTTATTGAACTCAAACTTGATGATGTTAATCTTGCCGGCAGGCATATCAAGGTGCTGGGGAAAAGGCAGAAGGAGAGAATCATTCCGCTTCTGCCAGGGGTGATTGCTAATCTTGAGATCTATATCGGTAAGCGTGCCGATGTTACAGCCAGGGAAAAGACCCCAAACCTGTTTGTTTCCAAAAATGGTATTAAATTATACGAAAGCCTTGTTTATAGAATTATAAATAATTATTTTAGTAAGGTGTCTGGCAAAATTAAAAGAAGTCCGCATATCCTGCGGCACTCTTTTGCAACACATTTATTGAACCAGGGTGCTAACCTGAACGCTGTTAAAGAATTGCTTGGGCATTCCAGTCTTGCTGCCACGCAAGTCTACACCCATAATAGTATCGCAGAGCTTAGTAAGGTGCATCAAAAAGCGCATCCCAGGAACAGTAAGACCGACTAAAATATTGTTTAATTTAATTTTACAGAAGATGAAAGTAAATGTGCAGTCTGTTAACTTCAACGCTGATCAAAAATTAATTGATTTTATCCAACACAAACTGGATAAGCTTGAAAATTATTACGATAAAATTATCTATGCTGATGTCTTTTTAAAGGTCCAGAACACAAGCGGAAAGGATAATAAAATAACTGAAATTTTATTGAGTATACCCGGCGGGGATATTATGGTAAAAAAAACATGTAAGAAGTTTGAAGAATGCGTGGATGAATGTGCTTCATCGCTACAAAGACAATTAATTAAACGCAAGGAAAAATTAAGTGCTCACGTTTAAATATTTTTTTACATAATTGTTTTGTGAAAGAAATAATTTATATACATTTGCAGTCCGTTAGAAATAGCGGACTTTTTTATGCTAAAAAAGTAGCGTAAAGGCCGATGTAGCTCAGCTGGCTAGAGCAGCTGATTTGTAATCAGCAGGTCGTGGGTTCGAGTCCCTCCATCGGCTCTTGAAATTTTGAAATAAAGTGTTTTTTAAGCTTAATTTATTGAGAATTAAGTGGCTGAAAATTTTATAGAAAAATTTTAGAAAAATGCTTTGGACGGTGCTGTAAAATTATGTTTATTTGCAGCCGTTAAAAAACAAACCGTCATAAAGCTTAGCTGGCGCACCGGCTACGGTTCTATGAAATAGTGGAAAAATAAATTTGGGGAGATACTCAAGCGGCCAACGAGGGCAGACTGTAAATCTGCTGTTTTCAACTTCGCAGGTTCGAATCCTGCTCTCCCCACAATAACCTTTAAAGTTCAAGATTCAGGGATGTGAAAATTCGGAACTTTAAGTGAAAGCCTTGAATCGATAATGCGGGAGTAGCTCAGTTGGTAGAGCGTCAGCCTTCCAAGCTGAATGTCGCCGGTTCGAACCCGGTCTCCCGCTCTTAAAATGGAGAACAGGAAGTTTTGCTTCTTGTTTTCTTGATTTATTTTTCCGGTTTAAGTAACTATTAAACATCCCGTAAACCAATGTTGGTTTATGGTTTTTCTTGTTTGAACCGGTGAACCTTGAAAGTGGAACTTTCGGCTTGCCGACGTAGCTCAGGGGTAGAGCGTTTCCTTGGTAAGGAAGAGGTCACGAGTTCAATTCTCGTCGTTGGCTCTAGATTGTATTAAATTGAACACTAATATATAACTAAGATTAAATAAGTATTAATTATGGCAAAGGAAACATACGATCGTTCCAAACCTCACCTTAACATAGGTACAATTGGACACGTGGATCACGGAAAAACGACTTTAACAGCAGCGATTACTAAAGTGATGGCTGATGCTGGATATTCAAAAGCTAGTGCTTTTGATCAAATTGATAATGCTCCTGAAGAAAAGGAAAGAGGTATTACTATTAACTCTTCTCACGTTGAGTATTCTACTGCTAACCGTCACTACGCTCACGTTGACTGTCCTGGTCACGCGGATTACGTAAAGAACATGGTTACTGGTGCTGCTCAGATGGACGGTGCAATTCTTGTAGTTGCTGCCACTGATGGGCCTATGCCACAAACTCGTGAACACATCCTTCTTGGACGCCAGGTTGGTATCCCAAGAATCGTTGTATTCTTGAATAAAGTTGACCTTGTTGATGATGAGGAGCTTTTAGAGCTAGTTGAAATGGAAGTAAGAGATCTTCTTTCTTTCTATGAGTATGATGGAGATAATGGTCCTGTAATTTCAGGTTCAGCTCTTGGTGCTCTTGAAGGTGATGAGAAATGGAGTAAAACCGTTCTTGAGCTTATGGAAGCTGTGGATTCTTGGATTGAACTTCCTGAGCGTGATGTAGATAAGCCTTTCTTGATGCCAATCGAGGATGTATTCTCTATTACTGGACGTGGTACTGTAGCAACTGGTCGTATCGAGACTGGTGTTGCAAATACTGGAGATCCTGTTGAGATTATCGGGATGGGAGCTGAAAAGCTTACTTCTACTATTACTGGTGTTGAGATGTTCCGTAAGATCCTTGATAGAGGTGAAGCTGGAGATAACGTAGGTATCTTGTTAAGAGGTATTGAAAAATCTCAGATCTCTAGAGGTATGGTAATTACCAAGCCTGGATCTGTAACTCCTCACGCTAAGTTTAAAGCAGAGGTTTATATCCTTAAAAAAGAAGAGGGTGGACGTCACACTCCATTCCATAATAACTACCGTCCTCAGTTTTACGTACGTACAACTGACGTAACAGGAACAATTAACCTTCCTGATGGAGTTGAAATGGTAATGCCTGGTGATAACCTTACTATTACTGTTGAACTTATCCAGACTATCGCAATGAATGTTGGTCTACGTTTCGCTATCCGTGAAGGTGGTAGAACAGTAGGTGCTGGACAGGTTACTGAAATTTTAGACTAATTACAGTTTAGATATAAAAAGGTTTCCCGCTCGGGCGGGAAACCTTCCTTTATATTATATTTACGGGTTTAGCTCAGTTGGTAGAGCACTGGTCTCCAAAACCAGGTGTCGGGAGTTCGAGCCTCTCAACCCGTGCAAATACCTTTAGAATCACATGGCAGGAATTAGCAATTATATATCAGAATCTTATAACGAATTAAGAAACCACGTTACCTGGACAAGCTGGCCCGAAGCGCAAAGGCTTACCATTTTGGTAGCGGTTTTTTCCATAATTTTTTCTCTGGCTATTTGGGGAGTAGATACCGTTTTTAGCTCCGCTATTGAGCAATATTTCGAATGGATTAAATCTTAAAAAATATTACAATGGCAGAGGGAAAAGATAAAAAGTGGTATGTAGTTCGTGCCGTTAGCGGTCAGGAAAACAAGGTTAAAGACTATATTGAGAAAGAAGTGCACCATCTTGGGATGGAAGACTACCTGGATCAGGTTTTAGTTCCTACCGAAAAGGTTATCCAGATCAGAAATGGCAAGAAAGTAAACAAAGAACGTGTTTATTTTCCCGGTTATGTGATGATCCAGGCGAATCTCGATGGAGAGATGCCGCACGTTATAAAAAACATTAACGGTGTTATTGGCTTTTTGGGTGAAACAAAAGGAGGAGATCCAGTTCCACTTAGAAAATCTGAAGTGAACAGAATGCTTGGTAAAGTAGATGAACTTTCAGTGAAGTCCGATAATATCGCGATTCCATTTACTATTGGAGAAACCATAAAGGTTATTGACGGTCCGTTTAATGGCTTTAATGGTACGGTAGAAAAGATAAATGAAGAAAAGCGTAAGCTTGAGGTAATGGTTAAGATTTTCGGAAGAAAAACCCCATTGGAATTAAGCTATATGCAAGTAGAAAAAGTATAAAAATTTTAGTTACATATTTTTTGATGGTTTTTTAAAGCTTCCACTCTAACAAACTATCACCTTAAAAATTTAGAAAATGGCAAAAGAAGTAAGTAAAGTTGTAAAACTACAAGTTCGCGGAGGTGCTGCTAACCCATCACCACCAGTTGGACCTGCTTTGGGTGCTGCCGGGGTAAATATCATGGAATTCTGTAAGCAATTCAATGGTAGAACCCAGGATAAACAAGGTAAAGTATTGCCGGTTGCGATTACGGTTTATTCAGATAAGTCTTTTGACTTTGTGATTAAAACCCCTCCAGCTGCAGTACAATTGTTGGAAGCATCTAAGAACAAAAAGGGTTCAGGAGAACCAAACAGAAAGAAAATAGCAAGTGTTTCTTGGGATCAGGTTAGAACTATTGCAGAAGATAAGATGCAGGATTTAAATGCCTTCACCGTAGAATCTGCAATGAAAATGGTTGCTGGAACAGCTCGTTCAATGGGAATAACTGTAAAAGGTGATGCACCGTTTTAATCCAAAAAGAAATTAAAAATGGCAAAATTAACTAAAAAGCAAAAAGAAGCCCAATCTAAGATCGAGAGCAATAAAGCATACTCGGTGGCAGAAGCTTCAGCTTTAATTAAAGAAGTTGCTAACGAAAACTTCGATGCATCTGTGGATTTAGCGGTTCGTTTGAATGTAGATCCAAGAAAAGCCAACCAAATGGTAAGAGGTGTTGTAACCCTTCCACACGGTACTGGTAAAGATGTAAAAGTACTTGCGTTAGTTACTCCAGATAAGGAAGAAGAGGCGAAACAAGCCGGAGCCGATTATGTTGGTCTTGATGAATATCTTGACAAGATAAAAGGTGGATGGACTGATGTTGATGTAATCATCACCATGCCTAGTGTAATGGGTAAATTAGGACCTTTGGGACGAGTACTTGGACCAAGAGGGCTTATGCCTAACCCAAAAACAGGAACAGTAACTATGGATGTTGCCAAGGCAGTATCTGATGTTAAAGCTGGTAAAATCGACTTTAAAGTTGATAAAACCGGTATTGTTCACGCTGGAATTGGAAAAGCATCTTTTGAAGCTGAAAAAATTGCTGGAAACGCGAGAGAATTATTAACTACTTTAGTGAAGTTGAAACCTCAGGCATCTAAGGGTGTGTATATTAAAAGTATCCACATGTCTTCTACAATGAGCCCGAGCGTTCAGGTTGATACTAAAAGGTTCACTGAGCAATAATAGTATAGATTATGACAAGAGAAGAAAAATCAATAGTAATTGAAGATTTAACTGCCCAGTTAACAGATAATTCTGTGGTTTATTTAGCAGATATATCTGGCCTTGATGCCGGAACAACTTCAAACTTACGTAGAGCTTGTTTTAAAGCTAACGTTAAGCTGGCTGTAGTTAAAAATACATTGCTTTCCAAAGCGATGGAAGCTTCAGATAAAGAATTTGGAGACCTTCCTTCAGTATTGAAAGGCAACACTTCCATAATGTTTTCTGACACTGGTAATGCACCAGCCAAAGTAATTAAAGAATTCAGAAAGAAAAACGAGAAACCACTACTTAAAGGAGCTTTTGTTGAAGAGGCTGTTTATGTAGGTGATGATTACCTTGACACCCTTGTAAACATCAAGAGTAAAGAGGAAGTTATCGGGGATATCGTTGGACTATTACAATCACCTGCTAAGAATGTTATTTCAGCACTTCAGTCTGGTGGCGGTAAAATAGCTGGAATCCTTAAGACACTTTCAGAAAAGGAAGGATAAAATAGTACGCACTTTTTAACAAATATAAATTAAAGAACTTTTTAAAAACGATAGAAAATGGCAGATTTAAAAGAATTCGCAGAACAATTGGTTAACTTGACCGTAAAAGAAGTAAACGAGTTAGCTGATATCTTGAAAGATGAATATGGTATAGAGCCTGCTGCTGCTGCAGTAGCTGTTGCCGGTGGCGGTGCTGCTGGTGGTGGTGAAGAAGCTGAAGAGCAAACTGAATTTGATGTAATTCTTAAAGCTCCAGGTGGATCTAAACTAGCAGTTGTTAAACTTGTAAAAGAACTTACAGGTCTAGGTCTTAAAGATGCTAAAGCATTAGTAGATGGCGCACCAGCTCCAGTTAAAGAAGGAGTAGCTAAAGACGAAGCAGAAGCACTTAAAGCACAGCTAGAAGAAGCAGGAGCTGAGGTTGAGCTTAAATAAGCTTGCCACCAGCAATATTATTTAGGTTTAGACCTCAGGATTCGCTCCTGAAGGTCTAAACCCTTTTGCGTATATAGGGGATTAACTCCTTGCGCGCCCGTTTTTTTATAAATTATAATCCGTCCATTGATGTTAGCAAAGCAAACTGAAAGAGTGAGTTTCTCTTCTGTAAAGAACAGACCTGATTACCCGGACTTCCTGGATATCCAGATCAAGTCTTTTCAGGACTTCTTTCAATTAGAAACCAAATCAGAAGAGCGGGGAAATGAAGGTCTCTATAATACCTTCCTAGAAAACTTCCCAATTACGGACACCCGTAACCAATTTGTACTAGAATTTTTAGATTATTTTGTGGACCCGCCGAGATATTCCATTCAGGAGTGTATAGAGCGTGGTTTAACGTATAGTGTCCCTCTTAAAGCAAGATTAAAACTATACTGTACCGACCCTGAACACGAAGATTTTGAAACCATCGTACAGGACGTTTACTTAGGAACTATACCTTATATGACTCCAAGTGGTACTTTTTGTATCAACGGGGCAGAACGTGTGGTAGTTTCTCAGCTTCACCGTTCTCCAGGAGTTTTCTTTGGACAATCCTTCCATGCAAACGGAACAAAACTTTATTCTGCCCGTGTAATTCCTTTTAAAGGTTCCTGGATAGAATTCGCTACCGATATCAATAGCGTTATGTACGCTTATATCGATAGAAAGAAAAAATTACCTGTAACCACACTTTTCCGTGCCATTGGTTTTGAGCGCGATAAAGATATTTTAGAGATTTTTGACCTTGCAGAAGAGGTGAAAGTTTCAAAAACAGGACTTAAAAAAGTATTAGGTCGTAAACTTGCGGCCCGTGTATTGAATACCTGGTATGAAGATTTTGTTGATGAAGATACAGGAGAGGTAGTTTCAATAGAACGTAATGAGATCGTTTTAGATCGTGATACAGAACTTGAAAAGGAGCATATAGAAGAAATTCTTGAAACCGGAAGCAAAACTATTCTTCTTCATAAGGAGGATAATTCTACCGGGGATTATGCTATTATTCACAATACCTTACAAAAAGACCCTACCAACTCTGAAAAAGAAGCGGTAGAACATATTTATCGTCAGCTTCGTAATGCAGAACCGCCAGATGAGGAAACTGCACGTGGAATTATCGATAAGTTATTCTTCTCAGATCAGCGTTACAGCCTTGGAGAAGTTGGCCGATACAGAATGAACAAAAAATTAGGTCTTGATGTTGCTATGGATAAGCAGGTGCTTACCAAAGAGGATATCATTACCATAATTAAATATTTAATTGAGCTTATTAACTCTAAAGCTGAGATTGATGATATTGACCACTTGTCTAACCGTCGTGTTAGAACTGTAGGGGAACAATTGTCTCAGCAATTTGGTGTTGGTCTTGCTCGTATGGCGCGTACCATTCGTGAAAGAATGAACGTTCGTGATAACGAAGTATTTACCCCGATTGATTTGATCAACGCGAAGACACTTTCTTCTGTGATCAACTCTTTCTTTGGTACCAACCAGTTGTCGCAGTTTATGGATCAAACCAACCCACTGGCAGAAATCACGCACAAGCGTAGACTTTCAGCATTAGGGCCAGGTGGTTTATCCAGGGAAAGAGCAGGTTTCGAGGTACGTGATGTTCACTATACACACTACGGAAGACTTTGCCCGATTGAAACTCCTGAAGGTCCGAACATTGGACTGATCTCTTCACTTTCAGTATATGCTAAGGTGAATGGAATGGGCTTCATTGAAACGCCATATCGTAAAGTTGAAAATGGAAAATTAGATTTTTCACAGGAACCTATCTATTTAAGTGCTGAAGAGGAAGAGGACAAGAAAATTGCCCAGGCCAACATTCCGCTTAAAGATGATGGTACTATAAATTCTGAAAGGGTAATTGCCCGAATGGAAGGTGACTTCCCGGTTGTGGATCCTAAAG
The DNA here is from genome assembly GCF_004362395.1 of Salegentibacter sp. 24. Lineage (GTDB taxonomy): Bacteria > Bacteroidota > Bacteroidia > Flavobacteriales > Flavobacteriaceae > Salegentibacter. The sequence continues at coordinate 138,215 of NZ_SNWE01000007.1, forward strand.
AGGTTCATTACACCGATGTTGCACCAAACCAGATTTCATCGATCTCGGCTTCACTTATTCCGTTTTTGGAACACGATGATGCCAACCGTGCTTTGATGGGATCTAACATGATGCGCCAGGCATTACCATTGTTACAGGCCGATTCCCCAATTGTTGGAACCGGACTGGAGCGCCAGGTAGCTACAGATTCTCGTGTACTTATTAATGCTGAAGGAGAAGGGGAAGTAGAATATGTAGATGCCAAGCAGATTATCATAAAATACGACAGGACTGAAGAGGAACGTATGGTAAGCTTTGATAGTGATTCAAAAGCCTACGATCTTATTAAGTTCCGTAAAACCAACCAGGGTTCTTCTATCAACCTCAAGCCAATCGTTAGGGTAGGAGATAGAGTAACCAAAGGTCAGGTTTTATGCCAGGGATATGCTACTGAAGCAGGGGAGCTTGCATTGGGTAGAAACATGAAGGTTGCCTTTATGCCCTGGAAAGGTTACAACTTTGAGGATGCGATTGTAATTTCAGAAAAAGTGGTGAGAGAAGATATATTTACTTCTATCCATATTGATGAATACTCGCTTGAAGTTCGTGATACAAAATTGGGTAACGAGGAATTAACCAATGATATTCCTAACGTTTCAGAAGAGGCTACAAAAGACCTTGATGAACACGGGATGATTAGAATTGGGGCCGAGGTAAAACCCGGGGATATTCTTATTGGAAAGATTACTCCAAAAGGAGAGAGCGATCCGACACCTGAGGAAAAATTACTTCGTGCCATTTTTGGAGATAAAGCCGGAGATGTGAAAGATGCATCACTTAAAGCTTCTCCATCATTGAATGGTGTGGTTATAGAGAAGAAACTCTTTGCCCGTGCTATTAAAGATAAGCGTAAGAGAGCTCAGGATAAGGAAGATATTGCAGCGCTTGAGAAAAAGTATGATGCAAAATTCGCCAATCTTAAAGCTGAACTTGTAGATAAGTTATTCCTCCTTATTGGCGGAAAAACTGCTCAGGGCGTTCAAAATGATCTTGGAGAAGAGGTAATGCCAAAAGGAAAGAAGTATACATTGAAAATGCTTAATGCAGTTGACGATTATACTCACTTGACTCACGGTACCTGGACTACTGACGATCACCTTAATGCTTTGGTCGCAGACCTTATCCATAATTATAAAATTAAGGAAAACGATCTTCAGGGTAACCTAAGAAGAGAGAAGTTCACCGTCTCTGTTGGAGATGAGCTTCCTTCTGGAATCCTAAAACTTGCTAAGGTTTACATCGCTAAGAAGCGTAAACTAAAAGTAGGTGATAAAATGGCTGGACGTCACGGTAACAAAGGTATTGTTGCAAGAATCGTTCGTCAGGAAGATATGCCATTCCTTGATGATGGTACACCGGTTGATATTGTGTTGAACCCACTTGGGGTGCCTTCACGTATGAACATTGGTCAGATCTATGAAACTGTACTTGGATGGGCAGGACAAAAGCTTGGTAATAAATATGCAACTCCGATTTTTGACGGAGCTACCATTGACCAGATTAACGAGCTTACCGACCAGGCCGGAATTCCAAGATACGGGCACACTTATCTATATGATGGTGGAACAGGAGATCGTTTTGACCAACCTGCAACGGTAGGGGTGATCTATATGTTGAAACTAGGGCATATGATTGAAGATAAGATGCACGCAAGGTCTATTGGACCATACTCACTTATTACCCAGCAACCACTTGGCGGTAAAGCACAATTTGGTGGACAGCGTTTTGGTGAGATGGAAGTTTGGGCACTTGAGGCTTATGGAGCTTCAGCAACACTGCGTGAGATCTTAACAGTGAAGTCAGATGACGTGATAGGAAGGGCAAAAACTTACGAATCTATCGTAAAAGGAGAGCCTATGCCAGAACCCGGCCTGCCGGAATCTTTCAACGTACTTATGCACGAATTGAAAGGTCTTGGTTTGGATATTAAATTAGAAGAATAAAATACTGTTTATAACGGGGTGTTACGGCACCCCATAACAGGTTTTTCACAATAATTATAGCAGCAGAGTTATTATGGCTAGAAATAATGATAAGAATACAGTAAAGAGATTTGATAAAATCTCTATCGGTTTGGCTTCCCCGGAATCTATCCTCGCAGAATCTCGTGGTGAAGTTCTAAAACCGGAAACTATCAATTATCGTACGCACAAACCCGAACGTGACGGTTTGTTTTGTGAGCGTATTTTTGGTCCTGTAAAGGATTACGAATGTGCCTGCGGTAAATATAAAAGAATACGTTACAAAGGAATTGTTTGTGACCGTTGTGGGGTAGAGGTAACCGAGAAACAAGTACGTAGAGACCGTGTTGGGCACATTAATTTGGTAGTTCCTGTAGCACATATCTGGTATTTCCGTTCCTTACCTAATAAAATTGGATACTTGCTTGGTCTTCCATCTAAGAAATTAGATATGATCATTTACTACGAGCGTTATGTAGTAATTCAGGCAGGTATTGCGAAAAACGAAGAAGGAGAGCCCGTTAAGAAAATGGATTTCCTTACTGAAGAAGAATATCTGAACATCTTAGATAGCCTTCCGCAGGAAAATATGTATTTAGAGGACAGCGACCCAAATAAGTTTATTGCCAAAATGGGTGCTGAATGTCTTATTGAAATACTAAGAAGAATTGATCTTAACGAACTTTCTTACGAGTTAAGACACAAGGCAAATAACGAGACCTCCAAACAACGTAAAACCGAAGCGCTTAAGCGTCTTCAGGTTGTGGAAGCTTTCCGTGATGCCAATAACAATCGCGAAAATCTTCCGGAATGGATGATTATGAAAGTGGTTCCTGTAATTCCACCGGAATTACGACCTCTTGTACCTCTTGATGGGGGACGTTTTGCGACTTCAGATTTAAATGATCTTTACAGAAGGGTGATTATTCGAAACAACCGTCTAAAAAGATTAATGGAGATCAAAGCCCCTGAAGTAATTTTGCGTAATGAAAAACGTATGCTTCAGGAATCAGTTGATTCTTTGTTCGACAATACCAGGAAATCTTCAGCGGTAAAAACAGACTCTAACCGTCCGTTAAAATCGCTTTCAGATTCCCTTAAAGGTAAGCAGGGACGTTTTCGTCAAAACTTACTTGGTAAACGTGTGGATTATTCAGCACGTTCGGTTATTGTTGTTGGACCAGAGCTGAAAATGCACGAATGTGGTCTTCCAAAGAATATGGCAGCTGAACTTTACAAGCCTTTCGTAATTAGGAAACTAATTGAAAGAGGGATTGTAAAAACAGTTAAATCTGCCAAGAAAATTATAGATAAAAAAGAGCCGGTAGTATGGGATATCCTTGAGAATGTACTTAAAGGACACCCAGTACTGCTTAACCGTGCTCCTACGCTTCACCGTTTAGGTATTCAGGCTTTCCAGCCAAAACTTATTGAAGGTAAAGCGATACAATTACACCCATTGGCCTGTACGGCATTTAATGCCGATTTTGATGGGGACCAGATGGCGGTTCACTTACCGCTTGGGCCAGAGGCTATTTTAGAGGCGCAATTATTAATGCTTGCTTCTCATAATATCCTTAACCCTGCAAACGGTTCTCCGATTACAGTACCTTCTCAGGATATGATTCTTGGTCTTTACTATATGACCAAGTCCAGAAAATCTACAGACGAGGTTAAGGTTAAAGGGGAAGGGCTTACTTTCTATTCTGATGAAGAAGTGGTAATCGCTTATAATCAGAAAAGAGTAGACCTTAATGCCGAAATAAAGATTCGCGCAAAAGATTTTAATGAGGTTGGTGAGTTAACTTACCAGATCATAGAAACTACAGTGGGTAGAGTACTGTTTAACCAGGCTGTACCAGAAAAAGTAGGTTATGTTAATACGGTACTAACCAAGAAAAACCTTAGGGATATTATTGGTGATGTACTGGCTAAGACCAGTGTTCCGGAAACCGGTGAATTCCTTGATGCAATTAAGGAAATGGGTTATGGTTATGCTTTCCGTGGTGGTCTTTCCTTCAGTTTAGGTGATATTATCATCCCTGAGGAGAAACAAGCTATGATTGATGAGGCTAACCAGCAGGTTGAAGGTATTGTAGGAAACTATAATATGGGACTTATTACCAATAACGAACGTTACAACCAGGTTATTGACATCTGGACATCTACCAATGCCGGTCTAACCGAATTGGCAATGAAGCGTATTCGTGAGGATAAGCAAGGTTTCAACTCAGTGTTTATGATGCTTGATTCTGGTGCTCGTGGATCTAAAGAACAGATTCGTCAGCTAACCGGTATGCGTGGTCTTATGGCCAAGCCTAAAAAATCCAACTCAGGTGGAGGTGAAATTATTGAAAACCCAATTCTTTCTAACTTTAAGGAAGGGCTTTCAATTCTTGAATACTTTATCTCTACTCACGGTGCTCGTAAAGGACTTGCCGATACTGCACTTAAAACTGCCGATGCAGGTTACCTAACCCGTAGACTGGTAGATGTTTCGCAAGATGTTATTGTAAATGAAGAAGATTGCGGAACTTTAAGAGGAGTAGAAGTTAAACCACTTAAAAAGAATGAAGAAATTGTAGAATCTCTGGGAGAACGTATTTTAGGACGTATTTCTCTTCACGATGTTCTTAATCCTTCAAATAACGAAGTTTTAGCAAAATCAGGGGAAGAAATTACTTCTGAGATTGTAGCTAAGATTGAAAATGCTCCTATTGAGAGCGTAGAGGTAAGATCTCCGCTAACTTGTGAAGCTAAAAAAGGAATCTGTGTAAAATGTTACGGAAGAAACCTTTCTACTAATAAACTGGTACAAAGAGGTGAGGCTGTAGGTGTTGTTGCCGCGCAATCAATTGGAGAGCCAGGTACACAGTTAACTCTACGTACATTCCACGTTGGAGGTATTGCAGGTAACATTTCAGAGGACAACAAACTTGAGGCTAAATTTGACGGTGTTGCCGAAATTGAAGACCTTAAGGTTGTAAAAGGAGAAGCTCCTGATGGAAGCCAGGCTGAGATCGTAATTTCACGAACTGCCGAACTTAAAATTAAAGATAAGAAGACCGGAGTAGTACTTAGTAATAATAATATTCCTTATGGTTCTCAAATCTTTATCGATAACGGAGCTCCTGTTTCCAAAGGCGATGTAATTTGCCAATGGGATCCTTATAACGGGGTGATCATATCTGAATTTGCCGGTAAGATCAAATATGAGAATATTGAACAAGGTGTAACCTACCAAGTTGAAATAGATGAGCAAACAGGATTCCAGGAAAAAGTAATTTCTGAATCCCGTAACAAAAAGCTTATTCCAACATTGCATATCCTGGGTAAAAAGGATGAAGTAATTCGTTCTTATAACCTTCCGGTTGGGGCTCACCTTATGGTAGATAACGAAGAGAAGATCAAGGTTGGTAAGATCCTGGTTAAGATTCCGCGTAAATCTTCTAAAGCAGGAGATATTACCGGTGGTCTTCCAAGGGTAACCGAATTGTTCGAAGCTCGTAACCCATCTAACCCGGCTGTTGTTAGTGAAATTGATGGAGTTGTTTCGTTTGGAAAAATCAAAAGAGGTAACCGTGAGATTATTGTTGAGTCCAAATTAGGAGAGGTTAAGAAATACTTAGTGAAGTTATCTAACCAGATCCTTGTTCAGGAAAACGATTACGTTCGTGCAGGTATGCCACTTTCTGATGGATCCGTAACTCCTGAAGATATTCTTAATATCAAAGGACCAAACGCGGTACAACAATATCTTGTTAACGAAGTTCAGGAGGTTTACCGACTACAGGGTGTGAAGATTAACGACAAGCACTTTGAAGTTGTGGTAAGACAAATGATGCGTAAAGTTAGAATTCAGGATCCGGGAGATACAATTTTCCTTGAGAATCAGCTTGTTCATAAATCAGATTTCATCGAGGAGAACGATAAAGTCTTCGGAATGAAGGTGGTGGAAGATGCTGGAGATTCTGAAAATCTTAAGCCAGGTCAGATCGTTTCCCCAAGAGAGCTTAGAGATGAGAACTCCTTGCTAAGACGTGAAGATAAAAACCTTGCTACTGCAAGAGACGTAACCGCTGCTACCGCTACACCGGTTCTTCAGGGTATTACTCGTGCATCGCTACAAACAAAATCGTTTATCTCTGCGGCTTCCTTCCAGGAAACTACCAAAGTGTTGAACGAGGCTGCCGTAAGCGGTAAGATCGATAAACTTGAAGGATTGAAAGAGAATGTAATTGTAGGACATAGAATCCCTGCAGGTACAGGTATGCGTGAATACGACAGCATTATCGTTGGTTCTAAAGAAGAATTTGACGAAATGATGGAACACAAGCAAGAAGTTAATTATAACTAATGATTATAAAAGAGTCACTAATGTGGCTCTTTTCTTTTTATAGAAATAAAAATCCCGATCTATAGTCGGGATTTTTTTATTGGTATATGGCGCAAAAAGGTTGACAGAATTTGGATTGTAAGCTAATCAGGAAAGCATCCAGCTAATATTCAAAATGTAGCAAGCAGGAAACTAAGAATGATAAATAAGGCTTAAAATATAAATGACTTTAGAATTCCTCAGACGAACCATTTAGAAAAGCCGAGTGAAAATTTTGGAGCTAACTTCAGCAGAATAAATATGCAATAGAGAATAATGTTTGAATTACTTGTTATGTTAGTTTTATCGAATATTACAACCGATATGTTTCATTGTCGAACCGCCGTATACGAGACCCGTACGTGCGGAGGAGGAGGAAGGAGACAGAGTTGATCTAACACTCCCTCGTCTACTCGATTGTACCCAGTTATAATTTATACTTTGTTTTATTTTTCTCGCCTATTTTTTGGAATAAGTTTAATTCTACTCCTTTTTTAAGATCTCTACTGGCAGTTGCTCCTGACATATTTTTGAATATTTCCATATAATCTTTTCTTGTAAACTCTCTTTTATTTAGTGAAACAAAATATTCAAGCCTATCTTTTTCTGTAAATGTACGTTGGTTAAAATCCAATAACTCATCTAATGATTTTTCAATCACATCGAGCATATATTGAATAAATGATGTTGAATTCCCTGATTTATCACTTTTTGATAAGGCCGCGTAGTATTTTTCTTGGTCTTTGCTTATTAAAGTTTCAAAAGGTATATATTCAAAAATTGGATATTTCTCCATTAAAATTAAGGTTTGCCATAGCCGTCCCATTCTACCATTACCATCTAAAAAAGGATGAATGAATTCCATTTCATAATGAAAAACACAACTTTTAATAAGTTCTATTTCTTCTGATTTCTGCAAATAATCAAATAAATCTTTCATTAAAAAAGGGACATTTTGGTGTGGCGGGGCAAAATGTTCTACTTCTGAACCTTTCATTATACCAACACCCTGATTTCTATATTTCCCGGCATCTTCAATTAGGTTTTTCATTAAATGTTTATGACATTTTAAAAATGATTTCTCATCAAAGGCATTGTAAGCGTCTAGATGTTCATAAATTTCTATTGCATTGATAACTTCTTTCACATCCTTTTTAGGACCAATTATTCTTTTATGTTCTAGAAGCGCAGTTATTTGTTCTTCAGTAAGGGTATTTCCTTCTATTTTCAAAGAGGAATGAATTGTTTTAATCTTATTTTCTTTTCTAAGTTTCGGAGAAGGTTTATTAAGATAATTGGCATTAATAGCACCAATTTTTTCTGAAATTGCAGTAATGGATTTTAGAATAGTCGAAGTGATGACGTATGGTGGATTCATTTGATACTATCATTTGATAGTATCAAAAGTAAACTCAATTTTTAGCAATTTAAAGAAAAATTGCTTTTTTTTTAGGATAGTCCCAATTATTTGTTAACCGATGTTACCCTTTGTTTTTTGCTTCGAGAGCTGATAATTATTTACAAGAACGGAAGCGGAAATATGTAAAATCTGTTCTAATTCTCTAATCATATCTACCGTCAATCTTTTCTTTTTATTTAAAATTTCTGAAACTCTGCTTTTTCCTCCAATTACTCCAACTAAATCTTTTTGTTTAAGATTCATTTCTTCCATTCTTATTTTAATTGCTTCTATTGGATCTGGAGCTTCTATTGGATAATGTTGATTTTCGTAATTATCGATTAAAAGTGATAAAATTTCGGCCTCGTCTCCTTCTTTTGAGTTCGAGTCAGCATCAAAAATTACTTCTAATCTCTCTAAAGCTTGTACGTAATCTTTCTCTGTCTTTATAGGCTTTATTTTCATAATCTATTGTTTTAAATCGTGTCAGCATTTATTTTATCATACTCGGCTTGAGTTCCCACAAACCTTATAAACGCCCATTGTCTGTCATAGTTAAATTTAACAATCAGTCGATAGGAATTTCCTTTTATATTGAAAACTACTCTGCTATCTTTTAGAATGCTTGCATTTTTGTACGTTTCCTTAATATCGATTGGTGGCTTCCAATTTGATGATTTTGCGGTCTCATACCAGGTTTTCAAATATTTCTCGGAATCCGAATATTTCTCCCAAAATTTACGTAGCGTTCTTTTGGCAATTATTCTTTTCATAGATTGATTTCTACGACAAAGATAATTTAAAGTTCTCTATTTTAGAACATTTGTTCATTTTTTCCTTTGTGAAAATAAAGGCAAACGGTCTCCTTTATCGCCAGTTAGTGGAGGGGAGGCGGAAATTATTTACAATAATAGTATCCTTTATTAAACCGGTCTTCCTGGTTGTATGGATCAATTACTATAGGCTTTTTCGCTATAGAGTGCTCTGGTCATACCAACAACCAAGTTTGTAAGCTGAGCTTCCCTAAATAAGAATACAGAACATTATCACAGAAAAATGCTTGGAAGAAGTCTTTAAAGAGATTCTCATCTATTTTGTATACGGACGATAAGGAATCGAGACCCTGATGGTTGGGTAATCTCATCCAATGGAAGACTCTTACCCACCGTTCCTCTGAGATGTATGGATACCGGTGATGGTGATGGTAGCACTACCTCTTCACGTACCGCCATGCTATTTGAGTACCATATTAATGATTTACTACTGAACGATTGTGCTAAGAATATCCTAGATACTTTAAAGTCTCACAATCATGGAGTAGGGGAGTTTCTTTACAAATTCGCGGGGAATGAGATCGATCATAATTGGAACGTTAAAAGTGCGGATCTTGGAATTGGTAAAGTAGGTACTACCGACCCACCCTCAGCATATGATGAAGAAAATAAGATCATTACCACAAGTTTTAATACTCCAACCTTCAGAAATTCCAGTGACCTATCCTGGGTAAAGACCATCCTTCACGAATCCGCTCATGCATATTTAGCGACATACTTTGCTGTAAATGATTATAATACATTTAATATGACCTATCCAGAGATGGTGGAACAATGGGATGAACTAGAAAATTGGAACGACGTTCATCAAGAAGAATTCGCAAGATCATTAAAAGATGATATAGCTGTAATTCTAAAAGAATTTGGTCAAATGAAAGGATATGAAATACATGACCAGTATTACTCGGATCTAGCTTGGGGCGGTCTAACTGAAACGTCTATCTTTGATGAGTTAGATGGTGCAGACCAAACAAGGATTAAAAATGTACTCTCCATCGAACTTACAGGTAAAGATCTAAATGGAGATTATAAAAATCAAAAAGGATGTGATGCAGGTTGTTAAAATAAAAATTCTTATCCTGATATTGCTGTCACTGACATCAATGGATGCCATTACTCAAAACCTTATTCCTACTAATAATTCCGGAAGTTATATTATGGACTCGAAATTTCCACAAAATAATAACAATGAAGATCCAATTGTTATTATGGGAAAAGTGAGAGACCTTGAAAGTGGAAAATCGATCCCCTTTGCAAAAATAATTTATCTGTGCAGCAGAATGAAAGTAAACGATAAAGGAGAATTCAAGTTCATTGGTCAAATAAATGATTTTAAAAAAAAATTATCTCGTTGCCTCAGCAATGGGTTACAATCCTATAAGAACAGAGTTTTTTAAAGTTTCAAAAAGAATGATACTGAATGTCGATTTCTACCTTGAAGAAGATAAATTGCCTTTAATAAATTGCGAAGGAAAAGTAGAAAGGTAAACTTATCTGGAACTTTCTCCCTGCCTAATGAACTAGATCCGAAACTTTTCTATTAAACCAGCTTCATCAGGTCATTTTTTGTCAGCTGTTTAAAGAAGCCTGAATCGGTGTGAATGAGCTCTTCTACTAATTTTCTTTTTCGCTCTTGTAATTCCATGATTTTTTCTTCGATGGTATTAGGGGTAATCATACGAATAGCGATTACTTTATTGGCCTGTCCGATCCTGTAAGCGCGATCAATAGCCTGGTTCTCTACTGCCGGGTTCCACCAGGGATCCACGATAAATACATATTCCGCTTCGGTTAAATTAAGTCCTGTTCCTCCAGCCTTGAGACTGATGAGAAAGGCTCGGGTTTGCTCATCCTTCTGAAAAATTTCGACCTGCTCCTGGCGGTTTCTGGTTTTACCAGTCAAATAGGCATACTTTATAGATTCCTGGTCCAGGCGTTCCTTTATCAGGTCCAGCATGCCGACAAACTGGGAGAAAATCAACACCTTGTGCGAGCTTTGGAGTTTAAGGACCTGCTGGATGATCTCGTCTAATTTGGCCGACTGCTCTCCGTAATATTCATCGTCGGAAAGCAAGGCAGGAGAGTTACATATTTGGCGCATTTTTGTGAGGCCTTTTAAAATATGCATACTGGAGGACTTTAATTCTTCATCACTTTTATCCAGGAGATACTCCTGGAATTCCTTTTTGTATGTGTCGTAAACCTGTTGTTGTTCCTTGCCCATTTCACAGTAAACAACCATCTCCGTCTTTTCGGGTAATTCCGTTGCCACTTCTTTTTTGGTTCGCCTTAAGATAAATGGTTGAACTTTTTGCTGGAGCTCCTTCGCCCTGGCCTGGTTTTGGAATTTGTCGATAGGCGTGGAGTAATCGGCTGCAAATTGTCTGGCATTTCCGAAAAGCCCTGGCATGGCAAATGATAATTGGGAGAATAGATCGAAAGTATTGTTTTCTACAGGGGTTCCCGTGGCCACAATCCGTTGCCTGGCTTGTAACAATCGTGCAGCTTTATAGCGTTTGGATGCAGGATTTTTGATGGCCTGGGATTCGTCCAGAACAATGACGTTAAAATTGATCTCTTTTAAAAGTTCAATATCGTTGAGCATTGTTCCATAGGAGGTGATAAGCACGTTGTATTTTTCAAAAACGATATTTTTTGTATCCCGGTTAATACCGTAAATAGTTTTAAACTTGAGTTTTGGGGCAAATTTTTTGATTTCGATTTCCCAGTTGTGTAGTAAAGAAGTGGGAACGATGACCAGGTTGGGGTTTTTGTTGCCTTTTTCAATTTGAGCAAGGAAATAGGTGATGATCTGAATGGTTTTTCCTAACCCCATATCATCAGCAAGGCACCCACCGAAGCCAAATTCATCTAAGAAATTCAACCAGTTTAAGCCCTCTTTTTGGTAATCGCGTAAAGTAGCTTTTAGATTCTTTGGAATTTTTACATTTCTAATAGAGTGAAAATCCGCTAATTTCTCGCGGTAATTTTCTAATTCCATTTTTATTTCCGAGGACAAAACTTCTTTTTCAAATAATTCATCTATGAGCGCAAATTGCGATTTATGAGTTCGGATCGCATCGTTTTTAATTTCTCCCGATCGGAAATAGCGGCTAAATTTTTCGATCCAGTCTTTGGGTAGAATTCCTTTGCTGCCATCTCCCAGTTTAACATAATGGTTTTTATTGATAATCGATTTGCGGATCTCCTTTAAACCTACTTTTTGATCCCCAAAGGCTATATCGGTATGAACGTCAAACCAGTCAATACCCGATTTTACCGTGGCCTGCACCTTTATTTTATTAGGGTTTAGGTTGTTGTTTTTCAACTGCTTGAATCCAAGGATGACATACCCCTGCTGTCGCCAGGCTTCAAAAGCATCAATAAACCAGGCCTGTTCCAAGAATTCCTGTTTGTGCAGGTAGAAAAAATCCGTTTCCGGGTTATCTTCAAATGTGGGGTGTTGGGCCTGAATATTTCTTTTAAAGCCTTGTTCAAACGATTCATTGCGATCGATGATATATATTTTTCCTTTTCCATCCTGTGCATATACATTTTTTCTGGAAAGAATAGGAGCTTCAATTTCACCATAACGGATAACCGGGGTAATAAGGATATAGTCATCTGATTCAGAAAGGTAAATGAGGTGCTCGCTTACCTGGTCCAGAGCTTGCTCTTGTATGACTTTCTTAGGTGCTTTTTTGATAAAACTGTATTCCACCTTGACCGCCTGTTCCAGTTGATCCAGGAATTCATTTTTAAACTCAGTGAACTGGTGCTGGGTAAAATAAATTTTGTGCTTGTGTTCCCGAAAAAAGCTAACTAACCTATTAATGACCTGGTCTTTTATAAAAAAATATTTTTCCCCTATGCGGAAATAATTTCCTACTTGTTCCACCTTGGCGGAAGAATAACTTTTATCGCTGATATCTAACTGAAGTTTCAGAACATAGAAATTATTTTCCTGTCCTACCTGGACGGTGGTTTCAATATCCTCTACAATAATTTCGATGGGATTAATTTTTCCAGGGGTAACCTTTTCCTGATGCCAGCCTGATTCAAAATAGTAGAAAGGCAAATTGAATGGGTTTTCAAGAATAGGCAAATCAGCAGAATATTCCCGCTCGTATTGCTCTTGTTGTAGGAGAGAAGTGATAAATAGAAATTCTTCAGGCTTGGTCAATCCTTTCAAGCGATGATGTAGGTTTACGCTTCTTATTGGGGATTTAATTTTACCGCTTTTTGCCAATGGGGCCTGCATTAATTGAAACTTAATTCCAACATCCGGTAGATGTTCTGCTAAAATAAATTCCATTTTACTTGCGCTCGATGGGGAAGGCGGAAACTCAAAACTAGGCAGCAGTTCTTTTTTTAATACGGAAAGATCCGATTTTGAAAGCGATATAAAGCTGTGTTTAGATTCAATAAAGATCCGACCATAACTCAGGGAGATACTATAAAAATCATCAAGATTATCAATCTTGCCAAGTCCTTGCGAATCTGCCTTTTCTTTAAGGAGCGTGAAACGCCTTTTTTCATCAAATGGCAATTGGTACCAGGCTGTCTCGAGTATTTTTGTAATAGCAAATTGTAGATGATTGCATAGTTTATTTGATTGATTTGAACAGGTACATTCTAAAAGGAGATTGGCGTCTTTTTGAGTAATCATCACCCTCACATCCTCCATGTGCATTTTATTGATTTTAGCAATAAAACTATTTGCTGGCATCTTAGCTTCAACAATATTTAAGGAATAATGCCAGTGAGAATTTTGTGAACTTATAGAAATACTTTTGAGATCCGGAATCTCTAAATCCAGTATATTTTGATTTTCCAGGATAAATATTTTTCCATCCTTTTTTATTGAAATCATAGGGGCTTCAACCCAAGGGTAAGAACCGTTTTGACTAAACGAATCTTTTTTTTGTAACATCCAGTCTGCTTCTACCAATACATGAACAATATGTTTGCAGTAACCACCCAGATCATATGGACAGGTGCAATGCGCTGCAATGACTTCCTGGGCATTGAATTTAACTTCAACCTTGTAATAAGTAGAGCCTAACACCTCGGCAATAATAGTATTGGGACTTAATTCTATACTAGAAATAAGGGAATCAGCGTAGCGGCTACGTGTTTTTTCCGTCGTCTTTTCTGCTATCAGTTTCTGGAAAGGTTTATAGGACAGGTTCATGTATAATTCTTAGTAAACTAAGGGTAAATTTAATAAACTTGAATAAGGCAGGAAGCTATAGGAGATTAAAAAATTGAAGTTGATTTATTTTTTACTTTTATAACAAAAGCACATCATCCTTTAGCTATTTTTAGCGGATAATAAGGCCTTAAATACTATCACATTTGGAGTCCAATTTTCGTCGGTTTTATAATAAGTGGATGTTTTTTATTAAAAATACCTACTTAAAAAATAAGAGGCTCGATTGGGAAACTATTTGTTTTGCCCATAGAATCGCAAGATTCACTGGCATACATGGGATTTTTTTGTACTTTTAAAATATTAAATAATCAATTATGAGTGAAGAGAAAAAGAAACCTAAAAAAGGTCAGATAAACATAGAACTGGATGAGACTGTAGCCGAAGGTACCTATTCGAATTTAGCTATTATCAATCATTCTGTTTCAGAATTTGTAGTGGATTTTGTAAATATTATGCCGGGCAGGCCTAAAAGCAAAGTGAAATCGAGAATTATTTTAACCCCGCAACACGCCAAGCGTTTGCTGAAAGCACTCAATGACAACATCCAACGTTTTGAAAAAGCGCATGGAGAAATCAGGGATTACGAAAAGGCTCCCATGCCTTTAAACTTCGGTCCAACCGGCCAGGCTTAAAAACAACCTAGAATAGTTTATAACCCCACAGATTTAATTCTGCGGGGTTTTTTGATGGACTTTTCCCAACTGAAAAGCTTTTTGGTAAATATTACCTAACTTAGAACTATGGCAAAGAAACCAGTTCTTTTCTTCAGTTTAAAATAGCTACAATATGACCGATAACAATTCCAATGCTGAACCTACCAAGCGAATAGCCGCAATAGACCTTGGGACCAACTCTTTTCACGCCGTTTTGGTCGATATTTATCCCGATGGTAGTTTTCGTACCGTGAACAAGTTAAAAGAGATGGTAATCCTCGCTGAAAAAGGTTTGGAAGACAGGTTGAGCAGGGAGGCTATGGACCGGGGCCTGGAAGCTTTAAAACGGATTAAATTTTTATGCGATAGCCATAATGTGGAAAATATCCTTGCCTATGCCACCAGTGCGATTCGTGAAGCAGAAAATGGCGGAGATTTTATTAAAGAAGTTGGGGAACAGGTAGGGATCAGGGTAAGGGCTATTTCCGGAAAAATGGAAGCTGAAATGATTGGCCTTGCCGTAAGACATAATATTGTTTTGGGCGATGAAATGGCGCTGATGGCTGATATAGGTGGCGGCAGTGTGGAATTCATTATTGGAAACGATAAAGAATTTGTGTATTACACCAGTTTAAAACTGGGCGTAGCAAGGATGGCAGCCGCATTTGTGGATTCTGACCCTATTGAAGAAAAAGATATCGAAAAACTGCAAAAACATTTCAGCAACGAACTTAAAGAAGTCGCGAAATTAGCTAAAAAGCATAAGGTGAGAACTATTATCGGTTCCTCAGGCACTATGGAAAATATAGGTGAAATGGTAGCCAATAGAAATTCCATAACTGCAGAAAGAAGTCTTAATGAGCTGGAATTTAAGACTAAAGATTTTTATGATTTATACGAAGTTTTTATAAAGCTCGATGAAAAACAACGCCTGAAAGAAAAGGGCCTGGAAGAAAAGCGGGTTGCTATTATAAACCCCGGGATGGTTTTGCTGAAATTTCTTACAGACAAATTGAACATTGAGAATATAAGAATTTCTGAAGGTGCGCTCCGCGAAGGTATGATCCTGGATTATATCAACAATCAAAAAGAGGAACTTCATCTGGATCTTTTAGCGAATTTTCATGATCCTCGCCGTAGAAGTGTTTTTGAACTGCTCCGAAAGTGCCATTGGGCTCAGGCGCATTCCACCCATGTTTCCCAATTTGCCGTGCAGTTGTTTGATGAGTTTAAGGAGGAATTGAAATTAAAGGAGTCCGACAGGGAATTACTGGAATTTGCCAGTTTAATGCACGATATAGGCTATTATATTTCTTATCGAAAACATCATAAACACGCCTTATATCTTATTAGGTATTCCGATTTGCTGGGATTCAAAGAAGATGAAATTAATATAATGGCACATGTGGCCCGGTATCATCGAAAATCTGTACCGAAGAAGAAGCATAAACTATATAAAAAATTAAATAAAAAATCCCGGATAAGAATTAAAAAACTTTCTGCCATTTTAAGGGTTGCCGATGGACTGGACCGCAGCCATTATCAAAATGTTCAAAACTTGGAGATAGACAATACAAAGGAGGTTATCAACTTACTCCTTACTACGCAAAGCGACCCGGAATTAGAAATATGGGGGACCCTTCGAAAAGGAGAATTGCTGGAAAAATTAACGGGTAAAAAGCTTAAAGTTTTTCAGGTTTTGGAGAAAAAGTAAAAATAATTGAGACACTGTCCAGTAAAGTGTTATTTGGCTGCATGTAATTAATACCAGGAATTAGATCAATTTTAGCCGCGCAGCTCACTTTATGTTATGCACCATTGGGGTGTGTTTTTCCGATCAATCTTCCCGGGTAGAAATTAGATTGTCTAATTCCATATATTTTTCCTTTATTAAACTTAAAGCAAATGCTCCAGCAGAAGCAGTAAAAACAGAAAAGTCAAAGGCTCCTTTTATTCCTGTAGAAAAGCTCATAGAAAGTGCAAATGTTAATAAGAGAAATCCACTTAACCTGGCGACCAATTCTGTTTTAAATCCAATTATCAAGCAGATCGCAAAGATGATTTCTGCTGTTGTAGCTATGGTTCCCAGTATGAAGATCATTGAGTTTGGAAACCATGGATTTATTATGTGCGTATAATCCAGAAAATTATTCCAATTTCCCCAGACGGAAACTTCCTTACTCCACATCCCGAACCTGTCGGCTACAGCAGATAAAAAAGATGTTGCAATGGCCAATCGAAGAAAAATCTTAATTACTTTTTTGTTCATTTAATTTTAAATTGAAATGGACCACGATGTCCTGTGTAATAATAAAATATTTCCTTCAAAACTTATTCCGGATCAGTTGGCTGGTCCCTGGAACGAAAATAAAAGATAACCGCCCCCAGAAGTAAAGCAACGGCTCCTGCTATGAGATTCTCAACGGTGGTGCTAATTAGAAATATAAGACATATGATTAAAGCAATTACCGGAATGGTATAACCTCCGGGCAGGCGTACTGCATTTGGGTTATTTGGGAAACGTTTTCTAAGTATGGGCAGGGCAGCTGCCGTACCGGCATAGGTTGCCAGACGTGCAATAATGGAAAGCATGGCTAAACCAACAAATGATCCTGATAGGGCCAGGGCCAGTGCAATCCCGGATTGCACAAGAATGGCAACGGCCGGAGTACGGTATCTTGGGTGTATTTTTGCCAGGGCTTTAAATCCGTATCCGTCCTTGGCTAGAGCATAAAGATATCGGGGTCCTATAAGGGTAGTATTGCCTACATTTCCAAAAATGGATACCATGGCCCCAATGGTCATTAACAACGCCATTCCTGCGCCTGCAAAATAAGCGCCTGAGTCTGCCAGGGGAGATTCAGAACTCTGTAGTGCAGGGTAGGTTCCTACGGCCACAAATTGAACCAGGGTATAAATAACCGTTACCAGAAGTACCATTATCAGTAAGGCGAAAGGAACATCCTTTTTTGGATTTTTGTACTCCCCTGCCGCAGCGGGGGTATTTTCAAAACCTACATAAGCAAAAAGTAACAACAGCACTGCCTCGGATAATGATTCAAAGGTAATGGCCGGAATATCAGAAGTAATTAATTCCCATTCCACGGCAAATATCCCGATGGCAATAAAAGCCACCAGGGGTACTGATTTGGCGATAGTAAGAAACACGGCCATCTTAGCGCCTTGTTTAACGCCAATGATATTGATCCAGGTGAGAAATGCAAGCGAAGAGGTAATGACCAGGACTCGTCCCCAGCCTTCTGCGGCCTGGGGCCATACATAGCTGCAGGCCAAGGCAAAACCCACAGAAAGGGATGCCACCGAGGTTACCCTTGCCAGCCAGGTCATCCAACCCACTTCAAAACCTATAAATTCCCCAAAAGCTTCCCGGGTATATAAATAGGCCCCTCCTGGTTCATCAAAATAGCTTGAGGCTTCAGCAAAACACAGCACTAAGATGGCTACTGCACATCCCGCCAGAAAAACAGCCCAAATACTGGCACCACCCAATAAAATAGCCGCTGCTGCTGGAAGTAGGAATACACCGCTGCCGATGACATCATTTATGGAAAGGCCAACAATCTGCCATCGGGAAACCTCCCGGGCTAATTTTGGGGAAGACTTAGGTTGCTTCATAATCTGAATTTCGTAGATGAATTGTAAGCGAAAGCTATTATCAATACTGGTTATGTTAAATAACCGGAAAGGCTTCCACTGTTTCCTTCAAATATAAAAAAGATTGCAGCACTTCAAACTTTTACTTCAGGTTAAAGCTATATTTTGGGGTATTATCTTTTTGAGATTGTCCTGATGAGCACTTGAACCTAAAATTCTGAGGTAAAATGAAACTTGATCGAACGATATTTCTCCTGGGTCATTTGCAGGGAAAATTGGGAATCCGCCAAAAATACTAATTGGCCTTTTTTATCGGTGGCCAAAAATTTTGCTTTTAATCTTTTAAAATCCTTGAATTCTTCGCTTTTTTCATCCTCGGGTTCTACCCAGGTAGCTTTGTATACGTTCAGGTTTTCATAAGTACATTTAGCCCCGTACTCGTGTTCCAGCCTGTATTGGATAACCTCAAACTGAAGCGCTCCCACGGTTCCTATAATTTTTCTTCCGTTTAATTCCAGGGTGAAAAGTTGTGCCACCCCTTCATCCATCAACTGGTCAACTCCTTTTGCAAGTTGTTTGGATTTCATGGGATCGGCGTTGTTGATATACCGGAAATGTTCGGGTGAGAAACTAGGAATCCCACGGTAATTTAAATTTTCTCCTTCGGTAAGGGTATCACCGATTTTAAAATTCCCTGTATCGTGTAATCCGACAATATCCCCCGGATAAGATACATCCACAATCTCCTTCTTTTCAGCAAAAAAGGCATTCGGACTCGAAAATTTAAGGTTTTTATTATGCCGTACGTGCAAGTACGCTTTATTGCGCTCAAATTTTCCCGAAACAATCTTTATAAATGCTAACCTGTCGCGATGTTTTGGATCCATATTGGCGTGGATTTTAAAAACAAATCCGGTGAATTTATCCTCCTCAGGCTTTACAAGACGCTCTTCACTCTGCTTAGGTCGGGGAGTAGGTGCAATGGTAATAAAACAGTCCAATAACTCCCGAACTCCAAAGTTATTTAAAGCAGAACCAAAAAATACGGGCTGTAAGCGGCCTTCCAGGTAAGCTTCCTTATCAAACTCCGGGTAAACACCCTGGGCAAGCTCCAGTTCTTCCCTTAAATTATCAGCAGCTTTACTGCCGATTAGCTCGTCTAATTCTTTAGAAGTAAGGTCAGAAATTTCAATTGTATCTTCGATATCCTTTTTAGGATCGCCGGTAAATAGGTTGACATTCTTTTCCCAAATATTATATATCCCCTTAAAATCATAACCCATTCCAATTGGGTAGCTCAAAGGGGTGACGGTAAGATTTAGTTTTTGTTCAATTTCATCGAGTAATTCAAAGGCATCTTTTCCCTCCCGGTCCATTTTATTGATAAAAACGATCATAGGGATGTTTCGCATTCTACACACCTCTACGAGTTTCTCGGTTTGTTCCTCCACACCTTTGGCAACATCAATTACCACAATAACGCTATCTACAGCCGTTAAGGTCCTAAAGGTGTCCTCAGCAAAATCCTTGTGCCCCGGAGTATCCAGGATATTGATCTTAATATCTCTATATTCAAAGGCTAAAACAGAAGTGGCTACAGAAATTCCCCTTTGGCGCTCTATCTCCATAAAATCACTGGTCGCGCCTTTTTTGATCTTGTTGGATTTTACCGCTCCGGCTTCCTGGATAGCGCCACCAAAAAGCAGCAATTTCTCAGTAAGTGTGGTTTTACCCGCATCGGGGTGGGAGATAATCCCAAAAGTCCTTCTTCGTTTTAGTTCTTTTTGAAAACTCTTCATCTATAAAAATATTAGGATGGTCTTCGTCTGCTTCACCGAGTAGGTAACGAAATACCATTTTGATAAATTCCTTTTACCAGCTTTAAACCGGATAATTTGGAGCTGCAAAAGTACTATTATTTTGAGGAAAATTAAGGATAATTTAAAAGCTCCTTATGATGGGGTATTTAAGCGATCCATTGACCTAAGCCGAAGAAATAGCTCAGAATTGATTAAATTTTAAAAAATAAATATAATGATGGCTTTTGGGTATAAATTTAGGAAATGTGGACTTGTAAAACCCGTGCTTCATTTCGTACATTTGGCATTCAAAGAAAAAAATGGGAACAGACAAGGTAATATTAGTAAACGAAAAGGACGAGCAAATTGGCTTGATGGAGAAAATAGAAGCTCACGAAAAGGCCTTGTTGCACCGGGCATTTTCGGTATTTGTCTTTAATGAAAATGGGGAGTTAATGATCCAGCAGCGTGCCCACGAAAAATACCATTCCCCAGGACTGTGGACCAACACTTGTTGTAGCCACCAGCGGGAAGGGGAAAGCAATGTCGAGGCCGGAAAAAGAAGGTTGCAGGAAGAAATGGGCTTTAGTACAACGCTAGAAGAAATTATGTCCTTTATTTACAAAGCACCTTTTGATAATGGACTTACTGAGCACGAGTTCGATTATATCCTTATTGGTAACTATAGCGATGATCCCAGGCCCAATCCGGATGAAGTGGCTAACTGGAAGTGGATGAGCCTGGATGCGATCAAGTCCGATATGGAAGTTAATCCGGGTGTATATACCGAATGGTTCAAGATTATTTTCGATAAATATTATACAAGTATTCAAAAATGAGGTTAAGCGTACATAGAAAGGCTCATTTCAACGCGGCACACCGTCTGTACCGTAAGGATTGGAGCGATGAAAAGAACTTCGAGGTATTTGGAAAATGCAGCAATCCTCATTTTCACGGCCATAATTATGACCTTATTGTTAAGGTTACCGGCGAAATAGATCCTGAAACAGGTTTTGTGATGGATTTAAAACGCCTAAAAGACCTTATTTATGAAGAGGTGGAAGTACCTTTTGATCATAAAAATTTAAACGAAGAGGTGGCTCCTTTTAACGAACTTAATCCTACTGCAGAAAATATAGCGGTGGTCATCTGGAACAAAGTCAGGGAAAAATTAAAACCAGAACTCGATTTGGAGATCACCTTGTATGAAACCCCCCGAAATTACGTAACCTACAAAGGAGAATAAATGGCACTTAAGATTGGAGATTCATTACCGCGATTAACGCTAAAGGACCAGGATGGGGAGAATTATCATTTTTCTCGGGTAGCCGATAAGGCTCTTGTGGTGTTTTTCTACCCAAAAGATTTTACCCCCGGTTGTACCAAGGAGGCCTGCAGTTTCCGGGATCACTATGAAGAATTTCAGGATTTAGGGGCAGAGGTAATTGGGATTAGTACGGATAATGAAAATTCACACAAAAAGTTCGCGGCTAAACATAAGCTTCCCTTTGTACTGCTTTCCGATAAAGAAAAACGAGCTCGTAAGGCTTTTGGGGTAAAACCAGGTTTACTCGGCCTACTCCCTGGAAGGGAAACTTTTGTATTTGATAAGGATAAAAAACTGATTCATAAATTCAATAGTATGGGTGCTTCACAGCACATTCCCGAGGCACTAAATTCCCTTAAAAAAATCCAGGAAAAATAATTTCCAGGCTCGGGGTTATTTGTATGGAAAAATACTTTAAATTCGCAGCCGAAATTTAAGTGATATGGCAAGTAAGAGATTATTAAAAAGAGATGTGAATTACGTAATGGGAGACATTATTGATGCAGCATACATACATCAAATGGCTAACCCTGAGGACGCATCTAAAACCGAGGCGATTGTAGATGAAGCCATTGCAGAATTTGATGAATTGATCACCAAGATCAACCAAAAGGATGTAGAAAATAAAAAGCAACATTTTAAGGCGATAGAAAAAGAGTTGGAAGCAAAAGCGGAAGCTCTGATCGTGAAGATAAACGCTTTGTAGATTACTGGCCGATGTAGCTCAGCTGGCTAGAGCAGCTGATTTGTAATCAGCAGGTCGTGGGTTCGAGTCCCTCCATCGGCTCTTCTTATCAGCCTCTCATTTTTTGGGAGGTTCTTTATTTTAAAACAGGCTGTTTGTTTATTATTATACCTGATTAATGCAGCACCTTGAGGCCTAACTTTTCAGAGGAATTTGCCTGTACTTTTTTAAACTCGCTTTCATTTTCCTGGATTTTCCTGTTCCAGAAAGGGATCATTTTGGATAGTTTTTGTTGCCAGTTTGCCGTTTTTACCATTTCCGGAAACGCCGTTTGAATTACTTCAAGCATTATAGAAACCGCAACTGATGCCCCGGGGGAGGCGCCAAGCAAAGCAGTTATGGATCCATCTTTACTGTGTACCACATCTGTTCCGAATTCCAAAACTCCGCCTTCTTCTTTATCTTTTTTGATGATCTGAACTCTTTTTCCAGCGACCTTAAGGTCCCAGTCCTGTGCTTTGGCATCTTTAATAAATTTCCTTAAATCATCCATTCTATCGCTATGGTCCATGGTAACCTGCTGCATAAGATATTTAGTAAGGGGTAAGTTGTGCCAAAAAACTCCCCACATCGAAGGGATGTTATCCTTGTTTATGCTAAGGGGAAGATCCATCACAGAGCCTTCTTTTAAAAATTTGGTGGTGAAGCCGGCAAAAGGCCCAAAAAGTAATTCTTTCTTGCCATTTATAAAGCGTGTATCCAGATGAGGCGTCGACATAGGCGGTGCATCAGGCCCGGCTTTGCTATATACTTTGCCCATATGCTTTGCGATGACATCCCGGTTATTACAAACTAACCACTGGCCATCCACTGGAAAACCGCCATAGCCGTCTTTTTCTTCAATCTCTACTTTCTGGAGTAAGGGTAAAGCTCCCCCGCCAGCCCCGATAAAGACGTGCTGAGCATCGTAGTAGGTCACTTTTCCTGTGTCGAGATCTTGAGCTTCTACTGTCCATTCCAGGCTTTGGTCGGGATCCACATCCAGCACATCTGTATCTCGCAAAACCGGTACATCAAATTGGTCCTCCAGAATTTTAAAATAGTGTTTGGTGAGATCTTCAAAATTAACCTCGGTTCCTATTTCCATCCTGGTAGCCGCCATTTCAATGTCCTCTTTTCCCCTCGCAATTAATGGGAACCACTGCTTTAGTTTGGAATGCTCTTCGGTGTACTGCATTTTTTCAAACATGGAGGTTTGAGTAAGGGCTTTAAAACGCTTCCGTAGAAAGTTGATATTTTCCTTCCCGGTTACCCAGCTATGATGTGGAACAGAATGGATAAAGCGTTCAGGATCTTTTATGAGTTTTTGGTCTACCAGATAAGCCCAGAATTGTTTGCTGGTTTCAAACTGACTAAAAATCTTTATGGCTTTGCTGATATCGATGCTGCCATCAGGCCTTTCAGGTGTGTAATTAAGTTCACATAAAGCCGAATGACCAGTTCCAGCATTGTTCCAGGCACCGGAACTTTCTTTGGCTACTGAACTGAGTTTTTCAAATATGATTATTTTAAGTTTAGGGTCTACTAATTTCAGCATTAATGCAAGGGTAGCGCTCATAATACCACCCCCCACACAAATTAAATCATACTTATTTTCCTTGGCTACGCTTTGATTCATATCCTGGTTTTTCTCAAATTTAGAAAAACCCAAACCCAATCCAAGCCAATAAAATATTAAAGCTTGGGAGTTTTGAATAACCCTGACCTGGGTTTAATCGGAAATTGTAGCCTTATGCTGAACTTTTTGATGCTCCGTTCTTACTTTTTGAACACTTCGGTTTAAAAGCAGGCTAATGATTAGCGCGATTATAATTAATACGGTAAACGCATAAAAAACCGGAATATAACTTCCTGTCCTGGTGTAAATCTGTGAAACCAGGGTTGGGCCAATAAGCCCACCCAGGGACCAGGTGGTCAGTAGATAGCCGTGGATAGCACCAAGTTCTTTAGTCCCGAAGAGATCGCCAATAAAGGCCGGTAGATTAGAAAATCCGCCTCCATAACAACTTACCACCAGGAAGATAAAGATTTGAAAGATAAACGCACTGGTAATTATGGGCAGGGTGACAAATGCGACCAGCTGAATAATAAAGAAAATAATAAAAACCTTCGGACGGGAAATATAATCGGAAGCCGCCGCCCAGCCTAACCTGCCACCTCCATTGAAGATTCCCATAATTCCTACCATTGTTGCAGCGGCCCCTGCTGAAAGCCCTACGATATTTTGAGCCATCGGAGAGGCTACCGAGATCATCATAATCCCTGCGCTGGTGTTGATAAGCATCATCGTCCAGAGCATCCAGAAATGTTTGGTTTTAACGGCCTCTGAAGAAGTTGCCTGAGACAGGTCTCTTTTTATCTTCCTAGTTCCGGCCTTTACGGCTGCTTCCATCCCGGCAGGCATCCATTCTTTTGGTGGTGGGGCAATATAGGATGCGCCCAGCATCATTAATATAAAATAGGAAGCTCCTAAAATATAAAAGGTGTAGCTGATGCCGATGGATTCTATTAAACTTGCCGCAACGGGTGCGGTTATTAAGGCGCCAGTACCGAAGCCTAACACTGCCATTCCTGTTGCCAGACCCCTTTTATCCGGAAACCATTTTACCAGGGTGGAAACCGGCGCTATATAGCCAATTCCCAATCCAAGCCCACTTAATAAGCCATAGGAAAGCAAAAATCCAGTAAGGGAGTCCATAGAGATAGCAAATCCAGATCCGGCCTGGCCTAAACCGAATAAAACAGCGGCTAGCATAGCTGATTTTCTTGGGCCGCTTCTTTCAACGAACTTCCCGAACAAAGCTGCTGAACCGCCTCCTAAAACCATCATAATTGTGAATGCCGTTGTTACCGAAGCCATAGACCAGCCTTTGGTTTCCACCAAAGGTTGAATATACACGCTGTACGCATAGGCAGCACCTATGGAAATATGAATAAAAACTGCGGATGCAGCAATGAGCCATCGATTTTTCTTGGGAGTATTCATTTATCAGGAATTTTGCAATTTTATGTTACTACTTGCTTTAAAACGATAACAAGTATAAGTTTTTATTGGGAAAATATAAGTTAAAAGCTTTCTTTAATAAGAAAGAGATAATAAAAAAGCCTGAAATTTTTAAATTTCAGGCTTAGGGATTAATAGGATTATGAAAGGGATCAACTTACTTTCTCCTTATCTTTTGTTTCTTCTGGTTGAATATTCTCTATGGCTTCTTCCTCTGCTTTTCGCTCTTTTAAAAAATCTTTTAATTGCTCCCCGTACAAGGATTTTTTTACCTTGGGCTCTAGGGAATTATAGATAGTATCCAAGTACTTGATGTTGGCATCAAAAACTTCAGAAAGAGCTAAATATGGTGCGAGTTCCAAATCCTTATTGTTAATAGCGAAATTGACGGTATAAAGATATTTTCTTTTCAGCAGGTTCTCATATTGCTTATTTATTTCTAATAACTTTTCTTCATTTTCTTCTTGTTGGGCTTCAAAATTTTGTTGGATAAGTTCCAGGTTCTTCTCATTGAAACGTTTCATCATTTTTCGATACTCCTCCAGTTTTTCCTGGTTTTTGGCCCCGGTTATTTCCACATCGGTTCCAAATTTTTCCAAAGAGGTTTTGATGTTTACTTCCCCTTTTTCTGCAAAGAAATCTATCCGGTCGTCATACTGCGAATTGTCGACTTTTTTTAGATAGAGATACATCAGCTGCGGACTTTCAATGGTGGTCTCCAGCATTATATTTTCGTTACCATCAACCTTTACTGAATCCAGGTCTACTAAAAGTGTATCTTCTATCTTTTGAAGATAAACGGTACCTTTTTTAAGGCCTTCAATCGTGGCATTTACAACCAGGTTGCTTTCTTTATTGTTACAAGAACTAAAGGCGATAAGAGCCAGTAAAAGAATGCTTATTTTTTTCATTTTTCAGGTTTCTGATTTAGGCGGCAAATATCTTATAATTTTCTATTTTATACTAACTCCCGGTGGCCATTTGCATTAAAATAGTGGTAAGGATGGCGCCATAGGTTCCTACTACATAGCCAAAAACTGCAAGTAATACCCCTACAGTGGCCAGAGATGGATGAAAGGCTGCAGCAACTACCGGCGCTGAGGCGGCGCCACCAACGTTTGCCTGGCTTCCAACAGCCAGGAAAAAGTAGGGCGCTTTAATAATTTTAGCGGTTGCAAAAAGGAAAATCACGTGAATAGCCATCCATATAAGTCCAATCCCAATTAAACCCGGGTTGTCGAAAACCATACCCAGGTCCATTTTCATCCCTATTGTCGCTACAAGAATGTAGATAAAAATACTTCCCAGTTTGCTGGCTCCAGCGCCTTCGTAAGTTTTGAATTTAGTAAAAGAAAGACCTATTCCAATGGCTGTCGCTATGGTGATCATCCAAAAGAAGGAGGAGGAGAAAGAGGAAAGCGCGCTTTTACTATCGTTGAAGACCTCAAAATTTGTAGATAAATATACCGAGATCTCATCTGCTCCCCAATGAGCAATTCCAACGCTTACAAAAGCCAGGGCAAGCATGATAATAAAGTCCGGTAGTGTAGGATTTCTGGTGACACTATCGGCGTATTTAGATACTTTATTTTTAAGTTCGGTAATTGCAGAATTATCCGCCTTTAGCCATTTATCAATTTTTTCCGATTTCCCTATTCCCATTAATAACCCGGCCATAAGCAGGTTGGCCACTACTATATCCACCAGTACCATCCCGCCGTATAATTCCGGGTTGTATTCATATATTTCCAACATGGCTGCCTGATTGGCGCCTCCGCCTATCCAGCTTCCGGCAATGGTAGAAAGGCCACGCCAAATGGCATCAGGGCCCACCCCGCCTACAGTTTCAGGAGAAATAGCTGAAACTATAATTAATGCCAGGGGCCCGCCGATAATAATTCCAACTGTACCGGCGAAAAACATGATGAGCGCTTTTGGCCCAAGGTTGAAAATGGCTTTCAGGTCTATGCTTAGGGTCATCAGTACCAGGGCAGCGGGTAATAAAAACCTACTGGCCACAAAATAAAGCTGGGAAGTGCTGTCATCGATTAATCCAAGGGAATTAAAGATCGCCGGAAGTAAATAACACATCAAAAGTGCAGGTACTATCCCGTAGAATTTTTGCCAAAAACCTTCTTTTTTGGAAGAGGTGTAAAAGACAAAGCCCAGCGCGAGCATTAAAAGTCCAAAAACTATAGCATCATTGGTGAAAACCGGTGTATCTTCCATATAGAAATATTATAAGCGGCGCCAAAATACAATTTTTCTTAAACTCCTCTTAAAGAATCGTTGGAATCCTCAAACTGGATTTTAAATAATTCTTTTAGGCTATTGGCCACCCCGTCTTCCGTTCCACTCTGGGTCACAATATTGGCAACTTCCAGGACCTCTTTCCTTGCATTCCCTACGGCAACACCCATTCCTACGCCTTTGATCATTTCTACATCATTATAATTATCTCCAAAGGCAATAGTTTGTTCCGGAGTTAGATCATAATGATTTTTCAATAGATATTTAATCGCGGTAAGCTTGGAGATCTCTTTATTGGCTATTTCGAGGTAAGTCGGTTTAGAGCGATATAAATGAAGTTGTTCCGGAAAATTTTGTGATAAATAATCCTTGATAGCATCAATATGTGCTTCATCTCCCATCGCCATAATTTTGTGCGCACCCTTGTTATCTTTTTTCCATTTAGAAATCACTTCCTGGTTGGCCATTAACCCAGGTTTTACTTTCGTATTGTTTTCTTCCCTGGCAGCCCACTTATCGTATTGGGGTACAAACCACTGGTCCCCGTGATAAAGGCTCAAATGGCATTTCATATTTTTATTGAAATCGGCAAGGCTTTCAACCGTATTTAATGGGATTTCAGTAGAACTTACCGCTTCTCCATTTACCAGTATCAATCCGCCATTGTAGCAGATTATAGGTTGCTCATCAATGTCGAGGTCGGCCTGAAGGTGCCGCATGGCGGCAGGCATCCTGGCAGAAATAAGCACAAAAGGAAACTGGTCCTTTAATTTTTTGATAGTTGAAATTGTAGCGGGAGACAATTGGCGGTCGTGGTTTAATAAAGTTCCGTCAATGTCTGTAAAAATGATCTTGTATGGCATTATTCTTCTTTTTTATTCCTTGGATGTCGGTTTGCTTCTTTTAGGGCTTTGTTCAGCATCCACTCGATCTGCCCATTGGTGCTCCTGAATTCATCAGCAGCCCATTTTTCAATGGCCTTCAGCATCTTCTCATCGACTCTTAGGGCGAATGCTTTTTTATTACTCATTTTATTTAATTTCCAGGTTTTTAATAAAATCGCTTAGCACCGGAATTAATTCAGGATGAAGTGGCTTCTCAGGATTGCTGTAACTGGCCAGGTTAAGGTTTTTTTCTTCTTCCCTTATCTCCCTGAACACATGGTTCATATCCTCAAGCAAAACCAATTTTGAACCAGCGGCGGCCTGGTGGAGCATTTTAGCTTGTTCTTCCTTAACCTGGAGATCTCTTGTCCCCTGAACTATTAAAACAGGTATTTCAAGCTTTGAAATTTCCTGTACGGGATCATATTGCATCCAGTTAGCCAGAAATGCCTGGTTCTGCGGATGAAAAATAGATTGGAAGAGTTTTGGATAATTTTCTGTTGCTCCAGCTTTTTTCAACTCTTTAAAACTCTCTTTTAAATCATTTTCAAATTGAGGAAATTGTGCTGTAAGTTGTTCGACCAGAATATGATCAATACTATTTCCAGGACCGGCAAGGGAAATAAAAGCATCGGCATTGGCTTTTGCTGCCAGCATTCCAATTAAAGATCCCTGGCTGTGGCCAGCAACAATGAGCTTACTAAAGTTTCCTTCTTTTTTGAAATAACTGAGGATTTGCGATACATCAGTTACAAAATCATCAAATAGAATTGTGTCTAGTTTTAGTTCTTTTACTTTAAGACTGCGCTTGTCGAACCTGAAGCTGGCGATTTTATTTTCAGCCAACTGGTATGCGATTTTTTTTGCATAATCACTTTTTAACGGACCCTGATTCCCATTACGATCGGTCTGGCCCGAACCCTGTATGAAAATAACCAGGGGAGGATTTACTGCACCTGCTGGTTTAACAAGGTTTCCCTCAATAAAACGATTAATTTGAAGACTGTCTTGTAGGATCTTATTTTGCTGAGCCACTAGCACAGGATGTATACAAAGAAAGCTTAGGAAAAGGAAAAATAAGTTTTTCATAACCTGTATCTCTTGATTACTAATTGAGCTTCATTGGATTTTTGTGTGCCGATCAAAAACCTGCCCTTAGAGTTAACTAACTGAATTCCCTGGTTTCCTGAGACATTGTAAGCCTTTGTTTTTCCATGGCCTCTGATACCCCAGCCGCCGTATTCCTGCACCGGTTTATATTTTCTAACAGAGATCTTTTGCAGATCCTTCCAAAGGAATTCTTTTTCTAAAAAATGGAAAGGCTCCCACCAGGTTTTTATGCCTCGTTGATCTATTCTGGTATGAAGGCTCAGGTTAAAAAGTATTATCAAAAAAATTAGACATAAAAGAGCTAGAGTTGATTCTTTGGAAATAAGGCTAGTCTTGCTTTCCAGAAAATCATCAATTAGTAAAACCAATGTAATGGCCAGGCAGGATATTCCGATCAGGAGCATCCACCATTGCCTAAAACCTTGTTTTTCTTTAAAAACCCTCATTTTATTAATGATTTAAAGTCCCGGCATTGACCACCGGTGTGACATCTTTATCGCTACAAAGCACCACCATTAAGTTGCTTACCATAGCAGCCCGTCTTTCCGCATCCAAATCCACAAGTTCTTTGTCCTTTAGCTGGTGCAGGGCCATTTCCACCATACTCACTGCGCCTTCCACAATTTTATGACGCGCGGCCACTATTGCCGTAGCCTGCTGGCGTTTTAACATAGCGCTGGCAATTTCATTGGCATAGGCCAGGTAACCAATGCGGGCTTCCAGTACTTCGATTCCCGCAATATTTAAGCGTTCTTCAAGTTCCTCTTCCAGGGCATCACTGACTTCGTTCACGCTGGAACGTAGGGTAATATCCTCATCTAAACCTTCATCTGCAAAATTATCATAAGGATAGAGACTGGCAAGTTTTCTGACCGCCGCATCGGTTTGTACAACCACAAAGTTTTCAAAATTATTGACGTCAAAAGATGCCTTGTAGGTATCCAGTACACGCCAAACCAAAATAGTACTTATCATTACCGGGTTTCCGAGCTTATCATTGACCTTTAAGCGTTCACTATCAAAATTTCGTGCCCGCAGCGAGATTTTCTTTTTGGTATAAAAAGGATTTACCCAAAAGAGGCCGTTTTGTTTTACAGTGCCCCTGTAATCTCCGAAAAGCAGTAAAACCCTGGATTCATTTGGGTTCACCAGGATTAGCCCTGAAAGTAAAAATAGGGCAATAAGGATCCCGGCAATAAACCAGGGGTTTTTCATTATAGAGAAGCCTATGATACTTCCGAAGAATAAAATTAAAAAAACAAACAGCATTATATAACCGTTTGAAGCCTTGAGTTCTTTTTCCTGATCCATGATATTTTAAATTGGTTGATATTAAAATGATATCATAAATATATTGTATTAATTTAAGACTGGGGAAAATTTAACATTTAAAAAATACAAGCTTCGTTATATTTGCAAAAATTCTTAGGAAGAGCCTATCGAGACTCTTTAATAAAAAATCAACATTGATATGAAAAAATTCCTGATTCTTGTTATAATATTAATCAGTGCAAACAGTTTTGCAAATGACAATGACTGGGGTAAAACCGGTCATCGTGCTACTGCAGAAATAGCAGAGGAATATCTTACTGAAAAGGCGAAAAAAGCCATTGACAGGATCTTAAACGGACAGGGTCTGGCCTTTGTCGCTAATTATGCCGATGATATAAAGAGTGATCCGGATTTTAGAGAATACGGCCCCTGGCATTATGTAAATTTAGCTGAGGGCGAAACTGAATATGACAAGGCAACCGCGAATCCGAAGGGAGATCTTTACCAGGCGATCTTGAAATGCATAGAAGTGTTGAAGAATGAAGATGCACCTGCGGATAAAAAAGAGTTTTACCTTAAAATGTTAGTACATTTTGTAGGTGACCTTCATCAGCCTTTTCACGTAGGAAGAGCAGCAGACAAAGGAGGAAATGACATCCAGGTGCGTTGGTATAATCAGGGCTCTAACCTTCACCGCGTTTGGGACAGCCAAATGATAGATTCCTATCAAATGAGCTATACTGAGCTTGCGGAGAATACTAGAGAACTGACCCGGGCACAGATTAAGGCAATAGAAGAAGGAGCAGTTATAGACTGGGTTTATGAATCAGGGGAGATGGCAGACGAACTTTACGATTCCGTAGAAATAGGGGAGAAGTTGGGTTATGAATATATGTACCACCACTTGCCTACTGTACTAAAACAATTGCAAAAAGGCGGAATTCGTTTGGCTAAAATACTCAATGAAATTTACGGCTAAACCTTAGCCTATTAAATTACAAAAACCATTGCGGATAACTGTTCACAATGGTTTTTTTATTGAATTTTTCTAAAGGTAAGATTGATCCTTGGTGTCACTTCACGTTTGGTTTTTGGAAGTTGATGTTTCCAGAAATGCTGCATACGGCCTTGCATAATTAGCAGGCTTCCATGTTGGAGCTCAATGGTTTTTTTAAGATGTTTATCTTTCTTATGTTTAAGTTGGAAGCTGCGCACCGCCCCTAGACTTAAAGAGGCGATTACCGGGTTTTTGCCCAAAGCCTTTTCATTATCAGCATGCCAGCCCATACTATCACTTCCATCCCGGTAAAGATTGGCCAGGCAGGTATTAAAATCAAACCCTGAAATTTTTTCGATTTGCTGCTTCAGGCTTAATGTTTCTGCTGAGAATTCTTCTGGGTTTAGTTGCAGTCCGGAGTAGGCATAGGAAATTCCTTTTTCCGCGAAAAAAGCCGTTAAGCGCGGCTGTGGGATTTCTTTGCCGAAGAGTTTGATGTTTTGTTGTTCCCACGGGGTTTCTTTGAGGAATTTTTCGAATAAAAAATCCGCCCGCTGAGGCTGCAAGAAAACTGGAAAATAATGCAACTTCGCATCTGGTAAACTAAAAATTTCAGGTTCCATCGTTAAAATTTTAAATAATACCAGGCCCAGTACATAAGGAAAAACTGGAGCGGGATTCTTAATATCAAAGCCCATTTCGGTATTCCCGCAGCTGCTTTTTCGGAAGAGAGCATGTAGAAATGCACCAGTAAAAAAACCACTAACATTAAAATTATTCCGTAGATGGCCAGATTTTTTGTTTCAGGAGAAAATAAGAGGAAACCAAGAAAAATTTCTGCCAGGCCGCTTAAAAAAACCAGGAGTTTATGACCCGGTAGATAACGCGGCATAATGCGCATGTACATTTTGGGTTTGATAAAGTGGATGGTTCCGGCTACGATATACATCGTGCCCATCAGATAAAGGTGCCAGGGATATTGCATCATTTAAAGATAAAAATACATTAGTGTCCGGTTAAAATACGATTTCTAATAAAAGCAACCAATAGCTCTACTAAAAGCGTTGTTTTTCTTTTAGATCCCATAGCAAGGGTACCACAAAATAGGACTAATTGTTTATCTGGTGGTTTTGTAGTGAGTTCCTTCTATTTTTGTTTGGACCTTCAAGAAACTTGATGTAGGCGATATAAGTCATCAGATGAATCGTATCATCGATACCATTTTGGAATATGCCTATTTTCTTTTTGTTTTTCATTGTAATACAAGCATAAACAGCTGTATGATGAGCCCGCACCAGATTTGAATTTCAAGGGCATTTTGATTGTCACCAAGAGAATACTTTAGCGGAAATTTCTGTTTGAGCCTTTTAAAGAGGTCTCTATCTGCCATCTGTGTTTATAGATGGAAGCTATTTTGTCTGGCTCTAATTCGAAATGATTGTTAAGGAACTCCAATACTTTTTCTTTTTCACTGTCCCAATAAGCAATGCGCCTTAGCTCGATGGTGGTTTCTTTTTTTTGGACGCTGATGCGTTCATCCTTCAGCACGTCATCACTTGTGGTATCGAATAGGTCGAATTCCACTATACAATTGTAAATGTTTATCGTAGGTTGCTAAAAGAACATAAATGATAATATTTTTTTATGAGCAGGTCAAACATGTAGTTAATTTACCCTTATTTTATTGCAATATTTATCGTAATAAACCCTTATTTTGTAACAAATTTATTTTATTTTTACCCTTATTTTGTAACAAAATAATATGAACTTCGAAAGACATATCAGTGGACATCTGAAAAAGTGGAAAGAAAATAAGGATAGGAAGCCTTTAGTAATAAGAGGAGCAAGACAAGTTGGTAAAACCACTTTAGTAAATGATTTTGCAAAAAATTATAAGAACTCTATATTTTTAAATTTAGAGAAAGCGGCAGACAGGAGGGTATTTGAAGAATACGATGACGTGGAAACTATAGTGGAGGCTCTATTTTTGATTAATAATATACCTACCAAGGACATACATGATACCCTCTTATTCATAGATGAAATTCAGGAATTGCCCAAAGCTATCCAGTTATTGCGTTATTTTTACGAAGATAAGCCGGAATTGCATGTTATTGCAGCAGGTTCCTTACTGGAATTTGCTATAAAAAATGTAAAAAGTTTTCCCGTAGGTCGCATTGAATATTTATATCTCTACCCTGTGAATTTTGCCGAATATTTAAAAGCTTTAGAACATGAAACAGCATTTGAGCAACTAAATACTATTCCAATAAGGCCTTATGCCCATACTACTCTGATGGATCTATTTCACAGATATTCTATCATTGGTGGTATGCCAGAAATAGTCAAAGCCGATTTAAAATCTAAAAGTTTGGCCGACTTGCCTAAGGTCTATGAAAGTATTTGGAGTACTTATAGAAACGATGTGGAAAAATATACTTCGAATGCTACAGAAAGAAGGGTTATAAAACATATAATGGAAGTGGCTCATTTATACGTAGATGAACGTATCAAATTTCAGAATTTTGGAAATTCCAACTTTAGGTCAAGAGAAGTTGGTGAGGCTATGCGAAATTTAGACGATGCCAAAATAATTCAGCTTATCTATCCTACCACAGATACAGAGAATCCCGTAAAATCAAATTTAAAAAAGTCACCTAGGCTTCAGTTTCTGGATACGGGATTGATAAATCACGCTCTTGGAATTCAGGCGAAAATGTTGGGAATGGAAGATCTAAGCAACTCTTTTAAAGGAGCTATAATTCCACATTTAATTACCCAGGAGTTAATTTCATTAAATACCATAACAAATGCAAAACCAAACTTTTGGGTAAGGGAGAAAAACCAGGCATCTTCTGAAGTTGATTTGGTATATGCTTATGAAAACAAAGTGATTCCCATAGAAATAAAATCTGGAGCAAAAGGTACTTTAAAATCCTTACATCAATTTACAATAAGGGCAAACCATCCTTATACCATAAGAATATACGGAGGTAGCTTTAAAATTGAAGAAGATAAAACCCTGGACGGAACTCCTTATTTATTGATGAATCTACCTTATTTCCTAGGTACTCAACTTCCTAAATATATCGAATACTTTGTGAAAAATTATAGCTTAACTCAGGAATTAAAGTAGCAATTCGCTTGCTGCATCCAATACTGAGCTCTCCAATTCTTTCAAGTAAGCCGGGGTAATAGTTAGGTTTTGATGTCCTAGTGAGTCGCTTATAATACTTGTCACTATTATGATGCGATACTGTCCGGGTAATTATTGAGGGGGGAGCAATTTTAATAGTTGCTTAATAATGGGCTGTCCGCTAAAGTTATTACTTTTGGTCCTGTATCTGGTTATGTGGTAAAAACAAGGTGCATAATAAGCGGAAAATCCTTTTTTAGGAAATCCCGCTTTTAAGATCTTTACCAGACACTACTGGAATGTAATATTGAGTATCGCGATTATAGGATTAATAGCTTCAACATAGTAATTATTGCGCTAAACGTAAATAAAATTGATAGATGGATTAAAAATTTACAATCTTAATAATTAAACTAATAGCTAATAACTTTAAAATTTATAAAAAATGTTATCCAATCATAAAATACTAAAAGTAATAGGTTTAATAGCAGTCATTATTTTTCATAATCTTATCTTTAGATTTCGGTATTGAGGGAGCACTTGATGGTTGGAATAATCCAATATAAATAAATGTTTATGAATAGTCGCCACTTTATATAATTGAATAGTACTTTTCTTTATGTTAAGTTCAGATTTTGATTGAGCAGTTCAACATTAAAATTAATTTTTGCGTTCAATGCCTTAAAAACTTTTAGAATAGTTTCAAATCGAGCGTCGGTCAAATGGTTTTCGATTTTTGAAATCTGTGCTTTTTGTACACCGACCAATTCGCCAAGTTGAGCCTGTGTCAAGTTCCTTTCTTTTCGAGCTTGTTTGATGGCGTTTCCGATTAGGTCTAGCCGAAGTTCGTTTTCAAATTCGTCTCTTTTTGGCGTTCCTTTTTCTCCGATATATTTATCGGTCAATTCATCCAAACTGTAAGTTTTCATTCCTTTATTTTCCATCTCGTTATTTTTTAGCCTCAAAATATTGTTTCATTATCCGTTCTGTTTTTTCAATTTCATTTTTGGGTGTCTTGGCTGTTTTTTTCTCGATTCCGTGAGTTGATATTACAACCGTTTCGGTTTTATCTGTCTTATCCCAAAAAGCAAAAAGTCGATATTTGGTTTTATTGTGAGGAGTCCGAAATTCCCAAACATTATTATTCAATTTTTTGAAAAGTTCGTTGTCATTAACAATTTGAGCTATTCGCAAATTATAAATAATTTTTTCACGTGCCTTTTCATTGAGTCCGTTTTAAAACTCATTCACTTCCTCCAGCAATTCGACCTTAAATTTCTGATTCATTCGGCTATTTATTTTTACAAACATAAATGTTTCTTATTTAGGAAACAATTTTAATTTGAAGACGAATTTTGGCATTACTCACAACGCTTACGGTTGTCGCAAACAAAGGGTCTCTTCGAATAAGGTTAATTTTAGAAACCAAGATAGAAAATCCTTAATCCGACAAGTTCGCGTCCTACTCCCGCAACTTGCGATAGTGTACCGAGCAAACAATGACCGGCAATAAATAGTAATTGTGAACTATAATTAAGATGGTAGAACCGACCTACCAATGTTGTCTTATAGGAGAAGGCATTAAACCACCTTTCTTCTTTGCGTCGATGGGGGTTACTACCAACTCCTTTTAAAATATCACTAAATAAGCTTATTATAGTGGAATCCACGATCTTTAAGTGCTTTACAGGTAAAGACAGCGGACTGCTGTCCGATAAAAATGAACGATATGTACTAATTATGGCATAGTAGATACTTGAAAAGACTTCGCTACTACGATTCTTATTAGCATCAGACAAGGTGCTTGGTTGTGGAGAATGTTTGAGGTTTAAATGTCCTACTGGCCTTTCGCAGGCCAATAATATCGTAGATAATTCCCGCAAAGAGTTACCACCGCTCAAAGTGGCATAGAGCATCGTAACTAAATGATCCTATGTTTTGAAACGCTTATAATACTTGTCTCAATGATGATGAGATACTGTCCGGGTAATTATTGAGGGGGAAGCAATGTTGCTTAAAAATGTGCTGTCCGCTAAAGTTATTACTTTTTTCCTGTATTTGGTTTTGTGGTAAAAACAAGATACAAAATAAGCGGAAAATCCTTTTTTAGGAAATTCCGCTTTTAAAATCTTCACAAGACACTACTGATAAAAATATATTTATAGGGCGGGCTTATTTTTTACAATATTAACCGCAGAAAGCTGAAAACCTTGTGTAATTCACTTAAATACAGTAATTTTCAGTCCCATTCTACAACTTAATATTATTGTTATATTGAAACATCATTACCTGCTATTTATTTTTTGTGTCATAAGTTTAAATTCGCTTTTCTCGCAAAATGGCGAACCTGTTTCTATTGATAGCCTCGAGCGTTTATCCGATCTTGCATCGGATTATATTGTAAATTATAATTATAAAGACGGGGTAGAAAATGCCTATCTCCTGCTTGAACTTGCCGAAGATGCGGATGAGGAATATTATAAATTTCACGCTCACAACTATTTGGGTACCGCCTATAACGAGTTAAAGGATACTCTAAGAGCTAAGAAAAATTACCTTAAGGCCCTGGATTATGCC
The DNA here is from genome assembly GCF_004362395.1 of Salegentibacter sp. 24. GTDB lineage: Bacteria > Bacteroidota > Bacteroidia > Flavobacteriales > Flavobacteriaceae > Salegentibacter. The sequence goes on from NZ_SNWE01000007.1 coordinate 175,406, forward strand.
CGTGAACTAAAGAATGATACCCTGTTAATATATATCTACAATAACCTGGGTAATATTTATTCGGAAGAAAAAGGAAATGAAGAGAAAGGAATTGATTATTACAATAAAGTAATTGACCTGGCCGATTCTTTGGGTATTGAAAATGAAAAGCTAACCCCCACGGTTAATATTGCCTGGACTTATATAGATGGTAAGAAGTATGATCGGGCGTACCCCTTCCTTAAAAAATCATTAAAACTTATTGAGAACGAGGAAAATAATATCGCCCGGTCCCAGCTGTATATGTTGCTAGGGAGATACCATCAAAAAACTCAAAATCTGGATTCGGCTGAATATTACTTTAAAGAAGGGCTGTATCTTGCTGAAAAGGATAGTTTGATCCTCCCGGCTGCCCTTATCAGTAAAGATTACGCCAATATGCTTTTTTCCACTGGAAATTTTGAAGATGCATATAAGAGCCTTTTAAAGTATGACAAGTATAATGCTCAGCTTTTTGAAAATGAAAAGTTGGCGCAAATACAAAGTGCCAATGCCCGGTTTGATGTCAATGAATATCGCCGAAACCTCGAAATCTCGAAAAAAGAGCAGGCCTACCAGGATGAGTTAATTGAAAAGTCTACCGAGAAGATCCTGATTATGGTAGTGGCTTCACTGATCCTGATTATCATTCTTCTGATCTTAAATAAAATAAACCAGGATAGAAAAAAACTCATTAACGAGCTTAAAGAGCGAAACAATCAGTTAAGGGATTCCAGGGATAATGCCGAGCGGCTCTCCAGGTTAAAAACCGAGTTTTTGTCTACGGTCAGTCACGAGCTAAGGACCCCGCTATACGGGGTTGTGGGACTAACTTCCTTATTGTTAGATGACAAAACCCTTAAAAAACATGAAAATGATCTGAAATCATTAAAATTTTCAGCCGATTATCTTTTAGCACTGATCAATGATGTGTTACAAATGAACAAAATGGAATCTAATCAGGTAAAACTGGAGAATATTTCCTTTAATTTGGAGGAACTGGTGCTGAGTATCGTGAATACTTTTGAGTTTACCCGCCTTCAGAATAAAAACAAAATGCATTACCATATCGACCATAAGATCCCGGTAAACCTTATCGGAGATCCTGTGAGGTTATCCCAGGTCCTGATGAACCTGGTAGGAAATGCCGTGAAATTTACGGAAAATGGAAATATTCATATAAATATAGAACTGCAAGACAGGGTGGAAGATAGGGCAGTAATTTATTTTGAAGTAAAGGATGATGGAATTGGTATTCCCGTAAGTAAACAAAAAATGATTTTTGAGGAGTTTTCCCAGCTTAAATCTTCCAATTATAATTACCAGGGAACCGGCTTGGGCTTGCCGATTGTAAAACGATTGCTGGAACTCTTTAACTCCCAAATTCACTTAAAGAGTAAAGAGGGTGAGGGCTCTGTTTTCTGTTTTAGTTTGAGTTTAAAGGAAGACCAGGCTCCTGCTCAGAGTGCCGGGTTTGCACATGAGGTTTACTTAGACAACCTGAAGGAATCGCAAAAAATACTGGTAGTAGATGATAATCGGATTAACCAGGTGGTCACAAGAAGGATTCTGGAAAAGCAGAACTTTACCTGCGTGGTGGCGGAAAATGGAGTGGAAGCCATTGAACGGGTAACGGCTGAAAATTTTGATCTTATATTAATGGATCTAAATATGCCTGGCATCAATGGGATGGAAACAACCCGGCGCATTAGAGTATTCAATAAACATGTCCCCATAGTTGCCCTGACCGCGGTAGAAATAGAAGAGGTCAGGAATGAAATCCACGAGGCGGGCATGAACGATATTATTGTAAAACCCTACGATGTAGAACGATTCTATCAAATAATAAAACGCAACCTAAGCCAGAATATTGAAGCAAGCACTAAAAATTAAAGTAAAGACTGCCAGAATTTTAATTTGTTATAATCGGTAAGTTAACTTTACTTTTCCTTTTGTTGCTTTATAAGGATCCAAGGTTATATATTTTTTAGACTCGCCATAATAATCTAACCTTATTTCTTCTTCAAAATCACCTATGAAATAATAATCTCCATTTGAATCTTGAGTCCTGTTCGAACTTATGTTTAAGCGAATTGTATCATTTGAATTACCTTTAATTTTTGTGTAGAAAACGGAGTAGTGCTTATCAGGAAGAGGTATAAGGCTGTCAACAAATGGTTCGTTGAAATTTTCAATGGTTGCTTTTTTACTGTCCGGAGAATTTCCGCACGAGTTCAACAATATCAAAAGGGTCAGTAACTTCAGGTATTTTTTTTCATACTTATATAGATAAAATTGAATATTTCTGTAAGTATTAACTACAACTTACCGTTAAATGCAATATTAGATTTATTTGCTAATAAACCTAGTGTATTTTTAATACTAATGAAATTCTCTTTTCTTATTTATTCAGAACCTGAAATTTTAAAAACCCCACATTACTTTATAGTTATACTACCGCACTTGCTATCAAAGGTACTTCGTAAGGAAAGGCAAATTTCTGGTGGTCGGTTCCTGTTAGCCAGGATTGGTGATCCTGTTTTTTCAGAACTACCGGCATTCTTTTTTTATTGTTATGGATTTCAGCCATGAGTTCATTGGCTTCTGTTGTTACAATAGCATAGGAGTTAATGGATTCATTGGTTTCCGGGTTAATCCAGGTGGAGTAGATTCCTGCAAAAGCAAAAATTTCCTGGCCAGTAGGGGTAATTAAGTACTTCTGTTTATCTTTTCCTTTTGTATCTTTCCACTGCCACTCGTAATAGCCATCTGCGATAATTAAACAGCGCTTTTTTACTGAATTCCTAAAAGCAGGTTTCTCTGATATGGTCTCGATCTTGGCATTCAGGGTCATTTTTTTGATGTTATCATCCTTCGCCCAGAATGGTATAAGTCCCCAATTGAACATCTGGATCTCACCCTGGTTCTCATCTGAAATCACCGGGGTTTTTGAGAACGTAAAAGCGTTTATTTCTAACTGGGGTTTATAGGAATCTGGTTCAATAAACCTTGCATCCAGGCTGCGTTCGATTTCGCTAAGTCTGGAATTTAATTTGGTACGGTAGCACATTGCCTTAATATTTAGTCTTTCCAATGTACTAAAAGCAATCAGTACGTACAATATTAGGAGAGGTACCTAAGAAAAACATTAATACAGCTTAAACATAATTCAGGAAGATGTTTTTGTATTTGTTCATAAAAATTAACTGTTTACGAATCATGAACGAAAGTGAAACATGAACAAATGGAAGGAGCTCGTTTATACTTTAAAGAACCTGGAAGGACCAAGGCATATTTAAGCAAAATATGAAATTTCTAATAATTTGGATGGGAACCTTATTTTTCATTTTGCTATCAGCAACGAGGCTTTAAGGACGGTAAAGAAGGGATGATACAATAATTCAATAGTTATCTATAAAATAAAAAGGCCTGAAAAGTATTTATATCACCGCTTTGATGATATAGACTTTTCAGGCCTATTTTATTATTTCCGTTTGGTGAAAATTATTTTACCATATCAAAACTACGTTTTACGAAATTGGTGAGCTCTTCACCTTTAAGCAGGTTTTGAGATAATCTCGCAAGGTCCAGAGAATGCTTGATCAAGCGTTCTTGTTTCTTCTCAGTTTTGGTGTTTAAAATTTCGGAAATTAAGGGATGGTTGGTGTTTACCACTAAATTATACATTTCCGGCATATTGCCCATTCCAAACATTCCCCCGCCACCGGTTTGTTGCATTTCCTTCATTCGGCGCATAAACTCCGGTTGGGTAATTAATAAAGGTGCGGCATCGCTGTCCATTGCTTCCAGTTGAACGGTATATTTTTCCTTCGGGATGACTTTTTCAAAATCTCCTTTTAATTTCTCTTTTTCTTCTTCAGAAAGTTTGGAGATTTTCTCTTCGTCCTTTTTGATAAGGTTGTCTACCTGATCTGAATCCACCCGCACAAAAGTGATTTTCTCTTTCTCGCTTTCCATTTTTTGAAGCAGGTGAGAAATAATAGGAGAATCTAATAGCAATACTTTATATCCTTTGGCCTTGGCTGCTTGAATATAACTGTGTTGTTCGTCATTATTGGAAGCATACAACACAACCAGGTTTCCGTCTTTATCGGTTTGGTTATCCTTAATTTTATCCTGGAGTTCCTCAAAAGTGAAATATTCGTTCTCTACCGTAGGATATAGTGCGAATTTCTGGGCTTTTTCGAAGAATTTATCTTCAGAGAGCATACCGTATTCAATAACGATCTTAATATCGTTCCATTTCTGCTCAAAATCCTCTCGGTTGTTATTGAAAAGTGATTTCAGTTTATCAGCTACCTTACGGGTAATGTAGCTGGAGATCTTTTTAACAGCACCATCTGCCTGGAGGTAAGAACGAGAAACGTTTAAAGGAATATCCGGAGAATCTATTACCCCGCGTAACATGGTTAAGAATTCAGGAACAATTCCTTCCACATTGTCGGTTACATAAACCTGGTTCTGGTAAAGCTGAATTTTATCCTTTTGAATATTCATATCCTTTGTCATCTTTGGGAAATAAAGGATCCCGGTAAGATTAAAAGGATAATCTACATTAAGGTGAATATGGAATAAAGGTTCCTCGAATTGCATGGGGTACAACTCGCGGTAAAAACTTTTGTAATCTTTATCCTCTAACTCGGTAGGCTGCTTTGTCCAGGCCGGTTCAGGATTATTGATAATATTATCAACGGTTTTAGTTTCTGCTTCGGCATCTTCTGGCGCGTCTTCCGGAAGTGGCAGGGTCTCTTCTTTGGTTCCAAATTTAATTGGGATCGGCATAAACTTATTATACTTAACCAATAGTTCCTGGATCCTGTTTTCTTCCAAAAACTCCTGGTCCTCTTCGTTTATATGAAGGATGATCTCAGTACCACGCTCTTTTTTGTCAGAATCTCCAAGGGTGAATTCTGTTGTTCCTTCACAAACCCAATGTGCAGCAGGTTCATCTTTATAAGATTTGGTAATGATTTCCACTTTATTGGCTACCATAAAGGCAGAGTAGAACCCAAGGCCAAAATGACCAATAATTCCACTGTCCTTGGCAGAATCTTTATATTTTTCTAAAAATTCTTCAGCACCAGAGAAGGCTACTTCGTTGATATACTTCTCAACTTCTTCTTTGGTCATCCCAACTCCCTGGTCTATTACATGGAGTTTCTTTCCTTCCTTGTCCACTTTAACCTCAATTACCGGGTTGCCGTATGCTACATCGGTCTCTCCAATATCGGTTAAGTGCTTTAATTTTAAAGTCGCATCTGTTGCGTTCGAAATCAATTCTCTTAGAAAGATTTCGTGATCACTGTAAAGGAATTTCTTTATCAGTGGGAAAATGTTCTCTACGGAGACATTAATTTTTCCGGTTGCCATATATTTTCGTTTTTAATACTATTTATTGTTGTTTACCTAACAGTCAAAAAAAATACCATTAAAACTCCGCTGACAAACTGGCATAACTTGTAATGATTCGAGCAGTATCCCGTCTAAACTTCTGAATTTCAAATTTAATAGCCGAGATATTTTTAACAAACATTTTGTTTAATATTATGAATTTAAACTTAAACAAAACACTATCTTTGGAAAAGAAATAAAAGTTATGGCGACCACAGGTAATAAAAAAACAACGACTAAAAAGGTACTGGATAAGGATAAGCTCATCGCGATGTATATGGACTATGTATTGGAGCAGGAGCATCGACCTAAAACCGTATATAAGTTTTGTAAAGCGAATAAAATTAAGGAAGAGGAATTTTATAATTTCTTCGGAAGTTTCGAAGGATTGCAAAAAGGAATTTGGGAGCGTTTTTACGAGCATACGATTAATGTCATCAATAAAAGCCCTGAATTTGACAGTTTTTCCAATCGAGAAAAAATGCTCACCTTTTATTACACTTTCTTTGAAATGCTTACAGCAAATCGGAGTTATGTTTTATTCTCCCTACGGGAACACGAGAGTCAATTAAAAAACCTTCAGCAATTAAAAGGCTTAAGGAAAAAAGTGAAATCTTTTGCGAGAGACCTCATACAGGATGGAAATTCCGATAAAGCAATAAAAGCATTGCAACAATCGGAGGCTGTGTTTTCTGAAGCAGCTTGGGTACAACTAATGTTTTTGATCAAATTCTGGATGGATGATAATTCCCCGCAATTTGAAAGTACCGATGTGGCTATAGAAAAATCGGTGAATACGGTCTTTGACGTGTTCGATAATACCCCGCTGGAACGGGTGATTGATCTAGGTAAATTCCTATGGAAAGAAAAAATGGCTTAATAAAGTCTACCCCAAACTACAATGAAAACGATAGATAAGATCCCCACGGGCAAAATTGGACGAACTTCTAAACTGGTGCAAACCGGGGTGAAATTAGGAGGCAATTACCTAAAATATTACAGCAAAAGAGCTTTCAATTCAGAGCTTACCCGCGATGAGTTGGACCAGAGCAATGCCGATGATATTTATGACAGCCTTAAAAGCTTAAAAGGAAGCGCCTTAAAAGTAGCTCAGATGCTTTCAATGGAAAAAAGTCTTTTGCCAAGTGCTTATGTGGAGAAATTCAGCCTTGCACAATTCAGTGTACCGCCACTCTCTGCACCCCTGGTAAGGAAGACCTTTAAAAAATATAACGGAGCTTACCCTGAAGAACTTTACGATAAATTTGCAACTGAATCAGTGAATGCGGCCAGTATAGGCCAGGTTCATAAGGCCGAGAAAGATGGGAAAAAACTTGCTGTGAAAATTCAATATCCCGGCGTTGCAGATAGTATAAGTTCTGACCTGGCGATGGTTAAACCAATTGCCACCAGAATGTTTAATCTTCAGGGTAAAGATTCCGCAAAATACTTCAAAGAAGTGGAAGGGAAGTTATTGGAAGAAACCGATTATATCCTGGAAGTAAAGCAGAGCAAGGAAATTTCTGAGGCCTGCGCACATATTCCAAATCTTAAGTTTCCCAGGTATTATCAGGACTTATCCAGTGAGCGAATCATCACGATGGATTGGATGGATGGAAAGCATTTAAGTGAATTTGCCAAGGAGAATAGAGATCAGGAGAAAGCTAATAAAGTGGGACAGGCACTTTGGGATTTTTATATGTTTCAAATGCATGGACTTAAAGAAGTTCACGCCGATCCCCACCCGGGAAATTTTCTTATAGATAAAGAAGCGAACCTGATCGCCATTGATTTTGGTTGTATCAAACAGGTGCCCGATGATTTTTATGTGCCGTATTTTGAATTGGCAAAAAAAGAAAATATCAATAATCCTGAATTTTTCAATGAAAAATTATTTGAACTGGAAATATTGAGAGAGGACGATTCTGAAAGGGAAATCAAGTATTTTTCAGAATTATTTTACCAGATGTTGAATTTATTTACCAGTCCCTTTCACCAGGAAACTTTTGATTTCGCGGATGAAACATTCTGGAATTCAATAACGGCTCTTAGTGAAAAATATAGTAACCTGAGTTCGACGTAAGAAAAGTAGTTTTTTAGCATGAAAAAAGCAGAAATATGGTTATATTTAAGTGTCTGAAAACCAAAATACTAACCTAATTTCTGCTTATGATTTCTACTGATAAAATTACTGAAATTTTCTGTTCTATCGATGACTTTTGTAAAGTTT
>NZ_SNWE01000008.1 GCF_004362395.1 Salegentibacter sp. 24
CATTCCGAACAGAGAAGTTAAGCCCGTTAGCGCAGATGGTACTGCTATTTGTGGGAGAGTATGTCACCGCCTTTTTTTTAAAGACCCTTACAGTTTAACTGTAAGGGTCTTTTTTTTTGCCCTAAAGTGAGGGCTGTAAAATGTTATAGAAGTAGCTTAAAAAGTTAAAGATGGCCATCCCCAAAAGGACCATGGCGTTTTATTATATCCTTACACTGAAACTCCTGGTATTAAAGCTATCTGCTTTTGAAATAAAAATGTTTGATATTAATCAAAAACTGCTTTTACCACTGTCATTATTCCTTTGAATAATAAAAATATAGCAGCAATCAGGGCAAGTATTCCAATTATTAAAACCGGAATATAATAGGGATGATTCTGATTGTTGAACGCAGTGAAAAGCACCGAAGGGCCTATTAATATCAGAGGTATTGCAAAAGCCAAATACTTAATTCCTTTGCCCAATATTTCTTTATTAGTATGTTTCATTTTTTCCTTATTGTACAATATAAGTAGTTGAATCGGCTTGTGAAAGTCTAAAATACCCAAAAGGATAATTTTCCGGATTAGTTTCATTCACTATATTTCCTTTAACAGTTGCAGGTTGAGACTGGAAAGGTCCCCCACCATTATTACCCCCTTGAGAACGAAGAATGAATAAGTACTGGTAGAAGGCTGGTGAAATACCTTCCATAGTAATATGAATTTCATCATTTTCCATTAATTCTTCATTGGAATACGATACTGAAACCTGGTTTCCATTGGTAAATTCATCTTCATATATTTCCAGTGATATTTTTGATTCAGAAATATTACGAAAGTTAAAGAGATAAAAATTATTTTCATCAACCGGGTCGGTGAAATATACTTCTACTTCCAAATCTTCTCTTGTGAAACCACCTTCGCTATTTTGCGCTATATAATCAATTCCGGATGCCGGCACAAAACTTGAACTGGAAGTATAGATTTCATCCTGATAAATAATTTCTAAAGTATAGTCTTTTTCAAATACCGGATTAAAATTAGTGTTTGTATAAATGCCTTGCTCCTGATGTGTGAAGATAAATCGTTCTCCATTAATGGTTTCAACAACAACTTCCGCATCAGTTACGGGGTTAATTTCTTCCTCATAGAACCCTGTTGTTTTGGATAATATAATTTCCTGATTATTTCCTGAAGTATCTAAATACCAGATTAAAGACGCGTCTATTACTAACCTGGGTTTACTCTCCTTAAGATCTAATTCTATGACTTCTTCACAAGAAGATAAACTAATAGCCGAAAATAATAGTAATAGAATATTTAAATTTTTCATCTTAAAATTCGAAATTAAAGGTTACTGATGGTATAATTCCAAATAAACTTAATTTAGCGGCCTCATTTCTCCCCGTATCATCATTCTCTCTAAAACTAATGGAGTTTGCGTTTTTCCGGTTATATATGTTGTAAATACCAAAATTCCAGGAAGATCTAAAACCATCTTGTTTCTCGGGTTTAGGAATATAAGTGGCTGAAAGGTCCAGCCTGTGGTAGGCTGGTAATCTATTGCTATTCCTATCCCCATAAACCGGAATACTTATCCCGTTAAAATTATATTGTCCAGTAGGATAGGTGACCGGTAACCCAGTTTGAAATGCGAAATTAGCGCTGAAATCCCATTTTTTGTTATAATCGTAAGTTGCGGTGATGCTAATATCGTGCGTTTTATCATAATTTGTGGCATACCATTTTCCATTATTTATCCCACTTTCTATTGGAGTTCTACCAGGGGTTTGTTGTTCAGATCTTGATAGGGTATAAGCAACCCAGCCCGTTAGAGATCCTTCATTTTTTTTGGCTAAAAATTCTAACCCATAGGCCCTGGTTTTACCATTTAGAATTATAGTTTCGATATTGTTATTTGCAATAAGATTTGCACCATTTACATAATCGATCCGGTTTTTGATATCCTTGTAGAAGATTTCAGTTTCCAGGGAATATTTTCCTTTCTGGAAATTGCGAAAATATCCTAAAGCAAATTGATCTAGAATTTGTGGTTTAATAAAGGGTCCGCTTGGAGCCCAAACATCTAGTGGGGTAGGGGAGCTAGTATTGGAAATCAAATGGAGATATTGTGCCATTCTGTTATAACTGGCTTTCACAGATTGATGGTCATTAAAATTATATGCTAAAGCAAGGCGGGGTTCCAGATTGGAATAAGTTTTTATTACTTCCGATCTGGAAATGGATCTTTGACTGATCGGTTCTGCTTCCTGGTAGATATCCAGTGCAGCATTATAAATTATAGGATTATTATTTCGATATTCATTAAGCCTGTTCTGCCCCAACCTAAAAAAATTGCTAAATCGTAATCCATATTGGGCTGTAATTCTATCGGATATTTTATGCTCCACAGAAAAGTAATTGGCATTCTCCAGGGCATATTTATTAGTGAGCTTAAAATAATTTATTCCGGAGTTTTCGTCTACCGGAGCGATTTCACCCGGGTTAAATTCGTAATAGGTATTGTGCATCCCATACTCCAATTGAAAAGCATCGTTTAAATAGTGGTTAAAATCATATTTAATATTCAGATTTTTTATACCACTATCCCAGTTGAAGCCAACGAAGTTTAAGGTAAGCCCGTAATAATAATCACTGTAGATAAGTGATAGGTTCGTGAAAATTTCATCTGAAATTAGGTGATTCCATCTAAGGTTGAAGACAGAATTTCCGTAGGTATTTAGAAAGTTTTGATTAATATCAAAAACATCACGGCCAAAATATCCAGAGAACAATAATTTATTCTTCTCATTAATTGTGTATGTCAATTTTGTATTAAGATCATAGAAGTATGCTGAATTCGGATTATCAGCCAGCTTCAGGAATAAATGTGCATAGGAGCTTCTGCCGGCAACCAGAAAGGAACCTTTATCTAAAACAATGGGGCCTTCTGCCAGTAATCTGCTGGAGATAATTCCAATGCCGCCCTGGGCTTCAAATTCTTTGCTATTACCATCCCTTTGATAAATATCCAGTACTGAAGAAACCCTTCCACCATATTTTGCAGGAATACCGCCCTTATACAGTTTTATATTTTTTACAGCATCCGGATTAAAGACCGAAAAGAAACCAAATAGGTGAGAAGAGTTAAAAATAGTTGCTTCATCAAGTAAAATAAGGTTTTGATCTACTGCACCCCCTCGAACATTAAACCCGGAAGCACCTTCGCCGGCGTTCGAAACACCCGGTAGGAGCAGTAATGATTTTATAATATCAACTTCGCCAAAAACAACCGGTAACTTTTGTATCGTGTTAATAGAGAGTTTGTTGACGCTCATTTCAGGACTTTTAATATTTAAACCTTCCGTATTGGATTTAATAACTACTTCTTCTAAGTTTTCGGAGCTTTCACTTAGGGCTGCATCTAAGGTAGTGTCTTGAGTGATCGTAATTTCCTTTCTTAAACTTTCAAAACCGAGATAGGAAATTTCAACAATATGAGTGCCTTCTGGTAATTTAATGGAATAGAAACCATATTCATTGGTGATCACACCTTTTTTTTCTTCAGGAATTATAATATTGACGCCGATTAAAGTTTCATTACTTGATGCATTGGTTATGATTCCATTTAAAGTATAGGTTTCTTGTGCTTCTAAGCCTAAACTGAAAATTAGGAAAAACAATAAAAGGAGGGCAGAAAGATTAAATTTCAATTTTTTAAGTAAATATAGTGTAGAAGCTAATTAATTAAAAACTTAATTCCATTATTAAGAAATGTTGAAGTCATTTTGTACTTAAAATGAAAATTTCCTTAGTAACTTCCATAACCTTAGTTTAGTAAGGACTTTTAATAGTAGACTTGAAACATATAATCTTCTATTTTTACAAAAAGCTTTCTGTTGCTTGGTTAAAATATTTTTTGAAGAAAGTTTGAGATATAGATCTCTTTTGGCATTCTTGACGGAAGTGTGGTTTTTAATTGATGTATGAGAATAAATTGTCTTATCGATAATATTCCATGCCTCTATGAAACTTGAAATATTCTTTGATTCATTTAAATTACTCAATCTATTTTGTTCTCCAGTCCTGTAATAAACTATAGTCTCGGAAGTGAAGTACATGCCTTCACTATTTATACAAATTCGTGTTATAAATTCTCCATCATCATTATTAGTTAAGGTTTCATTCCAATATCCAGAGGTATTGATTAAATCTTTATGAAAAAGAAAAGTATGAATCGGCAAATAGGTTGCACAGTTACCAAATATATTTAATAATTCGAAAGGTCGGGATGTTGAAAAATAGGTTGATAAGGATTGATGTTTGATTTTTATCTCACCACTGTTACTTATTCTTCCCCATTTGCAAGTGCTAAAGGTTAATGATTTTTTTTTATCTAGGATTTCAACTTGTTTTGCAAGTTTATTATTTTCGATAATATCATCTGAATCCAGAAACTGGATATATTTTCCAGAACTATTTCTTAGGCCAATATTACGGCAAGATGAAGCTCCTTTTTTTTGATATTCCTTTCTAAGAATATAGTGAAACCTTTGATCTGTCTCTACATATTTTCCTATTAACTCAGAGGTGTTATCCTGGGATCCATCATCAATGATTATACATTCCCAATTTTGGAAAGTTTGATTTTGTATGGAGTCCAAGGTCTCAGCTATAATATGAGCCCGATTAAAAGTTGGTATTATAATGGAAACCTTTGCCATAAGAAAAAAATAAAGCCGGGAGATATTTCCCGGCTATAAAAATAATTCAATTGGAACTTATTTATCCAATAATTTCATTCAATAGTTTACTCGGTCTCATAGCTTTAGAAGTAAGATCTTCATCCGGCTTGAAGTATCCTCCAATATCTACAGAAGATCCTTGAGCGTCGATTAATTCCTTATTGATCTGTTGCTCATTTTCTTCCAGTTTTGAAGCGATTGTGGTAAAGTGTGCTTTTAAATCGGTGTCTTTATCCTGAGAAGCTAAAGCTTGTGCCCAATATAGTGCTAAATAAAAATGACTACCGCGGTTATCTAATTCGTTTACTTTCCTTGATGGCGATTTACTTTTTTCTAAAAATTTATTAGTTGCTTCATCTAGTGCTTCCGAAAGTATAAGAGCCTTTTTATTTTCATATTTCTCACCTAAATGTTCCAAAGAAGCGGCAAGTGCCAGAAACTCACCTAGAGAATCCCAACGCAGGTGTCCTTCTTCTAAGAATTGCTGTACGTGTTTGGGAGCAGATCCACCAGCACCGGTTTCAAATAATCCACCACCATTCATAAGAGGAACGATAGAAAGCATTTTTGCACTTGTTCCAACTTCCAAAATAGGGAAAAGGTCGGTAAGGTAATCTCTTAAGACATTCCCTGTTACCGAAATTGTATTTTCTCCGGCTTTTACGCGTTCCAAAGTAAATTTGGTTGCTTCGGCTACAGACATTATTTTGATATCTAAACCGTCAGTATCATAATCTGCAAGATATTTATTTACCTTTTTTATTAATTCGGCATCGTGAGCACGGTTCTTGTCTAACCAGAAAATAGTTGGCCATCCAGTGGCTTTTGCTCTGTTCACAGCTAATTTAACCCAATCTTGTACCGGTGCATCTTTTACCTGGCACATTCTCCAGATATCGCCTTCTTCAACTTCATGCTCGGTTAAAACCTTCCCCTTATTATCAACTACACGAACAGTTCCAGCAGCAGGAATTTCAAATGTCTTATCGTGGGAGCCATATTCTTCAGCTTTTTGAGCCATTAATCCTACATTGGGAACAGTTCCCATAGTAGTAGGATCAAAAGCGCCGTGCTTTTGACAGAATTCAATAGTTTCCTGGTAAAGTGGCGCATAACTACTGTCGGGAATTACCGCTTTAGTATCCTGAGTTTCATTATTCTTATTCCACATTTGTCCTGATGTTCTGATCATAGCCGGCATCGAGGCATCAATTATCACATCACTTGGTACGTGAAGATTGGTTATTCCCTTATCAGAATTTACCATAGCCAAATCTGGGCCCTGCTCAATATCAGCTTTAATTTTCGATTCTATCTCAGCTTTTTTAGTTTCAGGAAGTTTTTCTATGGCATTTAAAACATCGCCAAGTCCGCTGGTAGGATCTGCACCAGCCTCCTTTAGTTCCTCGCCATATTCCTTAAAAACATCTTCAAAAAAGACTTTTACAGCATGACCAAAAATAATGGGGTCTGAAACCTTCATCATGGTAGCTTTCATATGCAATGAAAACAGCACACCCTTTTCCTTTGCATCTTTTACCTCATTTCTTAAAAATTGCAGAAGTGCATTTTTACTCATTAAGCTGGTATCAATAACTTCTCCTTTAAGTAAATGAAGCTCATCTTTAAGTATTTTTTTGTCTCCACTTTTAGAAGTGAATTCAATTTTCACCTCTGTTTCTTCATTCAAGGTTAAAGATTTTTCATTGGCTTTAAAATCTCCACCCTTCATGGTTGCCACGTGGGTTTTGGAATCAGCACTCCATTTACCCATAGAATGTGGATGCTTTTTCGCGAAATTCTTAACCGCTTTTGGAGCCCGCCTGTCGGAATTACCTTCACGAAGCACTGGGTTTACAGCACTCCCTTTTACTTTATCGTAAGTTTTCTGGATTTTCTTTTCTTCTTCATTAGCTGGTTCATCGGGATAATCAGGAAGCTTATAGCCTTTTTCCTGAAGCTCTTGAATTGCTGCTTTTAACTGCGGTATGGAAGCGCTAATATTTGGTAGTTTTATAATATTAGCTTCCGGTTTTTTGGCAAGTTCTCCGAGCTCAGCCAAGTCGTCGCTTACTTTTTGATCGTCTGAAAGGTATTGAGGAAACTGGGATAAAATTCTCCCGGCAAGTGAAATATCTTTGGTTTCCATGCCTACTTGAGCCGCTTTGGTATAGGACTTTACAATAGGATAAAAAGAATAAGTAGCTAAAGCCGGAGCTTCATCTGTTTTGGTATAAATGATCTTTCCAATCTGTGTCATTTTGTGATTTTTATAGCTGATTAATTATAAATAGTCTAAACTCAGGGAACGCCCAATCTTCATTGGGCGTTCGAGCTCTGCGCAATATAATATTTTTCAAGCTTTTATCATAGCTGAAGCTGCATTAAAGCTTGTTAATTAATATTAAAAGCGCATAAAAAAAAGCCACTTCATCTTAGTATCTAAAATGAAATGGCTTCTACTGAAATAATACGTTCTCACTGAATTTTCGAAATTCTTTAAGGGAAAAATCCCGGTGTGTATTATTTCAATGATCCAAAAATAAAATTTTCTAAAGTTATATTTTTGAATCTATGGGGTTTTTATCCTTCAAACTACTTTTGACCTGGCAAAATATGAGCGTTATATAGAAGATAAAAACCGTATGTAAAGATTTTTAGGCTTTACACTGGATTTTAATTTATAGGAAATCCTTTTGTCATTCCTTTCAACTAAACTCCATATTAAATATACAACAAAGCATTTGTAAAATAAAATTTTTAACTTTTTGTTATACAGTTGATTAAAGCTAGGGTGTATGGTAAAGCTAGTATATAAAAAAAGCCTCGAATTTCGAGGCTTTTATAAGTTCAATAAGATGCATTCTATCTTTTAGCTTCTTTAATACGGGCTTTTTTCCCGGTAAGTTCTCTAAAGTAATAAATACGAGCTCTTCTTACTTTTCCTCGTTTGTTCAATTCTATTTTTTGAATTGCTGGAAGGTTCAAAGGAAAAATTCTTTCTACTCCAACAGTACCACTCATTTTTCTAATGGTAAAGGTTTGTGAGGCACCTGTTCCTCTTTTCTGAATTACTACCCCTTTAAAAAACTGGGTACGGGTTTTCTGTCCCTCTTTAATTTCGTAATACACAGTAATGGTATCACCTGCAGAGAATTCAGGTAAATCTTTTCTTTCAACGAATTCGTCTTGTACGTACTTAATTAACGATTCCATAATTTCTTATTTAATGTAAATCCAAAACAACATGCACGGACCTCGCCAGAGGTTATTTTAGAACGAGTGCAAAAGTATTAATTTTAATTTATAATGCAATTGATAATTCGCAATTATTTTTCTGTTTCATCCAAAAGATCAGGCCTTAAGCGTTTGGTACGTTCGTAGGCTTTTTCTTCGCGCCAGGCTTCTATTTTAGGGAAATTGCCGGAAGTTAAAATATCTGGAACCTTCCATCCCTTATATTCTGCTGGTCTTGTGTAAACCGGAGGAGCCAATAAATTATCCTGAAAGGAATCGGTTAGGGCGGAGGTCTCATTGCCTAAAACACCGGGGATAAGCCTGATGATCGCATCACAAACAACGGCTGCTCCGAGTTCACCCCCGGAAAGTACATAATCCCCAATGGAAATTTCTCTGGAAATAAAATGGTCACGTACCCGTTGATCTACTCCTTTATAATGTCCGCAAAGAATAATAAGATTTTCTTTAAGCGAAAGTGTATTTGCAGTTCTTTGGTTGAAGGATTCACCATCAGGGCTCATATATATAACCTCGTCATAATCCCGCTGACCTTTTAGATGTGATATACACTTATCTATAGGTTCCACCATCATTACCATTCCTGCTCCACCTCCAAACTGGTAGTCATCAATTTGTTTGTAATTGTCAGTTACATAATCCCTTAAGTTATGAAGATGAATTTCTACATGCCCATTGTCTATGGCTCTTTTGAGAATAGAAGCTTCAAAAGGGCTTTTAAGCAAATCCGGAACTACGGTAATAATATCTATGCGCATATTTTCTTATAAGTTGCAAAGATGCTAATTATTAATTGAGCTGAACAGGAATTATTCTTTAGACTTATTCTTTTCATCCTGAAGCATACGACCTAAACGTTGTTCTTTTTCCAGGGCTTTAGCGCGGTAAAGATCAAACTCCTTTTCGGTTTCGTTTAATCTATGTTTTGCTTCTTTAGTAGTTGAGTTTGAGTTTTTAAACTTATAGATAAAGAAAAATAGGGCCAGGATTAACACGCCAACTATCCCCCACATTAGAGCCATATAACTTCCTTTACTAAAGGGCATCCCGAGAAACTTTATAGCATCTTTTTCCTCATTTACACGTTGAAGATTTGTCTGAGTTTCCGCTAGTTGATTTTCAAGACTTGCGATTTCTTCATTTTGACGAGAAATAGTACGCTGCTCTTCCTGAAGCTCATTCTTTAGATCCTGAACATGGCTTTTTGTATTATCCCGTAATTCTATTAAAGCATCATAATCTACTACTTTATAGCCCTGATAATTGTTCGAAGCTTCAATGAGATTGTCAAATTCATCTTCAATAAAATTAGAGGTTGCAAGAGAATCTTGAGCGCTTAAGGCATTGACTGAAAAAATTAAAAGTAGACTTAAAAAAATAATTTTACGCATCATTTGGGGTTTTTCTGGTTGAAATTTATATGCTTGAACGCCTTCTTTTTTCACTTATTGTAATGGCACTCACTAATTTAAATTTAATTCTCTAAATTCCTTTAAATTAATAATTTGAGCGCGCAAATGTAAAGTATTCTCAGTAAAAAACCCACCAAATTCTGGTGGGTTTTCAGGTAATTTAGTTTAAAGCTAAATTCTAATAATAAGTAAACCTTCTTACTTTGGCAATATATTTGGCCAATCTTATTAATTGGTGACTGTAACCGAACTCGTTATCATACCAGATATATAAAATAACATTCTTGCCGTCTGCTGAAACTATAGTCGCTTTACTATCATAGATAGCAGGGGCATTTGAACCTACTATATCCGAGGATACCAACTCATTATCTATCGAGTACCTGATTTGTTCGACAAGTTCCCCTTCTAGAGCATATTTCTTTAAAATACTATTGACCCCTTCAACGGTAGTTTGACCTTCAATTTCAAGATTTAATATAGCAAGTGAACCGTTGGGTACTGGAACTCTAATGGCATTGGAAGTTAACTTTCCTTCAAAAACTGGCAGCGCTTTAGCTACAGCTTTTCCAGCACCGGTTTCGGTAATTACCATATTAAGGGCCGCAGCACGACCACGGCGATATTTGCTATGCATATTATCTACCAAGTTCTGATCGTTTGTATATGCGTGAATAGTTTCCAAGTGTCCGTGTACTACCCCTAAAGTATCCTGAACGGCTTTTAAAACTGGGGTAATTGCATTTGTAGTGCAGGACGCCGCTGAGAATATGGAAATTTTATCCGGGTTGTGGGCTTTATGATTTACCCCGTGAACAATATTGGGTATGCCTTTTCCTGGAGCCGAAAGCAGTACCTTTGCTGCTCCTTTCGCTTTTAAATGCCTGCTTAAAGCTTCTTTGTCCCTGAAGGCACCGGTATTATCTATAATGAGGGCTTTATTAATTCCAAATTTAGTATAATCGATCTCTTCAGGTTTATCTGCCGAAATTACTTTTACAGTAGTACCGTTAATAATCAGTGCGCTATTGTTTTCATCAATACTAACAGTACCTGAAAAGTCTCCGTGAATGGAATCGTTTTTAAGTAAAGAGGCTCGTTTTTCCAAAACATTTTTATCCACTAATCCTCGCGTTACAATGGCTCTTAAACGCAACTGACTTCCCTTTCCGGTTCTGGCCATAAGTTCTCTAGCTACTAACCGGCCGATACGTCCAAAGCCATAAAGAACTACATCTTTGGGCACAACTTTATTATATTTCTTAGCGTCCCTTAGTTTATCGGAAACAAAAGCCATGGGGTTTAAATGTCCCTGGTCTTCCAAGTGGTATTCGTAAGTTAGTTTTCCTATATCAAGCTTTGCGGGAGGTAAATCCATGTCCTGGATCGCTTTGGCGATTTCAACCGAGTCAAATATTGAAATTGGTTTTTCTACAAATTCCCCGGCATATTCGTGAAGGTTTAAAATATCACTCACATTTCGGTTGAGCAATTGATTTCTAAATAAGACTAGCTCGATAGATTTATCATACCAGAGGTCGCTTATTATATTAATGAATTCTACGGTCGCTTTGCGCCGATTTGCTTGAAAAGAAAGTTCCTTTTCGTAAACGTTATTAAAGCTCATGTGTGGTTTGTGTTGTTTTAATAATGGGGCAAAAATATATATTTCAAACGTTTTCGTAAAGAAAATTCTGCATAAAAAAACTCCCTAATAAGAAGGGAGTTTTAAGGTGTTTTTTATTGAAATTTTAACGCCAAACTATGCGTTGTTTTTGGCCGTTTCTATCAACAATAGTAATCACTATATCTTCTGATGGGTGCTTGCTCCTAAAAATTCTTTCCACATCACTTACACTGGATACGTTTTTATTATCTATCGCAGTAATAATAGTTCCTACCAGTTCCTTGGCCGGTAATTGTGGTGACAAGGTACGGTGGATTTTTACTCCGTTTTCAACTTTCAGGGCTGCCAGTTCTTTTTCGCTTGCATTGGTAATTTCAATCTTAATGGGTTCAATAATATAGGTTTCAAATTTAGTAAGAGTAACCCTAACCTTTTTTTCATTACCATCTCTTAAGTAAGTAACCAAAACCTTGTCCTGGGGTCGTTTTGTAAAGATGTATCCTGTAAGATCAGAAAATTTGGTAATATTTATATCGTCTATTCTGCGAATAATATCACCTGGTTTTAGACCGGCTTTATCTGCGCCACTGCCTTCTGTAACTTCAGCTACAAGGACACCTTGTGAAGTTTGTAAATTGAGTTCCTCGATGGATTCTTGATTGACACTACCTCCCCTGATTCCAAGAATTCCTTTTTGAACATCGCCAAATTCCATAATGTCTTCCACAATTTTTCGGGTATTGTTAGAAGGTACGGCAAAAGCATATCCGACATAACTTCCGGTTTGAGAGGTGATTGCGGTATTTATCCCTACGAGTTCTCCGTTTATATTCACCAAAGCACCCCCACTGTTCCCCGGATTAATTGCGGCATCGGTTTGAATAAAAGATTGCGGTGTGGCATCATAGGTATTCAAATCTCTAGCAGTAGCACTGATGATTCCGGCCGTCACTGTTGATTTTAAATTGAATGGATTTCCAACTGCCAAAACCCACTCCCCAAGTTTTACATTATCTGAATCTCCAAAGGGAATATAATCTAATCCTTCAGCATCTATTTTTAATAAAGCGATGTCTGAGATTTCATCGGCACCTACAACTTCAGCAGTATAGGTTTTGTTATTGTTCAAAGTAACTTCAATCTCGCTAGCCCCTTTGATCACGTGGTTATTTGTTACAATATACCCATCTGGAGAAATAATCACTCCGGAACCTGCACCCTGAAGAGCTTTTTCACTGCTGTTATTACCATAAATAAGGTCTCTCATAGTACGCGGGCCTTTAAATACGGCAACGTTCTTTACGTGAACAACTCCATTTACCGTCTTTTCTGCTGCTTCAGTGAAATCGGCATTGGTCCCGTAAACATTCCCGGTATAACTCGCAGGAATAACTTGAGCAGTAGAATTGGATGGGTTTGTATTAGATGCAACGGGAGGTAAACCTGAGGGAACTTCTTGCTCAAAAAAGATTTTATAACTCCCTAATGTCAACGCACCTCCAAGGATGGAAACAATAAGTAATTTTGATAAATTTTTCATTTTTTACAACGGATTTTTATATAATTCAACTTTAAAATTATAATATTAGTATGCTATGTTTTTAACTTTAACGACCATTTAACACCCCTGAAAATCGTGTTATTTATAGTATCTTTGTAGCCCTGAAAATTTAAGTTATGAAAATTCCATTTTATAAATATCAAGGTACCGGAAACGATTTTGTAATGATAGATAATCGTCAAGAGGTATTATCCAAAAACAATACCAGAATTATCAAAATGCTTTGCGATCGTAAATTTGGTATTGGAGGTGACGGACTTATACTTTTGGAAAATCCCGAAATAGAAGGAGATGATTTTAAAATGGTTTACTTTAATGCAGATGGAAACCAGAGCTCTATGTGTGGTAATGGTGGTCGTTGTCTGGTTGCTTTTGCAAAATTCCTTGGCATTATTGAAAATGAAGCTACTTTTACTGCGATAGACGGACCACATAAGGCTACAATTAAGAATGACCAGGTAAGTTTACAAATGCAGAATATTTCAGAAATTAAGCAATTGGGAAATAGTGCATTTTTAAATACGGGATCTCCCCATCATGTGATTTTTACTAAAAACATTGCCGATCTTGATGTGAAGAAAGAAGGAGCAGCGATTCGGTATTCTAAGGATTATGTTGCTAATGGTGGAACTAATGTGAATTTTGTGGATCTGCAGGAGGAAAATACTTTTCTTGTGCGCACTTACGAAAGAGGAGTGGAGGATGAAACTCTTTCTTGCGGAACCGGAGTTACTGCCGTAGCTTTAGCAGCACACGCTTCGGGTAAGGCAAATGCCAATACAATAAAACTTATTGTGCCCGGAGGGGAATTGTCGGTTTCTTTCAAAAAAGAAAGCGAAATTTACACCGATGTTTGGTTAACCGGTCCGGCCATGCAAGTTTTTAAAGGAGAAATAGTATGCTAAGTCTAAAAGGAGATAAGGTTTATCTGCGAGCCCTGGAACCGGAAGATCTCGATTTTGTTCATTCGGTGGAGAATACCGAGGATTTTTGGGAGGTAAGTGCTACGCAAACACCTTATTCCCGGTTTATGATTAAACAGTACCTGGAAAATGCACATCGTGATATCTATGATGTGAAGCAGCTACGTTTGGTAATTTGCGATCTGCAGGATAAAGAAATAGGACTTATAGACGTCTTCGATTTTGAACCAAAAGACAGGCGAGCAGCCCTGGGAATTCTTATTGCTGATGCTTCAGAACGCGGAAAGGGTTATGGTGCAGAGACCTTAAAACTTATTTGTAATTACTGTTTCAAACACTTAGCGATGCATCAGGTTTATGCCAATATTACCGAAGGAAATGAAACCAGTGTAAAACTATTCGAAAACCTGAGCTTCAAAAGAGTAGGGGTTAAAAAAGACTGGACCTATGTAAATGGCCGGTTTAAAGATGAAATTCTATATCAACTGATCAATAAGTAATGTACATTAAAAAAATTCTGCTGGCTATTACTATTCTAGGCCTTATTGCCCTTTCTGTTTTTAGCTATTACATCTATACAAGTATATTTTCGGCAAACACGAGTTTCTCTGAAGAAGAAAAAATGGTTTACGTAGCTACGGGATCCGATTATAAGGCAGTAATAGATAGTCTTCAGCCTTATGTTGAAAATATGGAATCTTTTGACCTGGTCGCCAGGAAAAAAGGCTATGCCTCGAACATTCAACCCGGTAGGTATCTCATAAAGGCTGGTATGAATAACAACCAATTGGTAAATGCGCTTCGTAGTGGTAATATTCCCGTGAAGGTCACTTTTAATAATCAGGAGCGTTTAGAGGATCTCGCTGGAAGAATTGGCAGTCAAATTGAAGCCGACAGTACGGCATTAATTAAAGCCTTTAAGGATGAGGAATTTTTAGCTGAAAACAACTTTACCCAGGCAGAAGCTTTGGCGATGTATATTCCTAACCAATATGAACTGTACTGGAATACTTCTGCTAAGGAATTTAGAAGCCGCATGAAACGTGAATATGAGCGTTTTTGGACGGAAGAAAAAAAGGAAAAGGCTAAAGAGATAGGGTTGAATCCTAAAGAAGTTTCAACCTTGGCTTCCATCGTTCATAAAGAAACAGTAAAAATAGATGAACGTCCTAAGGTGGCCGGAGTTTATATGAACCGGTATAAAAACGGATGGAAACTGGAAGCCGATCCTACGGTTATTTATGCATTGAAGCACACTACTAAACAATGGGATACGATCATAAAAAGAGTACTATATAAGGATTTAGAAATTGAATCTCCTTATAATACCTATATGAATAAAGAATTGCCTCCCGGGCCTATATTTATGCCAGACATTTCTGCAATTAACGCGGTACTTAATTATGAAAATCATGATTACTTCTATTTTGTAGCCAATGTTGAAAATTTTGGCTATCACAAGTTTGCTAAAACCTTATCGCAACATAACAGAAATAAACAGGAATATGTGCGATGGATTAATGAGCAGGGTATAAATAGGTAGTAAAAAAAGTTTCATTTCTCACCTGGGTAACGTGTTAAGGTCATTGCTTAAGCTTTCTTAGAGCCATGTTAAGCTTTTTTAAAACTTTATAAATTAGTTAACACATTGTATTTCAGATTTTTAAAAATTGTTGTACATTTGCACGGCAAAATTGAAGAGGGCTAAAGTCTAACATTTTGACCTTGCCAATAGCTCTTCATAAATTTAATGTAATGAGAAAGAAAGTTGCAAAATTTTCAATCTTGCCTGTAATCGCAGGCTGCATGTTTTTCAGTTTTTCAACTAGAGAAGCAGCAAATCTGGAAATTGAAGGTTATTCGACTTCCAACCTTGATCTAAACTATACCGTAGCCCTTTTAGAGGAAAGCGAAATAGTCAGGGATCAAAGCCTTGAGAGGGCATTACCAAAACTAGGAAAGTCCTATGTTGGTTTTAAAGAAGCGCTGGGTTTTAAAGAATCACGCGGAAATTATAAAACGATTAATGATTTTGGTTATATGGGAAAATACCAGTTTGGTATTGGCACCCTGGAATTACTTGGCATTTACAATGGTGGAGAATTCCTTAATTCGCCACGACTTCAGGAAGCTGCTTTTTATACGAATGCTTCCAGAAACAAATGGATTTTGATTCGTGATATTGCCCGGTTTGAAGGTCAGGTAATTAACGGTGTAAAAGTGACGGAATCTGGTATTCTTGCTGCTGCGCATCTGGCGGGGCCAGGGAGTGTCAAAAAATACCTTAGGAGCTGGGGGGCACAATCCTTTAGTGATGCTTTTGGAACTTCAATAAGAAATTATATGAGGAAATTCCAAGGTTATGATACTTCCTTTGTAAAACCTGAACAAAACCCAAGGGTAGATATTGAAGCTTTTAGAGCTTAATATTCTTTCTGAAAGATAAAAATTGCAGGCCTCTTATGGAGGTCTGTTTTTATTTTACCCCATTGGGAAACTGGTTTGGTCAGAATGAATTCCGTGGGCAGAGTTAGATCACATGCCACACAAAGCTGGGTTACCGGATTTAGTAGTTGAAGGAAATCCTCTAACAATTTGTTATTTCGATAAGGAGTTTCAATGAAAATTTGAGCCTCCTTTTTATCAAATGAAAGCCGCTCCAGATCTTTTATCTCTTTTTTTCTTTCTTTTTTATCTATGGGTAAATAACCATTGAAGGTAAATCGTTGACCATTCATTCCACTGCCCATCATAGCCAGTAAAATTGAAGAGGGGCCAACCAAAGGGATTACCTGGATGCCTTCACGGTGCGCTAGCCTTACAATTTCGGCACCGGGATCTGCCACCCCTGGGCAACCTGCTTCACTTAACAGCCCCATGTCATATCCTTCTTTGCATAGGTTTAAAAAAGAAGGGATTTCTGAAGGTTCGGTAAATTTATTAAGATGATAAAATTGAAGTAATGATTGTTGTTTCTCGGGAACTAGTTGCTTTATATGCCTTCGGGCTGTTTTTTCATTTTCCGCAATGAAAATATTCAAATTTTCGACCATTTCCTTAACCTGCAAAGGTAAAACCTGCATTGGGTTAGAAGCTCCCATTGTAGTGGGTATAAGGTAAAGTTTTCCGGAATATTTAAAGTCAGCCATTAAGCTCTGTTTTCTTCTTTGAGTTGTGCTGCTATCTTTTCGCAAGCTTCATCAAGCATTTGATATACATTCTCAAAACCATGGTCTCCTCCAAAATAAGGATCGGGAACATCTACGTTTTCCGCAGGAAATATTTCATCCAGAATCAGCTGAACTTTGGCTCTGTCGTCATCATTTCTGGCCAGGGCAATTACATCCTTAAAATTGGCATTGTCCATTACATAAATGCGATCAAACCTGTCAAAATCTTCCGTTTGAAATTGTCTTCCACGCTGATATGAAATATCCAGCTTATTTTTTTTGGCCACCGCAATAGATCGAGGATCTGGTGAATCATCAATATGGTAGTCTCCAGTTCCAGCAGAATCTACTAATACCTGAGATTCGTCTACTTTAGATTTTAAAATTCCCTCGGCAAGCGGTGATCTGCAAATGTTGCCAAGGCACACCATCAATACCTTAGTTTTCATAGTATTTTTTATATGGTCAGTTTTTTGTTGAGGTCTTCAACAAATTTCTTGAATTGTTTATCGGTAGTGGATAAATTATCTACCGTTTTGCAGGCGTGTAAAACAGTAGCGTGATCACGTTTTCCAATCTGCGACCCAATACTTGCTAAAGAAGCCTTGGTGAACTTTTTCGCAAAGAACATGGCAAGCTGTCTTGCCTGAACAATATGTCTTTTCCTGGTTTTAGACTGCAAGGTTTGTACATCCATCTGGAAGTAGTCACTTACCACTTTTTGAATATAATCTATGGAAACTTCTCGTTTGGTGTTTTTTACATAATTATCTACGATCTTCTTGGCAAGTTCCAAAGTGATATCCTTCTTATTAAAAGAAGAATGGGCGATAAGCGAGATAATTGCACCTTCCAGCTCCCTGATATTTGTCTTAATGTTATTGGCTAAAAACTCGACGATCTCTTCTGGCATTTCCACACCGTCGCGATAGAGTTTATTTTTAATAATGGATATTCGTGTTTCGAAATCGGGATGTTGTAATTCGGCTGAAAGTCCCCATTTAAATCTAGAAAGCAGGCGTTGTTCAATATCCTGCATATCTACTGGTGCTTTGTCACTGGTAAGAATTACCTGTTTTCCGTTTTGATGTAAATGATTAAAAATATGGAAAAATACATCCTGAGTTCCAGCTTTTCCAGAAAGCAACTGGATATCATCAACAATTAAAACATCAATGATCTGGTAAAAATGAATAAAATCATTTCGGTTGTTTTTCTTGACTGATTCTATGTACTGTTGAGTGAATTTTTCTGCAGAAATATATAAAACGGTCTTCTCGGGATATTTGTCTTTTATTTCAACACCAATAGCGTGCGCCAAATGGGTTTTCCCTAATCCAACGCCACCAAAAATCAGGAGCGGATTAAAAGAAGTGCCCCCAGGTTTATTGGCTACTGCCAATCCTGCCGATCTTGCTAATCGGTTAGAATCTCCTTCCAGAAAATTCTCAAAGTTATAGCTCGGGTTTAATTGAGACTCAATTTTTACATTCCGAATTCCTGGAATTATAAAAGGATTTTTTAATTCAGGGTTTTTATTTTTAATTGGCACATCAACTTCTTGAGAAGCCATATGGCTGCGCTGAGTACTAGGGATTTTTTCGGTGAACGGCATTTTATTACCGTAGGTATTCTCCATTTTGATCACATAGACCAATTTGGCTTTTTCTCCTAATTCTTTGGTAAGCGAAACCTTTAAGAGTTTTACATAGTGTTCTTCTAACCACTCATAAAAAAACTTTGAAGGCACCTGTATGCTGAGTGCACAATCTGTGAGTTTTACTGCTTGAATAGGTTCAAACCACGTTTTATAAGCCTGTGGAGTAATGTTATCTTTGATAAAAGCCAGACAGCTATTCCAAACTGATTGCGCAGTTTTTGACATGCTTTGTGTTGTATTATTTTAGATTAGTAGTGGTTTATTAGCAGTTAAAAGATTTAGGGGTCTTATAACTTAGTGGAACAAATATGTGAACAAATTATGTAATAAAAAAACCTGTTTGGGGTTGAATTTTAAGAAAAATTTACGCATACTTAAATCCGATTATGAAAGTACAAAACCTCATTCACTTAACCTGTTAAATTCAGAATGAAAAGTCACGAATCTTTTGTTAAAGTCCGTTATGCTGAGACGGATCAAATGGGGGTGGTCCATCATGGAAATTATGCTCAATACCTTGAAATTGCCCGTCTGGATTGGCTTTCAGCCTTAGGGATATCTTATAAAACTATGGAGGAAAATGGGGTGATGTTGCCTGTGTATGAACTCAATACCAAATTTTTGAAACCCGCGGTTTTTGAGGATGAACTTAAAATACAGGTGATTTTAAAGGAACTGCCATCGGTAAAAATTACTTTTGAATATTTGATTTTTAACCAATGTGAAGACTTACTTACCAAAGCTTATACAACTTTGGTTTTTATGGACGCTAAAACCAAAAAACCTATTCGCTGTCCCCAGTATATATTAGATAAGTTGAAGTAGATTCATGCGATTTTATATATCCTTGATAAGCATATTGGTTTTAGCATCTACTATGCTCTGAAATAGTATTTACGATTCCAATTTTCTTATTTTAACCTTATAGGTGGAATCAAATTTTTCAAAAACCGCCTGCGCATCTTTTTTTCTTACAGCTATATAAATCATGCAATCCAACTCCAATTTTTGTTCAATAATTTTCAGATTGTTTTCCTTGATTAATCTCATCACAATATTCATTTGAGGATAATCAAAACTGATAGTGAAAACCTCATCGATCGTTCTGGTAACAATATGGGCTTGTTCCAGGGCCATTTGGGCCGCAGTTTTATAGGCATTGATAAGACCGCCCACCCCGAGTTTTACACCCCCGAAATACCGGACCACTACAATTAAAACATTGGTAACTTCAAAAGACTGGATTTGTCCATAGATTGGCATTCCGGCCGAATTAGAAGGTTCGCCATCATCATTGACGCGGTAATGGAAATCAGATTTTCCTAACTGCCAGGCATAACACCAGTGGCGAGCTTTATGGTGTTTGCTTTTTAGTTCTTCCAGGTGCATACTGGTCTCTTCTTCATTTCTTACAGGAAATGCATAGCCGAAAAACTTAGAGTTCCTGTCCTTGAATAAGACTTCCGGGGAAGCTTTGATTATGGTTTTATAGGTGTCTTTCATTTCATATGATGCTTCAAATCCTCTTCAGAATTATTAACACGTCTTTAGGGTTGTCGATTCATTTGTCTACAGGTTAAGAGCACCAACTCAAAATTGAAAGCGCAATTACAGAATCCCTTTAAAGAATTAATGATTTCTACTGACTACTGGCCACAAGTATAATACTTATCACAGCAATGGCAATCCCAATCCAGTTTTTCCTTAGTAAAACTTCTTTAAAAAAAACAATTCCCAATATAGTAGAAGCCAGAACTATGCCTACATGATTTAAGGTGAAAATTATTGAATTTTCAAAACCGGGATGTCGTAATGCTTTCACCAGGAAGTATATTGAAAAATAATTTGGAATTCCCAGGGCGATACCTCCGGCAATATTTTTCCAGGTGATTTTTAATTTCCCCAGCAGTGCCTGTCCAATTAAAATAAGGGTTCCGATAATTCCAGCCACCCCAAAGATACTTGAAGAAAAAAGTCCCACATCCGTTTTTGAAACATAGAAATTTTCGAGGTAGTTTATAGTGGTATCAATGATTCCGCTTCCAATGAAAACCAGTAAGGGAAATATGAGATTTTCCTTTTTTATTGAAATTCCTTTTTTTGTTTTAATCGAACTTAGATAAACCGCTACCAGGGCGAGTGAGATCCCTGCAATTTTTAGAAAACCCATGCTTTCGTTGTAAATAAATATTCCGAAAAGTACTGGGATCGCAACGGACATCTTCGTAGCTACAGAAACTACCGAAAGCCCACTGCGCTGGGTGGTGATGGCGGCTAGATTGAAAACCGTAATAAACATAGCGCCGAGAAAAACGATACCTGGAAACCATGATTCTTCGGGAATTCTTATCAAATCTTCAACTCCATCGATATAACCGAAAAAGCCAACACTACAGGCGATAAAATAATTTACTATTATGGCCTGCATTGTATTTACGCCATACTTTTTATAAAGCCTGAATACTACAAAAATAATTGTGGAAGAGAGGATGCTAAGCAGTAGGTAGATCAAAATAATTCCTTTTTGGCGGTAAATAAATCAATCACATCTTCCCTGGTAGGCTCAATATTCCAGGTGTGAATACCTAAATTCTCAGCAGCATCGGTATTTTCCCGGGTATCATCTATAAACAAGCATTCTTCCGGTTTAAGGTTGTGCGCTGTGAGTACATACTGATAAATCTCAGGATCGGGCTTTCTAGAAAAGATTTCATAAGAAAGATAAAAGGCATCAAAACAAGCTTTAAAATCCTGGAAGAACGATACGTTTTCCTTGACCCAGTCAATATGGATTTTATTGGTGTTGCTCAATAAAATCAGCTGGTAATCTTTTTCCTGGGAAAGTTTTTTTAAAAACTGGTACCGATATTCTGGGAAATCTACCAAGATGGCATTCCAGGAATTTTTAAATTGGTTTTCCTGTAGTTGTGCGTGTTCGATTTGATAGGATTTCACAAAATCTTCAGAAGATATGAGTCCTTTCTCGTATTGCTGGTTGATGTTCAACAAATTTTCGGAAAGCGTTTTAATTTCATATCTGTTCATTTCCCGCATTGTGGCGGCTTTATCCAGATTTATGAAAACATCCCCAAAATCGAAAATTATGGTTTTAATCATTTTTGTAAATTTTTAAATTATCGAGCTCAAGGGAGGTTGTGGATTGTATTTTCCCTGAAAATAGCGGGGCCTTTACACCTTTGTGAAAATTAGAAATCCCAGTAAAAATTCGGGCTTCATCCCAAAGGTTTATATCAATGAATGACTGAAGCGTATGAGCGCCTCCTTCAATAATAACCGATTGTAAATTATGCCTGTAGAGAACCTGGCAAATTTGTGAAGGTAAATTTTCCCGAAAATCAATTGTTTCAAAAACTAAATTATTTTTAGCATACATTCCAGTGGATTTTTCAGTTAAAACCAGCGTTTTTGTACTGCCATCAAACAAGGCAGAATCCTGTGAAATTTTTAGATTTTTATCTATTACCACTCTAACCGGATTGTTCCCTTTCCAGAGCCTTGTATTTAATTGAGGATTATCAGCAACTGCGGTTTTTGTGCCAACCATAATGGCCTGTTCCTCACTACGCCATTTATGCACCAGTTGTTTAGAATATCGATTGCTAATCCAAACCGGTTCTCGCTTTTCCTGAAATGCAGGAGCGATAAACCCGTCGAGCGATTGGGCCCATTTCAAAATAATATAAGCCCTTTTTTTTTGGTGAAAGGTGAAAAAGCGCTTGTTGAGATCCTGGCATTCTTTTTCTAAAACACCTACCGTGACCTCGCAGCCGGCTTCCATTAATTTCTTGATTCCACGTCCGGCTACTTCTGCAAAGGGATCTACACAACCAATCACTACTTTTTTTATCTCTTTGGCTATTATCAAATCACTACAGGGTGGTGTTTTTCCAAAATGACTGCAAGGTTCCAGGCTAACGTAAATAGTCGCCTTTTTTAGAAGCGAGGTATCCTTAACTGAATTAATAGCGTTTACCTCGGCATGGGGTGCCCCAGCTTTGTGGTGCCATCCTTCGCCAATTATTTTGTTTTTATGAACAATTACGCTACCTACAAGCGGATTGGGATAGGTAGCTCCTTGACCATTTTTGGCTAGTTGGATGCATCGATTTATATAATTTTCGTGTATATTCACGCCACTAAAATAGGATTATTTACCAAGAATGAGGATGCTAAAAATACGGGAAATTCAACCCGAAGACAATCAACAAGTTGCCGAAGTAGTGAGAAAGGTTTTAGTGGAAATGGGTGTGCCTAAAGTAGGAACGGCTTATGAAGACGTGGCCTTGGACGATATGTTTGGAACGTATCAGTACCCACGAATGAACTATTTTGTGGTGGAAGACGATGAGAAAATAATCGGAGGAGCTGGGATAGCGCCCTTAATTGGGCTGGAAGAGAAGGTCTGCGAATTGCAAAAGATGTATTTTCTACCTGAGGCACGTGGTAAAGGTCTTGGTGCTCAAATGATGGATACCTGCCTGAAATTTGCAAAGTCCCATAATTTCGAACAATGTTATATCGAGACTCTCCCCTATATGGAAAGTGCCAGAAAACTCTATAGCCGTAGCGGATTCAAATCCCTGGAAAAGCCACTGGGCGACACCGGGCATTACAATTGCACGATGTGGATGCTAAGGGACATCTAAAGCTTAAGCAGGAAGATTCAAAAATCAAGAAATCAGAATGAAACTGAAAGTGCAAAAAGAGATCTTCATAAAAACACTGGAAAAGGATTACCCGGTTGAAGAAGTGTTCTCTTTTTTCTTCTTACTAACTGAAGCTTTATTTGGAATTAAACGAATTGATCTGGCTTTAGATCCTGAAATTCAAATCGATGAGAACCAGGCTCAGCGATTGGATTCGGCTTTAAAACGATTAGAAAGCCACGAACCTATTCAGCATATCATTGGGAATACAGCATTTCTTGGATTGACCTTCAAAGTCGATAGAAATGTGCTGGTGCCAAGACCGGAAACCGAAGAATTGGTGCAATGGATAATAGATGATTTTTCTTCGGAAAATAAGACCCTGAAGATCCTGGATATTGGAACTGGGAGTGGATGCATCGCAATTAGCCTGATGAAAAATCTACCGCAGGCTAAAATTTCAGCGATGGATATTTCTCAAGCTGCACTGAATATAGCTTCCCAAAATGCTGAAGGCCATACAGGAAACCTGGAATTTATAAGGCAGGATATACTTCAGTTGGAAAAGCTTCCAGAAACCTACGACATTATAGTGTCTAATCCACCTTATGTCCGGGAGTTGGAGAAAAAAGAAATGCATAAAAATGTTTTAAATTACGATCCACCTTCTGCCTTGTATGTTAAAGATGAAAATCCTTTGATTTTTTACAATAAAATTGCAGACCTGGCTAAATACGCTTTGAGCCCTGGAGGGAAGCTTTACTTTGAAATCAATCAGTATCTGGCAACAGAAACTGTAAAAATGGTACAGGAAAAAGGTTTTAAAACAGAATTGCGAAAGGATATGTTTGGAAATTTTAGAATGATAAAAGTGGATAAACTTTAAAATAGCCATTTTAGAAACACTTTTTAATGGTCAAAAAGTCAAAACAAGAAATCAATAGGTTTGAAAAATAATAAAGGAAATCAGCTCAAAAGCGTTGCCGTTTTTTGTGCAAGCAGCGATGGCAATGATTCAAAAATATACACTGAATCTTACCGAATGGGGAAAATTTTAGCTCAGAGAGATATTACCCTGGTCTATGGTGGGAGCAAACTGGGTTTAATGGGACAGGTGGCTGCGGGGGCACTTCAAAATGGAGGTCAGGTAATTGGTGTGATCCCCGACTTTTTAAAAACCAAAGAGGTAGTTCATGCGGGTTTAACAGAATTGGTCACTACAAAAGATATGCATGAGCGAAAGCTTAAAATGCACGAATTAAGCGGGGGATTTATCGCTTTGCCCGGAGGTTTTGGGACTTTCGAAGAACTTTTTGAAATTGTTACCTGGGGACAATTAGGCCTGCACCGTAAACCTATCGGACTTTTAAATATTAATGGTTTCTATGACGAGCTTATCGCAATGCTCAAAACCATGGTGAGAAAGGCTTTGCTAAGGAAAGAGAATTTTGATCTTTTGCTCATTGCTGATAATATTGAGGAAATCATGGAAAAAATGCATAATTTTAAACCTATGCCTGTTCCTCAATGGATGAATAAAGACCAGACCTAAAAAAGTATATTATGAAAATCCTTAAACTTCAATTATATACAGCTAATATAAAGGAGCAACTTCATTTTTATCGGGATAAACTGAATCTGAAAATTATCGATTACACTGAAGATTATTTTGAAGTTGAAACCGGATTTTCCAAACTAAGCTTTCAGCAGAAGGAAAACGCCACACCCTACCATATTGCCTTTCATATTCCCGATAATCAGCATAATGAAGCCCTGACATGGATAAAAGAACGTATTCCTGTTTTGGAAGGTAACGGACAGGAAATTGTTGATTTTTTGGCCTGGAGTGCAAAATCGCTCTATTTCTATGATGAAGATAAGAATATCATAGAATTCATTTCTCGTGAGAGTTTTACCAAACCCGAATCAGCATTATTTTCAGAAAAAAGTATTTTGGGAGTAAGTGAAATTGGTTTGGCAACCGAAAACATCCAGGAGAAATTTGAGTTTTTGAAATCTAATGTTCAACTGGAGAAATACGATGGCGATTTTAAGCGATTTTGTGCCATTGGTGATGATGAAGGTTTGTTTATTACTATTAACCAGAAACTAAAAGACTGGTTTCCTACCGACGATAAAGCCTATAAATCTGAATTCGAAATTGAATTTACTTACAAAGAATCAAAGCATTCTCTTGTTTTTAAAAATGACAAACTTTCATTTCAGCAATAACTTAGCATTTATGAGTACCCAAGAAAAGATCAAACAGTTACGCGAAGAATTACACCGACATAATTATTTGTATTATATAGAGGATAAGCCCGAAATCAGTGATTATGATTTTGATATGAAGCTGAAAGAATTACAGGAATTAGAAGAAAAAAACCCTGAATTTGAAGATCCTAATTCCCCGACACATCGTGTTGGTGGAGCCATAACTAAAAACTTTGAAACGGTAGTTCACCAGTACAGAATGTATTCCCTTTCAAATTCATACTCCAAGGAAGAGCTGGAGGAATGGGAAAAACGTATTGAAAAGTCTATAGGTGGAAAAGTGCAGTATGTTTGTGAATTGAAATATGATGGAGCTTCTATCAGTCTCACCTATGAAAATGGAGAGTTGAAACGTGCTGTAACACGGGGAGATGGTTTCCAGGGGGATGATGTTACCAATAATATCAAAACTATTAGATCGGTTCCTTTAAAGTTGAAAGGTGAATATCCGCAGAAATTTGATATTCGGGGCGAGATTGTATTACCCTATGAAGGTTTTGCAAAAATGAATGCCGAAAGGGTGGAAGCCGGGGAGGAACCTTATGCAAATCCAAGAAATACGGCATCCGGAAGTTTAAAACTTCAGGATAGTGGGGAGGTTTCAAAAAGACCTTTGGATTGTTTGCTATATAGTTTAGTGGCTGAAAAGCTACCGGTAAACTCCCAGTTCGAGGGCCTTGAAAAGGCCAGGGAATGGGGTTTTAAAGTTCCGCCAGAAGCGGAGTTGAAAAATAGCATTACCGAAGTATTGGATTATGTGAATTACTGGGATAAGCATCGCCACGATTTGCCTTACGAGACTGATGGTGTGGTGGTAAAAGTCAATAGTTTTGATCAACAGGACGAGTTGGGGTATACGGCAAAATCACCACGTTGGGCAATGGCCTATAAATTTAAAGCCGAGCAAGAGCGTACAAGATTGAATAAAATCACATACCAGGTTGGGAGAACCGGAGCTATAACCCCGGTTGCAAATTTAGAACCGGTGCAGTTGGCAGGGACGACCGTAAAACGGGCATCCTTACATAATGCAGATCAAATTGAAAAATTGGATGTCAGGGAAGGTGATATTGTGTTTGTAGAAAAAGGCGGGGAAATAATTCCAAAAATCGTCGGGGTGGATTTTACTCAAAGAAATCCAGAAACAAAGGAAACAACATATGCCAAAACCTGCCCTGAATGTGGGACGGAATTGATCAGAAATGAAGGTGAAGCACAACATTACTGCCCGAATTATAACGGCTGTCCGCCGCAAATCGTAGGAAGAATTCAGCATTTTATTTCCCGAAAAGCCATGGATATTGAGGGGCTTGGCGGTGAAACTGTTGCTCTATTGGTAAATGCGAATTTAATTACCAATTATGCCGACCTCTATATTTTGAAAAAAGATGATATTCTTCCCCTGGAGCGAATGGCGGAAAAATCGGCTGAGAACTTGATCCGTGGTATTGAAAAATCGAAAGAGATTCCTTTTGAACGCGTCTTATTTGCCTTAGGAATCAGATACGTAGGGGAAACAGTAGCCAAAAAATTAGCAAGACATTATAAAAATATTGATGCTTTGGCCTCTGCTTCTACTGAAAGTTTAACGGAGGTTGAGGAGATTGGGGTTCGTATAGCGGAGAGTGTAACGGACTTCTTTTCTTCTCAAGATAACCAGGATATTGTTGAGCGTTTAAAAACTTATGGGCTTCAATTGGAAATCGCTGCGGAGGAAATGGAAAATCAAAGCAATGTTCTCCAGGGAAATACTTTTGTCATCTCCGGGGTTTTTGAAAAGGTTTCCAGAAACGAGCTAAAGAAAATGATTGAAGAGAATGGAGGCAAAGTTTCCGGATCTATTTCAGGAAAAACCCACTATTTGGTCGCTGGTGAAAATATGGGACCCAGTAAGCTCGCAAAGGCAGAGAAATTGGGAACAAAAATAGTGAGTGAAGACGAATTCTTAAAAATGCTGGAATAGGTAAGTGGATCCTATTGTTTAAAGAATAATAACTAAGAATCTTACACCTCAAGACTTACTCCTGTGGTTTGATTTTCATTGTTATCATCTAAATAAAAATCGATCCTTCCCAAATAAAGGCCATAGCAGCCCACCTGATTCACCAGTACTTTTTTACCGGACTTATTTATTTCTACCCTTGGTTTGTCTAAGAAAGTATGGGTGTGACCACCAATAATTAGGTCAATATCAGCTGTTGCTTGTGCCAGTTTAATATCCGAGACTTTATCGCTGCTGTACTCATATCCTAAATGGGAAAGACAAATGATTAAATCGCAGTTTTTCTCTTTTTTTAGAATGCTACTCATCTCCTGCGCAGTTTCTATAGGGTCAAGGTATTTGGTTTCTTTGTATAGGCTTTTATTTACCAGGCCTTGCAACTCTATTCCTAAGCCAAAAACGCCGATTTTTACCCCATCTTTTGTAAAAACTTTATATTTCTGAGTATGCCCATCCAAAAGTGTATTTTTGAAGTCGTAATTCGAGGAAATAAAATTGAATTCTGCATGCGGGAGCTGGGCATATAAACCAGCTATCCCATTGTCAAAATCATGGTTCCCCAAGGTAGCTGCATCGTATTTCATTTTGCTCATCAGCTTAAATTCCAGTTCACCTCCGTAAAAATTAAAATAAGGTGTTCCCTGAAAGATATCTCCGGCATCCAATAATAAGGTATTCGGGTTTTCATTTCTTATCCTTTGTATTAAAGTTGCTCTTCTTGCCACTCCACCCAAATTTGGATTTCTCGAATCCTCAGGTCCAAAAGGTTCAATATGGCTATGCACATCGTTGGTGTGCAGAATAGTGATGTGTTTTTTATTACTGGGTTTAAACGAAAGTGAACTTAAACCACCAAAACCGATAAAAGCAGTTGCTGCTGAGGTTTGTTGTATAAAATTTCTTCTTTTCATTACTTCTTATTCGATACTCGAGTTTTAAATACTCCGGCTCGCAATTAAATAAAATATTTTCAAATCCTGGGTGGTGAGTTCTTATAGCGTTACTCACTTTCTAATAAACCTATCGTCTTTTTCAACTTTCAATGTATCTACTTTTTTAAAATAGTCTATTATCGCATTTCGCAATTTATAATCTACTTGATGAAGCGCAATCGGGTCTTTAAAAAAGTTCATATTATCTCCGCCTTGCTGCAAATAATCAGAAGTTGCAACGAAATATGTTTTTTCTTTATCAATTTTCTTACCGTTTATTGTTGCCCGGGTAACTTTATAATTTTGATCCATTTCTATCCGGACTCCACTAACGGGATGAGCGGTTTTCGCTTGTTCGAGGTAAGTAAGCATTTCTACTATTTTTTCACCGGAAAGTTCAGCAACCACGATTTCATTCTCAAAAGGCATCAGGGCGTAAGCACTTCTGGTGGTGATATTTCCTTGGTTTAAGCCAGATCTGATTCCACCGTGATTTAATAATACCATATCGATTTCCTTGCCGGTTCGCTTTACAAGGATGGGGTTGGCCTGCTCCATAACAATATCGGCCATTAAATTACCAATAGCAGTATTGAGATCTCCGTCGCTTTTCAGCATACTCTTTGGATTATAGGCTAATGCACTATCCAGTGTTTTATTGAGATGTTTCTTGTACGGAGCTATAAATCTTTCTATTTCGGGATCGCCATTGATGCTTTTATCTATAGGAATTCTTTCCGCCTTAATTTGAGCGGTTTCTATAGAATTTCCTTTGCAACTCAATACAAATAGAGTAATAGTCAGGTAAAAACTTAGTCTGAATGTGTTCATTTAAATCTTATTAAGAAAACAAAGATAAATAGATTATCCTGGTCGTATAAGGTTTTGATTTTGATAATACTATGGTGATTCAACCTAGAAATCAGACATCTTGTCGAAAAATTGAATGATTGTATTAAAAACGTTAATGCTTTAAGGAAAAAGCTAAGAATGGTAGAATGATTTTTTTATTTTCGGGCGGCAATTTAAAAAAAATGAGTCTTTTTCACTGGATCCTATTACTTGTTTTTCCGATTCTGGGTATAAATTTATATGCCACAGTGGGAGAAATATTTTGGTTGAAACAAGCTACTCAGCTGTTGTTTATCATGGGGATTTTAGCCATTTATTTAAAGCAGAAAAAACGCCCCAGAATAAACGAGTGCTGCTTTATAGTATTTTTCTTTCTTGCTAAATTTGCTGAATTTTTTGCGATTAGCGGAAATTATGAGCTTCTTTCTTTGTTTTTTTATATCCTCGCTTTTATTGCGCTAAGCAGGGAGGTAATAAGTCAAACAAAAAGAGAGAAAGCCAGTAAAGTAATGTTGTTGTATTCTTTTTTGCTTTTTGTTATAAATGCCTATTTGCTGTTCACACATTTGCTAGAGCTTAAAAGTTACATAAGTAGTGATTTCCGGTTTACGGCTTATATAGTTTATTATCTTAATTTGTTAATTCTGGGTGTTATATCACTTATTTATTATTTGAATTCCTATTCTGAAAAATCAATTTACTGTGTGACCCTTGTCCTTGCGTTTGTATTTGCCGACGTGTTTAAGGATGCAGCGCATTTTTACATGCAAGATTTAGCTATTTTGATTATCGGAAATTTACTTTGGTTTATCGGTTTGATCTTTAGTTTGCTTTTTTTTCTTACTCCTGAAAGAAAACTTCGCTTAATGGACCTTATTTAAATTTAGATGGTGCCCGGGTCAAGCCTAATGGTTATTTTTAAACAAAAATTTTAATGCCGAAGCCCCAAGCTAGGATGGATTTAAAAATTATTGAAAGCGAATATGATCTGGAACCTTTCTTCTCCCTATCTCACGATTATTTGTGTATTGCGGGGTTTGATGGCTATTTTAGGAAAATAAATCCGGCTTTCATTAAATTAATGGGTTATACCCTGGAAGAATTATTTGCCAGTCCCATCAGCCATTTTGTTCATCCTGAAGATAAAAAGAATACGGCCGAAACCAGGGCAAAGGTTCTGGAAGGATTACCCTTGTTGCATTTTCAAAATAGGTATATCACCAAAACCGGTGAAATTGTTTGGCTGACCTGGACCTCTATTCCCGTGCCGGAAAAAGAATTGATCTACGCTATTTCAAAAAATATCACCCATATTAAAAGACTGGAGGAAGATCGTCACTTTCGAATCAGGGACCTTACTTCAAAGAATTCAGGGCTTACCCAGTTGAGTTATACAACTGCTCACGATCTAAGGTCACCGGTAAATAATCTGATTTCCCTGGTTAATTTATTAGACCGCTCCAAAATCCAGGATGAAGAAACCTTATCATGCCTGGACTTATTAGAAATATCGGTTTATAAGTTAAAGGACACTTTAAACAATCAGGTTGATCATCTCAAGGAAAATCTTTTGTTAAAACCCAGTGTAAAGCCGGTGAACCTGAAAGAGCTTCTTGATAGCATTTTAAATTCCCTTGGTTCTTTGATTGTAGAGACCAGGACCAGCCTTGAAATTGATTTTTCTGAAATTGAATTCCTAAGGGTTAATCAGTTTTACCTGCACAGCATTTTCTTAAATCTTATAACAAATTCAATCAAATACGCCAAACCTGGAATTCCACCCAGAATATCCATTTATTCCAAAAGAAATGAAGCCGGGGCTGAGGTCCGATTTTCAGATAATGGAATTGGTTTCGATCTGAAAAGAAATGGGAATGAACTATTCGGATTGCATCAGGTCTTTACCAACAATAAGGACAGCAAAGGTATTGGCTTATATTTGGTGAAAAGTTATATGACTAGCCTGGGAGGTGAAATCGATGTTGTAAGCAAAACCGGAGATGGGACCACTTTTATCTTAAGCTTTAAGGATTAAAGGATAACTTATTCCAAAATCTAAAAAGGTGTTGACAGACAGAACAACTCTTAATGTTTTTCCCTTTGGTAACCGGAACCTGACCCCAGGTTTGATAAAAACGCTTTTGAAACCCTGGCTTTTATTCAATTTGAAAAGTAGTATACCTGCCGTTGTAGGATCAAGATGAATGATCAATAATTCTGGCAATTAATCTTGAGTAGATGTATATATGGATCCAATGCTTTCTTTTTAGAAAACAAAATCAACCGATTATTATTAGCACACACTTCCTTTGAGAAGGAGCCGGAGCCTCCATCTTCTTGTTTATTTTTTAACAGAAAAAACAAAGCTGTTAAATATGTGCTTTCATCTTAAATACGAATGCAGTTTTTACTTTCTCAATTTCACAAAATCAATACATTTGTCGCCCGAAAATTTTTCATTTTTCAATTTTAATATGAAATAGCGGAAATCTTTTCGATTATCATAAAAATAAAATACAATGAACTCATTTATTGGTACCGGTGTCGCATTGATAACTCCTTTTAAGAACGATTTATCGGTAGATGTGCAGGCCCTGGAAAACTTGGTAGAAGACCAAATCACAAGCGGAATAAATTACCTGGTGGTTTTAGGAACCACTGCCGAAAGCGCCAGTCTTAATAAAGAAGAAAAACAACTGGTAATAAAAACCGTAGTTGAAAAGAACAATAAGCGCGTGCCTTTGGTTTTAGGTCTGGGAGGAAATAACACCCGTGACTTATGTGATGAACTTCAAGCCGGTGATTTCAGTGGTTTTGAAG
Organism: Salegentibacter sp. 24; assembly: GCF_004362395.1. Classification (GTDB taxonomy): domain Bacteria; phylum Bacteroidota; class Bacteroidia; order Flavobacteriales; family Flavobacteriaceae; genus Salegentibacter. Next base: position 31,886 of record NZ_SNWE01000008.1, read on the forward strand.
CTATTCTTTCTGTTTCGCCTTATTATAATAAACCAACTCAGGAAGGTATTTATCAACATTTTAAAGCATTGTCCCTGGTTTCACCGCTTCCAATAATTCTTTACAATGTACCGGGAAGAACAGCTTCCAATATGTTGCCGGAGACCATTAGTCGTATTGCAAGAGATTGTGATAATATTGTGGGGGTTAAAGAAGCAGCCGGGGATATGGTGCAGGCTATGAGATTAATAAGCCAGGTTCCAAAGGATTTCCTGGTGATTTCTGGAGACGATATGCTTACCTTGCCGATGGTTTTGGCAGGAGGAAAGGGAGTGATTTCGGTAATTGCACAAGGTCTGCCTGCAGAATTCTCTAAAATGGTTTCACTTGGATTGGAAGGAAAACCTACAGAAGCTTACCAACTCCATTATAAAATGCAGCAAGCTATAGATTTGATTTTTGCGGAAGGAAATCCTGCGGGAATTAAAGCTTTGCTTTCGCAAAAAGGGAGTGTTGAAAATTATCTTAGACTGCCTTTGGTGAAAGCAACTCCTGGACTTCAGCAACAAATTGAAAATTTTTTAAAGAATTTCAGCTAGACTTTGAAGATAGGAGTCAAATGTTACCAAGAAGAATTAACCAAGAACCTAAGGTTTTGAAAATCAAATTTGGGGACCAGTTGAAAGAATTCTGAAGGTCACCCAGATCTTGAGGAAAAAAGCACTTGCTGTACTTCTTTTTTTATAATACCTGTATTCTATCGAATATGAGCACAATAAAAGGTAGTGTTTATGGTTCTTTAAGGCTATAACACAAAGTTTTTTTTATACTGAAGAAAAATGTACTTTTGCCAGATGTTTTTACAAATGATGAAGAAAGCAATCTTATTAGCAGCAGTTTTATTGTTAACGGTATCCTGCGGGGAGTATCAGGACTTACTTAAAAGTGAGGATAGCGGAAAGAAATATTCCTACGCAGAGCAGTTATACAATGAGGCGAAGGAAGAAGATGATAAACGAAAATTTCGAAAAGCCCTTAGGTTATTTGAGCAAATTGTTCCTGAATATCGCGGAAAACCACAAGGAGAAAAACTTAGCTATTTGTTTGCGGATACTTATTATCAGTTAGGGAGTTATTACTTATCCTCTTATGAGTTTGAACGTTTTCAGCAATCCTATCCTAATAGTGAAAAGATTGAGGAAGCAGCATACAAGAAAGCAAGAAGTTTTTACGAACTTTCACCAAGTTATAACCTGGATCAAACCGATACTCGTAAGGCAATCACAGAACTTCAGGCTTATCTCAATGCATTCCCGGAAGGCGAGCACGTGGAGCAGGCCAATGATATGGCTGCTGAGCTGCGTATAAAACTTGAAAAAAAGGAATATGAGATTGCAAAACAATATCATTTAACCGGAGAAGCAAGGGGCGGAAATTATCAGGCTGCTATAACCTCTTTTACAAATTTCCTGGCTAATAATCCCGGATCACCCTTTAGGGAAGATGCTTATTATTACCGGTTCGATTCAGCATATAGGCTAGCTATTAATAGTTTCAGAGATTTAATGGAAGAGCGCTTAAAGGAAGCTTTGGAATATTACCAGACTTATAAAAAGTACTATCCTGAAGGCAAGTATATAGAGCCAATGGAAGCTGCAGTAGAAGATATAAAATCACGCTTACAAAATTTTTAATAGTAGAAGAAAGATGGATATTAAAAAGACAGACGCACCAATTAACACAGTTACCTTCGATAAGAACAAGGTAGATGAGCCAACAAGTAATATTTACGAGGCTATTTCAGTGGTTGCTAAAAGAGCTAACCAGATCAACTCTGAAATCAAAAAGGAATTGTTGGAGAAGCTGGACGAATTTGCGACATACAATGATAGCCTTGATGAGATTTTTGAAAACAAGGAGCAAATTGAGGTTTCTAAGTTTTATGAAAAACTTCCAAAGCCACATGCCCTTGCTATCCAGGAATGGTTAGATGGTAAGATCTATTACCGTAATACAAAAGATTCTGAAGCAGAAGCTTAATTAAGATGTCTGTACTAAAGGGCAAAAAAGTGCTTTTAGGCATAAGTGGTGGTATCGCTGCTTATAAATCTGCATTTTTAGTACGCTTATTTATTAAGGCCGGTGCAGAGGTAAAAGTTTTGATGACCCCGGCTGCAAAAGAATTTGTTACTCCACTTACGCTTTCTACCTTATCAAAAAACGAGGTGTTTTCCTCTTTTACCCAGGATGATGAAGACGAAAATTGGAACAATCACGTAGAACTCGGCCTTTGGGCCGATTTTATGCTTTTAGCCCCTGCCACGGCGAATACCTTATCGAAAATGGCCTCGGGCAGTAGTGATAATCTATTGCTTGCCACTTATCTTTCTGCCAAATGCCCGGTTTTTTTTGCCCCGGCGATGGACCTGGATATGTATAAGCACCCCTCTACAAGAAAGAGTTTTGAGAGTTTAAAATCCTACGGGAATATTATGATTCCTGCCGGAACCGGCGAACTGGCCAGTGGATTAACCGGTGAGGGAAGAATGGCAGAACCCGAAGAAATTCTGACTTTTCTAGAAGAATATTTTTCTGCGAACCTGCCATTAAGGGGAAAGAAGTTTCTCATTACCGCGGGGCCTACATATGAGGCCATAGATCCGGTTCGATTTATAGGCAATCACTCCAGTGGAAAAATGGGATTTGAGCTCGCTAAAACAGCCGCTGCACTTGGAGCCAAGGTTATTCTTATTTCCGGACCTACGAATTTAGAAATTAAGGATCCCGGCATTAACCTAATTAGGGTGACCAGCGCGCACGAAATGTATGTTGCTGTACATGCTCATTTTGAAAATGTTGACGTAGCTATTGCTGCAGCTGCGGTTTCAGATTATAAGCCAAAAATTGTAGCTGCTCAGAAAATTAAAAAGGCAGAAGAAAACCTGAGTTTGGAGCTTACTAAAACCCAGGATATTTTGTTGTCTATGGGGGAAAAGAAAACCTTTCAGAAATTGGTCGGTTTTGCTTTAGAAACCAATAATGAGCTCGCTTATGCCCGGGAAAAGCTCTTAAAGAAAAACCTGGACTTTATTGTCCTTAATTCCCTAAATGATACGGGAGCAGGCTTTAAAAAAGATACTAATAAAATAACTTTGGTCTATAAAGATTCAGAAAAGGCTTTTGATTTAAAAAGCAAATCTGAGGTCGCTGCCGATATTTTAAACGAAATCGTACATTTGTTAGATGCGTAAATTACTTTTCCTTATTTTTTTCATCACAGGGGCCTCAATTGGAATTGCCCAGGAACTCAACTGCGAAATTGTAATCAATACCGAACAAACAGGACAAAGCAATCTGTCGGTTTTTAGAACTTTAGAGAATTCTTTAAGCGAGTTTGTAAACCAAACCTCTTGGACCAACAAAGAGTTTGAACCTCAGGAACGTATTAGCTGTAGTATGTTTATTACTATAAACGAGTTTGAAGGCGAGTCCTTTAGCGGAACTATTCAGGTGCAATCTTCCAGACCGGTTTATGGTTCTACAATGATCACTCCGGTTTTTAATTTTAACGACGATCAGTTCAGTTTTAATTATCGCGAGTATCAACCCTTGAATTACAGCCAGAGTACTTTTTCCAACAATCTTGTTTCGGTAATCTCTTTCTACGTGTATACAATTCTAGGCATGGATGCCGATACATTTGCGCCAGAAGGGGGTACCCAGTATTACCAGGAGGCCAATCGAATTGCAAATACCGCCCAGCAAAGTGGTAGGCTTGGCTGGACCGGTGCTGATGGACCAGGATCTCGTTTTCGATTGATTGCCGATTTACTTTCAAATATGTTTACGGAATATCGTACGGCATTATATCAATACCATCGCCAGGGTCTGGATGTGATGCATAAAGACCCGGAAGCCGGAAAAATAGTTATTGCCGATGCTATTGAGAATTTTACCTCTATGAACTCCCGAAGAGCTAATTCTTTATTGCTCAGAACCTTTTTTGATGCCAAAGCAGAAGAGGTTACCCAGATTTTTGGTGGCGGACCGGAAATTGAGCGACCTGCTTTAAACCAGACTTTAAACAGTCTGGCCCCACGTTATGCCCGAAACTGGAGAAACCTGCAATAAAGGGTTTTTACAGTTGATTGGGAATAATTTCTCCCGTATATTTAGGGCAAATTTAGGACACTTTGCTCACAAACTTATCTATAAAAAACTACGCCTTAATTGAAGATATAAATATCAAACTTCAGGAAGGCTTTACCATTATCACTGGTGAAACTGGTGCTGGAAAATCCATTATGCTGGGCGCGATGGGACTTCTCCTGGGTAATCGTGCGGATTACGGAAGTATTCGTGATGTAGAGCAAAAATGTGTAATTGAAGGCTCCTTCAATATTTCCAATTATCGCTTAAAAGATTTTTTTATTTCGCAGGATCTGGATTATGAAGAAAATACCATAATTAGAAGAGAAATCTTAGCTTCTGGCAAATCTCGTGCTTTTGTAAACGATACGCCGGTGAAACTAACTTCCCTCAATAAACTTGGTCAATATTTGATCGATATCCATAGTCAGCACGAAACTTTGAGTTTGGGAAATAATGATTATCAATTTCGGGTAATCGATACCATTGCCAACAGTGAATCCCTATTGCTGGAATATAAAAGCGAACTCAGGGCATACAAAAAACTTCAAAAACGCCTGATTGAATTAAAGGAAGAACAGGCCCAGGCTATTAAGGAATACGATTATAATTTATTTCTGCTCAATGAACTAGAAGAGGCGCGTTTAGTAAACGGGATGCAGGAAGAACTGGAAACCCGCTACGAAGAACTCAGCAATGTGGAAGAATTAACCGAGAACCTGAGTTCAGCTTTAAATTTACTGGAACAGGAGGAGATTGGAAGCCTGGATAGTTTAAAGCAGGCTCGAGCCTCCTTGGCAAGAATCGCCAGTTTATCTTCAACTTATGAAAATTTACTTCAGCGTATAGAGAGTGTGATTATTGAGCTTGACGATCTTTCTTCAGAAGTTAGTGATGGCCTGGATAGGGTCGAGGCCAATCCTGAAGAACTTGAAGCTGCCAATCAAAAGCTTCAGGAAATTTATAATTTACAGAAGAAGCATTCCGTAGGGCAAATTGAAGAATTGTTGAAGATCAAGGAGGAGCTGCAGGAAAAAGTTTCGGTCAGTGAAAATGCGGAAAACGCACTTTCAGAATTGGAGAACGCCATTGTAAAACAGGAAACTAAACTGGGGAGCGTTGCCTCCCAACTACATCAAAAAAGGAATGCTATCGTTCCGGCCTTCATCAAAGAAGCTGAAAACTTACTTGGTGATCTTGGAATGCCCAACGCTAGATTAAAAATAGAGTTGAAAAAGGTTTCGAATTTTTTAGCTAACGGACAGGATGACTTAAGCTGGTATCTGGCTGCCAATAAAGGCGGTGATTTTAAAGAAATTAGAAAAGCAGCTTCCGGCGGTGAATTGTCCAGAATTATGCTGGCAGTAAAAAGTATTCTCGCAGCGCAAAGCAAGTTGCCAACTATCATTTTCGATGAAATAGATACGGGGGTTTCAGGGGATATCGCCCAGAAAATGGCTGGTATTTTAAAACGGATGGGTAATGCGATGCAGGTGATTGCCATAACCCACCTTCCACAAATCGCTGGCAAAGGAAATAGTCATTTTAAAATATTTAAAGAAGATTCGGAAAATGCCACTACTACCAAGATTGAGGAATTAAGTGATAAGCAACGCGTAGAAGAGCTAGCTATGATGCTTGGCGGCAAGAATATAGGTGAATCTGCCCGCGCTCACGCACGGGCACTCCTGGATTAGACTATGTCCCGAAAGTAATTTTATTATATTTACGGGCTCAACAAACAACCAATAAAAAATTTACCACTATGTCATATAACCTGTTAAAAGGAAAAAAAGGAATTATTTTTGGAGCTTTAGATGAGAATTCTATCGCCTGGAAAACTGCTGAACGTATTAAAGAGGAAGGCGGAGATTTTGTCCTTACCAACGCACCTATCGCTTTAAGAATGGGAACCATTAAAGAACTGGCTGAAAAAACCGGATCTGAGGTAATTCCTGCAGATGCCACGAACATAGAAGACCTGGAAAACCTTGTGGAAAAATCTATGGAGATTCTTGGCGGGAAAATCGATTTTGTATTGCACGCTATCGGTATGTCAGTAAACGTGAGAAAAGGTAATCACTATACCCAGCAGAATTATGATTTTACTCAGAAGGGATGGGATATTTCTGCGGTTTCTTTTCATAAAACCATGCAGGTGCTTTATAAGAAAAATGCGATGAACGAGTGGGGAAGTATTGTAGCCCTTAGCTATATGGCTGCACAGCGCGTATTCCCGGATTATAATGATATGGCCGATAACAAGGCGTTTTTGGAATCCATAGCACGTAGTTTTGGTTATTTCTTTGGAAAGGATCATAAAGTAAGGGTAAATACTATTTCCCAATCACCAACGCCAACTACTGCTGGACAGGGAGTAAAAGGATTTGATGGTTTTATTGCCTATGCCGATAAAATGTCCCCGCTGGGCAATGCTACGGCCTTGGAGTGTGCCGATTATACGGTAAGCCTGTTTTCTGATCTTACTAGAAAAGTTACACTTCAGAATCTTTTCCACGATGGAGGATTTTCCAATATGGGAGTAAGCCAGGAAGTTATGGAGTCTTTTGTAAAAGGGCAGGAGGAGAAATAATTTTGGGGTCAATTATTTTTTGTGAGCTAGCTGGTTTTAATCCAGAAGTTAATACCTTGTTGAAGCAATGATACTTATAGCGGAATGATGATTTTTTAATTTTCGTTCCGCTTATTCCCTTAACTTAGTTCAGGGATGGGATAAGAAGAAATTTATAATCAAAAACACTCAAATTTCGACTAAGAGATGAACCTGGAATATTCTTTTGTGATTCCCATTTATAACCGGCCCGAGGAGGTCAGGGAATTATTAGAGAGTATGCTTAAGGTGCAATTTACACCTGAATATGAGATCGTGATCGTAGAGGACGGCTCCAGTGTGCCTTCCAAAGAGATTGTGGAAGAGTTCCAGGAAAAACTCAATATCAGCTACTATTTTAAGAAGAATTCTGGCCCTGGGGATTCACGAAATTTTGGAATGCGAAAAGCTAAAGGGAACTATTTCCTTATTCTGGATTCAGATGTTTTATTACCAGAGAATTACCTGCAGGAAATAGATGCTTTCCTTCAGCAGAATTACTGCGACTGTTTTGGCGGACCGGATGCTGCCCATCCTTCATTCAGCAAAACTCAAAAGGCCATAGATTACGCTATGACCTCTTTTTTTACTACCGGGGGAATCCGGGGTAAAAAGTCCTCGGTCAATGCATTTCAGCCGCGAAGTTTTAATATGGGCATTTCCAAAAAAGCTTTTGAAGCCTGTGGAGGATTCGGTCAGATCCATCCAGGAGAGGACCCCGACCTATCCCTTAGGCTTAAAAAACTCGGTTTTAGATTATGTCTAATTCCAAAGGCCGTGGTTTTTCATAAACGCCGAATAGACTGGTCAAAATTTTATTACCAGGTGAAAAAATTTGGTATGGTACGGCCCATTCTTAATAAATGGCACCCGGGCACCGGGAAAATAACCTATTGGTTTCCGGGAGTATTTAGTTTGGGACTTTTAATGTCTATTTTGATTTTAAAACTGGGAATTTGGTGGTTATTTGTATTATATGTGCTATATTTTATGCTAATTGCGACCGATGCTGCATTAAGAAATAAAAGTATAGAAATTGGGTTTTTGGCCGTTTATGCTGCGCTAGTACAATTTTTTGGATATGGATATGGCTTTATAAAGTCCATCTGGTATATTCAAATTTTAAAAAAGGACCCGGAACACCAATTCCCGAATTTATTCTTTAAGAATGTTTAAGAACTTAAGATTTAAGCGTATTTCTATTAGAAGATCCAGTTTAAAGACCTTTGGGTTCTTTTTACTGTTCTCTTCCCTGATCTGGTTTTTTGTGCAAATTTCCAAAGAATATACCCAGGTAATAGATATTCCCGTTTCTTATGTGAATATTCCTATGGATAAAACGCTTTCCAAAAACCGTCCCGAGAATTTAAAATTAAGGATACAGGACAAAGGTTTTGCCATTTGGTATTACCAACTCTTTAAACCCACCATAAAGTTAGACCTGGGCAAAGCAACCATAGATGACGGCGAGTTGATTTATAATTTTGAAGCTAACCGGGAGGTTTTGGAAGACCAGGTAAATATAAATTTTGAAAAAGCCCGGTTTATCCAGGAAAAAATAGCGATAGATTATCAACCAAAGAAGAAGAAAAAGATAGCGGTAAATCCCGATATAGATTTGAGTTACGCGGTTGGATATTCCGCCAACGAACCTATAAAACTACGACCGGATTCAGTAACGGTAAGTGGTCCGGAAAATATAATTGATACCCTGCAAAATTTACATACAGTTTATTTAAAGATCAATGACATAAAGGCTGATATCGCTGGAAAAGTCGAAATTGACACTTCTAATCTGGGGATGTTGAGTTTTTATACCAATGAAGTGGCTTATAGCCAGAATGTAGAAAAGTTTACTGAAGGGAATGTAAAAGTACCTGTTGAGGTGCTAAACGTACCTATAAATACCAATATTGTAATTTTTCCTAAGGAAGTTTTGGTTTATTTTCAGGTGAATTTGCAACAATTTGAAATGGTAGAAGCGGAAAACTTTAGAGTCGTATGCGATTTTAATGATATAGATGAAGGGGATGATTTCATTATTGCTCATATTGCCGAAGCTCCCTCGTTTGTAAGAAACCTGAGACTAAATGAGCGTACTATTCAATTTGTAATAAAACGATGATGGTAATTGGACTTACCGGAGGCATTGGTAGTGGGAAAACTACCGTGGCTGGTTTCTTCAAGGAAAAAGGTATTGCGGTTTATATTGCCGACGATGCAGGCAAACGTTTGTTAGAAACTTCGGAAAAAATCCGCGAACAGGTCATTGCCTTACTTGGTCAGAAGGCGTATAACGACCATACACCCAACCGAAAATATATCGCTTCCATAGTATTTAATGATACTGAAAAATTGGAAGCCCTTAACAGTATTATTCACCCTGCTGTAGCCAGCGATTTTGAAATATGGAAAACCAAGCAAACTTCAGTTTATGTGATTTACGAAGCTGCGATCTTGTTTGAATCCGGCGGTTATAGAAAATGTGATTACAATATTCTGGTCACCGCCAATAAGGAAGAAAGGCTAAAAAGACTACAGCAGCGAGATCAGAGTACCATCGAGGAAATTGAAGCCCGAATGGCCAGACAATGGAGTGATGAGAAAAAGAAGAAACTGGCCGATTTTGAAATTCAAAACCACGATTTAGCCCTTGCTAGATCTAAGGTTGACGAATTACATGAGATTCTCTTAAAACGAGGTAAAAATTAGCAGAAGTTTTGTTAACATTTGGTTAAACGCTTGAAGCCCTAAATGTTAAAATATTACTTTTGGCAGCATGAATAGAAAGCTTTTTTTACTCCTCGTTATCTTGATGAGTCTTTCCCTTATCGGTATTATTTTCGTGCAGGGATATTGGATAAAGAGTACTGTAGAAGATAAAGAAGCCCAGTTTACCTACGATGTGAAACAAGTGCTTTTACGCGTAGCCACCCAGATTCAAAACCAGGAAATTGAGGATTATTGGATCAAATTTAAAGACCTGGATAGCACCAACAGTCGATTGGAGTCCACGACACTTACAGAATACTCTTACGTAAACGAGAATAAATTAAGGAATCAGACTCTTTTTCATTCAGATGCGATTCTGGAGGAAGATTATAAGGTTTCTTCAGGTTTTATAGAATCAGCTCGAGATAGTATTCCCTTTACTAAGCTTATCAATAAAAAGGTGACCAATATTGTAACCAATCGTAGTACTATCGATGGGAGCAAGCTAAGTTCGCAGCAGCAGATTGAGCGTATTATGCGAATGGACGAATATGAAAAGAATTTGCTTAAGGAATATATTGCTGAACATACCAGCAGACTACCCCTGCACCAGAGAGTAAGCGAGGCTACCATAAAAAAGCTATTAAGCAAGGAACTAAGCAATCGAGATATTCAGTCTGAATTTGAATATGGTGTCTATAGCAATAGTATTTCCACCAATTTGCATAGTGATGATTTTTCCCTGAGCCATCCTGCCACTTATGGGGTTCCGCTTTTTGCTGATGATATGGGAAATAGCAATTATCAGCTACTGGTTAATTTTACTGAAAAGAAAAAGGTAGTGCTTTCCTCCATTACGTTAATGGCTGCACTTTCTATAATTTTTACCCTTATTATCGTAATCGCATATTCCAGCGCTTTATCACAACTTATAAAACAGCGGCAGATTTCACAGATTAAAACGGACTTTATCAATAATATGACTCATGAATTTAAAACGCCAATTGCCACTATTAACCTGGCTTTAGACGCGATCAAAAATCCTAAGATTAGTAGTGACGAAGAAAAGAAAAAGCGTTATCTTAAGATGATTCGGGACGAAAACAAAAGAATGCATGCCCAGGTAGAAAATGTATTGCGAATTTCTAAACTGGAAAGAAATGAGCTGGACTTAAAAAAAGAAAGGATCCAGTTACATGAACTCGTAGAGGATGCCATAGCTCACATAGAACTTATTGTAGAAGATCGTGGCGGGTATGTAACAACTCATTTTGGCGCGCTACGTTCTTCAATTTTGGCCAATCAGGATCACTTTACCAATGTGATTGTTAATATACTGGATAACGCAGTAAAATACTCAGCAGAGGAGCCTAAAATTGATATTTATACTGAAAATGTAAAGAACTATATCATTCTTAAAATTCGTGACCAGGGCGCGGGAATGACCAAGCTAGTTCAAAAGAAAATATTTGAAAAGTTTTATCGCGAACATACCGGGGATATCCATAATGTAAAAGGTCATGGTTTAGGTTTGGCTTATGCCAAACGCATTATTGAAGACCATCATGGACAGGTTTCGGTAGAAAGCGAAAAAGGAAAAGGAAGCACATTTATAATTAAATTACCTTTAATATCTTAAATATATGGAAACTGAAGACAAGAAAATTTTGTTAGTAGAAGACGATCCAAACTTTGGTACTGTCTTAAAAGATTATTTGGCGATGAACGATTACGAAGTAACACACGCCAAGAATGGAATGGAAGGTTTTGAAAAGTTCAAAAAGGATGATTTCGACCTTTGTATCCTTGATGTGATGATGCCTTATAAGGATGGCTTTACACTGGCTAAGGAAATAAGAGAGAAGAACGAAGAAATTCCAATCATCTTCCTTACCGCAAAAGCGATGAAAGAAGACGTGCTTAAAGGCTATAAAGTAGGGGCAGACGATTACCTGAACAAGCCTTTTGATAGTGAAGTATTGCTGATGAAGATTAAAGCCATTATGCAGCGTAAAGCTACAGACAGCGTGGCAGATTCTAAGCAATTTGAGTTTGAAATAGGTGGTTTCCACCTCAATTCCAAACTAAGGTTCTTAACCTATAAGGAAGAGGAGGCTCAAAAACTTTCTCCAAAAGAAAACGAATTATTGCGTTTACTTGCCCTTCACGAAAATGACCTGATGCCAAGAGAACTGGCGCTTACCAAAATTTGGAGGGACGATAACTATTTTACCTCCAGAAGTATGGATGTATATATCGCCAAACTTCGTAAATATCTTAAGAAAGATGAGAATGTTGAGATTTTGAACATTCACGGCGAAGGATTTAGATTGGTGGTAAAGAACAACGAAAATGCCGAAGCATAAAGCAAGGTAATTTTCAGTTTCCGGGAATAATGAGAGCGTCTAAATGTGCTATTTGTGTCAGCGAACCAGTTTCAGAATGACACGTTTTAATCATCTTTAGGCTTTCTCATTGTTTTCTTACCCGGAATTTTAATCCAACCCCCTGCCAACTTGCGATTGGCATTGATTTCTTGTGCCTATATTTGAATTACGGAAAACCACATAATTAACGTAATTTTTAATTCTTTCACCCAACAATATTTATCTTTACTGTCGGAGGCGCTAAAATCCGGCTATGAAGCAAAATTACCTTACACCACCCGGTTTTACTTTTCGGCTACAGCCGTTTGGTATTACTACTGCGCTTTTTCTACTCTTTTTTTTACTGAATATTTCTAGTGGGTTTGGGCAGGCAAATTGCACTATTAACAGTTCGGCACTTGATCCTACAGATGAAAGTCCCATTCCTCTTGATCTTAATTTTGAAGGCCTAATAAATCGTGAATTGATTGAAGAGGATTTTGTGATAACCAATGGAGAAATTAGAAGTTTTGAAAGAGGAATTCCTGAGTTTATTCAGAAAGATCCGCATATCCCATTAGTTAATTTTGATTTAGATGTCAAGCCAGGTGAAATTTCATTCGATTTCGATAAAACAGGGGCTTTGCTTGCCGAGCGTCTTGCTAAAAGTATAATTTCAATAACAGAAGTTAATAATAGTCACTTACTTTTATTGACATTCGGAGATGGGGTAAAAGATTTAAATAAAAACGGGAATATTACAAATGAAAAATTTATAAATTCCTCAGAATTAAATTCACCACTAGACATTGAAGCCACAAATTATTTGCAAAATCCTAATCCCCAGATAGTTTACATTGCTGATAAAAATGATTTAATGATCAAAAGATTTAATAATGCCGGAATCCGCTTATCAAATTGGGGTACAGGAGCACTAGGCGATGGGGAAAATGAATTTTACGGACCCACAGGGCTTGTTTCAGATAGTGAATATGTTTATCTAGCGGACGCTTATACAGGCGGGGCTGATGGTTTAGATTTAGTTAAAATATATGATCATCAAGGTAATTTGGAATATACCTTATCCGAGGAAACAGGATATGATTTTTATGATCCTTATCGTATAGCGGTAGATAAAGAAGGGAGAATTTATGTTGCAGACGGTGAGAGTGACTCCGATGAAGATTTAGGAAGAATTCAAATTTTTCAAAAAAATCCAGATCTTGATAAATACGAACTCATTCATACCATAAAGGGGGAGGATATTGATGAACTTGGTGCTCCTGGAAGCATGGTTATTGATGATTATGGTTATTTATATGTTATCGACTATGAAGATGATTTAACATTAAGTAGTATTTATGAATCTCCTGAAGATTTAATTTTGAATTATGATGAGATAGTTTCAAAAAAATATTCAATAAATGTGTATGATACAAATCAGGGAAATTTCAATCTGGTCCATACATTTAATGATGGATTGAACCTTCCAATTGATCTTGAAATTGGAAATTGTGGGAAAATTTATGTAAATAATTTGAAATTAAGTGGTCCAGGTTTGAATCCCAATTGGATTCAAATGGTTTTAACTCCTTTTCTATTTCCGGGACAAAATGTAATCGAAACTAACTTTAATTTCGAATTAAGAATTTTTACTCGCCACGATAATTTTACCGCGGAAGTTATTCCTAAGGAAGAAGGTTTAGTAGAAGTTTCTTTAAATGCTGAAAACGAGTTTTTCCCTTGCGATCCACAACCTGAATGTGAATTTTTGTTATTTTATGGGGAAGAGGAATTACAGCCAGTTGTTACCTGCCCTGATAATTCTGATCTTCAAAATCTGTCTTTAGACGGAAACTGCGAATATGAATTGCCGGCTTTTGCTGATATTATTGAAACCGATAATTTTAATGATCTGGATTTTTCTGTGAATGAAAATCGAGTTGATAATACTCTGAATGTTGAAGTGGGAGTTTTGGAAAATGGAGAACTTATTGAAACCTGTCAGCTTCAGTTTACATTAATTGATGAAATCGAGCCAGCAATTACCTGTCCTTTAAATATTGCCCGAGAAATTCCTGCCGGAGAAGATTCAATAATTATAAATTACGATTTGCCTGAAGTGTCCGATAACTGTAGTGAAAATCTCACTCCCACTTTGGTAGATGGTCTAGCTTCAGGAAATGAATTTAAGGAAGGAATTCATACTATAGAATTTGAAGTAATCGATGAAGTTGGTTTAACAGCCAATTGTAGTTTTACAATCACCGTAACCCAGGCAGATTCCGAAGCTCCCGAAATAGAATGTATTAACCAGAAGATTTTTCTCGATAAAAACGGGCAGGCAGTTCTGGATCCGAATTCCGTGTATAATGGCGAACGAAATGATTTACAATTAAGTGTTTCACCAGAAAATTTTGATTGTTCTAGCTTAGGAGAAAACACTGTGATTTTAACCGCTACCGATCCTGAAACGGGCTTAAGCAGTAGTTGTACTACCGAGGTATTGGTCATGGATGATATTGCTCCCGAGACCAATTGCATAACGCCTGGCCGGGAATTCCAATTAGAAAATGGAAGCGTAACGATTTCTCCCTCGGCGATCGATTTAAATTCCACTGATAACTGTGAAATCACCAGAACGCTTTCTGAAGATACTTTTACAACGCCGGGCACTAAAAATATTACCCTTTACGTAGAAGATACAGCCGGAAATATTGCTGAATGTACAGCTTCCATTGAAATTTTGCCTGATGACGAAGAACCAGACAATCGCGATTACACCTGTATTCCCGAAGCAGAAATTCCCGATATTAGTCTGGATGAAAATTGTACTCCTCAATTCCCCTATTACACCGAATTGATTGAAACTGATAACTTTACTCCAGATTTTACCCAAATTCCAGAGCAACTTACCGAAGAAACCTATTTAATTACTATTGAAATAAGGGACGAAGCAACCGGGGAACTGGTGGGCGAATGTTCTTTTTCGGCAAACCTGGTAGATCTTATACCACCTACAATTTCCTGTCTTGATGATCAGCGGGAAAGCTTTGATCCTGAAACAGGTTTTGAGGTCCCTGATTATGAAAATATGGCTGGGGTATCAGATAATTGCGGGGAAGTGAGTTTCCGACAGGATCCTGAAGCCGGGGAGATAATTTACACTAATACCACCGTAAATCTTTTTGTGGAAGATGAAAACGGCCTGGAAGCCAGTTGTAGTTTTGAGCTGGAATTAACCGAGACCGATGTTTTAAATATCACCTGCCAAATAGATAAGAACGTTAGCCCGGATGATAATTGCAGTTTTTGGCTACCAGATTATACCGGAACTGCCGAAGTTAATTTTGATGGTGCCCAGATAACCCAAACCCCACCACCAGGATCAATTATAACCGAAAATACACAAATACAACTCACCGCCAGCCTTAACGGCGAAACAGACGACTGCTATTTTATGGTAAACCTGGTAGATGATGAAACTCCGGTTGCTTCCTGTGTTTCTGGCTTTGTGGTGAACTTAGATAATTCCGGAAACGCCAGTATAACTCCCGAGGAGCTGGACAATAGTTCTACTGATAATTGCGGCATTGTTTCTATGTCGCTGAGCCAAACAGAGTTCAACCGCTCGGATATCGGAGAAGTGCCAGTAACTTTAACCGTGCGTGATGATGCTGGAAATATGGACTCTTGTGAAACAACTGTGGAGGTAGTAGAAGAGCCTTCAGGGGCATTTCAGTGTCGCGAAAATATAGCATTAAGCCTGGACGAAAACGGGGAGGCCAGGCTCGACCTTCAGGATCTTTATACAGGTGATGCCACCGACTTTTCCCTGGAAGCAAGTCGATTGAATTTTAGCTGCAGCGATTTAGGTGAGGTGGAAATTCAACTTAATTATACAGGGGAACAGAATGGTAGTTGTATGATTAACGTGGAAGTTCGGGATGAAATTCCCCCTTACATTGGAACTGATCTTGTAGAATTGAGTTTGGATAATGAAGGTTTTGCCTATCTCAAGCAAGAGGATATTTTGGCTGAAGATAATTGCAGTGAAGAACTTATTTACCGGTTTGATAGATCGCTATTCACCTGTAAGGACGTTGGTTACAATATGGTGAATGTGGAAGTTGAAGATGCAAATGGAAATATAGCAGAAAAATTAATTGAGCTAGATATCACAGGTGAGCAGTGTGATACCCCTGAAGATAATGAAATCAAATTTCCAATTCTTTACCCCAATCCCAGTGATGGTATTTTCACCATTGCCACTCCCGAGGGAATGTTTATAGAGCGCATACGTGTATTTGATTCCCGAGGGCGCTATATAATGCAACAGGATTATAGTGGCAATGCCCGCTTTTACCGAATGAGTATTCTTGCCGTTGCAGAATCGGTTTATACCCTGCAAATTTTCACCAATGAAGGGGTGACCGTTAAGAGGGTGATTATAAAGAGGTAAGCAATTGAGGTTATTATAATCTTAATTTGAGGTTGATTGACCTTTGGGAACATCCGGAAGGAGAGACAAGCTTAAGACACAATATTAGTGCGAACCTTTAATAGGAATTACCCAACAAAATCACAAATAAAACAGCATTTTTTTACCAATCCTACAACAAACTATTAACGGTTCTTTGGCACCCAACAATAAGCTAGCGGCCTAATTTAGTAGTGTCTAGAAGGAAGCTTTATTCTTTGGCACACAACTTAAACCTACAAATTTTGAAGGAACAATCCCCTAAACTGATTTCGATATTTTTCGTTATAGTAGTAATGCTATTTTCGTCCTGTAACAATAAAGAAAGTGAAAAAATAAAAGAGGTCAGACCCACCCAACTGGATACCATTGCTTTGGAACCGCCGGTTTTTAAAACTAATTACAGGTTGGATTCTATTTCCAGCAGGGAACATTTAGATAGTCTGAAAAATAGTTTTTCTGAAGAGGAGAAAAAGTTGGTCTATGCTTTAAATCGAATAGATGCTCACCGAATTGAACCCGGGACAAAACTTATAATTCCAGATTCTTTAGTTGCTGATTTGAATTTATATGCTCCATTTCCTAAAAATTTAAGGCTCTTTGATTCTATAAGCAAAACCGTGGTAATCTCACAGCGAATCCAGGCTTTCGCGCTTTATGAGAATGGGATTCTGTTACGCTGGGGCCCGGTAAGTACTGGAAAGCAAAGTACAGGTACCCCCTCGGGCTTATATTACGGAAATTATAAGGCGAAACGAAAAATAAGTACTATAGATGATTCCTGGGTCATGCCCTTTTACTTCAATTTTATGAATTTTGAAGGTATAGGAACACACGAATATACCTTACCGGGTTATCCTGCTAGCCATGGTTGTGTAAGAATGTACCAGGAAGATGCGAAATTTATTTACCATTGGGCTGAGATGTGGCACCTGGAAAGTGATGTGATTGTGCAGAATGGAACCCCATTTATGGTTATTGGCCAATATGATTTTGAAGATATTCAGCCCTGGTTTAAACTTGCTCAAAACAATAAAGACAATGAGTTAAATGCTGAAGAAATCAACACCCTTAAGATTTATGCTCAGCGCTATCAAAACGACCCGTTAAACTTTAATTTCGAAGATCTGGGGGAGGACGATATTATATTATAGGTTGTTCAGTATTTTGTATTTTAGTATGAAATTCTATTTTATGAAATTAAAAATAAAGCTTTTCAGTTTATTTGTCTTGTTATTTTCCTTAGGAAGTCTAACTGCCCAGGAAACTTCGGTTATGGTAAGAGCATTGGCGAAGGACGCGAAATTCATTGGAAGCTCCATTGGAGGCGCAAAAATTGTTATCAGGAATGCCCAAACAGGAGAAATCCTTGATCAGGGCTTAACTTCCGGAAGCACGGGTAATACCAAGCTAATTGTTGAAACTCCACAAAAACGCTATTCCCGGCTGACCGATGAGAAAACCGCCGGGTTTAAAGCGGAATTAGATATAGACAAACCTACATTTATAGAGGTGGAGGCCCAAGCTCCTTTTAATAAAAAGCA
Organism: Salegentibacter sp. 24; assembly: GCF_004362395.1. Lineage (GTDB taxonomy): Bacteria > Bacteroidota > Bacteroidia > Flavobacteriales > Flavobacteriaceae > Salegentibacter. Next base: position 49,727 of record NZ_SNWE01000008.1, read on the forward strand.
GGCCAGGGTGGTTTCCACCACCCAACTCTGGGTAATCCCAGGAAAGGATATAACCGGCGACGGAGTAATACTGGAAGTCCCGGGATTCGTGGTTGATATACTCTCCCCCCAAACCCATGAGCGTATAAAATCTACAGAGGAAATCGATCTGAAAGCCAATATAGTAATGATGTGCGGTTGTCCTGTAACCGAAGAAGGCATTTGGGATGCCAATCAATATGAAGTAAAAGCAATTATAGATTCGCAAGAAACCAAAAGCAAAGAAGTGACTCTAAATCCTACCCAGAAGCCAAGTACATTTACTGCACAAACGAAATTAGAAAAAGGATATCACACCATCACAATCTATGCTTTTGATCCTCTCACCGGAAATACCGGGGTCGATAAAACCAATATAGTGGTAAATTAGATAATCTCGTGAAGAGTGTCTGTAGCCTTTACAAAGTAGGTGCTTGATAAGCAGATGACATACTATTTAATAACAAAACCCTGAACCTAAAAGTTTAAACTTTCAAATTCAGGGTTTCCAGACGTAGTCAACTTACAACTACTCTAATTCTTTCTTTTCCTGTTGGGCCATAGTGGTTGGTTTAACCTTAAACTTTTTACGTTTAGGGCGTAATCTTCCATGGGTACCAATAGCAATTTTTCCTCGTTTTGTTTTTTTGTCTCCACGACCCATAAATTACTTTTTATTTTGTTGGTCTTTTATGGTTTTTTCGTCGATATCCACTTTATTAGTATCAACATCACGGTTTCCTATTTCATTCAAAGGATCTGAATCCTTATCTTTTCTTTTTTTCTTATTTTCTTCAATTGGGCCTCCCATAATTGTATTGTTTTTTGATTCACTTACTAAGATAAGAAATATGATCCATAAGGACTCCCAAGAGGATGTTAGAATTTGGTTAAACCGGCCTAATAGTTTTCACAAAATCGCTTATTTTATTTTTTCCATTGTGGTTAAGATGTTTAATAAATGCCGAACCAATAATTGCACCTTTTGAAAATTCAGTGGCCTGGTTAAAGGTTTCTTCATCGCTTATTCCAAAACCAACCACCTGGGGATTCTGAAGTTTCATTTCTGAAATTCTTTGGAAATATTTTCTTGTTTCTGGGCTAAACCCTGAAGTTGAACCAGTAACACTTGCAGTGCTCACCATATAAATGAAACCATCGGAAACCGAATCTATAAAACGGATTCGTTCCTCCGATGTTTGTGGGGTAATCAGGAATATATTTTGGATTCCATTTTCTTCAAAAATAGATCTATACTCTTCATTATAAACATCCACAGGGAGATCGGGAATTATTAGTCCGTCAATGCCTGTTTCTCCACATTTTTTACAGAATTTCTCCACCCCATATTGAAGAATAGGATTAAAGTAACCCATAATAATCAATGGAATTTTCACAGACTGCCTTATCCCACTTAGTTGTTCAAAGAGTTTATTAGTGGTCATTCCGCTTTTAAGCGCCTTGGTAGAGCTTTCCTGAATAGTAGGTCCATCGGCTAGGGGATCGCTAAAGGGTAAGCCAATTTCTATAAAATCAATCCCATTTCTTTCTAATTCCTGGATAATAGAAACCGTATCATCGGTTTCAGGATAACCCGCTGTGAAGTATATAGAGAGCAGTTTATGGTCTTCCTGAAGTTTTTTATTTATTCTGTTCATATTTAATAAGCTTATCAATCATTATTCTGAAATTCAGAATCAAAGTTGTTCTAATTACCATTTAGAGAGCATCACCCCTTCAATCTTTTTTATATTCCAATCTGTAAGTTACGAGTCCAGGTTCCTATAAACCAAAATAGTCGATATACGTACTCAAATCCTTGTCTCCACGTCCCGAAAGATTGATCACTACGATATCATCTTTTTTAAACTTTCGATCCTCGAAAATCGCCAGGGCGTGAGAAGTTTCTATTGCCGGTATGATGCCTTCAAGTTTTGCCAGTTCAAGGCCGGCATCCATTGCTGCTTTATCGGTTATTGAAATAAATTCACCGCGGCCACTTCTAAATAAATTGGCATGCATAGGACCAACTCCCGGATAATCTAGACCGGCGGAAATAGAATAGGGTTCTGTAATCTGACCGTCATCGGTTTGCATAAGCAGGGTTTTACTGCCGTGTATAATTCCTTCTTTTCCCAACGCCGAGGTAGCAGCGCTTTCCCCACTTTGTATACCTTTTCCTGCAGCTTCAACAGCGATAATGCCGACATCGGGATTGTCCAGATAATGAAAATAAGCACCTGCGGCGTTGCTTCCGCCACCTACACAGGCCACAACATAATCAGGGTTTTCACGATTTTCCTTTTCTTTTAATTGGATTTTAATTTCCTCAGAAATTATCGCCTGGAACCGGGCTACCATATCAGGATAGGGATGGGGCCCAACAACAGAACCGATAATATAATGCGTATCAAGGGGATTATTAATCCAATCCCGAATCGCTTCGTTGGTGGCATCTTTCAAGGTTCGGCTTCCCGATTTTGCAGGCACCACTGTAGCACCTAACATTTTCATTCGGGCTACATTCGGGGCCTGTCGCTCAATATCAATCTCGCCCATATAAACGATACATTCAATGCCCATCAGCGCGCAAACAGTAGCGGTAGCAACTCCGTGTTGCCCTGCACCGGTTTCAGCGATAATTCGGTCTTTACCCAAGCGTTTAGCCATTAAAATCTGGCCAACCGTATTGTTCACCTTATGTGCACCGGTATGGCAAAGATCCTCTCGTTTTAGGTAAATTTTTGTCCCGTATTTTTTGCTAAAACGTTCCGCATAATAAAGCGGGGTAGGGCGTCCCACATAATCTCGCAATAAAGCTTTAAATTCTTTCTGAAAAGATTCCTCTTTCATAATATCCAGGTACTGCGAACGCAATTCCTCTACATTTGGATAGAGCATTTCCGGGATAAAAGCCCCGCCAAAATCACCGTAATATCCTTTTTCGTTAGCCTGATAGCTCATTTTTATTTATTTTATTTAAATCCAAACCCCAGTATAACAAACCTTGCAGAAGGACCTATACTGGCTTGCTGCAAATTCACTAATTTTCTAATTAAATTCCTTGAGGAATCCTTCCAGATTCTCAATGTTTTTTTGCCCTGGTTGATCTTCAAATTTACTGTTTACATCAATAGCGTATAACAAATTATCCTTTCCCTTTTTTAAAAAATAAGTTTGAAGTTCTTTGATTTCTTCAACTTCTTGAGGGCCTATTCCCCCGCTTAAAAAAAATGGTCTGTTTGAAGGATAATTTTTTAAAATCTCCCAGTTGAAAGTGATTCCATTTCCTCCTTTATTTTTGCCTTTAGTGTCAAAAAGGAAGTAATCAATCACATTTTCAAAATCCTTTAAAAGTTTAAAGTCGAAATCATCATTCGCCGAAAACACTTTGATTATCTCCACCGGGGTTTGTGTGAAAAGTATTTTCAATTCTGCACAAAATGCGGCACTTTCCTCTCCGTGGAGTTGAATTGCATTGAGATCGTGTTTCTTAACTTTCTCTAAAATAACATCGATAGCTTCATTGACAAAAACTCCGGTTTTCTTTATTTTTGAAGGAATTTCTGGAATTTCAGCATCAAAATGGCGTGGCGTCTTTTTATAAAATATAAAGCCCATATAGTCTGGCTGTAGCCGTGCGACTTTACTGATATTTTCGGGATTTTTCATCCCACATATTTTTAACTTTAAGTTTTTCATTGGATTATCTCATTGACATTTCTCACCTATAGAACTTATGTTTAAAAGGATTTTCGTCCTTGTTTGGTTCAAGCAGAATATCTTTCAGCTTTGAGAAAACATATTGCCTGAAATAAATTTAAGGTGATGTGCTTAATTTTTTCACGAAGGCTGTTGCAGCCTTGCCGGGATTACTGGTTTTCATAAAATTCTCACCGATCAAAAATCCTTTATAGCCGTATTGCTGTAAATCTTTAATTGTTTCCACCGAACTTATTCCGCTTTCTGAAACCTTTACAAACTCTTCAGGGATCTTTTTCGAAAGCTCTTTACTGATATCGGTACTTACTTCAAATGTCTTTAAGTTTCGGTTGTTTACCCCCAGCATATCCAGGCTGGGCATAATGGATTTTTTTAATTCATCTTCGTTATGCACTTCTAATAAAACCTCCAGACCAAGGCTTTGTGCAAATTCTGAAAACTTCTTTATTTGTTTGTTTTCCAAAACCGCCGCGATCAGCAGAATAACATCTGCGCCATGGGCTTTTGCTTCCAGGATTTGATACTCATCAATAATAAATTCTTTTCGCAGCAAGGGCAGCTTTACCGCTGCACGGGCGTAAAGTAAATCGTCTAAAGATCCTCCAAAATATTTGCCATCGGTAAGTACGGACATTCCTGAGATACCGGCATCTTCATAACCTTTAGCAACGTCTTCAACATTTAGATCCTGGTTGATTACTGATTTTGATGGAGAACGTCTTTTGTGCTCCGCAATTATTCCGGTTTTACTAGCTTTGAGCTTTTGGCCTAAGGAAATGGTTTGGCGCTTAAAAAGTTCCGCCTTTTCTAATTGCGAAATGGGAACTACAAGTTTTTTTAAAACCAGTTCTTTGTGTTTATCTGCTATGATTTTATCTAAGATGTTCATTCTTCTGTTATGTATCTCGGTTTTTTGCTTTTGAACCTTGTTGTGATCTTAATGAAGATCAGTATCCTGCTTAAAAGTTTGCCTATGCGAATTCCCGGAGATGGTTTATTTGCTCAGTTCCTGCAATTTTTCCAGGGCTTTTAAAGCTTTCCCCGAATTTATAGATTCCCGGGCAGTTTCAAAACCTTCCAGAGCACTAATTTGTTTGGTAGTAGCTATGGCCATTCCCGCGTTGGCACAAACTACATCGTTTTGTGCTTTGGTGCCTTTTCCTTTTAAAATATTCACAAAAATTTCAGCTGAACTTTCAATAGAACCACCACCTGCAATTTCTTCCTGTTTTAAAGGTTCCACTCCAAAATCTTCCGGACTCAACATTCCTTCGGAATTATTGGAGATAGTTTTAGTCTTTCCGGTTAGTGAAATTTCATCATAGCCATCCAAAGCGTGTAAAATAGTAAAATTCTTATCGGTGTTTTGATATAAATAGCCATACATCCTGGCCAACTCCAGGTTAAATACGCCTACTAACTGATTTTTCGGAAAAGCAGGGTTAACCATTGGGCCCAGCATATTAAAAAAGGTTTTTACCGCAAGAGATTTCCTGATTGGAGCCACGTTTTTCATAGCTGGATGGAATAGGGGAGCGTGCAAAACGCAAATTCCAGCTTCTGAAATACATTTTTCGAGAAAGCCTTCATCCTTGCTAAATTTAATTCCAAGGCTTTCCATAACATTGGAACTACCGCTTACCGACGAGACCCCGTAGTTTCCGTGTTTTGCTACATTTACCCCCGCTCCGGCAGTCACAAAAGAAGAAGTGGTTGAAATATTAAAGGTGTTTTTACCATCGCCTCCTGTTCCGCAAAGGTCTATGGGATTATAATCACTTAGATCAATGGCCACACATAGTTCCAAAAGGGCATCTCGAAAACCTTCGAGTTCTTCTATTGTAATGCTACGCATCATATAGACCGTAAGAAATGCCGCGATCTGACTTTCGTTGTACTCCCCATTAGAAATACTGAAAAGCGCTTGTTTAGCCTCATCCTTTGAGATGGTTTCGTGGTTGATAAGCCTGTTTAACAATTCCTTCATAACTTAAATGTTTACCCAATTCTGAATCATTTTTTTTCCGTCCGGGGTTAACACAGACTCGGGATGAAACTGCACCCCACGTACGTCATATTCCCGGTGCCGAAGCGACATAATTTGTCCCTTTTCATCATATGAAGTGGCTTCTAAAGAATCGGGGAGTTCTTTTAAAACCACCCAGGAATGATAACGACCTACCTTCATCGTTTTGGGCAAGTCTTTAAAAAGCGGCTCGTCATCGACACAAAGTTCCATATTAGTGGCAATGCCGTGAAAAACCGATTCCAAATTACCTAACTTTCCACCGAAAACTTCTCCTATTGCCTGTTGGCCAAGGCAAACTCCCAGGATACTCTTTGAGGATGCGTATTTTTCAATAATGGGTTTTAAAAGGCCTGCTTCATCAGGAATCCCAGGGCCGGGGGAGAGAAGAATCTTATCGTATTTTTCTACGTCTTCCAGTTCCAGTTGGTCGTTCCTAATTACTGTAACCTCACAATCCAATTCTTCGAGATAATGTACAAGGTTGTACACAAAGGAATCGTAATTATCTATAACTAATATTTTTTTCATTCTACCTGGTGTGAATTTAAATTTAATTTTCTAGAGTTTAAATATCTTCAGCAATCCCCAGTGCCTTGGTCAAGGCTCCGAGTTTATTGTAAACTTCCTGTAATTCGTTTTCCTCTACCGATTCAGAAACCACACCGGCACCTGCCTGGTAATGTAACTGGTGATTTTTACTCACAAAAGAGCGGATAATGATCGCGTGGTTGAAGTTGCCATGGAAATCCATAAACCCAATGGCGCCGCCATAGGCATCACGGTTGACATTTTCGTATTGTTCTATAAGTTTCATAGCACTATGTTTGGGCGCTCCACTTAAAGTTCCTGCTGGAAAAGTATCAGCCACTACCTGCATAGTAGGCGTTTTTGGATCTTTAGTACCGGTAACTTTACTTACCAAATGGATCACGTGCGAGAAGAACTGAATTTCCCGGTATTTCTCCACTTTTACATTGCTACCGTGCCGACTAAGATCGTTTCTAGCCAAATCTACCAGCATCACATGTTCTGCATTTTCCTTTTCATCAGCAGCAAGTTTTTTGGCTAATTCAGCGTCTTCTTCATCGTTCCCGGTACGTTTGAAGGTGCCGGCAATTGGATGAATTTCTGCCTGGCCGTCCTGGACTACTAATTGGGCTTCAGGAGAACTTCCGAATATTTTAAAGTTTCCGTAATCGAAATAAAAAAGGTATGGGGAAGGATTTACGCTGCGTAAAGCTCTGTAAACATTGAATTCATCACCTTTGAATTTTTGTGAAAACCGGCGAGAAAGCACAATTTGAAAAACATCCCCGCGATAGCAGTGTTTTTTGCCAAGCCTTACATTTTCCCTGAATTCTTCATCCGTTAGATTTGAAACAGGTGCTTCCTGGCGTTCAAAATTATAGGTGGCGAAATTCTTAACCTTTAGCAGTTGCTCAATTTCAGCGATTTTGGAATCAGTATCATAGCTGTGATCAAAAATATAAGCTTCGTTGTTGAAATGATTTATGGCAATAATATTTTGATAAACTGCGTAGTAAATATCCGGAAGTTTAAGATCACCATTTCGCTTTTTAATCTCCAGGTCTTCGAAATACCTTACCCCATCGTAAGCTATATAACCAAAAAGCCCGTTATTAATGAATTTAAAATCAGAGACTTCAGTCTTGAATTGTTTGGCGAAGTCCTGGATCTTAAGTGGCACATTTACTCCAGGGTTAATTTCAGTACTATTTTTATTTCCGTCAGGGAAAACTTCCGTAATAATTTCATTTTGAATCTTAATGGAAGCGATGGGATTACAGCAAATATATGAGAAACTATTATCGTTAGCGTGGTAATCGCTACTTTCAAGCAACAGGCTGTTGGGGTACTTGTCTCGCACCTTAAGGTAAACACTTACAGGGGTAATGGTGTCGGCAAGAAGCTTTTTATAGGTGGTGGTTAGTTGGTACATAAAATATTTTTTTCCGTCACTCCCGCAAAAGCGTGAGTCAAATTAATTTATTTTTCTGATCTGTTTCTTATTAGGAATTCCTGCCTTGGCAGAAATGACAAAAATTTCATAAAAAAAAGGCCTGTCGTGAGACAAGCCTTTTGTATGAATTTATACTATAGCGATGTTACTTCACGACGTTTGACGTAAATTATTCCACCACCAGGTATTTGATATTCTGTTTTTCATTAGTCCAAAGATAGGAAGCATATTTAAATAAACAAGTGAAATTTCTAAAAAGAAAGCCGGAAAAGCAATTTTAACTTTTCCGGCTGGAATTGTGCAATTCCACTAATTAAAATTTTAACTCAATATTCAAATCGAAATTATCGTAAATCGTCTGGTCCCCAAGTCCGCTAAAGAAACTTCCTGAATTATATTTTACATTGTATTTAGAACGGTCAATACTGAGTTTTGTAGTTGCAGTATCGTTTCTATGATCTAGATCAAATGTTACCGGATGGGTGTTATCTTTAATTGTAAGGTCGCCCACAACACCATAAGTACCGTCGTCTTTCTTTGCAAGGCTTGTAATTACCAGTTTTGAAGTCGGGTGATTATCCACACCAAAGAAATCGTCTGAGTTCAAATGACCTTCCAATCCTGCTTTATCGTCTCCTTTAAGGTCGGTTACAGTTATTGTTGTCATATCCATTATAAATTCACCCCCGATTATTTCATCGTTTTCAAACAGGAATTTTCCTTCTTTTAAATCGATAGTTCCAGAGTGTGAACCCAATACTTTTTTCCCTTTCCAGGCGATATTACTTGCTTGTGTGTTTATTTGTTTTTCCATAGTTATATTAATTTTTCTTTTCAACATTGATTTTTAATAGCAATTTCTTCCCCAAGTGATTTAGAATTCCAGCGCCACGTCTAGTTCAAAATTGTCGTAGATGGTTTTGTCTCCAAGATTATCAAAGAAACTTCCCGAGCCGTAACGTACGTCGTATTTGGTGCGGTCTATAGTTAATTCTGTAGAAGCTGAATTCTCTTCCCAATCCAAATCAAAAGTTACCTCATTGGTATGGTCTTTTATGCTAAGGTCTGCCACTATACCATAAGTGCCATCATTTTTCTTGGCTACACTAGTGATCACTAGTTTAGAATTTGGGTAAGTGTTTACCCCAAAAAAGTCATCAGATTTTAAGTGGCCTTCTAATTTGCCCTTATCCTCCCCTTGGAGATCGGTAGCTGTAATTGAGCTCATATCCATTACAAATTCACCTCCTTTAAGCTCGCCATCCTCTACCAGGAAATAGCCGTCTTTTAAATCAATAGTTCCTTGGTGGGAACCGGTTACTTTTTCCCCTTCCCAGGTAATATTACTGTCCTTTATATCAATTTTTTTCTCCTGTGCGCTTAGGGTGGTGAATGATAGCAAGGACATTACCATAGCTGAAACAAATGCAACTTTAAATAGATTCTTTTTCATAACAATTTTAAAATTTTAATTAATTGGACTTTAGTTTAAATTAAATGGAATAATTCTTCTTCTTGTTTTCTGACTTTTTTAGCATACTGCAAGGGATCCTCCTTACTTCTGTAGCCGGCAGTGGCAATCACTGCTGTTGTTAAATTTGTACCTGATATCCCCAGGATCTCATCAAATTTTTTCGCATCAAAGCCTTCCATGGGACAAGTGTCAATTTTTAAATGGGCAGCAGCTGAAAGTAAATTTCCAAGGGCGATATACGCCTGTTTTTGTGCCCATATGGATTGCTGGTCTTCAGTTTTTCCTAAAATATTGGAAGTCAGCATATCTTTTAACCCGCTTAAATCCTGTACCTGAACATCGCGAATTTTACTAATATTCTTTAAATATGCATCGATATATGCCTCGTTGAGTTTTTTAAGTCCAGCGAAAACAAATACATGGGATGCATCTGTTAGTTGTGACTGGTTCCAGGCAGCTGCTTTTAGTTTTTCTTTCGTTTCTTTATCGGAAATCACAAAAACTTCGTAAGGCTGAAGTCCATAAGAGGAAGCCGAAAGCTGGATGCTTTTCTGCAGATTCTCTACGTCCAGTTTACTTAAAGGTTTTTCTACATCAAACTTTTTAGTAGCATAGCGCCAGTTTAAATTTTCTATATAATTTTCCATAGTTATTTTCTTATTTTATTTAAACAATTTGTAATCAATTCTATTTCTTCATAATTGAGATCCTCAATCATTTGTTGTTCAACTGCATCTACTTTAGGGTCGATCTCTTTTAATAGTTTCAGGCCTTTCTCAGTGATACTGATTTCAACTTTCCTACGATTAGCTTCGCAGACAATTCTTTGAGTAAGTTCTTTGGCAATAAGCTTATCAACAAGTCTGGTCGTATTACTCATTTTGCTGACCATGCGTTCCTGAATGGTGCTAAGGTTTGCCGGTTTTCCTTTTTGGCCTCTTAAAATACGTAGTACATTAAATTGTTGAATCGAAATATCGAAAGGTTTGAGCGCAGCGGCTACCTGTTCATCAATAAGATTTGCAGTTACCAAAATACTTAGACTAAGCTTTCTGGCAGGCGGCAAATTTTTTGTCTTTAATTGGTCTTCGATTTTCATTTGTCTAAACAACATTTGTATATACAAATATAGGTTAGTTTTGGAAATTAAATCAAAATGATATGTTAAATTTTTCAAGATATAATCAAGTGGATTGAAAGTGTAGTTTTTTAAAACTTTCAATATCTTTACACTGTAATAAATGGTAATATTAACCGGTTTCTTTACGGAAGGAATTTAAAAAACATAGGATTTATGAAAGAACTAAGTCAGGAACAATGGCAGTCTCAAATGGAAAAAGATGAGAATGCAGTGATTTTAGATGTTAGAACTGAAGAAGAGGTGGAAGAAGGGTATATCCCCAATGCTAAAAACCTTGACATCTATAAAGGCCAGGATTTTGTAAATGAAGTTGAAAAACTGGATAAGGATAAGAATTATTATATCTACTGCCGTTCCGGTAAAAGGAGCGCGCAGGCCTGTACTATTTTAGATCAAATGGGTTTTGCTAACACCTATAACCTTGAAGGGGGTTTTATGGAATGGGAAGGTGAAAAGACAGAAGATTAAATTTCAGTAAAAAATAATTGGAAAAAAGCACTGCCAGAGCGGTGCTTTTTAGTTAAAATAACCGATCAACTGACCGGTTATTTTTTTGGCATATTGTGGCCTTGTTGTTAGATGTGTTTTCTGATAAACTTTTTACAGGCAGTCTTTTATCAAAAAGGAATTTCTCTAATCCTGTATTTCTTTCACCTTATTCTGAAGCATTTTTATTTCATCCCGGTGTTTTGCCGCTGCCATAAAATCTAAATCTTTTGCCGCTTTTTCCATAGCTTTTCTTTTCTCCCTGATTCGTTTTTCCAGGTCGGGTTTGCTCATAAATGCAACTTCAGCTTCGGCGGCTTTGGTAGTCAAAGGTTTTTCAGCATCATAAACATCCAGTTTTTCTTTAATTAGGGTACTATTCTCAAGTTTCTTAACAAGTGGAGTAGGCTGCATGTTATGCTCTTTGTTGTAATTTATCTGTTTGGTGCGTCGATAATTGGTTTGGTCTATGGTTTTTTGCATACTGTCGGTAATCTTATCAGCATATAAAATAGCTTTACCTTCTACATGACGTGCTGCTCGTCCGATAGTTTGTGTGAGGGAACGATTACTCCTTAAAAACCCCTCTTTATCGGCATCAATTACTGCAACCAGGGAAACTTCTGGAAGATCCAGACCTTCTCTTAACAGGTTTACACCAATAAGTACATCAAACAAACCGCGGCGTAGATCCTGCATGATCTCCACCCGTTCCAGGGTATCCACATCAGAGTGAATATAACGGCACCTTATATCAATTCGCGTGAGATATTTTGTAAGTTCTTCAGCCATTCGTTTGGTAAGGGTGGTTACCAAAGTTCTTTGATCTTTATCATTTCTTGTGTGAATTTCCTCAATAAGATCATCGATTTGATTTATACTGGGACGTACCTCAATTACTGGATCTAAAAGTCCGGTTGGTCTTATAACCTGTTCTACGTAAACACCTTCAGATTTTTGTAATTCATAATCTGCAGGTGTAGCACTTACATAAATAACCTGGTTTTGCAGGGCCTCAAACTCTTCAAATTTAAGGGGTCTGTTATCCATAGCAGCGGGTAGCCTAAAACCATATTCTACCAGGGTTTCCTTTCTTGATCTGTCACCACCATACATAGCGTGTACCTGTGGAATGGTCACGTGACTTTCGTCTACCACCATCAGAAAATCGTCTGGAAAATAATCTAAAAGACAGAAAGGACGGGTACCCGGTTGCCTGCCATCAAGATATCGGGAGTAGTTCTCAATACCTGAGCAATAGCCCAATTCCCGAATCATTTCCAGGTCGAAATTGGTGCGTTCGCCCAGGCGTTTTGCCTCAAGATGCTTGCCTATATCTCTGAAATAATCTACCTGTTTTACAAGATCATCCTGAATATGATGAATTGCATTTTGCATTACATCAGGCGATGTCACGAACATATTGGCAGGGTAAATATTAAGGCGTTCATATTTTTCTATAATATCATTGGTACCAGGATGAAAAGCTTCAATTTCTTCAATTTCATCACCGAAAAAATGAATTCTGAACGCATTATCCGCGTAACTCGGGAATACATCTACTGTATCTCCTTTAATTCTAAAATTTCCATGGGAGAATTCAGCTTCGGTCCTGGAATACAAACTCTGGACCAGTTGATGTAAGAATTTAGTTCTGGAAAGTCGCATATCCCTTTCTATCGATACCACATTTTTACGAAATTCTACCGGGTTACCAATTCCGTATAAACAAGAAACCGAAGCCACCACAATTACATCCCTTCTTCCGCTTAAAAGGGAAGAAGTGGTGCTGAGTCGCAATTTTTCTATTTCCTCATTGATGGAAAGATCTTTTTCTATGTAAGTTCCAGAGGTGGGAATGAAAGCTTCCGGCTGGTAATAGTCGTAATAACTCACGAAATACTCCACGGCATTATTGGGAAAAAACTGCTTGAATTCTGAATAAAGCTGGGCTGCGAGTGTTTTATTGTGTGCTAAAACCAAGGTTGGTTTTTGTACCTCCTGGATTACATTGGCAACGGAAAAGGTTTTACCCGAACCAGTGACCCCTAGAAGGGTCTGGTACTGTTCGTTATTATTAATCCCCTTTACCAGTTGGTCTATGGCTTTAGGCTGATCGCCAGTGGGTTTGTAGTCTGATTCTATATGAAATTTCATGCGTATTGCTGACTTATTGGTCAACTACTCAATCAATAATCTTGCCTTTTCAAAGCTGTCAACTTTTCCTTAACGTTTCAGGCTGAAATGGCCACTAAATTCCTGACCATTTGCCAGTTTACCTTTAAACCAGTAATCATCAGAAGGCATGGGTTTCCCATTATAAATACCATTCCATCCAGATGAATTTCGAGGTAGTTCTTTTAATAATTTGCCATAGCGGTCAAAAATATAAATATATTCTACCTGAAAATCGGGAGTATTAGTTTCATAGGGTAGCCAGTAATCGTTATACCCGTCAGCGTTGGGAGTGAAAAAGGCCGGAAAACCGAAAATCACTTCCTGAAATTGGGCTATTTTGCATGAATTATTAGTTTGCGCATAGAAGGTATGAGGGCCCCCGGGAATATTTCTGAAAACAGGACTTTCCTGGTATTGGCCGTTGGGATTATCAATGGCGAAGCTTAAACCTTCAACATCATTGGTAAGAAGTGTAACATCACTGTTTTGACCTTGATTATCAATTTCCAATCCTAGAATTTCAGGGTTTGGGAATTCCTGGACCACAAAATCTATAATCTGTCCACAACCTAAATTAGGATCGGTAAGCTTAAGGCTGTAGCTACCTGCTTGAAATACCTCAATACTCAATGTATTTTCACCTGTATTCCAGGAAAAATCATAATTTTCAGTATTGGTTATATTTAGGTCATTCCCTAGGGTAATTGGAAAATCTGAAGTGCAGACCTGTAGTTCGATTAGGTTCTTGATTCTTGGGAAACTGGAAAGTTTAAGGTCAATGGACCCAAAACCATAGCAGATATTAGCATTTTCGGCTCTGATATAAATAGTTTTAGCTTCTGAAATGTAGGTGTCCTGCAGGGGATTTTGACCGGTTTGGGCATCTGTTTCAGTTTCATGAAAGCTAAGGTTTACTGTATTGTCAAGAGCTAACTCGTCAATGATATTTTGCTCGATGATCTGTAAATTAAATTCTGCCTCCCCATCGGATAATTCGCATCCAATAGCAGCCTCAGGTTGGAGAATAACGCTGCTGGTGGTATGCAATTTAATCGTAGCAATTTCAAAGCAATCTGAATTAAAACCAATAACTTTCACCGTTAATTCCTGATCCTGTACGTTATTGCGATAAATATTTTCAAGCGCATTTTGGTTTTCAGGGTCATTCTGAGCATCGATCTGGTTTTCGTAAAAATATAATTGTAGATTAGAACCTTCTTCTAAGAGGGCCTGACTGGCAAGTTGAAGATTAAAATCGGTGATTCCATCCCCAGGATCATTATCTCCGACATCACACTGGGTAAGGGTAAAATCATTGGATATCTCCGGGAGCTTTGTGATCGTAACCTCTTTACAAACAGGATCCAGGGGAATGCCCGAAACTATTTTGGTTAAACTCACCGTATAGGTCCCAGGTGTGGAGAAGGTGTGCTGTGGATTTTCAGTAGTGGAAGTCTGGCCATCACCAAAATCCCAAATCACTGAATCATAGTTCTTTTCGCCCGTAATATGGAATTCTGTGGAAGCACCTGAACAAAGATCATCGACCTGGAAACTATTTTGGAATAAAGACTGAACAAAAGGCGGAAGACCCAGTTTAACATCATTTGGAGAAACATCTACGAAATTGTGCCTGTAACCTACACCTGGAGCAGCGTTTTCAGGATTATTGATCACAGATAAAAATTTGTGGGTTTGATAGCCACCCCCGTCCTTGGGATAGCCTGCCCGGTAAATCTTTCCATTTGGTGCTAATTGGAGTGCTCCGGCAACATTACTGGAAGCGTCCACTAATTTTTTTGAATTGATAATATTTGAACTCTCCAAATCAAATTGATAAAGAGTACTTTCATCCAGAATATCATCCCCTCCGTATACATTTGAAGTTACGTATAGTTTAGTACTCTCAGCAGAAAATTCCACCCCATACGGGTAGGTGCTCAGCAAAAGTAGTTCTTCGTTGGAAACCTTTCCTGTTTCATCGTTAAAATCGTAAATAAAAAGTTTTCCAGTCTCCTTGGTTCCCCCAGTTCTTGGACTTCCCAGAGAAGTCCCCGAATAGGCAGCCGCAATTTTTTTACCATCTGGAGAGATTTTTAAGTATCCTCTTGAAGTAATATTAATTTCTTCATCGTCGAGAAGGGGAGGGAAATTATTGGCAATATTAGAAACCACCGGGTTACGATCCACACCCGAAGAACTGACTCTGAAGGAATAAAAATTATCCATAAATTGGGTGACCACCCAATAAGAAGTGCAGTCTCCGGCAATAACGGCGGTAATTTTTTCAGAACTTTTAAATTCGTTTTGTAAAGAATTTTCTGGATCGTATGTAATTAAATGAATATTTTTTTCTCCGGATATAATTGCTCCGTTTCCATTATTGAGGCTCATATCGACTTCAGAAAAGTTCACGCCTTCAATAGGATCGCCAGGCGTTAAATAGTAATCGGGTTTGTCCACGGTAAAAATATAGTATCTTCCGGGATGCGCCGGGCGCGGGACAATAATCGCAGATTGTGTGGAAGAAACATCTCCTTTTAACGCACCACCATTTTGCATCACGTTATGATTGCGGTCATAAACAATAGATCCATCCGTATAGAAAAGCAAATTCCCATTTTGATCAGAGATTGCGGTTGAACCTTCAAGAGTCCTTAATTGACCATTGTTTAAACTAATAGGGTCTTCCTCATCTTCCGGAAAATAAAGCCCGGCTCCGGCACCAAAATACCAATGGGCGGCCTCCTGTTGGGCATTAAGGTGTGTGCTTCCAACCAGTATAGTTATTAGAAATGCATATAATAATTTCATTAGACTCCTTCCATAGAATTATACTACAAATCTCTCTTTTTTAAGAGTCTGTAGGATAAAAATACGAAAATGCCCGTCCAAATTATCACAATAATTAATTGATACCAGTGAATTCCATAGTCCTTGTCAAACTCAGAACCTATTTGAGTAGCTGCAGTTTGTACTGCAGATAATCGTGAAAAGGGTTCTTTTATAAGATTGCTCATAGCTTCTAAGGGAAAGAACCTGGCGATATTATCAGCAATTTCAGAGTCTCTGAAAATTTTCCACTTTAAAACTCCATACACAATACTTTCCAGAATCCACCAGATAAACAGGAAGCCCAGTGCAAAGGCAGACCGTTTAATGAGGATTCCCAGGAACATGCAAAAAGCAAAAAAGCCAGTAAGCTTTAAGAAATAAGCCAGTAAATATTCCATATCTGAAAAGATGATGGAAGCTTCATTGAAATCTGAAAATGAAAGTCCTAAAATCATGGTCACGATAAATAGAAATACCGTGGAAATCAGAGAAAATACGATGACTGTTAAAAATTTTGAAGCAATGAATTCTTTTTTGCTCAGCCCATCAATCAGGTTTTGTTTTAGTGTTCGATGGCTGTATTCATTAGACATCATCGACACAATTACGATGGCCAGAAAAAGCTTCAATAATGCGGCTACATACGAATTAAAATGCCAGATATATGGAAAATTAAAGATCCCCTGATCGGCTACCCGGAAATTGATCGCACCTAAATTGAATTCAATAGAAGCAATTAAGGCGATAAATGTTATTAATATAAAATAGGTTAAAACAAGGATTTTTGCCGAGCGGCTGTAGCGCAATTTATGATATTCTATCTCTAAAAGTCGTAGCATTATGCAGTAGTAGTTTGATTGGTTAATTGAAGGAATTGCTCTTCCAGGCTTTCTTTACGTTTGACCAGGTAAGAAAGAGAAAGTCCTTTCTCAAACAAATATTCGTTGATGGTTTCGGCTTCCATAGGTTCTTTCAAGATGGCGGTAACTATATTTTCCTTTTCTGAAACATTATCTATTCCCGGATGTGCAACTAGCAATTCTTGCAGTAACTGCATATTTTTTGCCTGCAGTTCAAAGAAACCGTGACTGGCATTAATGGCATCTACGGGCCCGCTATAGAGTTTCTTTCCATTTCTTATAATGACCACGTGAGAGCAAACCTTCTCTACCTCATCAAGTAAATGAGAAGCAAGTAGAATAGTAGTACCCCCGGCAGCGATCTTTCTTATGATCTCCCGAATTTGATGAATTCCTTGTGGATCCAACCCATTAGTTGGTTCATCTAAAATTAAAATCTTAGGGTCATTGAGCAAAGCAGAGGCTATGGCTAAACGTTGTTTCATACCCAGGGAAAAAGTTCGGAATTTACTGTCTTTTCTATCTAGTAAACCTACAATTTGCAGCTTCTCCTCAATTTTCGTTTTAGGTACATCTTTAATTTTACATACCAAAGCCAGGTTTTGGGCGGCGGTCATATATGGATAAAAATTGGGATGCTCGATAATGGCGCCTACTTTTTTTAGGGCTTCGTGGGTATCCATATTTCCATTAAACCAGGCAAATTCCCCCGAGGTTTTGTTAACTACGTTTAGCACCATTCCAAGAGTTGTGGATTTACCACTTCCATTAGGACCTAAAATGCCATATACATTGCCTTTTTCTATGGTAAAAGACAGCTTGTCTACCGCGGTTAGCGTTCCATATTTTTTCGTAAGGTCTTTAAGACTTAGAATTGTTTCCAAAATTGAAGAAAAGTTTAAAGTATGACGACGAAGTTAGGGAAATGTTACAGAATTCGCTTTAGAAAGCTTATTTTTGATGAAAAGCAAGGATAATATGGAAGAAAAGCTGATGTCAAGAAAAAAACCTTCATTTGCCGTAAATGAAAGGTTAAACCGATATCTGGCCAAACATAACCGCAATACTAAAATTCCGGTCTTCTATGACGATTTGTTGCGCTTTTCGGGCTCGGTAGTGGTATACGATCAGCATGAAGAAGATACCTTCTGGGTGCGTTGTTATTATCCAGATTTTGAACGTCAGGAAATTGATAATAGCCTGAAACAGGTTTATACCATTATGCATTCGGATGGAAGTGATGACTCTCTGGAATTTTTAAATGTTGATGCAATTGATTACTGCACTTTCGGAAATTCGAAACCATTCCGTATAAAAGTGCGAAATATCCTCAATGATAGTTTCACCTATTTCTATGTAAAAAAAGCTGATGCTTCCCGGATTTACGGACTTGAACTGGAACATTTACTTTCTCCACACCGAATTAATTTTCTGGTCTATAAAGACACCTTAATTGAAGAACATATCGCGGGAATTCCGGGAGACGTCTTTATTGAAGACCATTTGCCAACCTGCAATAACCGCGCGCAAACACAAATAGCCAAGCAATTTGTAAAGTTTAACGAAAGGTGTACCGTACGACTCTTAGGGGATATGCGGTCTTATAATTATGTGGTGATACCTACCCACGATTTTGATCACGTGGAATATCAAATTAGAGCGATTGATTTTGACCAGCAATGTTTTGAAGGTAGTTTGAAAGTGTATCGTCCGCAGTTTTTTAAAGAGAACCTTAAGATGGTGCAGCTGGTCCAGGAGAAACTCCAGGAGTCTTCTATAGAGCAATACAGGAAAGAAGAACGTTCCCTGCTGGCTAAAAGGATCATCAATACCCGTCCAAGGTATAAAGAATTATTGCGTTGTATGATCAACGATCATGTTTCCACCCAGGCCAATGTAAAAAACCTTAGACGAGATTTGTACCAGTATACCAATGATATGAAATTTAAACGTGCCAGTACCATGGGACAGATTCTAAGAACTGCTCTCGATTTTGTGCGTCGTAATTATGAAGATGTCAATATGAAGCGTTTACTAGAAAGCTCGTAAAAAAATTTCACAACCTTTTTTAAGGCTGTGAAATCTTCATTTTAGATTAGGAATTATAATTAGCTTAACTTTTTTCTTCCTTATTAAAGTAAACCAGGTAATAATACATTTGTTTTTCTTCGTCCCAACCTTTTTCCACAAACTTATCTGCGGATTCAGCATTTACAAAATCCATCTTAATCTGAATATGGGTGTCCAGATTAATTACGCTTTTGATTTTCTTCCGAGCATCAGTTACTGCTTTATTGGCGATGGGAAAATTAGTAAGATCCTCAATTTTATATTTTGGTGCTTTTTCAGTTTTATAATGCTGAAATTCCGGTAATAACTCGGGATTATCAATTACCGAATTCAGGAAGTTACTTTCTTCAAAATCATCATTTTTGGCAAAGTAGTCCATACTTCTATTCATAAACATGACTTCTTCTTTTTTGTCTTCCGCAGGTAAAACCACATCCTTGGCGAAATTTTTACAAAAATTCAGATAGCTTTTAGTGTTGTAGTTCTCATCGCGCATCACCTCCACACCCAGGAAGTTCTCCAGCCAGTATTTGGTGTCATACTTATTAGAATCCACGGAAAGAATTTTATATCCTTCTTCGCGATTTTTATTGAAAATCAATGCTCCTTTATCCAGTTTATTGAGATTAATTCCCTGTTGAACGATCATTTCCAAAATGCTGCCATTTTCTTCAAACTGAAGAAAGTCGTGCTTTAATTCAGATTTAAAAATACCAATCCCGGAAACCTTTTCATTGTCTATTTGCAGGTTTTCAAAATACACTACATAGACTTCCCCGCTTTTAATATGCGGATGGGAAGACTGCTCAAATAACAAAGTGGTGATTTTTTTTGAAGCTTCATGGATACTTCCCGGATTATCGAAAACAGTATTGGTAATATTGTATAGTTCGTTGAAATCCAGATCGGTGTCGTGAGAGAACTGGAAATAATTTTCTTCCTTTTCTCGAAATGGTTTTAGAAAATATTCTTTGATTAAAGGAGTAATCTCATCGTTTAACTGATAAGGAGCCGAAGAGAGGAATATATTCTCATTTCGGCTTTTGTTCCCCACCCTGTGGATGGAAAGGGACTCAATCTGCGCATTAAAAAGGTTGATCATTAATTAATAGTTTTGTCAATTCCGCCAAGGCGGAAATCTAAGTTTGTTAAACACTTTGCTTAAATCTAATATTTTAACCTCTTGAGAGATTTAGGTCAACCGATAGTTTTTTAAAATCAGCTTAGCGGTTTCTTCCTTTGGTTTGCTAGTGGGAATGATTTTTTGTTTTTATTTCAGTGAACTATCAAGAGCCTGGTCCTGCAATAAATTTGACATATTATAAAGCCAGGTTTTTAATGGGGATCGGGAGGACAACTTAGCAATCAATTCCAATTCTCGTCAAAGGAAAGATCATCGTAATCGTTGGTGTTAAATCCCTGGTCAAAAATATCACCCCCGCCTGCATTCTCATCATCTTCCCCCACAAAATCTTTGTCTGGAGCTTCATCCGGAAGTTGACCGTGAACAAACATTAGGTTTGGGTAATCTCTTCCGGCCTCAATTTCACCAACCTGGGCAAGTTCAATCAAAAAGGTCCACATTTTCAAAAAGTCATAAATATAGATTATTTTTGTGTTGTCTTCATCTAAAATAGACTCGAGGCTGGTTTCGTTCATTAAACGCACTTCACCACCCATATCAAACTGTGAAAATTCCTCGCCCTGCTGCCAGTTATCATCACTTAAATAAAAGGACGCCATTTCTGTTCCATCAAAACCAAAAGATTGTAGAATGGTGTTATGGAGGTCTTCCAGGGTGTTTTCCTGTAGTATTTCTATATCTCTGAATACATCTTCCTTGGCATCAAGAATTACTCTAAATCGGTAAACCATAATATCAATTTTAAGGGGCGAAGTTACAAAGTTTTCAACTTTCTTCCTGCCGCAAAGCTTTCCAATAATAAATAAAATTGAAATCCGAACAATACTGAAGCAATCACTAAATGAAGTGGCTGGGAAGCGAACGGAAATTCGAAATTATACATCGCAATTCCGGTGATTATTTCCAGAAAAATAAGCAATAAAACCCAGTTTATCTTGTCGAACTGGAGCTGAAGTTTTTTGTTCTTCCACCACAGGGCTACATTTACAATAAGTACCAGAATGGAAAAACTCCGATGGATATAAAAATTAAGATCGGGATGGGCCAGCCATAAATCTTTGGCTTGGTAGCCTAACAGTTTTACTTGCTCATCAACTAATTGCCTGACCTGGGTCCCTAATACAACCTGAATTAAGGTAAAAGCAACGGCTAATATCATCAGGTTCCTAAAACTTCTATCGGGAACTTTGTTTTTTGCTTTCTCTTCAGCGATAAACAACAAGTAAAGAAGCAAAGCAACGATGACTAGGGCCATTACCATGTGAATCGTTATCCTCAGGGGTGATAGAACGGAATAAACTACGGTGGCACCTAACCAGGCCTGAAAGCCCATTAGCAAAACGCTAAGCCAGGAAAGTACCGTAATGCGTTTTCTTTTTTTCCATTTTTTTAAGGAGAGAAATGCCATAATTAACACCGCAAAACCGGCTATAGCGCCTGCTAGCCTATTGATATATTCAACCCAGGTATGAGCAGGATTAAAAATTGCGTAATCATGTTTGGTGTAGGTTTCCCAATTCTCTGGAGAATATTTTTTTGAAGAAGTAAAGTCAGTTGCTGCAACTTTTAAGGTTTTATCAACGATAATCACCTGACCTTTTTCATATTCGCGATTGGCTTGAAACCTTAGTTCTGAAATCTCGGTAGGAGGAATATAATATCCGAAACATTTTGGCCAGTCCGGGCACCCCATTCCGGAACCCGTCATCCTTACCACAGCGCCGGCAACTATAACCAGATATACAAGGATCAGGGAAACTTTAACCGATTTTCTATACATTTTTTAAAATTTTATTTGTCTACTGGCCCCCGGGGAATACCCTACAGCTTAACCTTGACTTCCAATCCCAGTTCTTTCCCTTTTTTCAACATCAATTCCCTGGCAGCCTGGTGTTCATTGGGAATTTCACCTTCCAGAATCGCTTCTTTTATAGTTTCTTTTATAATTCCAATCTCCCTTGAAGGTTTAATATTGAAGGTTTCCATAATTTCTTCACCACTAACGGGAGGTTGAAACTGGCGGACATGATCGCGTTCTTCTACCTCTTTCATTTTTGTGCGGACCACCTTAAAATTGTTATGATATTTTTTAAAACGATTAGGGTTTTTGGTAGTGATATCAGCTTCGCAAAGGGTCATGAGATCTTCAATATCCTCCCCAGCGTCAAAAATAAGGCGGCGCACCGCAGAATCGGTGACGTCGTTATCCACAATGGCGATAGGGCGGGAGCTCATTAGTACCAGCTTCTGCACGTATTTCATCTTTTCATTAAGAGGGAGGCGAAGACGTTTAAAGAGTTTATAAACCATTTTAGCACCTACAAACTCGTGACCATGAAAAGTCCAGCCGATTTTTTTATGGAATTTTTTTGTTGGAGCCTTACCAATATCGTGTAAAAGAGCGGCCCAACGCAGCCAAAGATCATCCGTATTTTTAGAAATATTATCTACTACTTCCAGGGTATGCCAAAAATTATCTTTGTGCTTTTGCCCTTCAATTTCATCTATTCCTTCCAGGTCAGTAAGTTCGGGTAAAACAATAGCAAGTAAGCCGGTTTTGTGAAGTAGGGAGAATCCTTTGGAAGGTTTTTCTGCCAGCATAATTTTATGCAATTCCTCTGTGATCCTTTCCTTTGAAATTATCTTTATTCGGCTTTTATTTCGGGTAATCGAATTTAAAGATTCTTTCTCAATCTTAAAATTAAGTTGGGTGGCAAATCTAATGGCCCGAAGCATTCGCAGGGGATCATCGGAATAAGTAAGGTCGGGATCCAAAGGGGTTTTGATGATTTTTGAATCTAAATCCTCAATTCCATCAAATGGGTCTAATAGGTTCCCGAAGTTATTTTCATTTAAACCTAGCGCCAGCGCGTTTATCGTGAAATCTCGACGATTCTGATCGTCATCCAAACTTCCGTCTTCTACAATGGGGTTCCTGCTGTCCTTACGATAGCTTTCTTTACGGGCACCTACAAATTCAATTTCCATTTCGTAGGCGCGCAGCATCGCTGTACCGTAATTTTTAAAAACCTGAACTTTAGGTTTGTGAGGTAGAATTTCTGCAACTTTCTTTGCTAATTCTATACCACTTCCTACAGCCACAATATCGATGTCTTTAGGTGCTCCTCGCTTTAAAATATGATCCCGGACATAGCCTCCAATCACATAACTTTCTAGCTCGAGTTCTTCTGAGGCCTGTGAGATAATCCTAAATATATTGTGGGATAAGGCTCCTTTATAATTCTTCACTACTTTAATTTCTTTTGAAACTTCCAATTAATAGGCTATTATTTTTAGCTTAATTGCCATACAGCTTAAAAAGAAGCTATATAATTAAGGTCATCCTAAATTTATCCTAGAGCTTGCACCGGAATTTATTCGCAGATCTAATGGGTTATTTTAAGATGGTATCGGCCGAAAATAAGTTCAGCCTTAGGTTAAAAAGTATTGACTAATGGTCAATGCATCTTAATCTTTTTTATTTCCTAATCACTTTTACCTTTCCGTCATTGCTTAATTTAATAATAGCGGAAGGTTTAGCTGATTTTTTATTTTTTTGCAAATTTACTACATAGTCTACACCTTCTAAAATTTCGGAGCTTATTTCAGCAAAGGATTCCGGAGTTTTTTCACCGCTGATATTGGCCGAAGTTGAAACGATGGGTTTGCGAAATCTTTTTGCCAGATCATTACTAAATTTATCTTTTGAAACTCGAATAGCTAAAGAATTATCAGCTGCGATAAGATTCTCAGCCACACGAATTGGATCGTCATAAATAATTGTGGTTGGTTTACGGGCAAATTTTAAAATATCATAGGCCACCTCCGGGATATCTTCAATAAATTGGTTCAGCATTTTATAATCAGAAACCAGGCAAATTAAGGCCTGACTTTCCTTTCTTTTTTTGAGCGCATAAACTTTTTCTACCGCTTCAGCGTTGGTGGCATCGCAGCCAATTCCCCATACCGTATCGGTAGGGTATAGTATGAGCCCGCCACGTTTTAAAGTGGCTAAAGCATTTTGCATTTCAGTTTTAATATCTTCCATATAGGACATTTTTGTATTCTTGAAGTGTTTCTTGAGCCATTTGGGCTGAGGTGAAATTTTCTACCACTTTCTGATGGCCATTTTTGGTAAACTCAGAAATCAGCTCCTTGTGATTTTTTAAAAACAAGATATGTTTCGCTAACTTTTCAGCATCAAAAGCATCAGATAAAAGCCCATTTTCCATATGGGTCACAATTTCGGGAATTCCCCCCACATTTGTTGCAATAACCGGAGTTTTATGATAGAAAGCTTCAAAAATCACATTGGCAATTCCCTCAGATTTTGAGGTTAAAAGTAAAAAATCCAGCTGGGGAATAAGTGCCGATGCATTTTCAATAAAACCCAGAAAGCTAATTTGCGTTTCCAAATTAGTTGCCTTTAGCTGCCTCAGTAAATGGGGAGTCTCCGAAGTAAATTGTCCAATTTGAACAAAATGAAAGCTGAGGTTTTCCCGCTGCTTATGTACTTTTTCGGCTGTTTTAATAAAAGTACTCAGGTCTTTAGCCGGAATATGGTTTCCAATATTACCTACAAGCACCACATCCTTGGTTAATCCAAGTTGCTTGCGAAGATTGATTTCCGGATCGACAGTACTTAGTTTAGAAAGGTTTACCCCGTGGTAGATCGTTTTAAAGCGGTTATGATTTTTCAAAGTTGCTGCAGTGATTGCTTTGGTTTTTAGAGAAACACAAAAAATTCTTTTCAATTTTGGATAATTGTATTTAAAAAGAGTTTGTTTTCGGCTTTTAATTGGGAAGGAGGTTTTTTTGCTAAAAACCATTGGCGGTAAAACGTAAAATTTATCGGCTAAAACCACCAGGGAGAGTGCTTTGGGATCATGGATATGAATAAGATCTATTTTTTCATTTTTACAAATTTCACCGATTCTTAAACAGTATCGAATATCCAGATTAAAACTAAGCCAGCTCGTTTTGAAATTTAAATTACTTCTTTTGAGTTTTTTGTGAAATAATCCTTCCTTAACACAGAGAATAGTGTTCGTGATTTCGGGATGATTTTTTTTGAATTCCTCACACAGCAGTTCAATTTGGTTTTCCCCACCACCCCAGGACTTGACTGCTGATACATGAAGGATTTTCATAAGGTGTTTATCTATTATCGTTATTGATATGGCTATATTTGCCAATTGTTCTAAACCTGAATTTGGCAAAAAATAACGGTAAATATGTGCAAAAATAGTTATTTACAGCGCTATTTTTGAAATATATAAAGGACTTATTCCCGAACCAGGTTTTTTCAGTAAAAAGCTTTAATTTTATAAGTTGATGAAGATATTCATTTCAAAATATCATAAGTTATCCAAAAAAAGCATTGAAGAATTCCTGTTGAATTTCAATGCCGTTGGAAAGCAGCTTTTTAGTGAAGATAAAGGGCGTAGAAACGAAATTAAAGTAGTTGAAAAGGATGGACAGAAATTCAATATAAAATCTTTTAAGCAGCCAAATTACTTTAATAGATACGTATATGTTCTGTTTAGAAAATCTAAAGCAGAGCGCTCATTTGAATTTGCAGAGAAACTGATAAAAAGGGAAATTGGAACACCTAAACCTATTGCTTTTGCCGAAGAAACCAGTAAAGGGGCTCTTACTAAGAGTTATTATATAAGTGAGCAACTTGATTATGATCTTACCTTTAGAGATTTGGATTTGGCTAAGCCAGGGCACGAAAATATTTTGCGCTCGTTTACAAAATTCACTTTTGACCTACACGAAAAAAAAGTTCAATTTTTGGATCATAGTCCCGGGAATACATTAATTCAACGACATGATGGAAATTACCAATTCTATCTTGTTGACTTAAATCGAATGATGTTCAAGTCGCTCAATTTTACCGAAAGAATGAAAAATTTTCAGCGGCTGACTTCTGACAAGGAAAAGATGAAGATTATGGCAAATGAGTATGCCAAATATTTAAATAAGCCGGAGAATGAAGTTTTTGAAAAAATGTGGTTTTTTTCAAATTCCTTTTTTAGCAAACGTGTCAAGAAAAGAAAGATGAAAAATAGGTTTAAAAACTTTTTAGGCTTAAACTAATTCGGTATGAATTTAAAATTTTTGTTTGCCTCCGGTAAGAATGCAAAATTGCCTTACTATATTAAAAATTATTCCAGGGTAATTCTTCCGAAATATTTATTCCAACGAAGTTTATCAAAGAAACTGGCAGATATACCTACCAGAGCTGATGCGGGATATTTGACATCAAGAATAGATTACTACAATAAGCTTGACAGCATTAAGCAATTACCACAATCAACAGAACGATTGGCCGATCTCAAGAAAAGTAAAAGGGTTAAATCAGTCTATTTTCTGGATGCTTATCGCATTGTTTCCTGGTTCAAAGGAAGCTTCAAGTGGAATTATATACCCGGTGATGTCACTTATATTCCAGAAATTCCTTCCATTGTCAAAAGCAGGCCCATTGAGGGGGATAATAGAAATTCCGTTTTATTGAAGCTCGTGAAAGTGCGCCATTTTATTTTTGTGAAGGATAAGCTATCGCTCACTGAAAAAGAAAATAAATTGATCTTTAGGGGTAAAGTTGATGACAAACCTAATCGGATAGATTTTTTGGAGAAATATTTTGGCCATCCTTTATGTGATCTTGGTAATATTACTAAGAAGGATGTTTTGCCAGCTGCGTGGAAGGTTGAAAAATGTTCTTTATATGATCATCTTCAGTATAAATTTATCCTTGCCCTGGAGGGCAATGATGTGGCCAGTAATTTAAAATGGATCATGTCTTCGAACTCGATTGCAGTTATGCCAAAACCTACCTATGAAACCTGGTTTATGGAGGGAAAATTAATTCCAGACTATCATTATATAGAGATTAAAAGTAATTATTCAGATTTGGAAGAAAAGCTGGATTATTATATACACCATACTAAAGAGGCCCAGGAGATTGTAAATAATGCTAATGAATTTGTATCTCAGTTTTTTGACAAGGAACGGGAACACTTAATTGGATTAGGAGTGATGGATAAATACCTGAAAAAAACCGCCCAAATTTAATTTTGCGTTTTAATCAATAGAAAAATGCTTTTGAAATTAAGGGATCTTATAAATTATTGAAGAAATGTATCTATGGTATTAATTTGCCTTTACACCTCTGTATTCTTCGTACTGTTCAATAAGCGATAAAGCTATGTTTTTTTCACTAAACTCATTACTAACAAGTTTTCCGATATTACAGGCAATTTTATCTCTGAGTGCTGTGTTTTCTTTTAGTTCTAATATACTCTCTGCCATAGCTTTAGGATTTGGTTCACATAGGTAGATATGCTCTTTATGTATAAATATTTCCTTTATGGCATTAGAGGTCATCGTTAGAATGGGTTTGAAGCAGGGAGCATAATTAAAAATTTTATTCGGTATAACTACCTGTGATTTAAAAGTATTGCCAAATATTCCCAGACATAAATCAAAAGTATTAATGAAAGAGTCTAATTCTGAATATTCAATACTACCTATAAAATCAACGTTTTTTAGCTCATTTTCCTTCGCATAATGAAGCGCTTTTTCAAACTCAAAACCTTTGCCGATTAAAACAAATTCAATAGCCGGGTTATTTTTTAAAAGATTAGCAGTTTTAAGAATTTCAAGTACTCCCTGCAGGGGAATAAAATTACCAACAAATCCTACTTTAAATTTTTCCCCAACAGCTGCAGTTTTGGGAATTTGTGGTCTGAAGTCTGTATGATTTGCCCCTACATATACGATCCCGGTTTTATCTTTCTTAATTTTATATTTGTTTAGAAAATAATCTCGGTGCACCCTGGTATCAAAAATCACAAAGTCTGCCTTACTTATAGAAGTTTGATCTCTGTATTTACAACGTGCCGCTTCATAACTAAAACTTCCGTAATGATTATAATCTTTTACGTTAGTCATATATTTAGAAATTAAAGGATCAAAAATAACATCACATGAAGCATTCTTTTTTACAAACTTCACGGCTTTATGGCCAAAACTTGGAATATAAGCAAAATAACATCCTTTGCTTAAACGCTTAATTTCCTTGGCATTTGCAGCATTAAATTCCTTAAAATCAAAAACCAGTATAGAATAGCCAAGCTTTTTTAGCCCGCTTAGAATGACCAGTGTTCTATTATAATTGATATCAATATCCTTACCTGTTACTAAAATAGATTTGCTTGTCATAAGACGTTTTTATAGGTTTCCAGGGTCTTTGAAGATATTGTTGGCACACTAAAATTCAAAGCAAATTTAAATGCTTTATTTACAATTTGTTGGGTTTTATCAGGATTTCCTAATAAAAACATCACCTGTTCCTTTAAGGCTTCGCTATCACCAACAGCACACAGGTAACCGGTTTCCCCGTCTATTATAAGTTCCTCAACTCCTCCACTTCTTGTAGCTACAACCGGCTTTTTAGCGACAAAAAAATCTAAAATAGTGGAGCCCAGCCCTTCGGAAACAGAGGTAAAAAGAAGAAGGTCGATTTCTTGAATAGCACTTGGGATGTCTTTTATAAAACCAGTAAAGGTAATATGTTTTGAAATTCCTAAGCTCTTTGAATAGGCTAGTAAGTTATCTTTTAAAGGCCCGTCTCCAATAATGACAAAATGAATATTTGTTTCACTTTCTAAAATTTTTTTCGCGGTTTCAAGAAAGGTAATATGATCTTTCTCCTTGGTCAATGCAGCAATGTAACCAATTATAAACCTGGCGGTAATGCTAAAGTCCCCACGCAGTACTGATAGATAGGTCTGAGGTTTATCAAAACTAATCATACTGGGTATAAATACTGTGTTTTTGAAGCCAATACTTTGCTTTACACTCTTTTCTACAGCTTTAGAAATACAAATTATTTTTGAAATATGTTTTTCTGAGTACTTGATTGGAGTAGAAATTTTATTTTTTATTGGAAAAATAACTCTCCGATGAATTATTAGGCGCTGCCTGCTTCTACAGAGTAACCGGGTCAAAATACCCAGCGTATGGGCTCTGGATTCATGGCAATGAATAATTTGATAGCCCTGTTTTTCTAAATTCTTTAAAATTTTAGCCTGGGTAAAAAGATGGATAGGATTCTTTGATATGGCAAGGTAATTCCAGGCCTCTTTTTTAGCGAGTTCTTCCAGCGCACTATTTTTTAAACACACCAAAAGTTGATCAACCCCCAGTTGGTTTAATCCTTTAAAGAGCAAAGCTACCTGCCGCTCCCCACCTCTCCAGGTTGATGCCAGGTTGATGTGAATTACCTTCATACCAGAAGCTTTTTGTATAGACTAATTACGCTGGAAGCAATATTTTCATCTGAGAATTTTTGGGCATAAATAAAAGATTTTTCGGCCATATCTCGGCGTTTCTCCGGATCTGCAAGCAGCCGGGAAATACTTGTTGAAATCTCTGAAATATTTTGCGGATCAATATATGCGCTATCCGGCCCGCCGGCTTCCGGAAAACAGCCGTAATTTGTTGTAATGACTGGAGTTTTTGAATAAAGAGCTTCTATGATTGGAATCCCAAACCCTTCAAAAATTGATGGATAAATAAAAATTTCAGCTCCCTGATAAAGTGCGGCAAGTTCAGAGGTGGTAAGCCCGTGTAAAAAGGTCACCTTATTTTGTAATCCTTCCTTGTCTATGTAAGTTTTTATTTCTTCAGCATAAGAAGTTAGGGAACCCACTATAACAAGATGTGTATCTATATTTTTAATGGCTTTAACAACGCTGAAAATATTTTTTCTACTCTCGACAGTGCCTACGTTAAGTAAATAATTTTTTGGTAATTTGTACTTTTGGGTAAGCTTTTCAAGGACATCCGGAGTGCAAGTGGTTTTGTATTCTTTCTGACAGCCTTGATAAATAACGCTAATCTTGGAGGCATCTACCTTTAAAAATTTAATGATATCCTCCTTTGTCTGTTCACTTACGGCAATAATTGCATCAGCGGTTGAAACGGCATGCTGAAATTTTTGTTTGTAAATTATTTTATCCAGGAATGAATAAAATTCAGGATAGCGTAAAAAAATTAAATCGTGTATGGTGACTACACTTTTTATATTTGTTTTATCCAGACCCAAGGGGATCTCCCCGGAGAGTCCATGAAAAATATCCAGATGATCTTTCTTAAGGTCTTTAATTACATTTTTCCTTCTCCACAAATTGTTAAAAAACCTGTCTATCCGACTTACGGGTAGTTTTTCCTCTACAGGATTCTTAGGTTGATAAAGCTGTTTTTCGGTCGGTCTGGGATTGTATAAAAAATATTTATTTTCCGGATGAAAATTACTTAGGATAGTAATTAAATCACGACTGTAATTTCCCAAGCCTGTGGTATTGTGAAAAATCCTCTTAGCTTCGTAACCTATATTCATAGTTATGAAATTTCTTTGTTAGCCCCCCTCTGGTTAGGGTTTTTTAAATTAAAGTGCATAAATTTCAGCAGTTCTTTTGAAAAATATTCTGGTTTCAGATCTACATTATTTGTGGTCTTTTTAAACACAATGGAGCTGTAATCTTCCAGATGAACCGACCTGTTATTTTTCCCATTTTCATAGATAGCCCAATAATTTTTTTTAATTTGAGGAGAATGTATAGAAAATGTTGGTTTGTTTAATGCCTTCATAATATTTGCTGCTCCACCTTCATTGCCAAAGTAAAGGTCACAGTTAGCACAATTCATAATAAACCCTTTCAAAGATTTTTCGTAAATATCAATGAAAATCCGGGATTGGGTTTTGGAATTACACTGATTATAAATGTCCTGCGCCTGAGTTTTCTGCCAGGGCAAATAATTGAAAAGAATTTGTCCGTTGGTTTTTTCTTTAATCAATGTATCCAACAAGGAGGCCATATAATTTTTTGGATAGGTTTTTATTGAGGAACTTCCTAAAACTCCACACATAATCAAAGGTTGGTCGAAATCCACACCTTGTTTTACCAGTTTTTTTCTGAAACTCCCTTTTTCTTTAGAAGATATATACAGTTTAGGTTTTAGTTCCCTTGGAAAGTTTTTCCCAAATGCTTTTAAAAGCTGCATTCTGTTTTCAATGGCCAGTCCTGCTTTTGTCTCAGGAACATCCTTATAATTAAAAGTTCGGGTATAAAATGGTTGGGTATAATGTTTATGAAAACCAAGTCGGAGTGGGGCGCCGGAATATTTTGCAATTATCGCGGAACTAATTTTGGAATAAATGTCAATTACCGCTGAATAGGATTCCTTTCGAATAAGCTTTAAGAATTTCAGAAATTTAATTGCATCTTTTCCAATTTCGGAATCATATTCAATTATTTTATCTATAAATGGATTGTGCTCGACTACCGGTTTTGTATGTGGATAAATCAGGTAATGTAATTCTGACTCGGGGTAATTTTTCCGAAGTGCTTCAAATAAGATTGAGGATGTAAGTACATCCCCAATCATTTTCTGCTGAATTACAAGTATTTTCATAGGTTCCGATCGGATTCCCAAAGAAATGGATTCAAGCTTATCTTCTAAACCGCTACATTGTATTCTCTCAAAGCATCATTGAGGGAAGTCTTTTTGTTGGTAGATTCCTTTCGTTTTCCAATAATTAAGGCACAGGGTACATTATATGCTCCAGCAGGAAATTCTTTAGTATAACTCCCAGGAATTACCACCGATCTTGCCGGAACAATACCTTTCATTTCTTTAGGTTCATCCCCGGTAACATCGATAATTTTGGTTGAAGCCGTAAGCACCACGTTGGCTCCTAAAACAGCTTCTTTTTCAACCCTAACTCCTTCAACCACTATACTTCTGGAGCCAAGAAACGCATTATCTTCGATGATTACCGGAGAAGCTTGCAGAGGTTCTAAAACTCCACCTATTCCAACTCCACCACTCAGGTGTACGTTTTTCCCGATTTGAGCACAACTTCCAACTGTGGCCCAGGTGTCTACCATTGTTCCTTCGTCTACATAGGCGCCAATGTTGACATAACTCGGCATCATAATTACCCCACTGGAAATGTACGCACCATGTCTGGCAACAGCATTAGGAACCACGCGAATTCCTTTTTCTTTATAGCCTTTTTTCAGCGGAATTTTATCGTGGTATTCAAATATCCCCGCTTCTAAAGTTTCCATCTTTTGGATAGGGAAATAAAGCACTACCCCTTTTTTTACCCACTCATTTACCTGCCAGCCGTTTTCAGTGGGCTCCGCTGTTCTTAATTTCCCTGCATCTAATAAGGCAATAACCTCGCGGATGGCTTTTATGGTTTCTGTATCTTTTAGTAAATCCCGGTTTTCCCAGGCTTCATTAATCTTGGTTTCTAAATGATCCATTGTTTTCGATTTTTAGCAAATATAATAGCTTAAGGCTAATTTTTGGTGGTAAAGCAATATAAACCTTACCTTTGCGCAAATTTTGAAGATGGCAAGAATAATGGCATTAGATTTTGGGACTAAACGCACCGGGATCGCGGTTAGCGATGAACTCAAAATGATCGCCTCGGGACTTACCACGGTTAATACCGCTGAGCTTCTGGATTTTTTGGATACTTATTTCAAAGAGGAAAATGTAGAATTAGTATTGGTGGGAGAACCCAAACAAAAAGACGATTCAGCCTCAGGGAGTGAAGTCTATATTCAGGAATTTTTAAAGGTTTTTATCAAAAAATTTCCTGAGATGCCCTTTAAAAGAGTGGATGAGAGGTTCACTTCAAAAATGGCTTTTCAGTCTATGATTGATAGTGGGCTCAAAAAGAAAAAACGCAGGAATAAAGCACTTATTGACGAAATAAGCGCCACTATAATCCTGCAGACTTATTTGTATGAATAACTGATTTAAGCCCGAAGTAAATTCGGAATAATCTTTGAATCTATTTCAACTTAAGTAAAAAAGACTTTTTTAAAAGTCATTATAAAATATACAATCAAAAGAATGATTTTACCAATTGTAGCTTACGGAGATCCGGTCTTACGAAAAAAATGTAAAGAAATTCCGGAAGATTATCCAAAATTGGATGAGTTGATAGAAAATATGTGGGAAACCATGTATAACGCCTTTGGAGTGGGTTTAGCAGCACCACAAGTTGGCCGCCCTATTCGTTTATTCCTTGTAGATTCCAGTCCGTTTGCAGAGGACGAAGAATTAGAGCTACAGGAAAGGGAAGAGCTTAAAAAGTTGAAAAAAGTTTTTATAAACCCAAAAATTGTCGAGGAGGAAGGAGAGCAATGGGCTTTCAACGAAGGCTGTCTGAGTATTCCGGAAGTAAGAGAGGATGTATTTAGAAAACCACAAATAGTGATCGAATACCAGGATGAGAATTTTGAATTCCATCGAGATACCTTTAGAGGTTTGTCTGCCAGGGTAATTCAGCATGAATATGACCATATTGAAGGAATTTTGTTTACAGATAAACTTTCCAGCTTAAAAAAGCGTTTGCTTAAAGGAAAACTTGCCAATATATCAAAGGGGAAAATAAAGATGGA
The DNA here is from genome assembly GCF_004362395.1 of Salegentibacter sp. 24. Classification (GTDB taxonomy): domain Bacteria; phylum Bacteroidota; class Bacteroidia; order Flavobacteriales; family Flavobacteriaceae; genus Salegentibacter. The sequence continues at coordinate 83,162 of NZ_SNWE01000008.1, forward strand.
ATATAAAATGCGTTTTCCTGAAATGAAGAAAGGGCGTTAATCACTTTGATAATTAGTTCTGGCAACTGATATTTGCCAGCCAAAAATTAACGGGCTCGGTTTATGGGCTAAGAATTAAAACTATTTTATAATCTCGGGGGATGCCTCGGGGGGATTAAAAAATTACTATGGGATTAGATAAAATATTAGCGATTTCGGGGAAGCCCGGTTTATACGAATTAACCGCACAAAGCCGCGGCGGATTTATTGTAAAATCAATTCCCGAGGGAAAAAAAATGGCCGTGAACATCCGGAATAATGTTAGTTTATTAAGTGAAATTGCAATCTATACATATACAGAAGAAGTTCCACTGGCTGAAATCTTTGAAAAGATTAAAGAAAAGGAAGATGGGGGAGAAGCCATAAGTCACAAAGCTTCTAAAGCTGAATTAGAAAATTATTTTGCGGAAATTTTACCCGATTACGATGTAGACAGGGTTTATGCCAGTGATATGAAAAAAATATTTCAGTGGTATAATCTATTAGTTAAAAACGGCATTACAGATTTTGCTACCACCGAGGAAGAAAAACAAGCCGATAAAAATAATGACGGCCAAGAGGAGTAAGGAAAAATTTTTGCAGTTACGAGTTCGATAATCAGTTTTCGACAGTAACATTCTAAAATTACCCGTCTCACAGCTTTCAACTTGAGCTGTGAGACGTATTGTTTTAATCAAGTATACCTAAAAATTTCAATCCAAAAACAAACGCTCCTTCGCGATGTCCATCCCGATTTGCAATTACATAGTCTAAACGCAATAGCCTATATTTTCCAAAGCCAAGATTATCAATTCCAACCGAATATTCAGAATAGGGTTTGTTGTGCTGCGTATATAAGCCGTGGGCTCCAACGACCAGGTTGTAATTAAGCTGGTTTATAAATGGTATTTTCCCTAATATCCAGCCTTTGAAATCGTGTTCAATATGGGCTTCAGCGTAAGTCTTGTTGGTACTCAAAGCGTAATAAGGCAACAGGTTAAATCTGGATAGGTTACTAAAACCATCATATACACGGGTTTGATTTCCTATAAAATGCCTGAAATCAATATAGGCCATATTCTGGGCATTTAAAAAAGCGCCCCCGTTTAAATTGTAGCCAAATTCCCCTTTATTTGCCATATTGAAGGTTTGTGTTATAGAAGCTTTAAATTGATCGAAATTGTATGCCTCTATGCTAGCCCCGAAACCTTTTTCATAGCCTAAATATAATGTAGGATATTTTTCATTGTTAATATTGATTTTTCTATTTGGGTAACTCATATATTTCTGTCCAAATCTTATACGCGTATTTAGCCTTAGTTTAAAAATATCGTGTTTATTGAAAGGCACTGATCCAAAATTATCTGGTTGCAGGGGGTTATTAGAAGTATATTGAACGTCCTCATTATCAATTATCACCTGGTCTGTATGGTTAATTAAAGGATCCCGGTTTTCGTAACTAAATTCTCCAGAAAAATAAAGCCCGTTTAGCATCTCCTGTTGATAAGAGAGCTCAGCAAAAGTGCGTTGGTAGAGCTTTAGGTAATTTCTCTCAAAAAATATCGTGCTTATATCGTTGAGCCTTTCGGAAATTGGTTTGCGCTTGTTAATCTGGGTGGTTTCCATGCCGCCGGAGATACTTAAGACCGGCCGGCTGGAATCATTAAATTCTTTCTGAAATCCTCCCGAGACCCTAACACGCTCCTCACTAAAACCATAATTAAGCCTGGCATACAATCGCCAGAACTCCCCTGAATTTTCATCTGATTCATTTTGTCTGTAAGAAATTGTAGTAGAGGAATTCCATCCCTGAACCGTGTTAAAATGGGTTCCCATTAATGGGGAACTGATGTTAAAATACCTGTTTTTATGTGAATTTTGCCAGGAATAGCCAAAAACGGGGCTAGTGAGACTGAATTTATTTCGTACCCTGTCTATAGAATCTAAATAGGGCCTGGAACTGCGAATAGTTTGAATGCTATCCTTTTTTACATAATCATTAATTTCCTCCTTAGTTAAAGGCACAGGGCGTAACTTTTTCCAGTATGTGGAATCTTTTTTATTTGCAGCCTCTGCAAAGCTCATAATTTCATTTCCGAAGCTATTTTTATCGAATTCAGGCTTAAAATTATAATTGCTGTAAACCGCAGTAAACCTGCCATCACCTGAAATGCCGAACATTGCAAATCTAAAATCAACAGTTTGAGAGAGCTGAACATAAAACCCATTTTCTTCAGAAAAGCGGTAATTTTGTTTAAAATCCAAAGTTTCAATTGGCGGTACCTGAATCGCCTGACCAGTGGTTTGTAGTTCTACTCCAAAGATTTGCCAAAGGTCTTCCACAATATAGATATAGCCTGAAAAAACGCGATCTTTTTCCCGTTTTGGGATCACTTTTATTTTATTGATGAGATTTCCATTTTCATCGTAAAAAACCCCATCCAGTTCGTAATGGTAATAATTAAAAGCATATTCAGCAATTGGAGAAACCATTTCACTGTTAATTTCAACGGTGTTCTCGTAGAAGGAAAAATAAGATTCCTGGGCTGAATTCAAACTAAAACCATTGTCGTTACCACTGACTTTGGAGGCGATAATCTTTTCTTTGAAATCATCAGGGCGTCTATAGGATATTTCGGAAATAGTCTCACTAAGGTAAACGATACCACTTCGAGTGGAATCCAGTCCGCCGCCAAGATCGCCAATCTCCTGCCCAAGTATTTTTTCTGGGGCATTTTCGATCCGCCATAATCCGCGGGAATAATAATCAGCGGTGTAGGCCTTGAGCTTTTGAGCATTTCGTTTTCTATTGGCAATGGCTTTTTTAATAATCGCATTTGCCCGGTTTTCTCCTGTAAGATTTACTGCAGCTAAACTAGTGGTTTCCGGTTTCAAACTTATGTCTAACTGGTAAGGAAATTCTTTTACGGAAATAGTTTTTTTCTGGGTTTGGTAACCCAGAAATTGAAAAACTAAATTGTATACTCCTGGATTATTTATTTTTAATTCATAAATCCCGTTTTCGTTAGAAGTGGTTCCAAACCTTCCATCTTCTGTATAAATATTTACATAAGGAAGTGTTTTGTTTTCCGAATCAGTAACAGTTCCGGTAATTTGTGCAGTTAAATTAATCGATGAAAAAATGAGAAAAAGGATAAAAAGTTTTTGATGCATGATGATGAATTTAAGAAGTTTCCAAAATAGACAAAAAAATAAAGGTAATGGCTTTAAGAAAGGAAGAACCTATTGATGATTACTTCCGAAATAATCCCCATAACCCCAAAGCTGGTCCAATGGCCAGTAAACTCAGGCTATAAACCGGTTGTAATTGATGCAAATAAGTAGTCAATTGAATACTTCCAATAGTAATAGCAAAACCTATGGAATTTACTATGGTAAGTGCCGTGCCTTTAATTTTCGGGGGTGCATTTATGGCAACCAGTGTTGAAAACAATGGTGAATCTGCAACGACCATAATTCCCCAGAAACTCATAAATGCAAGGAATACCGCGGTCGAATCCTGTAGAAAGATAAAAGGAAAAATCATACAACAAACACCTGATAGCAATAAAGCTGTCGCAGCGGTTTTTTTTACCCCTGCAATTTCAGAGATATAACCGCCCATAATACAGGAAAGACCACCGATCCCTATAATAAGGAATGACCAAAATGGAACAGTAAAATTGCTTTGAGGTAAAGAAAATTTATAAGCAGCTAGGATCAGGGGAACAAAAGCCCAGAAAGTGTACAACTCCCACATATGGCCAAAATACCCAAAGGCTGCGCTACGAAGACTTTTATTTTTAAAAACGCTAAAAACAGCAATGCTTTTAAACTTTGTTTTTGCTTGTCTAAAAGGCCCATCGGGAATAAATATAAAAATTAAAAGCCCGCCCATACATGCAAAGATGGACGTTGCGATGATCACAAAGCGCCAGGGCAGGTCTTCTGTCCCGGTTAAAGTTTTTAATAAATGGGGAAATGCAGTGCCTAACACCAGGGCGCCTACCAAAAAGCCCAGTGATTTTCCTAGGCCTTTGTCATAATAATCCGCAGCGATCTTCATGCCTACCGGGTAAATTCCGGCCAGGGAAAATCCGGTAAGAAAACGTAGCAGGAGTAAGGTATTTAAGTCGTTGTTTCCGAGAATAATTCCCAGATTACAAATCGCCCCAAAAATAGCAGATATAAAAAAGAGTTTGGATGGGGAAATTCTATCAGCGAGACTTAAAAAAGCAAAGATTAGGGTACCTGAAATAAATCCGAACTGAACAGCCGAGGTTAAATGCGCAATGGCTTTATCATTCAAATCAAAGTTAAGGATTAATTCTGGCATTACGGCATTCCCGGCAAACCAAAGGGAGGTGCAGCAAAATTGGGAAAAAACTATTAAAGGTAAAATCTGTTTTGCCGGCTGCATCCAGGAACTATTTGTATTCTTTTTTGATCCTGTCTAATTTTCTTTTGCTCTCGCGATCTTTAATAGTATCCCGTTTATCGTAGAGTTTTTTACCCTTTGCAAGTGAAATTTGCATTTTTGCCAGTCCGCGGTCATTGATAAAAAGGCGTAAGGGGATAATTGTAAGCCCCGAATTCTTTACCTCTTTCTCCAGTTTACGCAATTCACGGCGCTGAAGTAAAAGTTTACGTTCACTTTTTGGATTATGATTGAAATGAGTAGCGTGTGAATATTCTTCAACGTGCATGTTGATCACAAATAATTCGTGATTCTGGAATTCACAAAAACTCTCGGCTATAGAAGCTTTTCCTTGCCTTATCGCTTTTATTTCGGTACCGGCCAGTTTAATTCCAGCCACGTACTTATCTAGGATTTCATATTCAAACCGAGCCTTTCGATTCTTTATATTTATAGTATTACTGGTCTTTTTCATAAGAAACAAAAATAGGAAGCTTTATAGAGATTTCCTTTGTATTTACAGAATTCGTAACAATTTAGCGGTTATTTTTTTAGTAATTCTTATTTATTCCCGGGAAAAGCCTTGGTCCATTTCTTCATCCTCTCCATTTTTATCCATTCCCAGCAGGCTTTCAACCAAAAAAGTCCTTAGAAATTAGAAGAGCCATTTTCATCTAAATCATTTGATTTTCAGAAAAGGTAATAGTATTGTTTTTTAGAGGTTCTAAAGTGACTTTCCAGGTGCGGAGTGCTCAATTGTTTTGTGACTTACCCTGGTGTTGACTATCGTATCCGTGTACGTAAATCTTAAAAAGTATAGCGGTCAAATTTGTATTTTCCTGGTCGAATTTTATTTTGATTGCCCTATGCTAAAATAGGATCGATTAAAAATGTCAAGAGTTTTGTGGGTATTGCTTATTTAGGTTTTTAACTACCTTTGCAATCTTTTAATATTGATTATTTAGATGAAGAATTACATTTTAGGAGTTTTAATTACAATGCTGATCTTTGCCTGTAATACAGAGCAAGAAAACGCACAGCACATTATCGATAAGGCTATTGAAAATGCCGGAGGGGAACGCTATGAAAATGCTGAAATTAGTTTTGACTTCAGAAAAGGGAACTATAGGAGTAGGCGTAAAGAGGGAAAATTTGAGTTAGAACGAATTCTTGCAGATTCATCAGGAAAGCAGTACCGCGATTTGATAAGTAACCAGGGATTTAAACGGTACTACGGAGATAGTATAGTTCAACTTCCTGATTCTTTAAAAACCCTTTATAAGAATTCGGTAAATTCAGTACATTACTTTGTCCACTTGCCCTTTGGTTTAAATGATGCCGCAGTGAACAAAAAATTAATAGGGATAGACAGCATATACAATCAGGAATATTATGAAATAAAAGTGACCTTTGATACCAAAGGAGGTGGGACAGATCACGAAGATGTATATGTATACTGGATTAATACACGAAATTACAAGGTCGATTATCTGGCCTATAGTTTTGAAGTAAATGAGGGAGGGCTGCGTTTTAGAAAAGCTTATAATCCAAGGACAATTCAGGGAATCAGGTTTGTAGATTATGAAAATTATTTTACCGAAAACCTCGATACTCCATTACAGGAGTTGGACGATCTTTACCAGGCCAGGCAACTGGAATTACTTTCAAAAATTGAAAATAAAAATATAGAAGTAACTATTCCAGAATAAAACCCGTAATAATCTTAGGTTAATCTGTTAATTCCTCATAATTAACGCGGTCTTTTAAAAGCTTTAACAGGGCCTTAATCCTTATTTCCTGCATCAGTTCATAACTTTAATTTTCAAAAAAAAAACAGTTATGAAAGAAAAGACAATGAAGACAGTGAACCCAGCAACGGGTAAAGATTTAGAGACTTATAATTATTTTACGGACCAGGAATCAAAAGACGCCGTGGAAGCCTGCCACCAGGCCTTTTTAAAATGGCGCGAAAAATCCCCAGAACAAAGAGCGGAAGTTATTAAAGCAATTGGCCAGAAGCTAACCGAGCACAAAGATGCATTGGTGAAGCTAATGACTGCGGAAATGGGAAAACTACTTCAACAAGGGGAACAGGAAGTTGATCTTTGCGCAGGTATATGTGAATGGACGGCAGCCCATGGTCCCGAAAATCTAAAAAATGAAGAACGAGAGTTGCCTGACGGAGGTCGCGGAATCATCACTTATTCTCCACTTGGTGTAATTTACGGTATCCAACCCTGGAATTTTCCTGCATATCAAGTTATAAGATATGCAATTGCTAACCTTATGGCTGGTAACGGTATTCTTTTAAAGCATGCTGCGAATGTGACCGGCTCAGGATTATTAATTGAAAAGATATTCCAGGAAGCAGGTTTGCCGAAAGACCTTTTTAAAGTTCTTATAATAGACCACGAACAATCGGATGCGATAATTGAACACGAGTTGGTTCGTGGTGTAACCTTAACTGGTAGTCCCGGAGCTGGGAAAATTATTGGTGAAAAAGCTGGTGCAAATTTGAAAAAAACAGTGCTGGAACTTGGTTCTAATGATGCTTATATGGTTTTAGAAGATGCTGATGTGGAGAAAGCTGTAAAATGGTGTGTGCAGGGAAGAATTTACAACAATGGGGAAACCTGTGTGGCTGCCAAAAGATTTATTGTGGTAGAAAAATTGTACGATCAGTTTAAAGAAGCTTTTGTTGAAAAAATGAAAAGCCTGAAAGCCGGTGACCCAACCAACAGTGATAATGATCTAGGGCCTATGGCCAGAAAAGATTTAAGAGAAGAATTGCACCAGCAGGTGGAAGACAGTGTTAAAAAAGGTGCAGCTGTTCTATGTGGTGGTGAAATTCCGGAAGGAGAAGGGTTTTATTATCCAGCTACAGTTTTGGCCAATGTAAAGCCCGGACAACCTGCTTACGATGATGAGCTTTTTGGCCCGGTAGCTTCTTTAATAAAGGCTAAAGATGATACAGATGCGATGAGAATTGCTAATGATAGTCGCTTTGGCCTTGGTGGGGGAATTTTCTCTGAGGATGTGGATAAAGCTGTACAACTTGCCAGCCAGCATTTTGATACCGGTATGGTATTTATAAATTCTTTCGGTTTAGCACAACCAAATATGCCTTTTGGTGGAGTGAAAAATTCAGGCTATGGTCGTGAACATGGTGGGTTCGGACTCAAAGAATTTGTAAACGCTAAAGCAATTAATATTCTCAACGGATAGGAGGCTTTTATTCAAGGATTAAGTTAAAGAGGTATTTTGAAAACTTGGTTGATGATTTATAATAGCAACTAAGTTTTTGATCTACCTTTTTTTAATCAAAATATAAAACTTTTGAAGTTCTGGAATTATCGGGATGAATAGTCACTATAAATAGACTTCCGTAAATGCTTTCATCCAAATCATCGTATTTTTTCCTTCCTATAATATAGTTCACCCATTCCGGGTTAAGGTTGCTGTGACCCACTATCAGCACTGTTTTATTTTTTGTATTTTCTTGAAAATCTTTATCATTAAGCTTTTCGGTATTGTAAAATTTAATCTCTTTGTTTTGGGCCCGGGCAATAGGTTTAGCGGTATTTATAGTTCGTTTATAATCCGAACTATAAATAAGGTCAAAATCGATATCTCTAAAGGTTTTAACCCAGTTTTCTGCACGTTTAATTCCTACATCAGTTAATTCAGGATCTTTGTCCATTTTATCTGTGGTATCTTTTTCAGCGTGTCGAATAAAGTAATAGGTGGTAATGTCTTTATCAGGATCCTTAGCGTCTTTCATAATCTGTTCTGGCTCCTGATCTCCAAAATTGCAAGAGGTTAAAAGGATAAGGCTCAATAATAAAAAGTAAGGCTTCATCATCTACTTTATTTCCAGTTCTAAGAGAATAAATTGTGTAATTTGATCGCTAAAGCTACTAAAATTATCGTCCGATACGAGGATTAAAGATTTTTTTCCGTTCGGTAAATCAGGGCCAAATGTCATTCCTTCAATATTATCTATGGTTTTTTTGGTAAGAAATTCCTTAACCGATTTAAAGTTGAAAACCAATCGCTTAGAAGCCTTTTGATATTCGTTTTTGCTTAGATTTTCCATTTTTAAGGTATTGGTGGCCTTGGAAGCATCTACATCAAAAATCTTTACAGTATTTCCGTTAGAACCATAGCCAGCGGAGTATGCGCGTTCTAAAACCAGGAATTTATCTTCGGCATATTCTAGAATTTCGGTGACCCCATTGATAGCAAACCAGTTGATAGGAAATTTTGAAATCCCATCCGGGGTATAAACGAATTGCCTTTGGGCAGTTTGGGTGTTTTTATTAAGTTTTGTAAACCTAAGCGGAGATTTTGTAGGATAAATTTTTGGTTTAGGTCCGTCCAGTTCCAGTGGAAGTTCCGTCGCGACCCAGTAGCCAGATTTGTCAAAACTTTCAGACAAACCTTCAAACACACCGTTATTCCTTGGTTTTTGTGTTCCTGAGGCTTTAAAGTACTCCGGGATTTGATAAGCTGAAAGAAAAGCTCCTTCGGATGAAATAGTGAAAACCGATGGGTGTTTGTTGTTATGTATGGAACCTTCAGCAGAAATAACCAGTTCATTTTTATTAATTCGAATGCCTTCTAGATCCGGAGTGTGATGGGTATAAAAATTATTGTCCTTTAACACAATAACATCCTTTATAATGACCGTATCTATGGACCGATTAATCAATGGAATTTCAGCCTTGTAAATTCTTGGCTGGGAGGCCTGGTCACAAACCAGGTAATACATTCCTTTATGATAATCTATTGCTGATAGTCCGCCGATTTTAGTGCCTTCAATTTTTAAGTTTTGGGGAATAATAACATCGTCCAAATAACGGAGTTCAAGATTTGATTCATCTATTTTTTTGGTGGTAGCACAGCCTAAAATTCCAATAGAAAGTAGCGATATTAAGATTTTTTTCATTAACCGATTTTAAAGTTCAAAAATAACAAATCCTTAAGAGAATTATGGGAGTTTATTGAGAGTTTAAGCCGATGTCATATTGTAATTTGGTCTTTATAATTAACACCTAAAACCAATAATTATGAATAATGATCAGTTAGAAGGAAAGTGGAATCAAGTAAAAGGTCAATTTAAGCAGAAATATGGCGATGTGACCGATGATGATACTACTTATTCTGAAGGAAAGTTTGATGAAATGCTAGGTCGTTTACAGGAAAAAACTGGGAAGACCAAAGAAGAACTAAAAAAGGAAATCGATAGGATGTAATGCTTATCTGTGAAAAAGAGAAAAGGCCGTCTAAATTAATTTTTAGACGGCCTCTTTTTTATAAGAAAATTTAAATTTATTCTGTTTCTACCGGGTTGGTTTCATTTCTGAAAACCAATTCATCATCAAACTCATCTAATAGAATAATATGATCGGTTTTGATAGTTCCGGCCAGAATTTCTTTGGAAAGTTTATTTAAAACCTCCCGTTGAACCACTCTTTTTACCGGTCTTGCGCCGAATTGGGGATCAAATCCGCGACCGGCCAGATAACTGATTGCTTCCTCAGTGGCATCCAGCACAATATGTTGTTTCTCTAGCATTTTCTTCACGTCTTTGAGCTGAAGAGATACTATTTTCTTGATATCTTTTTGGGTTAACGGACTAAACATGATAATATCATCTATCCTGTTTATAAATTCCGGCCTTACACTTTGTTTTAATAAGGCGAGAACTTCAGTTTTAGCTGAATCCATTGCCGTATCAGGATCCTTCACATTTTCATATTTATCCTGAATAATATGGCTTCCCATATTGGAGGTCATAATGATAATGGTATTTTTAAAATCTGCTAAACGCCCTTTATTGTCCGTTAATCTTCCTTCATCCAGCACCTGTAGTAAAATGTTGAACGTATCAGGATGAGCCTTTTCAATTTCATCTAAAAGAATTACCGAATAAGGTTTTCTACGCACGGCTTCGGTAAGCTGACCTCCTTCATCATATCCAACATATCCCGGAGGTGCTCCGACTAAACGGCTCACCGCATGTCGTTCTTGATATTCACTCATATCAATACGCGTCATAGCGGCTTCATCATCGAATAAATATTCGGCCAGTGCTTTTGCAAGCTCGGTTTTTCCAACGCCTGTTGTCCCCAGGAATAGGAATGTACCGATAGGTCTTTTTTGATCCTGCAGACCTGCCCGACTTCTTCTTACGGCATCACTTACGGCAATTATAGCTTCTTCCTGCCCAACAACTCGTTTGTGAAGTTCGTCTTCCAGTATTAATAATTTCTCACGATCACTTTGTAGCATCTTGGTTACCGGAATCCCGGTCCATTTAGCTACTACGTCTGCGATATCTTCGTTGGTAACTTCTTCCTGAATAAGGGATTTTTCATTCTGATTTTCCGCAACGGTCTTTTGTAATTCTTCAAGTTTTTCCTGGGCTTCTTTTATTTTTCCATAACGAATTTCTGCTACTTTCCCATAGTCACCTTCACGTTCGGCTCGCTCGGCTTCCAGTTTAAAGTTTTCGATATCAGATTTTAAATTCTGAATACTATCTACTACCCCTTTTTCATTCTGCCAGCGTGCGTGTAGTTCATTTCTTTCTTCTTTTATATTTGCCAGGTCGGCACGAAGCATTTTTAGTTTGCTCTCGTCTTTTTCCCGTTTTATAGCTTCAATTTCGATCTCCAACTGCATAATTCTTCTATCCAGAACATCGAGTTCTTCCGGTTTTGAATTGATCTCCATTCGTAGTTTAGAAGCCGCTTCATCCATTAAGTCTATAGCTTTATCAGGTAAAAAACGATTGGTGATATAACGTTGTGATAATTCTACGGCAGCAATAATAGCTTCATCTTTGATTCGGACCTTATGATGAGTTTCATATTTTTCCTTAATTCCCCTTAGAATGGAAATTGCGCTTTCGGTATCGGGTTCATTCACTATTACTTTTTGAAAACGTCTTTCTAGGGCCTTATCTTTTTCAAAATATTTTTGATACTCATCTAAAGTAGTGGCGCCAATTGCACGCAGTTCACCACGAGCCAGAGCCGGTTTTAAAATATTGGCAGCATCCATGGCACCCTGTCCTCCACCAGCGCCTACCAGGGTGTGGATTTCATCTATAAACAAAACAATATTGCCATCGCTGGAGGTTACTTCTTTTATTACCGCTTTAAGGCGTTCCTCAAACTCACCTTTATATTTAGCCCCGGCAATAAGTGCTCCCATATCCAGGTTATAAATCACTTTATTCTTGAGGTTATCCGGAATATCACCGGCAATAATCCTATGGGCCAAACCTTCAGCGATCGCTGTTTTCCCCGTTCCGGGTTCCCCAACTAACATAGGGTTGTTTTTTGTTCTTCTAGAAAGAATTTGTAGAATTCTCCTGATTTCCTCATCCCGGCCAATTACAGGATCCATTTTTCCTTCTTCGGCCATCCGATTTAGATTGATGGCATATTTATCCAGGGCGTTATAAGTTTCTTCGGCACTTTGTGAAGTAACACGGTCCCCCTTGCGCAATTCTTCTATTGCAGCTTTCAGTGAATTTTCAGTGGCACCCTGATCTTTTAATATTTGCGCGACTTTACTCGAGGATTTAAAAATAGCCAGAATAAGATGTTCAATGGATACATATTCATCTTTCATTTTTTTGGCAATCGTTGAAGCCTCATTAACCATTTTTCCTGCTTCACGGGAAAGAATAATATCACCACCACTAACTTTTGGAAAACTCTGTAAGGTTTTATCTAGAATATCGTTAAAGAGATTAACGTTAATATTTAATTTTTTTAGCAAAAATGGAGCTACATTTTCATCGACAATACTAATTGCCTTAAAAATATGTTCGTTCTCAATTTGCTGATGGCCCAGTTCCTGTGCAAGTTGTTGTGCCTGCTGAATTGCCTCTTGTGATTTTATGGTAAAGTTGTTGAAATTCATAGTCGATTATTTTTTAAAGAATAAAGCAATTGATATACCATTAAAAAATTAAGACAAAATGACCGATTTTACTTCAAAATTAACGTCAAATTGACATTTGGGTTAAAGTTTTTAAAATTAGTTTTGAATTGCGGTGCATATTAAATTTATTAAGAATTAATTTTATACGAAAGAAAATAAACTATGGGATTATTAGATAAAATATTTAAGAGTGATGGAGATGATACCAAAGAAACAACTGAATTTCCGTGGACGGATTTAACCGATAAAGATCAAATAACCATTGCAAAAGAAGAATCAAAGGATAGGTTAATTGGTATTTTCAAGCATTCTACCCGGTGTGGTATTAGCCGCATGGTACTTAAAAATTTTGAAAAGCAATATGAGGATAGTGAAAATACCAAGCTCTATTTTCTGGATTTGGTAAAGTATCGGGATATATCTAATGCGGTGGCCGATGAACTAGGGGTAAGACACGAAAGTCCGCAATTAATCGTTTTAAGGGATAACAAGGTAGTGCATCACGCATCCCATCAGGATATAGACGCGGCTAATTTGAAGGAACTCAGGTAGTAGATAAATTCCTGTTAAAATACACCTCGGCTTAAGGAGGATGGATTTGCCTTTGTATCTTTTAAGTGAGAAAATCAATAAACTAAATAGTGATGGCTAAGAAGGAAGATATTAAAAAACTTGAGGAAAACTGGGAGTCTTTAAAACAGGAAGATAAAGACAGGGAGAAAGAGGAGTTTCGTGATCTGAAACAAAAGGAAGAAGAGGCAGGAAAACGAAGACAAAAAGATAAAAAAAAACTTTCAAAAAGCGATAAAGCCTCAGCCCGGGAAGAGCGAGAATTTATGGACCAGACCCAGAAGGAGAAGACCAATAAGAAAGGCAGGTAAAAATAAGTACCTGACCTTGTCGCTAAAAAATAAAAGCCTCACAATTTCAAATATGTGAGGCTTTTATTAAAGTAAAACCTTTTTTTTTGATAAAAATATAGCTTTATTTCTTTTTAGGTTCAAAAACCGGCAGTAACTGGCTGCTTACTTCACCAAAACCGATCCTTCTGCCTTTGCTTTGGCAATAGCCCCTCATAATTACCGTGTCGTAATCTTCAATAAATTTGCGCTGGCTACCGTCTTTGAGTTTAATGGGCTTTTCTCCTTTCCAGGAAAGTTCTAACATAGAACCATAGCTGTCCGGAGTTTTGCCTGAAATAGTTCCCGAAGCCATCATATCCCCTGAATTAACAGGACATCCATTTACCGTATGATGGGCTAGTTGCTGACTCATATTCCAGTACATATTTTTGAAATTGGTTTTTGCCAGCGGGGTTTCTTCCGAGTTTTCTGGTTGAAGAGAAACTTCAAGATGAATGTCGAAGCTTTTCTTACCGGTGCTCCTAAGGTAGGGCAATAATTCTATTTCAGGTTTCGGGCTTTCAGTTCTAAAAGGTTCCAAGGCGTCTAAAGTAACGATCCAGGGAGAAATAGAAGAAGCAAAATTCTTGGCTAAAAAAGGTCCTAATGGTACATATTCCCAGGTCTGGATATCTCTGGCACTCCAGTCATTAAACAATACCATCCCAAAGATATATTCTTCAGCCTCTTCAATTGGAATCGGCTCTCCTAAAACATTTGCATCTGTGGTGATAAAAGCCATTTCAACTTCAAAATCTACTCTTTGAGATGGACCAAAAACAGGAGTGTCCGCATCTTTTGGTTTTGTTTGACCCTGAGGGCGATGAACCGGGATGCCACTAGGAATTATCGAAGAACTTCTTCCATGGTAACCAACAGGGATGTGCAGCCAGTTTGGCAAGAGCGCGTTATCAGGATCTCGAAACATCGTACCTACATTGGTTGCGTGTTCCTTGCTCGAATAGAAATCGGTATAATCCCCAACCTGAACCGGCATTTGCATCTCAATCTCATCCAGGGTGAAAAGCACACGACTTCTGTGCTCTTCATTATCCCTTAATTTGGCATTCTTTACATCGAAAATATCAGCAATTCGATTACGAACCAGACGCCAGGTCTTTTTTCCGTCAGAAATAAAATCGTTTAGGGTATCCTGTAAAAATATATCATCGGTTAACGGAATTCCTTCAAAATAGCCCAATTGGTGCAATGCGCCAAGGTCTATCGCAAAGTCTCCAATACGGGAACCTATGGTGATTACATCGTCCCGGGTAAGGAATACCCCAAAAGGAATATTCTGAATAGGGAAATCGGTGTTTTCCGAAGTTTCCAACCAGGTTTTTCTATTTGGGTCGTTAGCTGTAATAGGCATATGAATTTTTGTTTTTATTAAGAAATCTAATGAATCCAAATATATTATTTTCCTGTTATTAACCGAATGTATTTCTTACTTTTGATGAATATTTAACGTAAACTTTTGAAATGCAACGAGACACCGAAATTTTTAATTTAATTGCGGAAGAAAAAGAACGCCAACTCAATGGACTTGAGTTAATTGCCAGTGAAAACTTTGTAAGTGAACAAGTACTGCAAGCTGCAGGCTCTGTCCTCACCAATAAATATGCTGAGGGTTACCCTGGCAAGCGCTATTACGGAGGATGTGAGGTGGTAGATAAAGTGGAACAACTGGCCATAGACCGCCTTAAGGAATTGTTTAATGCAGAATATGCTAATGTGCAACCCCATTCAGGTTCACAGGCCAATACGGCTGTTTTTCATACCTGTTTGAATCCTGGAGATAAATTTTTAGGATTTGATCTTTCCCACGGAGGTCATTTAACTCATGGTTCCCCGGTGAATTTCTCGGGAAAACTTTACAATCCTGTTTTTTACGGGGTAGATAAGGAAACCGGGCTTATAGATTATGATCAGGTTGCGGAAATTGCAGAAAAGGAAAAGCCTAAAATGATTATTGCCGGAGCATCGGCATATTCAAGGGAAATAGATTATAAGAGATTTAGAGAAATTGCTGATCATGTTGGAGCAATCCTGATGGCAGATATCGCACATCCCGCCGGTCTTATCGCCAAAGGATTAATAAGTGATCCCATGCCTTATTGCCATATTGTGACTTCCACAACCCATAAAACCCTTCGTGGACCAAGGGGTGGGATTATAATGATGGGCAAAGATTTTGAAAATCCTTTTGGAGAAAAGCTCAAAAATGGAAAGCTTAAAAAGATGTCCACCTTGCTCAATAGTGGAATTTTCCCAGGAAATCAAGGAGGGCCTTTAGAACATATTATCGCTGCAAAAGCGGTTGCTTTTGGAGAGGCATTGAGCGATGAGTTTTTGCATTATACCGTACAGGTGAAAAAGAATGCCGCTAAACTGGCAGAGGCTTTTGTAGAAAAAGGGTATAAGGTCATTTCCGGTGGAACCGATAATCATATGATGCTTATCGATCTTCGAAATAAAAACGTAAGTGGAAAAGATGCCGAAGAGGCCTTAGGTAAAGCTCAAATCACGGTAAATAAGAATATGGTGCCTTTCGATGATAAATCACCATTTGTAACCTCAGGAATTAGAATAGGAACCGCTGCAATTACCACTCGCGGACTTCTAGAGGCTGATATGCCGAAAATCGTTGACTTTATTGAAAGCGTAATAACCAATATTGATAATGACAGCGAACTCGAAACCATAAAGCAGGAGGTTAAAACAATGATGAAAGGAAGACCACTTTTTAAAATGTAATGCTGAAAATGTGGAACATTATTTTAAAAGCTTATTTGTAGGAAACTGCAAATAAGCTTTTTTTTTGAAAGAGGATGTAAATTCTGATTATTGTGTGAAAACCTGTTTTAATTCCTCTGAAATCTTGGTAGGTTTTTTGGTGACCTGATCCATTAGAGCCCAGGTGGTTTTTGCTTCCACCAATACTTTTTCGGTTTCTTCATTTTTAATGATAACGTGTCGAACAGACTTTACATGAGAAGTTTCACCCACATAGGTTTGCAATAAAATTTTGTCACCTAAAAACGCCTGCTGTTTATAACTGATTTCGTGTTTTACCACTATCCAGAAGTACTGCTCGTTTTGTTTTTTGGTTGCCCTGGCCTCCCAATGCGCTTTGGCAACATCTTGAACCCATTGTACATACTGTACGTTGTTCACGTGGTTTTGCTGATCTAAATGCCGCTGTTGCACTAAAAAACTCTGTTGAAATATTTCCGGAGTGGAAGCCATTATTTTTCAATTATTTCTACCTCAAAAATCTTATCCCAGTTTTTTCCGGTAACATAGAGTTTTTTGGTAAGAGGGTTATAAGCGATTCCGTTTAAAACGTGGTTTTGGGTATCCAGAGCTGGAAGATTTGTTAAGCGTTCCCGTAATCCTCTAAAATCAATAACGCCTTCCAACGCACCATTGTTTGGATTAATTATAGCTACACTGGGAAACTGATATGTATTGGCATAAATTTTTCCTTCAACCCATTCCAATTCATTGAATTTTGTTTTGATAGACTTATTAGTAGCTACCTGTATAAAGCCCTTTTCCGCAAGAGTTTCTGCATCCAAAATCCAAATTTTTTCAGTGCCGTCACTTTTATAAAGATACTCACCATCATTAGTTAATCCCCATCCTTCTTTACTCTGGTTGTAACTAAATGTGCCTATTTGTTCAAAAGTATCCAGATTATAGATCAAACCTTCTTTTTCTCTCCAGGTCAACAGGTAAAGCTTATCATTAAGAATGGTAAGCCCCTCTCCAAAATAGGTGTCTTCCAGGTTGATTTTATTGAGCACTTCTCCAGTTTCAAGGTTGAGTTTTCTCAGGGAAGAATTACCGTATTGTCCGGTACTTTCATATAAAGTGTCTTTGTAAAACTCCAGGCCTTGGGTGTAAGCTTTACTATCGTGTGGATATTCCTGGACGACTTTATAGGTGTAAGCTTTTGGTGCTGTATGGTTGTAGATTTTAAGATCGTCACTTATGGTATCGGTTTCTCCTTCGTAAAATATGATAGCTTCTAATTTTTGACGTCCTAGTTTTGTGTTTTTTAAAGGAACCGAAAAAGAAGTTTCCGCCTTTAAGGTCTTAAGATATTCTTGCTGAAAATAAAGCTGAATGGAATCGATTTGAAGTTCTTTCAGGTTCTCAATTGAACCTTCAATGGATTCACCGAGTTGAAACTCGGTCTTATTACCAGCAGTCTTTAACTTAAAATAAGAAGATTTTTTATCAGAATTACTGCCACAGGAAAAAAATAAAAATCCTAATACAAACAGAAACAGGTACTTAAATTTATTCATTGATTTTTCACATTAAATACTAGGCTAAAATACTTAATTCACTTTAAAAAATACTTGCGCAAAGTAGGAAAGATTGTATATTTGCAGCGGCAAGTCCCACACAACCAGCTCCTGCTGAATCCCCCAGGGCGGGAACGCAGCAAGGGTAGGCGGTCGTAGCGGTGTGATGTGGGGAGCTTGCCATTTTTTGTTTCTAAAAGGTTCTAAAATAATCGCATCTTTGTAGCCTATGAAAACAAATGCTTCCTCTCAAAAGATAGTGCTTATTACCGGAGCTTCTTCCGGAATTGGAAAATCTATAGGCGAGTATCTTTCTGAACAGAATTATAAAGTTTACGGTACCAGTCGGAACCCCTCCAAAATAACACATCCTCCTTTTAAAATGCTTGCTTTGGATGTGACCAAAAAAGAAACTATTGCTGCTGCAATAGCACAGGTTATTACTGAAGAAGGTAAAATTGATGTGCTAATCAATAATGCAGGCGTGGGTATAACAGGGCCTATAGAAGAAACTCCAGATGAAGAAATAGCTAAGGCTTTTGAAACCAATTATTTTGGCCCGATAAAGGTGATTAAAGCGGTATTACCAGAGATGAGGAAACAAAAGAAAGGCTTAATCATAAATATTACCTCTATCGCCGGTTATATGGGGCTTCCATACAGAGGAATTTATTCGGCTTCCAAGGGAGCTTTGGAACTCACAACCGAAGCCTTTCGGATGGAATTAAAAGATTTTAATATTAAAATGACAAATGTGGCACCTGGGGATTTTGCTACAAATATTGCGGCTGGGCGTTATCATGCACCTGTACGTGATGATTCACCCTATAAGGAACCCTATGGGAATACTTTGAAGCTCATGGATCAAGATGTTGATGCCGGGAAGGATCCCTTGTTAATGGCCAAAGCCGTCCATAGGATTATTCTGGAAAAAGAACCCCGCGGACATTACAAAGTCGGGGAGGCGCTTCAGAAATTCTCGGTAGGTTTAAAGCGAATATTACCTGATAAAGTCTATGAAAAAATGCTTCTAAAGCATTATAAATTATAAATTTGCTACCCACATAAATTAACAAACAACTTAAGGATATGAAATTTTTTATTGATACTGCCAATTTAGATCAGATTAGAGAAGCCCAGGAGCTTGGTGTTTTAGATGGCGTAACCACTAACCCGTCTTTAATGGCCAAAGAAGGTATTACCGGGAAAGATAATATTTATAAACATTACAGAGCGATTTGTGATATTGTCGATGGAGATGTGAGCGCTGAGGTTATCGCTACCGATTTTGACGGAATTATCCGAGAGGGTGAGGAACTGGCAGAACTGCACGAACAAATTATCGTGAAAGTTCCTATGATTAAAGAAGGTATAAAAGCGATTAAATATTTTAGTGATAACGGAATTAAAACCAACTGTACTTTAGTTTTTTCTGCTGGTCAGGCTTTGCTGGCTGCTAAAGCAGGAGCAACTTATGTTTCGCCCTTCATCGGTCGGTTGGATGATATTTCTACCGATGGTTTAAATCTCATTGCAGATATTAGGCTGATTTATGATAACTACGGTTTTGAAACTGAAATCCTTGCCGCTTCTATACGTCACACGATGCATGTATTGGAATGTGCAAAACTTGGAGCCGACGTAATGACGGGACCACTTTCTTCTATTGAAGGCTTATTGAAACATCCCCTGACCGATAGTGGTTTAGAGAAATTCCTGGCCGATTATAAGAAAGGGAACCAGTAAATTTTTTGTGAATATACCCACCCGTGGCCTCTGCTGATGGGTGGGACTTTGAGTTCGCAGATTCACCAGATGAGAGCGCCTCACTTTTTTAGGGTATGACCACAAAATCCTGGGCTCAGATACTATTTTTATGTATGCAAATAACAAAGCATCAGCTGATTCCCTAGCCCAATGTATGCTATTTAAAGAAGGGGGACCTTTAGCCGGGCTACAGGTAAACCAGGTTATGTGTATATGTTCCGGTATAATTAAGATGAGCCTAGATGCCCTTTGAATTTTAATCTGTATCTTATCCGTTAGAATCAGCTAGGATGAAACTCTTTAAAAGTTTAGCTTTTTTTACTTATTTAGAAATTCTAGAATCTGTCTTTCAAAATTAGGGGTGTTGAGTTGTGCTTCCCCGTTTATTATTTTGCCATCAGAATCAAGGAATATCAATTTGTTAAGGTAATTTTTGAGTAAATTCATATTGATTTTCGGGGTGTTCAATTTGTATTCACTTGTTTTGTCCATATCATAGATTTCTACAGTATTTTTCCAGGACTGTTTGGAATTTTCATCAATATTAATCCCTACAAATTCCAGCTCAGGATATTTTTTCCGCAGGTCAGAAATAATGGCTTGTTGCCATTTGTAATGTTCAGGTGCTTCCATAGACCAGTGATAGGTCACCATAGGTTTCTTTGATATATCCTTTAACCGGACTATTTTGTCTTCTAGGGTTACCAGGTCTAAATCCCCAATATTGTTTCCAGGCAACAAGCTCTTTTGAATGGCTGCCATTTGCTTTAGATCTGGAAGATTTTTTCCTTTATATCCGATATTTTCTAAAATACCAATCACACTGTCAATTTTGGTGACCGTATTAGAGAATATTAAACCCTGGACTGCAAGCCGGTTAATAAAAAGATTTTTTATTTCATCTTTTTCGATTAAAGAATCGGCTAGATTAATCCGGTAGCCAATATTAGCTACTGAATGAAGTTCAAAACAATCGGATTTAGTATTTAATTCTTCAAAACATCTTTCAATAGATCGAGTTCTTAAGTAATCTTCGATAAAATTAAGGTACCCGTAATATTCTTTCAACTCAACATTATTAAAGTTGAGGTCTTCACGATAATTATGAAAATTTTCAGGGATTTGCTTAGCAAGTTCGTTATAATATTTTTTTACCAGGAAAGTATAGCGTTCCCGTAAATGATAGAAATCATAATCTATGCTATTACTGGCGAGTTCTAAAAACGATTCAGAAAATTTTTCATCCTTGTTTAAGGCTTTAAGCTTATTCTTTCTTGTTTTCCTTATGGAATCTGTTAAGCTGGCAAATTGCTCTGGATTGATTTTATAGTAGGAAAGCATCATATTATTACTCCTTTCATTGTTAAGGAACAAATCGAGAAGGAAGCTGCTTTTGGAAGCACCGGTACCGCTAAAATTTAACGATTCATCAAATTGCATAGTATTTAACCAGATCAATACACTATCTCCGGGTTCCAAATACATAATTTGGTTCTCAGGGGGATGCTTAAAGGTGTAAATTCCGGGTTCTAAATTTTTAAACTTTCTCCCAAACTGATTGTTTTTATCTAAAAATAATGTATCAATGGTTTTATTATCTTTAGAGAGAATAAAATAAGGGTTGTAGGGATTCATAATTTGCCCTCCAATAAAAGTTCCTTCCTGGTCTTTTTGAGAGCCTGTACAACCGGTAAAAAGTAGCACTCCGATAAGAAAAAAAAGTAAATAATATTTCATGCAAAAATTTAGGAACTAGGGACTTGTAATGCTACTATTTCAAGCAGCATGAGCAAATATAGCCCGAGCCAAATACCTTGAATGTTAATCGGGAGTTAAAAGAATAATAAAAACGTTAATCTTTAGATATGTCTTTAAGTTTGGCTATTTTTGCAAAAATTTACAAATTCTATTTTTATGCTTTCAGTATCTAATCTTTCGGTTCAATTTGGCAAGCGTGTTTTGTTTGATGAGGTGAACACGACTTTTACCCAGGGCAACTGCTACGGAATAATTGGAGCCAATGGCGCCGGAAAATCTACCTTCTTAAATATCCTCTCCGGCAAATCTGAGCCAACTTCTGGCCGTGTGCACCTGGAACCGGGTAAGCGAATGTCTGTACTGGAGCAAAATCACAATTTGTACGACGATACACCTGTTTTGGATACCGTGATTTTAGGAAACCAACCTTTAGCGAAGATCAAAAAAGAAATGGATGAGATCTACTCCAAAGAAGACTTTAGTGATGCCGATGGTGAAAGAGTAGGTGTATTGCAGGTAGAATTTGAAGAAATGAATGGTTGGAATGCCGAAAGCGATGCTGCTTCTCTGCTTTCCAACTTAGGGATAAAAGAGCAGTATCATGCTACTTTAATGAAAGATCTGGATGGTACACAAAAAGTAAGGGTACTTTTGGCTCAGGCGCTTTTTGGAAATCCAGATGTGCTAATTATGGATGAACCCACCAACGATTTGGATTATGAAACCATTTCCTGGCTGGAACATTTTTTGGCAAATTACGATAACACCGTAATTGTGGTTTCTCACGACCGTCACTTTCTTGATGCTGTATGTACTCATATCTCAGATATTGATTTCGGAAAAATAAATCATTATAGCGGGAACTATACTTTCTGGTATGAGTCTTCTCAACTTGCTGCCAGGCAACGTGCCCAGCAAAACAAGAAATCTGAAGAAAAGAAAAAGGAATTACAGGAATTTATTCAGCGTTTTAGCGCAAACGTGGCTAAATCTAAGCAGGCTACTTCGCGTAAAAAGATGATCGATAAGCTTAATATTGAAGATATAAGACCTTCCAGTAGAAGGTATCCTGCCATTATTTTTGAACGTGAGCGTGAAGCGGGAGACCAGATTTTGAATATAGAAAAACTGGAAGCTTCCATTGAAGGGGAAACATTATTTAAAAATGTAAATATCAACTTAGCTAAAGGAGATAAGGTTGTGGTTTATTCTCGTGATTCGAGGGCTACAACTGCTTTTTATGAAATTATAAATGGTAACCAGGAGTCTGTTTCTGGCAAATATTTTTGGGGGGTAACTACTTCGCAATCTTATCTTCCCCTGGATAATTCAGAGTATTTTGATAACGATCTTACTTTGGTGGATTGGCTAAGACAGTGGGCTAAAACCGACGAAGAAAGGGAAGAGGTTTATATTCGGGGTTTCCTGGGTAAAATGTTGTTCAGTGGCGAAGAAGCTTTAAAAACTTCAAGAGTGCTTTCCGGAGGTGAAAAAGTGCGTTGCATGTTAAGCCGAATGATGATGATGAGAGCTAACGTAGTGATGCTGGATGAACCTACCAACCATCTCGATCTGGAATCCATCACGGCATTTAACAATTCATTGAAAAATTTTAAGGGAACGGTGATGTTTACTACCCATGATCATGAATTTGCACAAACCGTTGCAAACCGTGTTATCGAATTAACCCCTGGCGGAGCTATTGACCGTTATGCTACTTTCGATGAGTATATGAGTGATAATAAAATAAAGGAACAGCGTGATAAGATGTATGCAGTAGAAGCTTAAGCCTTAGTTCTTTATAAAATAAAATAAAAACCCGGTAAGCAATTACCGGGTTTTTGGCTAACTAAACTACAAACTAAAAAATTCCTTAAAACATTCCGCCACCTTCGGCTTCATTGTCATCTCTTTGTTTTCTTTTAAGAGCCCTGTTTTTTCCACCGCCAAATCGATAAGAGAAACCGATGTACACGTTCTGGGTTTCCCCTTTAAACCTTCCGTTTTGTGGTAAAGGCCTTCCGTTGGTAAAACTAAATTCCTGGGTATTAAATACATCATTAAAATTAAGGCTAAGGGTAGCCTTGTCATCAAGAAATGAATAGCGCCCTCCAATATTCATAAAGTACATGGGGTTCATATCCATTTGAAGGTTTTTAGCTTCACTTCTATAGAATCCGAATAACTGAAAGGTCAGTTTATCGGTGGCCTTAAAAGTATGGTTAGATCTAAAGGTCCAGGCAGTGTTGTTGGTTTCTAAATATGATGTTCCAACTACCCCTTTTAATTTCTGACTGTAGAGTTCAAAATTGGTATTGGTACTCCACCAGTCGGTAAATTTATAATTGGTGCCAAGCTCCAGACCATAAGCATTATTATCTTCAAAATTGGCAAATTGTAACAGAAGCGAACCTTCTTCATTGGGATCTTCTATAAAAACCTGACTGATCTCATCATTAATATTTCTGAAAAATATTCCGGCAGTTACACTTCCCTTCTTTTTGATATTTCGCGTATAATTAAACTCTAAGGAATTGGTGAATTGCGGGTCTAATTCCGGATTTCCGGAAACAGTTAACCTCGGTGTGCTTATCTCCCGAATAGGGCTTACCTGTCCAAAACCTGGGCGGTCAACCCGTCTACTGTAACTAATCTGGTAAGAATTCGCTTGGCTTGGGGTATAGTTTAGAAAACCACTTGGATATATATTGAAATATTCATCGGTAAAGATTTTTTCGCCATTATACACAGCATTTACCTTGAAATTCTCTAAACGAGCACCCAACTGATATGACCATCTTTCGAAATTTTGTCCGTATGTGGTATAAAACGAATAGATATCTCTTTTATACTGGTAGGTAGCATTGTTTAGAAAGTCGCTGGTAGTATTGTAATGATTATCGGTATCCAGAAGCCGGGCTTCGGCGCCAACTTCCAGTTTACTGTTTTCAGAGAGCGGATTTTCATAATCCACATTGGCAATAAAATTTTCCCGGGTTTCCTTAACATGGTCACGGTAATCTGTAAGTTCTTCGGTGTTTCCTTCGAAATTAAATACCGAATTT
Organism: Salegentibacter sp. 24; assembly: GCF_004362395.1. Lineage (GTDB taxonomy): Bacteria > Bacteroidota > Bacteroidia > Flavobacteriales > Flavobacteriaceae > Salegentibacter. Next base: position 107,364 of record NZ_SNWE01000008.1, read on the forward strand.
TCATCTTCATCAAAGGTGTTATAATCTAATTCGAATAATACTTTATGCCCTTCTTTATTAAACTTCCGGTCGTAAGCAAAATTATAAGTACTGTTGATATTATCGTAGTTAGCATCTATAATTTGTGCAAGGTTGAGTTCAGGGTTATTTGGGTAAATAATTCTTAAGGCTCCTAAAGGCCCCCCGTTATAATGATTTTGATTGGTGTAAAATGAAAATGTATTCTTATCATTCAAATATAAATCTACCCCAAGCTTGTATAAAAAAGAAGCTCTGGAATTGATGATATCAAAAGCCTGTCTGTAATTATCTTCGGTGAAATAGATTCTTCCAAGATTTTTACGCTTGCCAAATTGTGCACCAAAATTTCCGTAAAAATTCAGTTTACCTTTCCGGTAGTTCATATCTAAACTACCATTATACCTGGTATTTTCGCCGATTGTTACCCCGGTATTCAGATTTCCGTTGAAACCGTCATTGGCATTTTTATGGAGTATAATATTGATGATCCCGCTCATCCCTTCAGGATTGTATTTGGCTGAGGGATTTGTGATTAATTCAATGGTTTTAATCGAAGTTGAAGGGATTTGTTTTAGCAGTTGTGCAGCATCCATACTGGTTGGTTTCCCGTCTATAAGAATGCGTACATTGGAATTTCCACGTAGCGAAATATTTCCATTCTGGTCTACATTTACAGAGGGTACATTGTTCATTATTTCTGAAGCGCTGGCTCCGGTGGTGGTAAGGTCTTTTCCGACATTGATTACCTTTCGATCTATTCTTTGTTCAATCGTTGTACGTTCAGCTATAACTGTAACTCCATCCAGCATTGCTACATCAGCCTCTAATTCAATAGTTCCAAAATTGAGAGTGTTGTGGTTTTTGGTAATTTCAATTTCTTTGGAAAAAGGTTTGTAACCCATAAACTGAATCTTAAATAGGTAAGTTCCAGTAGGGATTTTCTCAATGGTAAAAGTCCCGTCTATAGCAGAGGTGTTTCCAGAAACCAACTTGGTTTCCATATCGAAAATGCTAATAGTAGCGTAGGGAATAGGCTCTTGCAGTTCGGCGTCTATAACTAAACCCGAAATTTTGCCTACGGGTTCTGTTGCCTGTGCAGCAAAACTGCTTATAAATAAAGCTAAGAATAAAAATAACTGTTTCATTTTTTGATTGATTTTGATGATTAGTATGTTTAAAATAAATCCTTGTATTACATAATACATGAATCTTTTTTTTGGTAAATTCATAGTGTTGATGATTAGAATTTACCGGTTTTGATTGATGAACGACCCTTGTAAAATGTTATGCATTATACTTTGTATTGCATAATAGATAAAGCTGTTTTTCACTAATTTTGATCCTTCCTCTACTATAATAGACGAGTATAAAAATGAATTGTTACATTATTCTAAAAGATTTTTTTGAAAAAGCCATCCAAGAGTATTATCAATCATCATCTTTGAACCAAACTCGGAAGAAGGTACAATTTGACAAAATAAAACCTCTCAGACAGCCTCAAGCTATGATTCGGGTTTACTAACCATCACATCTATATTCCCGTAACAATAGCTACCCTAAAGACTAACTAAAAGTATTTTTGTTACACTTGTGTTGAAAACCTAAATTTGTGTTATGGAGAAGAAAACTTTGGTCCTTGGAGCCTCGTTAAACCCAGCTCGATATTCGAATATTGCTATCAAAAGACTGATGAGATATAATCAGCCTACCGTGGCCATTGGTTTAAGAAAGGGAGAAGTGGAAGGAATAAAAATAGAAACCGAAAAAATCCCTTTTGAGAATATTGATACCGTCACACTCTACCTCGGACCACCTAGGCAGCAAGAATATTATGATTATATTGTATCCTTACATCCTGTTCGGGTAATCTTCAATCCCGGTACAAAAAATCCAGAATTATATCAAATCCTCAGGGATGAGAATATTGAAGTCGAAATTGCCTGCACTTTAGTGATGCTTGGTACGAATCAATATTAATCCCAATAGGGTTAAAAATCCATTGAGGATTAAAATAAAGAACCCGAATTCAAAGCCAAACCAAACTAGGCTGTTTATACTTATTATATAGGATAAAATTGGCGCTAAAATCGCGACTATAGGTACGAATTTATCCTTTACCTTAATATTGGTAAATAGCCCTAAGGTATATAGGCCAAGCAATGGACCGTACGTATATCCTGCAAATTCAAAAAGTTTATTGATCACACTTTTATCAGCTATTGCATATTTAAAAATCAACATTACTGCAATAAACAAAATAGAAATAATAATATGAATTTGTTTCCTAATTCTCATTTGTTTGGTTTCTTCATAGCGCTTTTCGATATTCAGGATGTCAATACTGAAGGAAGTAGTAAGTGCGGTTAAAGTGCCATCGGCGCTTGAATATGCTGCTGCAATAAGTCCAAGAATAAAAAGAATCGCCACCCCAATTCCCAATTCTCCGCCGGTTGCGATAGCAGGAAAAAGTTCATCTTTAATGGCGTCAATTCCACTCAAATCTGCGTATTGGGTGAGCAATACTCCCAGGATTAGAAACATCATATTTACCAGGGTGAGTACTATGGTAAAGGAAAACATATTTTTTTGAGCATCCTTTAGGTTTCGACAGGTAAGGTTTTTTTGCATCATATCCTGGTCCAGTCCCGTCATTACAATAGCGATAAAGGCCCCGCTTACGAACTGCTTTATAAAATGATCGCTGCTTTTCCAGTCTTCGAAAAAGAAAATTTTAGTCAAACCGCTTTCGGATAGATGATTGATCATCCCCCCTGCAGTAATGCCTAATTCATCTGAAAGGACCACTAAGGTGACTCCGAGTGCCAACAACATAAAAAACGTTTGCAGGGTATCAGTCCATACGACAGTTTTAATTCCACTTCTAAAAGTGTATAGCCAGATAAGGAAAATAGTGGCTGAAACAGTAACATAATAGGGAACTCCTAATTCATCAAAAAGAATAAGTTGTAAAACATTCGCCACTAGAAAAAGTCTGAAGCTGGAGCCGACTATTCTTGAAAGTAAAAAAAACGAAGCTCCTGTTTTATAAGAATATGTTCCGAAACGTGATTCCAGATAAGAATAAATAGAAGTAAGGTTCAACCTGTAATAGAGTGGAAGTAAAATGAGCCCTATTACGGCATAACCTACAGTATACCCCAGAACTACCTGGAAATAACTGAAACTGTCTGTGGCCACTGTTCCTGGTAATGAAATAAAGGTTACCCCGCTAAGCGAGGCGCCAATCATTCCGAAAGCTACAATGTACCAGGGCGACTCACGATTGGCACGAAAAAATTCAGCATTACTGCCGGCCCTGCTTGAAAAGAAAGAAACTAGAAATAATAGTCCGAAATATGCGGCGATTAAAATTAAAATCTGGTATGGTTGCATGGAGTTAATTTTCTTGATTGACGAATTTACAAATTAAGCTTAAACTTTAACTGGCTTCCTTGAAATGAGCGCTAAAAGTCCTAAATTCGCTCTATGGATTTTTCTTCAAAACTATTGGAACAGGCCGTAGATGAAATGTCTCAACTTCCCGGCATAGGTAAACGCACAGCATTAAGGTTGGTCCTGCATATGCTTAAACAGCCCGAATCTCAAACCAAACAGCTGGCAGAGGCCCTCACTAAACTTAGAACTGAAATAAAACTTTGTAAGAACTGTTATAATATTAGCGATACCGATCTTTGTGCTATTTGTAGCAACACTTCTCGAAATTCAGAAATTGTTTGTGTAGTTGAAGATATTAGGGATGTGATGGCCATTGAAAATACTGATCAGTACCGTGGACATTACCACGTTTTAGGGGGGAAGATAAGCCCGATGGATGGAATTGGACCTTCACAGCTAAGTATTAAACCTTTAATTGAAAAAGTACAGGCTGGAAAAGTAGAGGAAATCATTTTTGCTCTCAGTAGTACACTAGAGGGGGATACTACTAATTTTTACATTTACCGGCAATTGGAAGGCACAGGTGTAAAAACTTCCACTATAGCACGTGGGATTTCAGTGGGAGACGAGTTGGAATATGCCGATGAGGTGACCTTGGGAAGAAGTATAACTAACCGGGTTCCATTTGAGGATTCTACAAAGAGTTGAAATCTCAATACTTTTTTACCCTAAAACGCTATGACTTTTTTTAGTTCAGTATTCAGGTAAACTTCCGGGAAATCAATAATATTTCTATTCAAAAATTTAGTTTCAGCATTTGAAATTGTAATTTTACCCGAAAGCGAATTTCCTTTCTGAAACATAAAAATTAGATAAAAAATTCATTTTATTGATTTTTTAATACTACTGAAGTTGAATTTTCATTAAATTCGCAAGCATAAACCTGAAAATAAGCTTTCAATTATAGATATGGCAAAGTTTGAACTTAAGCTACCAAAAATGGGCGAAAGTGTCGCCGAAGCAACAATTACCAACTGGTTAAAAGAAGTTGGAGATACCATTGAGGCCGACGAACCGGTCCTTGAAATCGCTACCGACAAGGTTGATAGTGAGGTTCCCAGTGAAGTAGAAGGGACATTGGTGGAGCGACTCTTTGAAGCCGATGATGTAGTGCAGGTAGGTCAAACTATAGCTATTATTGAAATCGAAGGCGAGCTTCCTGCTGACAATGATGATGAACTGGATCTTGACCTCGATGAGGATGATAGGAAGGATGAATATGCTGATGAAGCAGCAACAATAGTGGAGAACGCTAAAGAAACTGCGGGTAGCAAAGATTTTTCTGAGGCTTCCAGGTTCTATTCACCCTTGGTGAAAAATATTGCCAAGGAGGAGGGCATCAGCCTTGATGAACTGGAATCTATAGAAGGAACGGGGAAAGATGGTCGCGTTACCAAAGATGATATTCTTAGCTACGTTGAAAACCGGGACACAGGAATTTCAGCTAACCAGGCACCAAAAGCTACCACGGCAGCTTCAGCGAATACTGGTAAAATGGCAGAAGCCAAAGCAAAATCTGAAACAGTAATACCATCAGGGGAAGATGAAATTATAGAGATGAGCCGAATGGGTAAAATGATTGCCCATCATATGATCGAAAGTACACAGACTTCTGCCCATGTACAGTCATTTATTGAGGTGGATGTGACCAACATCTGGAACTGGAGAAATAAAAATAAAAATGATTTTCAGAAAAAGGAAGGTGAAAAACTTACGTTTACCCCAATTTTTATGGAAGCCGTAGCCAAAGCGATTCGTGATTTTCCGATGATCAACATTTCGGTGGATGGCGATAAAATTATTAAGAAAAAAAATATAAATCTCGGGATGGCCGCAGCGCTTCCAGATGGTAACTTAATTGTGCCGGTAATTAGGAATGCCGATCAACTTAATTTGGTAGGGCTTGCCAAAAAAGTGAACGACCTTGCTAACCGAGCACGTCAAAACAAATTAAAGCCCGATGATATTCAAGGAGGTACATATACCGTTACCAATGTTGGGACTTTTGGTAGTATAATGGGTACACCGTTAATTAATCAACCACAGGTTGCTATTTTAGCACTGGGGGCTATTAGGAAAGTACCTGCGGTAATTGAAACTCCTGATGGTGATTTTATAGGAATTCGTTACAAAATGTTCTTATCTCACAGTTATGACCACAGGGTAGTAAATGGTGCACTTGGGGGGCAGTTTGTACAACGAGTAGCCCAGTATTTAGAAGGTTTTGATAAAAATCGCGAAATATAGCTGATGAATTGTTCAGAAAAATAGGCTGCCTAAAATGGAGGGCACTGAAAAAGTCCTTCAAGAAATTGAATTAAGATGAGTAAAAAGGAGTAGAAACCTAGTGTTTTTGCTCCTTTTTTTTATCAAAGGTTCCTTATGTAATTATTTAAAAGACGCAATGCTGGATGAACTTCAAGTTTTTTTTCATCATCAAAAAGTTGTTCTGTTTCCAGATTCTTATAACCCAGAATAGCAGTAGCCTCGTTGCTCTGAAGTTTTTTAAATGCCATGGACCAATCCGAAAAGGCACGTTCTTTACTAAAACCAGAGCTAATTTGGGTGATACTTTGGTGGCGTTTGTCCTGGGAAATTTTATTATATAACCAGTCAATATTATCCTCTCTTCCTTCAATGTACTGTATAAAACTTCCCTGGAAATAAATCAGCATTCCCGTTACTGCAATAGCACTATTATTACTTCGGGATATCCTGAGTAATTCTTTTAAATTTTTATCGGTGATCACGTGACTTTGTCTGCTAATATAAGTCAGGTATTTAAGCATTTCAGATCATTTTATTCATTTCAAAGATAAAAAATGTAATCAACTATTGTTTATTAGCGTTCAAAAATGGAAGGTGTTAAAAACAAAGCCCATAAATTATAGTATCTTTGCCACCAAAATCAAGCTCCTTTTTATGGAATTAAATCTAACCAGACCCATTTGTTTTTTTGACCTGGAAACCACCGGAACAAATGTGGCCAAAGACCGTATTGTAGAAATTGCCATCCTTAAAGTTTATCCTAATGGAAATAAGGAGAGCAAGACCTGGCTTGTAAATCCAGAAATGCCTATCCCAAAAGAGGTGGTGGCCATTCATGGAATTTCAGATGAAAAAGTGGCTAATGAGCCAACGTTCAAAGAACTTGCTTCACAGGTTTACGAGATGATAAAAGGCTGTGATTTGGGAGGTTATAATTCCAATCGTTTTGATATTCCATTACTGGTAGAAGAACTTTTAAGAGCCGGGGTCGATTTTGAGATGAAAAACGTGGTGGCTGTAGATGTACAAACTATTTTTCATAAAAAAGAGCAACGAACTTTAGCAGCCGCCTACCAGTTTTACTGCGGGAAAGACCTTATTGATGCCCATAGCGCAGAAGCCGATACTACGGCGACTTACGAAGTGCTGAAATCGCAGTTGGATCGCTATGAGGATTTGCAAAACGATATGAAATATCTGGCCGATTATTCATCAAGAAATAAATTTGCAGATTTCGCGGGGTTTATTGCCTATGATAAAAAAGGTAATGAAGTTTTTGCCTTCGGAAAATTTAGAGGTAAAAATGTAGAAAAGGTATTGGAAGACGAACCTGGCTATTTTGGGTGGATCCAAAATGCAGATTTCCCGCTATACACAAAAAAAGTTCTGACGGCAATAAAATTAAGAAAGCTAAATAACAAACTTTCCTGATCAAAATGAAATCAGTACTTATCGTATTATTTTCATTGGGCTGCAATATTTTGTTGGCTCAGGAAAACCTTGTGGTAGGTCAGGTGGTAAATTCTGTTACTTCAAACCCCTTACCTTATGTAAATATCGTTTTAGAAGATCAACATAGGGGCACTTCTACTGATTTCCTCGGGAGGTTTTCTTTTAAACTAAAGGGGGTAGATACTTCAGCTTCATTAAAATTTAGTTTTGTGGGGTTTAAAACCAAACGACTAAAAATTAAAGCGCTTAAAAACAGAGTCGTTAAAATGCAACCGGATATAAACACACTAGCTGAGGTTCAGTTATACCATATAACCGAAAATAAATCCGAAATAATCAATGATTTTCGCGGAAAGGAAAGTATAGGTTTAGGAAATTTTAGCGGGGGGCAGTTTCCAAGTATAGTGGCCCGTTACTATGCAAGGCCTGTAGATTTTAAAGAAGGGTATTTTTTGGAAGAAGTAGAGGTTAGATTCTTTTCCACAACTATTGTTCCCGATAGAAGTTCAAAATTCCGGTTAAGGATATTGGGAGTTGGTGAGAATGGAAAGCCGGCTGGAGACTTATTAAGGTCTAATTTAATTATCGAGAGGGGAAACAATAGCTTTAAAACTAAAATCTCACTTCTTAAGTACCGGATTTCAATTCCTGAAGAAGGTTTTTTCGTAGCAGTGGAACATCTGTTTATAAAAGAGAATGAGTATCTTGAAGAGAATGATTATAGACTTTTCAAAAAGACAGATACCCTATTGTATAAAGATGTGCGGCAAGTGAAGTATTTACCGGTTTTCAAAGGAGTTCTTGTAGATGAGAGTTCAAACTTTATTTCTTATTTCAAGGATACAGAAGCCTGGAAAAAAATCACGGATCTAGATAATTCCAATCCAGTGTTCAAAGGAGAGATTCCTTCACCGGCCTTTAAAATCACCTTAACCGATTAATAGTTAAAAGATGAAAATAATTTGCATTGGCAGAAATTATACCGATCATATCTCTGAACTACAAAACGAAAAGCCCGAAGACCCGGTGATTTTTTTAAAGCCGGATACTTCTATTTTACTTAAAAACCAGCCTTTTTTTATCCCCGACTTTTCTGATCAGGTGCATTATGAAGTTGAGGTACTGGTTAAGATAAAAAAAGTAGGGAAACATATTCAGGAGAAATTTGCCTATAAATATTACGATCAAATCGGCCTGGGGATAGATTTTACGGCCAGAGATCTTCAACAAAAATTAAAAGAAAAAGCCTTGCCTTGGGAAAAAGCTAAAGCTTTTGATGGCGCCGCTGTAATAGGCGAAAAATGGTTATCCATAGATGAGGTAAGCGATATAAATATGCTTAACTTTAGGTTGGAAAAAAACGGGGAAACCGTCCAAAAGGGAGATACAGGGATGATGCTGTGGAAAATAGACGAGTTAATTGCCTATGTTTCACAGTTTTTTACTTTAAAAATTGGGGATATTATTTTTACCGGAACTCCATCGGGAGTAGGTAGAGTAATGCCTGAAGATAAATTAACCGGATTTATAGAAGATAAACAAATCTTTTCAATTCAAATAAAATAGAACTATGAGCAACTACAATTTAAATGAAGTTAAAGAAATGGCCGGGGGCGACGAAGATTTCATGAAAATAGTGGTACAGACCTTTTTAGAGGAAATTCCGCCGGATGTAGAAGCGATGAACGATGCAATTTCTAACGACAATCCTGACTTGGCTTATCAATATGCCCATAAAATGAAGCCCAATTTACAATTATTCGGATTAGAACTTATGGATGAGGTAAAAGTAATAGAAGCCTGGGCCAAGGCAGGAAAGAGGAAAGATGAGGTGCCGCAGGCAGCTTCTAAAATCACCAAGAAGGTGAATGTGGCCAGTATAGCCCTGAAAAGAGATTTTGAATTGGAATGAAAGCAGAAATAATTACCATTGGAGATGAGATCCTGATCGGCCAAATTATAGATACCAATTCGGCATTTATCGCCAAGGAATTGAATAAGATCGGTATTTCGGTAAAACAGATATCCACGGTTGAAGATGAAAAAAGCCATGTCCTGGCAGCTTTAAGTGAAGCGAAAAATCGCGCGGATATTATTATTATCACAGGCGGTCTGGGTCCTACCAAAGATGATATCACCAAAGAGTGCCTATGTGAATTTTTTGGAGATAAGCTCGTTATGAATCAGAGTGTACTTCAACATATAGAATTTCTTTTTGAAAAATATATAGACACGCCTATTTCCGATTTAAACCGAAAGCAGGCCATGCTTCCTTCTAAAGCTCTTGCGCTAAAGAACAAATACGGTACCGCCTCGGGAATGTGGTTTAAAAGCGATGCTAAAGTTTATGTTTCTCTTCCCGGGGTTCCTTATGAAATGAAAGCTTTAATTCAGGACGAGGTAGTGCCAAGGCTTCAGCAAAGTTTTAAAAGGCCGGTTATTTTACATAAGACCGTGCTGACTTATGGAATGGGTGAAAGTGCCATTGCAGATAAAATTGAAGATTGGGAAAATGCGTTGCCACCATATATTAGGCTTGCTTATTTACCGAATCTTGGGCGCGTACGTTTGCGTTTAACAGCCAAAGGTGATAATGAAGAGCATCTTAAAAACAGCGTGGAAAGTCTAATAACGGATCTTCACGGACTTATAGGTGATATTATTGTGGGTTTTGAGGATGAGGATCCTATAGAAGTTCAAATTTCCCGAATGCTAAAACAACAGAATGCAACTATTGCTACGGCGGAGAGTTGTACCGGGGGTAAAATAGCCAGTTTATTTGCAACTCCTCCGGGTGCTTCCACCTATTTTAAGGGAAGTGTGGTGAGCTACGCTACCACTTCTAAGGAGGAGATTCTAAAAATAGATAAAAAACTTATCGAAGAACATTCAGTGGTAAGTGAAGAAGTGGCCATTGCGATGGCTAAAAATGTAAAAGATCTTTTTAAAAGCGATTATGCAATTTCCACAACGGGAAATGCCGGTCCTTCAAAAGGAGATAGCGAGGCTGAGATTGGGACGGTATTTATTGGAGTTGCAACTCCGGATGGAGTTTATGCTAAAAAATTTATTTTTGGGAACCATCGCGAGAAAGTTATTGGCAAAGCAGTGAATAAAAGTATGGAATTGATTCGAGAAGAACTGTTTCGACGAAATAAATAAGCTTGGAGGAAAGATCTGACAATATCTGGTCATTTCGTTTAGAAAGGCTATTTTTAATGCCTTAAAATTTATTTCTAAGAGGTTAACCGTGCTTTTTTGAAGTTTTGAATTTCAGAAGTTCCAATATTTTATCAATTGCAATCCTTTTAATTTCCTTATAAATATGACCCGGCAGCATTATTATTAAAGGAAAACACTGAGTTTTCTGCTAAAAAGCAACTTAGGTATTAAAATTAAAAAAACCCTGAATATTTTTCTAAATTTATATTGTTTGTTAGGTGAAAAAATCGTTAATTTGCAGCCTGTTTTGAAATAACGAGAAAAGAATAGAGCAATGTCAAGAGTTTGTGAACTTACTGGTAAAAGAGCAATGGTTGGGAACAATGTTTCTCACGCTATGAACAAAACCAAACGTAGATTTAATGCCAATTTGGTAAAGAAACGTTTTTTTATTCCTGAGGAAGATAAATGGGTCACTTTAAAGGTATCTACATCTGCACTTAAAGATATTAATAAAAAAGGCATCTCTGCTGTAATTAAAGAAGCAAGAGAAAAAGGATTTTTGAAGAAGTAATCCTTAAGCATAAAAACACATTACAATGGCAAAGAAAGGAAACAGGGTACAGGTTATACTAGAGTGTACAGAGCATAAAGCAACCGGAAAACCGGGAACTTCACGTTACATATCTACCAAGAATAAAAAGAATACACCGGATAGATTGGAGCTAAAGAAATTTAATCCAATCCTTAAGAAAATGACGGTTCATAAAGAGATAAAATAATTAAGTTATGGCTAAGAAATCAGTAGCATCGATACAAACAGGGTCTAAGAGATTGACCAAAGCAATAAAAATGGTTAAATCTCCAAAGTCTGGTGCCTATACTTTTGTTGAACAAATAATGGCTCCGGAAGACGTGAATGACTTTTTGAAGAAAAAGTAATTCGAACAAACTTCCTTGAAAACATTTACGAAGCCGTCTGGATAACCTCTGGACGGCTTTTTCTTTTTATGTATATTTACAACTGAAAATTTCGGATAAACAGTTCCGGAATTTGTTGATTTTAAACCTTCCAATAAATGAGTTTATTTAAAAAGATATTTTCAAAAGACAAAAAGGAAAACCTTGATAAAGGGCTGGAGAAAACCACAACCAGCTTTATGTCTAAAATGAGTAAGGCTGTAGCCGGAAAAACCAAAGTAGATGAAGAGGTTTTAGATGATCTTGAAAACGTGCTGGTTAGTAGCGATGTGGGAGTGGCAACAACCATTAAAATTATTAATCGAATTGAAGATCGAGTTGCCCGCGATAAATACCTGGGTACTGATGAGCTTAATAGGATACTTCGCGAAGAGATTGCCGGACTATTATCTGAGTCTGAAACAGGTGAAGCAGCAAATATTCAATTGCCGGATGTAAAACCATACGTTATAATGGTAGTTGGCGTAAATGGTGTGGGTAAAACCACAACTATTGGGAAACTAGCTCACCAGTTCAAAAACGCCGGAAAAAAGGTGGTTTTAGGTGCGGCCGATACTTTTAGGGCTGCAGCTATAGATCAATTACAGATTTGGGCCGATAGAACCGATGTGCCGATTGTAAGGCAAAGTATGGGTAGTGATCCTGCTTCCGTTGCTTTTGATACCGTGCAAAGTGCTGTAAAGCAAGAGGCTGATGTTGTACTAATCGATACTGCAGGAAGATTGCATAACAAAGTGAATTTAATGAACGAACTGACAAAAGTGAAGCGCGTAATGCAAAAGGTGATTCCTGGTGCTCCTCATGAGGTTTTGCTGGTACTGGATGGTTCTACCGGTCAAAATGCTTTTGAGCAAGCCAAACAGTTTACTGCGGCTACAGAAGTAACTTCACTTGCCGTGACAAAACTTGACGGTACCGCCAAAGGAGGGGTGGTCATTGGCATCAGCGATCAATTTAAAATTCCTGTAAAATATATAGGAGTAGGTGAGGGCGTAGAAGATTTGCAGGTATTCAATAAATACGAATTTGTAGATTCTTTCTTTAAACAATAAACTGGCCGAATCACGGAAATAAGAATTTGTAAGATGCTGGTTAAGATTTATAGTTAGCGATATAGTACACTATAGCTTAAAATATATAGATAAATGAAAAGATTTTTTTTACTTTTCTTACTTCCTGCTATATTTTCCTGTGGGAATGATAAAAATTCTAAAGAAAAAAATACTGGAACCCTTGATTCTCTTAAAACAGAAGAAAAGTTTAAAGTTTTAGATTCTGAAAATATCTCGCAAGATTCTCTTTGGGCTCCTTTTGAAAGGGATTTGGCCGAGTTTTCTGAAAAAAAATACGAAGCAATAAAACCGCTTATTTTCGATAAAAATATTCCTGAAATCCAAAAAGTCATAAAAAGTGGCGATCTTACTTACGAGGAACTTTCCTTGTTTTACCTTTACCGCATCAAGGAATTTGATCGTGAAAATGAACTCTCGCTAAATTCGGTCATTTCTCTCAATCCAAACTTACTAAAAGAAGCTCGGGAAAAAGATGAGCGAATAAATAATTTCGAAGAGAACCATTTGATCACTGGAATTCCTGTTTTGCTAAAGGATAATATCAACACGCAAAATATGGCGACTACCGCCGGCGCGATTGCCTTGCAGAACAATCGAACTGAGGATGCTTTTATCGTTGAGAAATTAAAAGAAAACGGCGCGTTAATATTAGGTAAGGCCAATCTCAGCGAATGGGCCTATTTCTTTTGCAGCGAATGCCCCAGCGGATATTCGGCCATTGGCGGGCAAACCTTAAATCCTTACGGAAGAATGATTTTTGATACTGGCGGTTCCAGTTCCGGTAGTGCGGTTGCCGTGGCGGCTAATCTTGCTCCGGTAGCGGTAGGTTCAGAGACCTCAGGTTCCATTCTTTCTCCTTCCAGTCAGAACTCGGTAGTGGGATTAAAACCAACTATCGGGAATTTAAGCCGGGGTGGAATAGTTCCCATTTCGAGTTTTCTCGATACCCCCGGGCCTATTACAAAATCGGTGATCGACAACGCGATCTTATATTCGGCAATGACCGGTGAGGATCCTGAAGATCCACTTTCCGTAGAAGTAAAGAATACTGACTTTAATTTTGAAAGTACAAACCTGGTAGGAAAACGCTTTGGTGCCTTTAAGCAATTGATGGAAGCTGATTCTTTATACAAGCGCGCAATAAATGATCTTAAAAATGCCGGAGCCGAAATCGTGGAGTTTGAAGCCGCGGACATTCAGCTGGAGAATTTTCTGCGTTTGTTAAGCCTGGATATGAAAAATGATCTGCCGGAATATTTTGAAAATTATGGAGACGAAACCCGATTTACTTCTGTAAAGGATATTGTGAATTTCAATATTGAAGATTCTATTACCAGAATGCCTTACGGCCAGGCCCTTTTTGAAGGAATTTTACGGGAATCTGCTGACTCCAGCTACCTAGCTTCCTTAAAAAGCAACTTAAGGGAAAAAGGAAAGGCGTATTTTGACCTACCTATGCGGGAGTATCAATTAGATGGGATTTTATCTATTAATAATTATCATGCCGGTTTTGCGGCGGTGGCCCATTACCCTGCGATTACCGTGCCTATGGGATATGATGATCAAGGCGCACCAAAGGGCTTGACTTTCTTCGCAAAATCCTCTCAAGAAGATAAACTTTATCAATGGGCCTATGTCTATGAGCAAGCTTCTATCCGCCGAAAATCTCCAAAAAAATATAAGTAAATGAAACAACGGAATTTGAAAGCCCTCATAAGCAAGATCATTTTCTTTTACAGCATATTTTACGGCGCGATGAAGATCATTGCCGTATTATTTCAGGATGCCTGGGCCTTGCCTAATCTTATTTTGGCCATTCCGTTCGTGATCTTTGCTGTGATTGGTGGCATAATGCTTAAACAAGATACCTATTCCTGGATTTATGTGGGCGCCGGGGTAATTGTAATAAGTATTGTTCGCTATTTTGAAATGCAGTGGGTGCAGCAATTGCACCAGTATTTTAGTTAAATTTTGCTGTTATGAAACCTGAAAAAAAGTATCCTTCGGAAGTTTATTTAAATGGAAAATGGCTAAAACCCGATGAGGCTTTTATTTCAGTATTTGACCGGGCATTTATGTTCGGTGACGGAATTTATGAAGTAACTCCATTTTATAAAGGAAAAGCTTTCAAACAGAAAGAACACCTCAAGCGCTTACAGTATTGTCTGGACCAGATACAGGTTGCTTTTGATGCATTTACCCTGGAACAATTGATGTACGAGGCCATAGACCGCACTAAATTGAATGATGCTGATGCGGCGGTTTATATCCAGGTCAGCAGGGGAGTTGCAGCAAGGAGCCATTTTGTTCCCGAAAATATACAAACTACTGTCTTGCTGTATGCCTTTCCAGTGACCTTAGAAGGTTTTGAAAAGAAAACCTGGAAAGTAATTGCCACGGAAGATAAGCGCTGGCATCGTTGCGATATTAAATCGACAGCGCTTTTAGCCAATGTTATGGCAAACGAAGAGGCTATAGCTGCAGGTTTTGCTGAAAACCTCCTGGTGCGCAAAGGTTATTTTACCGAAGGTTCTCATTCCAGCCTGTTTTTTGTCAAATATGGTGTGGTACATACTCATCCTGAAGGCCATAAGATCCTCTCTGGAATTACCCGGACCGAAGTGATCAACATCTGTGCTGATTTAAAGATCAAGCTTGTTGAAAAAGCCGTCCATATAGATGAACTGGTAGAAGTAGAAGAAATTTTTGTCACAGGCACCACTACGCAAATTATTCCTATAAGCTCCGTGACCCATCAGGATAAAAAAGTTTACTCCGCCCGAAAAGACAGCGTCACCAAAAAATTACAAGAGGTTTTTATTAAGAGAACGAGGGGCTAAAAATCTTACTTATCGGTATAAAAACTATATAATTTAATAAAATTGCTTTCTTAAGGCAGTGTGTGCTACTATGTGTTTTTTTGAAATTATTCTTTAATAAATTTTTTGTAATGCTCGTAGCGTAAAAATATATCTTTTACGTAGTTGTATGGTTCTGTGCCTCTCACAAAACCATATTTAACCACCTCATCAAGATAGTATTTCTTATCTTTTAATTTCAGTATATATTCTTCTACATTGCCATCCCAAATATTCGGGTTTTTACCATTCTTTTCGGCCAATCGCATAGCATCAAACACATGACCGGCGCCGCAGTTGAATGCCGCTAAAGTGAATTTTACTTTTTGGATTGAATCTTTTACGGCTTCAAAATTATCACGCATTTTATCTAAATACTTTACGCCTCCCCTTAAATTCTCCGCCGGATTGTAATTGTTGCTAACCTTAACTTCTTTTGCCGTATCAGGCATCAGTTGTATAAGTCCGGAGGCACCCGCCCAGGACTCCGCATTGGGATCAAATCTGGATTCCTGATATACCTGGGAAGAAAGAAAACGCCAATCCCATCCTATTTTAGAGGCATTTTCTTTAATAATACCATCGTATTTACTTATTTTATTACTGTTTTTGCTATAAAAATCGCTTTTAATCCTGCTCCTGTTAGATCTGGTGTTTTTAAAATATTTATTATAAATAACATAATAATCGTCGAGATTTTTTTCTTTTTCTATCCATTTGTTTATCGCCTTAAGTAAGTCCGGTGAATTCTTTCTTACTGCCCAGGCTATACGTTGAGAAAACGAAACTCTGGTTTCAATGTTTAGTATGGGATAGTAAGTTTTATTTATGGAGGCTATATTGTAATCAGCAATGGTCCTTTCAATTTCCCCATCCACTACCATTCTAATTATTTCATCTGTAGGAACATTTCCTTTAATATGTTCTATCGGAATGTCGGCACCAATCTCATCCTGTAAGTTTTTAAGTCTTTCAGCATAGGATGAATTCTCTCTAACCCACACGGTATCGTTTATTAATTCAAGTGTATTTGAAATTAATTGTTTATCGATTTTGTAGCCGGGTAGTGAGCGCCAATTATCAGGCATTCGCTGTACAAGAGCCTGGTGTGTTACGTAATGGTTTTTTGTAAAACTTACGAGTTTTTTTCTGGGTTCAGTAATTGTCAAACCATAGGCAATTAGATCACCTTTACCATTGTTGAGCATCTCAAATAGGTCATCGATATCTTCAGCTATTGTGATTTTCAGTTTTAAGTCTAAGTTTTTGGCCAGGCGGGATAATAATTCATACTCAAAGCCCATAGGCACTCCTTTGTACAAAAAATAGCTCGTGGAATTGTATATGGTTATCGCATGTAAAACGCCATCTTCTTTTATGGCTTCTAAATCTTTAAAAGTTTTATAAGGTTTAGTATCCAGTTTGGCTCCAATCATTCCATCACCGGAATCCCTATCCCCTTTAGAACAACTTGAAAAAATTATTAAAGCAACAATGAAAAAAGCGCTCCTTTTTAAATTCATAGCCTACAAAATACAAATAAACAGATGAACTATACAAATCTTTGTTAAATAGTTAAATATTCGATACCTCTATATAGGTGAGTTGTTTCCTGTAATGACCATTAGCAAAACCCTTAATGGTCTCTGTTAACAATTGTTACTGGAAAAAACAATTATTTGCGATTTTAGGCCGTAAGTTGGTGTTTACTTTGGCTTTGCTTAGAGCTAAGCCAATTTTTTCTTAAACTCTGTCTGGCCAGATGTTAGGCAATTCTCCACTAAAGCCCATTTGAGGAAGTTTATTAATTTTTTCCATTTCTACTGAAGTCAGTTCAAAATCGAATAGATCTATATTTTCTTGAATTCTCCTGGGCGATGTAGATTTTGGGATCGCAATTACATCGTGTTGAATAATCCATCGCAAACAAACTTGTGAAACAGATTTGTCGTGCTTTTTGGCGATTGCTTTCAGGACTTCATTTTCAAATACCTTTCCTCTTGCCAAGGGGGACCAGGACTCAACTACTATATTTTGTTTTTTACAGTATTCCGTTAATTCCTGTTGCCAATAGCCTGGATGAAATTCTATTTGGTTAATTGCCGGAATAATATTGGCTGTTTGAAATAAAGCTTCTAAATGTTCCTGAAAAAAATTACTTACACCTATCGATTTTATTTTGCCTTCAGCTTGTAATTCTTCCATTGCCCGCCAGGTATCAGCATTGGTTTTTTGCCAATTGGTATAATTTTTAGCATTAGCAGGCCAGTGAATCAAATAAAGATCAATGTAGTCTAGGTCAAGTCTTTTTAGGGATTTCTCAAATTCTTTTTTGGTTGATTCATAACCTAAACTTTCACGCCATAATTTTGTAGTTACACAAAAGTCTTCTCTTGCAACTCCGCTAGCTTTTATTCCTTTTCCAACAGCCTCTTCATTTCCATAAATGGCGGCCGTATCTATTAGCGAATAGCCACTGGAAATAGCAGTGGAGACTGCTTCAATTCCCTCCTGATCTGTAGCTTTGTAGGTGCCAAAGCCTACATTTGGTATTTTTTGTCCATCATTTAAGTTTAATTTCTTCATAATTCTTTCATTAAATTCTTAAACGTGTTTTTTAATAAGCCGATGTTACCACTGGTTATTTTACTCGATAATCGAGATTAAATGT
This sequence comes from Salegentibacter sp. 24, assembly GCF_004362395.1. Taxonomy (GTDB): domain Bacteria; phylum Bacteroidota; class Bacteroidia; order Flavobacteriales; family Flavobacteriaceae; genus Salegentibacter. Next base: position 125,306 of record NZ_SNWE01000008.1, read on the forward strand.
TCCATCCCAAAGCATCGGGATGCCTCGAAATCAAGTGATATTTTCTAATAATAATGCTTCGTGAGCTTGCTCCGTAGTGGTTTACTAAAACGAAACACCAAAACTCTTTGATAATAACTTCTCAAGTTCCTTGAGCTCCACTATTAATTCCTGTTGGAGTTGTGATAAGGATAATTGAGACTTATCTTTCCGAAGCAACTTTTTCAATTCGAGCATTTTAAAGTGAAATGATTTGGATTGTAGTTCAATCTGTAGGGTTGCTACGTGTTTTTCAATGGCTATCTTTTTTTGTTTAACTATATCAATCACTTCAGTGGCCTTATCAAAACTCAACTCCTTTTTTTCGAAAGATTTCAAAACGCCACACTCAAAATTGCTACATGCATTCGGTCTTTGAGAATAAATATTACAACCATTGCAGCCAAATTTATTACAGGGTAGAAAAAACATTCCATTTCCATCCGTTTCTTGAATATCCATCAACTGCCTTAATGGTGACAGCTCTTCATTATCGAGCTGTACAAAACCAATTAAAGTACCATCACAACATAAACCACAAGACAAACAGATATTTATTGGTTCACTCATGTTTCCTGAATTTTAAGGTGTTTAATATAAATTTCTTTTTAATATCATAAAAGGCCCCCGGGATATTCTTAAGCTTTTCAAATATAAATTATTGTCAAGGCTTAAAACTGCGGAAAACCGTGAATTTCGGACTATTTGCCAACAGGTTTTTAACTTTTTTATTAATAAAACCAGGAATTAAGTTGGGAAGGCTGGAATAATTAAAATAGTCTTAGTGCTTATCTTCTAAAACCCCAGCATCTTTTAAGTGCTTTAATACTTCTTCTCTAGGTAAAGCTTTTATAGTTCGGCCTTTAAAGCCCGTCGTAGTTTCAGCCATAAAGAGCGAGTTTAAGATCGCTTCTTCAGTAGCTTCAATGGCAGCCATAAACAGCGGTGACATTAAATCGTTGGGAACAACTTCCTGCTGTAAGGTCTCGGTTTCTATTTTATACGGAACCCTAATCCCTTCCGCAGTAGAAAAAGCGATCACGTAATCGCCACTGCCGTTAGAAGCAATTCCGCCGGTTTTAGCAAGTCCCAGAAAGGCCCGTTTTGCCAGTCGTTCCAGGTTCCGGTTGTTTAGCGGGGCATCAGTAGCCACCACCATCATACAAGACCCATCCACATTGTTCAAAAGATCATTGTTAAAACTATAATTTCCCAGCTTTTGCCCAACCGGAACACCGTTTATCTGCAATACCCCACCAAAATTACTTTGCACCAAAACCCCTACTGTGTAGCCACCCAGGCTTTTGGGTAATTTTCGGGAAGAAGTACCAATCCCACCTTTATAACCGAAAGCAATCGTGCCTGTACCGGCACCAATATTTCCTTCTGCAACTTTACCTGTTTTCGCTTTTTTTATTGCGGAAAGTACATCTTGGATTTTCACATGTTGTCCTCGGATATCATTTAAATAACCATCATTGGTTTCCCCTACCACCGCATTGACCGAACGAACGTTTTCATTTCCTGGTAGTTTAAGAGTATATTTTATTACCGCATCCATTGCTGTTGGAACATTCAGGGTATTAGTGAGAATTATAGGAGTTTCAATATTACCGAGTTCATTAATCTGGGTGCTACCGGCTAATTTTCCGAATCCATTTCCTACAAAAACCGCCGCGGGTACTTTCTGTTGAAATATATTCCCTCCATGTGGAAGAACAGCAGTAACACCCGTTCGAATGGAATCTCCTTTTATCAGAGTAGTATGTCCCACTTTCACACCTTTTACATCGGTAATCGCATTCAATTCACCTCTTGGTATCACACCAATTTTCAGGGGTAATTCAGATAAGCCTTGCTGTGCGTTTAGCGTATTCAAAAGAAAAAATAAAAACGAAGCAAAGAGGAAGGATTCTTTCATAGATAAAAAGTTTCTTGAGTATTGGAAAATGGGAAGTTACAAAATAGTTTTAATGACATTTCATCCGTAGTACGTTCTAATTTTATTTCGATTTCGAGGCTATTCAAATTATTTCTTGATAAAGGCGTCTTTTTTAGTTTGTTTACCTTTGGAGGAGCACAATAAGGGAAGGTCAATTTAAAATTATAGTAAATTATTTATAAGGCTTGATTAGTACTGATGCGTTAATTTTTAGTTGTTAAATAAGTCCAGTTGTTCTTTGTCATTTTGATTTGTTTGATATTCGGTTAAGATCTCGTTCAAAGGTGTTTTATCGAATACTGAGATCCCTAATATTTGCACGATTTCATAAATTGAGAGGTTGCTTTTCATTTCATGTTTGACCCGCGCCACAATAAGGTAGGTACATATAGCAACCCAGATGTGGATATTGACTGCATTTTCAGACTGTCCCCATAATTTTTTTATGGTTAAATTCTGTTTTATCCATTTGAAGAAAGTCTCTATTTGCCATCTGTTACGGTAAAGTTTGGCTATTTCTAAAGCTGATACTTCATGATTGTTGGACACAAAAGTAAGCAGGATATCGTTTTGATCATCATAGTATTCAACTAACCTTAGCGGGTCTGGATAAAGTTTACTTGATTTATAGCCGGCTAAAAGGATCGTCTTATCGCTTCTCAATCCAAATCTTAGATCGATGTTGTAATTATGTTCAATAACAGTATAATCCATCGTAGTCTTGGCTCTGGAAACGAAAAAGGAACCCATTTCATGCATATGGTATAATGCTGCAAAATCTATATAAGCTTTATCCATAAGATATATTGCTCCAGTTACAGGAACTAATACATCCAATATGTTGCTATCGTGATATTTACCATCGGTAATCATTATAAAAGAGGGAATACTGCCTCTTAGATCCAATAAGGTGTGCATTTTTATAGCACCTCGAGAATATTTTCCTGGAGCCCAGCTAAAAAGTTTTAAGCTCAAGGAGATTGTCGTTGAATCTAATGCAAATACCTCATTTTTAAGATCGATGTTAGGAATTGGAAAATCAGCGTACATTGGCCGGACTTGCTCTATCAAATATTGACCAAAGTCTGCAAATATTTTCCAATCCCTGCGCTCATTGGCTCGTGATATACTTGATTGATTCACTCGCTTTCTGATTCCGAGGTGGTACAGTTTGTTTTGATGGGCTTTCAGGCAAGTACAAATATCACGTAAGGAATTTCGTGCTGTTAGTTGACCAAAGAATAATTGAATAAATTGGTTCCAACAATTAAACTCCCTTGTTCCGTGGTCTCCATTGTATTTGGAAACGCACTTTTCAAACTCATAGCGGTTGATAAACTGCAAAAGTTGAGCGAAAATATATTTACCTGTATTCATAGCTTGCCTTAAAAAGGGCAAAGCTACATATCAATTCAAATCAAAAAATCAAAGAACGTGTATAAGTATTTTAATATCAGTTAATTATAAGATTTTTTAAAAAATAAACGCATCACTAGTAAGGCTTGATATGAAATAAATGCGCTTGAAGATGTTAGTCCTTTCTGCATTAACCTGCTGTAGTTCAAATTATAGATTGTATCTTTGCACCCGATTTTAAGAAGCTGTCTAATTTTTGTAAAGCGTCATCACTAAGTTTGTTTCCGGATCTATGTTATGTGTAATATGGATCTTAAAAAAATAACCTAAGCCCTGTTCAGCTTGACCAAAAGAAGATATTTAGGTATTGCTTTGAAAAATAGAATTATATGAGGACAAAGTCGATAAAGAAGAACCGTATTAATGTGGTAACCCTGGGCTGCAGCAAGAATGTGTATGACAGTGAAGTGTTGATGGGCCAGCTCAAGGGCAACAATAAAGACGTGGTGCACGAGCAGGACGGGAATATTGTGGTGATCAATACCTGCGGATTCATAGACAATGCTAAGGAAGAATCGGTGAATACCATTTTGGAATATGTAGAGCAAAAGCAGCAGGGCGAAGTTGATAAGGTTTTTGTAACTGGTTGTCTGAGTGAGCGCTACAAACCCGACCTTCAAAAGGAAATTCCTGATGTTGACCAGTATTTTGGAACTACAGAACTCCCCGGATTATTAAAAGCCCTGGAAGCCGATTATAAGCACGAATTGCTGGGAGAACGTTTAACAACGACTCCGAAAAATTACGCATACCTTAAAATTGCTGAAGGTTGCGATCGTCCCTGTTCTTTTTGTGCTATCCCTTTAATGCGGGGAGGGCATAAGTCAACTCCAATCGAAGATTTGGTAAAAGAGGCGAAAAACCTTGCTGCCAATGGTGTCAAGGAATTGATACTTATCGCGCAGGATTTAACCTATTATGGACTTGACCTATATAAAAAACGAAATCTTGCTGAATTGCTGGAAAATCTTGCTAAGGTTGAAGGTATCGAGTGGATACGTTTGCATTACGCCTTCCCAACGGGTTTCCCTATGGATGTACTGGAGGTGATGAATCGTGAACCTAAAGTTTGTAATTATATCGACATTCCGCTGCAACATATCAATACCGAATTATTGAAATCAATGCGCCGTGGAACCACTCACGAAAAAACAACAAAACTTCTTAGGGATTTTAGAAAATTTGTCCCCGAAATGACTATTAGAACAACATTAATAGTGGGTTATCCGGGCGAGACCGAAGAGCAATTTCAGGAATTAAAGACCTGGGTTGAGGAGATGCGTTTTGAACGTTTGGGTTGTTTTACTTATTCTCACGAGGAAAATACACACGCTTATCATCTAGAGGATAACGTACCGCAGGAAGTAAAACAAGATCGCGCCAACCAGATTATGGAAATACAGAGCCAGATTTCCTGGGAATTGAACCAGGAGAAAATTGGAAAGATTTTTAAAGTTGTAATCGATAGAAAAGAAGGGAATTATTTTGTGGGTAGAACCGAATTTGATTCCCCCGATGTAGATAATGAAGTGCTAATCGATGCTACTTCGATTTATCTGAAAACTGGAGAATTCTATCAAATAAAAGTAACCGATGCTGCCGATTTCGACCTATATGCTGAACCAATAGAGGCAGCTCCAAAACCGGTAAGGAAAGAGTTGAAAGTTAAAAGTATGTAATGGCGGAGATCAATAGCTGTAATGATAAAATATTCCCTGTGGAAAAGGTGTCCACCAACAGCCTCTAAGTCCGGAGACTTTTAGTGCCGAATTGGTCCAGGTATTACAGGTTTTAAAAAGATGAAAGGAAGACTCGGCTAAATAGAAGGCATCGTTGCGATAATAATGTAAATCTGGTACTGGCTTAATTTTTCCTGTATTTTCCGCATTTACAGTTTCTAAAATATATTCACTAAGCTTATTATATTGCTTTTTAGTGATTGAAAGTTTTATAAGTTTATTAGAAATTGGTATTTTTTGGTAAAACTGCGTATGGAGGGCACTTTGCGATTTCAGAAAAAGGGCTTTAAATGCTACGTCTGGTTTGAGATCCTCCCATTGCGGTGTATTCCTATAAAAATTAAGATCTCCCCAACCAAACCCGATAAACTTTAAATTTTCTGGTGGTGCTATAGCGTGCTCAGGTTTAAAGATGCTATCCCAAAAAATAATTTCAGAATAAACGGGCAGTACAATATCGGTGTGCATACCCTGCTTCGAAAGATAAATTTCAATTTCAGCGTTTTCCGTTTCTGGCTTAATATTAACTGGGATTACAGACCCAATTAAAGCCAGGCCCAGATAGACTAAGGGCAATGCACCCAGGATTAGGAAAATCATCAGAAAATAGCGTAAACCTTGTTTCATAAGTTCAAGATATTGATTTTTTCATCAGTAGGATTTCGAAGGGATAGCTGAAAAACATCCTATCGAGGAAAGGTCCAGGACATCCAATTTTGGATAAAAGCGATTTTATTCGAAAAAAGGGAACCGTATTTTAATTTCTTCAGGATTCAAAAGTTCACAAAAGAAGATGTGGAATTACTTCGAGGTAAATTTGTCGAAAAGTCTCTTGATTAATTCTTTATTTTTGAAATAAGGTGGAATTCAATACTGTCGGTTTTAGTTAATTTATATTGAAAAATTGCCTCACCACCTACGTGGCCATCTTCATATGCTGCCCAAATAAATCGCTCGTTTAAAATTTCGGTATCTACAAATCGCATTGTGCCGCCCAACACAGATTTTAAAGGAATAAGCTCCTGATTTCGTTCCAAAGACTCCAATATAAATTTTTCAGGATTATTTAGGGAATCAATTTCGGGTGTAAAAACCACCGAACTCTTGTTCTCTAACAATTGCAACTCTTTTTTCAGCGAATCGTTTTCAAATTTTATCCGTTTTAGATCAGCCTCAAGATGATCGATGCGCAAATCCAATTTTTTCTTTTCAATATCGCTAGTACAACCTAACAAAAGGGCTAGAACAGGGATCAGGTATTTCTTTTTCATTCACTTAAATTAAAAGAATTTACTACAGAATATAAAAATATAAGAAATAAAGTCAAATTTTACCGGCTCTGAACTGGGCTCGATCCGATAGCATTTGATTAAATAATTATAATTCCTGCATCACCAGATAGGTTGTGTATCCAAGATAAGCCAATAATAGAATTAAAGCTTCCCAGCGGTCTAGACGTTTTCTTTTGCCTGTAAACATAGCCAGAAGTAGAAAAATGGTTCCTCCAGCAAGAATATATAAATCCTGATTGAAATTCAGATTAAAATCTATCGGTTTAATAAGTGAAGCGGCAGATAATATAAGGAAAATATTAAATATATTGGATCCAATGATATTGCCCACAGCGATATCAGCATTCTTTTTTGCAGCGGCTACCACAGAAGTTGCAAGTTCCGGTAAGGATGTCCCCGCTGCCACCACGGTAAGTCCGATAATTTTCTGACTAATACCCATACTTTCTGCAATTTCTATGGCATTGTTGACCACTAATTGACCTCCCCAAACCAATCCTATTAAACCTCCGATAATAAAAAGCGTTGTTTTTAAGGGAGAAAGTAGCTGGACGTTATCATCTTCGATTACTTCTTCATCACTCTTGAGCTGTTTGTAGACGTAGAACAGGAAGGCCAGAAAACACAATAGTAGTAGAAACCCGTCTAGAGTACTCAGGATACTTGGTTGCTCTGTGAAGATCACCTGGTCGTTTACCATCATATAAAGAATAATGACAGCAAGAAGCGAAATAGGAATTTCTTTCCATGCGGTGCTGGATTGCACTGCTAATGGAGTGATAAGTCCCGTTATACCAAGAATAATGAACAGGTTAAAGTTATTGCTGCCAATGACATTTCCAAAAACTATATCGGAATAACCATCAGCCGCAGCAAATGTATTTACTACCAATTCCGGTGCGGAAGTTCCGAAAGCTACAATGGTTAATCCAATGGCGAGATTAGAAATATTAAACTTTTTAGCAAGGGCTGAAGCGCCTTCAACCATATAATTTGCGCCAAAAATTAGGACTATTAAACCTAAAACCAGAAGGGAAGATGCCAGTATCATGACTATTTAGTTTCGTTTAATAAAATAGGTTTTCCCAACTCGAGATCTTCCAGTTTTTCCAATTGGGTTGCTGCATCTCCTACAATTAAATAATACATCTTATTAGGATTTATGTATTTTTCAGCAAGTTCCCTTATGTCCATCACAGTTAGTTCGTTAACCATTTCTTCCCGTTGTTTTATATAATCCTGGTCCCGATCAAAGGAGCTAATTTCACTAAGCATCTCCAGTTTGGAATTCAGTGTTTCGAATTTTCTGGCGTTACTTTTCACCATAAATCCGCGGGTAATTTCCATATCTTCCCCGTCAAAATTCTTAGAATAATTTTCAATGATTTCTTTTATAAGCCTTACAGCATCGTAAGTGATATTTGTTCTAACCCCGCTGGAAATTAGAAAAGATCCTTTATTTATTCCTCCTTCAAATCCGGAACGAATTCCGTATGTATATCCTTTTCCTTCCCGTAATTCCTGTGTAAGTTGTGATGCAAATCCACCACCGCCTAAACGGTAATTCATGACTTCTGCCGGATAAAAATCATTATTGGTAGCCGAGAGGGCTGGAGTCCCAAATCGTAAGACCGATTGTTTGGCACCAGGGACATCATAAAAAAACAGTTGTGATTCCTCTGGGAGCTGGGGCTGTGCAATTTCCGGCATTTCTACCGATTTTGGTGGCCAATCAACCGATAGACCGCGAATTCCCTTCAAGGCTTCTTGTTTTTCTATGGCGCCAACTACATGAAAAGCACTTCTTTTGGGACTAAGGTTTTTTGAGTAATAGTCCTTAAGATCTTTTAATGTAATGTTAGTAACCGATTTTTTGGTTCCTAACTTATTTTGTCCTAAAATATGATCTTGGCCATAAATCAGCTTTCTGAATTCGTTGTTTGCAATAGTATTAGGATCGGCCTTTTGCTGCTGGATTCGGCTAAGGACTTGTTGTTTTGCCAATCTAAATTCGGTAGAATCCCACCGAGGTTCCAGTAATATTTCCTGAACCAAGTCTATAGTTTGGCTATAATTTTTTGCCAGCGTACTTCCGCTTAAAACAATTTTTTCCTCGCCTGCATTTATACGAATATCAACACCCAATAATTGTATGGCTTCTTCCAATTCCTGAGGAGTTTTGTTTTTTGTTCCTTTTGTCATCAGTTCCGTAAGAAGGTTGGAAACCCCAACTTTATCGGGATCCTCTAACATTAGGCCACCCTGCATCTCTAAACTGAATTTAATCAAGGGAACTTCTTTATTGGTTATTCCATAAACCTGCAGACCCGAGGGAAGTGTATCCATCCAAATTTTTGGTAATTTTAATTCTGGTGCACTACTATAAGGCGGTTCCACACTACGGTCAAAACTCGAAGGTGTTTTTTGGTAAGAAGCTTCTCCGGAAGAAAAAATTTCTTCTTCCGCATTTTCTACAATCTTTTCTTCAAATACTTCGGCCTCCTGAGAATGTGCTAAGGCGAGTTCGGTTTGGCCTTGGGGTACAAAACTGGTCGCCACAAAATGTTTGCCTTTTATGTATTTATCGTAAACACGGTTTACATCCTTAGGGGTCACTGCAAGTATTTTTTCGACATCTCTATTAATGTAATTCGGATCGTTGGCGAAAATTTGATATTGTGCCAATTGAAATCCTTTGCCTAAAACACTGGAAAGACTGTTATAAAATTCGGTTTCCTGTTGTGCTTTAATACGTTTTAAATCGCTCTTAGGAATACCTTTAGCTTCGAATTCTTCAAAGGTTTTAAAGATTTCTGCTTCTACGGAATCCAGATCGATTTCATTATATGCTCTAACCTGAAGCATCAATTGACCCGCTAGTTCAGAAGTGTAATTGAACATTTGTACATTGCCGGTAAGCTCTTTTTCTGCAACTAAATTTTGGTATAAAGGAGCATTTTTTCCTTCACTTAAATACCTGGCTAGTACCTCTAAAGCATAGGTGTCTTCATGGTAAGAATAGACTGATGGCCAGGCTATAGTTAATTCGGGGAGTTGGGCGAAATTATCTTCATAAACCAATTTTTTTGTTTCAGAAAGATCTACAAGTTGCTTTTCTTGTCGCTTAATTTCCGGCCCACGTGGAATTTCATCAAAATATTTATGCACCCATTCTTTGGCTTGTTCCTTATTAAAATCGCCTGAGATTGTGAGGGTGACGTTGTTGGGAACATACCAGTTGTTATAAAATTCCTTTACATCTTCCAGGGTTGCATTCTGGAGATCTTCCAGGGAGCCAATGACCTGCCAATTATAGGGATGATCTTCGGGATAAAGGTTTTTATCGATAACATACATTGTATGACCATATGGACGGTTATCAACAGCTTGTCTTTTTTCATTTTTAACGACTTGTTTCTCTTTAGCAAGTACGGGTTTGGTGACCGTATTGATGAAATAACCTAGTTTATCGGCTTCGGCCCAGATCATTTTCTCCAGCGCATCTTTGGGAATTGTTTGAAAATAATTCGTACGATCGCGGCTGGTAGAGCCGTTAGCCCCAGAGCCACCTATTTTCGCACTCAGTTTATCGAGACCGCCCTTTCCAAGATTTTCCGATTCCAGAAACAATAGATGCTCAAAAAGATGCGCGAAACCGGTACGGCCTTCCTTTTCACGTGCAGAGCCAACGTGAGCAGTTAAGGCCACTGCAACCACAGGATCAGATTTATCCAAATGAAAAATAACGTTTAAGCCATTTTGTAAGGTGAAAGTTTCAAAATCCACATTGAAGTCAGTGGATTCCTGAGATTGGATATTCTGAGAACTTGCAAAACTGCAAAGCAGTAAAAGTATTATTCTGAATTTCATCAAGCTAATTTTTTAACTATCCAAAATTAGTGTTTATTTCGATTATTTCAGAATTAATACTGCACACAAGCTAAAGCTGGACACCAAACGATACTTAAAGGGTTTTAAAAATTACTGACGCAAAATTAAAAGGTCTATTTTTTTAAGAATTGCATTATCAGGGAGTGGTAGGATTTTGGTAACTGTTTTAAATTTTTTCTTAATTCTCTTCCAATTCGCGAAATCTGTTATTATTGAAATGCTTAAACAAGGAGAAATTAAGACAGTTTGGCTTCTGTGTAAATGATTTGCGGCTTTTTATTAATTACAAAGCAAATTACATCCTGTATTTGTCATTGTTTACAAAGAAAATCGAATTCGCAAAGAACAACTTCCCATTTTCCCAAAAAGCACGGAATAATGGATTATCTACCATATAGATAATACTTCCCTTATCCATTCTTTCTTCCCCAAAAACCAGTGAGTTTTCAAGGTTCTTTATAGCGGAACTGCCGGCAAAACCCGCTACTATTTCCGGTTTTTGAATGTAGGAAATATTGTAGTCTTCTTCCAATAGCTTATAACTGTCACTGCTCAATTTTAGGCTGTAATAGGTGTCGCCGTATCCAAAAGCCATCGGGTGGGTGTGGTCAAGCTTAGTTTTTAAGATACTCCCAGTGATCATATCTTTAGCCCTTTCACGCTCTCTTTGGGCATAAGGAATTAAATTTCCGACTGTGGTGGAATCTGTGGTTTCTGATTTGTTTTCTTTAAGATTGAAATCCTTTTTACCAGCAAAAGTTCCAACAGCGCTGCCTATTGCGATAAGTTTCCCGCCACTACGCACCCAGTTTTTCACCTTCTTCCAGGTATCTTCATCCAGAATATTAGAATAATCACCTTCAGGTAATATTAAAACATCGAACTGCGATAAATCTACATTTTTAAAATAATTCACATTTAGGGAGGTCAGGGGATAATGGAGATCCTGCTCAAAAAAGTACCAGATTTCTCCATAGTTTAAAGAAGAAGTGCTTTCTCCTTTTAAGACAGCCACTTTTGGCGGGTTGATAAGTTTTACCTCTGGAGAACCAAAATCAGGTCCGCTTCCTGCAAAACTAGAATGAGCCGCAATTAGTTGACGTTGGTATTTATTACCGATTTTGATTACGATTTGATCAAAATCTTTAATATGAATATTATCGCTTTTTGTAATGACTAAACTTCCACGATCAAAATGTTTTCCTTCAATTTTAAAAGGAATTTCAGTGAAACGAACTTTGATATTTGCTTTTAATAATGCTACTAAAAACCGGGCGTCAATTAAGGCATTCCATTTCATGACATAACCAGCGCCTGAGGGGTTTGCTGTATTTTTAATTTCTGAAGCAACTATTGATTCTTCAGAATCAACTCTACCTTTACTTGCTATGGCTTCCAAACCGTAGGCATAGGGTAAACTCCAGGCGGTAATATCATAAGTTAAAGAATCGGTTAGAGACGTGGAAGGCTCAAAAAGTACTTTTACCATCTTCCCTTTAGGTTGGCTTGTATGGACGACAAGCGTATTTTCATCAACGTGGAGATCACCTTTTTTTCCTTCAGTATAATTATATCCTTTCACATTTTCTGAGACCGCCTTTTCAAACTGAATTTCATGCAGATCGAGTAGTTTTTTTAGCGACGCGATTTTATCAGGATTTCCCTTTAAGACATAAGATTTATATTCTAAATCTGAGTTATTAAAGTATTTTTTGAATTCTGAATTCAAGGCAGCGACATTTTTCATTGCAACTTCAATAGTGGAGAGTCCCGTAGTATAATGATGGGCCACACGGTCTTTTAAAGTGAGTTCATAGCCTTCCTCGGTATAAATACCCAATCCTGCACGGCCATGGCCTGCCTGTTCGTAAGTCATTCCAATGGCTCCCATATAGGTTGGATATGTGTCGCCGTAACTCGGATATAACAAATCAAAACGTTCTTTAGTGAAAAATAACCAGCCTTCCTTATCAAAATATTCAGCATGGTTTTTTCCGATCTGGGTTTGAAATTTCCTTTGAAATGGAGTGATAATTTCGTGGAAAGGTTCTGCGGCCGGAGCAAAATAATATGGTTCATTAATGCCCTGTTCATGAAAATCTACGTGAATATGTGGCATCCACTTATTATAAACTTTAAGTCGTTGCTGTGTCTCAACTTGTGTCGCCCAGGCCCAATCACGATTAAGATCGAAAAGGTAATGATTTGGTCTTCCCCCCGGCCATGGTTCGTGATGTTCTGCTGCAGCCGAAAGCGGATTGTAAGGTTCTGCCTTTACCTGGTTGTACCAGTTAACGTAACGATCTCTGCCATCAGGATTAACACAGGGATCTATAATTACCACTGTATTTTCCAGCCAATCCTTTTTTTCGGTAATCAATTTAAATATGGTTTTCATTGCCGCCTCGGTGCCTGATGCCTCATTTCCGTGAACATTATAACTCAGCCATACAATGGCTTTATCACTTTCTCCTGTAGCTTCCGTAATTCTGGTGTTACTTAGATGCTTATTTCTAATTTCTTCCAATTTTTTTAAGTTTTCCTCGGAAGATATAACAGCATAGGTAAGCGGACGTCGTTCATTGGTTTCACCATAGTTAATGTAATTTACCAATGAAGAATTGTTTGCCAGGTGTTCAAAATAATTCACCACATCGGCATGCCTAGAGAACTGTTGGCCAATTTCATAACCAAGAAATTCTTCCGGGCTTTGTAATTGTGCATGGATTTGTAAACCTAAAAATAGAAATATGACAGAAAGTAAAATTGATTTCATTAATTGATTTTAAAGGTTGAATATGAATTGAGGTAAAATGCCTTAAAAGTTCTTTCTTTATCGAGTAGCACATGTTTTAGCATCTAATGGCTGTCAATAACCAAAATCTTTGCTCCCAAAAAAGATACACAATGACTTATCTAATAACCATATTAATGTAGAAGGAATTTTAGATTAGAATTATGAAAATCCTGCTTTATGAGTAAAAATAGTGTCTAGGGGCAAATTAACTAAAATTTAGTGAATAAAATTTCTAACTTCGGTATCTTTACCATCCAAAAAATTGCTAATGCCAACCGACTGTATTCCGTACAAAGAAACCAATTATTTTACCGATCTTATTTTAGATTATCTCTCCGAAAAAGAGGAATTAAAAGCCTTTTATAATCGTTTTCCTAAACTGGAGAATTTCAAGGCACAAATGGAAGAAAAATCTTCTTTTCCTAGGAAAAATAGGGAAATTCTAGTGAAAGTATTAAAAGAGCAATATTCAGGGCTGGATACTTCCGAGGCTACACGAAAGAATATTGAAGCGCTTGGAAGGACTAAAACTTTTACGGTGGTAACAGGGCATCAGCTTAATCTGTTTACCGGGCCGCTTTATTTTTTATATAAAATTGTTTCTACGATAAACCTTACCCGAAATTTAAAGAAAAAATATCCTGAAAATGACTTTGTTCCTGTCTACTGGATGGCCACGGAAGATCACGATTTTGAGGAAATTAATTTCTTCAATCTGAATGGAAAAAAGTTTCAGTGGGCCAATGCACCCAGGGATGCCGGTAATGCTGCAGTGGGAAAACTATCTACGGCAGGTCTTAAGGATGTATTCAAACTTTTTTCGGCTGAAATTGGTGGAGGAAAAAATTCAGATTTTTTAAGGGAATTATTTAAAAGTTCTTACCTGGAGCACGATAATCTAACAGAAGCTACTTTGCATCTTGCAAATAAGCTATTTAGAGAAGAAGGTTTGGTTATTCTGGATGCACAGCAGAAAGAACTAAAAGAATTATTTATCCCATATGCGAAAAATGAACTTTTAAAGCAAATTTCACATAAGACAACCAAGACCACAGCAGAAAAACTAAACCAGCTTGGTTATAAAGTCCAGGTGAATCCACGGGAGATCAATTTGTTTTATTTAAAAAACGGCCTTCGGGAACGGATTCTGGAACGGGATGATGAATATTTTGTTCACGAAACGGAAATTCATTGGAGTAGGGCCGATATACAGAAGGAATTAATGAATTTCCCTGAACGATTCAGTCCGAACGTGGTGTTGCGACCTTTATACCAGGAGGTGATTTTGCCTAATCTATGTTACATAGGGGGCGGCGGGGAATTGGCTTACTGGTTGGAACTGAAAGAATATTTCGAGTCCGAACAGGTAGTTTTTCCGGTTCTGTTACTTCGGAATTCGGTATTGATTCAGTCGAAAAAATTAGAAAAAAAATGTGCCAGGCTTAATATTTCAAAAAAAGAACTGTTTTTAAAACAGCACGAACTTATCAATAGAAAAGTTCGACAAATTTCCAATATTGATATCGATTTTTCTAGGCAGAAAGAACATTTAGTCCAGCAATTTCAGCAAATGTACGAGCTGGCTGAGCACACCGATAAATCTTTTCTCGGTGCAGTAAAAGCTCAGGAAGTTAAACAGTTAAAGGGCCTCGATAATTTGGAAAAGCGCCTTTTAAAAGCACAAAAACGAAAACTGGAAGATGAGGTAAATAGAATTGCCGAGCTGCAGAATGAGCTTTTTCCGAATAAAAGTTTGCAGGAAAGACAAACCAATTTTTCGGAGATTTATGCCGAATATGGTAAGGAATTATTTACAGTATTATTAAAAGAATTAAACCCGCTAGAGGCGGATTTTAAAATTTTGACTTTTGGAAAAGAATAAAATGCATACCATAGATATGGATTTGGTTGAAATGACTTTAGATGTTATGAAGTATACCATAGACCGTATCTCGAATATTACACCTGAAATGGGAGCTCCTAAAAAGGAGGACGAATTATTTCGAATTGTTGGTGAAACGGTAACCCCGGAAGGAATTGGGGGCGAAAATGCCTTTCAATTGTTTCGTGATGTCCTTGTAAAGGCAACCGTGCCAATTGATCATCCCAGACATTTGGCTTTCGTACCTGCTGCACCAACCCGGGCTGCAATTATGTTCGATTTGGTAACTTCGGCTTCCAGCATTCATGGTGCTTACTGGATGGAAGGTGCAGGTGGTATTTTTTGTGAAAATCAGGCAATGAAATGGTTGGTTTCACTTACTGGTTTACCTGAAGGCGCTTTTGGTGTTTTTACAAGTGGTGGTACGGCGGCAAATCTTTCGGCAATGGTTGCAGCACGTGAAGAATGGCGTAACCGTGATAGCCAGAACGTAGGAAAAAAAGCTCTGCTGCTTACTTCCAATGGTGCACATAGTTCCATACAGGCCATGGCCAAAGTAATTGATGCTGATGTGGTTATGATAGATTGCCAGAAAGAAAACCTTACTGGCCAGGAATTGCAAAACGGCATAAACGAACTTGAAGCCAAAGACAGGAACCGGCTCTTTGCAGTAGTAGCTACAGGAGGAACTACCAATGCCGGCATTATTGATCAGTTAGATACTATTGCCGAAGTTTGTGAAAAGGAAAAGGTATGGTTTCACGTTGATTGCGCCTATGGAGGTGGAGCCTTGGCTGCACCATCCGTAAGGCATTTATTCAATGGGATTGAAAAAGCGGATAGTATTACCATTGACCCCCATAAATGGCTGTTTTCTCCTTATGATTGTGGGGCGGTGATTTATAAGGATTTAGAGTTGGCTAAAAATGCTCATTCTCAAAAGGGTGCCTACCTCGAAATTTTTAAAGACGAAGGAGCCCAGGGATTTAATCCAGCCGATTATCAAATTCAGTTAACACGAAGAATTCGAGGAATGCCTCTTTGGTTTTCCTTGGCAATGCACGGGACCAATAAATACCGTCAGGCAATCGAGACCGGAATTTCCCTGGCCCAAATTGCTGCCCGTAAGATTGAAAAACGGGAGAACCTCGAACTGGTAAGACCCGCGAGTTTATCAGTGGTTTTATTCCGAAGAAAAGGTTGGAGTCCGGAACAATACAGGGACTGGACTTATAAAAATCATCGTGATGGTTTGGCACTGGTTACTCCTACCACCTGGAAAAAGGAAACGGTAGTGAGGTTTTGCTTTATAAATCCGGATACTACCGATGAAGATATTGATATTATTTTGGATACTTTGAATTAAAATTTCAGCAATTTTATTAATCAATCTCATAATCCAACCGCATTGTAATAGATGCGGTTTTTCTTTTATCGGCTGTATTGTAGGCACCACTCCAGCTATAATCTTCTCCGCTATTTTGGCCGGTGATCTGGAAAACACCCATATTCGCATTTTTCAATTCACCTAAATTGCCACCGCTATTTACGGCAATTCGCTCTGCTCTTAATCTAGCATCCTCCGTAGCTTTGGAAATCATCTCAATCTTTAAATCAGCGAGTTTGGTGTAATAATATCTTGGTGGCGTCGAATTAAATTGCACGCCTTTATTAAGCAATTCAGTAATTTCACGGGCTACGGATTCTGCTAGTTCCACCTCGCTGGACTCGATTTTTACATTTTGGGTAAGTTGATAACCCTGAAAGATACTTCCAATATAATTTCCGTTCTGATATTGATTTTCCCTTTGCTCTGTAGTTTGTACCGAATTAAATACAATGTTTTCGTGGTCGATTCCTTTTTCAATCAGATATTTACTTACAGTTTCCTTGTCACGGTTTAAATCTTTATAAGCTTGTTCTAGGTTTGGACTCATACGACTAAAACTGCCTTCCCATACAATTAGGTCTGATATGAAGTTCTCGCTTCCAGAACCGGTTACAGAGATTACTCCGTCTGGATTAGCTCTACTGACATAAGACTCTCCCAGAAACCAGGCAGCTAATACAATTGCAATGGCAAAAATTATGGCACTCAAATATTTCATATATAAAAAGTTTGTTCTGAATAAAGATAGAAAATAAACCCGCTGGTTATTTTATTTTTGCCTCAAATTCTTACTTTTGTCTATGCAAAAAAACGTACTCATTTTAGACTTTGGTTCGCAGTACACGCAACTAATCGCAAGGCGTGTAAGAGAGCTCAATATTTACTGCGAAATTTATCCTTTCAACAAAATCCCAGAGGATATTTCAAGTTTTAAGGCGGTCATCCTCTCTGGGAGCCCGTTTTCTGTTAGAGGAGAGGATGCACCGCATCCCGATCTATCCAAAATTCGCGGTAAACTTCCAATTTTAGCAGTTTGTTACGGTGCACAATATTTTGCCCATTTCCATGGCGGAAAAGTAGAAGCCTCGGAAACCCGTGAGTATGGAAGGGCAAATCTTTCAGTAATTAAGGATGCCGAACCGCTTTTTGAAGGAATCATGGAGAATTCTCAGGTTTGGATGAGCCACAGTGATACTATCAAAGAGTTACCAACAAATAGTGTGAGAATAGCTAGTACTACGGATGTTTTAAACGCAGCTTATAGAATTGAAGGAGAACAAACCTTTGCAATACAGTTTCATCCTGAAGTTTATCATTCTACTGATGGTAAGCAGCTGTTAGAAAATTTTTTGGTAAATATAGCAGGAGTGGCGCAAACCTGGACCCCGGGTAAATTTGTTGATTTAACGGTTTCAGAACTAAAAGAAAAAATAGGTGATGATAAAGTAGTTCTAGGTTTAAGTGGAGGTGTTGATTCCAGTGTAGCTGCTGTTTTATTGCATAAGGCTATCGGAAAAAACCTCTATTGTATTTTTGTGAATAACGGGTTACTTCGGAAAGGAGAATTTGAAAGTGTTTTGCATCAATATAAAGATATGGGCCTAAACGTTAAGGGGGTTGATGCTTCGGCACGATTTCTGGATGCCTTAGCTGGAATAAGCGATCCTGAAGAAAAAAGGAAGGCAATTGGTAATGCCTTTATAGAAGTATTTGATGATGAGGCTCACCAGATAAAAGATGTCACTTATTTAGCACAGGGAACTATTTATCCTGATGTAATTGAATCAGTTTCGGTCAATGGAGGACCTTCGGCAACGATAAAATCACACCACAATGTGGGGGGGTTACCAGATTTTATGAAGCTGAAAATTGTAGAGCCTTTAAAAATGCTGTTTAAAGATGAAGTGCGCAGAGTGGGTGCCGAAATGGGAATTGATAAAGAATTATTAGGAAGGCATCCTTTTCCAGGTCCGGGATTGGCTATCAGAATTCTTGGAGATATTACCGCGGAAAAGGTGAGAATCCTTCAGGAAGTAGACCATATTTTTATCCAGGGACTAAGAGACTGGATGTTATATGATAAAGTATGGCAAGCAGGAGCTATTTTACTTCCGGTAAGTTCTGTTGGAGTTATGGGAGATGAGCGCACTTACGAAAAAGTTGTAGCTTTAAGAGCCGTAGAATCTACCGACGGGATGACTGCAGACTGGGTTAATTTGCCCTACGAGTTTCTGCAAAAAACTTCGAATACTATAATAAATCGGGTTAAAGGCGTTAATAGAGTAGTGTATGATATAAGTTCAAAACCACCGGCTACTATTGAATGGGAATAATTTTTGCGCTTAATTAAACCAAAGAATATGAAATACCTTTTAATATTTTGCTTTTTATTTCAGTTGTCAAGCCTGGCAGCCTCGGCTCAGGAATTTAAATACCATACGGTGAAAGCAGGGGAAACTGTATATAGTATCGCCAAATCCTACAATGTTTCAGAAGAAGCGATTTATAAATACAATCCAGATGCCAAAGGCAAATTAGAGATATCTTCGAAATTGGTGATCCCGATAAGTGAAAAAGAAGAGCTTCCCTCAGTAAGTGAAGATATTCAGTTTATTACTCATAAGGTAAAACGAAAGGAAACTTTGTACCGACTTTCAAAGGATTACAATGTTGAAATTGATGAAATTAAAAGGTTTAATAAACATCTTTATGCTGAGGAATTACAATTAGGAGAAGATATTTTAATTCCCCAAAAGCAAAAAGCATCTAATATTATTGCGGAAGTATCTTCTGCTGTAGATTCTCAGGCATCTATTCCTTCAAACCAACAAACCCCTGATACTCGAGAGCACGTAGTTTTACCAAAAGAAACCAAATATGGGATTGCCCGTAAATATGGACTAACCGTTAAAGAACTTGAAGAATTAAATCCAAAAGTGGACGTTTTACATCCTGGTGTAATGATCCGTGTGGGAACCAATGTTCTAGATGAACCTGTTATTTTAACAGACGAGGTTTTTCAATTTTATGAAGTAAAACCAAAAGAAACCTTATTCGGTCTTTCCCGGAAGTTTGACGTTCCACAGGATTCATTATTATCTTTAAATCCGGCTTTGGAAGATGGGTTAAAGATAGGAATGGTCCTAAAAGTTCCTAATACGGACTTAAATGAGGGCAACTTTTCGGAAGGTGAATATGAAGAAATGACCAGTGCTACGCAAGGCGCAAATACAAATAATAAATTAGATCTTTCTAATAAAATAAGCAATTACCAAACCAAAGAACTCGTGGTTCTGTTGCCTTATCATCTCAATGACATCAAGCAGGATTCTCTTTCAGCTTATAAAGATGCCATTTTGGATAATCGTGTTATGCGTATTTCCTTAGATTTTTATAGAGGAGTACTTATGGCGATAGAAGATGCACAGGAAATGGGAATTTCAACCCGAGTTAGAACTTATGATACACGCCGAAACGTGCAGGAGGTTATCAATATTATCAATACCAATGATTTTAGTAATGTAGATGCTGTAATTGGTCCATTGGTACAAAATACCATTGAAACCGCTGCTTCAAAATTAAGCAGATATAATATTCCTGTTATAAGTCCCTTGTCTAATCGAGAGATGCGATCTTATTCTAATCTGTTTCAATCACGTCCCACCGATGAGATTTTAAAAAGCGCAATGTTCGATTATTTAGAAAAAAATGCCTTAGGTAAAAATGTAATTATTATTGCCGATGGCGCTAGTAATCAGGTGAAAAATGAACTCATCCAATTAATTCCAAATTCCAAAACAATTCTTCCTACTGATGCCTATATAAGTGCAGAAAAAATTAAAGCACACCTTTCTAAAACTAAGGAAAACTGGGTGATTCTTGAGTCTTCAAATATAGGTTTGATAAGTAGTGCAACTTCGGCATTAAACCGTTTAGCAAGAGAACATCAAATTAAATTATTCACAACTAACAAAAATAGCGCTTTTGAGGATGATATTGTGGATAATGAGCATTTGGGCCGTCTTAATTTTCATTATCCCTCTGTAGATAAAGAGTATGATACTGCCTCTTCAGAAGAGTTTATTGCAGAATATACCGAAGAATTTGGAATGATCCCTAATCAATATGTAGTAAGAGGCTATGATCTTACTTTAGATGTATTATTGCGATTGGCTTCGGCTGAAAATCTCTATGATTCTTTTGAAAAATATTCAGGTTTTACGGAATATCACGAGAATAAGTTTCATTATACACCCAAGCGGGATGGAGGTTTTTATAATAACGCAGTCTATATTATGAGTTTAGATGAAGAACTTAATTTAGAAGTGGCTAATGACCAGTAAAGTAATTTATACCGGAAGTTTAAGAACCGAAGCCATGCATCTTAAAAGTGGCTCTACAATAATTACAGATGCTCCCATTGATAACCATGGCAAAGGTGAGGCATTTTCCCCAACCGATACGGTGGCAACGGCTCTAGCAAGTTGTATGCTTACTGTGATGGGAATTAAGGCTAAAGATCTTCAGTTGAATTTAAAGGGCACTTCAGCCGAGGTAACCAAAACTATGGCTGCCAATCCGAGACGGATTTCTAGAGTGGAGATCACCATTACTTTTCCTGAAGCTTATTCAGGAAAATCACAAAAAATTCTGGAACATACTGCAAGAACCTGTCCTGTACTGGAGAGTCTTCATCCGGAAATGGAGAAGGTTATTCATTTTAAATATTTATAAACCGCTTGTTTTTTTGTGAATTTTTGTTTTGCTGTTCAGGTTTGGGTCTGGAAATTGAAAAAATAAACTGGATTCAAAATAATTCTCTAAGCTGGTACGATTTATAAGGGCGTACTAATAGCAATATATTCCCTGGTTAAAAATCTAAAACTTCTTTCCTGGCAATTTCAAATTCTTCCATCATTTCTTTTACAATTTCAGCAGCAGGTTTAATCTCATGAATTAATCCGGAAATCTGTCCGATTTCTAATTCACCATTTTCAAGATCTCCCTCAAACATGCCTTTTTTAGCCCGTGCACGGCCCAAAAGTTCAATAAGCTGTTCTCTAGACGGATTTTTAGCATATAATTTTTGGACCTCCTCAAAAAATTTATTTTTCAACAATCTTACTGGGGCTAATTCTTTTAAGGTTAACTGAGTATCTCCTTCCTGTGCCTTTATTATCATTTCTTTAAAATTCTTATGTGATGAAGCTTCAGAAGAGGCTACAAAACGACTACCTACCTGTACTGCATCAGCCCCTAAAACCATTGCGGCAAGCATTCCATGGCCTGTGGCAATTCCACCTGCAGCAATTAATGGTATGGTAATCTTTTCCTTGACCATCGGTATTAGGGTAAAAGTGGTGGTTTCATCTCTACCATTATGTCCACCTGCTTCAAATCCTTCAGCAACAACAGCATCCACACCGGCTTCCTGAGACTTCAGAGCAAACTTTACACCACTCACTACGTGCACCACCTTAATATTGTGTTTCTGTAAATATTTTGTCCAGGTTTTAGGATTTCCGGCAGAAGTAAAAACGATCTCAACTTTTTCCTGAATAATAATTTCCATGATTTTATCGATATCAGGATAGAGAAGGGGTACATTTACTGCAAAAGGATTATTCGTTGCTTTTTTACACTTTTCAATATGCTCTTTTAAAATTTCTGGATACATAGAGCCTGCTCCTATAATACCGAGTCCTCCGGCATTACTTACAGCACTAGCGAGTTTCCAACCGCTAGCCCAAACCATTCCGGCCTGGATAATGGGATAATTAATTTTAAAGAGCTGAGTGATCTTATTTTTGGACATTTGCTTCTATTTTTCCCAATTTAAGAAATAACGCCTGAACCTAATAATTCTTCATTATCATACCAAGCAACAAATTGTCCTTCAGTAATTGAGGCTTGCGCTTCCTTAAAAACCACGTACATTCCATTTTCAGTTTGGTGCAAGGTTGCATCCTGTAGAGGTTGGCGATATCGGATTCTAGCTTTTACTTCTAAGGTTTCATCTGTATGTATTGTAAGATCCTTTCTGACCCAATGAACTTCGTCTTTATTAATAAACAGCGCCTTCCTATAAATTCCTGGGTGATTTTTTCCTTGTCCGGTATAAATGATATTTTCTACAACATCGGTATCAATAACAAATAATGGTTCCGGCGTACCACCAACAGCAAGACCTTTGCGCTGACCTTTTGTAAAGTAATGAGCGCCTTGATGTTTTCCAACAACTTTTCCATCATTAGTTGAATATTCATATTTTCTTGCAAGAAAATCCAGCTCCTCTTTCTTATTACTAAACTTGGGAATATCAGTAGAAAATATATGCTTTTCGGCTTGAATCTCAATGATTTCGCCTTCTTTAGGTTGTAATTTCTGTTGAAGAAAATCTGGTAATCTTACTTTCCCTATAAAGCAAAGACCTTGTGAATCTTTTTTTTCTGCCGTTACTAATTTTTGTTCCGCTGCAATTTTACGCACTTCGGATTTTTGCAATTCACCAATTGGGAACAAGGTTTTAGAAAGCTGCTTTTGAGTAAGCTGGCATAAAAAATAAGATTGGTCTTTATTATTGTCTTTTCCCGAAAGTAACCTATAGATAGTCTCCTTGTCTTTTTGGATTTCATCTTTTCGACAATAATGTCCCGTAGCTACGTAATCGGCTCCCAAGGAAAGCGCAATTTTCATAAAAACATCAAACTTTATTTCCCGGTTGCAAAGCACATCCGGATTTGGGGTACGACCACGTTCATATTCGTTGAACATGTAATCTACGATACGCTCTTTATACTGCTCACTAAGATCCACTGTTTGAAAAGGAATCCCAAGATTATCAGCTACCATCATTGCATCGTTGCTGTCATCCAGCCAGGGGCATTCATCCGAAATGGTTACCGAATCGTCATGCCAGTTTTTCATAAAAAGTCCAATTACATCATAGCCCTGTTTCTGCAAAAGATATGCTGAAACACTCGAATCTACTCCACCTGACAAACCCACAACTACTTTCTTGCTCATAAAAATAAAATTGAAATCCTCTCCGTTTAAAGTCGGAAAAGCGCTTGCGAAATTACGAAATTTTATAAGAAAGCTTGAATTAAGAGGATGGAGTATAAAAAGTAAGCGATCCAGAAGTTAAATCCTGGATCGCTTTTTTGTAAAAGAATAAATTTTAATTATTTTTCAAAAACAATACTGGTTTCAGGAGAAGCTATAGGTGTGAAAATAAAAGTGTCGCCATTGAAATCGGCTCTACCATTCAACTGACCAATACCTTCAAACGGAATTGTGAAGGTGTATATTTCACCATCTTTACTCCAGGTACTTTCAGAGCTGTCTTCTATTTCACAGCTTCCATCAGTTTCAGAGTAAAACTCAGAGTAAGTAGAAAAATCTGGATTAAAAGTTATATTTGAATTTTGATTGCATTCACTAAGCACAAATCCTTCAATTGGGGGGTTTGTGATTTCTACAGCATACCATGTTCCTAAAATATCATCCTCACCATTTGCATCATCATCCTCACTACAAGATACTAGTAGTGCAATACTGAAAAGCATTAAAAAAAGTTTTTTCATAACGTGTATATTAATTTGTTGTAAATATATTCAATTTTAAATAGGTACTGTAATAAAGCGTAGAGACGCATTATTTATTGTGTTGGCGGGTAGGTGAATTACAATTTATTGTTTAATAGTAATTAAATAAAATTAAACAATTAACTATTGTTTGAAAATAATTAACAAACAATAAACAAAAAATATACTACTTCTGATTTACTTTTAACCCGTAACAAAAACTTAGAATTATGAAAACTTTTAAATTTACTAAACTAGCCTTATTGACCTTTATGGTTCTGGGCCTATTTTCCTGCAGTGATGACGATGATGGAGGTGATGTAATAATGCCTAGTAATACCATTGTTGATTTTGTAGCAGAAAACGATGATTATTCCTCTCTGGAAGCTGCCTTAGAAGTAACCGGATTAGATGAGACTTTAAACAGTTCTGCAAATTTCACGGTATTTGCTCCTAATAATGCCGCGTTTAATACTTTCTTGTCATCTAACGGATTCAGCAGTCTTGAAGAAGTTCCTGTAGATATTTTAACTCAAATTCTTCTTAACCACGTTCAAGAGGGTGAAATTATGTCTAGTGCTCTAACCACTGGTTATATTGAAAGTATGGCCACTGGAATGGCATCTGAAGCTCCATTAAGCTTATATGTTAATACATCGGATGGAGTAACTATTAATGGAGTTTCTTCAGTTACTACCGCCGATGTTGAGGTAGATAACGGTGTAATTCACGCAGTAGACGCAGTTATAGGCTTGCCTAATATAACTACTTTCGCAACCGCCGACCCTAATTTTGATATTTTAGTACAGGCACTTACTGCAGATGAATCTTTTGCTTTTGTTGAAACCTTAATGATGACAGATGCTCCAGCTCCATTTACAGTATTCGCACCAACAAATGCGGCTTTTCAAAGTGTCCTTGAAGAGCTTGAATTAGCTGGCCTTGGCGAAATTCCCGCCGATCTTTTATCGAGTATTTTAAGTTATCACGTGGTGACTGGGGCTAATGTTCGCTCTGGGGAACTCACTGATGAAATGGTAGTAGAAACTCTTGAAACCGGAAGTTTCACGATTAATATTGGAGAAAATGTGACAATTACAGATGAAAATGGAAGAACTGCCACAATAGTAGCAACCGATGTTCAGGCAAATAATGGGGTAATCCATGCAATAGATACGGTACTTCTTCCGGAAAATGAAGCAATTGAAATTGAAACAAATACAATAGCCGATTTTGTAGCTGGAAACGAAGATTATTCTGCTTTATTGGCTGCTTTAGAAGCTACCGGTTTGACTTCAACATTTACCGGAACCGATAATTACACGGTGTTTGCCCCTAATAATGCTGCTTTTACTGCTTTTTTAAATGACAATGGGTTCAATACCCTCGATGATGTTCCAGTAGATTTATTAACCCAGGTTCTATTAAATCATGTTCAAACGGGAGAAATTATGTCCACGGATTTAAGTACAGGTTATATACCTAGTATGGCTGTATGGGGAGTTTCTGAAGAACCTTTGAGCCTGTATATTAATACTGATGATGGAGTTAGCATTAATGGAATGTCTACAGTAACTTCGGCTGATATAGAAGTAGATAATGGTATTATCCACGCGGTAGATACTGTAATAGGTTTGCCGGATATAACAACTTTTGCAACTGCCGACCCAAATTTTGACGTTCTTGTACAGGCACTTACCAGGGAGGATTCTTTTACTTTTGTAGAAACTTTAATGATGACAGAAGATCCAGCACCATTTACGGTATTTGCTCCAACCAACGAAGCTTTTGTAGCTCTGCTGGATGAACTGGAATTAGATGCCCTTGCCGATATTCCTGCTGAAACTTTAGAAGCGACCTTAGGTTATCACGTAGTTGCCGGAGATAACGTAAGATCAGAAGATTTGTCTGATGATCTTGTAGTTGAAACTTTACAAGGAGGGGAATTTGTTGTTAATATTGTAGATGGAAGTGTAATAATTACCGATGCAAATGGTAGAACTTCTACCGTTATAGCTGCTGATGTGCAAGCTGTGAACGGAGTGATTCACGCAATAGATAGCGTATTGCTTCCAGAATAATAAGTATTTATTATAAATGTAAAAATCCCCGGCAAGTTCCGGGGATTTTTTGTTTTATTTCAAAATTAGCTTTATGCACAGCTATAATGGTTTCAATCGGAGCGTGTTCCCATTTATTTAATGGACTACTTATTTTAGGATTTAAGTGGTATCCTACAAAATAGAAACTAAAAGATCAGCGGAGAAATAAATAAATTTTCGACCGCTTATTCTGAAGCTTTATCTACTACCAGTCTTTCATCACGGTTAGCTATTTCCCAAGCAGTGAGAAAAACTAATTTAGCTCTTTTCATTAAGGCTTCATATTCAATCTTTTCAACAGTATCCGTTGGTTTATGATAATCTGGATGAACTCCGTTAAAATAAAAAATCACAGGTATGTTGTTCTTTGCAAAGTTGTAATGGTCACTTCTATAATAAAAGCGGTTTGGATCATTTTCATCGTTATAAGTATAATCAAGATCCATATTCATATATTCCGAATTCACATTTTCACTAAGTTCGTGAAGATCGGTACTTAATTTATCGCTCCCAATAAGATAGATATAGTTATCATTACCCTTGTGCTTCTTATCTATGCGGCCTATCATATCCATATTAAGATTAGCAACGGTATTTTCTAAAGGAAATACAGGGTTTTCAACATAATATTTAGAGCCTAAAAGTCCTTTTTCTTCAGCAGTCAAGTGAATAAACAGGATAGATCGTTTAGGGGTGTAACCATCTTTTTGTGCTTTTTTAAAAGCCTCTGCAATTTCCAAAATAGCAACAGGACCTGAACCACCATCATCGGCACCGTTAAATATATTACCCTCTTCATCAACACCTACGTGATCATAATGAGAGGTTATCACCAATATTTCTTCTGGTTTTTCGCTTCCCTTAATAAAACCTAGTACGTTTTCAGAATCTTTAAGTTTTCCATCAAAGAATTCGGTTGGGATTTCTTGAAAATAATCATCATAACCTTCGGGAGCTTCAATCCCTATTTCCTCATACTCATCAACAATGTATTGCGCTGCTTTTTTTTGTCCTGGTTCTCCTGTATTACGTCCTTCAAATTCATCGCTGGCAAAGGTATAGAGATGATCTTTTAATTCAGGTACAGTAATGGTTTCAGCATACTCCATCGGGTTTGCATTCTCAACATTTTTTTGTGTGCCACAGGCTACCATGCCGGCAGAAAGGGCCACTAAAAGCATTTTCTTCATAGTTTATCTAAATTTGTGCAATTAATACTTCCTAAAATATTTTTGAAGTTTTTATTAAAGTCGCAGCAAGATAATAGTTTAGGTTTAAATTTCAGAGAATTCTGCAAAACTTTCTTTATTTTAAAGCTGCAATATTCTTTCAATAGTTTCTTTGGTGAGAGGAGCCATAATCCTATATCCAGCAAGATTTGGATGAACTCCATCGTCAGAGTATTTTTTGGGCAAACCTTGGTTTTTATCCTTTAGAGGAGTAAAAAGATCGAGATAAGTATGAGCGTTCTTCCTGGCGTAGTCCTTTATCCATTTATTGATTTGTGCAATTTTTTTAACCGGTTTCAAACCTGGACGCCATGGATAATCATAAACGGGTAGGATAGAGACGAGGATTACTTTAATATTATTTGCTCTAGCCAGTTGAGCCATTGCTTGAATATTATTTGTAATCATTTCTACTGACGAAAATCCGGTGTTGCCAGCAATGTCATTAGTACCAGCAAGAATTACAACTGCTTTCGGTTGTAGATTAACGACATCTGGTATAAAACGGATGAGCATTTGAGGAGTGGTTTGACCTCCAATACCGCGTCCTTCATAATTATTATTTTTAAAAAATTCTGGTTGTGAGGCTACCCAGCCTTCCGTAATTGAGTTTCCGATAAAAACTACATCAGGATAAATTTGAGATTCGATTATTTTTTTATTTTCGGCATTATATTTTTTAAGATTGGCCCAATCCTGTTTCATAAGTTCACTATAATCTGGTTTTTGCGCACACAATAGGTTGCTTAAAAGGATGAATATTGAAGTCGCTAATATTTTTTTCATTAGGTTTTAAAATTTTAAAAGTGATTCGATTGCATACTGGATTCATTATTAGGTATTGGCTTAAAAAATATTTCATAGCGGATTATCACTATTTTTTGTTATATATTCTAAAATCCAATAGAAAGTTTAGAATTTAATATAGTGCTAGGTCCTTGTGAATTAAGCTGTGTGTTAAAAATGGTCCTTGCCCCCACATCTAAAGTCACATTATTAAAATTACCTTTTAATCCTGTGCCTAATTCAGTTTGGGGAAATAGAGGATGCATATAAATATCCTGCAAATTAATTTCTTCATTAAAGGAAGGTGTTAAATATTGCCCGGATAAATAAAAACTGAAGGTGTTGTTAATTTTATACTCAAAATAAGCATTAAGGCTGCCTGAAAATGCAGGAGCTTTATTATTAAAAATTGTGTTCTGTTCTAAAAGCCCTGCACCCAAGGAAATATACCAATTATTGGTCTCGTAGTTCAATGTGTTGTTATATAATTTATAGTAACCAAAACCATCAATAGCATTCTGAGGCTTAGAATATGAAGTATAGAAGTGTACAGGTTGTTCCTCTGGACTAATGTTCTCATTTAAATTCTCATTTGTTTCCTGGCCTATTAGAGAAGAAAAACTTAATAAAAATAGGATGAAACCAAAAGAATAAGTAAAAAATGGGATTTTATTCATAATAGGACTTGTATTTTAGAATGCAGCAAAGCATTTCGATAAATTGGATAATATTTTAAAAATTCTTTCTAAAACTAAATTGTTAGAAAGATATTAATTTTTAGAAAGGGGAACTCTTAATTTTTTTTTAATATGCTAGTCACTGATAATTAGGTAATTTCAAAATAGACTAAAAAACTTCCAGGAAAGATTGTGTGTAATTGTAAAACCTTATTATATTTGCATCCGCTAAGCAGAAAAGCTTAGTTCTTTATTGGAGGAATGGCAGAGTGGTCGATTGCGGCAGTCTTGAAAACTGTTGACTGTAACAGGTCCGGGGGTTCGAATCCCTCTTCCTCCGCTGAAAAGCCCCGAAACACCAGTGTTTACGGGGTTTTATATTTTTAGGTGCCAGAAGAGGTGCCTGTTTATATGGATTAAGCCAATTGTTGTGTTTAGGCAAAAATTGTGGTTAATCTATATAGAAAGAATTCTACATTTTTCACTCCTCTAAACTGAGCTCTAAACGCTTTTATTTTTGCATTCAAGGATTCTGCTGAAGCGTTCGTACTTCTATTTATAATGTAATTGAGAATAGACCTGTAGGGTTATGGTGTTAGCTATAGTATTGTGGACTTAATACATTAGCTTGGACGGTAAGTTGAGTTAAAAGCTGTTGGTTATTATATTTACAGTGATGAAACCAAAACCAAAATATTACACTTTAGAATTTTAAAAAAATACAGTAAAGTTAAGTTATTCTAAAGGCAGTGTTTCCCAAGTATGAGAGGAGTTAGGTATTCTCCCTGCTGTACTTTACCGCGAACGTAAAGAACAAAAGGATTTTGGAAAGAACAGTTTTCCGGGTCGGGGTAAACCAAAGATGACCGATGAACAAAAAGAGATCACTACCCTGTATTAATTTCGAAAGTCCGTGATAACCTGCTTATAGGTTTGTTTATTATTTTTTTAATCAAAAAATTGCTCAATTCAATAGATAGCTGAAGAATAGGAGAATTTTAAAAAATAAATGAAGTCCGGATGAACTTGGAATATGTTTAGTAACTGTTCTTAAATAGAAAATTTAATCAAAAACCGGAGAGTAAGAAAGTTTCGCTACATTAGGACAGTAGAAAGACTAAAATCAACTTGGCTAGTTAAACTAACAAATCGAACTTGCCTTCTTTTTAGGAAGGCCATTAACCTTAAATAATTCTTTTCAATGATTTTAAGATTTTTGCAATTATTTATTTTATTGATTCCTATATATTCCTTCTCTCAAAAAATAATAGCCGACTTTAAATACAAGGTGACCTATGAGCTTACCTATGCCTTGGACAGTACCAAGCTGGATAGCAAAAAGAAGGATATGATGATATTGCTTGTAGGCGATGATCATTCGGCCTTCTCAAGTAGGGCGAAATTTTTCAGGGGAGAACTTATCGTTAAGGGTAACTCGGGTTCCACAGCAAAAGAAGGTCAGACTGACTTTCCATATACCATTATCAAGAGTCCAGAGGACAACAAGCTCTTTTATACAATGAGAATTGCTAAAGACTTTTTCTATTACGAGCAGGAATTAGATCTATTCAAATGGCAGCTCCATAATGAGACTAAGATGATAGGGGATTACAAGGTTCAGAAAGCCACTACGAGCTACGCGGGCAGAGATTACATCGCCTGGTTCACAGAGGACGTACCAGTTTCGGACGGGCCATTCAAGTTCAACGGTCTTCCAGGTCTGATCCTGGAGATTGCCGACAGGCGTAATCATTACAAATTTAAGTTTGCTTCTCTGGAAAGACTTGAACCTCCACAGTCTTTTAAGCTAAAATTGAATAGATATATCAAGACCACCAAGAATGAACTGTTTGAGCTCAGATACCGCTACAGGCGAGACCCATTTAAATATGTGAATAACCCAAACATAACTATTAGTCCTGAGACCCATAAAAAATATGTTGAAAGATTCACCAAGATGCTAGAGTCTGAAAACAACCCTATCGAGAAAAATTAGTCAATTATAAAGTTATCTTCAGCTCAGGATAATTCAAAAAAACCAGCAGATTGAGTATATTACTTGGGGAACAAAATAGCTAAATTTCACTAGTATTATGCGGAGAAAAAAAAACAAGTTTTCAAAGCGATAATCGCTCCGCTTGTTAACTTTTAAAATATCTCAAATAGCTCCACAAACTACCGTTTTTGGGCTTTTTAGTTTTTCGCCATATCAAAAAATTATTTAGTCTAATTGGCCTAAAGCCTAATTGTTGTGTTAAGGCAAAAATGTTCGTTAACCTCTATTATTTAATTTCAAATATTGCTATGTGCCTTTTGAAAATGATGGAATTCTTTAATCTTCAAAGATTCTTCTAGATTAGTTACTAAGGCTCTTTTATAACCAGGACCTCTACACGAACTGAAATAGTATCCTTTATTTTATTCCCAGAACCGGCCAGTGAAATCCGCAAGAAAAATCCCACAGCTTCCTGAAAACTCACAGTTAAAAAATATAATCACAATTTCCTATTTTATAAATAGGGTAGCATTTTAGTCTCCCTTGTTTTCAAGTCTATAAATTATTTTTTTCATTTCTGCAATTTCTCTTTTCTGTGCTTCAATAATTTCTTTGGCAAGTTTTTGGGCTTCGGGATCCTTGATATCTGCTCTTTTACTGGTTAAGATAGCAATGGAGTGATGCGGTATCATTGCTTTCATCCACAAAACATCACCAACTGGAATTTGTGCCCTTACCAAACCCAGTGCACTAACAAAAAGCAACAGGCTGCCTATGTATATGGCAATATTTTTTTTTCGATTTTTATACATTCCCAACATCGTGGTTAGCATAATTACTGCCATCGCGGCAATACCCAGACAAACCATATAGAACCTTGTTAGACTAAACCAAACGTGGTCCCATTCATAAGTGTTCATATACATCGTTATGTACATTGCTATAAATGAAAGGGCTAGCATAATTATAAATTTGGTATACATTCCGGTTTTAACTCCGCTGGTTTTTTTGGCTGCTGAATTCATATTTATAAGTTTATGGTGATTAATGTTTTTGGTGTCCGTCTAATTTTTAATTATAAAATACTAAGCAAGTGCTTATGACAAAACCATCAATCGTTGGTTTATTCTTGTTCTTTTGAAATGGTTTTTACCACAGAACCGCAATTGGGCATTTTTTCACCGAAATACGGATTGGATATTTCTTCTATATCGGCATACCAGAAAGCTCCTTTATTGTCAAAAGCCATTGGACAACGCTTTTTATAGATCGTACCGCCCGAAAGAGCATCTTCAAACAATGGTCCAATTTCTTCTGTCAATCGGGCAAATAATTCTCGTTGAGCTTCGATGTTATCAGTCTCTGAAATTTCAAGGGTAAGAGATTTCAATACTACTAGTTCTTCAGTTAATGTTTCTGTCATACTATCGGCTGTTTGTTGCACCTGATCTGAATCAGATTCAGTTAAAGCCATTTTAATTTGCAGATAATTGTGCCATAACTTACCGGTTAACCCGTCCATAAATTCTACATCTGCAATATCAGCAGTCTTTTCTGTTTTTTGCTTAATTTCGGCTGGAGTATTTATTTCTACCGATTGCTTTTCCTTACAACTCACAAATACGGCAAGTAACAAGACGATAAAGTTTGTCTTATAAATTGTTCTCATTTTTATAATTTTAAATGTTTGTAAATTTAGTTCCTGAACTTTAAAATTAATCATTAAAATTAATTTGTGCTGAGCCAGCGTGCCCAAATTTTATGAAGTTAAAAAGGCCGGTAAAATTCTCCCTGAATTTCCAAGCCGGAATTATCAGTAAATAAAAAGAAGATTTTCTATCTGTATTTTGCGCAAATTCCACGAAGTAATAACCGAATCGCGGTTGAATTACAATTTCAAATTATTAGCCAGAAAATTAGCGTCTTCGCTTCCCAAGATCGACATACCAGGGACTTTCTTTTTTCTTTCTTTGTAATGCCCTGAATTATAGGGTGTTTTAAGGGTGATCTTTCCTCCACCTTAACCTTATAATGCATTGCATCAAACTTGCAATACAGTAGAGCGGTTTTAAAATATGTCTTTATATTAGGTATGATTTAATAGGTGGTCTGCCTTAAACCTGTATGGGAAATGTCGGTATCACACATTTTCTGGATATGACCGAATATATCCTGATAACTTATCTTAAGGCGATAAAGACCGATGATTTTTTTATAAAAATTATTCACTAGAATGGCTTTTCCCTTTATAACCAATTCCGGGTCGAAACTGCTTTGGGCGATTTCAGGGGTTCCAATATCAAAGGAAAAAGGACACTTATAATTTATCCCATTGTCATTTGGCTTATTCCCCACATTTCTTCCTTAAGGTCTTTCTCAGTTAGGTTTCTAACATTGGAGCAAAAACTCAGTCCGAATCAAAAATGCTTTTGTTTGATATAAACTTGTCAATCACTTTTTTCCCGAATTCTATTTTTCTTTTTTTTGTCATGGTCTGGCCTGGATAAAATTAATAAGTAATTCAATTCCAACCGAGATTTTTTTTTACACCCTGCATCCACATTTCAAAAATATTAAACTGTCCAAATGAGGCTTTCTTAATGTGCTATCCGTCCACCATCCTTTGTGGGTAGAATTTAAAATATGTTGGCAAAAAACTTTCCATATTAAACTGTTCCGAATGAGCAAAAAACAGATGCATTACTCATTCAGAACAGTTTTTAATAATGAAAAATTACTCAAAAGGTACTGACTCTACGGACATCTCAATATTTTCCCAGTCAGTTATGGCCAATACAAGGTCGTGATTACTTGGTAATCCCACACCTCCTCGGTCAAGTTTTGAGTGGGCCTGAGTTAAACTATTCATAGTGAATGCTCTAACGTTAATTGTTTTGTTAGAGCTTTGATTACCTATTCTGCATAAGGATAATTCGGGAGATAGGGTAATATCAACATCGGCAGAAGGCCCCCCGCCAATTCCTTCTATGGCAACTGCTCTGATCTGGTCATTAACTTTTCTAGCTACGGTCAGTTTGAAGTTCTTATGGGCTCCTGGGGTAAACCTTACTTGGGTACCATCTGAATTGACTGCCAAAATATCTTCCTGACCTATAGTAGTTTCCATATCTTCGATAACCAGTGAAGTTCCGTTAGGAGTAATGGAGTTATAGGTGTAAATGCCCGATCCATTTCCAGTAATTTTACGGGTCAAGGCTGTATCTGAGGGTAATAGATAAGCACCTTTTGCCAAAAAGCATGGCTTGCTTTCCGGAATTTCAGCAATTATCTGGTTACCGAATAGTCCGGTTCTTAAACCAAATTCGTCCGTAACCTGTAGGTCGGCAGGAGATAGTAAGAAATCAATAACAAAACTGGTTAAGCCAAGCGGACCACTGAAAGGTAAATCATGATCGGCAATATGAAAATCCCCGTTAGACATAATTCCTAAAGTTATTCCTTCCTCACTGCAGAATTTTCTTGTTGTACCACCATCATAATAATCGAATCTAATTTCACCATCTGTTCTTCTAAACTCTACATAACAATTTTCATAATCGTTTACAGTTGGATCTGGGTCATACGGATGATTACAATCCCAGCAATAAAGTCTTACTCTGTCCGGATCTGTGGTGCCATCGGGTCGAGGACCGCTGTGACCTTCGGGATATACAAATCTAATAGGTACGATACAATGGGTTTCACCTAATTTATCTATATATCCGGCATCCCATATTGCCCCGGAAGGAATGAAAAATAACATTGGGGCGTTATTTCTATCGCAGCCATTGAAAAATACATGTTCAATTTCCCTATATGTCTGAATCACCCTGGCGTTACCCTGCCTTCCTTGATCGTGAAATTCTATTAATGACTCTCGGCTAAGAAGTTTTCCATGGATTGCCGTGAACATTTTTTTCATTTCAGCGCTCGGATTTGTTCCGTATTTAGAAAAAGTATTCGTACTTCCTTGCCAAAGTTCATCCAGCACAATTGCAGACAGTGCTGTACAGAAACCGGTAGCAAGCCCGCCATTAGATTCACCTTTCAAGAAATAATTGTAGAACCCATAGAATGCTGTTGTTAAAACAGGATGACCGAAAATAGGATCCAATTGTTCATGCCAGACTTCTACTTCGCCAAAAGTTTTTAAATAAGTATTCCAGGAAGGAGATCCATCATCAAAATTTTTAAATTCAAATGAATGTAGCGGAAATTGGAATGGGATTTCCAAAATATCTGGACTATATGCTGTTCTAATATTGCTCATCATTCCATCAGGATTTTTTACCTGTAATGATTTCAGACTTTGGGTATTTCCTGCCCCTCCGGTTCCAGGCATTTGAAAGCTCAGGGTGTTTGCATTAATGTAGTTTGCTGGTACAGCTTCAGCATTGACAATTACCAATGCTCCATTTAAAAAAGCTTTTCCGGAAATATTAATTTGATTTCCAGGCATTAAAACTCCAGTAAAGATATTAAGTTGCGGTTTTATCCATATTCGAAGTCGATTACTCTCGGTGCCATCCTGGCGTTTTATATAAACAATTTTTTCTCCACCGCTGATTCCAGCTGGAACCGTTATTGTCAAGCTCTCATCGGCATTAACAGTAGGGGCAAGGAGATGGCTATCTAAGAAAACTTTGTCATTAGAAGTGAATCGAGTTCCTTTTATATTAAGAGTATCAGAAGGAAAAATGTAATCAGGTTCTATATCTGAAATAAAAGGTTGGGTAAGGATATCTTCCCAGGCATCCTCAGAGAATTCCACAAAATCTATTTTACCATCTCCTCCCGTATCAAAACCGTCTTGTCCAGAGTTTCCTGGTTGACCTGTGGAACCATTGTGTCCATCATCCGCATCTGTACAATATTGTCCCACACCACTTCTTCCACCTCGTCCTCCGTTACCTGGAGTTCCACCGTCTCCTCCGCGACCTTTTTGGCCTCCTTGGTTTTTAATCCTGAAGGATTGACTTGTCACCGCAGCTTCTAAAGTACCCTCTAAAACGCCTATAGTAATATTACCTCCGTCACCACCGCTGCCTCCGCGGCCACCGTCGCCACCACGACCGCCATTTCCACCGTCACCTCCGTCGCCAGGATCTTTATAGCACCATTTATGAACCCATGCATCTCTAATTCTCCCGACACGACCATCCGCTCCGTTTCCTCCATTTCCTCCTTTCTGACCGCGCCCACCTTTGATTCCATCTTCTCCATTTAGGTCAAGATTAGGCATAGCATTCATGTCTTTGACCCAGATTTCCAGTTTTGGCGCTGAGATTCCAGCAGCCCCATTAATTCCAGATTGGCCCGACCGACCATTTTCTCCGTCTAAACCATCATAAGAATTTGGTTTCTGGTGAACTCCTGAATATCCTCTACCATTAAGATCTGGGTTATTTGCTCTGGAAGGTGTGGTTCCTCCAGGTCTTCGCCAGGTTATTTTGGAGGAGGGACTGCATTCGATCTTTTCCGCAATGATATATAAAGTTTCCACTTCTGGTTCTATTACCAGTTCCGTGTCTTTTAGATTAAAAGTACCTGCGATGATAACTGCAGTATCAATAGGAAGGGTGGTCATCGAAAGTAGTTTCATACTATTTCCTGCCGTGGATGGCCAGGTTTCCGGTTTTATTTTTTTTAAGGAGGATAAAATATTCCTGTCTTTTAAAGTGAAATTATTTTCCGATAGATTAACAGCATGAGATAGATTGATGTTTTCCGCTCTAATGAATGGTTGTGATTCCCGACTAACTCTCCCTATTACTCTTCTCTCGAAAGGACCAATATTCCTGACAGTCCTGCCAGTTCTAATAATGTTACCTCTATCATCAGAACCGTTATTTAAATTAACTTTATTTTTAATAAATTTTACACTATTGTTATTAAGGAGATTTTTAGCTAGTACCAGTTGTTTTTCTTTTGTAGAAATGGAAGAAATATTCTTTGCCAACTTACTCCAGTCTATTTTTAGCTCATTATCTTTTATTTTTGGAGCAATAAGTACTTTTCCCCGTGTCATCACCGTCTTTGATGTGATATTTAAAGAAGACAAATCCGAAAGATGTATGACCCCAACCGCGGTCAGGATATTTTTAATCGTCCGTAATCTTGCATAACTTTCATCCGGATTGATAAAGACATTGAGATTAGGTAAACGAAACTTGTTTTTAAACTTAGCTTGTAATTGATTTTGTTTTGAAAGTAATTGTTTTTCCGTTTTGTTTGTAATGGCCCCTTTTTGAATTCTGAAATGAGCCATTGTCCCGGAGAATGAATGTCTTTTCCCATCTATCCAGGATCCAATAAAAAAACTCTTCTCACCAACTGGTTTTATTGGATCATCAATATTCCTCTTTCCTACTTCCTTCCCATCGATTTCTAGGGTTAATAAGGTTTTGTCCTTTATTAATTTAACATGTTGCTCTTTACTTGTTGAAATTTTCACCTGATTACTATCCACACTTTGCCAGCCGTCTTTTGTGTGTATGGAACCTACAAGTTTTCCGGAATCTTCAATAAAAAAAGCAATAGCTGGTTTTTGAGCTTCCGTTATATTCATACGCTGTCCAAGTGATTTCGGTCTGATAGTGGTTTCTATGGTAAATGAACTCAAATTTTCAAGTTCTTTGCTTCCATCCAGCGATACAGTTCCTCCCTGGTTAAATTGGATTGCACCCTCTCTTTTTAAGTTTTTTACTTTTGAATTACTGGAGACTTTCTGCCCTAAAAGGGAGCCGTCAAAAATTCCGGTTCTATCCGTTCCCAGATAGAATAAAGTTTTTGAATTTTTCATAGTTAAAATTTAAGTTAGTTAATAGGGATAATTGATGGTGTAGGCACCAAATTCTGCGGGGGTATAACTATATAAAGAGATCTACCAAAAACTTTTAGCAATCTCTATAATAGGGAAGGAGTGGGGTCCAGGATCAAAACATATTATTCTAAAGGCAGGATTGAACATTGCCATTTTAATAGCTAGTTGTTTATTGTTCAAAAATGCATATTAATACATAAGAGTCTGATATTAAGGTAAATATATATAATTTATTTGGAGGAAAAAAAGGGAATTTTCCCCCGTTAGTGATATAGCAACCGATAAGAGTAATTTTATGCTGATATATTGTTCTTTTTGGAGAATTTTAATAGAACTGAAAAATTAAAAAATGATTGCTCATTAGTTTAATTCGTCTTAAGATGATTATTGTTTAAAAGAATAACAGGAAGAATTTGTGTACTTATTCACAGAGGGTTCTGTTTTAATGAAGACTAGGTGGAAATAAACATCTGATTATTAATTATATTCGCTTAAAGCCTAAGAGAAGTCTCAATTTATTATAATAATCTAAATATATCCAGGATAAGTTTTTGAGAATTACTTTTTTCAAACAAATAATCAGACCACAAAGGTGAGGATAAAATCAATAAATAAACCTTGGAAGATGATTTCCAAGTAATTTACCTCAAAAATTTTATTCTAGCAATTAGCACGAATCTCTTTGTATTTCTTCCAGTCAAATGACTGAAGAAATTCTAAGCCTTTTTTTGCCCCTAACAGAAATAATTTCTCCTGCATTTCCTCTGTCATTCCAAAATTTAGCCAGTTA
This sequence comes from Salegentibacter sp. 24, assembly GCF_004362395.1. GTDB lineage: Bacteria > Bacteroidota > Bacteroidia > Flavobacteriales > Flavobacteriaceae > Salegentibacter. The sequence continues at coordinate 163,662 of NZ_SNWE01000008.1, forward strand.
TACTCTTGATCTGCATCAATTCTACATATAAGTTTTTCGTAATCAGGGTTTTTAAGGATAAAATCATAGTCATGGATCTGTCGCATCGTACTGATCATAGCTCCACAGTATTCAAAAGTACTGTCGGTACTTGCATATGATTCACGATAGGTACTTAGACGCACTCCGAATGTGGGCCTTGAAGGCTGACCTTTTGGAATATGAAAAGTATTGATTGGAAAGTTGGAGAGCATTCCTCCATCAACAAATTTAACAGCACTCGGGACTGGACCACCGTAGCTTACAAATTCCTCCCATTTTTTAACATTAGTATTCCCTGCGTCCGGAATATTTTTCACCGTAAAAGGATAGAAAAAGAACGGTATTGACATGGAGGCCCTAACAAATTTGGCCGGATGAATGTTTTCGGATTCGTGCCAATAGAGTTCACGCATTTTGGGAAATTCTACTTTGCTGTGTGTGGTAATTTCTGAAGTGATAATAGCGAGACCTGGTTTTTTAAACTCATATTGGTCATTCTCCAAATTTTTTAAATTAGGAAGGTCTGCTCTACATTTATCAAGATCCGCCAGGCTATGAATATCATTTTTTTGAAGAGCTTCCGTTAGCCATTTTTCAAAATGGTCACCCGGATTAACTCCTAGCTTATATTTCAAAAGTTTGAATATTTTACGAGCATTCCAGACAACATTCCAGAAAATACTTCCTTCATTTTCGATTTTTTTCTGTACAAGTTTTTTTATTCCTGAGGGGCCATCTACGAAATCGAAAAAATTTTTATCTCCGATAATTTTAATTATTTTTTCAGAAGTAGGTTCTCCCGGTTTTCCCACTGCAGCCATTAAAAGGGTATTGATGGATCCCGCTGAGGTTCCTGCAAGACTATAAAATCGTATCCCTGCTTGCTCCATAATGTAGGTATATCCCACTAAGGCGATTCCTAAAACACCACCTCCTTCTTGAACCAGATCTACATATTGATTGCCTTTATCGTCAACTATATCGGAATAGTGTATATTCTTTTCTTTTAAAGAAACAGCTTCCTGCACAAGTTTTTTAATTTCCTGGCTATCTAAAAATCTATTTTTACTCATACTAAATGATTTTGCTTAAAAGTGAAACCATGACCTTACCGAATTTTTCAGAGTTTTCTACAATCTTATTCACTTTGTTGTTTCTTGAAGTACTGGATTTAACAATCTCCATTAGTTCGGAAAAATCTTCCATTTCGCTCTTTTCAGGAAATATTTCTTGGATTTCCTTCTTTGTAAGATGTGTAAAAGAAGCCATTTCGCCGGCTAATTCTTCATTTGTTTCTTCAGCCGCCTGGGAGGCCGCTTTTTGAGCTTTCTTACGAAATTCCTCCCAGTCTATTTTAGTACTATTTCCCATTATAACTGATTTAGAATAATATTAAGCTGTTCCTTATATTCTTCAATATTTTCCTGGATTTCATCGTACTTGAAATCCACGGAATTAGCCGTATTGAGCATTCTTCCAGTAATCATTTCAGTATGGTTAATGGCTGTTGATATTTTATCATCGGTAATACCGACTATATCCAGGTAACGCTGGCGATTTTCATCAATTTCAGAGGCCGACATAAGAAATGAAGTGATAGTATTATTGATGCTCTTTGCATTTACGTATTTTTCTTTTAGTGCTTGTGTCAATTGGTACTCTAATTTGTCTAAAGGTTCTATCATGGTTTCATACCGGAGATTAATCTCCTCTAGTAGGGTTGGAGCTGTTACTAGGATGAAATTCAGTCGGTCTTTAGCGCTACCTTGCTCAACTACTAAATCCCACATCTCACTTATATCTTTTTGTTTAAAATAGTTTTCGGCAAACAAGGGTAACCAAGAAGTATTTATATATTCTTTAGCATTTTTTCTTTTTAACTCGAAAAATGTATGAACTAAGCTTAGATGGGAATTTTCCAATTCCTGAATTTCATTTTTAAGTTGTTGTGACAGTACGGGTGCCTCTTTAGGTACACTAGCGCAAGAATTAAGGAAAAATGTCAGAATTATAGGATAAATAAGGAAAAATGACTTTCTCATAATCGCTTAGATTATAAATTCATATAAATTTATGTTAATTTGTAAATTAAAGATAGGGGAAAAGCACCCTTTTTTCATAAATTTTTATATGGCAAATTTGAACAAGTTTATTTTTCGTGAACAAAAATGTAAAATCGGTTAATTAATTTTTAAAATTAAAAACATGAAAAATTTATTAGCGATCGCCACTGGTGAAATAGGAGTAAAGGAAATTTCCGGAGCTAAGACCAATGAAAAAATATTGGCATATGCTAAAGATTGCGGATTTAAAGATTATACTTCGGATGAAACTGCCTGGTGTAGTTTATTTATTAATTGGGTTGCAGATAAAGCAGGGAAGAAACGCTCTAATAGTTTGGCTGCAAGGTCCTGGTTACTTGAAGGAGTGACTACGAATCATCCTGAACCTGGTGATATCGTTGTCTTTTGGAGGGAAAGTATAGATTCCTGGAAAGGTCATGTAGGTGTTTTTATGGGCTTTTCAAAAAATGCTTCTCGCATTTACTGCCTTGGTGGTAACCAGGGAAACCAGGTTTCCGTAACAGCTTATCCTGTTAGCCAGTTATTAGGCTTCAGAAGACTGGTGCCCAATACAAAAATAAATTTTGGTAAAAAAATATTGAAGATAGGAGATACCGGTCAAGATGTGGTAAATCTTCAGGATGCATTAAAACTGCTTGGTTTTGATTGCGGAACTTCTGACGGGAAATTTGGCCCTAAGACAGAAGGTGCTCTCAAAGAATTTCAGGCTACTAATCTCGATCTTGCAATCACTGGAATTTTTGATAAAGCGAGCCGGGAATATATGATTACTGTTATAAATTCTGATTAAATACTTATTTTGATTAACCAATCGGTTATTTTATGGAAACTATAGAACAGGTTTTAGAAAGCCTGGATGAGATAATACTTGAAGCAGAGAAGAACAATAGTGTACTTGGATATTTCGCAGTATTATACCGTCGGGTGACCTGGAAAGTAAAGGAGGGTATTGAAACAGGCTATTTCGATGATGCCAAACGAATGGAGAAGCTCGATGTGATCTTCGCTGAAAGATATATCGATGCTTATTACAACTATCAAGAAAACCTACCGGTAACTAAATCCTGGCAGAAAGCTTTCAATCTGGCATCCAATTTCTGGCCCATTACCATTCAACATTTGTTCATAGGTATCAATGCCCATATAAACCTTGACCTGGGAATCGCTGCTGCGAAAGTTTCCGAAGGAGGAAGTATTGAGGAATTAAGCGATGATTTCTATAGAATTAATCAGATCCTGGCAAACCTCGTGGAAGAGGTACAGTATAATTTGGCAACTATCTGGCCCCCTCTTCGATACGTTTTAAAACATACCGGGCAGCTGGATAATCTAATGACGAATTTCAGCTTGAAACTGGCCAGGGATGGCGCATGGAGATTTGTACAAACTTTACATAAGCATGGTGAGAAAGGCTATCAAGAGTGTATAAAAGAAAGAGATATTGCTGTAGCTAAAGTGGCGGATATAATTACAAATCATAAACCGGATATAAGATTATTGCTAGGAATTATTAGGCTGGGAGAAGTAGGTTCAGTTAGAAGTAAGATTTATAAGCTTAAATCCATTAAAACCTGATATTCTAAAATCGGAGTTTAAAAAACACTTCCTCGATAGGGTATACCTCCACCGGATATAGAAAAAAGAAGACCAGGGGAATAACCAAAATTTTCACGCCAAGTATTGATGAACCTGGCTTGTCGCTATCTTTGTGAATACAAATTCAGTTCTGTTATTGCTGTTACTTTGGACATTTGTAAATCATTAAGGTTCTTTTAATTTCTTTGGAGAAAAAGTCAGTAGGAAATGGGATATGGCTGTTGCCAGTTAGTCCTTGAGGTATACCATAAAAAAGAAATAATTCTGGTCATCACCAGAATGACTATGGTAAAAAAAATATGTCTTGAGAGGTTAGTTGCCATTTAAATTCTTTTGGCAATGCAGGTAATTCATCATGTAATTATGCAGGTATCTCTGATAGGCTTCCAGGTATTTAAATTTAGATAGGGAATCAAATTCAACTAAAGTTTTCCCGACTTCATGATTTGAGTACAAAAACAAAATGTAGGTGTACCGCTGCTAATATCCTTATAGCTGCTTCTTTAATAAAGTCGGGTGATGGTTTTCCTACTTGTGGCTATTACGATTTTATATTTGTAAGCAGACTTGTTTGGAATATAAAATAACATATCACAAGCTTAAATGATCTTTAATTTTTTAGTTCAATTGGATACCAATATACAGAAAATTAGAAAAATTCATTGGCGGTGAAATTTTACGATTTATAATTTAACTCCCTTGAGTTAAATTATAAATGTTATATCCGAATAATATCAGGATGGTGATTAAAGCTAAAATAGTGGGTATAGGTATATTTTTTATATTCAACGGGATATGAAAAGGAGCTTTTTCTTTGTCTCTATTCTTATAGCGAAATATTAAAAGGGAAAAATTTACCATTCCAAACACTATAAAAATAAATATGTTACTGATACTAGCTACCAATTTTAAATTCCCCAGTAATCCGAATCCAATAGCAAGAACTGTAATAGCGATAATTGCGTAGTTAGGAGCATTTCCTATACCAGAGATAGTAGTGAACTTTTTTAGCCATTTCACCTCGCTATCCCTCGCTATATCATAGAGCAGGCGGGAAGTTCCAAGAATATTACTTAAAATAGTCTTGCTGGTAGCAAATAACGCAACCACCACCAAACCGGTTGCACCAATAGTTCCCAATTTCGTCTCTATTACAGCTGCTAAAGGCCCTTCAGACTGTGCGAGTTTATTCCAGTCTAAAACGCTCACTGAGCTAATAGCGATTAAAACGTAGATCACCAATACTGCAATTCCGCTTAGAAGAACCCCCTTTGGCATATTCTTTTCTGGATTTTTAGTCTCTTCTGCCATTTTTACTAAATCTTCAAATCCGATATAACTAAAGAAAATTAGAGCACCCCCGGCCAGAATTCCATTCCAGCCAGCATTATTTAATTTAGTGAGATCTACAGTGCCAATTTCAGGTATGGCAACAGCTATTACCACTGCAAGACCACTTAGGGTCACAATAGTAGCAAAGGAGTTGTAATAAGAGCTATATTTGGCTCCGATAATGTTGAAAAATGCCATCAAAGCTACGATTCCAATAACGATTATCCAGGCTGGAATCTCCCATAACCTATTCAGATAACTAGCAAAACTAATAGCAATAGCAGCAGCGGCTACAACCCCGGTAAGGACCATAAAACCTGACATGATGAAAGCCGGTTTTTTACCCAAGCTTTGTTTTATATATTCAAAACTACCACCTGAGTCCGGAAATCTGCTAACAAACTCTGCATAAGAAAGCGCGGTTAAAAGTGCTACCAAGGAAGCAATAACAAAGCTTAACCACAGCATATTACCACCCAAAGCTGCCGCTTCTCCAATAATAGCATAAATTCCAGCCCCAACTATCCCACCTACTCCAAACATTAAAATATCCCATAATCCTAAGCTTCTTTTTAACTGTTTATCTTTTCCCATAATCGGAATATAATTTTTATCAGAGAAAAAGCTAAAACTTTTAACGACTTGTAAGAAAAAAATAACATTCTATTTTGATTAATTACAGGGAAATTTGTTGTTAGAATTACTGGAACTCTAAATGAATTCAGTGCTAATTGTTAAAATCCGGAATGAATTTAAATACCCCTGTGACTTTTCTTTTTAGATGCCTGGTGAAAGGTTTTTCCTAGTTTAAAGATCTTCTCCGTCTTTATCCAATTAAAAAACAGATGGTTGTCCATGAAATTTACCAGTGTAGCACTAGGTGTTTTATGGGACCTGATTCAGTTATAGAAAAAATCCAGGCTGGGCATAAAAAAATTTGAAATTGATTTCAGATAATCTAAGTTCAAACGATTATTCATCGAAAAGGGGTAAAGGCCGTATTCTAAATTGTTTATGGGTATGCAGGCAATACATTTTATAATAAGGCTATAAACTTGCCTTTGGAGTTGTTTTATAAATGAATAAATTCCTTGTTTTTTTTATAATACAATGATATCAATCATTCTTTTCTAAGCTAGAAGAATCTAATTTTATATGAATTTTGCAAAGCCCATCTCTGTTCTCTTTTCCATTTGCAGAATTATTTAAAGGATATAAAATGCAAAAAAAAGCTGAAAAAATAGCGGAACTAAATAATCATTACGGTAAGAATTGGTTTTTTGGAGGAAAGGAATATATAGGTGAATTTGTATATGGAGGAATTGATGGTGCCATAACAACATTTGCAATAGTGGCAGGTGCTGAAGGTGCAAATTTGGGGATTACTGTAGTGCTTATTCTGGGGTTAACCAATTTAATAGCCGATGGTTTTTCAATGTCAGTTGGGAATTTTTTCTCTGTCAAATCCGAACGGGATAATTTTGAAAAGCACAGACAGATTGAATACTGGGAAATAGAAAATCTTAAGGATCAGGAGATTGAAGAAATCAGGGAGATTTATAGAAGTAAAGGGTTTACGGGTAAACTTCTGGAAGAAGTAGTGATGGTAATAACAAGCAATAAAAAGGTTTGGGTAGACACTATGATGAAGGAAGAACTTGAAATGGTAAAAGGATTGAAAACACCCTATAAAACAGCTGCTGTGACCTTTTTCAGTTTT
>NZ_SNWE01000009.1 GCF_004362395.1 Salegentibacter sp. 24
AAAAACAAACCAAAAAATTTCCTGATTCAACAAAAACTATAATTCAATCTGAAAAAATTCTTTGGCTAAACTACTCATGAATAAAGCGGGTTAAGTTATACGATCATAGAACTAAGGAAAACACCATTAAGAACCCAAGCTCTAAAAAATGGCTGGTAGATTCTTATGACATAATTACATATGACCCTAATAAGCGCAAAAGAAGTGAGAATAAAATTATGCCACAAATAGATTATAGTGGCGATGAAGGGCTTTCTTTGGGGCTTAAAGATATCTATACAAGCTATGGCTTAACCAACAACCCCTTTAATACACAACATATCTTTGATGTTTCTTACTTTTTTGCTACCCAGGGTTTTGAAGTTGGTTACAGTGGTGAGTTTGCACACATTTTTTACAATTGGAACTTTGGAATTTCGACGCGCTATACCAGTCCTAATTTTGCTATAAATTATTTTGGAAAAGGAATAGAATCAGAGAATTTAAGGCCTACTTTTGGTAGGGATTACAACCGGGTTCGAATTGAACAATGGGAAATAGCCCCCTCGCTCATCTGGAGAGGAGATGCCGGAGGAAGTTTCTATATAAAACCAATGCTGCAGTCCAAAGAAGTTTCTTATGACCAGGAAAGGTTTATTGCCGAAGCTTTTTCTGAACAAAACGACCTTTTTGATCAGCAACTTTATGCCAGTGGTGAAGTAAATTACAATTATGAAAACCGGGACAACCCTGCTTTTCCCACCCGCGGATTTGAAGTAAATGTCACCACCGGGTATAAAAGAAATATTGACGAGCATAATAATGAATTTGCCTATGTCAGTCCATCTTTGGCCATAGATTATCCGTTACATGAAAGTGGAATTGCAGTTTTAGCAACAAAAGTGGGTGGTAAAGCCATCTTTGGCGACAACTACGAATATTATGATGCTGCTATCCTTGGTGGAAATGATGATTTAAGAGGTTATCGTCAGCAGCGCTTTAACGGAAAACAATCCTTCTATCACTCTACCGATCTTAGAGTAGGCATAAGCCGTTTTAAAACTAATTTCATTCCCTTACAAATTGGGGTAAGCGCCGGGTTTGATTACGGCCGGGTTTGGGCCGAAGATTCTAATTCCGAGTTATGGAGGAACAATTATGGCGGTTCTATTTGGATAAATGGTTTTAGTGCATTTACGGCAAATACGGGGTATTACTATGGTGATGATGGTGGCCGGCTTACCTTTACTTTCGGCTTTAAATTTTAAAATTGGAATACTTAATTCTACAGACTTGTGGAAACAGTATTGTAGAAAACAACAGTTTATCAATTAAAAAAATTGCACAACGAAAAACAAAGTACCGTTATACATTAAAGATTCAGTTAATTTTTAACATTAAACCCAAAGCTATCATAATTTATTGTTTTCGGTAGGGAAATTGAATTTAAGGGGAGAAAGAGTCTTCAAAAATGTCCCCAGATATAAACTTAATTCACAACCTATTGCAAGCGGTAATGTTTATTCCGTTTTTGTACCTGGTAAATCAATACATTTTTAAAAAGATCAGGGAAAAACATGATTTTTTCTCAGCTTCTCTGATGAACAAATTGTTTTATTATCACCTTATCTTTGCTGGGATTTATTACACCTACGCCCTTTTTAATCCTTCAGATTCTAAGCGATATTATCGGGTCCCCAGTAGAGAAGGTAAAGCCTGGAACGACTTTTTAGAAACCGGCACCTCTTTTATAGACTTTGTTTCCTATCCATTTATCAATTTTTTAGGTTTCAGCTACGAAATGATGATGCTACTTTTTAGTTGGGTTGGTTTCCTGGGGTTTGTCTACGCTTACCTATTTTTTAAAGAAAATATTCTCCTTAAAATCAAAGTATTCAAAAAAATAGATTTCCTAGTCCTAATTCTTTTTCTACCTAATATGCATTTCTGGACAGCTTCCTTAGGGAAAGGAGCTCCCATATTTCTGGGTTTAATGTTATTTGCGTACGCCCTTAGAAAACCTAAAAGTAGAATCTTAAGCCTAAGCCTGGGATCTCTCTTGGTTTTTGCAATTAGGCCTCATATGTTTTTATTGCTTGCAGGTGCAGGAATTTTTTGTATTTTCTTCAATAAAAACCAGATAAGTATAAGGCAAAAAGCGATTTTTGTTGGTGCTATCACCGGGGTTTTAATACTTTTTAGCAAACAAATTCTTGAAATAGTACACCTGGGAAATTCCCAGAACCTTATTGCCGATTTCCTTTCTTTTACCGAAAATCGAGCAGAAAATTTAGAAAATGCCAGCTCAGGAGTGCCAATGACAGACTATTCACTTGTTGAGAAATTCTTCACTTTTTGGTTTAGACCCTTGTTTTTTGATGCACCGGGAATCCTTGGGATAATCGTTTCTATAGAGAATCTCATCTATTTACTCTTATTTACAAAACTTTTTAAAAAGAGTTTCTTTGGTTTTTTAAAAACTGCGCCAGGACACGTAAAACTAAGTCTAATCTTGTTTTTCACCACCTCCTTTGCGATGACATTTGTCATGTCTAACCTTGGTATTATCTTAAGACAAAAAACCATGATTATGTATTTCCTGTTTTTTGTGATCTATTATTTTCTTGCCTATGAAAAAAATACTGTTTTCCGAATAAAACAGGAAATAACCGGCAGCGGGTCTATGCGTGCAGCATAAAACATTGGTTTTATATATGGATTTTAATTCCAGAATTCGTCTTCCCAAACCCCGCAGGAAATTTCCTTCTCATGATGCTGCTGAATATACTGGAGCTCTTCTGTTGTAGCCTGCTCTTGAATTTTATTGAAAAGTACACGCTCCTCAAACCTAATATGACTTTCCAGATCTTTCTGAATCGCTTCTAGAGCAAACGATATTTCAGTTTTCTGCCCAAAAAGTGCCGTTAAATGATTGTGCTCCACCAGTGCCTGTTTAACAAAATCATTTTTATTGCCCAGGATAGGAAAAACATATTTTTCTTCAATAGCAAAATGTTCCTTTAAATGATTCTCCCAAAACCAATCTGAATACTTTTTAATACGCTGTTGTTCTACTCCTTTTTCAAAACCTTTCCTGATTTTCCAGCATAATAAAAGGCCCTGATGGTGCTCTCGACTTAAGGGTTGAATGGCTTTATGTCTTTTTATCGGATTATTCTTTAGTGGTACCATAATGAGATAAATTGGTTCCTATATAAAATAAGAAATCTTAATCTGTTTTTACAGATATTTTTAATTTATCTGAAGTCCCGCTAATAACCAGGTTTCCATCTTCAGTTGAAACCTTAGCATTTTTTGAAGTCAATTCGTATTCTGAGTCGGCCATATCAATTAGTACGAGTTGCAAGTCCCAGTTTTTATCCTGAGTAATTTCAATATTTAAAGCTGCTTCTGACCTGGAATATAAAACTGAAACTTCATTTTCACCAATCTTAACATTTTCCAAAGAAGCTTTGTTCCAGGAATTTGGCATTTGAGGTTGAATCACGATTTTCTTGTTGATAGCTTCAGGCTGAATTCCAAAGAACTGATTTACAATGGGCACAGCGTAACCATAAATATTCCAGGCCTGGGAAATCATTCCGTAATCTGGTGAAACTTCATACATACTTCCGGGAAAAGCGAAACTGAAACTACGCGTCATTCGCTCCAGGTACTCAAGGGCTTTTTCGGGTCTTCCATAATTGTTTTCTGCAATAATTTGCACCGCGGTGGGTAAGGTCATTACCGCACCGGTATAAGTAAAAACTTCTCCACCTTTAAAAGAACCTTCCTCAGTTTTTTCCTCTTCATCACGATCTATTCCGGTAACAAAAACCCCAAAAGGATTTCGGTATTTTTCAGCAGTATTCAAAGCTTTTAAGGCTTTTTCTGGTTCTGCTATTTGCATTTCCATTGGGGTATTCACCACCCAATTGTGATGCACCACAAAAGGCCTTGCGCCTTTTGAAGGATTAGCCAGTATTTTCGACCTGGTATCTTTTAATTCTTTTACCGCCCAGGGTTTTTCTAAGGTATCAGCCCTCACGATAGCATCCTCTATCAGCCTAATTGCCTGTTTGTCTGTGCCTATAAAATCGGCGTAAGAATTAAATTCTTCAGACCAGAATTCCTCATTTATTTTCTTTTTGAGGTTTGCAGCTATTTCAGCATACACTCTGGCCAATTCCTGTTCCTCAAGAATTTTTGCCATTTTTGAAGCATCTGCAAATGCTTTCTGGCTATATACAGCAACATCTATCATTTCACTATCCAACCCGTGAATTTCCATCAACCCAAAACCTTCGGGAAAAAGATTACCATCAGTATCTTTTGTTTGCAACCACTCCAAGCCTTTTTTAATAGTAGGAAAGTATTTTTTTAGAAATTCAAGGTCACCATTCCATTTAAAAATCTCATAAATTAGCGAAGCAAACTGTGGCGTTTCGTTAATATTTCCATCGTTAAAAACTGCGCCATTGGTAGACATTTCGTGAATAATTTTACCGTTACCATTCACTACATTGCTCATACTATCCAGCAGTTTAATCGTACTATAAACCGCATCGGTTTGGCCAACCATCATATAACCCTGCAAGGCGTATTCACTATCTACTCCAAACCACCAGGGGTAATCTGGGATGCCTGCAGTGATCCCGGTGCCAATTCCCGGCACGGTTTGTACCAGCCAATCGCTATTATATTTAAGCCATTCAAAAGCCTGTTCAATATTTTTATCGGGAATAGTGAGTTTAGATTTATTGGCCAGAGCTTTATAACGTTCTTTTTTTTCGGCCACCTGGGTTTTGAGGTTTTGCCTGATTTCGTTGTAAGTTTTTAGCACCGCTTCCCTGCTTTCAAAAGAGCCGGCAATGCTGAAATTAATTACTTCCTCTTGTCCTGCCGGGATAGTAAGTTTGTAACTCTGTGAAGCCGAAATTCCTTTTCCCTTATAATTTGTTTTAGTTTGCACCTGTTCTTCGGAATCCCTGTTCGCGCCAACAACAGTAAACCAGGGATTGTTTTCATCTTTTACCAACCACGCATTCTCTTTCGGAAGAAATTCAGCTAAATCCTTATGGTCTACCATCCCCGTTCGATCGCCCAGCCAGGTGGGTCTAAGATCTGAAGAAGCTGTCAAAATAAAATCGGCATTAATCTCTTCTGAGGAATTATTCTGAATTATATACTGCACGGCCAGGCCTTCTTCCCCATCTGGAACAAATTGCCACCTGGTAACTTCAATTTCTTTATTTTCAAGTTGAAAAATATGTTTTCCTGCGAAAGGATAATTCACAAATTCCGAAGCATTATTCAACTCAATCTTCTTTTCATTAAAAATAATTTCCGCAGAAAAACCATCTAAAAGTTTAATAGGATGATTCCAAACGCCGCCCATTTCACCTTCAATATGCCAGCCTAGTTCCGGAAAACTACCATTTTGGTGTCCCACAACGTAAACCCGGTCTCCCGCAGTAACAAAAGGCGAGGCCAGGTACTCAGCTTTTCCGGAAATGTGCGGACTATCCAGCGTCCAATCGTTAAAACTTTCCTGAGCTATTAAAAGATTAAAGCTAAAAATCAAGCAAGAACTAAAGAGGAATATTTTTTTCATAGCTGAAATTTACAAAAACTAAGAATAATCAGCAGCAAAAAACACCAAGCCTAAAACCAATAATGAGTAGGAATTGAAACATAAAGAAGATTGTGCAGTATATCCTGATTTTGTCAAAAAATTAAACGTGCTGATCTACCAAAATCGCATTGCCGTCGGGATCTAAAACTATAAAACTAGCAGGACCTGAAGTGTTTCATCGGCTTCACTTTCAAAGCTTACTCCTTCCTTTTTAATTGCTTTTGAATTTCCCTAACATCATCAAACTCTTACAGTTTTCTGGCTTTGGCGTCCCAGCCGGGATTGAAGGTGAGAATGTTATTCTCGAACATTCCCTGAAATAAACCAATTAAGGAATCTTCACTCTTCATAATAAAATAATTCTTTTCAAAATCGCCTGCAAAAACCTGAAATCCCAGTTTTTCGTAGAATGCCTTTGAAGCCTTTAGGTCTTTAACACTAAGACTTACTGAAAATGCGCCTAATTTCATAAGATTTGTGTTTAGGTTATTAGAATTCAATAATAATTTTCCATTTTAAGTAGGTTTTTGACGGGCATTTGACTAACACTGGTTAAAACTATAAATTATTTCTAAAACTATTAGGCAATAAGGTTTCTAATTGAGACTCTCAAAATCGGAACCGTTTTAAAAAAGAAAACCCCGCCAAATTGACGAGGGTTTTAAGTATTGAAGTTTTACAATTTACAACCTACATTATACGCTATACATTTTAAAAATTACAATTTCTCCAAATCCCTGGTTTCAGATTTATCTGCTTCCATTATACTAATAGCATAGCCTCCACCTGGAGCAGATTTCTGTGAAAGCTCTGACTTACTATTCACCCTATATTTCTTGATTTCATAAGCCTGCGGATTGGTTTTATAGTGTGCATCTGCAGCATCGGAATAAATGGTGGCTATATAGGTTTTATCCTCATCAAGAAAATCGAATTCAATTTCTGATACTCTCGGAGTTAAACCGTTAACATTTCCAACAAACCAATCTTCTCCATTCTTTTCTTTTCGGGCAATAGTGATGTAATCCCCGGGTTCGGCTTCCAGGTAAACACTTTTGTCCCAATCTATCGCCACATCCTTAATAAATTGAAATGCATCCATAAACTGCTCGTAATGTTTAGGTAAATCGGCCGCCATTTGCAGAGGAGAATACATCGTTACATACAATGCCAGCTGATTCGCCAGAGTACTGTTTACGTGGGAATTATTATCGGGATTCAGTTTGCTAATATCCATTTCAAAAATTCCAGGCGTATAATCCATCGGCCCGCCAATTAAACGGGTAAAAGGCAAAACTGTAACGTGATTTGGTTTATTTCCGCCGAAGGCCTGATATTCCGTTCCACGCGCCGATTCGTTTGCGATAAGGTTTGGCCAGGTTCTCGCGATTCCGGTTGGTCTAACGGCTTCGTGTGCGTTGATCATAATCTCATATTCGGCTGCTTTTTCCAGCGCATATTGATAATGATTAACAATCCACTGACTGTAATGATTTTCCCCACGCGGAAGAATATCGCCAACATATCCGGTTTTTACCGCGTTATAATTATTGGATTTCATAAACTGGTAAGCGGTATCTAAATGCCTTTCATAATTTCTAACCGAAGCCGAAGTTTCATGATGCATAATCATTTCAATATCTTTACTCTTGGCGTATTCCCTAATTTCATCTACATCAAAATCGGGATAAGGAGTTACAAAATCGAAGACATAGTCTTTAGAATTGCCAAACCAGTCTTCCCAGCCCACGTTCCAGCCTTCAACCAATAGACCGTCAAAACCGTGTTTGGAAGCAAAATCAATATATCTTTTTACATTCTCGGTAGTTGCGCCGTGAGTTCCGTTGGGTTTAGCATCTTCATAGTTTGTTTCGCCTAATTTTACCGCGGAAAATTCATCGGTATAATCCCAGGAACTCATTCCTGTGATCATTTCCCACCAAACACCCATATATTTCATTGGTTTAATCCAGGAAGTATCTTCTATCTTGCTGGGTTCATTCAGGTTGTAAGTGATTCTGGAAGACAGGATATCTTTTGCATCATCGCTAACAATCACCGTTCTCCAGGGAGTTACTCCGGGAGCGATCATATAAGCTTTATCGCCATTAACATCTGGGGTTAACCAGGATTCAAAAACCATAGTTTCATCGTCGAGATTAAGGTGCATTGCGGGATAATCGATTAAAGCGGCCTCGTGTAAATTTATATACAGGCCGTCTTCGGTTTTAAGCATCAGCGAAGTTTGCACTCCGGTTGGAGAAAATGATTTTTGGGAAACATTGGCGGTTACTGCCTTTTCCATCAAGCCTCTTATTTCTGAAAGTTTACTTTCTGTATAATCGTATTCCTGGGTATCATAATCGCCGGCTATCCAGAAAGCGGTATGATCTCCGCTCATGGCAAATTCAGTTTTTTCATCTGAAATCACGAAATGCGCAAGATTGGGTTGCTGCGGAAATTCATATCTAAATCCGAGTCCGTCGTTGAATAAACGAAACCGGATTATCATCTCTCGATTTGTACTTTCCTGTTTTAAATGAACGGCCAGCTCATTATAATGATTTCTAATTTCACTTTCTTCCCCCCAAACCGGCGTCCAGGTCTCATCAAAAGTAGATTTTTCGGTATTTCCTATAGTAAAATTAGAGGTAAGCGGTTTTTCCTCCTTTAATTCTACGCCAAGCTCACTGGTTTCAATTACGGTTTCATTATCAAAATCCAGTTTATAAACCGGTGTGCCATCTTCAAGAAGGGAAAAATCCATCTCCAGATTACCATTGGGAGATTCCAGACTTTGCGCCTGCAGGTTTCCAAAAACAGCCAGGCAAAGAAGGCTAAGTATTAATCGACATTTCATAAAATTTACTTTTGTTTGTGTGAGAATCACAAAAGTAAGGGTTTATGTTTTTAGAGGAAATGAAAGCCTGTAAAACTCTTCCTTAAAAGCGGAATTCTAATCTTAAGAAGCCAGCATTCTAAAAAGCTCTTCGTCTATTTTGGAATTTTCATTACGGTGGTATTTGTTGAGCAAATTGGCAATTAATTCGCCAATGGCATCCTGACGTTCTTCAGATTTATTCATAAATTGAATTTTTCCCCAACCTCGAATATCACAAACCATCATTCCTTTGGCATCCCAAATTGTTTGTTGCCTGCTATCGTAACTAACCGGAAATTTTAAAGTTTTCAGTGCCAAATTATTCTTTTCATTTACATTCATAACCTAAAATTTCACTATTATTTATCAGCAAAATTAGACGCAAACATTATGGGATAGGTTATTTAAAAATTAAGCCTTATCCTCTGATCTTTAATTGAATGTTAAATTAAAAATACACTTTGCAGGTAATAAAAGCTTAGTATTTACTTGACTTTGATTTAACCTGAATGGGGTTTATCTGAATTAATTTTGAAATATAATATAGGGTAAGAAAGGGGGCAATTCTGAAATGAAAGTCAATCCCCCTTTTTTTATGAAATGTTCTGAACGAAACTCGAGCCTATCTTCGGTAACATAAAACTGAAAGTGGACCGGCTAGCCTTTCTTGTAGTTTTTGCTTTATCACTAAACTATTTAGAGAATTTTTTCCAGATTTTCGTGGCGAGTTTTATAATCAACAAAACAATAGCCCCAACTACCAGGCCTGTTAAAAACTCAACGATAATACCGGGTATATTTTCAAACAAACCGTGAAAGAAAGAAATATTATGAACAAATATACCTCCTGAAACCAAAAGCAAAGCTATAGTCCCTATAACGGACAAACTTTTAATGATTTTAGGCAATGCCGTTACCAGTAACCCGCCTACTTTATCGGAAAAGCTGTCTTCCTTATCGTTTAAATCTATAAGCTTAGCACCAAATTCATCCATTCTTATAATTAAAGCAACAATCCCATAAACTCCAACAGTGGCAATAAGGGCGATAAGTGAAACCACAAGAATTTGCGTAAGCAAAGGTTCTTTCCCAACGCTTCCTAAAGCAATAATAACAATCTCTACCGATAGAATAAAGTCGGTAAGAATTGCTGATTTTATCTTTTCTTTTTCCCTGCTCAAAACTTCCTCTTCGGTAAGTTTTTCAAGCTTAGGTTTTTCAACCTTTTGAGGATGTGGGAAAAAAAATTCATATATCTTTTCGGCTCCTTCATAAGCCAGATATAATCCACCAATAATTAAGATAACGGTAACCGCAGCTGGCAAAAATGCACTAAGCAAAAATGCGAGCGGTAAAATAATAATTTTGTTAAGAAAAGAGCCTTTGGTAATTGCCCACAGCACCGGCAATTCTCTGGAAGACATAAAACCTGATGCTTTTTCGGCATTAACGGCGAGATCGTCGCCAAGTATCCCAGCGGTTTTTTTCCCGGCGACTTTTCCCATCACCGCTACATCATCCATTAAAGTTGCAATATCATCTAAAAGCGCAAAAAATCCTGAGGCCATAATTTAAATATATTAAGGAGCGCAATATAAGTGTATTTAATAAATTGAAATTAAAATAAAAACTTAATTAAATTGAAGGTAAATAAAGAATTTCATAATAGCAGATTTCAAAGCTGGAGTATCTACTCTTTAGCAACCCCTTACGAATTGGCCTGACCTGATTGTTCTATTTAACGACTAAATTACCCGGCCTTATAACACGTTTATAGTTTAAATTGAAGTGTAGTGTACCAGGTTACCGGCTGTGCCGGAATAATCCCAGGACCGGGATAACCTGTTGCCCTCCTGGTGAAATAAGAATTATTCAGTAAGTTATTAATTCCCGCTTCAATTTTGAATTTCCCAAAACTATAAGAGGTGGAAAGATCTACAATGCCATAGGAAGGAATCACACCTTCTATCCCACGCTGATTGTCGTCTACATCTTGCGGCGCATTGGTAGCATCTGTATATTGCTTAGATAAATAAGTATACTGTAGTGCCCCCAAAAAGTTTTTAAAACCAAAATTAATCCCGGTCTTTAGATTCACCTTCGGGATAAATTCAACTTCATTCCCTTCTACATTGGTAGCTTCAGATTTCGTGTACTCAGATTTTGTAAAAGCGGCATTAACAAACGTACTTAACCTAAAATTATTAGCCTGCTGAAAAAAGCTGTTCTTAATATTCCATTCCCCAAAAGTTTCCAAACCATAGATAAAAGCATCGCCTATATTTCCGCGAAACCTTATTATTCTCCCGGTTTCCGCAAGGTCTCCAGAAGCATTTTCCCGAACCTCGGGCCTTAAGATCTCACCAACCCTGTCGTTATATTTTAGAGCGAAAACACTTGCATCATAAGACACAATTTTGGCCAACCTTCCACGTATCCCTAAATCTGAAGTAAAACCTTCCTCATCATTAATGTTTGGATCTACCTGGAATACAGGATTTACCACGCGTATATCATTAAAGGTGACCGAGCGGTAGTTCTGGGAAAAATTTGCATAAAGCTCATTCGTTCCATTTAAATTATAACTGCTTCCTACTCCTAGTAAAACAAAGCTTCTTTCAAATTCCCGGTTATCTTCTTTAGTTTCATTTAACAGTGGATTGCCCGCTAAATCCAGGATAATATTTTTATAAGTTCCACTAGCCGCAGTATTTATATACTCGAACCGAATACCAGGAGTTACAGAAAAATTATTGGTAATCGTAAAAATATTTTCTCCAAAGAAGGCTAAATTTTCGTTTGGAAACTCAAAGGAGGATTGCCTTGGATAATTTGGATATGTGGTTGTAGCAAATTCAAAATCGGGTTCAGAAGTAGTACTTCCCGGACCTTGCTGCTGGCTATTATCACTCTTATAATATTTACTTCCCAGCAGAATCACTGATTCTTCCCCAAAAAGATTGTACCTGGTTAAATATCGTGCTTCTGCGCCCCAGTTAGAAAAGTTATCTACAAGTAATTCCCTAGGTGCAGTAAGATCATCTGGTTGAGAAACCCTATTTTCACGAAATCCTACGGCTTTTCGCGAAGCATCTAATCCAAAAACATTCAGGCTGAAATCAGTTTTTTCTGAAAATTTATGCTGAAGCTTTACCGCAAATAAGTTCCAGTTTACATCAAACCAATTCCGTTCCCGGTTGCTAAAATCGGGTTTTTCGTAAAACTGCTTATCGGTAAGTCCGCCGGGTTGCTGAGCGAGGTAATCTAAAAATGTATATTCGAAACTGATTTTTGTGTTATCACTTATTTCCCATCCCAAATGAGCGAAAGCATTATGGGAACCATATTCAGAATTTGGCCTGAACCCATCACCTGTTTTGAAATTGTAATAAGTATAGTAGCTAAAATCACCCAGGGTCCCGCTTAAACTATTAAAACTGGTAAACAAATTATAGGATCCAACAGATTGCCTGGTTAAAAACGCTATTTTCTTCTCTGAAGGCTCTTTAAATTTAAAGTTGATTAGGCCGCCAAACTGAGTCCCATATTGCAGTGAAGCCGCACCGCGCACCACTTGTATCTCTTTTAAAGCTTCTGGTGGCGGAGTGTAATAACTTTCGGGATAACCCAACACATCGGCCGAAATATCATACCCATTTTGGCGGGTATTAAAATTTTGGGTGCGGTTGGGATCCAGGCCACGGCCGCCAATATTTAGCTGTAAGCCGGCATCTCCATTATCGTAGATGTTAAGGCCCACCACCTGGCTATAGATTTGCCGGGCATTGTTAGCAGCGGTATTTGCCATAACTTTATCCATCACAACAACTTCACTTTTCTTCCCTGCATAAATTGAAGTTCCTTCTACTTTACGGAGTTTCCTAAGGGCAAAAAGCTGTTCCCTTCTTGTGGTAAGCATGACTTCGTTAAGACTTTCGGCCAGCGGTGCCAGACGGAAATTGACTGTAGTATCCTGATTAATTGTGATCTCCCTTTCAATGATCTCATATTCATAACTAAAAACAGCAAGCTTATACTTACCTGCTTCAAGCGATGAAATTTCAAACTCCCCATTATCATCAGCTAAAACAAGATTTCCAGTAGTTTTATTCCAGATTTCTGCATTACGAACAGGATCGCCAGTTTCCGAAGATACTACGTTCCCGCTTAGCGTATACTGCTGTGCCTGGGCGATAAATCCGAATAAAAAAAGTAAGCTAAAGACCTTTAATCTCATCTTGGAAGGGTAATATATATGTTTTGTGTTCAAACGAGTTCGCGAAATTAAGCAAATTAACATCGGGATCTATATAAGGCGCACTCTTTCTGCCGTTAAGAGCTACGTAATTCTCTACATAAATTTCGATATTCTTATGCCCATCTTTTCTAAAATGATTTTCTAGAAAATGAGCATATTCAATTATAAAATCGGGTTGAAATGCCATTTGTTTTTCCTGGAAAGGGGTTAGGAAGTCTGAATTATCCACATAAAAACGATTTCCTGTTTTAGCATCCACTATTTTGAATTGGGCATAACCGGCCTTTTCCATTAACATTACCCTCCATGAAAAACGAAAACCTTCCTCTGTCCAGAAAAGTTCACCTGGGTATAATAAATAACGCCAGGGAAATAATAGCTGGATTATAAAGAAGCCGGTGATTACCGAAGTGATAACTTTTCTCTTAATGGGTTTATAAAAAAGTATCCTGGAATTATCAAAACGATCTTTTTTTATATTTATAATTTTCGCAATCATTCCAAGAATTTTATGATGAACTTCAGGACTGAAGAAAATAAGAGCACTCACAATCATGATGTAGGGAAACATACCTATGGGAAACAAAACACGGGTTAATACATGAAAAACAATAACCAATAAAAAAGCTCCAAAGCGTGTTGGTTTCCAAAGCAATAAAAAGGGAATTAAAATATCATAAAACATGCCGCTCCAGCTAAAAACATAATGCACCCATTCCTGTTGAAGCAAATCTCCCAGAAAAGGAAGATCATATTTTGAGGGCAACCAAATCTTTAACGGCATTGCCCTAAGCAACCAATCCGAATTTATCTTGGCGAGTCCGGCATAAAAATATACAATGGCTAGTAAGAGTTTTATAGCATCTATACTCCATCTTGGAATTTTCTGAAATACTTTTTGAGGGCTTCTAGCTGCATCTATAGAAAAATAGCAGGCTGCAGGCAAAAAAATCATTAAAAAACTGAGAACACTAATAAAGTAATAATGATTTAAATAAGTGGTTTTATCCATCAATTCTATGTAAGTAAAACTGAGAAAAAAAAGGATGATAGCAAACCGATATTTATAGCCTACAGCTACCAGTATAGAGGAAATCCCACAAATTATAAAAAGTAAGTAAGTGAAATCACCAAATGGTTTTACCCACTCAAATCCATAATATGAGAAAAAGAATTTTGGGGCAATATATAGTTTTTCAATCCATCCATTTAACCAGAAGCGAACAATACTGGCAAACATCATAAGTCCGAAGAAAATCCTGAAAACCGCCAGGGGGGCGGTTTCGGTATAAGAATTAAGATATTTACCAATTTTGTTCATTGGCGGATTATTAATCTCCGTCTGAATCTACATAGTCAACACTTATAGATAATGCCTGCATCATATCAACTTTTAGAAGCACCACTGCCATTTGTAAAAGATCAAACGCTTCCAGCATTGGTGTATTATTGGTTCGCACCTGCTCCTTTAAACTAGCATCTAGTGAATCAGCTTGTGCTTTGATAGTATCAAACTGCAAATTTATAAGTTCACCTAAATTGGCTCCCTCTTTTATGCTATCCAGATAATCCAAATATTGTTTATAACTTTTCCCAGCTGAGCTTCCGTCAAAGTGAACTCCATTAAAAAAGTCTTGTACACTTTCTAGTGCTTTTAAATATAATTCTTTGGAAAAATCATTAGCGTAATAAGCTTCTGTGTTCTGTGGTGAAGGTTCTCCTGTGAATGCTCCCGCCGGATATCCTATTTTTCCTGAACGAAGAAATTTTTCAAAATACATCACGTAATCATTGGTGAATTTATCTACTGCCCCAGTACTTGAAGAACTTGTATTGTTTACAAAGGTATCACGATAGTCGCCATGCCAGGAATCGCTCACTTCCACGGTAAGCGCATTAATACGAGTCGAAACTGCTTCCAAATATGATTTATATGCCGAAGCATTAGGATTTTCTGTGTAAAATGAAACTATTTCAGCTTCATTGGCACCAAGACCATTAATTAAAAAATCCAAAGCGGGAAAACCCTGCTCTGCATAACTGGATGGCAGCTCTAAATTATAAGAACCCGTTTCAATTTTTTCCCGAATATTAGTGGTGTTCGCAGGGTAGGTATTAAGAAAATTGCGATAATTAAGCTGCTCAGCCTTTCCAATCTCGAACATTGAAACGCTTTGAAAATCGAGATATGCAGTTCTAAAAGCACTTCTGATTACTTCAAGTTTTGCTACAGATGGATCCTGAATAAAAGCAGTTGTTTGCTCTTCCAAAGTTCTGGTAGAAGATTCAAAGTTTTGAAATGCAGGAAGGATTATATTATCGGCCCAATTGACAAGCATTGCTTCCCGATCAAAAGAATTTTCTTCCTTTTCATTATCAGGCGTTTTATCTTCATTTTCGGTAGAACAAGCAGAAAAAAGAAAAATTAAAATTAACAAAAAACCAGGAATTTTATTCATAACCTTAAATTTTAAAAACCTGGAGCTTTTTAGGCTCCATATGATTTATTATGTTGCTTACGCTTCAGAAACTGCAAAACCAAAAGCAGTGGCAATCTCTTGTGAAATCGAATCTAGTGTTTCAGGTGTTACATCCCAAAATCCATTGCCTTCTAGTAATTCCTGTATAAAACCATCAATTTGTGATTTTGTAAGGTATGGAGAATTTGTTGCTGGGTTATTTGTGAACCTTAAGCTATAAACGAACCCAAAACCTTCTGATAATTCGTGAAAAGCTGAACCATAATTTTCATTTTCGAGTGCGGCTTTTCCTCCCTGAAGATAGTGAACTGCTCTAACTGCAATTACTTTTGATATATTTTCACGTATTATGGCTACCTGCTCATCACGAAGTTCATAATCACCCGCAACGATAGCGGCACGTCCTATTTTGAAGGCTTCAAAAGTTTCTTCAGCAATTCCAGCAAAATCCGCGTCTTCCTCTAACCTACCCAGGTAGTTAAAAAGCAACCTGTCGTTACTTTCATTAAGCATGGAATTGGGATCTTCGGCAGGAACCGATGGATCGCCATAGAGATACCCGTAGGCTTCGTCCCATTTGTGCTCCATAGTGGTATAATTCTTTCCTTCTTCGGTGATACCGGCCTCATTGTTCGCCCTATTTTCTCCTTCATCCAAAACTGGTTGGGCTAGGTAATTATTAAGCATTTGGTCTGCCTGAAGTGCACCAATAAGGCCTTTTGCAAAAGCCTGGTTCATTTCAAGACCCTGGGCATTTACATAGCGAATACTGGATCCATCGGCAATCTGGCCTGCAATTCCAGGTTCGGCCAACTCATCCTTATTAGTTTTAACTGCATTCATTTGGGTTGCAATAAAATCTTCAAAATCAGTTTTTATTGCGTTGCTTTCTACAGTATTAGCAGAAAAATATAAATTTGAAGCCGCTACCTTCGATTTAACACTTTTGGAGGACTCATTGAGTGCTGCAGAAGAAAAAGGATTATTATCGTTGGCAAACATATTAGAGAGGGATTCCTCTGTAGCATTATCAAAATCAGTGAAATCGCCCATTATTTCTGAGGTCATTTTAAGTCTGGTTGTTTGCCCGTCATAACTTACGGTAGAATTTCCATTTCTTTCAAAGGAATAATTTTCAGGTATCACAACTGTATCTTCTCCATCAATAATTTTATTATCGTCATCTGATGAACAAGAAGTTAAAGTCAGGCCTGCAAGAATGAATGTAAAAAAATATGCTTTCATGATGTTTTATTTGGACTAGATTTAAATAAAGTTCCGCAAATATAAAATCATCTTTAAAATAGCCAAAACTTATTTAGATTAATTTTAAATACTCTTAAAGAAATAGTCTTTTCAAAGGAATTTATAGCCCTCAAACCTGTGATTTATATCCATAATAATTCCTAACCAACAAGAATTTGCACAGTTTGATAATTATTATTTTCCTGAATCATCACCGAAATCCTCTATCTCCTTTTCCCAGGTTGAATCGATTATCTCTTCTTTTTTTAGGAGATTTCCAGAAGTAGTTATTTTAAAATGATCATGCTCCAAATTCTGTAAATCCCAGATAATATGTTCTGCCTCTGGGAATTCGGTATTGCCATTCATTTGATCCTCAAACAATCTTTTAACGATATTTCTATCGGAAAGACCATCATTCAATAACCTGAGCACAGTTTCTTTGGTTATGCTAGGATTGTCATCCTTAAATGCTGTTATAGAACAATGAATAATAGTAGCGCTGGAACTCGGGAATTTACCGTTGTAGGCTTTGAATAGTAATTGATTCACATGGAATAATTTTGCCTGCAATTCCATTTCTGGATATTCTTCACAAACCGTATCTATCAACATATCGTTGGAGATCTGGTGAATTTGTCCTTCGGTTAATTGCCCGTCTAAGGTGTATTTCATAACTAACTGTGCAGCTTCAGAAGGTTCAAAATCCGTTATAGCCATAAATAACAACTCCCTTAAATTTTCTTTTTCAGAATCTTCCGCATCAGGATAATTAAATATTTCCAGCAATTGAATGTAATCTTCACTAGTCCAGTATTCTCTGATTTCATCAACAGTTTGGACTTTCTCTATGTTTATTTTGTACTTCATCATAAATTTTTAGTAGGTGGGTTAAAATAATTACCGCCTTTCCCATGATAATCATTTTTCACTACTAATTGGATAAATGATCTCGAAATCTTAATTTCAAACCGAGTGATTATAAACTAAAAATGGGTAGACGATAGATTTCATTTGGTAAAAATGTGATGTTGTGTTGCCGTAAAATAATCCCGAAAAATTTGATTTAAAGGATGATTTAATCGACCTGCATTTACACCCAAAAATGGATAAAGTTCAATAATATTCTGCGAAATATTTTTCACTGCATTAACAGCTGAATTATGGATTTCCTCTATCAAATACTTATCAATGCTTTCCCGGGTTATTATCTTCGCCTCAATATCCTCTGAATATCGAATTATTTTCTTATTGTAAAAATTGAGGCTTTCTTCTAAATTTATTGAAGTATTCAGAGATTTTATAACTCTCGCTTGATCCAGAAAGTGCTCGGCCATTCCTAAGTAATTAACCCAAAGGCTTAGATCGGCAAAGACTGCGAAAGGGACTTTAAATATGTCCTGCGGCTGATTAAATTCATTATAAATAAAACTATAGTCTTTGGAAACCAAAATGTTTTCGACTGCAAAAGAATGGGTGGCTGAAGCTTTTAAACCCATGGTATTCCAATCTTCAATGATCTGTACTTCTTTTCGGGGCAATACGAACGAACGCACTTTTGGTGACCTGTCTTCATTTAATAAGGTTTTTCCATTTTCTTGAATTTCCGCATTAAGCGTGAAATGGCTTAAGTAAGACGCCCCTGTGGCATAACGCCAGGTTCCTGAAATTTTATAATGCTCGCCAAGTTTTTCAGCCTTTCCAAATACACCTCCACTACCTCCCATAATTGTTGTTTTGGAGCTTTGAAAGATTTCTTTCGCGGTTTTCGTTTCCAGGTTCCCAATAAAGTAATTGGCACCACTACATAAAGTTATTGTCCAACCAAGGCTGCCATCAATTTTGGCTAATTGTTTAAGTTTTATAAGTCCTTCTGTTAAGGTTAATTCCAATCCACCATATTTTTTGGGCACCCATATATTCCAAAGGTTTTCATCTGCAATCCAGGTTAAAACTTGTTCGGGAAAAATATTGCAATCAAGGCATAAATCTCTAAGTGCTTGTTGCTTGGACTCTTCTTTCATTTTTCAAAATTTTAATCCATTTAAAATATCCCGAAGTTCCTACTATAAATAAGAAAATCGTTAATCCGGCATATACGTATAATTCTTTGTAAATAAGCAATGGAATAGATATGGTGTTACTGATGTTTAAAAAAACCCAGTTTTCCAGTTTCCTTTTAGCCATGAGCCACATTCCTGCCCAGGCAAAACCACTCACCGCGGCATCCCAAAACGGAACATCTGAATTGGTATAAAACAAAAGCCAGTAACTCATACCCATAAAACATATCAATACAATTCCAATTGCTTTGAGATGTTCCGATCTACTTGCAGAAGAAATCGGAGTTTTTTCTGCTTGCTTTCCATACCAATAAAACCACCCATAAATACTCATTACCAGGTAATAAAGATTCAAAATAATATCGGCATATAGTCTTGACTGGTAAAGCACCCACAAACTTATGAGGATGGCAGTGATACCGAATAAGTAATTATGGATATTATTTTTTCTTGCCAGTAATACCTGAGCTACACCAAAAAAAGTTCCCACAGCCTGTAAGGCTGTAAGGCTGGTAAAGAAATCCTCTCTCATTGTTTTCCAATTAGCAATGAAATGAGGAAAGCAGATGACATTACAGGAATGAAAACTTTGCTTAGAAAATCCCTACGCCGGCATTATCCGGATCAGGTTTAGAGTAAAGACCCCGGGTATCATCTCAGCCTGTCAAATGACAAGCACCCCATTTCATTTGCAAAACTATAATAATTTTAGAAGAATTACTGATAGTTTTTAAAAACCCAATATTTATTATGTAAAAGTGCAAGAATTCTATTGCAGAGTGAAAAAGGGGTCTAAACAATGAAATGTTCAAAACTGAATGAAACAAATGAATAAAGTAGAACCGTTTCTTGTTTTTTCTTATTATGAAAATGGGCAAACTATATTATTTAGATAAAACATCTAAACTTTAGGGGAATGGTTTAGCAGCCTTTATTCCTCATTTAAGTAATCCCCCTAATTTCAAATTGATAATCTGATCAATAGCCACTTAACTATCAGGGGTTTCCGGGTGTAACTCAATATATCTCATTTTTGTTTTTAAAATCTCTAAAATTAATCCTAAGTTATATTAGATCATTGGTAATAAGTTAATACTATGCTAATCAATATATTTTAATTCTATATTTCCATATATTTGTATCGTGCACGATATAATTATGCACGATAAAAATAAAAGTAATGAAAAGAGAAGTTGAAACTTCATTAACACAAAACATCTTTAGAATTCTGTTGGCGCTATTCATGATTTATGCTGGTTTTAGTCACTTAACTTTTAATAGAGTAGACTTCCAGGCGCAGGTTCCAGATTGGGTTCCCTTAAGCAAAGATTTAGTAGTTGTTTTGTCTGGAATAGTTGAAATTGCATTAGGTCTGGCTATATTATTTTGGAAAAAGCAACGTGTTGTAATAGGTTGGGCGCTAGCTATTTTCTTTATACTTGTTTTTCCCGGTAATGTCGCCCAGTATTTGGACGGAAAAGATGCCTTCGGAGCTTTAGATTCAGATAGAGCAAGATTAATAAGGCTTTTCTTTCAACCAGTACTTATAGCCTGGGCACTATGGTCTTCCGGTGCTTGGAAAGCCTGGAGAAATTCAAAAAAATAAATATTATGGACGATCAATTAAAACTGAACAATCAGGTTTGTTTTCCCATTTATTCGGTTTCCAGGCTAATTACGAAAGCCTATAAACCATTCCTGGAAGAGATGGGTTTAACTTATCCTCAGTACCTGGTTTTACTGGTGCTATGGGAAAATGATAACTTATCGGTTAATCAAATTGGTGAAAAATTATTATTAAACACCAATACTTTGTCTCCGCTTATTAAACGTATGGAGAAAATGGATTTACTGCAGCGTACCCGCTCTGAAAAAGATGAGAGAAGTGTATTTATCCAACTTACGGAAAAAGGAAAGGCACTAAGAAACACTGCGCTCCCAATTCCAAAGAAGCTTCTTAATACTTTACTTACGGAAGATGTAACCCTGACAGAAATAATGCTTTTAAAGGATACATTGAATAAATGGTCTGATATTCTTTCTGACAGGCAAAAGGATGATAATATATAGTAACTTACTGATAAGTAAATTTTTAAATTAAAATATGCAATAGATATGAAAGCACTACAAATAGTAAAATACGGAAAAATTAAGGATAGTTTATCGATCAATGAGATCGATAAACCTTCGGTAAAGTCAAACCAAATTTTAGTGGGGGTTAAGGCTGCTTCGCTAAACCCTATCGATTATAAAATGGCTCAGGGGCATCTAAAAGAATTACTGACTTTAGAGTTACCCGTTACCATAGGTTTTGACGTTAGCGGGGTGGTTGTGGAAAAAGGGGCTGATGTTAGTGATTTTGAAATCGGTGACGAAATATATTCCAGAGTACCCCATGAACAAATGGGTACCGTGGCAGAGTTTGTTATCATTAATGATGATAAAGTTGCTAAAAAACCGGAAAATATATCTTTTGCAGAAGCTTCAGGATTACCTTTAACAGGAATTACCGCAATCCAGGCTTTAGAAAAAGCCGGTTTGAAAAAAGACGATAGAATTCTTATTCACGCCGGATCCGGGGGTGTAGGCAGTTTTGCTATTCAGTATGCTAAAGCTAAAGGAGCTATTGTTTATACCACCACCAGCACTAAAAATGTAGATTGGGTAAAAGCTTTAGGAGCCGACCGCGTAATAGATTATAAAACGGAAGATTACAAAGAAGTTGCCAATAATCTGGATATTGTTTTTGACACTTTGGGAGATGACTATACGTTTGATTCTTTTGAAATTATTAAAGAAGGTGGAACAGTAACCTCAATCGCAGGTCCGCCCGATGAAGAATCAGCCAAAGTAATGGGGATCAAAGGTTATAAATTACCCGAACAATTATCTAATCTTATTGAAGAAAAATCGGTAGCCTATAAACACACCTGGATGCAGCCTAATGCAGCGCAGTTGAAGGAGATCAAAAAAATGGTAGAAGACGGGGATATCAAACCAATCGTAGACCTTATTTATGATTTCGAAGACGGAGTTGATGCTTACGAGTACCTGGCGAGCAGAAGAGCACAAGGAAAAGTAATCATAAGCTTATCCTAAACCTTCTTAGAGCTGGTCAATAGATTATATATTATAACTAAAAAAAGAAAATGATTATGAGTAAAAAGAAGAATGTATTAGTTGCCGGTGCAAACGGCAGCACGGGAAGAATCATTATCGATTTATTAAAGAAATCTGAAAAATATCAACCCATTGCTATGGTAAGAAAACCAGAGCAAAAACAGCATTTTGAAAAAGAAAATGTAACCACTGTCCTTGCCGATTTAGAAGAAGATTTAAACCAGGCTGTGAAAGGCGCTGATAAAGTAATTTTTGCGGCCGGTTCCGGTGGAAAAAAAGTGGTTGAAGTAGATCAGGAAGGAGCAAAAAGATTCACTGATGCGGCCAGGAATGCAGGAGTTGAGAAGTTTGTTATGCTTAGCTCAATGGGTGCCGACAATCCCGGAATGAGTGAAGAGCTTGGAGATTATCTAAGAGCAAAAGGAAATGCTGATAATTATCTACGAAATAGCGGATTAGATTTTACTATTGTTAGACCTGGTGCGCTTACAGATGAAGATGGTTCGGGGAAAATTCAACTAAAGGAAAAATTAGATAAACAAGAAAGTATTTCCAGGGCAAATGTGGCTCGTACTCTTGTTGAAGTTCTGGACAATGATGTAAAACAAAATCGGGTTTTTGAAATTCTTGATGGCGAAACTCCTATTGAAAAAGCAGTCCGTGATTAAGAAATTCTATAATTAAAAAAAGAAAGATATGAAAGTACTATTTGTATTAACCTCTCACGATAAGTTGGGAGATACAGGAGAAAAAACAGGATTTTGGATCGAAGAATTCGCAGCACCTTATTACAACCTGGTGGATAAAGGAGTTGATGTTACGGTAGCTACACCCAAAGGAGGTAAAGCACCTATTGATCCGAACAGCGAAAGTGAAGATGCACAAACCAAGGATACAAAGCGCTACTATAAAGATGCTGAAACTCAAAAAGTGATAGAAAACACCTTAAAGTTAGATGGAATTAAGTCGGAAGAATTTGACGCCGTATTCTACCCCGGAGGTCACGGCCCGCTCTGGGATCTCGCAGAGGATAAAACTTCTATAGCTTTGATAGAGGCATTTAATAAGCAGAAAAAACCAATAGGTTTGGTATGCCATGCCCCTGCAGCTCTTAAAAATGTAAAAAATGAAAATGGGGAACCCTTAGTGAAAGGAAAAAAAGTAACCGGCTTCACCAATACTGAAGAAGAAGCGGTGCAGTTAACCGAAGTTGTTCCCTTTTTAGTTGAAGATATGCTGAAAGAAAATGGAGGCATTTATTCTAAGTCTGGCGACTGGGAAGTTTATGTGCTTGAAGATGGAAATTTAATTACCGGACAAAATCCTGCATCCTCCGAGAAAGCTTCTGAAAAACTATACGAGATGCTTAAATAACTAAAGCTCTCTTAATTTGAACCTCTTTAATATTGAAAAAATGAATCCAATTCTTAAGATTGGAAAGGAAGTTCTTTGAAACTAATTGTATAGAGTTGAAAGAGTAATTGAGTATTTTTTAAAATTAAAAATGGGATTTTGAAAATCATATCCCATTTTAGTAACTAATTATTTACTGTTGTAATTTACCTTGATCGGCAACGATTATCATTTCATATTCCACAATAAGTGTTTTAAAGGGATGTTCCATCAGGCTGCGGTATTAATTTTAAAGTTAAAGCTTACCATAGTGCCGTGTTCACTGTTTTCGGTCATCGTGCCGTTGAGTTGTTGCGTCAATAACTGAATCAACTGAGAGCCAAAACCGGTCCCTTTGGTTGCAGCACCCGCATCTTTGCCTACACCGTTGTCGGTTACCTTTAACGATAAGGTTTCAGGGCTTGCCTGTGATAAACTTATTTGAATGGTTCCATTTCTGTTTTCAGGAAATGCATATTTTAAGGCGTTTGTAAGCAGTTCGTTGACAATTAATCCAATGGGTACCGCCGTGTCTACATCCAGTTCCAGGGTGTCCATGGCACATTCAATTTTAACTTTATCTTCTGCATTGAAAGTATCCAGTATGCCTTCGCCTAAATTCAGGAAATAATCCTTCATCTCTATACTTCCTAAATTTCCACCCTGATATAATTTTTGATGGATGATGCCCATGGATTGGACCCTGTTTTGACTGGCCATCATAGCGTCTTTTGAGGCAGAGTCTTCCATTTGTGCAGATTGCAGCGAGATCAAACTTTTGACCAACTCCAGATTGTTCTTGACACGATGGTGGATTTCTTTAAGAAGCAGTTCGTTTTCAGCATTGTGCTTATCAAGCAATATATTTTTATGAGCTAACTCCTCATTTAATATCTTTAGTTTATGATTTCTCTTTTGTTTAAGCCTATAATTACGATAGAGTAATCCGAGTAATAAAGCACCAATAATTAGGGTAACAATATAAATGGTTTGTTGTTCCCGATTAGCAGCAAGCTCTTTATCTCGTTTGAGCACATCCACTTGTAATTCACTTTCACGAAGGCTTCTTTCGTTTCTTTCTACTTCGATAATATTGTTAGCCTCAGACCATTCAATATAATACTCAAGAGCTTTTTTGTAATTTCCCATGAGCTCATAAACACTGAATAATTTCTTGATAAAATATGCCGTATTTGCTTTGGTATTAATTGCAATTGATGAATTCCTGGCTTTTTCATAATAGGCGATAGCTTCATCGTACCTTCCTTCTGCTTTGACAATGTCCCCTATGCGGGAATGTGCAAATTGATAAGTATCAATAGTAGTAAGGTCATATTCCTCTAATAGTTTTATGGTTTTTATCAGGTAGGATTTTGCTTCTTCAGATTTTTCCTTTTTAATTAGATTGCTACCCATTGAGTAGTAGTACCAGGTATGGTGAAAGGGATTTGTGAGTTGAGGCAAGAGCTCCTTAAATTTATTCATATAATACTCAGTCGAATCGGAATTTGAATCTCCAAAATGATAAGATAATAGCTTGTAGGCCATTGCAAGGGACTCATTCTTTTCCCGGTAAGCTGATTTTTGATAGCCAATCATACTCTCCTTTAAATATTGAATTCCTATTTCCTCTTCTTCTGGCAAACCATACTGATAATAAAACCTTCCCTTATCTTTCAATATCTTAAGCTGAATTTCAGGTCGGGGATCATCTTTAAGCAAATCCAATGCTTTTACAAAAAGCTCCAGTCCGGGTTTTGGTTCTC
Source organism: Salegentibacter sp. 24 (assembly GCF_004362395.1). GTDB lineage: Bacteria > Bacteroidota > Bacteroidia > Flavobacteriales > Flavobacteriaceae > Salegentibacter. Next base: position 24,820 of record NZ_SNWE01000009.1, read on the forward strand.
CTCTAATAATTTTTATCAAAGCCCAATTGATCAATAAATCATAACCCAATACCTTATCCCTCTTGTTTTCCGGGATTTTCTCGTAATAGGCCCAACCTATAGGTGCCAGCGAATCCACCACATTAAAGTTATGAGATCTATTCGCTCTATCAGTTATATCCAGATACAAATCAGCCAATCTTTCATATGGTAAGGGTTGAACATTTTGAAGTAGTAGAGCAGCCATATCAAAATAAAAAACAGTACTATCGCGATTAAAATGGGGCATTTCTTTAAACCACAATGCCTTGTCCTGGTAGGCTTTACTTAATGCATAAGCCTGATTATTTGAAAGGTCTTGTCCAACACTCATTTTTTTTAATTGTAAACTTTTAAGAGCTGTTTGATGAAGAGGTTGCTTGTCATCCAATACTTCAAGGGCTTTATCTGTGTAATAGGGAGAACTGTCCGCATTATAATGATCCGTGCTCCTAAACCATAAGGATTTTTCGAAATATTTGTTGCTCATTTCGAGTGCAGCTTTCGGGGTACTATTTTTAACCTGGGCACTTTGAGAAAAGCCGGAGGAAATAGCCAGGGAAAAGATAACCAGTGTCAGCAGCTCTTTCATATTTTCTTTAAGCAATTAAAAATGACCTGGGGATGTATAAATGTATGAAAAAAGGCTGAAATACAGTCTATTATAAAATAAGGGTGGCTCTGTTTTTTCGATATTCCGATTGCGGACTATCAGCATCTGGGAGAGAATCGTATTGTTTTTGTAGAAGTTCTAGGCTAATGTGCTTAGCTGTTTATCAGAAAGTTTTTATAATTTCTACGGATTAATTTACAAATTGTTAATTGTAAATCTATTTATCATAATAAATCAAATGGTGCAAAAAAATACTATTTTTAAACAAATGATGTGTAAATTAAATCCCCCTGACCGCCACCAGAAGAACCCAACACTTATTGTACCGACTTAGGTTATGATGATTTAACAATCAATATTAATTTCGATCCAAGTACTTATAGCAATCCCATACCTTACGCTTGAATTCTATTTTATTCTTTAAAAAAAGATTAATTAAATTCACCTTCTAGATAATATTTAAAATATTAGTAATGAAACAATTATTCCTTTCATTTTTATTTTTCCTGACTTTAATCTCTTGTTTTTCCCAGAAATTAAAAGATAAATTTGAATACAAAGTAACTTATAAGTTAACATACGCACAAGATTCTACCGCTTTGGAAGAATCTAAATCTGAGTATATGGTCTTGTTTACAGGAGATGAACTTTCCAAATTTTCCAGCCGTGCGGTAACACTTGCAAAAACTTACGAAATTAAAGGAAATACAGGTACAACTTCTCGCCAGGCGGTTAGTGAATTTCATTACCAGATTTTAAAACAGGCCAAAACGGGGAAACTATTTTATACCCTCAAAATTCCAAAAATGGACGATCGGTTTTATTATACTGAAGAATTGGATCAATTTAATTGGGTGATTTTACCGGAAACCAAGTCTATAAAAGATTTCAAAGTTCAGAAAGCAAAGACTTCCTTTAAGGGTAGAGATTATATTGCGTGGTTTACTTCGGAAATTCCAATTTCTGAAGGTCCTTTTAAATTCAATGGACTACCCGGACTTATTTTGGAAATTGCTGATACAGATAACCATTGGAATTTTGAATTTATCGGTTTGGAAAAATTAACACCAAAGATTTCCTATAAAACGAACCTAAGGATATATGCTGAAACCGAAAGGAATGAATTATCTGCCTTATGGAAACGTTATCGCAGTAATCCTATGACTTATGCCGGGCAGGCAGCAAACATGGATCCTGAAATACATAAAGAATACAAACGAATTTTTACGAAAAAGGAAAACAGTAAAAACAATCCTATAGAATTGGAATAACTTGGACTTGCAATAAAAAACGGGACATAAAGTTAAGCTACATTTTACCCAAAGCTGAGTGTCTTCTATTTCGGTTGTACCATGTTTCTATCCATTCAAACTCCGCTAGAGCTGCCTGTTCTTTTCGCTCATATCGGGTTCTGTATATAAGTTCTACCTTTATGCTTTTAAAGAAGCTCTCTGCCACGGAATTATCCCAGCAGTTCCCTTTCCTGCTCATACTTTGCTGAACTTCCTGCTTCAGTTTAGAAAACATGTTATTATTGTGATATTCAAATATATCTTCTAATGAAAAAAGATGCTCCCTATCCCCAAAATAACGAGACTTGATATTTTCACCAGAAAGAACGCCCCCCTTCCATTCTCAAATCTTGATAACATTGAAATAATTTGGAGTGCTCCTGTTCTAGAAATTGGTTGAGCTCTTTAGCTTATGAACGCTGGCCCGTAAGCTTTTGAATCCCATAGATCAACCTTTCTTTTCAGGCTGATGTTTAATTTTCTACCGTTAATAGAGATTCTGGCGTAAATAGCGGTTTGATTCCCTTTGGCTCGTTTGGAATAAATCCAAAATAGGACGGAAAATGTTGACTGAGTTCTCATAATTTGTGGTTTTAAGTTAAACAATTTTGCGAAGTCAAACCACTATTATGAGTAAACTTTCAGGATATTAAGATAAGATTTTTTTACTGAAAAAATGTTGACGATCTGTGAACTTTTACATCCATATTAATAGACATCATCTAATATCAAAACACACTAAAAACACTGAATATCAATAAATTGATTATATTTAAAGTGTCAAAAGTGACCTCGCCAAGAATCGAACTTGGATCTAAAGTTTAGGAAACTTCTATTCTATCCGTTGAACTACGAGGCCTTAATTGCTGGACAAAAATAATAATGTTTTCAGAAATTCATCATATTAAAACTTAAAACTTCTGCAGGTTCCTATGCTTTCATTAACTTTATTTCAATTGCTATATTAAAATCATTCTTATGAAAGTTATTTTCCTAGCCCTGGTTTCAGGACTTCTTTTTTTGAACACCAATTGTAATAGAAAAACCTCAGAAACACAAATGAAACTTACAGGAACCCTGACAAGCCAGGGAATTACTTCCTATCAATATGGTACGCATACATTAAAGACTTCCAATGAATTTTACGCCTTAAAAAGCGAAAACCTAGATCTCGATCAATTTGTTGGAAGAAAAGTCACAATTTTAGGTTCAAAAATAGAGGGATACCCCGTGGACGGTGGGCCTGAATATATTTCTGTCCAACAGGTAAAAGAATAAAAAAATTAAATTATTTTGAATACTGGTATAAGCCTAATTACCAAATTATTTACGATATTTTGCCGAAGAAAGCCCTCACCCTCGGGCTTTAGCCAAGGGATGAATTCGGCTTTATTTTGAACCATTCCATGTGGTGAAAAAATAAAAACAAATGACATTAATATAATTATTTATTATTTTTATAAAATGAAGGAGGCTAAGCCTAAACGTTGGAAGACATCATCTACCTCCGTCTATAATTTAGGATATCATTTGATATAAATACAGAAGGAAAGTACTGATTGGTGATATAGAAAGCAAATTGAAGAAACTGCTATTAGAGAAAGCTGATGAATTGGGTCTGGTTATTGAAAAAATGGAAATAATGCCTGACCCATGTTCCTCTGTTTGTGAAGGCACAACCTACAGATGCGCCACACTTCATAGTAGGTCAGCTTAAAGGTTATACCTCTTTCCACCTAAGAAATGAATTTGCTGAATTGAAAAGCAAGCTACCGACCTTATGGACTCGTTCTTATTATATGGAATCAATGGGTCACCTTTCGGAAGAAACCGTTAAAAAATATATAGAAAACCAAAAGAATCAATGAAGCAAATTAAGACATATCATTTTAAACTTAATCCTACCAAAGCCCAAGAACAAACCTTTGCTCAGTGGCTAGGCTCATGTAGATATGTCTATAATTTATGCCTTGATTATAAGAAGCAACTCTATACCAGCCATAGAACATCAATCAATAAAAACGATATCCAAAAAGAACTATCAGCTATTGCAAAAGAAATAGCGTGGATAGGATGCGTTCATTCTCAGACTTTGCAGGAAGTAACCGACAGATTGTTTAAAACCTATGAAGGTTTCTTTAAGCAGGGCAAAGGCTTTCCAAAGTTTGCAAAGCGTAACCAATACAGGTCATTCACTTTTAAGCAAGGCATTAAAATACATCAAGGTATTAATTCCATTCAATTACCTAAAATTGGTAAGGTTAACTATAGAAAGAGCCAACCAGTAGAAGGTATCATAAAAACGGCAAGTATAATTAAAGAAGCTGTTGGATGGTATATAGCTATTTGCTGTGAAGCAGCTATTATTCCATTATCTTCAGTTGAAAATACGTTAGGACTTGATGTAGGGATTAAATCGTTTTTAGTGACCTCTGATGGGGTGGTAGTGGATAATCCTAAGCACCTATATCATCGGCAGTACAGGCTAAGGAAGGCTCAAAGAGCCGTAAGTAGAAAGAAAAAAGGAAGCAATAATAGAAAGAAAGCAGTTCAAAAATTAGCAAGAGCACATCAAAAAGTTAAGAATGCCAGAAAAGATTTCCACCATAAATTAAGCACTCAGTTAATCCGTGAGAACCAAACGATAATAACTGAGAATCTGCAAATTAAAAATATGGTCAAAAATCATAAATTAGCTAAATCTATAGCAGATGCTGGATGGTATCAGTTCATTCAGATGCTGGAATATAAATCTAAATGGTATGGCAGGGAATTAATTAAAGTCGCTGCTAATCACACCAGCCAGGATTGCTCAGTCTGTGGCTGGCGTAATAAAGAGCTTCAGTTGAAAGACAGGTCATGGACTTGCATTAATGGCCATACTCTTAAAAGAGATTTAAATGCAGCAATAAATATAAGAAATAAGGGTGTAGGACATACACCATCAGCTTGGGAGATATACAGCGACAGTGGTCGGGTAGCCCAAGAATCCCACCTGCTTTAGCAGTGGGAGTGTCAAAAACCAATTCCCCTTTATCCTCTCAATATTTTCAACATATTTAGTTAAAGATTCGCTAACTTTCACTTTTAAAAAGAAACCAGAATTATGAGACAATTCTTACTTTTTACCGTTTTGATATTAATTTCCACAATCAATATCAAGGCTCAAAATTCAGAAATCAGCGGAGATGCTTTTGCGCATACCTATTCCATTGTTGCGCGAGATGCCAATACCGGTGAAATGGCCGTTGCCGTGCAAAGCCATTGGTTTTCGGTTGGGCCTCTGGTAGCCTGGGGAAAATCCGGCGTAGGCGTGGTTGCCACCCAGTCATTTGTAAATCCGGCTTATGGCCCCGAAGGCCTTAGACTATTAGATGAAGGCTACACCCCGGAAGAAGCTGTGGAAACCCTTGTCAATAATGACGAAGCTCGGGATTTTAGACAACTTGCCATTTTGGGGAAATCCGGAGAAAATGCCGCGTATACAGGATCAAAATGTGTAGCTGAAGCCAGTCATCTTAACGGCGATAATTTTTCGGTCCAGGCCAATATGATGTTGAATGAAAATGTTGTACCGGCAATGGCGAAGGCATTTACCGAAAACATAAATCTTCCTTTAGCTGAAAGAGTTGTGGCCGTTCTAAAAGCTGCCCAGGATGCAGGTGGTGATATTCGAGGAAAGCAATCAGCCGCATTAATTGTTGTTGGGCCAGAAAAAGTTGAAGAAATCTGGAAAGACAAAAAAATAAACCTTCGAGTTGACGATCACGAAAATCCCGTGGAAGAATTAAGTCGGTTGTTAAAAACCGCAAGGGCTTACGAATACATGAACCGTGGAGATCTGGCTATGGAGGAAGGGAATGTTGAAAAGGCTTTAAAGCAATACAGTACTGCCGAGAGTATGTTCCCTAATAACTTGGAAATGAAATTCTGGAAAGCGGTGGCCCTTGTCAATAGTGATCGTTTAGAGGAAGCAAAATTAATTTTTGACAGGATTTTTGATGAAGATAAAAACTGGAGAACCATGCTGAAACGCTTGCCCGACGCAAAACTTATAGAGGTAACAAAAGATCAATTAGAAATGCTTACACAGTAATTCTCAAAGTTTTAGTATCTTTATCTACTTAAATAATGCTGTTATGAAAATCATATTTAAAAAACTATTTATTGGAATAGCGGTTATAGGAATTACCGTTTTCACTTCTTGTAAGGACGATGAAAAAACTCCGGAAAACCAGACCAACCCAACAACACAAATGAACAATACTTCAGCAAATGCTGAAGAAACACCAGATGTAAATCCTCCTCACGGGCAACCAGGCCATAGATGTGATATGCCGGTAGGCGCCTCATTAACAGAAGCTAACAATACTCAACCTGAAATGACAACTTCTCCAATTCGGGTCAGACAAGACAAACCTGCTAAAAACCCTCCTCATGGCGAACCTTTTCATGACTGCTCCATCCCAGTAGGAGGCGATCTTAAAAGTTAGTTTTTAATTTAACTATTGTGTTAAAAAACGATATTGGTTAGGCGGTTACTGGATATCCCACCTAGAAACCAACAGTTTAATTGCAGAACCGACTTCAATCCTTAATAATTATGCCGTAGTATTAAGTTTGTTGTGCTAGGCTTTAGATTTAATTATTTGAATAATTTCCGCCTTCTGTAATACTCCGGACTGCCTCCATAATTGTTCCCCGTTTTTAAACAGGATCATTGTGGGTACACCGCGTACCTGGTATTTTTCTGCTAACTCCTGGTTTTTATCGACATCTATTTTAACAATTTTCACACCGTCTCCTAATTCGGCTTTTACGTCTTTTAAAATTGGAGCCAGCATTTTACAAGGACCACACCAATCCGCATGAAAATCAACTAGAACCGGCTTTTCATCTTTTATAATTTCACTGAAATTGCTTTTCATGATTTCAATTTTTTCTTTCTTAAAGTTACTCAATTTCCGGCTTTAGTCGAAAACAAATCGATCTTTCAACAAAAAAGAGCCCCGAATTTTAATTCACGGGGCTGCTTCTTCAACAATTAACAAAACAAATCCAACAAAATTATTGCCAGCCCCCACCTAAAGCTTTATAAAGGTTTACCGTGGAATTTAGTTTATTGTACTCCGCATTAATTAAATTCAGCTGAGAGCTAAGTGCGTTCTCTCTGGCAGTTAAAACCTCAAGGTAATTTACCAATCCATTATTAAGCAATTCTTCTGAGTATTCAGATGCTTTATTATAAGCTTCATACTGATTTTTCAAAATTTCTATACGTTCAGTACTTGCCTGGTAGTTAGAAAGCGCATCTGAAACTTCTCTCCCGGCAATTAGAATGGTTTGCTTGAAGTTCAACAAGGCTTGTTGTTGTTGCGCTTGGGAAACTTCATACTGGGTTCTTATTTGTCTTTTGTTAAGAATAGGCTGCAATAACGAAGCGCCTAAAGTAGCAAAAAGCGAATTTGCATTTAATAATTTATCCAATTCTAAACTTTGGAAACCTCCTGCAGCTGTTAAGGTAAGCGAGGGATAAAAATTTGCCCGGGCAGCATTGGTAAGTTCAAAAGCATTAATAAGATTATACTCGGCGGCGATCACATCCGGCCTGTTTCTGAGCAGTTGGGCAGGAACTCCCGTGTAAAGTGGCGCTTCAATAGATTGGTTGGATAATTCAGTTCGTGCTATTTCCTGTGGCCCTGCGGCCAGTAGGATAGAAAAGGAATTCTCTAATAAACGTATTTGGTTTTTGAGCTGCACCACTAATGCTTCCGCAGTATGTAACTGAGCTTTTGTCTGCTGAACGCCTACTTCAGTAACGATTCCTGCTGTTTTTAAAGCTTCGGTGGTTTCCAGGCTACTTTTCCTGGTAGCAAGGGTTTGTTCTGCAATTCTGAGTTGTTCATCAAGACTGAGCAGCTGATAATAGTTGGTGGCAATGGTCGCAATAAGCTGGGTTTTTACAGCTTTATGAGCGGCTGCGCTTTGTAAATAAGCAGCGGTAAAAGCCCGGTCATTACTCCGTATTCTGCCCCAAATATCAGCTTCCCATGAAAGGTTTCCCGTAATATCATATTGAGTGATATTTCCATTAAAAAACGAACCAAATTGACTATTTCTAGAAAGGATCTGATGGCTCACTGACGGCCCTGCACTAAGGGTGGGAAAATAACTGGCATTCCCTTGCTTAACATAAGCCTCAGCTGCCAACATTTGTTGAATGGCGATCCGGATATCTATGTTATTCTCCAGGCCTTCTTCAATATGTCCCTTCAATAAAGGATCGGTAAAAATTTCTGTCCATGAAATTGTTGCCATATTTAAGGAATCCTGGGGAAATTTATCTGATCTATAAAGTCCCTCAGATAACTCTTTTATTTCTGGACGTTCGTATTCTTTAGCTGCAAAGCATGAAATCAGTAAAAATGGCACGATTCCCGCGAGCAACAATTTATATATACTGTTCTTTCTCATTATTTTTCTTTTTCAGAAATTGATTTGTTTTCTGTTTTAGCCGCTTCTGGCACCCCGGTTATTTTTTCCTGTAAATATTGAAAAATGATATAAAGTATTGGGATAATAAAAATTCCCAGAATAGTTCCTATTAATAAACCACCAACCGCTCCGGTGCCTATCGAACGGTTACCCGCCGCACCTATACCGCCTGCAAAAACAAGTGGCAGTAAACCAATAATAAAGGCAAATGATGTCATCAAAATCGGTCTTAATCTTACTCTGGCACCATCAAGAGCTGCATCCACTATAGAATAACCTCCTTTACGGCGTTGCATTGCAAATTCTACAATAAGAATAGCGTTTTTGGCAAGTAATCCCAAGAGCATGATTAAGGCTATTTGAAAATAAATATTCGCCTGGAGTCCTGCGAATTTAGTCACTAGATAAGAGCCCATTACTCCAACCGGAAGTGAAAGTAAAACTGCAAACGGAATTAAATAACTTTCGTATTGAGCAGAAAGGATAAAATATACAAACAAGATACTTAATAAAAGAATAAAAGTAGACTGAGAACCTGCAGAAACCTCCTCACGGGTTAGCCCACCATAATCAATACTAAAATTATCAGGAAGCGTCTGTTCGCTTACCTCCTGAACGGCTGCAATAGCATCCCCGGATGAATATCCTGGGGCTGGAGCTCCATTTACCGTGGTCGAGTTAAAAAGGTTGAATCTTGTTACAGATTGCGGTCCATAAACTCGTTTTAAACTTACAAATTCGCTTAAAGGTGCCATTTCACCCTGACCATTTCTGACAAAAAGGGAGTTCAAATCCTCTTTACTAGAACGGTCTTCAGGCAGCGCCTGTACATATACTCGATACTGCTTACCAAATCTCGAAAAATCCGCCGCATAAACACTCCCTATATAAGCCTGTAGCGTAGAAAAGATACTGGAGATATCCACACCAGCTTCTTTAGCTTTAGGAATATTGATATCCATCTCATACTGTGGATAATCAGTATTAAAAGAACTTTGTGCATATTGAATTTCTGGCCTTTGAGAAAGGGCAGCAATATAGTTTTGCGTTTGTCTATCTAGTTCTTCAAAACTACCACCGGATCTATCTAACAGCTTTGCCTGAAACCCTCCTGAAACCCCAAAACCAGGAATACTAGGTGGGGAAAAGAACAACATTTGAGCGTCCACAAACGAGGCGCCTATCCCGAATAATTTTGCCTGAATTGCCTCTACAGAAAGATTTTCTTCCGTACGTTCACTCCAAGGATCTAATTTCACAAAGCCTAGGGCATAGTTACTACCTGCACCACCAATTAAGCTATATCCATTAACCAAAGAAACTCCGTCGACTCCATCAATTTTCTGAATCTTTTGTTCTAACTCCGAAGTGATACCTACAGTTCTATCTAAAGATGCCCCGGCAGGTAATTCAACATTCACGAATAATATTCCACGATCCTCATCGGGAACAAATCCGGTTGGAGTTGTTTTAGCACCCCAGAATATTCCCAAAATAGCCGCGATTAGAATAACTCCAGTGATCCACTTATGTTTATTTAAAAACGAAAGGGACTTCACATATTTGTTTGTAGTTACCTGAAAAGCAGTATTGAAACCACTGAAGAATTTTTGTAAAAAATTCTTTTTCTTGTATTCCTCGTCTTCCCTATGTGGTTTTAAAAAGATGGCACAAAGCGCTGGACTTAAAGTTAAGGCGTTTACTGCAGAAATTGTTATCGCTACAATTAAGGTTACCCCAAATTGTTCATAGAAAACACCCGTAGGTCCGGAAATAAAAGTTACAGGAATAAAAACCGCTCCCATCACCAGGGTGATAGAAATAATTGCTCCAGTAATTTCATCCATGGCTTTTCTTGTTCCGGACAAAGCATCTTTAGCACCTTCTTCCATCTTCGCATGTACGGCTTCTACTACCACAATGGCATCATCTACCACAATACCAATGGCCAGTACCAGAGCAAATAATGTTAGCAGGTTTATAGAATATCCAAAGAGGTTTAAGAAAAAGAAAGTACCGATAATCGAAACAGGAACGGCTATAGCCGGAATTAATGTAGATCGGAAATCCTGAAGGAAAAGAAAAACTACGATAAAAACCAGTACGAAAGCCTCTATAAGTGTTACTACTACCTTATCAATAGAAGCGGTTAAAAATTCGTTAGTATCAAAATTTACATATACGGAAAGACCAGTAGGAAAATCTTCTTCCATCTCATCTAGTTTCTGATGTATTTCCTGAATAATTTCCTGGGCGTTAGAACCCGGAGTCTGATAAACTGCCATATTCACCCCCGGCTTTCCGTTGGTGTAACTAATTACATTGTAACCCTCGGCATCTAATTCCACCTGGGCAACATCATCCAGCCTCAAATACTGCCCATTATCCAGGGCTTTAATAATAATATTTCTGTATTGATCTTCGGTTTGATATCTCCCACTATAACGTAGAATATATTCAAAAGCCTGGGCATTATTCCGACCCAGGGAACCAGCCGCGGCTTCCTGACTTTGTTCATTAATTGCTCCGATTACATCAGAGGGGATCAAATCATAAGCGGCCAATTTTTCAGGTTGGAGCCAGATTCGCATGGCATATTTCTTGGCACCAAAAACATTTACATTTCCCACCCCGTTTATACGCTGCAATTCTGGAATCACGTTAATATTCAGGTAATTCTGAATAAAAGTTGCATCATATTCTTCATTGTCAGAAAGAACGGTAAAAAACATCAGGGCACTCGTTTGTTCTTTTTGTGTAGTTACCCCAGATTGAGTAACCTCTTGCGGTAACAAAGGTGTTGCCCTGGCCACACGGTTCTGAACGTTTACAGCCGCTATATCAGGGTCTATTCCCTGGTCAAAAAATACCTGTATACTAGCACTACCATTGTTACTGGCCGTTGAGGTTATATAATCCATTCCCTCAACCCCATTAATTTGTTCTTCGATAGGAATTATCACGCTTTCAAGTACAGTCTGAGCGTTGGCTCCAGGGAAATTAGCTGAAACCTGTACTGTTGGGGGTGCAATATCAGGATATTGGGTTACCGGAAGGGTTGTAATACCCAGAACTCCCAGCACCACGATTATGATGGAAACGACCGTAGATAACACCGGTCTTTCTATAAATTTCTTTAGCATCTTAAACTTTTATTTAAATACTTTATTAATAGAATTTGCAATACTGTCAAAGGGAATTTTCTGTGGTTTTATCGGTGTATTATTCCTTAATTGTCCAACACCTTTTGCCACGATTAAATCTCCCTCTTTTATCCCAGATTCTACCACAATAAGATTATTTACCCGGGCAGTTTCAGTAATTGGATTAGAAATGGCTATGGTATCTCCCTGTACTTTATAAACATAAGTTCTTCCCTGTTGTTCGTAACTTGAAATCTCAGGAACAACAACTACATCTTTATAAGTTTGCGGAATTCGAATTTGACCACTATTACCATTTGATAATAATTGGTTTGGGTTCGGAAATTTTGCTCTGAAAGTTACTGTACCCGTGGAAGGATCAATTTGTCCTGAAACGGTTTGTATTTTTCCTTTATAACTATATTCTTCTCCATTGGCAAGAATTAAGGAAACTGGAGGAAAGTTTGCTATTCTTTCATTCATAGTACTTCCCGGAGCCCCCTGTATAAAATTCAAGTAATCTTTTTCATTCATGGAGAAAAAAGCATACACCTCATCGGTTTGCGAAACAGTGGTAAGTGGAGTAGGATCACCTGGTGACACCAGGGCACCATTTCTAAAATTTATACTCCCCACATAACCATCCACAGGACTTTTTATGTTAGCATAATTTATATTGGCAGAGATGCTGTTATAATTAGCCTTGGCTTGAGCAAGTTGCGCCTTTGCAGTTTCCAGTTGCACATTGCTGATAATATCCTTTTCCACCAAGGGTTTTAGTTTTTCAACTTCAACCTTAGCTGCATTTACATTAGCCCTGGCAGCTTCTGCATCACCAGATAAAGATTCGGTTTCAAGTTTAAAGAGAAGTTGCCCTTTCTCTACCTCCTCCCCTGCATCTACCAAAACATCAGTAATATAACCAGATACTTTTGTTCTTACTTCACTATTTACTACGCCTTCTATACTGGTTGGAAAAGAAGTGTATCCCGTAACGGTTTTAGTTGGGACCTCTAAAACTGGAAAAGGTTTCGGACCCATTGCTTGAGCTTGCTGGCCTCCCTTACTATCTGCACAAGAAGTTAAAATTGAGGCACTTATAAATAGACTAAAATAAATTATCTTTTTCATGGTTTATAAATATAATTACGAGTTGGTTATTTTTCTCTTTAATTTATTCACTGCTGCAGTGGCTTCATCAAGAAAGATCAGTAGGTTTTGCTGAAAATCCAGATCAAAATTATCTTCTGAATCAAGCTTGTTCATCTGAGTTTTATATTCCAGGACTTCTTGGTGAATGCATCTTTGCGCTTCCCATTTTGCAGTCATCTCATCGATATAACTCACCATTAGATCCGGATTTACAATAAAATATCGCTTTCTATCTCCAGTTTTTGTGTAATATTCAATGCGGTTAGTAGCCTGTAAATGCTCTAAATGTGTTGAAACGGTACTTTTTCCAGCTTTTAGATCGCTAACCAATTGCTCGAAAGTGCAGCCTTTTTTTCCAATCATTATTAAAGTGGAGAAAATCCTTGCGGCTACCGGTGCCAATTGATGCTCTTTTTCAATTTGAACCCCAAGTTTTTCTATAAGATGAATTTTGCGCTCTTCTAGTTGTGATTTATTCATTTTGATAAATTGAAGCCGCAAAATTATCAATTAGTTCCGAATAAACCGAACTAACAAAACTTAATAGTTTGTTAAAAGGAGTCGGGTATAGTTTTCAAAAAGTTGAGTTCGTCTGATTTAATTACAAATCCTGCCCGTACCATACTTCGATTTTCTTTAAAGTTGATAAGGCTTTCAGTGTTGCCTTTAAACCACTCCAACATTAAATAAACATTGGAAGAAATAAAAGGTTTGTATAACAGGCGAGTGCGAAGAGTTCCATGCCAGTCCTTCATTCCTTTTCGTAGCATAATGTCTACAAGCAATTCATTTGGTATGATATTGTAGGTAAGATTTATTTTACCATAACCAAGAAAATCAATCAGATCAGGATTGTCTTTTTTGTATCTTATAGGAAGCCAAGCCTTTGCACTTATTAATAAATTTTCATTTATGGCCGTATGGTAACTCAAAGATAGAGAATTCCAACTTCTGGAATAAATACTATCCCGTCCATTAGATTCGTGTTCTAATTGTAAATATGCCATTCCTGCTAATTGATCTTTCTTATTAAAAATGGGCTTTCCTAACCCTATACCTGGATTAAAATTGAGTTCGCGAAATGGACTGGAAAACTGGTAAACGCTCCAAAAAGCTTTTTGGGTATAGGTAAGAAACATATGCGTATCAAATGGAAGTTTATCGCGGATTAGTAATGCTTTAAAACTTATTTGATATTTTGCATCTGCAGTCTTTGAATTAATTTCTTTGTCTGTAGAAATCCCGGTAATAAAATAATTGTCCTTATGTATAGAAAATGTCGGCATTTTCTCAATAGTATCATTTATCTCTTCACGAGTTAAACGTTGAGAAAACACTTGCCCAAAGCATAAAGTAAATATTATTATAAAAATAAACCCTTTCTTATTTTTCATTTTAAAAATTTAATAATCTGCGAAAATAGGTTTAGCCTGGGAGTTTCAGAACTAACAACTTTTAAACTTGCGTTAAAAACAAAAGCCCAACTTTTTAGGTTGGGCCATCCGTAATTTTGAAATAGAAGATTTATTTTCCATAAATTCCTATTTCTAAATTTCCGTTTTTATCCATATTTGCACGGTACATACCAGCGGTATTGAATTCCATAGAAACATTACCATTATGATCTATCGCGATTATTCCACCGTTACCCCCTAAGTCCGGATTCTTATTCTGAATTACCTCTTTTGCAGCTTCTGCCAGGCTCATTTCTTTATATTCCATCATCGCAGAAATATCGTAAGCTACAACTCCGCGAATAAAATATTCGCCCCAGCCAGTAGCTGAAATCGCCGCAGTTTTATTATTAGCATAGGTCCCAGCTCCGATTATTGGCGCATCACCAACTCGCCCCCATTTTTTATTGGTCATCCCACCAGTAGAGGTTCCTGCAGCCAGGTTTCCGTTTTTATCCAAAGCAGCACATCCAACAGTCCCGAATTTTGAATCTTTAATGAATGCATCTATAAAAGCGGTTTTATTCTCATCGTGATCCAGTACCGTTTCTTCTGAATTTCTTTCTTTTAAACTTTGTAAAGATTGAAACCTGTTTTTGGTATAAAAATATTCAGGAGCTACCATTTCTAATCCTCTTTCCCTGGCAAATTGTTCTGCTCCTTCTCCGGCCATCATAACGTGTGGTGAGTTTTTCATTACTTCCCAGGCAAGGTTTATTGGATTTTTCACAGTGGTTACACCCGCTACTGCACCCGCATTTAAAGTTTCTCCATCCATTATGGAAGCATCAAGCTCATTGGTTTCAGCATTCGTGAAAACAGCACCTTTCCCTGCATTAAAAAGAGGAGAATCTTCCATTACATTTATAGTACGTTTTACAGCTTCTATAGCGGTGCCCCCGTTGGCAAGAATTTCATGTCCGGTTCTGATAGCTTCCTCCAGTTTGGCTCTATAGGCTAGCTCAAGGGAATCACTCATGTTTTCTTTTAAGATAGTACCAGCGCCGCCGTGAATGACAATTCCGAAGTTATCTACGGAATCGGTTTCCTTATTTATAAGGGTATTCTGATTTTCAGCTTTATTTTCTGAAGTGTTATTGCAAGCCAATAGAAAGCTAATTGAACAGAACAAGAGTAGTTTTTTCATCTAAATAGATTTTATAAAGTTGAAAGATAAGCATTTTCTAAAGCTTATATAGGGCCAGCTTTAGCATACATAGCCCTCAGGAGCTTCCACCCTTCAATGCTTATGGCCAATTAGGATGTTAAGCCTCCAAAAACTTATTCTTCCACCAGCATTTCTAATCATTAAGTTGTAATTTTAAACAACAAAAAATGGAAAATTATGGCTGTGAATAAACCTTTTAACCTAAATAAATGGATTGAGCAAAACCGAGAGAGCTTAAAACCGCCGGTGGGCAATCGAAATCTATATAAAGAATCGGAAGATTATATTGTAATGATTGTAGCCGGACCTAATGCTCGAAAGGATTATCATTACAATGAAACAGAAGAATTATTTTATCAGTTAGAAGGAGAAATTGAGATACATATTCAGGAAGATGGAGAAAAGAAAACAATGAAATTGGGGCCCGGAGATATGTATATGCATCCGGCAAAAATGCCACATTCTCCAGTAAGAAAGGAAGGTTCCATTGGCCTGGTTGTAGAGCGAAAACGTGTCCAACTTCAAGGAAAAGACGGCCTCTTGTGGTATTGCGATATCTGTAATCATAAATTATATGAAGTTTATTTTCCCCTGGAAGATATTGAGAAAGATTTCTTAAAGCATTTTAAACATTTCTACGGTAGTAAACAATTGCGCACCTGTGATAATTGCGGGGAAATTATGCCTGTAGATGAACGATACGTATCCGATACACAATAGCGTAAATTTTTTACTATTTTAGCAGAAAACACACAAAAGAACAGATAAAATTTACAATTTAATGAGTGAAATAGCAGAAAAATTCGGAATCAAACAAGCTTTAAAAGATCTCGGCTTAGAGGAAATCAATAACGGAACTTCTACTGGAAAAGATTTTTTCAGTAACGGAGAAATAATCCCATCTTATTCCCCTGTGGATGGTGCTTTAATTGGAAAAGTAAAATCCACTACGAAAGAGGATTATGAGAATGTAATTACTAGTGCTGAAGCAGGCTTCAAACAATGGCGCACCTGGCCAGCCCCACAAAGAGGAGAAGTCGTTCGCCAGTTCAACGATGAATTGCGAAGATTAAAGGAACCTTTAGGGAAATTAGTTTCCTACGAAATGGGAAAATCCTACCAGGAAGGTTTGGGTGAAGTTCAGGAAATGATAGATATCTGCGATTTTGCAGTAGGTCTTTCCCGCCAGTTGCACGGTTTGACCATGCACTCTGAGCGCCCGGGCCATAGGATGTACGAGCAGTACCACCCGCTTGGTGTGGTTGGAATTATTTCAGCATTTAACTTTCCCGTAGCGGTTTGGTCTTGGAATACAGCTTTAGCCTGGGTTTGTGGTGATGCTTGTATATGGAAAGGTTCCGAGAAAACTCCTTTGACTTCTGTGGCCTGTCAAAATATAGCTGCACGCATTTTTGCTGAAAACAATGTCCCGGCAGGAATCTCCTCTTTGATTACGGGCGACTATAAAGTTGGTGAAATGATGACTAACGATAAACGTGTTCCTTTAATTTCGGCTACCGGTTCAATTAGAATGGGGAAAATCGTTGCCCAGGCTGTAGCTGCTAGATTAGGAAAATCACTTCTCGAATTAGGTGGAAATAATGCCATAATAGTTACACCAGATGCCGATATTAAAAACACGGTTATTGGAGCCGTTTTTGGAGCAGTTGGAACTTGTGGACAACGTTGTACTTCTACCCGAAGATTAATTATTCACGAGTCTATTTACGATCAGGTAAGAGATGCGATCGTAAAAGCTTACAAACAGTTGCGTATTGGAAATCCATTGGATGAAAATAATCATGTAGGACCGCTTATCGATAAAGATGCAGTGAAAAATTATCAAAAAGCTTTGGAAAAAGTTGTAGAAGAAGGCGGAAAAATCTTAGTTGAAGGCGGGGTATTGCAAGGAGAAGGATATCAAAGTGGATGTTATGTAAAACCTGCTATTGCCGAAGCAAAAAATGAATTTAAAATTGTTCAGCATGAAACTTTTGCTCCGGTACTTTATATAATGAAATATTCTGGTGAAATTTCTGATGCGATAGAAATACAAAACGGAGTGGTGCAGGGACTTTCTTCAGCAATAATGACTAATAATTTAAGGGAAGCCGAGCATTTTCTTTCCGTAGAAGGTTCCGATTGCGGGATAGCCAATGTGAATATAGGAACTTCTGGGGCAGAAATTGGTGGGGCCTTTGGCGGTGAAAAAGAAACTGGTGGCGGTAGAGAATCCGGCTCAGATGCATGGAAAATTTATATGCGCAGACAAACTAATACTATTAATTATACCACTGAACTGCCCTTGGCACAGGGAATTAAATTTGATTTGTAAATGGTTTACTGGAAGCTTACCGAAGACTTTTAATATTTCCAGCCTGGCTTTTAGCTTCCAGAGTACTTATAGATTCTAAAATATTTCCAAGTGCACAAAATTTTATAATTTTATAAACCTCACAGCCCCTAAAATATGTGAGGTTTATTTTTTATAAGATTTTAGCATTTCACTAAATAAACCTTCAACAATAATTTTATACTTTGTGTGCATCAAAAAATTGAATAATGAGTAAAATTGATAACGAAGCGATTAAAAAGGAACATAAAAAACGCCAGGAAAACTTTGAAGAGGACGATATAAATAGTGTACTGGAAGATGAAGAGTCGATAAAGGCTAAATTTGAAAATAAAGGAAAGTTACAGCGTTATATGGATGATGCGCAATTACTTTTTAATTTGTTGCGTGATTATGCAAAGGGAAATTATCGCGAAGTTCCCTTTAACGTTATTGCCGCTATTGGTGGAGCGCTTCTTTATGTGCTCTCCCCCCTGGATTTAATTCCTGATTTTATTCCTATAATTGGTTATTTAGATGATGCAGCGGTAATTGCATTCTGTCTTAATTTAATAGAAAAAGACCTGATTTCTTATAAGATCTGGAAAAAGCAAAGGAGCTAATATTCAATATTTAGACTTATAAATAAAGAAC
The DNA here is from genome assembly GCF_004362395.1 of Salegentibacter sp. 24. Taxonomy (GTDB): domain Bacteria; phylum Bacteroidota; class Bacteroidia; order Flavobacteriales; family Flavobacteriaceae; genus Salegentibacter. The sequence goes on from NZ_SNWE01000009.1 coordinate 43,141, forward strand.
CTCACATTCCCGACATATATCGAGGAATGTGAGGTATTATTTTTTAGATGACACTTACTAAATCCTTCCGTTGGCTTCAACCCATTTAAAAGTATGTTGATCTTGCGGGATTGCCATACGGTCTGCTATTCTGCGCATTCTATCGGGCAATCTCATTAGATAATCCCTTGCTTTTTCAGCTTCATCGGTCAGGGAGCGCATTTTATCTATTTCCCAGTAGCCATTAAGTTTCTCAAGGATTTCAATATAATCGTAAGTCGTGTATACGCCAAGTCTTTGCGCCGCGTTTGAGAAATTTTCAAAGGCTTCTGCGATTCCCTGTCCACTTTCACGAAGAAATTGTGCAGGCATCACAATCTTTTTTTTCATCATATCGTGAAAAGCCAGCATCATTTGGCTAGGATCGTGTTCAAAAATGGTTTTCACAAACTCTCTATAGGCCATATAGTGCCTCATCTCGTCTCCGGCGATAATATTACACATTTTCCCGAGCATTTTGTTACCTTTCTTCTTAGCTAGCTGACCAACCCTCTTGTGCGATATATTGGTTGCCAACTCCTGAAAACTAGTATAAACAAAATTCTTGTAAGGATCACGACCGGTACCAATATCAAAACCATCATTGATTAAATATTGGGTGGTTTTTTCTATTTCTCGCATATTTACCCGGCCGGAGAGGTAGAGATATTTATTGAGGGTATCCCCGTGACGGTTCTCTTCTCCCGTCCAGTGACGTACCCACTTGGACCAGGCATTTTCTTCACCCCGACTTTTCCCGTGCTGCTTTACACCTTCCATATCCATAAGCCAGGATTCATAGGTCGGCAGGGCTTCCTCAGTAACCATATCGGCGACTAATACAACCCAGAAATCGTATTCAAGTTCTTTGGCTTCTTCCCTGATCTGGGTAAGGTCATCCATATAATTCTCTTCCTGTAAATTGGGAAGGAGATCAGTGGGTTGCCAAATTTCTTCTACCGGAATAAGGTATTTCTCTATGAAACCATCTACCTCTTTTTCAACGGTATTCATTACTTCTAATCTAATATTGTCGAGGGCCATTTTATATTAATTGGAGCAGGCGTTGTGCAATCCTGCTGGATTTATAATTACTGCTTCAAAAATTCGATTAAAATCTTCACTAAGATAATTCAGCTCAAATTAAAACCAAAATCCTTAAAGTACAAAGATATGAAGAGTAAAGGCGTTTTGTGGTAAAATCGTCTTAATTTCTACCCTCTTCCTCAGGATATAGCTTGAAAACAGGATCACTCTGCCAAATTTCCTTTGAATTCACATCTATAGCCGATAATTTTCCCATAAAAGCAGCGCCAGTATCTATATTCCAGATTTTTGCTCTTTTTACCGGCACATCTTCATTGATTCGGGTAACGGGCGTATGACCAATAAAGATCTCATCAAAAATTTGAAGCCTTTTTGGATAGTTCACATCATCCGGTTTTATATTTTTATCTAAAGAAAGCGCCATTTCCCATAGGGTCCGATCCCAATAAAAACCAGTATTATGATATTCCTGTTCAGGGCCGTGCTGATTTGTGAAACCGGCATGTACAAATAGCCTGTTTTTTTTATCGATATAGTAATTCAGCATCTGATTAAAAAATTCAATATGTTTTTCTATTTCTTCTGAAGAAAAATCGCGGTAAGCATCAATACTGGACTGACCTCCGTGCTCCAACCATTTCTCGTTCAGATCTCCCGTTTCCAACCAACGATGAGTAAGATCATCGTGATTCCCGCGCAAAAAGATGCAAGTGTTTTGCCGGGCCAACTCTATGAGATAAGAAACAACCTTGGCTGAATCGCTCCAACCATCTACATAATCACCCAGGAAAATAAGTTTATCTTCGGGGGTGACTTTTATTTTTTCCAGGAGTTGAACTAAAGCTTTTAATCCCCCATGAATATCCCCGATAGCAATACTTCTCCCCATATTAATTGTATTTTACTTTTCTTAGAATTCGCATACTTTCCTTATAATAGTTATAAACTTCCTGACTGTATTGCTTCAAATAAGGCTTTGCTTCTTCAAGTTTATCTATTGCCTTTTCAAAGTTATTTAAATAACAAAGTAAATACGTTGAAGGCAAATTTTTAAGATCTTTTGTTTGTTGTTTGTTTAACGGAAGCTTCTTTTTAAGCCTTTCTACCAGTTTACTATTTATATTGTAAATATGATAAAGAGTTCTTCTGTCAAAAACTGGTGGTTCAAATAGTAATCTGCTTTCAATATCATAACTCACACTGTCTTTAAAACTGATGGTTACTTCTTCAAGTGGATAAAAATGATATTTATCATGAAGGCCCAGCTGAACATATTCCAGAATCTTAAACTTTTCATCGTCCAGGCTGATGCTCACCTGGTCCAGATCTGAATAAAATAGCTTTACCTGTTCATTTATCAGCTCAATGTCCACACGTGAATAAAATATTTCATTTTTTGCCTGTATCTTTTTTCCGGCCCAGCAAACCACGAAATATTCTTTAAAAACTTTATAAGTGGCGTTGTAATCTTTTCTTTTTCTTAAAAAATCGAATACGCCATCGAGCGTTAATTCAATATTATTATGTGAATGTTTCTCTATAGAATTCACTATTTCTGAATTCACATCCTTGATTTCTATCCCAAAAACTTTCGGCATACTTATACTTCCGTCCCTAAGGAAAACCGAGCCTCCATAATACTTCCATATATTTTTTTTAAGTGAACAAATTTTCCCGTGATTGGGTCTGATACTCACTAACCCCACTACAAGATTTCCTGGCAGATGCGGAAAAGGAATATTTTCATAGGAAATTAAAGGTGGGTTACTCAAATACGCATTTACGAGATTCTGAATTTTACTGTCATCAAAAAAATCAGTCCCTATTATATTATTATCCTCATCCTGAACTCCAATTACTATATAAGAATTATTCTCAGGATTGGAATTAGATAGTGCACAAACGTGTTTTAAAAACTTAGCCTTCCCTTCTCGTTCCCCAATATTGAGTTTTAGCTTTTTGTCATAAAAGCTGTTCTCATCATTATGAGCAAGAAGGTTCTTAATTAGAAGCCGTTTGTTAATCATATTAATTTCCTCATTTCCGTGAATGCGAAAGACTCTGTTTATTATTTCTCCCTATGCACAATTGAACTATTTGCCTGGGCAGTTGGCATCACGATCAAATCAGCAATATTTACGTGATAAGGTCTGGTGACCACAAACCGAATAATATCGGCGATATCCTCTGGACGCAATGGAGTATAGCCCTCATAAACATGCTTAGCCTTTTCAGAATCTCCTTTAAATCTCACCTCACTGAATTCGGTTTTTGTGAGACCTGGATTTACAGCGCCAACTTTAATTCCATATTTATTGAGGTCGATGCGCATTGCCTGGTTTAAAGCATCGACCGCATATTTACTGGCGCAGTAAACGTTTCCGTTAGGATAAACTTCTTTCCCTGCGGTAGATCCTATATTGATAATATGCCCGCCCCCCTTACTTATCATTTGCGGGAAAATTGCTTTGCTCACATATAACAGGCCTTTTACGTTTATATCTATCATAGCATCCCAATCGTCTATATTTCCATCCTGAATTGGATCTAAACCGTGGGCATTTCCCGCATTATTGATAAGAATATCTATTTTTCCGAATTTATCAGGAAGACTAGTAATTTTTTCGAAAACCTGATCTTTCTCTCGAACATCAAAACAAAGCGTGTAAACCGCAACTCTTTTGGATAATTCTTTTTTCAAGGCTATTAGACGCTCCTCTCGTCGTCCACAAAGAATGAGATTTATACCCTCCCTGGCTAGGACACTCGCGGTGGCTCTTCCAATTCCGCTAGTTGCTCCGGTGATTAATGCAGTTTTCATACGATGGTTTGTGTTACATATTTTTCTACAAGTAACTAGCTTGGATTTACATATGCAATTTAAAATCATGTTAAATTTAGTTAATCTAATTACCTGTGTAAAATTTAATTGATTACACGCCGTTTTCTTGTCTAAACAATTAATAACCTATTTATGAAAAGAACGATGAAGAACTTAAAATTAAAAAGCTTACTGCTTGCTGCGGTAATCGCTTTTGGATTTACCAGTTGCAGTGATGAGGAAAATGGAAATGAAGAAGGAAGTGCCCAATTAGCGGTGAGAATGACAGATGCTCCCGGAGACTATGATCATGTTTGGGTAGATGTGGAAGATGTAATGATTAAAACCGAAGCAGCTATTGGAGAGGAAGAATCACAATGGGAAAGCCTTCCAAACGTAGAGGCCGGCCGTTATGATCTTTTACAATTAACCGGAGGAGTATCACAGTTACTGGTTGATGCGGAAATTCCTGCGGGTTACCTGGATCAAATAAGATTGGTGCTAGGTCCTGATAATGTCGTAGTAATTGAGGGTGAGGAAATACCGCTTGCTACCCCTAGTGCAGAACAATCAGGTTTAAAATTACAAGTGGATCAAGAACTTGAAGCAGGAGAAAGTTATGAATATCTTTTAGATTTTGATGTTGATGAATCTGTTGTAATTACAGGAAATTCAGGTTACATTTTAAAGCCTGTTATCAGAATTTCGGCTATGGCCAACACGGGTTCTATAATGGGAAAAGTGCATCCCACAGATTTCCAAAGTTTGGTCAAGGCACAGAACGCTAGTCACACTATTTCTGCTTATACCGACGCCACCGGGAACTTTGTGCTTCACGGAGTACCGGCAGGAACCTACCAGGTTACTATCACTCCAGCTGCAGAAACAGGTCTTGATGTGGTACCAGTAAACAATGTAGAGGTCGAAGAAGATTCTGCTATTGATCTGGAAACAATTTATTTGGAATAACCCAGATAATTCCTTTATAACAAAAAAGCGGCATTTTAGCCGCTCTTTTGTTTTTTAACCATACATTAACAGCCTAAACGCTAATAATTAGCCAATTTGCGGCCAAGAAATTTAAGGTTCTAAATACGAATAAAATGGTAGAAAACAACGCCTCTGTAGATATTGCAAGTTTAAATGAGAAGATTGAGAGGGAAAGCGCTTTTGTAGACTTACTAAACACAGAAGTCAATAAGGTCATAGTAGGTCAAAAGCATATGATGGAGCGTTTGCTAATTGGTTTACTTGGACAGGGACACATCTTACTGGAAGGTGTTCCAGGCTTAGCTAAAACCCTGGCAATTAACACGCTTTCACAAGCTGTTCATGGAAGTTTCAGCAGGATCCAGTTTACACCAGATCTTTTACCGGCTGATGTTGTGGGAACCCTAATTTATAATATGAAACTTAATGATTTCAGCATTAAAAAAGGACCAATTTTCGCAAATTTTGTCCTGGCAGATGAAATCAACCGTGCACCTGCTAAGGTGCAATCTGCTTTATTGGAAGCTATGCAGGAAAAGCAGGTAACTATCGGAGAAGAAACCTTTATTTTAGATAAACCCTTTTTAGTAATGGCCACTCAGAACCCGGTAGAGCAGGAAGGAACATATCCTCTGCCCGAAGCCCAGGTTGACCGTTTTATGCTAAAAACCGTTATCGATTATCCTGAAATTAACGACGAACAGTTAATAATGCGTGCCAATTTAAAAGGGGAATTTCCAAAGGTAAATCCTGTGGTGAGCATCGATCAAATTTTACGTGCACAGCAAGCTGCTCGAGAGGTGTATATGGATGAAAAGATTGAAAAATATATCCTCGATATTATTTTCGCTACCAGAAATCCAGAAAAATATAATTTAAAAGACTTAAAACCACTTATAAGTTTTGGTGCTTCTCCCAGAGGAAGTATTAACCTAGCGAGAGCATCAAAATGCTATGCTTTTATAAAACGTCGTGGATATGTAATTCCCGAAGACGTTCGGGCAGTAGTTCTAGATGTGCTTCGTCACAGAATCGGAATTACCTACGAGGCTGAGGCCGAAAATGTAACTTCAGAAGATATTGTACATAAAATAGTGAACGAGATAGAAGTGCCTTAAATTATATTTTCACACCAATATTTGCATTCCAGTTATTTGCTGTGTAAAAACACAACCGTTTCCTGATGGATACCAAAGAACTTTTAAAGAAGGTTAGAAAGATTGAAATAAAAACCCGGCGTTTGAGCGATCACGTTTTTGGAGGGGAATATCATTCTACATTTAAAGGTCGTGGAATGACCTTTAGCGAAGTACGGCAATACCAATTTGGAGATGATGTTCGAAATATAGATTGGAACGTAACAGCGCGTTATAGTGAACCTTTTGTAAAGGTATTCGAGGAAGAACGCGAACTAACCATGATGCTTATGGTAGATGTTTCGGGTTCAGAATTTTTCGGAACACAAAACCAGACTAAAAAAGATGTGATTACCGAAATTGCCGCCACACTGGCTTTTTCGGCAACCCAAAACAATGACAAGATTGGGTTGATGTTATTTTCAGACAAAATAGAGCTTTATATCCCCCCCAAGAAAGGACGCTATCACGTACTTCGTATTATCAGGGAATTAATAGAATTTAAACCACAGTCTAAAAGAACCGATGTCGCAGCTGCCATAAAATACCTTTCAAATGTGATGAAGAAAAAAGCAATTGTCTTTTTACTTTCCGATTTTATGGATGATAATTACCAACAAACTTTAAAGATAGCCGGCAACAAACATGATGTTACTGGAATTCGGGTATACGATTCTGCAGAAGAAGAGATACCAAATTTGGGTCTGGTACAAATGTTGGATGAGGAAACCGGAGAGTATGTAACGGTAAATACAGGATCAAAATCGGTTAGGAAAAATTACGCTGAATATTACCGTGGAAGAGCCGCTTATTTTAACGAGAGTTTTACCCTTAGTGGGGCAGGAGTTATAAATAACCGGGTGGATGAAAGTTACGTAAAAAAATTACTGGGTTATTTTAAAAGGAGAGGTTAAAAAGAATGGAAAATAAATTACTAACATCAATCAAAATTCATCGCACGGCAATTCTGCCGATTTTGATGCTGTTATCCTTTCAGTTATATCCCCAGCAATCTCCCGTAAATGCTGAAATAGATTCCACCTCTATAAAAATCGGAGAACAGATCACCTTTAGTATTGAAGTTGAAACCGATTCTACCGATTTGGTGGTTTTTCCGGAGGGACAAACTTTTGATCCTATGGAAATGGTCGAATCATTAGGTACCGATACAACTACAGTTGAGGACCGTTTCAGACTTTTAAAGAAATATACCCTTACAAAGTTTGATTCCGGTGCATATATTATCCCGCAGCAGAAAATTATTATTGAAAACCGGGAATATTTAACCGATTCCTTCAGGGTTGAGGTCGCCAATGTAAAAGTTGATACTACCCGCCAAAAAATGTACCCTATAAAACCTTCTGTAGAGGTCCCAAAACCTTTTGAAATCCCAAAATGGCTTTGGTGGCTGCTAGCAGGGGTCATATTGCTTGGTTTTGCATTCTATTTTTTCAGAAGAAGAAAGAAAAGAAAAGAAGCCGAACCCGAATTACCTCCCTACGAACAGGCAATGTTCGAGCTAAACCAATTGGATAGTTCTTCTTTACTACAAGATCGTGAAATTAAGGAGTATTATTCCCAACTGACTTTTTCTGTAAGAAAATACCTGGATAGGAAAATCTACGATCGTGCTCTAGAGAGTACAACTTCAGAACTCATCGCCTACCTGGAGTTGAGGAAACAAGCAGGAGAATTGAGCCTGAAAGATAAATCAATAGATAATCTTCAGCAGTTATTGAAACGTGGTGATTTGGCCAAATTCGCGAATTCGAGACCTGATGTCATTACAGCTAAAAGTGATCGTACCAAAGTGGAACACCTTATAAAAGACATTAGACAGGTAGTTCCCGAACCTACCGAACAAGAATTGATGCAGGATGAAAACTATCGACAAGAAAAACTAAGACGAAAAAAAAGAACTAAAATTCTGGCAGTAATTGGGGGGGTACTTGTACTTGGTATTATAGTTATTGCTGTATTAGTGAACACAAAAGGATTTGGTTTCGTAAAAGATTCAGTTTTCGGGAATCAAACTAAAGAATTATTAGAAGGTGATTGGATTAAAAGTGAATATGGTACCCCAGCAGTAACGATTACTACACCGGAAGTATTGGTAAGGAAAGAAGTTAAGCGCAGTGATGAACTTCAACAGATGATGCTGGGTAGCGAAACTTTTGATTTTGGTTCACTCGAAGGCAACTTATATACCTTGCTTGTTACAGGCCCAGTTAATCCGCAAGGCAATTTCGATTTACAAAAAGCGGTAGATGGAATTTACGAATCTTTGGAAGCCCAGGGCGCACGAAACATTATTATGAAACAAGAAGATTTTTCTACCATTAATAATACTAAAGGAATTAAGGTTTTTGGAACTTTTGATCTCGAAAATCCCCTTAGCGGCGGATCAATTAAAAAGGAATATGCAATTCTAAATTTTGGTGCTAACGAGGGATTCCAACAAATTATGGTGGTGTTTGATGAAAATGATGCTTATGCCGAAGAAATTTCGCAACGTATTGAAAATTCGGTTCAATTAAAAAATCAGACTGATTAATGTTTGCTAACTATACATTTGAAAACCCGGAATTTTTCTGGCTTTTATTACTGCTTTTGCCAGTAACGGCTTGGTATTTCTGGAAACGTAAGAAGCAGACGCCAGAGCTTAGGATGTCTAGCGTTAGAGGTTTTAAAGTAAAGCAATCTCTGCTATCAAAATTAAAACCGGTGCTTTTTGTTCTGCGTTTACTGGCTTTGGCGCTCCTCATTACTGCTATGGCGCGACCAAGAACCGTGGACGTAACCACCCAAAGCAGTAATGTGCGCGGCATAGATATCGTAATGGCCATCGATGTTTCAGCAAGTATGCTGGCGCGAGATTTTGAACCTAATCGCCTGGAGTCTGTAAAGGAAGTTGGTGCTGAATTTATTAAAAACCGACCTAATGATAGGATCGGTTTAGTACTCTTTGCCGGGGAGAGTTTTACCAAAACACCTATTACCAGCGATAAAAATATTGTGTTGCGGGCTATAAATGATATAGAGTATAGCGAGGTGCTACAAAATGGCACGGCTATTGGTTCAGGCCTGGCGACATCGGTAAATCGTTTGAAGGACAGTGAAGCCAAAAGTAAGGTGATTATTCTGTTAACTGATGGGGTGAATAATTCAGGATTTATTGATCCTGAAATTGCCAGTGAACTTGCAGTAGAGTTCGGAATTAAAACTTACACTATTGGAGTTGGAAGCAACGGAAACGCACTTACACCAGTGGGAATTCTGCCCAATGGAAGATTTCAATATGGTGTTCAAAAAGTTGAAATTGACGAAGCTTTATTACAACAGATCGCTGCGGATACCGGTGGGGAATATTTTAGAGCCACAAACAATGAAAAACTGGAGGAGATTTATGAGGAAATAGATAGTCTTGAGAAATCTAAAATAGAAGAATTCAGGTATTATAACTATTCTGAAAAATTTAGGCCTTATGCTTTATTGGCCCTTGGCATATTGATTTTTGAAGTGATTTTGAGGTATACCATATTTCGCGGCTTTATTTAATAACTGAAACAAGGATTAATGTTCATCTTAGAAGAGAAAATATACTTATGGTTATTACTGCTTATTCCGGCAGTATTCCTGTTGTATCTTGTTTTTACGATATGGCAAAAGCGGGCGCGCTCAAAATTTGCCAAACCCGGACTTCTAGGACATTTAACTCCAAACAGATCATCGTTTAAGCCGTTTTTAAAATTATTATTTATCCTAGCTGCGCTGGCCAGTCTGATTTTGGGACTGGTAAACCCCAAGATTGGGTCCCAGTTAGAAACAGTAAAGCGTGAAGGCGTAGATATTGTTTTTGCCGTGGATGTTTCTAAAAGTATGTTGGCTGAAGATATTGCTCCCAACAGATTAGAAAAATCGAAACAATTGGTTAGGGAAATCATCGGCAATTTGGGTAGTGATCGCGTTGGTATTATTGCCTACGCAGGTAGTGCATTTCCACAGCTACCGATTACCACTGATTATGGTGCTGCCGAAATGTTCCTCGAAAGTTTAAACACGGACATGCTTTCTTCACAGGGAACAGCCATAGGTGATGCCATTGATTTAGCTACAGGTTTTTTTGATGATGATCAAAAAACCAATCGTGTTATGTTTATATTAAGCGATGGTGAAGATCACGAAGGTAATGTTGAGGATATGGCACAACAAGCCGCGGAAGCCGGAATTAGAATTTTCACCATTGGTGTCGGCACTACCAAAGGAGGTCCGATCCCTATGAAACAGAACGGAGTAGTCCAAAAATATAAAGAGAATAACCAAGGGGAAACTGTAATTACAAAGCTTGATCCAACCATACTTCAGGAAATTGCTGAAGAAACAAATGGAGAGTATATTGATGGAGACGTAACCTCTGAAGTCACCGAGAAAGTACAAGAAGTGCTTCAGAATATTGAGAAAACAGAATTTGAAGCAAAACAATTTGCCGATTATAAATCGCAGTTTCAGTGGTTTATTGGTTTGGCAATCTTTTTGCTGTTAATGGATGTATTTATATTGGAAAGAAAAACAAGCTGGGTAAGAAAGCTTAATTTATTTAACGAGAAACGAAAAACCGGGGAGTGATTCAATGAAAGGATTTTCAACAAACATATTACATTTAATTTTTGGCTTGCTGCTATGCCTGCCTGCTTTTGGCCAGCAACAAGATGAAAGAGCTAAGCATTTGGCCAGGGAAGAAGCCAGGGAACTAATGCAGGAAGCCGAGATAGCACTAGGTGAGAATAATTTTGCAGTTGCCGAGGCCGCATATAGAAAAGCTATAGCCAAAAATCCTGAGAGTAGTGCAGCAAGATACAATATGGGAAATATGTATTACACCCGGGATAATTCGGTCCAAGCCTCACAACGCTTTAAACAGGCTGCTGAGGTAGCAGAAACCAAACTTTTACGACACCGCGCGAATCATAACCTCGGAAATGCATATATGAAACAAAAAAAGTATCAGGAGGCGGTTGATGCCTATAAAGATGCTTTACGTAATGATCCTACTGATGATGAAACCCGTTATAATTTAGCTCTGGCTAAGAAAATGCTGGAAGAACAAAAGAAAAAAGAGGATAAGAATAAAGGTGGTGGCGATAATAAAAATCAAGACCAGAAGAACCAGGATAAAGAAAACCAGGACAAGCAGAATCAGGGTCAAAACAAAGATCAGAAAAACAAAGAAAATCAAGATCAAGGCGATCAGGAAGATAAAGGAGAGGATAAAGGAGATCAGGATCAGCAGAATAAAGATCAAGAAGAAAAAGAAGGTGATCAAAACCAGAAAAAGCAGCCAGGTGAAAAAGGCGACCAAAAAGAGAAAGAGCAGGAACAACAGCCAAAGCAACAAGGTCAGCCCCAACCAGCCCAGGGACAATTATCACCTGAACAGGTAAGAAGTTTGTTGCAAGCGATGAGCAATGAGGAAAGAAAGGTGCAGGATAAATTAAATGCTAAAAAGCAAAAAGGTGCCAAAGTACAATCGGAAAAAGATTGGTAAAATTTTTGATAGATTACTCTCCAGAGGCATACTTATCTTAAAGAAAGAGGTTATATAAATGAAATTGAAGTTTTTAATACTTAGCGTTTTATTTTTTACCGGTATTGGTTTACAAGCCCAGGTAAAGTTCGTTGCCAAAGTGAGCAAGGACAAACTGGGCGTTAACGAGCGACTTAGGGTAGATTTTGAAATGAACCAGGATGGTGACAATTTTAGGCCACCTCCTTTCGATGGTTTTACTGTGGTTGGGGGCCCCAACCAGGCAGTAAGCAATAGTTGGGTTAATGGTACCCGCACCTATTCAAAGACCTATTCTTACTATTTACAGCCAACCTCACGTGGAAGTAAAACTATAACTCAGGCCGAGATAACCATAGATGATAAGGTTTATAAAACAACTCCTATAGAGGTTGAGGTTACCGCCGCGGTAGACAAACCGACCGATGGCGATAACTCTGAACTTATTGCCTCAGAAAACCTTCATTTGGTAGCCGAGGTTTCCGATGCAAATCCTTATTTAAACGAAGGAATTACTGTAGTTTATAAACTATATGTAAGTCCTCGTATTAGCGTAAGTAATTTTAGGGAAGTTGACAGTCCAAAGTTTACAGATTTCTGGAGTCAGAATATTGAAATAAGAGAATTAAGACCAGAAAACACCGAATACAACGGGGAGCCTTATCGATATGTAGTGCTTAAAAAAGCGGTTTTATATCCCCAAAAAACAGGTAAGCTGGAACTTGAGCCCCTCACCTTATCAGTTGCCGTGGATGTTCCCAGTGACAGACGTGACATTTTTGGAAGCAGAATATACAAAACAATCAACAAAACTGTTGCTGCCGGTACTAAAACTATAAATGTGAAACCTTTACCCGAAGGAAAGCCTGCCGGATTTACTGGTGCAGTAGGTGATTTTAAAATGGACGTGAGTACCAGCAAGAAACAACTAAATGCTTCAGAATCCTTTGAAGCCAATGTTGAAATCAGTGGTAATGGAAATTTAAATCTATTCGAATTACCTGCCCTGGAGGTACCTTCCTCCTTAGAAATATATGATCCTGAGCGGATAGAGAATGTTACCACTACGCTCAATGGAAAACAAGGAAGCATTATAGAAAGTTACACCATTGTGCCTACCCGTAAAGGGCAGTATCCAATTAAACCTCTTAATTTTGCATATTTCGACCCGGAAACTGAAACATATAAAAGCCTGAATTCAGAGGAAATTGTGATAGACGTAGCAGCAAGCCCCCTGGGTACCAGAAATAACACTATTGCCAGTAACCAAAAACAATCGGTTCAGCTTCCATCAGAGCAATTTCGGTTTATTAAAACTGATACCCATTTAAATCCATTAAACCAACAGGCATTTTTTAGATCCTGGGTTTTTTGGGGTTCTCTAGTGCTACCTTTTGCGGCGATTCCCTTATTTATTTTATTTGGAAAAAGAAGAGATGCCATGGCTGCTGATGTCATCGGAAACCGGAGGAAGAAAGCAGATAAACTGGCCAGAAAATACCTTTCTGAAGCAAAGAAAAATTTAGGGCATCAACAGCGTTTTTACGAGTCGCTAGAGCGTGCAATGCATAATTACCTCAAAGCGAAGCTGCATATTCAGACTTCAGAAATGAGTAAGGAAAGGATTGTCGAGATACTGAATGAAAAAAATGTTGCTCTAGAAACTTCTGCAGGATTTATCGAAGTACTCAAGAGTTGCGAATTTGCTCGTTATACACCCGCATCAGATACAGCTCAACAGGAAGACTATGATAAAGCGGTTAGGGTAATTTCCAAACTCGATAAAAATTTGTAGAATTTCCCTACTAGGGAATTTATAAAGTGGCTCTCTATGATTAAAAGAAGAAGATATGCCAGTGAAATTGTTTGAAATGAAGAATTTGATATTTACTTTTCTTGTACTGGTTTCAGTTTTGGCGCAGGCTCAAAATTCTGAGCTTTTTAAAGAAGCCAACCAGGCGTATGCGAGTGATAATTTTGAAACAGCCATAGCAAAATACGAGAAAATCCTTGAAAACGGCGAAACTTCAGTAGCGGTCTATTACAACTTGGGCAACGCCTATTATAAGTTAAATAATGTTGCGCCAAGTATTTATTATTACGAAAAGGCACTTCAACTAGACCCTACTGATGAGGATGTGCAAAACAATTTAAAATTTGCGCAGAGCATGACAATTGATGACATCCCTAACAATGAGGAAACTGGTCTTCAAAAGCGTATAAATCAATTAATTTCGACTTTTTCCTATAATACCTGGGCTTACCTGGCCATTGGTCTTTCGGTATTATTTGTGACCTTATTTTTACTTTATTATTTCAGCCACACTCCTTTACGAAAACGCGTATTATTTGGACTTGCAGTTTTTATTTTTTTATTAGGTTGCACCTCGGTCATTTTTGCATTTCAGCAACAGGAAATTCAGTTTAACAATCAATTTGCCATTATTTTTGCTGAAGAAGCTGCGGTAAAGAATGAACCTTCACCTCGTGGTGAGGCAGCTTTTAAGCTTCACGCTGGGACGAAAGCTAAGGTCCTGGAGAATTACCAGGGCTGGGTAAAAATAGAACTCCCAAATGGCACACAGGGTTGGATAGAAAATAATAATTTGAAACGCCTATAAGAAAAATTGATATTAGTTTAACATAAAAGTATTGATTTTTGTTTTTAACTAGAGGCATTTGTTAGTATTTTTGCCGCTGTGAAAAGATTAGCCCACTTACTAACATTTATTTTTTTGTTGTTTATAGCAACGCCAAGTATTGTGGCTTATATTGATAATTCGGTAGATGTTTCGTTTGCTTTTAACGTGAACGAAGAGGAAAGTTCTTCAAAAAACGAGATCAATCTTGAATTTAATTTAGAAGAAAGCCATTCTAATTACGCCAGTATACAATATCTACAGGAACACACACTTACAAAAGATATATATAAAGAAAGTTATCCTATTGTCTTTCTTGATGTTATTTGCCCACCACCTAAACACGCTTAATCTTACCAAGCTTTTCTGAATTTTTCAACAAATTTCTGCCAACTTGCAGAAATGACACCTGGCATTCATAATCCATGTATGCCAAAAAATTCTATTCATTTTTTACAAATTAGATTTTAAGGATCATTTTGAATTTCCTAAAAATTCAATTATGGAAGTTTGAATTTTCTCAACTTAATAAAGATTTTATGTTTAAACATCTAAATAAAGATTTTCCTGCAAGTATCGTCGTTTTTTTCGTAGCCATCCCGTTGTGTTTAGGAATTGCCCTTGCCAGTGGAGCTCCATTATTTTCAGGCTTAATCGCCGGTATGGTTGGAGGTATTGTAGTAGGTAGTATTTCAAATTCTCAACTTGGGGTTAGTGGTCCCGCAGCCGGTCTTGCTGTAATTGTTTTAGGAGCCATACAGTCACTTGGTAGTTATGAAATATTTCTCGTTGCGGTAGTAATTGCCGGATTGCTTCAAATCATTATGGGCGCTTTAAAAGCCGGAATCATTGGCTATTATTTCCCATCTTCAGTAATAAAAGGAATGCTGGCTGGTATTGGTATCACTATTGCCATATCACAAATTCCAAATGCACTGGGCCTTTCTCCCAATGTGGAAAGTTTTTCAATAGATCAGGGAGTTTGGGCTGCTTTTAGCCAATTAGCCAGTAATCTTCATTATGGCGCTATTTTAATTACTTTACTTGCACTTTCCATTTTACTATTATGGGAAAAGGTTCTAACAGGAAAGCACAAAATTTTCAGTATTATTCCAGGACCCCTGGTTGCAGTAGCCATGGGAGTGATTTACTACCTAATAGCAGAAGGTCCTGTTTTGGGAATTCAACAATTTCAATTAGTAACGGTACCAGTTCCTGATAGCGCAGCTTCTTTCTTTGGACAGTTTTCAATGCCAAATTTTGCTGAAATCACAAATTCGGAAGTATGGGTAGTCGCTATTACTCTGGCCATTGTTGCCAGTTTGGAAACTTTACTGAGCGTCGAGGCAATAGATAAATTAGACCCCTTAAAAAGGACAACGAATACCAACCGGGAGCTCTATGCCCAGGGAACAGGAAATATTATTTCGGGACTTATTGGGGGTTTACCAGTGACTCAGGTAATTGTAAGAAGTTCTACCAATATGCAGTCCGGAGGTAGAACAAAGATGTCGGCTATTTTGCACGGTATAATTATTCTTTTCTCCATTATTGCGATCCCTACAGTTTTAAATATGATTCCACTGGCTGTACTTGCTGCCGTCCTTTTAATGGTAGG
Organism: Salegentibacter sp. 24; assembly: GCF_004362395.1. GTDB lineage: Bacteria > Bacteroidota > Bacteroidia > Flavobacteriales > Flavobacteriaceae > Salegentibacter. The sequence goes on from NZ_SNWE01000009.1 coordinate 58,973, forward strand.
TTATAAATTGGCAAAACCAGCCCTGTTTAAGCAAATGTTTAAATTAGGAAAGGGACAATTTCTTCCTTTTATAATCACCATTCTGGGGGTTGTGTTTTTAGATCTTCTTATGGGAATTGGACTTGGACTTGCAGTAGGCATTTCCGTTATTTTAATAAATAGCTATAAAAACTCTCATTTCTTGCATAAGGAAGGTTACGAACTTAACGATGGGCAATATAAAATCACTCTTGCCGAAGAATTATCTTTTCTAAATAAAGGAGCAATTTTAAGAGAATTAAATGAAATTCCTGATGGATCTACTGTAAGTATTGATGTTAGGAAAACAAGAGTGCTTGATTATGATGTATTGGAAATTTTAGATGAATTCGCTATTAAAGCAAAACGAAAAGATATTACCATTAAACTTATTTCTGACAAGGGTGAAGTAGTAAACCCTGATAGTTTCAGAAGGTTTTTTGGACTGGATGTTCCGGTTTAAAATTGAATAAAAAAGAATTTATAAGGGAAAGTCTGTTTATTCGGCTTTCCCTTATTCATTTTCCAAAAAGTCATTTTCTTGGTCTAAAATGTCCCTTTCCTTCGCTTCACGTATTACTGAAGGCAGAATAATAGGAGCAATAACTTTAACGGGCTTATAGAGTTTGGAGGCTTCAAGGCTTTCCTGGTCAACCAGATCGATTTCTTCGTTTGTAGCAGCAAAAAACATAATTACAACACTAGCTATAAAACCCATTTTTAATAATCCGAAAACCCCACCAAGTAATTTGTTTACAATGCCAAGGGCAGCAAAACCCGCCATTTTGGTTAAGATTTTTCCTGCCAGGGTAACGAGAAAAAGAATAAGGATAAAAGTGATAGCGAAAGCGATTAAATTTAAATACCGGGAATCCCATCCCATATTTTCAGAAAAGAAACTACTCAAAATATAAGAAAAATGAATAGCTCCGTAAATACCTGCTACAATACCTACTAAAGAAGCAATTTCGGCCAGGAGCCCTCTAAAGAAGCCTCTAACAAGTCCGTAAAGCAGAATTAACGCCAGGACAATATCTATTGTATTCATATATCAAATATAGTAAATTACCTTAGTCACTAATTCACCATATAAAATTGAAAGAAATCACTCCTGCCAGTAATTTCAAATACTAAGATATTATCTTTGTGGCATGACAAGAGACGAAAATTTGAAAGGCAGATGGAATAGCTTACAGAAGCAGCTCTCAAACCAGTTTGCCGATGGGGAACCTATGGATTTGGATGCGATAATTTATGTTATCGGAGTTCAGGAATTAGGTCAGCCTCATAGAAAATTTAAAAAAGACCAGAAGATAGATTTGATGCATATCGCTATTTGCCGTTTACTGGAACCCTATGGGTATTACGAATTTGACTATTTTGATGAAGAGGGATGGCCACATTATAAGATTTTAGAACAATTACCTACCCTTAAAGCAGGGGAACAATCGGTTTTAATGAAAGAAGCTATCGTGAATTATTTTATAAATAATGGATACATAGATTAAAGGTTGCTCGTGAGGTCTAAACCTACATTTTTACTAAATTTACCCCTTTGAAAAGAAAAGGAACTGATGATAGAAAAAATAAAGAAACATATTGCTGAAGTAGAAGCTTTTAAAACCGAATCGGCAAAAGAAGTTGAAGCTTTCAGAATAAAATATCTTGGTAAAAAAGGAATTTTAAACGATTTCTTCGCTTCTTTCAAAGAAGTTCCCAAGGAGCAAAAAAAAGAATTTGGACAGGCAGTAAATTCACTCAAAAAAGCTTCTGAAACCAAAGTTACCGAGCTAAAGGAAAACCTGGAAAATAAACAGGAAGTAAAAGGAATTTACGGCGATCTTTCAAGACCGGGAGAGCCTATTGAAATTGGTTCTCGCCATCCTATTTCTATCGTGAAGAACCAAATTATTGAGATTTTTTCAAACATAGGCTTTAATGTTTCGGAAGGCCCCGAAATGGAGGATGACTGGCATAATTTTACTGCTCTGAATCTGCCGGAATACCATCCCGCTCGGGATATGCAGGATACCTTCTTTATTCAGACAGATCCCGATATTTTGCTGCGTACCCATACCTCTTCAGTGCAGGTTCGCTATATGGAAGATAACAAACCTCCAATTAGAACAATTTCCCCAGGAAGAGTATTCAGGAATGAAGCAATTTCGGCCCGTTCCCACTGTATCTTTCATCAGGTGGAAGGACTTTATATTGATAAAAACGTCAGTTTTGCTGACTTAAAACAGACCTTGCTCTATTTTACCAAACAACTTTTTGGTAAATCAAAAATTAGATTAAGGCCTTCATATTTTCCATTTACCGAACCAAGTGCGGAAGTCGATATCTACTGGGGCCTTGAGACGGAAACTGATTATCGAATCACCAAAGGAACCGGCTGGTTAGAAATAATGGGCTGTGGTATGGTAGATCCCAATGTACTTAGAAATTGCAATATAGATCCTAAAGAATATTCTGGATTTGCTTTTGGAATGGGTATAGAACGAATAGCTATGTTGCTTTATCAAATAGGGGACATTAGAATGTTCTATGAGAACGATCTAAGGTTTTTGGAACAATTTAAATCTTCTTTTTAACAAACCTACCTAGCGCAGTTCTAGGACCATAACAATAAGAATTATGAAAAATATTGGGCTTTTTATCTTTGGTATAATTGCCCTGGCAGTTATAGTTATTCTAGTGAGTGGTATTGGAAATAATCGAACTGGCATTAGGTGCCATTTTATTAGGTGTTATTGGCCTTATTCTTTGGGGGGTGTTTAAATGGGCTAAAAAAAAGATTGATGATTAATGAAGAAAGATATAGATATTCCTAAAGTTCAAAAAGTATATGTAGCTGCCGTAAAGGTTTACAATGAGGCTTTTAAAGTAGACGAATGGAATGCTTATCTCATCAACGATAGAGATAAGTCCATTGAAATGGCTTTAATTGTAAGCAAAGGTTTCGATAAAGAAAAAGAAACATCAACGATTCGTCATAAACTGGAGAAACTCCCGGCAAAATCATTTGCTAAAATAGAGTTTATTCAGGAAGAAGTACTGGCTTTTAACAACCAGTTTCAGGTTACTTTTTTTGCTGAAGGAAAGATGTTTGAAAAGAAATATTTATTTCGAAAAAACAGTATACACGAAAAAGCCTTAAGGGAAATTCCCATAATTCCGAACAAAGGAATTTTGGCTGAATAAATAGATTCAAGTAAGTTTTTCAGCCAGCTTCTTTATAACCTTTTTTGGGTTTTTTCCTTCATATAGTATTCCGTAAACTGCATTAATTATAGGTGTTTTAGCACCTTTAGCCTGGTTGATTTTATAAGCACTTTCTGTGGCATAATACCCTTCTGCAATCATACTCATTTCCATTTGGGCACTTTTTACGGTATAGCCTTTCCCAACCATATTTCCAAACATACGGTTTCGGCTAAATACGGAATATCCTGTTACCAAAAGATCTCCCAAATAAGCTGAATCATTAATGTTACGCTTCATTTTATGCACTTTCTTTATAAAGCGCTTCATTTCTTTAATAGCATTACTCATCAGTACACTCTGAAAATTATCTCCATATCCTAATCCGTGGGCAATTCCCGCCGCAATAGCGTATATATTCTTCAACATTGCAGCATATTCGGTTCCTGTTACATCATCGCTTATTTTGCATTTTATATATTCACTGTTTAAATTCTTAGCAACGATTTTTGCTTTTTCCTCATCGGTACAGGCAATAGTTAGGTATGAAAGCCTCTCGAGTGCAACTTCTTCAGCATGACATGGCCCGGTAATTACTCCAATATTATCAGCCGGCACAAAGTGATATTCCTCAAAATGCTCGCCCACTATAAGGCTGCTTTCTGGAACAATTCCCTTAATAGCCGAGAATATGATTTTATTTTCCAACGAAACTGTTAATGCGTCCAATTCGCGCTTTAAAAAGGCGGAAGGAATTGCAAAAATAAGATAGTCCGCTGCTGCAATTGTTGCATTAATATCACTACTTAATGCTAACTGATTTACATCAAATTCAACCGAGCTAAGATAATTAGGGTTGTGGTCCTGTTTCTTAATATGCTCTATTGCATAAGTACTACGCATATACCAATAAATAGTATCTACATTTTCACTTAACATTTTTACAATCGCGGTAGCCCAGCTACCTCCGCCAATCACAGCAAATTTTGGAGATTTATCCATAGGTTGGTTTTCTGTAATTCAAAAATAAACAAATTTCTAAGTATATCTAAAGAGACGTTGTATATAAACAGGTTTCTTGAATAATAAACAAGAAAAGCCATTAAAAATTTAACATATTTAAATTCTGAACATTACAATTCTATAGGATTTTCAACGTTTTCTTTTAGATGACGGATCCTTCCTTGTGAAGGAGACGGATTTTCTTAGTTTTTTTGGTTGGTTATTTAGTTAGAAAACCGCAAACTCTCAATAGAATTGTAGTTTGCGGTTTTTGTTATTAAAAGACAAAAAACTAACAAAAATTTAGGACTAACAATAATTAGAATCCGACATTCCTTTCGTACTTTTCTTTTTACTAACTTAGTAATCAATGATATGGGGATATTTTCATTTATAAAAGATGCTGGAGAGAAGATCTTCGGAAAAGAAAAAGAGCAGGAAGAAGAAAACATGGAAATTACTGAGGCCAAGAGAGAAATTCTTAGAAAAGAAAATGTAAAAGCTGCGGAGAAACTTCTTGACACTATAAAAGCGATGGATTTAAAAGTAGAAAATGCTGTGATTGATATTGAAGGAAATACGGCTACGGTTTACGGTCTTACAGATTCACAGGCAATCCGTGAAAAAATAGTGCTTGTAATAGGAAATTCTGAAGGAATTGCCAAAGTAGACGACAGGTTAGCTGTTAAAATTGAAGCACCTGAATCTGGTTTTCATACCGTTGAAAGAGGCGAAAATTTAAGCAAGATCGCCCAGGAACATTATAACGATGGCAATAAATTTCAAGTGATTTTTGAAGCAAACCAACCAATGCTTAAAGATCCTAATAAAATATATCCGGGGCAGGTTTTACGCATTCCACACCTGGAAAAGAAATAAAGATTAAAGACTGTTTAAAATTTTGAGGTTGTTATTTTGAGGGCAGACGACGTCCTATAGTTTGTAGTTCCACAATGAAAAAAGTAGGTTCAATCAGCTAAAGCGGACAACTAAAATGAATTCTAAACAGTCTTTTTCTTAAATATACGTTACTTAAAAAAATTCATCAGTTGAATATAATCCCAGACCGAATCTGGTAACATAGGTTTTATAAACTTACCCTCTTTAACTGCCTTCCTAATAAATGTTGAAGAAATTTCCATCACCGGCGCCATAATTCGGCTAATTTTCGGATGATCTCTAAACTCATTTATCACATTCCCACCGGAAATTCTGGGATATACATAAATTTGATGATTTTCTAAGATCACCTCGTAATTCTTCCACTTATGGAAAGTCTTCAAATTGTCTTCCCCCATAATTGGGCAAAATTCATTTGTAGGAAATTGCTCCTGAAGATAGGCCAGAGTTGTACAGGTATAATTGGGTTGTGGTAAACCAAATTCAATATTGGAAGGCTTTATATGTTCATAGCCTTCGCAGGCTTTATAAACCATATCCAGCCTGTGATGATTTTCTAAAAGAGTATTTTTCTTTTTATGTGGATTATGCGGAGTAACCACTAACCAAACTTCATCCAAATCCGAAAACTCGGCCATATGGTTGGCAATAATAAGATGACCGACATGTATAGGGTTGAAAGTACCAAAGAACAAACCGACTTTCCTATTCATCTTGCGGATTTTTTTACACCAACATAAGTTGCCACCAGTTCGTAAGCTTCCTGAAGTGCAGTCTCTAAGTCGTGATTTTCAATAATAAAATCGAATTGAGGTGCTGTAGCTAATTCAATAGAGGCCTTTGCCACCCGCATATTTATTTTATCGTCACTTTCTGTTTTACGTTTTTTAAGCCGAATCTTTAACTCTTCAATACTTGGAGGTTTTACAAAGACTGCCAGCGTTTTCTCCGGGTATATATTTTTAATGTCCAATCCACCAACTACATCAATATCAAAAATCACATTTTTCCCGTGCGACCAGATTCGTTCTACTTCACTTTTTAGAGTTCCATAAAAATTATCACGATAAACCTCTTCCCATTCCAAAAATTCGTCGTTTTTTATTTTCTTCTTAAAATCCTCTAAGGAAAGGAAGTAATAATGCTGTCCGTCTTTTTCGTCCCCCCTTGGTGCCCGTGAAGTTGCAGAGATTGAAAATTCAAGATCTAATTCTTGGTGTTTTAATAAATGTTGGACGATTGTGGTTTTTCCAGATCCCGAAGGTGCCGAGAATACGATAAGTTTACCATCACTCATTTTAGAGTACGTTTAAAAGTTGTTCTTTAATTTTTTCCAATTCGTCCTTCATTTGCACCACCAATTGTTGCATAGGAGCATAGTTGGATTTACTACCTATTGTATTGATCTCCCGACCCATTTCCTGAGAGATGAAACCTAGTTTTCTTCCGTTTGAATCCTGAGAATTTATGCTTTCGTTAAAATACGCAAGGTGGTTTTCCAACCTCACTTTCTCTTCAGTAATATCAAATTTTTCGATATAGTAAACCAATTCCTGTTCAAAACGGTTTTCATCCACATTCTCTTTAAGATCAGTAACTCCCTTTCGCAGGCGTTCCTTTACAGCTTCCACTCTTTCCGGATCAATTCTTAAAACATCCTGCAATAATGTCCCAATATTATTTACTCGAAGTTTCAGGTCTTTTTCCAGCGCATCTCCTTCGTCAGTTCTAAACTGGTTTATCTCTTCGAGAGCTTCAATCACGGCCGCTTCTATTGCTTTAAACTCAGATTCGTCAATTTCTTCGCGTTCCGTGGTAACCGCATCTGGCATTCTTAAAGCCATTTTCAGTAATTCGGTTTGGTCGCCGTTCACAATACTTTTTAATTGTTGCATATAATTTTTTACCACACCTCGGTTTACAGAGGCAGTCGTTTCCTCGCCTGTCACTTCAACAAATATGGAAAAATCCACTTTCCCGCGAGTAAGCGATTTAGAAATTGTATTTCTTAACTGAAGTTCCTTCTCGCGATACTGCGAAGGAATCCGAGCGTTTACATCAAGATTCTTGCTGTTAAGCGATTTGATCTCAACGGTTACTTTTTTGGAAGGGAGTTGCGTTATGCTTTTCCCAAAACCTGTCATTGACTGAATCATGCGTGATTTTTAAGCTTGCGCAAAGATAATCAATTCTATAGCAGGGCAAAACAGGCGAATGGCTATTTTGCAGGTTCGGTATTTTCTGATTTGATTTGGTTTACAAATTCCAACGCCCGAACTTCATGATAATAAGGTTTTCTATGTTGGATAAACCCCACATGTCCACCGTGTTTTGGAATTTCCAAATGAAAAAATTCAGAATTTTTCGCCACCTCCACAGGATAAGAATTAGGGGAAAGAAAAGAATCATTTTTCGCATTTAACAAAAGTGTAGGAATATTTATATCAGCTAAAAATCCTATACAACTACACTTTTTATAATATTCTGAAGCATTCCTGAATCCATGAGCTCTGCTGGTGTATAGTTCATCTATGGCGAGTAAAGAATTACACTGAGCTATCTCTTCTTTACTAATTTTTGAAGGAAAATAGATTTGCTTTAGATATAATTCCTTTTTCAGGTTTTTGATAAATCGTTTTGAAAATAGAAAATTATGAGTTTTGTTAAGTTCATTTAAGGAAGCTCCAAGATCGCAAGGTGTAGAAATAGCAACCGACGATTTAACTTCCGATGGAATATTTTTTGCTTCTCCTAAATATTTAAGCATTAAATTCCCACCTAGGCTAAATCCAACCAAAGCAATTTCACTATACTGCCCTGGCTGTTGAAGATGATTTATTACGGCTTCAAGATCTTCCGTTGCGCCTGCATGATAACTACGGTAAAGTCGGTTCATTTCCCCGCTGCAACTCCTAAAATTCATTGAAGCTACGTCCCATCCATTTTCATGAAATTGCTTAGCCATTCCCAACATATAGGGTCGTTTAGCATTTCCAGCCAGACCGTGAAGTAAAATAATGACTTTGTTATTCCTGGTAGAATAAAAACTGCGTTCCAGATCCAGAAAATCACCATCGCTTAATTCTATTCGATCTTTAGAGGTAAACTTAAAATCTATTCTTCTTAAGATAGCTGCATAAATACTGGCGAAATGGGCATTTCTAAAAATCCCGAATGCATTATACTTGGTCTTTATTAAGGGCATATGGATCAAAATTAAGAAGTTTAAAATTAAGGCAACAAATTTGAAAAAGCTTACAGAGTTTTCAATAACACTTAAATGATTAGAAAGTAAAACTTAACGATAATTATGCACGCATAATATTTATGCTTAATTTTATTAAAAAATAGAGAGAATGTATACCAAAGAATTTGAAATACGCTGGAGTGACATAGACGCGAACAGGCATTTGGCCAATACAGCTTATGTAAATTTTATGAGCCATACCAGAATGGCATTTTTAATGGAAAATGGGTTTGGGCAAAAGGAACTAGCAAAAAATAATATTGGTCCCGTGGTTTTCTATGAACATGTTTATTATTTTAAAGAAGTTTTTCCTGGAAAACCAATAAAAGTAACATTACAGCTAAAAGGTCTTGCAGAAAATGGTATGTATTTTGAATTTATGCATAATTTTTATGACCAGGAAGGTCGAAATTTTGCTAGTTGTGAAATGATGGGTGCCTGGATAGATTTAAAAGAAAGAAAACTTACAAAATTGCCAAGAGCACTTCGGGATAATTTAAATAGTTTGAGCCATACTAACGATTTTCGGATATTAACCAAGGAAGATACCAGAAAATTCGGAAAACGACCACGGGATCTTGAACCAGAAAAGTTATGATTTTAGAAGTTCCTGCTTTTGAATTGCTTAAATTCACCCATCGAAAAACATAAGTTTTATATAAAATCAAATAAAGAACAAACCCTGGAAATTCTTAAATTTTCAGGGCTTGCTTTATTAATATTTCTAGGATTTGTACTCATTGGATTATTCCTGGAATGGTATTTTTTGCCTTTGCTTGCACTACCACTGATTCTTTCTGTCTTGGCACCGTTTATTGATACCCCTCAAGGAAAAAAACAAGGTAAATTAATTTACTATACGCCACTGTTTATTACGGAAAAAATAAAAAATGAAAAGATCATCATTCACGGGGGAACATTATTCGACTACTATTATGTTCTTGATAGAAACTGGAAGGAACGCCAAAGAATAAGGTTTATTCTTAGACAATATATTTTAGGTCTTTTGAAACTTTCGGAATCTTTCCATGCAAAAAATGCTGAATATATCAGCCTGGAAGGCACAAGCTATATACTCAATGAAAGAACCGCAGAAAAATTAGGTTTTCATAAAAAAAGAACAAATTTCCTTCAGCAATTTATTTTGACTTATAATTATCTACAGATACTTCTTGCCAATTCAATAGCCAAGGGAAAATTGAGTTTTCCTGATCTTGCCAGGGTAAACACTTACACAGCTCCCCTTTCGGCTATAAAGCAAAATAAAATTTTTTTAAAGCAACTTGCTGATAAACTAAAAGATTAAGGCTCAAGCTCGAATCTCTGTTTTCTTTTTAGTTACCATATAAACCCCTATAAATACCAGCATTGCTGCCACAATTTTTACTGTATTTAATTCATCAGCACCGCTTAAAATTGCGTAAGTAATTGCAATTAGTGGCTGCAGGTAAATAAACACGCTTATGGTGGAAGCGGAAAGTTGTTTAAGTGCATAAATATTCAGCAAGTAAGTAGAAAATGTTGTTCCTGCCACCACGAAAGTCATTTTCCAAATAGCATCAAAAGGCAAATTCGTCCAGTTAACATCGATAAATTCACCTATTGTTATAGGGAAGTTTATAATAACCCCAATAAGAAAGAGCCACTTCATTAAAGTAAATGCATGATATTTTGCAGTAAGCGGCTTTACAAGAATAAGGTAAAGTCCGTAACTAAATGCGTTTATTATAAAAAGCACATTTCCCATAGGTATGTTGGGGGCGTTCCCGGTGCTTTCGGCACTAAAAAGTACCAAAACCAAAGCTCCGGCCAAACCAACGATAATTCCTAGGCTTTTTAATAGGGTAATACGTTCCCTGATAAGGACGGAAGCCAGTATGAGGACCATTACAGGGGAAAGCGTTACAATCACCGAACTATTAATAGGCGTAGAAAGGCTTAATCCTTTAAAGAAAAAAAGCATATTGATTACCATCCCGAAGACCGCACAACCTAGAATTCTTGGCCAGTCAGAAGTGGCGATTTTTTCCTTTGGGCCCAAAAAACTAATTCCCCAAAATAAAATTGCAGCACCAAAAACCCTTAAAAAAATAAACCCGAATGGTTCAATATACGTAGGCATTACTCCTTTAGCAATGGTATGATTTAGTCCGTAGATCGCACTCGCTCCGATTGCTGCAAAGATTGCCAGAATACGTCTGTTATCCATTCACCGCTGCTTTGGCCGCCGCAACGGTTTTTTTAGAATTGCCTATAAAAATTTCATCATCACTGATAATCACCGGCCTTTTTAAAAAGGTATAATGATCTAAAATAAGCTCTTTATAATCGTCTTCAGAAAGTTCTTTTTCGTTGAGGTTTCTCTTACGGTATAGCTGTGCTCTTTTGTTAAACAACGCTTCATAACTTCCTGCTAAAGTTCTCATTTCTTCCAGTTGCTTTCTGGTTATTTCCTCTTCTTTGATCTCCTGAAATTCAAAAGAATCTGCCAAACTCAATTCATCTAAAATTCTCTGGCAGGTATTGCAATTAGATAGATGATACACTTTTCTCATAATAAGTTTTCAATTAGTAGTTAAGCCATTGATTCACTTTATTCCTGGAAAAAGATAGTTTTAATTCCCCTTCAGCATAACTGGCGGCTTCGTAACGGTTATAGATCAAGATCACTTGATTTTTAGTAAGGGCAATATTTTCCGGAAGCGCAAATTTATCATTTTCAAAGAAAAATCCTTTGGAATTAATACTTTGTCCTTCGGGAACTTCATATTTTATTCTGAATTCTTTTTCAGCAAAATTTTTGAAAGCATGAAGATCAGAAAACAACTCATCTTTTGTAAGTGTTTCGCCTGAAGCTATATCAAAATTAGTAAATAGTTTAGCTCCGTAACCGTGAGCGCCGCCCGTAAAAAGATAGAAATCAGTTTCCAATACTAACAAATCACCGTCCCTACTTAAAACAGATTGGGAAATCTCAACTTCATAACCCGCCTCCGAGTCAGGAAAATCGCTCTTAAAATACTGGTAATCTTTAACAAAGCCTTTAATAGCCGCTTTTAAACTTGGAGCAATGGTATCAGCTTCAGTATTACTGAATATTTTGATCAAGTTATTTTCATTATAACGGTTCATTGTCTTGGCCACCTCTTGGTCTTCTCTGAATTTTAAATAATTTACCCTAATTGTAGGACATTCTGTATTCTCACAGGCTTTAAAATCCTTGGAAGATAAACTTTCATTATAAAAACTTAAAGCTTCGGTTTGATCTTTATCCAAATTTTCACCAGCTTCAGATTTATCATCACGGCAAGAGGTAAAGATTAAAAAAACAAGAAGTAGGAAAATAAATTTTTGAGACATATAAAAGGCTGTTAAATATGCGAATAAAGATAAGTGTATTTTGCTTAAACACAATGCACATACTACCTTAGCTATAAAGCAAAAACCTATGAAGTTTAATACCAAAACTATACACGGAGGCCAGGAGAATATAGATCCCGCATATGGTTCTGTAATGCCTCCTATTTATCAAACCACAACATTTTCACAAAGTACACCAGGCGGTCATAAGGGTTTTGAATATTCCCGAAGTGGAAATCCAACCCGGGCCGCATTAGAAAAATCTATAGCCAGTATTGAAAACGGGAAATTTGGACTTGCTTTTGGTTCGGGACTTGCGGCTATTGATGCGGTAATAAAGCTTTTTAAACCAGGAGACGAAATTATTTCTACCAACGATCTCTATGGCGGCTCCTATCGTTTGTTTACCTCTATATTTGAAAATTTTGGAATTAAATTTCAGTTTATTGGAATGGGTAAAGCCAAAAACATTGAAAAATATATTAATAAAAACACCAAACTGCTCTGGATAGAAACACCAACCAATCCAATGATGAATATCATTGATATTGAAGCGGTTTCTAAAATTGCTAAAGCGCATAATTTATTGCTTGCGGTGGACAATACTTTTGCTACGCCTTATTTACAGCAACCCCTGGAACTTGGTGCCGATATTGTAATGCATAGCGCCACGAAATATTTGGGAGGCCATAGTGATGTAGTTATGGGAAGTTTGGTGGTTAATCAAAAGAAATTAGCAGAAAAATTGTATTTTATACAAAATGCAAGCGGCGGAATTTGCGGACCTCAAGATTGTTTTTTAGTCTTACGTGGTATAAAAACTTTGCACCTCAGAATGCAGCGACACTGTGAAAATGGTGAGGCAATTGCTAAATTCCTGAAAACTCATCCTAAAGTTGGGAAGGTATACTGGCCGGGATTTGAAGACCATCTAAACCACGATATCGCGAGCAAGCAAATGAAAGGCTTTGGCGGAATGATCTCTTTTACCACAAAAGAAGACACGCTTAAGAGCGCTACCGCTCTAGTTGAAAAACTTAAGGTTTTCACTCTTGCTGAGTCGCTTGGAGGTGTAGAATCTTTGGCTGGGCATCCCGCAAGTATGACCCACGCATCTATTCCGAAGGAAGAAAGGGCTAAAACCGGAGTGGTAGATTCATTAATAAGATTAAGTGTAGGGATTGAAGATGAAGAAGATCTCATCGCTGATCTAAAACAAGCCATGGGATAATAACATATCTAACAAAAATCCGCTAAAGGCCATATCAACAGATGATCTCTTAATGACGAAATTTAAAAATTCTGAGGTAGCTTTTCTATTCTGTCCCCCTGATGGGAATATTCAACAGTTTTTTAAAAACTTCTGAATATCGCCATATAATTATTAAATGATCTTTTTTAATATCCAAATTAGTCTTTGAACTTCATCAGGGGTGTTATAATGCACCAAACTCACTCGAACCACTCCATTTTTTTCTTTTAAACCAGCATCCTCAATAAGCTTTTTTGCATAAAAATCTCCAAACCGAATTCCTATTCTATAATCGTCAATCTTTTCTACAATTTCATTGCTTTTCAAAGTCCTATGTACAAAAGAAATCGTAGGTACTCTTTTTTCCCTGTCTGCAGTATTTCTGCCAATTATTTTGATGTCAGGATGTTCTATCAAATAAGTGATTAGAGGTTTACTAATTCGTTCTTCATGCCTGCTGATTAGCTCAAAGATCTTATCCATTTTCTCCTGAAAATCCACCTTCTTTTCTTTGGGGAATTCGTGTTTAAAAAACTCTTCAAAATATTCTATTATACCCAATAAACTGTAAGTGAGTTCAAAATTGAAATTGCCCGGCTGAAACTTATAGGGAACATCTTTTTTGGTGAAAAAGTAATGGTTAATTCCATCCATTTTGTATAACTGATGATATCTGCCATACATAACCGCAAGATGAGGCCCATAAGTCTTATACCAGCTAAAAACGTAAAAATCTACATCCAGTTTTCTGACATCAACGCGGCGATGCGGGGCATATGCCACGCCGTCAACACAAATCAACGCACCCGATTTATGAACCGTTTTAGCTATTTCTCTGATAGGATTTATACTACCTAAAATATTTGAAGCGTGGGTTAAGGCAACTAATCTGGTTCGCTTATTGAGCAATTTTTTAAGATCGCTTATTTCCAGTTCAAGGCTTTCTGGATTTGTTTTCCACACCTTAACGTTAATCCCTTTATCCTTTAAATCTGTCCAAGGAGAAACATTGGCTTCATGATCGGTATTTGTAACAATAACTTCATCGCCTTCCTGCCATTGCTTGCTTATGCACCAACTTAAAACGCGTAAAAGCATAGAAGAAGAAGGACCTATTACTACTTCCTCCGGTCTGCTTGCGTTTATAAAATTGCTCACCTGTTTAGTTGCATAAGTGAGCTTTTCACCTGCTTCCCTGGAAACTTGATATGAAGCGCCTAATTGTACGTTATGATGTAATAAATATCCGCTGATGCGCTCGGCTACTTTCTTTAGCGTTTGTGAACCACCTGCATTATCCATGAAAACAAACTCTCTTTCCAGAGCCGGAAACTGGTTTCTTACAAATTCGATGTCCATTAGTCCAAAAGGCTTTCGTTGAATAATTCCAGTACCCTTTTGTATTCATCGGTCCAACTGCTGGGTGCTATAAAACCGTGACCTTCCACAGGATAAATTGCTATTTCCCAATCTTCTTTACCCAATTCAATTAATCGCTGGGAAAGCCTGACTACATCCTGAAAATGGACATTTACATCTACCATGCCATGAGCAATCAATAAATCCCCTTCCAGTCCCTCGGCAAAATAAATGGGGGAAGATCTTCTATATGCAATAGGATCCAATGAGGGTTCGTTAAGGATGTTCGATGTATAGCCGTGATTATAATGTGCCCAGTCTGTTACTGATCGCAAAGCAGCACCGGCTTTAAAAGTCTCAGGTTCAGTAAACATGGCCATTAAGGTGATAAATCCACCGTAGCTTCCACCATATATTCCTACTTTTTCTGGGTTTATTTCGTGATTTTCTACCAAATATTCTACGCCATCAACCTGGTCCGAAAGATCTTTTCCGCCCATATGACGATAAATGCCTGTTCGCCAATCGCGACCATAACCAGCGCTTCCGCGATAATCAATATCAATTACAGTGTAACCTAAATCGGCCAAAAGATTATGAAACATGTATTCCCTAAAATAACTACTCCACCATTTATGAGCGTTTTGCAGGTAACCTGCGCCGTGGACAAAAACAACAGCCGCATTGTTTTTTACATCAGGTTCGGGTTTGTATAATCTAGCAGGAACCATAGCCCCATCTTCGGCCTCAAATTTTATTAATTCGGGTTCTCTCCACTGGTAGTTGCTAAATATTTCCGATTGTCCTTTTGTTAATTGTTTGGCCTTGCCATTTGCTTTTGTTTTTTTTAAATATAACTCCCAGGGCTTGTTGCTGTACGAATACAAAATAGCCATATGTTTTTCATCGGGGGATAAGTAAACATCGTTGTTCCCTTCCATTTGGGTAAGTTTTTCCATTTTACCACCCATTACCGGCATTTTATAAAAATGACGTTCACCGGGGCCAACTTCAGAAGTGGTTAAGAACCAATCTTTTTTATTATTGGAAAGTACAGGATCAAATACCTCGAATTCTCCTTGGGTAAGCGCTTTTTTCTTTCCACTGGTAACATCCAATAAGTACAGATGGGAATATCCGGTTTCTTCACTTTGAAAGTAAATATGCTTGTTATCGGGAAGCCACCCCATGTCTTCGCCGCCGTAAAATGTATAGCCTATCCCAGGGCCTGCAATCCAGGCTTCGTCACGCTGGCGGTCTAGAGTAGTTACATCGCCGTTTTCCAGATTGATTCTAGCAATCCACCGGTCTTTATTGTCCTTTGAACGCAAATTTACAACCGCGAGTTCCCCATTTTCTGAAAAATATACCTTAGTAGGCACTACTTCCCTTTCAGCTTTTTTCCATTCTTTATTGGGATAATCTTTTATATATGCAGGAAGGTCAGTGATTCCTGGCAAATCCTGAGTCTCTACCATATATACGGTGTCCTTTTGAAAATTATAGACTGCCAGCTCAACTTTTGTCTCGTTTTCCCCAACTTTACTGCGGGCAGACAGGTTTTCGGTATAACCTGTTTCATCAACGTAATTGGGAACATTTGTGCCTTCTCCGTCCTGCCGGGAAATTAGTTTAAAAGTAGCATATTGGGCATTAGGAGAAACCTGTAAACTACTGAGCTCCCGATCTTCCAGGTAAAATCTGAATTCCTCTTTCTTAGCCATTGCCTCGCGATAAGCCTCCTTCCTTTCTTCTTCATCCTTACGCCGGTTTACAACCTCCAAAAGTTGCAGGTTTTCCTCCCTTAACCAGGTCTCTTTTTCTGAAAGTTCGGTTGGCTTTTCTTCTTCAGCTTTCCCTTTTTGAATGTTGGTGAGCTGTTTTATACTTCCCTGTTCAAGATTATAGATGAATGCATTTAAATTAGAAATAAAACTAATCTTATTTTCATCAGCCAGAAATTCCACATTATATATGGGCTCTGAAAGATCTAACAACTCAGTAGTTACTCCGGATCTGACATCGTAAATCACCAGGTTTCCTTCTTTGCTGAGTATTTTTTTGCTTCCTCCTTTATTAAAATCGCCTTGACGGGGAATCAAATTGCGCTCTTCTTTCGGACTCACTTTAATTATTTTTGAAGTATTGCTCAGTTCTATTTTATAAAGCGAATCCTCGGTGTTTTTTTCAGGATTATAATCAAAATAAATACTTTCACTGTCCGCACTCCATTTCACATTAGAAGGAAATGTTCCCATCCAATCGGGGTCCTGCATAATTTTTTCTACAGAGAGTTCACTCTTTTGCGAAAAGCCGGTAACACTAATACTTAAAAATGTTAAAAACAGAAAGTAAGTTCTAAATTTAAGTAGGTCTTGTAAAGTTATTCTCATCGATTTAAGGACTTGTGGGTTTATTTTTTAAAAGCAGTGCCAATATAGTTAAAATGATAATATCTTTAAAGTCCAATAACTAAAGCCCCGAAATTATCGGAAAATCTCAGAAAACATGAGCAAATCCAAAGGATATTCAATGAAAAGGTGGAATAAATTAAGTGATAATTACTGGGAAGGAATAAGCCCGTATGAGAAATAAATTATGATTGTATGACCTACTTAATGAAGCGATGTCATTTATTAAAATGTTTGGGGTTTATTTCTTAGAATTATAAACTTTCAAGATCTTGGATTTTCAAATCTTCTATTGGCCATCCTGCAAGTTCGGAGCCGGCCTGATAAGCACTCTCCATAAAATCCAGCAAAGCCTGCCGCGGATTTTCTTCTTCCTTTAGGTTAGCGAAAGTTAGAATGGCCATAGGACTGCCGTTACTCATTTCCCAGCTTGCAGATGCCGGTTGTAATTCCTGGTTAGTAATACCTTCGGGATTAGGAAAAGTATAGGAATAAAATGCCGGTTCCTGCACCTTATCATCGCCTGGCCAGAAGCCAAAACTTATACATTCATGGCTGTAGGCATCCTTATCTGAAATTCTTGATTCAACGGGCATCTTTGGGACTTTTTTTCCGGAAAACCGGGTTACAGCGATATCCATTGAATGCCAGTATAGATGAACAGGAGAGGTTTTTCCGTAGAATTTTCCGCTGAATTCTTTAAAAACACTGTCTATCCATAATAAAGCTTTCCACAATTTCTCAACATAGGACTCGTCATAATGATGATATTCAGTAATAGCTGGAAACACTTTTTCAATTCCAAGATCATAGGGCTTCTCAACAATTTTCACCCGGATGTTCAGCTCTTTTAAAATCGTGAAAACTTGAACATAAAAATCGGCTACGCTTAAACCATTTTTAAGTTTTAAGGTTTTAAAATCGCCATCGCTGGTTTGTACTTCAAGTTGATGTTTAACTACATTGAAAATTATCGAAAAACTACTGAATCCCTTTTTATAGGGAATCGGCCCGGTGCTAAACCCCATTTCGGTAATATAATGGGTGACGTACCACCAGTGATTTTTTCGGGGTGTAAGTTTTAACCTGATTTTACCCACAACTTGCAGGAAAAGATGAAGCGTGAATTTCTCTTTTTCGAAGCTCACATATTTCAAATCTGGAAGCGAAGAAGTTTTCATAATAATACGTTTAAAAATTAGGCCAGTACTTCCTGGAATTCGGGTGTTTTTTCAATTATTTTTTTAGCAAACGGACACAGCGGAATCACTTTTAGCTTATTCTCCTTGGCAAAATCTACTGCCGCTTTTACCATTTTTTTGCCAACCCCATTACCTTTAAAATCTGGATCAACTTCGGTATGATCTATAATAAATTTGCTTTTTCCGACCCAGGTGTAGGTCATTTTTCCGGCTTGTTTTTCATCTTTCAAAGCCTGGAAATAGCCTTTCTTCCCTTGATCAATATGTTCAATCTTCATAATTCACTTATTTTAGATTATTGTTAGCCTCCGGCCTAATTGAGCTTTCCTCCCTTTGCGGTCCACCAGGGGTGAACTTCAATTTTTAACCTTCCAGCCTTTACCATTGGATCCTGGCTTGCCAAACTATCTGCTTCTTTCAGGGTGGCAGTATTATAAACCGCGATTCCACGTATTTCACCATCACTACCAAAAGGACCTATTAAACTTGCATAACCCTCTTCTGCCATGCGGCTTAAATAAGCCAGATGGTCCTTCTGTAATCTCGCGGCTTCGGTAGAATCCTGCTTACGGTTTTCGCCTCTTTTTAAAAATACAATATAATATTGCTGCATTAGATAGGTAGTATCTTCCGCTTTATATTTAAAGGTTTGATAGCCTTTTTCTTTTAAATCATTCTCTATGGAATCTATATCTAGGTTGGGCTTCAACTCCGTAATTTCCGCAGGGTCAGGGATATCTCGATCAGGATTCTTAATATCTTTACAGGAAATTATTAAAAAAGCAAGAACGGGTATATAAAGTATATTTTTCATCTTAAAGATTTACCATCTTTTGTAAGGATTTTCACTTAACTGAGAATTATAGTATTTTATTTCTCCCGTTACTTCCTTTCCCAACCAATGAGGTTTTTGAAAGGCATCGGTTTCCTGATTCAATTCGATTTCTGCTACGGTTAACCCTTCATTTTCTCCGTAAAATTCGTCAATTTCAAAAACAAAATCACCTGCTTTTACCAAATACCGGGTTTTCTCTATAATCCCCGGTTCGCATAGATCAAATAAGGCTTCAGCTTCATTTCTATCTATTTCCTTTTCCCACTCAAATCGGGTGAGTCCGTTTTTAGTCGATTTCCCTTTTATGGTTAAAAAAGCCTTATCGTCTGTCATCCTCAGGCGAACCGTTCTTTGAGGATCTTTATTTAAAAAACCCTGTTTTATATGAAAATTCTTAAAAGCTTCCTTTTTATAATCCTTTGAAACCACCAGGTATTTACGTTCGATTTCCTGCATCTAATTATTGTGTGCTATATTTTTAATTTCATCTGACGGAATCCTTTGTATGTCTAATTCTTTTGAATTAGCTATAGCTACCATCGCCCTGGCAATACTTTCAGCTGAAATAGATTTATATTTTCGCATGGTTCCTAGAAAAAATGGATTGATAAAATTGAGCATTACCTTGCCAATTTTCTCAAAGCTTCTACTTTCCTTACGTTCACCCGTAATAAGCGAAGGTTGCAAAATGTAAGTGTGCTTAATTTCCTGCTCCAAAACTTCCTTTTCCATCTTCCCCTTGGTTCGATTATAAAAAACCCGACTCTTTGGATTTGCACCAAGTGCCGAAACCACTAAAAAAGTATCTATCTTGTTTTCTTTACAAAGTTTTGCAGCTGTGACCGGGATTCCTCGATCTATCATAGTGTAGGTTTGGTGGTCCGGTGTTTTACTCTTAGTGGTGCCCACGCAACAAAAGACTTCGTCAGCACTGAATATATCTCTATAATCTTCCAGTTTGAAAAGATCTATTAAATGTTCGTCGATTTTAGAATGTTTAATTTCGACGGAGTTTCTTGAGAAAAGCTTGATTTTATCATACCTATTGTCTTCTAGTAATTGCTGAAGTAACATCCCTCCGGTAAGGCCGGTAGCGCCCAAAATTATTGCTGTTTTTGGCATTATATTTATTTTTTGATCGGTTAATATATGTCTGAATCAACAACATTATCTTTCAATAATTAATATAAACAAAATAAATTGCACCGGTTAGTGCCCTAACGAAACTTTAAGAAAGCCTGAGCACTTCGAAAATATAAAACCTAGACATGTTTCTTTAACTTTGCAAAGTGAATGAAAAACTTTCCAGTCGAAAAATTATTCATATAGATATGGATGCATTCTACGCCTCGGTGGAGCAACTTGATAATCCCGAATTAAGAGGTAAGGCCATTGCTGTGGGCGGAAGTTCACAAAGAGGCGTTGTAAGTGCTGCTAGTTACGAAGCGCGAAAATTTGGCGTTAAAAGTGCTATGAGCAGTGTAATTGCCAAACGTAACTGCCCGCATCTGATCTTTGTTAAGCCACGTTTTGAACGTTACCGCGAAATCTCGCAATCTATAAGGGAAATTTTCTTTGAATACACAGATCTTGTGGAGCCACTTTCTTTAGATGAAGCCTATCTCGATGTGACCGAAAACAAAAAAGGAAATCCCAGTGCGAGCCTTATCGCCAAGGAAATCAGGGAGAAAATTAAGGAGAAAACTGGTTTAAATGCTTCGGCGGGGATTTCAATTAACAAATTTATCGCTAAAATTGCGAGTGATTTCAATAAGCCTAATGGACAAAAAACGGTTAATCCGGAAGAAGTTGAACAGTTTTTAGAAACTTTAGATATCCGTAAATTTCACGGAGTCGGAAGAGTTACGGCCGAGAAAATGTATATGCTAGGTATTTTTACCGGAAAAGATCTTAAAAAAAAATCTCAGGAATACTTAACTGAAAAATTTGGCAAAAGTGGAGCGCATTATTACAACGTGGTACGCGGTATACATTTAAGTGAAGTCAAGCCGAACCGTATAAGAAAATCGCTTGGTGCCGAACGCACATTTAATGAAAATATCTCTTCGGAAATATTTATGCTGGATCGCCTTGAAAATATCGCTGAAGAAATAGAACGCAGACTTAAGAAAAATAAAGTCGCAGGGAAGACCGTTACCCTGAAAATAAAATACAGTGATTTCACCTTACAAACCAGAAGTAAAACCATCTTGTTCTATATTTCTAGTAAAGAACTTATTTTAGAAAACGCCAGGGAATTATTGTACCAGGAAAAAATGAAAAATTCAGTGAGGCTTTTAGGAATCTCCCTGTCCAACCTAAATACCGAAGGGAACGCACAGAAATTAGCAGAAGAAAAGAAAATAGAAGTTCAATTAAGGTTTGAATTTTAAGTAAGCCACGAGAATGAATTATATTCGTGGCTTACTAATATAATTTGGTTATTCTATTTCGGAAACCCTTAAAGTATTTACCATGCCTTTGTCCCCGATTGGCATCGCTGCAAGGTTAATAGCAAAGTCGCCTTTTTCTACAAAATCTTTCTCTTTTGCTATTCGGTTGATATCATCAATAGTTTCATCGGTACTTACGAACTTATCATAATGAAAGGCTTTCACCCCCCATAACAAACTAAGTTGAGATAAAATCCTGTTGTTGGATGTAAAGACCAGAATATGAGCTTCTGGTCGCCAAGCGGAGATTTGAAAAGCAGTATAACCACTATTGGTTAGTGTACAAATCGCTTTGGCTTTAATTTCGTTGGCCATATGGGCAGCATGATAACATACAGCTTTGGTTATATATCGGTTTGTACGAACGTGTGGCGGATCGTGAGGAACTTTAATCAAAGGTGAGTTCTCTACAGTTTCTAAAATCTGGGTCATCTTTTGAATTACCTGAACGGGGTACTGTCCTACTGAAGTTTCTCCACTAAGCATTACGGCATCAGCGCCATCCATTACCGAGTTTGCAACATCGTTAACCTCGGCCCTTGTAGGTGTAAGACTGGTTATCATCGTCTCCATCATTTGGGTTGCAATAATTACTGGAATTCTTGCTTTCTTAGCGGTAAGCACAAGTTTTTTCTGTATAAGTGGAACTTCCTGTGCAGGAATTTCTACTCCTAAATCTCCACGAGCTACCATTAGTCCGTCACAATATGCTACGATCTTATCAATATTGGCCACACCTTCGGGCTTTTCGATTTTAGCAATAATCGGAATTTTATATTCACTGTGCTTTTTTATCAAATCCTGAAGTTCCTTTAAATCTTCAGCGTGACGAACAAATGAAAGCGCCATCCAATCCACTTGCATTTCGCAAGCAAAAATAGCATCTTTGACGTCCTTTTCGGTTAAAGCAGGAAGAGAAATGTTTGTATTGGGAAGGTTTACACCTTTTTTAGATTTTAAAGGTCCGCCCTGAACAACCTTGGTTTTTACTTCATCTTTTTTATTTGTGCTAACTACTTCAAAAATTAGCTTTCCGTCGTCCAGAAGGATACGCTCTCCCGGTGATACATCTTTGGGAAAAGTCTCGTAATTCATGTAAACACGTTCTGCGGTACCTTTAAATTCCTTTCCAGTAGCAAAAATAATTTCATCTCCTTCTGAAACTACCACTTCATCTTTCATTACCCCAACGCGTAATTTTGGTCCTTGCAAATCTCCTAGGATTGCGGCATTGTATCCTTTTTCCTTGTTCAGATCCCTGATCATTTTTATGCGCTCTCTTACGTCATCATAATTGGCGTGGGAGAAATTAACTCTAAAAACGTTTACTCCGGCCTGGAGCATTTTATCTAAAGTTTCTTTGGAACTTGTTGCTGGACCTAAGGTAGCAACAATTTTAGTTTTCTTATCTGTTGGCATTATTCAAAAATTAAATTTTGTTTGGATTTCAATAACTCTGTGTCAATATTATAAACAGCTCTAACTTGTGGTATCTGGCTTATGGTATTAACAAGCCTATTGAGGTCTTTTTGACTAAGTTCCTCGTCTATTTTAAGAAAGAAATCTACCTTTTTATATTCAGGCACCAGGTTAACCTGTAAAGGTCTAACCTCTTCTTCTTCAAATAGAGAACCCGAACTTAATATTTTTTTGGGTTCTCCTTTAAATTTGTTAGCAACCAGGTGATACGACCGGAAATTTGCCTGATCCTTAAAGGAATAATGGGCGTAGTATGCTTCTACCGATTTATGGTTGAAGTCTATATCCCTACGTTCTCTTTTTAATTGAAGTTTGAGATACTTATTTAATAAATAAGCCATCTTGTATTCTTCTAAATCACCATACAGTGCTATTAAGCCAAATTCATCTTCTTCAACATCTTCCAACAGCGTTTTATGCAATAGCATAGACTTCTAATTTAAGGTTAAAGATAAGATAAGATTGAGAAAAATGAAGCTTTAAACTCTCAAAACTTCATATTTATCTACGAAAACGTTATAGTTTACGCTAATTCCTCAATTTTATGTGATTTTATTTTGAAGTGCATAATAAGCCCTTTTTGCAGTTTTTTCTTCAGCCTTCTTTTTTGAGGTAGCTCTAGCTTTTGCTACTACTTTATCATCTAAACGAAGTTTTACAGCAAAATGCTTCACCTCATCATTTCCGGTATCCTCATAAACTTCAAAATCGAACTCCCTTTTTTCCTTTTGGCACCATTCTATAAATAGGCTTTTATAGCTTATGACCTGGCCTTCTAATTGTTCGATATCTACATAAGGATCTATTACCCTTTCAAAAATAAAACGCTTGCAATATTTGTAGCCTCTATCTAAGTAGATGGCGCCAATCAAAGCCTCGAATAAATTTCCGTGAATATTTGCTCCAAATTGATCTTTTGAAATGCTAGTTTGAACGTGATCTATAAGTTTAAGATCTTTTCCAAGTTCATTTAAATGTTTGCGGCTAACTATTTTAGACCGCATTTTTGTTAGGTAACCTTCGTTACCTCCTGGAACTGCCTTAAAAAGATGGGAGGCAATTACAGCACTTAACATAGCATCTCCTAAAAACTCCAGGCGCTCGAAACTTATAGCATTACCCCTTTCATCTTTAATATTCAGAGAACGATGAGTAAAGGCTTTACGATAGTGTAAAATATTCCTGGGTTTAAATCCCAGTATTTTAGTTAACACAGAAAAAAAATTCCCGCCTTTATCAGAACGGGAATTTAATATATTTCGAAGAACACCCATAATACATTCGGTTATTCATCAAATTTTTTAAATAATACACAAGCATTGTGACCTCCAAATCCAAAGGTATTGCTCATTACAACCTTTACATCACGTTTTTGAGCTTTGTTTAGCGTAAGGTTCAAATCTGGATCAATGTTCTCATCTCTATGTTGGTGGTTAATAGTAGGTGGTACTATTCCGTGTTTCATAGACAGAATTGCCGAAATTGCTTCCACGGCTCCTGCAGCCCCAAGTAGGTGTCCCGTCATAGATTTTGTAGAATTGATATTCATGGTTTTAGCGTGATCACCAAAAACCTTGCTTATCGCTTTGAGTTCGGCAACATCACCTAGTGGCGTAGAAGTTCCATGTGTGTTTATGGCGTCTACATCCTCAGGTTTCATTTCTGCGTTTCTAAGACAATTTTCCATCACTGCAACCACTCCATTTCCTTCGGGATGTGGTGCTGTCATATGGTAAGCATCAGAAGATAAACCTCCTCCAAGAACTTCAGCATAAATTTTGGCTCCCCTGGCTTTTGCGTGTTCGTATTCTTCAAGAATAAGCGTTCCAGATCCTTCTCCTAAAACGAATCCATCTCGAGTAGCATCAAAAGGTCTTGAGGCTGTTTCGGGATTATCATTTTGAGTAGAAAGAGCATGCATGGCATTAAAGCCACCCATACCAGCCATGGTAACCGCTGCTTCAGAACCTCCGGAAACAATAATATCACTATGTCCCAGCCTAATATTATTCAGCGCATCTATCATAGCATTCGCTGCTGATGCACAGGCTGAAACAGTAGTATAATTTGCCCCCATAAATCCGTGACGAATAGAGATATTACCTGGGGCAATATCTGCAATCATCTTAGGAATAAAGAAAGGATTAAACCTTGGCGTACCATCTCCCGTAGCGAAGTTTATCACCTCGTTTTGGAAAGTTTCCAATCCGCCAATTCCGGCCCCCCATATCACACCAACACGATACTTATCTACAGTATCCAGGTTGATGCCGGAATCTTTTATCGCTTCATCTGAAGCAACAATGGCATATTGGGCAAACCTGTCCAGCCTTCTGACTTCTTTTCGGTCAAAGAAGTCCAGCGGGTCAAAATTTTTGAGTTCACAAGCGAATTTGGTTTTGAATTTTTCAGTATCGAAATAGGTAATAGGTGCACCACCACTTTTTCCGGCTACTAAAGCCTCCCAATATTCTTCAATATTGTTACCAATGGGGGTTAGGGCTCCCAGGCCCGTTACTACAACTCGCTTTAACTCCATATGGTCTATACTCTTTTTATTTTTTTGCGTCTTCAATATAAGAAATTGCCTGACCTACTGTGGCAATATTCTCAGCCTGGTCATCAGGAATCTGGATGTCGAACTCTTTTTCAAATTCCATGATCAATTCCACAGTGTCCAATGAATCAGCACCCAGGTCATTTGTGAAGCTCGCTTCGTTTACAACCTCGTTCTCGTCAACACCTAACTTGTCAACGATTATCGCTTTTACTCTTGATGCAATGTCTGACATAATACTTTTATTTTAATTTTGATTAGGAGGCAAAAATAAAAAACTTTATTTTAAAACCGATTTTTACTTTAAAAATGTGATTGTAATTTACATAAATTTAGTTGAAAGGACTTAATTTTACATTCTAATAATTGTTAACAAGCTTATTTTGAGCATTCCAACACATAACGTACAAAAAAAAATAGTTGTCTTTGCCTCCGGTTCAGGTACAAATGCAGAAAATATCATAAAATATTTTCAAAAATCCCATGATGCCAGGGTGGTAGCGGTTTTCTCGAATAAAAGATCAGCAAAAGTGCTCCAAAGAGCACACGATCTAAATGTTAAAGCCCTTTATTTTGATCGCGATGCACTATACAATAGTTATGATGTTCTGCATATTTTAGAGGATATAAATCCAGATTTAATTGTTTTAGCCGGATTTATGTGGATTTTTCCCAAAGACATTTTAAAACGTTTTCCTAACAGGATCGTAAATATACATCCTGCACTTCTTCCAAAATATGGTGGAAAAGGAATGTACGGTATGAACGTTCACGAAGCCATTATTCGGAATAAAGAGAAAGAAAGCGGCATAAGCGTTCATTATGTAAATGAAAATTATGATGAGGGTGAAGTGATTTTTCAGACGAAAACAGAAATTTCAGAAGAAGATACGCCTGAAACCCTTGCAGAAAAGATCCATAAGCTCGAGTACAAACACTTTCCAGAGATTGTCCAGCAATTACTTCAAAAGAAATCGCAATAGTGCAAACAGCCCAGGTACACATTTACACCGATGGCGCCGCTAGAGGCAATCCCGGTCCTGGCGGTTACGGTATTGTCATGGAGTGGGTAGGAAAAGCCTACCGCAAAGAATTTGCAAAAGGTTTTAAATATACCACCAATAACAGGATGGAATTGCTCGCTGTGATTGATGCCCTTAAAAAGTTAAAAAAACCGGGGGTTTCTGCAATCGTTTTTACCGACTCAAAATATGTAGCTGATGCAGTAAACAAAAAATGGGTCTTTGGCTGGGAAAAGAAAAATTTTAAAGATCGAAAGAACACCGATCTCTGGATAGAATTTCTTAAAGAATTTCGCAAGCATAATGTAAGTTTTAGGTGGATAAAAGGACATAATGATCATCCACAAAACGAACGTTGTGATGCTTTGGCTGTGGCTGCCTCAAAAGAAAAAAAACTTTTAATAGATCAAGGTTTTCATCAAAGCTAAAACGAACCGTCTATTTAAGTAATTTTGATTGAGCCCTTGAAAAACAAACTGTATATTTGCATCACATTTTTCAAAACAAATTATGAGTAAATTACTGATTGTAGGCACTGTAGCCTTCGATGCTATTGAAACCCCATTTGGAAAAACCGATAAAATTCTTGGAGGCGCAGGAACCTATATTGGACTTTCGGCCTCACAGTTTAATGTAGACAGTGCAGTAGTGTCCATTGTTGGAGACGACTTCCCACAAAAATACCTGGACCTTCTAATCAAACACAATATAAATATTGATGGAATTGAAGTGGTTCCCGGAGGAAAAACCTTCTTTTGGAGCGGACGATACCACAATGATTTAAATTCCAGAGATACCCTAGATACACAATTAAATGTACTGGCGGATTTTAACCCAGTGGTACCAAATCAATATAAGGATGCAGAAATAGTAATGTTAGGTAACTTACATCCTTTGGTTCAACTTAGCGTTTTGGAACAAATTAAATCTCCCAAACTAGCTATCCTGGATACTATGAATTTCTGGATGGATAACGCCCTGGAAGATTTGATGAAAGTGATAAATAAAGTAGATGTGATTACCATTAACGATGAAGAGGCTAGACAACTTTCGGGTGAATATTCTTTGGCAAAAGCTGCTAAAAAAATCGCCAAGATGGGTCCAACATATGTCGTAATTAAAAAAGGAGAACACGGCGCATTATTATTCCATAAAGAACAAGTATTTTTTGCTCCTGCCCTTCCGTTAGAGGAAGTTTTTGACCCTACCGGGGCGGGTGATACTTTCGCCGGAGGTTTTGCAGGATATCTTGCCAAAACCGGAGATATTAGTTTTGAGAATATGAAAAACGCGATTATATATGGTTCCAACCTCGCTTCCTTTTGCGTAGAGAAATTTGGAACCCAAAGGATGGAGGAATTATCCGGCGATGAAGTTAATTCACGCCTGGAAGAGTTTAAGAAATTAACTCAATTTGAAATAGCATTAACCTAAACCTATGCCCTGAATTTTCAGGGCATTTTTTATATAAAGACGGAATAAAATCCGCTAAGTATTTACTATGAGTGACGCCCTAAAACACGAATGTGGAATTGCCCAAATACGGTTGCTGAAACCTCTTGAATTCTATAAAAAAAAGTATGGAACTGCCTTTTATGGAATTAACAAAATGTATTTGATGATGGAAAAACAGCATAACCGCGGACAGGATGGTGCCGGTTTTGCCAACATCAAATTAAATACCGCTCCCGGAGATCGTTATATAAGTCGAATTAGATCCAATGCAGCACAACCGATTCAGGATATTTTCGAGCAGATCAATGGCAGAATTAACCAGGAGATAAAAGCTAACCCTGAATTTGCTGATGATGTTTCTTTGCAAAAAAAGAACCTTCCTTATGTAGGAGAGGTTTACCTAGGACATGTTCGCTATGGAACTTTCGGGAAAAATAGTATAGAAAGCGTGCATCCATTCCTTCGCCAGAATAACTGGATGCACCGAAACTTAATTGTTGCGGGAAATTTTAACATGACTAATGTCAATCAACTATTCAACAACCTGGTAGAGCTAGGGCAGCATCCAAAGGAAAAGGCCGATACCGTTACCGTAATGGAAAAAATTGGTCACTTTTTAGATTCTGAAGTTCAAAAACTATATAAGAAATTAAAAAAGAAAGGTTTTTCAAAAGTATCAGCTTCGCCCATAATAGCTGAGAAACTGAATGTTGCAAAAATCCTTAGAAAATCGTCTAAAAACTGGGATGGTGGATACGCCATGGCCGGTTTGCTGGGTCATGGTGATTCTTTTGTATTACGTGATCCTGCAGGCATACGTCCTGCCTATTATTATAAAGATGATGAAGTTGTAGTGGTTGCTTCCGAAAGACCGGTCATTCAGACCGCTTTCAATGTAGATTTTAATGATGTTCACGAACTTCCACCGGGACATGCTATTATTACCAAAAAAAGTGGCGAGGTTAATATCAAACAAATACTGGAGCCTTTAGAGCGAAAAGCTTGTTCCTTTGAACGCATTTATTTCTCGCGCGGAAGCGATGCCGAGATCTATAAAGAACGAAAAATGCTTGGCCGTTTATTGATGCCCGAAGTATTAAAATCTATAAACCACGATACGATAAATACAGTTTTTTCCTTTATTCCTAATACGGCTGAAACAAGTTTCTACGGAATGGTTGAAGCCGCACAGGATGAATTAAACAAACAGAAAAACGACGCCATCCTTGCCGAAAAAGATACTTTGACTGATGCACGACTTCAAGAGATTTTAGCGCATCGCTTGCGCACCGAAAAAATTGCGATTAAAGATGTTAAGCTCAGGACTTTTATTACTGAAGATAGCAGCAGGGATGATCTTGTGGCACACGTTTATGATGTGACATACGGTGTGGTAAAACCAGAAGATAGTCTGGTAATTATAGATGATAGTATTGTTAGGGGAACTACATTGAAGAAAAGTATCATTAAAATGCTGGACAGGTTAAATCCAAAGCAAATAGTGGTAGTTTCATCGGCCCCTCAAATTCGTTATCCAGATTGTTACGGGATTGATATGGCGAGACTAGAAGATCTTGTAGCCTTTCAGGCAGCCCTTGAACTCCTAAAGGATAGGGGGCAATATGATATTGTAGAAAAGGTATACGAAAAATGTAAAATCCAGGTAGATCTTGCCGATGTGGAAGTGAAAAATTTCGTTAAAGAAATCTACGAACCTTTTACAGATGAACAAATTTCCGATAAGATTTCAAAATTACTTTGTGATATCGATGTGAAAGCAGATGTAAAGGTAATCTACCAAACAGTAAATAATTTACATAAAGCCTGTCCTAAAAACCTCGGTGACTGGTATTTCACAGGGGATTACCCCACCTTTGGAGGGAACCGGGTAGTTAATAGAGCTTTTATAAATTTTTACGAAGGAAATGAAGGAAGAGCCTATTAAGTGCTTTTAAACAAATAATTATGCCTTTCGTCTAAAATGATTCCTGGAAGGAATATATTTATTTACATTAGCATTACCATAAACATAAGTAGGTTAAGTTCATGGTAGATTTGGGGCAAAAAAAGGTGGATCTAAAAATCCGCCTTTTTTTATTCTTAATTAATTCCTCCTGCTAAATTCTCACATTTCAAGGTCATTGATCTTAATTTTTCTTACACTCTTTTTTGATTTTTAATACTTTAACAAATAATGGTGCCTTTGGTCTAAAAAAGTTGTCGGTTAGAAACATTCCTATTACTTTAGAAGTACCATAACATAAGTAGGTTAAGTTCATGGTAGATTTGGGGCAAAAAAAGGTGGATCTAAAAAAATCCGCCTTTTTTTATTTCAGATTCAGACATAAAAAAGACCGCCATCAGGACGGTCTTTATTATATAAAGGAACTACAAATAATTATTTCTGCTTGGCATATCTGCTTCCAACTTCTTTCCAATCTATTACATTAAAGAAAGCTTCAATATAATCAGGACGACGATTTTGGTAGTTTAGATAATAAGCATGTTCCCAAACATCAATACCTAAAATAGGAGTTCCTCCACAGCCAATTCCAGGCATTAAAGGATTATCCTGGTTGGCAGTAGAACAAACTTCTACTTTTCCACCTTCGTGAACACAAAGCCAAGCCCATCCAGAACCAAACTGTCCGGCAGCTGCTTTAGAAAATTCATCTTTAAAAGCTTCAAAAGAACCGAATGCGTTATCTATTGCTTTTGCAAGATCGCCTTCTGGTTTTCCTCCACCGTCTGGAGACATGATCTCCCAAAATAATTTGTGATTATAAAACCCACCACCGTTGTTTCTAACAGCTGTATTAGACTTATCAAGATTTTCCAGAATATTTTCAATGGTTTTTCCTTCCAGATCAGTGCCTTCAATAGCTGCATTCAATTTTTTAGTATAACCAGCGTGGTGTTTGCCATGGTGAATTTCCATGGTTTTCGCATCTATATGTGGTTCTAATGCATCAAATGCATATTTTAACTTTGGTAACTCAAAAGCCATTTGTATATATTTTTTAGTGATTAGTAATAAATTCACTCAAATTTAGGTATTAAGCCATTTAATAAAAACAATTTAGTGTTATAAAATACTTAAAAGCCTCAGTATAGAACAAAAGTTTTTTATTTTATCTTTAAAAACTATAATCTTCTTAAAACACTAAGCTTCTTGACTAATAATTTCATCATTTACAATGCTTCAGCAGGATCTGGGAAAACCTTCACCTTGGTAAAAGAGTATTTACTTCTATTATTTAAAAGCAATAAAGTTGATGCTTATAAAAACATCCTCGCAATTACCTTTACCAACAAGGCAGTGGATGAAATGAAATCGAGGATTATTAGCAGTTTGAGAGATTTTACTGAACAAGAAACCTCATCAACTACTAATCCACTTTTTAAAATTATAGCTAAAACTACAGGACTTAAAGATGGGGATCTTAAAACGAAAGCTGCAAAGATCCTGAAAAGCATAATTCATAATTACGCGGCTTTTGAAGTTTCCACTATAGACGGTTTCACCCACAGGGTGCTTAGAACTTTCGCCAAGGACCTGGGTTTACCAGTCAATTTTGAAATCTCATTAAACACGAGGCAAATTCGGATGGAAGCTGTAGACCGCCTTATTAGTAAAGCAGGAACTAATAAAGATCTCACTAAAGTACTTGTCGCTTTTGCCATAAGTAAAACCGACGATGATAAAAGCTGGGATATAACGAAAGACCTTTTTGAGATATCTGAATTACTCATTGGCGAAAACCATCAAGAGGCGCTAAAAAAACTTCAGGGAAAAACTACTGAAGATTTCCAAAACTTTAAAGAAAAGATACGTTCAGAAATTAACAAAACCCAAGCGCTAATTACAGAAAGCAGCCACGAGTTTTTTGAACTAACTGCAAACAATCATATTGAGGAAAAAGATTTCAGCGGTGGTTATGTTTACAAGCATTTTATAAAGTTAAGAGATCAAAAACCGATTGACGGTTTTGAAAAATCCTGGATGCTAAAGCTTGAAAGCGCCCCCCTTTACGCCAAATCAAATAAAAATCAGGCTGTTAAAGAGGCCCTGGATCGTATTCAATCTATAATTGTGAGTCTTTTTGAGATTTCAAAAAGAGCTTATATAAACCTGGAATTTTTAAATTCAATTAAAAAGCACCTTACTCAACTTTCTTTGCTTAATGCTATAAATAAAGAAGTGGAACTCATAAAAAAGGAACGCAACCTTATTCTAATTTCCGAATTTAATCCAAAAATTAGTGCGCAGGTAAAAGACCAACCGGCACCCTTTATTTATGAACGGCTTGGAGAGCGCTATCAAAATTATTTTATAGACGAATTTCAAGACACCTCCCAAATGCAGTGGGAAAACCTGATTCCACTCATTGACAACAAGCTTTCGTCTGAAAATATTGAGGGTCCAGCCAGTGTGATGCTGGTCGGAGACGCCAAGCAATCTATTTACAGATGGCGTGGCGGAAAAGCAGAACAATTTATAGACCTTTGCTCAGATACCAACCCCTTTAGTATTGAAAAGCGTGTTGAAAATTTACCAGATAATTACCGAAGCGGAAGCCAGATTGTGAATTTTAATAACAGTTTATTTAAATATGCGGCTGGCACTTTACAACATCCGGCTTATGCCCATTTATTTAAGGAAAGTGGACAGAATCCGAAAAAAGGAGATTTTGGGTATGTAAATATCGAATTTATCGAATCCGAAAATACTGCTGAAGAACACGAAATTTACCCCGAAAGAATTCTGAAAATTATCCAAAATTTGGAAAATGAGAAATTCAAAAAGGGAGATATCTGCATTCTAACTCGCAAAAAGAAAGAAGGTGTGAACATTGCGAGTTTCCTAAGTGAGAACAATATTCCTGTGGTTTCTTCGGAAACCCTCCTGGTCGCTAATTCACCCGAAGTAAATTTTATCGCTTATTTATTGGAATTTTCAATAAGGCCTAATGACAACACTTTAAAACTGGAGCTATTTAACTTACTGGCCGATTTATTGAAAATAGAAAACCGCTACCCCATTATTTCGGCTAATTTAAACAAAGATGGTAAGGCCTTTCTAAATTGGTTAAAAGCGTATGATATTGGTTTTGATCTTGATGAAATAAGAGGTCTTTCTGTTTTCGAGGCGGCAGAATATATTATTCGAAGCTTCTCATTGGTAGAAACTTCCAATGCCTACGTACAATTCTTTCTCGATTTTATATTTGAAAGCACCCAAAAAGCAACCGCAGGCACATCCGATTTTATTGATCTATGGCATGAGGAAAAAGAAAGTTTAAGCATTGTAGTCCCAAAGGCGGAAGATGCGGTACAGATAATGACTATTCATAAATCCAAAGGCCTGGAATTTCCGGTAGTGATTTATCCTTACGCAAACTCCGATTCAAAAAGCACTAAATTGGATTCGCTTTGGTTGCCTATGAATCCGCCCCTGGATGCAATTCCTATGAATTACTTAAACGCCACAGATAAAATGCTGCATTGGGGCCCAGAGGCTTCAGAGATATATACTGAATTAGTTCATCAAAAGGAGCTCGATACTTTGAATGTTCTTTATGTAGCCTGTACTCGGGCTTCCCAACAGTTATATTTGTTGAGCAAAAGGGAAATAGATGCAAAAGGCATTGAAAAAGCTTATAAAACCTCCGGTTTATTAATAGGTTTTCTAAAAGAAATTGGAAGATGGGATGCCAATGTCAACAGTTATGAATTTGGGGAAATTGGAACCCCCAGGCACGCTGAAAAAACACATTTAGAAAATATTACCTCGGAAAAATTTTATTCCTCAGCAACACAAAATCAGGCGGTAAACATCGTAACTAAATCCGGAATGCTTTGGGACAGTAGGCAGGAAGAAGCGATTGAAAAAGGAGAAATTCTTCATGAATTACTGGCGCAAATAGATTTCAAAGACCAGGTTAAAACCGTTGTCGCTCTGGCAGTAAAAGATGGTATTATCATTAAGGACTCTGCTGAAAAGATCGAAAAATTACTTACCGAGATCACCAATCATCCGCAGCTTTCAAAATTTTATTCCCAGGGAGCAATAAGTTATAACGAACGTGATATCCTGACTCCCGAAGGAAAAAGATTAAGACCTGATAGAATTAATTTTACGGCGAACACCGTAGATATAATAGACTATAAAACCGGAAAGTTCGACGCCTCTCATGAAGTACAAATTAATAGCTATGCCACGATTTTAAAAGATATGGGTTATAGTATAGGTAGTAAAAATCTTGTTTATACAAATAAAGCGCTTAAAGTGCGCCTTGTTTAAAAGAAATGTAAGTTTGTAAAAAATAGAAATTATGTACGGAAAGATAAAAGACCATTTACAAAAGGAACTCAAACAAATTGAAGAAGACGGGCTTTTTAAAAAAGAAAGAATTATAACCGGTCCTCAGGATGCAGTAATCAAAATTTCTACCGGACAGGAAGTGATTAATTTCTGTGCCAACAACTATTTAGGATTATCATCTCATCCAGAGGTTATAAAAGCGGCAAAGGAGACCATGGACTCCCACGGATTTGGAATGTCTAGCGTTAGATTCATATGCGGAACCCAGGATATCCATAAGGAACTGGAGCAAAAAATCGCCGATTTCTACGGTACAGAAGACACTATTCTTTATGCCGCTTGTTTTGACGCCAACGGCGGAATTTTTGAACCTCTTTTAACCAAGGAAGATGCAATAATATCAGATTCACTAAACCATGCCTCCATTATTGATGGTGTGCGATTATGCAAGGCCGCAAGATACCGCTATCAAAACGGTGATATGGTGGATCTGGAAAAACAACTTAAAGAAGCTAACGAAAAAGGAGCCAGGTTTAAACTAATTGTAACCGATGGTGTTTTCTCCATGGACGGACTTGTGGCTCCACTGGATAAAATTTGCGACCTGGCAGATAAGTATGATGCTCTAGTGATGATAGATGAATGCCACGCTACCGGATTTATTGGAGAAAAAGGTATTGGGACCCTGGAGGAGAAGGGCGTTATGGATCGCGTAGATATCATTACCGGAACATTAGGAAAAGCACTTGGTGGCGCTATGGGTGGTTATACCACGGCTAAAAAAGAAATTATAGAGTTACTCAGACAGCGTTCAAGACCTTATTTATTTTCAAACTCCCTTGCGCCCTCGATTGTGGGCGCCTCAATAAAGGTTTTTGATATGTTGAAAAATGATAATAGCCTTCGCGAAAAATTAAAATCTAATACCCAGTATTTCAAACAAGGAATTAAAGATGCTGGATTTGATATTATTGATGGAGAATCAGCTATTGTTCCGGTAATGCTTTATGATGCCAAGTTATCTCAAAAAATGGCAGAAAGATTATTGGAGGAAGGGATTTATGTTATTGGATTCTTCTATCCCGTAGTTCCAAAAGAAAAAGCAAGAATAAGAGTTCAGTTGTCAGCGGCTCATAAAAAAGAGCATTTAGATAAAGCTATACAGGCATTTATCAAGGTTGGTAAAGAATTGGAAGTAATTTAAAGTTAACATCGTTAAAGCCAGACAAGTTAAGAACGAAAAAATAACTTAAATTATTAGTTTACAAATCTTAAAAAACGCTCAAAAACGCCATTATTCAAGGGTTTATTAAGAAAACTTTATTATTTTATGCTTTGTCGATAAGCTTTAACAGTCTACTTTTGTTAACAATTAACACTTAAAACTAAACTATTGAATATGAAACATCTTAGCAAAATTTTATTCGCTACAATGTTGGTTCTGGGCATTACTTCGGTAAGCGCACAGGATGCTAACAATCCCTGGTCTATTGGGGTTCAAACCAATGCGGTAGATTTCTATCCCACTGGTGAAGATGCCCCATTAGGAGGAACTTTTGACGAGTACTTTAATACTGGAGATCACTGGAACTTCTTACCGTCTGTATCAAGATTAACAGTTGGTCGTTATATCGGCGGTGGTTTTGTGTTTGAACTTGCTGGTTCTGTAAATCAGATTGAACAATATGGTGATATGAATGTTCCACAAATGGCATATTATGCTGTAGACGGTACTTTTAATTATAGCTTAAGAGCCCTGCTTAATGATGGTTGGCTTGACCCTGTAGTTGGTATTGGTGGTGGTTACACAAGCATTGCCGATAATGGTGATTTTCCAATATCAGATCTTAATGCAGCCACACTTAACGGTAAGGTAGGGGTGAACTTTTGGTTTACAGACAATATTGCATTAACACTGGAGTCAAACTACAAACATGTTTTTGATGTTGATGGTGCAACTCACTTTCAACATGCTGGTGGTGTGAAATTTATGTTCGGTGGAACCGACTCTGATGGGGATGGAATCTATGATAAAGATGATGAATGTCCTGAAACACCAGGTCTACCAGAATTTAACGGATGTCCTGATACCGATGGTGACGGAATTGAAGACCGTATGGATGAATGTCCTGAAGAAGCTGGTTTAGCTGAATTTGACGGATGTGCTGATACAGACGGTGATGGAATTGCTAATCCTGATGATGAATGTCCAGAAGTAGCCGGATTGGCTGAACTTAACGGATGTCCTGATGCAGATGGTGATGGAGTTGCTGACGGCGATGATGATTGTCCTAATGAAGCTGGTCCTGTTGAAAACGACGGATGTCCTTACGAAGATATGGATGAAGATGGCGTTTTAGATAAGGACGATGAATGTCCGGAATTAGCTGGACCTGCCGCAAACGACGGATGTCCAGAGCCAGATGTAGCCATTATTACTGAATTGAATGAATACTCTCAAACGGTATTGTTCGATCTTAACAAAGCTACCATTAGAGAGGAATCTGAAGATGCTTTAGAGGCTATCGCAGAAATTATGAACGAATATCCAAATACAATTTTCCATATAGAAGGTCATACAGATAGTACTGGTAGCGCTGAATACAACGAAGAATTATCTCGTGAGCGTGCTGAATCAGTAGAACTTTGGTTGGAAGAAAATGGTGTGCCAAGCAGCAGATTAACTTCTGAAGGTTATGGTGAAACAAGACCAATTGCTACTAACAATACTGCAGCTGGAAGACAGGAAAACCGTAGGGTTGAAATTTCTTTGGATAAGAACAAAGAAGTTAAAGATTCTTCTATGGAGTAAGCTGATAATTTCTTAAATAAATATTCTATAAAAACGTCTCGGATCCCGGGGCGTTTTTTATTTTTATCCTATGGTATCTTTTATTTCAGAAGTTCTTAAGGAACTCATTTCTTCCGAAGAAAACATTTCAGAAACTATTTTTATTCTGCCTAGCAAACGAGCAGGAAGTTTTTTGCTTAGAGAACTCTCCTTATTAAATAAAAAAAACTTATTTGCTCCGAAGGTTTATAGTATTGAGGAATTTACCGAGGTAATTTCTAAGGTCAAAACAGTGGACAATACAATCACCTTATTCGAATTTTACAATACCTATAAAGGCTTGACCCCCGTTGAAGAACAGGAAAATTTTGAAACCTTCACCGCCTGGGCACAAAGCCTAATCCACGATTTTAATGAGATTGATCGTTATTTAATCGATTATAAAAAGTTCTTTAATTACTTAGCCGAAATCCAGGACTTAAAACATTGGTCAATCCAGGAGCCCAAAACAGAACTCATCAACAATTATTTGGCTTTTTGGAAAAGTCTACCCAATTATTACGAAGCATTAAAGAATCAGTTACTTTCCAAAAGCACAGGTTATCAGGGTCTAATTTACCGTCTTGCTTCTGAAAATATTGCAGATTACGCTCTCCTCCATTCAAATAAACATGTTTTTATTGGTTTTAATGCACTAAATGCATCAGAACAGAAAATTGTTCAGCATTTGCTGGAAAAGAATCAGGCTGAGGTTTTTTGGGATCTTGATGAAGTTTTTTTGAAAGATCCTCAACACGAGGCTTCACTTTTTATAAATCAATATTTGAAAGACTGGCCTGTTTATAGGAATAAACAGCCAAAATTAAAAATAGACCAATACAGCAAACCCAAAAATATTCAAATTACCGGTGTTCCGAAAAACGTAGGTCAGGCTAAATATTTAGGAGAATTACTAGCTAACTTCGATGAAAA
Organism: Salegentibacter sp. 24; assembly: GCF_004362395.1. Taxonomy (GTDB): domain Bacteria; phylum Bacteroidota; class Bacteroidia; order Flavobacteriales; family Flavobacteriaceae; genus Salegentibacter. The sequence goes on from NZ_SNWE01000009.1 coordinate 96,817, forward strand.
AGCACTTCAGGAAACAGCGGTGGTTCTGGGAGAGGAAGATCTATTATTACCGGTTTTAAACAGTTTGCCGCCCAATGTGAAAGATTTAAATATCACGATGGGGTTTCCTCTCAAAAATGCACCAATCGCTTCGCTTTTTGACCGCCTGTTTCAGATTCATCAAAATACAGCAACAACGTATTATTATAAAGATGTGATCTCGGTAATCAACCATCCTGCTTTAAACGAAATCTTAGATCAGGAAAGTGAATTTTTTATTGAAAAAATTCAAAGGGAAAACTCGGTAAACCTTTCGGAAAAAGACATTATAATCTCTTTTTCTGAAGAAGCAAACCCTTTAATAAAAGCTTGCTTTAATAGCTGGAATGATTCTCCGGGGAAAGCATTAGCAGCTTTTCAGGAAATTATTACCGAGATTAAAATTCAGCTAAAACACAGCAAAAATAAGCTTGGTTTAGAATTTTTATATCATTTCCATGTACTATTCAACAAACTGGAAAACCTCAATAGCAACTATCCGCATTTAAAAACCGTAAAATCGCTTTACCAGTTCTATAAAGAATTGATTAGTACCCAAAGTCTGGATTTTCAAGGACGTCCATTTAAAGGCTTACAACTTATGGGAATGTTGGAATCAAGAGCCTTAGATTTTAAGAATGTGATTATTTGCTCCGTGAACGAGGGGGTTTTACCTTCTGGAAAATCAGGAAGTTCCTTTATTCCATTTGATTTAAAACAAACCTATAAATTGCCCACCTACAAAGAAAAAGACGCGGTTTATACATATCATTTTTACCGTTTATTGCAACGTGCTTCAAATATTCATTTACTTTATAATACAGAAACCGATGGTTTAAATTCTGGTGAAAAAAGCAGGTTTCTCACACAGCTGGAGATAGAAAAACAATCTGCACATCAATTGAAACACGTAACGGTAAGCCCAAAAGTCCCTTCGATTAAAAATGAACTTCGGGAAGTCATAAAAACACCGGAGATTATGGAGAAACTAAAATCTCTTGCTGGATACGGCTTCTCCCCGTCTGCTTTAACTTCCTACATTAGAAATCCAATAGATTTTTATCAACAATACGTTTTAGAAGTAGGTGACCGGGAAGAGGTTGAGGAAACAGTGGCATACAATACTTTGGGAACTGTGGTACACGACAGTCTTGAAAAGTTCTATAAACCCCTTGAGAATAAACTATTAACCCCAGAAGACATTAAGGCTTTCAAAATGAGGGTTGAGGAAGAGATAAGGCTTCAGTTTAAACGATCTTATATGGATGGCCCTGTAAATCAGGGAAAAAACTTACTGATTTTTGAAGTGGCCAAACGCTATCTACGCAATTTTCTAAACCTTGAACTAGAGCGCCTTAAAATCGAGAAGATTAAAATCCTAAAAATTGAGGAAAATTTAAAATCTGAAATTAAGATAGAGAAGCTTGATTTTCCGATATTTATGCGCGGAAAAGTTGATCGCGTAGAGAATACCAACGATGTCATCAGGATTATTGACTATAAAACCGGGAAGGTCACACAAGATAAAATGGAAATTGTAGATTGGGAAAATCTGACTTCAGATTACGATAAATACAGCAAAAGTTTTCAAGTACTGGCTTACACTAAAATGATGATAGACCAAAATTTGCTCAGTTTACCGCTTGAAGCAGGCGTCATTTCATTCAAGAATTTAAAAAGCGGATTTCTGAAATTCGCCAAAAAAGACAAACCGCGAGCAAAAAATAAAGAAACCGCCATTGATGAGGCAATTCTTGAAGCATTTGAGGTAAAATTAAAGAAATTAATTACCGAAATTTGCGATCCAGAAATTCCGTTTAAAGAAAAAGAAATTTAAAAGCCTATGGAAATTACTAAAAGAACTAACCTTACAATTGATGGGAAACATAATAAACCCATCCTTATTGATCTGATTTTTAATGACGATAAAAAACCAAAGCCAATAGTGATTTTCTGTCACGGTTATAAAGGTTTTAAAGATTGGGGCGCTTGGGACAAAATGGGAGAATTTTATGCCGAAAAAGGCTATTTTTTTGTGAAATTCAATTTCTCACACAATGGCACTTCTCCTGAAAGTCCAACTGAATTTCTAAATATTGAAGCCTTTGGAGATAATAATTACATCAAGGAGTTAGATGATTTACAATCTGTTATAGATTGGGTATTAACTCCAGATTTTAATGAGGCACAACAAATAGACGCGACAAGTATCAATTTAATTGGTCACTCTCGCGGGGGTGCAATTGCAATCATTAAAGCCGCTGAGGAAGAAAGAATTGATAAATTAATAACCCTTGCCGCAGTAAGTGATTTTGCTTCACGTTTTCCAAAGGAAAAGGAACTTGAAGCCTGGGAAAAAAAAGGCGTACAATATATAAAGAACACCAGAACGGGACAGCAATTACCGCATCATTACCAGTTTTATAGAAATTTTAGAGAGAATAGAGAGCGATTAAATATTCAAAAGTCCACCAAAAAACTAGATATACCTCACTTTATTGCTCACGGTAGTAATGACACCACGGTTTCCATTGCTGATGCTGGAAATTTATTTGAGTGGAGTGCGATCTCAAAATTATTACTAGTCGAAAATGCCGATCATGTTTTTGGTATTTCCCACCCCTGGAATAAAAACGAATTAACAAAAGAATTTCAGCATGTTCTCAACAGAACTTCCGAGTTTTTGGCTGCCAGCGTTCAGGATTTAAAAGATGAATATCTGGATAATGATGAAGCTAATTCTGATTCGTAATCTTATTGAAAAGTTTATACGGAAAACTGTCTTTATTGAATTTTAAGACAGTTTTTTTGTTTTTAGACACAAAAAAACCACCGCGAACGGTGGCTTTGTGGAGAATATCGGAGTCGAACCGATGACCTTTTGGCTGCCAGCCAAACGCTCTAGCCAGCTGAGCTAATCCCCCAATAGGAAGGCAAATGTAATAATTTTCTGTAAATTCCAACACAAACTTTTATTTATTATTTCCAAATAAAAATGATTAGAAAAGCAGTTCCACACGATATTGACCAAATCAAAAAACTAACTGAAGCCTGTGCTGTGGCCCTTGAGAAGCAAAATATTTTCCAGTGGAATAGTAATTATCCTTCGCGGGAGAAGCTTAAAGAGGATATTCTTAGAGAAGAATTGTTCGTTTACGAATTAAAGCATTGTATTATCGCAATAATGGTACTTACCCCGAACATGGATAAAGTATATCACCACATAAACTGGCTTACCGAAACAAATAAAAATCTATACATCCACAGGCTGGCTACACATCCCGAATACTGGGGACAGGGTTATGCCAGGAAATTGATGGATTATGCTGAGGAAATTGCAGAAAACCAAAAATTCACTTCTGTAAGACTAGATACCTTTAGTGAAAATCTTCGAAATCAAACATTTTATAACAAACGAGGTTATAAAAAACTTGGCGATGTCTATTTTCCACATAAGAATGAAGCGGCCTTTCATTGCTACGAAAAACCAATAGGTAAATAGAACAAAAATCTAAAATAATTAAAACTTCCATTAGTCTTATTACAAAGCCTTCTATATTTGCTGCTGTAAATTAAACAGGTTTGGAATCATCCGTTAGTTTTCGAAATATAAACAGTATCGCCATTCCTGCCATTATCGCTGGAATCGCCGAACCTTTGATCTCTTTGACCGATATCGCTGTAATTGGAAACGTGGAGAAAAACTCGGTAGAAGCTCTTGCAGCTGCAGGTCTTGTTGGGTCTTTTCTTTCTGCTATAATTTGGATTGTAGCTCAGACTAAAACCGCAATTTCTGCCATTGTTTCCCAACACCTAGGAGCTAACCGAATTCATGCAGTAAAAACGCTTATTCCGCAGGCCATATACTTTAATTTTGTCTTCAGTCTGGTAATATATTTTACTACCGCTCTTTTTGCTCAGGCAATCTTCAGCGCCTACAATGCTGAAGGTTTAATTCTGCGTTATTCCGAGGAATATTATCAAATTCGTGCGCTAGGATATCCGTTAACTTTGGTGACTTTTGCCATTTTTGGTGTCTTTCGTGGGCTCCAGAATACACTTTGGGCTATGAAATGTAGTCTAGCGGGTGCCGCAGTAAATGTTGTTCTGGATTTCCTCCTGGTCTACGGTATTGAGGGACTTATTCCTGCTTTACATCTTAAAGGTGCTGCTTATGCCAGCCTTGCAGCACAAGCAACAATGCTTATAATGGCATTATGGTTTTTTTACAAAAAAACCCCCTTTCATTTAAAACTAAGTTTTGTAATTAACCCGCGCTTAAAAGGGCTGCTACTTATGGCCGGTAATCTATTTGTTAGAACTGCGGCTTTAAATTTTGCCATCTATTTGGCAAATGCCTACGCTACCGATTACGGAAAAAACTATATCGCTGCCCAAAGTATTTTGATGAATATATGGCTGTTTTTTAGCTTCTTTATTGATGGTTATGCTAATGCTGGAAACGCAATTGGTGGAAAACTTCTCGGTGCCAGAGACTACAGAAATTTATGGCAGCTCAGTAAAAAAATAAGCAAATATGCTGTGTTGATCGCATTTATGTTAATTGTCATGTGCGTATTTTTCTATAATCAAATTGGCATGGTTTTTAACAAAGACATGGCGGTGCTGGCATTATTTTCATCAGTGTTTTGGATTGTATTGCTAATGCAACCAGTAAATGCTATAGCATTTATGTTTGATGGTATTTTTAAGGGTCTTGGAGAAGCAAAATACCTTAGAAACTTACTTCTTGTGGCCACTTTTCTTGGCTTCACTCCTGCTCTGTTGATTTCTGATTATTTCGGATTAAAACTCCATGGAATCTGGCTTGCCTTTTTTGTATGGATGCTAATTCGAAGTGTAGGCTTAGTGATTAAATTCCGAAGGAAATACTTACACAAAGAAGTCTGATTTTTTCGGTTTAGTCTCCCTGGGTCCTTTTTAGCTTATATTTAAACTGAAACAGGATATTTCATTTTAATCTTTTTAAATTTGGCTATTCAGTTAAATGAAAAGTCATTTTATGTCAACATCACGAGAAAACGGGAGTTTATACACCAACATTGAAAATGGAATTGCACATCTGGAATTTGGTCACCCAGCCAGTAATTCATTTCCCTCAGAGCTTTTAAACCGCCTTGAGAAAGAATTTGAAAACTTATCTGAAGACAATAGCGTAAAAGTGATTTTATTGAAGTCCGAAGGAGAAAAAGCTTTTTGCGCCGGTGCTTCTTTTGATGAGCTGGTAGCTATTGAAACCATGCAGGCGGGAAAATTATTCTTCTCAGGTTTTGCCAAGGTTTTAAATGCAATGCGAAAATGTAAAAAACTAATCGTAGGCCGAATTCAGGGAAAAACCGTTGGCGGTGGAGTTGGATTGGTTTCGGCCTGCGATTATGCGATGGCTACAGATGCTGCAGCAGTGAAACTTTCAGAAATCAGTATAGGAATAGGTCCGTTTGTCATTGCCCCCGCAGTTGAACGTAAAATTGGTGTTGGTGCGCTAGCCGAATTAAGCCTGGCAGCCCACGAATGGAAAAACGCTTATTGGGCAAAAGAAAAAGGGCTTTACGCACGTGTATTTGAGAATTTAAAAGATTTAGATAAGGAAATAGCACTTTTTACCGAAAAACTAGCTTCTTACAATCCCGAAGCACTTTATGAAATGAAAAAAATGTTCTGGAAAGATACCGATCACTGGGAAAAATTACTTTCTGAAAGAGCAGCAATTTCAGGAGAGTTGGTTCTTTCTGATTTCACTAAAACAGCTTTGAAGAAATATAAAAAATAAATGAAAACAGAGGGTGGAATTCGGGATTAAGGAATTCCTACGGGCAATTTTATCGCCGAAAATTTCTTTTTGCTTTTACGCTGATTTCTCATCGTTGAAAGTCCATTTTTCTTCGAACATCTTAAAAAAATCAGAAGAATTAAGCTTTAGAATAAAAAAATTCCGGGCTTGCCGCTTCACGAGGGTTTAGAGGTTGCAGATTGAACTAAATTAGCATCGCTATAACATATTTTTAGGAGAGAAAAGCTTAATTTCCATCTTAGAAAATAATTTATGATTTCACCACAAGAACATCTACCACAAGATCGACCTGCAACCAGGGAAGAACAATGGGGTTTCACCATTTGGGAATTTATAGCCGATAATTGGCTTTACCTTATGGGTATAGTACTCATTCTTGCTATCTTTCTATACTCACGCTACAACTGGAGAAGAAGGCAGCAGAAAAATCGTATGAATTAATGGGAGAAAATACTTGGGAGTTTTTAAGTTTTCTTAGTGGAATGGGGTTCTGGTTAATTTTAGCGATCATATTAATAGCAGTTGTGCTTTATAAAAAATTCAAAAAATAACTACCTGGTTTTCAACCAACCTGTAATACTTAACCTGGCGGTTTTTACCGGTTTCACCTCGTGTTCCAGCACCTGACTTTCAAAGATTACTACGCGACCGGGCATAGGATAAATCGATTTATAAATCTCAAGGTCATTTTCTTGAGAATAAATTACCAGTTCCCCTCCATTCTCGGGTTTCCAGTCTTCTTCATTCAAGTAGCAAACTAAAGAGAGCTTTCTTCTCCCATCATTCTGAAATGTATCCAAATGCCGTTGATAAAAAGTTCCTTCAGGATAAAGTGCGTAATGGAATTCTTTGGTTAAAATTCCCAGAAAACAGGTTTTATTCAAATATTCAACCAAAGAATTGATTTTGGTAAAAAAAAGTTTTTCAGCTTCTCCGCCTTCAGCTTCATTGAGCCATAGAATGAAATCCCCACGGATTGATTTTGCTACAACTTCATTTGTTTTATTGCCAATTGCAGCCTTCTTGAATTGCGATTCCTCAAACTTTGCTTTTAATGAATCCCGCAGCATTGCAACTTCTTCTAAATCAAAAAAATCATCTACAATACAATACTGGTGATCCACCAAATTGGTAATAATCTTTTCGTAAAATGGATTTTCTTTAAAATCCAGTTGTTCAAAAAGCTCGATAGTATTCTTTGATTCCATTTTCAAATTAAAAAAGTGAACAAATATACAATAGAAAGTTATTTATGCAGTCAAAAATTTTACCGCTAAAAACCATTAACTTTGCAAAAAATAAGCTGCAATGAGCAAGATTAGGATTACTAAAAAGTTTTCTTTTGAAACCGGCCACGCCCTATACGGATACGACGGTAAATGCCGAAATGTACACGGTCACAGCTACAAACTTAGTGTTTGTGTTATTGGCGAACCTATTACTGATAAAAATAACGTAAAGTTCGGAATGGTCATAGATTTTGGGGATCTTAAAAAGATCGTAAAAACTGAAATTGTAGATAGATTTGACCACGCCACAGTTTTCAATAGGAACACTCCACATCTGGAATTGGCTGAGGAATTAAAAAATCGCGGTCATCATGTTATACTCGTGGAATACCAGCCTACCAGCGAAAATATGGTGGTTGATTTTGCTGAAAAAATCCAGAGACATTTGCCAGACCATATAAAACTTCATTCGCTAAAACTTCAGGAAACTGAATCCAGTTTTGCGCAATGGTGCGCAAGTGACCAGGTCCAGTAATATACCTGGGTAGGAAAGCTAATTGAATTTTAACCCCTTTAAGCCTTATTAAAATATTTATCTTTACAGCTTAGAACAGTAATTTATGACTATTCCTGAAGGCAAAAAAGTTTATTTTTCCAGCGACAATCATCTTGGAGCGCCTACTCAGGAAGACAGCAGGCCTCGGGAAGTAAAATTTGTAAAATGGCTGGATGAAATAAAAGAAGACGCCTCTGCTATTTTCCTTTTAGGGGATTTATTCGATTTCTGGTTTGAATATAAACACGCTGTTCCAAAAGGTTTTGTAAGAGTTTTAGGAAAATTAGCAGAAATTAAAGATAATGGGATCCCTGTTTATTTTTTTGTTGGAAACCACGATTTGTGGATGCACAATTATTTTGAGAAGGAACTCAATATTCCTGTATTTCATAAACCAAAAGAATTCCTATTTAACGATAAAACCTTTCTTATAGGTCATGGGGACGGATTAGGTCCAGGAGATCATGGCTATAAACGGATGAAAAAAGTATTTACCAATCCTTTTTCAAAATGGCTTTACCGTTGGCTGCATCCCGATGTAGGAATTCCATTGGCCCAGTATTTTTCTGTTAAAAACAAGGCGATTTCTGGAGATGAAGAGCAGAAATTTTTAGGTGAAGAAAAAGAATGGCTTATTCAGTATTGCCGTCGTAAATTAACAGAAAAGCACTATGATTATTTTCTCTTTGGGCATCGGCATTTACCGTTGGAAATAGATTTGAACGGCAAATCGACATACATTAATACCGGCGATTGGATCAATTTTTACACCTACGCGGTTTTTGATGGGGAAAAGACAAGTTTAAAAAAGTTAAAATAATAAAGAAGTACTTTCTGAAATTGGAGCAACAGACTGCAATCTTAAGGAGTTTATTTTAAATTTTCTAAAATTAAGCTTTAATGTTAAAATTTGGCCTACTTATAAGTTACAAGTATGCCAATACTTACTTGCAGAGTTCGAACATTACTTTTTAACGCCACTTGGCATAAAAGACTAAATCAAACGTGTTACTCAGTATTTTTTTGCAACAATAGAGCAAAATTTCATTTCTCCCTTATTGTATAATACATCAAAGTACTTTAAAGCCAACCCTTTGTTTTTAACCTTTGCCATAATCGGAGTAAACATTTTTTTTACAAAATCGTTTAATTCTTGCCACATCCGTTTATATAATCCTCCAGTTTCAATTTAAATAAAGTCCCTTCTATTAAATCGGAAATTTGTTCTAGTTCCTGAAAGCTCACGGCGAAATCCATTTTTTCAAGTGGAGACCTCAATAAGATATTTCTGCAGGATTTAGATTTCCTGCAGTTGGTGCAATTATAATATTTAGCAGTTTGGATATTCTTGGAAAAATACTGAATTTCTTCAGGTAAGAGATAAAAACCCATGTCCTTAAACACCATTTGAATCCTTTTAGAATCAGTATTGGGAATACTATTTTTCCACCGAAATGCAATCCCAAGATTGTTATGATAGACTATTGCAACATCTTCCATTTTAAAAAACAGTTTGCCCAAATATAATATTATTATTTAAAATGAATCTAAATAGAGGAAGTTTATTCACTAATATCTTTTAATTTTAACTGAATGGAAACATTCCCATTCCATTCATTTTCATCTAAAGAATAGACGGCTTTAAAGCATTTACTCTCTTTAATTATTTCGAATTTTTCTCCTAAGCCGAAACCGATCGTATCAAATATACCAGACTTTCCTTTTTGGGTAACCTGGCATTTTAAATGGTCTTTTTCGACACCAACGCATTTTCCATAACCGGTATCGGTAAGATATTGGGACATAAAAACCGGGGTCATATTCCCGGGCCCAAAGGGAGCGAATTGTTTTAAAATCCGGAAAAATTTCGGCGTAATTTCCTCCAGGTCAATTTCGGCATCAACGGAAATTTCAGGAATTAGCAGACGTCTATCCATAGTTTCAGAAACCACGGATTCAAACTTAGTTTTAAAATTCTCATATTCCGATACTTTTAATGTAAGCCCCGCTGCATATTTATGTCCCCCAAACTGCTCAATATGTTCTTTACAGGCCTCCAATGCATTATACACATCGAATCCTTTCACCGAACGTGCGGAAGCGGCAAGGTCTGCCCCGCTTTTTGTAAAGACAAGAGTTGGGCGGTAATAGGTTTCTATAAGACGAGAAGCGACAATGCCAATTACGCCCTTATGCCAGGTCTCTCGATAAACTACCGTGGTATTTTTTTTCTGTTCTTTTAAATCTTCAATTTGTGCGAGAGCTTCAATTGTAATCTCTTTATCGGTAGATCTTCTCTCCTCATTAAAACTCTCAATTTCAGCAGCCAATTTAATTGCAACAGCCTGGTCTTCCTCGGTAAGTAAATCTACTGCGTGAAGGCCATGTTTCATCCTTCCTGCTGCATTGATAAGCGGCGCTAGGATAAAAATTAGGTCACTACTAGTGAATTTCTGCTTTTTTACTCTGGATAGAATCGCCTTAAACCCCATTCTTGGAGCTACATTGATCACATTTAATCCATGATAGGCCAGAATCCTATTTTCACCAGTCATAGGGACCATATCGGCACCAATTGCCGTGGCTACAAGATCAAGATATGGAAGTAAAACTTCCGGGGCTCCCCCTCTTTTGGTATTAATTGCTTGTATTAATTTAAACCCGACACCGCAACCACAGAGCTCCTTGTAAGGGTATTCACAATCTTCACGCTTGGGATCCAGAACCGCAACGGCTTGTGGAATGGTGATTCCGGGACGGTGATGATCGCAAATTATAAAATCAATGCCTTTTTCAGCCGCATAAATTACTTTGTCAATGGCTTTAATTCCGCAATCCAGAGCAATAATCAATGAAATTTCATTATCTGCCGCAAAATCAATTCCCTGGTAAGATACGCCATATCCTTCAGCATATCTGTCAGGAATGTAAGTTGCTACATTTGGGGTAAGGGTTTTTAGGAAGGAAGACATCAAGGCGACACTTGTGGTTCCATCTACATCATAATCCCCATAAACCATAATTTTCTCTTCGAAAGCGATCGCTTGTTGAATTCGTTTTACAGCCATCCTCATATCTTTCATTAAATATGGATCATGAAGATCATCCAAACTGGGTCTAAAAAATTTTTTTGCGGCTTCAAAAGTATCGATACCTCGCTGAATCAAAAGCGTAGCTATAATTGGCGTAACGCCTAATTCCCCGGCAAGTTTATTCACAACCAAAGAATCAGGTTCAGGTTTTAAAGTCCAGCGCATTTAATTTTTTTTCAAAAATACATATAGTATTCCAATCCCAATAAGAGAGATTTGACTAAAACCCACTTCCAAAATAATTCGGGCAATTAATTATATTCCTTAATTTCACACTATAAAATCAGCCTGGTGCTGAACATAAAAAATAAGAAGACATTGGCTAAATATTAACCTGGGAAAAATTATAAAATGGTGAAAATTATACAGGGACAGCTCGTAGATATTAAAAATAGAAACATCTTCTCTGCACAGATCAGCATCGAACACGGAAAAATAACAAAGATTGAGGAAAAACAGCACGATGTAAAAAACTATCTAATGCCGGGATTCATCGATGCGCATATACATATTGAAAGTTCTATGCTGGTCCCTTCTGAGTTTGCAAGATTGGCAGTAGTTCACGGGACGGTAGCCACTGTTTCAGATCCTCATGAAATTGCTAATATTCTCGGAAAAGAAGGGGTTAAGTTTATGATTGAAAATGGAAATAAAAGCCCCCTTAAATTCAATTTTGGTGCGCCCTCCTGTGTTCCCGCAACAAATTTTGAAACCTCCGGAGCGGTTATTAATTCTGATGATATTAAAGAGCTCCTTGCGTATCCAGAAATTAAATACCTGGCCGAAATGATGAATTACCCCGGGGTGATTTTTAAAGATGAAGAAGTGACCAAAAAAATCGACTGGGCCAAACATTTTAGTAAACCTATTGATGGACACGCTCCCGGTTTACGTGGGGAAGAAGTAAAAAAATATGCTAAAGCCGGAATTTCTACAGATCATGAATGCTATACCTATGAAGAATCTGAAGAAAAAATTGGTTTAGGGATGAAAGTCATCATCCGGGAAGGTAGTGCGGCTAAAAATTTTGAAGCACTTATCGATTTGCTTCCCAAACATCACGAAAATTTAATGTTCTGTTCAGACGATAAGCATCCTGACGATCTAGTTGAAGGACACATCAATCAGCTTTGTGCTCGCGCTGTTGCCAAAGGTTTTGATGTTTTCAAAGTTCTGGAAGTGGCATGTATAAATCCTATAAAACATTATCATTTGGAAGTTGGCCAATTAAAGGTTGGTGATCCTGCCGATTTTATTGTCGTAAAGGATTTAACGCAATTTGATGTGCTACAAACTTATATTGAAGGAGAATTGCTTGCCCAAAATGGCAAGTCTCTTATACAAGCTTCTGCATTTGAGAAACCAAATAATTTTAATACCTCTATTAAAAAACCAGGAGATTTTAATGTAAAAGCGAGCGCTAAGAGGGTAAAAGTAATAGAGGCTGTGGATGGAGAACTTTTCACTAACGAACTTCAGCTAAAAGCCTTGGAAAAAAATGGAAATCTCGTTTCCGATATCGAAAATGATATTTTAAAAATCACCGTAGTAAACCGGTATGAAGACCAGCCCCCGGCCATGGCTTTTATAAAGAATTTTGGACTAAAAAAAGGAGCCATAGCTAGCTCTGTAGCGCACGATTCTCATAATATTATCGCTGTTGGAATATCGGATGAAGAAATTTGTAATGCAGTAAACCTCATCATAAAGCATAAAGGCGGAATATGCAGCGTGAATAAAAATGTTCATAAAGTGCTCCCCCTACCAATTGCAGGAATTATTAGTGAAAAAGATGGTTGGGAAACCGGAAAATTATACCAGGAAATTGATAAAATGGCAAAAGATTTAGGCAGCACTTTAAAAGCTCCGTTTATGACGCTTTCTTTTATGGCGCTCCTGGTAATTCCTGATTTAAAACTCTCGGATAAAGGTTTATTCAGTGGAAAAAAATTTGATTTTGTCGATTTGGTAGACCCGAATTAGTATTCAGTTTATTCTAGTCTAAACTGATACTTCAAAAAGAATGATTATCAATTTACTTTGATTTTCCCTCTACTACAATAACAATTTCACCCTTGGGTGGCTTTTGAGTGTAATGCTGAAGTACTTCAGCCATAGTTCCCCGACGTGTTTCTTCGTGAAGTTTTGTGATCTCCCTGGAAACTGATACCAGACGGTCTTGGCCAAAATATTCCATGAAATGCTTTAATGTTTTAAGCAATTTATGCGGTGATTCATAAAAAATCATGGTTCTGGTTTCCTGGGCAAGTAAATTCAATCGAGTTTGCCTGCCTTTTTTTACTGGTAAAAATCCCTCAAAAATAAACTTATCATTCGGGAATCCACTGTTTACTAAAGCAGGAACAAAAGCTGTAGCTCCCGGTAGGCAATCTACTTCAATGCTTGCCTGCACACAGGCCCGTGTCAACAAAAAACCTGGATCGGAAATTGCTGGAGTTCCCGCATCACTTATGAGGGCCATATTTTCACCATTTTTAATACGCTCAACAATGCTCTCTACCGTCTTATGCTCGTTGTGCATATGATGACTTTGCATGGGAGTACTAATTTCATAATGCTTTAGAAGCTTCCCACTGGTTCGAGTGTCTTCGGCAAGGATAGTATTAACCTCTTTTAGTACTTTTACGGCCCTAAAAGTCATATCCTCTAAATTGCCTATTGGAGTGGGTACCAGGAATAATTTCCCCATCATGAATCGATTTAACTATGGAATTTATTTTCTACTTTTTCCATAAATCGTTGTTCATAATCTTCTTTTCCCTCCCAGTGATTATAATCTGGTTTTACTACCAACTGGATGAACTTTTGAGCTTCATTTAATGAGCTAAAAGTATTTAACTGAGAAAGTACTCGGTTATAATCGGAAGAATTCCCATCAAAAAGATTTTTTATAAAGGAAAGACGTTCGTTGAGTCCAATATTGATTCCTTTTTTCAACCTGTCGTTTACAGATCTTGGCTTTTGGTCTTTCTGCCGATTATTTAAAGGTTCAAAATCAGGAAGATTATCATAGTCGACCCCAATATTGCTAAAATCGTTTTTGGCCGCTTCGTTTTTTGGCTGTTCAGGCTCTTCTTTTACTTCGGGCGCCTGTTGTTTAACTGGTGGAGCCTGAGGTTTGGGGTTTGCCTGTTCAATAAGTTCGTCTACACGCTCAGATTCTGCAGGCATTTGCGCAACAATATCTTTGATCTTCTCCGTATTGGGCTCTGTTATGGCGTCAGCATCTTCGCGATATTCGGTACCATCAGGTGCGTATTGGTCACTTTCTTGCCCTACCGGGGCCTTATGCAGGTTTTTATTTTCAAGCTTTGGAGTCGGTATAACTTCAGGAGCTTCAAATGCTTGTAGGTTTTGCTCGGTAAAATTCAATATAGAAAGTTGCTCATACAAGCTCGCCGCTTTAATTTTAAGCGCCTTGGTATCCAGTTTATCCTTTTCAGAAATTATTTCTGCGGCAAGTTTTACCAGCTCTTCTTTAAGTTTATTTTTCATTTTTCAGCAATATTTATGAACCCAATTTTTATTTTAAAGCCTCTTTTAATATTTAAATTAAACTCCTACAAAAAAAATGCCTCACTCACTAAATGAGATTTAAAATATTTTGACCAGTAGGTCGAAAATATTATTTTTTTCGCCATCCTGCTATGTAAATTTGCCTGTAAGTAGTTTAATAACTTTAGCGGTCAGCAACTGTTAATGGCTTGTATTTTTAATAAATTTGTTCCACCTTTATCAAAAAGAGTAAGTTCCCATTTCGATTTGAAAATTACAAAATGTTTCTCGAAAATACAGTAAATCACGAAGAGCAATTTGGCTGGATTGAAGTTATTTGCGGCAGTATGTTCTCTGGCAAGACTGAGGAGCTAATACGTCGCTTAAAAAGAGCTCAATTCGCCAAACAGACGGTAGAAATTTTTAAACCTGCCATAGACACTCGTTATGACAAGGAAATGGTGGTCTCCCATGATTCGAATGAAATTAGGTCGACACCAGTACCATCGGCTTCGAATATTAGGATTCTCGCCGACGGTTGCGATGTAGTGGGAATTGACGAAGCCCAGTTTTTTGATGATGAAATTGTTACCGTATGTAACGATTTGGCTAACCGTGGAGTTCGGGTAATTGTTGCCGGCCTTGATATGGATTTCAAAGGTAACCCATTTGGTCCGATGCCGTACCTTATGGCTACTGCTGAGTATGTAACTAAGGTTCATGCGGTTTGTACGCGCACAGGCAATCTGGCTCAGTTTAGCTACCGGAAAGCCATTAACGACGATCTTGTTTTTCTAGGCGAGAATGAAGAATATGAACCGCTAAGCCGTGGTGCCTATTACAAGGCAATGCTTAGAGAAAGAGTTAAGAAATTAGACGTGAATGATGCAGAAGAACTCCACCCAAATTTAAAGAAAAAGAATGCCTAAAGCAGAAGAAACCGTTCTGGAAATAGATCTAAACGCACTTGTCCATAATTTTAAAACTTTAAAATCGCAGTTATCACCCGGGGTTAAATTTATGTCGGTTATAAAAGCTTATGCATATGGGAATGATTCTGTAGCAATAGCCAAAAAACTGGATGAACTGGGTACCGATTATTTCGCTGTTGCTTATACTGAAGAAGGTATTAGACTGCGTAAGGCAGGGATTAGCAAACCTATTTTAATATTACATCCTCAGCCAATAAATTATGCTGCGATTATAGAAAATTGCCTAGAACCTAATTTGTATAGTCCTAGAACGCTACAGCTTTTTATAGAAGCCGCTGAAAAACGAGATCAGAAAGATTATCCTATTCATTTAAAATTCAATACGGGAATGAATCGTCTTGGGTTTACCCAAGAAAATTCTCATCATATTCCTGAGAAATTAGAAAATACAAAATCGGTAAAAGTAGCCTCAGTCTTTTCACATTTAGCAGCCAGTGAGGATTGGAAGGAAAGGGAATTTACCTTATCCCAAATTTATATATTCAAGGATTTAGTTGGCAAACTATTGGATCAAGTAGGATATGAACCACTTTTACATCTCTGTAATACTTCGGCTATCTTCAATTATCCTTCAGCAACTTTTTCTATGGTAAGAAGTGGCCTGGGCCTTTATGGTTTCGCTAACGATGCTATTTTGGACAAAAAATTAAAACCGGTTGGCACCCTTAAAACACTGATTTCTCAAATTCAGAATTTAAAACAAGGAGATACGGTTGGTTACGGCCGTGCTTTTATAGCTGAAGAACCTACCAGAATTGCGACACTTCCTATAGGCCACGCTGATGGTATTAAACGAATTTATGGTCACGGAAAAGCCGGTGTTTTTGTAAATGGTTTATTTGCACCGATAGTGGGAAATGTTTGTATGGACATTATTATGATAGACGTCACTAAAATTGAATGTAAAGAGGGGGATGAAGTAATTATTTTTGGAGGTCCCCAACACGTAACAAAACTTGCCGCTGATGGAGGGACAGTTTCCTATGAACTTATTACCGGGGTTTCCCAAAGGGTAAAACGTGTAATTATCCAGTGATTTTATTTTGCTGTAAAATTCGTTTTTAAATTTTGTGTAAATTAGTCTGGTTCTAATTAATCAACCCAATTTATCATGAGTTTTATCAAAGATTTCAAAGCTTTCTTACTTAAAGGCGACATCATAGCACTGGCTACAGCAGTAGTGATTGGTGCTGCTTTTAATAAGATTATTGCCTCTGTAGTTGCAGATGTAATAATGCCTATTATTGGTCTAATTACCGGGGGTACCGCTTTTACCAAAAAATTTATTTCTTTAGATGGCGTTTCTTACGATACCCTTGAAGCCGCTAGAGAAGCAGAAGCGGCAGTAATTACCTACGGAAATTTATTAGACACTATTATTAATTTTATAATCGTCGGCTTTTTCATATTTTTGATATTGAGGGCATACGAAAAGACGAAAAAAGAAAAAGAAGCACCAAAATTGGTGGAACCAAAAGGTCCAAGCCAGGAAGAATTGCTTACTCAAATTAGAGATGAGCTGAAAAAACAGCGCAATACGCCGTAAAATCATTAAAATTAAGAGCACCGCTATACTGCTCATTTATTGAATAAATCGCAATTAAACCAAACCCCACAGTTTCCTGTGGGGTCTTTTTTTAACGAAAAACACCAATTAGTTTAAAAACAATAATTCTTTAGAATTTTAAGTCCTGAAAGTGGGCTAGTTAAGTTCAGGTCAATAAATTTGCGGCTGGCTTTTATGAACTTTTAAATTGATTTCCATCATATCGTATGCTAATGCATAACCCAAGTGTGGAAATACTAAAATAAATTATTATGAGAATAGCAGTGGTGGGCGCCACCGGAATGGTTGGCCAGGTAATGTTAAAGGTATTGGCAGAAAGAAATTTTCCGGTAACCGAATTATATCCCGTGGCTTCAGCAAGGTCAGTGGGGAAAAAGATCAATTTTCAGGGAAAAGACTATAAGGTTATAGGTCTTCAGGAAGCAGTGGATATCAAACCCGATATCGCTTTATTTTCAGCCGGAGGAGATACCTCACTAGAATGGGCTCCTAAATTCGCGCAAAACGGTACTACAGTTGTTGATAATTCTTCAGCCTGGAGAATGGATGAAACTAAAAAATTGGTTATCCCAGAAATAAACGCTTCAGAATTAACTAAAGAAGACAAGATCATCGCCAACCCAAACTGTTCTACAATCCAGTTATTAATGGCATTAAAACCTCTCCACGATGCTTTCAAAATTAAGCGTGTAATTGTATCTACATACCAGTCAATTACCGGAACTGGAGTAAAAGCAGTGGAACAATTGGAGAATGAATATAAAGGTGAAAAGGGTGAAATGGCTTATCCTTATCCTATTCATAAGAACGCATTACCGCATTGCGATGTATTTCAGGATAACGGCTATACCAAAGAAGAAATGAAACTAACTAAAGAAACCAAGAAAATCCTGGGCGATGATTCAGTTTCAGTAAGTGCTACTGCAATCAGGATTCCGGTTGTAGGCGGACATTCAGAATCTGTGAATATCGAGTTTGAAAATGAATTTGATGAAGCTGAAGTTAGAAAAATCTTAAGCCAATTTCCAGGAGTGACCGTCCAGGATAATCCTGAAACCAATACTTATCCTATGCCTATTTATGCTGAAGGAAAGGATGATGTATTTGTAGGAAGAATTCGAAGGGACTATTCTCAACCAAAGAGTTTAAATATGTGGGTAGTGGCCGATAATCTTAGAAAAGGTGCAGCCACCAATACAGTGCAAATTGCAGAATATCTAATTAAAAATAAATTGGTATAGTTTTTTTATAAAACAGAGAAATAAACTAATGCCCGTAAATTGTAACTTACGGGCATTTTTTATTACTAACTTTATGCATCAAATCATATTTTTATGAAAAGAACATTCTCCGGAATTTTTGCACTTGCCATCTTGTCTAGCTGTAACAATTCCGAAACCGAAAAAGAAATTAGCTTGAATTATCCCAAAACCAAAAAAGTAGATACCGTAACCGCCTATTTTGATACCAAGGTCAAAGATCCATATCGCTGGTTAGAAAATGACCGAAGTGAAGAAACCGAAGAATGGGTAAAGGCTCAAAACAAAGTTACCTTCGACTATTTGAACAGCATTCCCTATAAAAAGGAGCTTGAAAAAAGACTTTCAGAAATATGGAATTACGAAAAAATAGGTGCTCCTTTTAAAGAAGGAGATTATACTTATTTCTACAAAAATGACGGTTTACAAAATCAATATGTAGTTTATAGAAAAAAAGGAGAAAATGGGAAGAAAGAAGTATTTCTTGATCCTAATAAATTTAGCGACGATGGCACCACGTCTCTAGCAGGCTTAAGCTTTTCAAAAGATGGTAGTAAAGCTGCATACGCAATTTCCGAGGGTGGTAGCGACTGGCGTAAAATTATTATTATTGATACTGAAAATAAAAAACGTGCGGAAGATACACTTCAGAATGTAAAATTCAGCGGGATTTCTTGGAGAGGTAACGATGGCTTCTATTATTCCAGTTACGAAAAACCAGAAGGCAGCCAGCTTTCGGCAAAAACAGATCAACACAGATTATTCTATCATAAACTAGGAACTTCCCAGAGTGAAGACGAAGTGGTTTTTGGAACTTCTGAAGCTCAAAAACACCGTTATGTTAGCGGAAGCGTTTCAGAAGATGATAGATTTTTATTTATTTCCGCCAGGAATTCTACCTCTGGTGGAAAATTATTTATGAAAGAACTTACTAAAGATGAGGATGAACTCGTCACTATCCTAGATCACGAAAATTCAGATACCTATGTGGTGGATAACCAGGGAAACAATCTTTTTATAGTGACTAATTTGAATGCACCAAATCGAAAAGTTGTAACGGTGAATGCGGCAAACCCTACTCCCGAAAACTGGAAAGATTTTATTGCTGAAACCGAAAACGTTTTGAGCCCTTCTACAGGGGGTGGTTATTTCTTTGCCGAATATATGGTAGATGCGGTTTCTAAAGTAAAACAATACGATTATAACGGAAATTTAGTAAGGGAGGTTGAACTTCCTGGAATTGGTTCTGCCGGTGGATTTGGGACTAAAAAAGAAAATGATGAATTGTATTATTCATTCACTAATTACGTTACTCCAGGCACCATATATAAATACAATATTAAAGAAGGGACTTCTGAAATTTATAACAAACCAAACATTAAGTTCAATCCAGAGCTTTACGAAAGTAAACAGGTCTTTTATACTTCTAAAGATGGGACAAAAATTCCTATGATCATTACTCACAAAAAAGGCCTTGAGCTAAATGGAAAGAACCCTACTATGCTGTATGGTTATGGAGGATTCAATGTTAGTTTAACACCATCTTTTAGTACCGCAAATGCTATCTGGCTGGAGCAGGGTGGAATTTATGCTGTTCCGAACCTTCGAGGTGGTGGTGAATATGGCAAAGAATGGCACGATGCAGGAATTAAATTAAAAAAACAAAACGTTTTTGATGATTTTATTGCTGCCGCGGAGTATCTTATCGAAAAAAATTATACTTCAAGCGATTTCCTGGCCATTCGAGGCGGTTCTAACGGTGGACTTTTAGTAGGTGCTACGATGACACAGCGCCCAAATCTTATGCAAGTAGCTTTACCGGCCGTTGGTGTAATGGATATGTTACGTTACCACACTTTTACCGCAGGTGCAGGTTGGGCTTACGATTATGGAACTGCAGAAGACAGTAAAGAGATGTTTGAATACCTTTATAATTATTCCCCCGTTCATAATGTCGAAAAAGGCACTGAATATCCGGCGACCTTGGTGACAACCGGAGATCATGACGATCGTGTGGTGCCCGCTCATTCCTTTAAATTTGCAGCCGAATTGCAAGATAAACAAGCTGGTGATAATCCTACGCTCATTAGGATTGAAACTAATGCTGGTCACGGAGCAGGTAAACCTACAAAAATGATTATTGAAGAATATGCCGATATTTTTGGCTTCACACTTTATAATATGGGCTTTGATGTTCTACCTAGTAAATCTGAGGAAGAAGTGAAAGGTTAAATTTTTCAACTAATAAAAAATCTCACAGAGTTTTAAATCTGTGAGATTTTTATTCTATTTATTTTACTACATTTTTACTTCTCCCGCTTCAGTCTCGGTAAATAAATCGGTGTTTTTTAGATAGATTAAGCCTTTATCTTCTTTATTCAAGATTCGTTTGGAACGCAAGTATCTATTATAATTATACTCATCAAAATCTTCTGCTTCGGTATCAAAATTACTAATGTGAACGTTTCCCATAGAATGGATGAACTTGTTATTTCCTATCCACATTCCGACGTGGATTACGCGTTCTGAAGTGGAATCAGTCGCCGGTTTTCCAAAGAAAAGCAAATCGCCTTTCACTAAATTGTCAAAATTCTTTTCGGAATCCACTACTTCCCCCGTTTTAATTTGCTGAGAAGCATCACGTGGAATTACCATTCCATTTAAAAAAAATATGGTTTTTGTATAACCACTGCAATCAACGCCTTTTGGGGAGGTGCCACCCCATAAGTAAGGTATACCCATTAACTTTTTGGAAGTCGCTACCAAATCCTCTTCGGTTTGACCTAAGGATGTTATCCAGTCATCATAAGGTTGTGCATTAGCCTTTTTTACAAAAGCTTTCTTTCCGTCCGGATATTTAACTTCATAAAATTTATTTTGCTCGCCTACAAGCTCTAAAATATTACCGGCCACAAGATCTGAAACTGTTTGGGCATCCGAATTTGGCTCTATATATGAATTCCCGGTGGGTTCTGTAAAAATAAGTTTATCGAAAGACTTCCATTGTGAAAATGCTTCTTGGCTCATATTTTCAATTCCTCCGTAATCAACCCAAGCTAAATAACCTTCTGGAGTTTGGACATAGTACCAACTTCCTTGTTTTTTATATACTTTCAGAGGTAATCCTAGGGTTGCCTGGGTAACCAACTGCGCCGAATGCTTGGGTTCATCCCTAAGATTTGCCACTGATATTTTTACCACTCCACGAGTTTTGTTATTTAGTTCTTCAGCATCAGGTAGAACGCGGATACTATCGACAAACTTTATATTTTCTGACTGTAATTTTTCTTTTAAGGATGCTACCGCCTCAGGCTTGTTTGATTCTCCTTTTAAAATATAAGATCCTCCATTTTCCTTAGCTTCAACTTCAAAAAGCGCTGTACGGGAATCTGGCGCATATGCTTCTTCCACCTCAGCAATTTTACTTTCAAGCAGTTTCTCTTCCTTTTTCTCTCCTTTTTGCTTACAGGAAGCCAAAAGAAAAAAAGAAAGAAGCAATGCCAGATAAGGTTTCGTTATTAGTATCATTGTTATAATTATTATTTCTTAATATTTAGAGAAGGATTCATCTTAAAAAAGAACCAGCAAGAGGTAAAATTACTGATTATGTGACATTATTCTATTTTTCATACAATTCCACTCCGGTACCGTTTCTTTTTGGAAAATGTACTTTTTCATCATAAACCTTGACACCGTCTGCTATATCGTTTTTAATTAAAAGTCCACCATCCATATCTACGTAATCCAGTAAGGGCAATAATTGTGCAATTGCTGAAATTCCAACTGTAGATTCAGTCATACAACCTACCATTACTTTTAAACCAAGGGACTTTCCTTTTAAAATCATTCGCTTTCCAGGGGTGATGCCGCCACATTTAGTAAGTTTAATATTTATTCCATGGAAATAGCCGGCACATTTTTCCACATCGCTTTCGACAATACAACTTTCATCGGCAATAAGTGGCAAAACAGATTCTTTATAAAGCCTTTCCATACCCTCCCAATTGTCGGCTTTTAAAGGTTGCTCCAAAAATTCAACATTTAATGCTTTTAATGCTTTGGAATTTTGAATCGCCTGATCTGTTGTCCAGGCCGCGTTTGCATCTACCCTGAATACTGCATCAGAATGTTTTCTAAGCTCCTTTACAATCGCTACATCATCCTCTGTTCCCAGTTTTATTTTATACAAGGGCCAGGGAAATTCATTAATTTTTTGGACCATTTTTTCTATGGTATCTATCCCTATGGTATAATTTGTAAGTGGAATATTTTCCAAATTCAGCCCCCATAATTTATAAAGTGGCATTTGGTTTCGTTTTCCGTGAAGATCGTGCAGGGCCATATCCAGAGCACATTGTGCAAAAGGATTATGTTTTAATTTGGACCAGGTATGTTCCCAAATTTCCTCTGGAGTTCTATCTATCATTTTAGCGATAAGTGGTTCTAAAGATTTTATATCCTCCTGCATTTTTTCAATGCTAACCCCATAATAAGAAGTAGCTGTAGCTTCTCCGTATCCTGTATATTCCCCCTCAGTTACTGCAACAACCAGGGTAGGCTGAAAATCACGAGAACCATAACTTATAGTAAAGGTATTTTTTAATTCGAGATTAAATGGGTAAAATTTCAGCTGCATCTTTTCAGAATATTATTTTGTTAAAAGCTCTTCAGCTTTTGATCTATATAAGGCGAAAAGTCCTAAAATAGTAATAGCGGCATTAATCAGGAGAATTTCAAAACCAAATTGGTAGCCATTAAACCAGGCTTCAGAATTTAAATCTAAAATTATTGAAATTATGGGTGATAAAATACATACCAATGGGACCCATTTATCGTACACCGGATTTTTACTCAACAGGCCATAAACGAATAATCCCAATAAGGGACCGTACGTAAAACCCGCCACTTTAAATACTGCGCTTACCACGCTGCTGTCATTTAATGCGTTAAATACAATAATGGTCAGGAACATGATAATAGTAAAGCCAATGTGAACTAATACTCTAGTACTCTTCTGATTTTTTTCTTTTTTCTGAATATCCAGGATATCAACACAAAATGAGGTGGTGAGAGCCGTTAATGCGGAATCTGCACTGGAAAAGGCCGCAGCTATAATCCCAAGAAGAAAAACTATACCTGCCATGATTCCAAAATAATTTAAGGCGAGCATAGGATAAAGATCGTCTGTTCTTTCGGGAATTGCGATTCCCTGATCCATGGCATATTTATAAAGCAAAACACCAAGTGCTAAAAATAACATTGTTGAAAAGAAAAAAACAATAGAAAACCAGAAAATATTTTTTTGTGCTTCTGCTTTATTCTTGCAGGTCAGGTTTTTTTGCATCACATTTTGGTCAAGACCATTCATCGCGATAGTAATAAATATTCCGGCCAGAAAACTTTTGAAAAATGCATTATTTGAACGCCAGTCCCATTCAAAAACAGTTGACATTCCACTGTTGCTAACCGTTTTGAAAACATCGGTAAATTCTAAACCCATTTCATCAACGATCATAAAAATACTTATCACCACGGCTAACAGTAAAAAAGTGGTTTGAAGAGTATCGGTCCAAACAATGGTTTTAATTCCGCCTCTATAAGTATAGAGCCAAATTAATGCGATGGTAATCAATACAGTTATCCAAAATGGAATTCCGAAGTTATCAAAAAACGCAATTTGCAATACTAAAGCCGCTAAAAAAAGTCTAAATGAAGCGCCTATGGTTTGGGAAATAAGAAAAAATGAAGCTCCAGCATAATAGGAATTCTGTCCGAAACGATCTTTTAAATATTCGTAAATGGAAATTAATTTCAGTTTATAAAATAAAGGAATTAACACTAATGCAATTACCGCATACCCAATCATATTCCCCATTACAAACTGCAAATAGTTCCAATGGGAATTGCCTACCTCACCCGGGACAGAAATAAAGGTGACCCCAGATAAGGTAGCCCCAACCATACCGTAGGCTACTAAAAACCACGGGGATTCCCGGTTAGCGGTAAAAAAAGTATTATTATCGGCCTTTTTCGAGGTAATGTGACTTATAGCCATTAACAAAAGAAAATAACCAGCGATAACGCCAAAAACGAGGATGGGGCTCATAAGTTGTTATTCTATTTCAATTTCTATGAATTCACTTTGGTTGCCGCTAGGATCCACAGCGGTTACTCCAATCTTTTCAAGCTTTGTATTATTCGTTCCCACTTCTTTTTGCAAATTCTGACTCCTTTTTTCGGCTGTTAAAATTTTATAATCCCAATTTCCGGTTTCATATTTAAAATAAACCACCCACTTTTTAATATTCTCATCATTTTTCAGTCCCCAGGTAATTTCAATTTTATCTCCGACTTCACTTACAGTGACCTTGGGTATTTCTGGGGGTGAGTTATCTAACCACGGACTCGGCGGAACCAATGTCTTTTTTCTATAAGGACCTTCCTTCAAAGCATCTGCTAGATCTTTATGTTTTAATAGAGGAGCAATACTCCAATGCACAGCGCCCTTACTTTCAGGAAGCATTCCCCTGGTAATCATAATTTGATTTATCACTTCTGTGATATGCTTTTGGTCTCCGTCGCCGGCAATATTCATTCCCGGCCAGAGATGTCGTTGTTTTGTGTTTTCGCTTTCCCACCATCCCAGTAATTCAGGAAAACTCTGCCCTAGCTGACCTATTTTCCAGTATAATTGGGGTGTATAGTAATCTACCCAACCTTCATTTAACCATAATTTAGCATCAGCGTATAATTTATTATATTGGTCATAACCCTGAACAGATTCAGGAAAACCGGGTCGCCATATACCAAAAGGACTAATTCCGAACTTTACCTGTGGTTTTTCCGCTTTAATTTCTCTATAAATTCTTTTGATAAAATCGTTTACACTCTCACGGCGCCAGTCGCTGCGAGAAAGTTCTCCCCCAGCCGCCTGGTAAGCATTCCAACTCAAATCGTCAGGAAAATCTTTACCGTTGTTATAAGACTCGTAAGGATAGAAATAATCGTCAAAATGAACACCGTCAATATCGTAGCGATTTACAATATCCATCACGACTTTAGAGGTATGATCCTGTGTTCCCTTTTGAGCTGGATCCATCCACCACATTCCATTCTCTAATTCTACAACCAGATTAGGATTGGTTTTAATGACAGATCTTTCACTAATTTCTTTTCCGGTAGTATGGTGTGCTCGGTAAGGATTCAGCCAAACATGCAATTCCAAACCACGCTGATGAGCAGCATTTATCCAAAATTTCAATGGATCGTAAAATGGTTCAGGTGCTTTTCCCTGTTTGCCCGTTAAGTAGTAAGACCAAGGTTCTATTTCACTGGCGTAAAGTGCATCAGCCTGAGGACGGACCTGGAAAATTACGGCATTAAAATTATGCTCTTCTAAAAAATCTAGAAGTTCCAGGGCCTCTTTTTGTTGTTCCGAAGTGGATAGCCCGGGTTTGCTGGGCCAATTGATATTGGCAACCGTTGCTACCCAGGCGGCACGGAATTCTTCAATATTTTTAGGGGTTTTGGGATCCCATATCACAAATTCCTTTTGGGGTTCTTCAATAACTTCAATTTTTTCAGGAATTTCTTTAACTATCTTTTCAGCCTCTGTTGGATTCTCAGGTTCTGTTTTAGCTATTTCCTGAGTTGTTTTACAGGAATGGAATAAAAAAATTGCAAGTAGTAAAAAAATTATTTTTTTCATAGGTAGACTTTGGTGAATAACGTAAAATCCTTTTTAAAATTGGTTATTACAATAGATTAAGCACTTCGAAAGGCCTCCACCGCTGCTCTTACGCTACCGTATTTTTGAAGTAATTGCTCAGCCTCTTTCACTTCAATACCTAATTCTTCCACAATCATGCGGGTGCCGCGGCTTACTAATTTTTGATTTGAAAGCTGCATATCCACCATTTTGTTGCCCTTTACCCGCCCCAATTTGATCATAACTGACGTTGTGATCATATTTAATATTAATTTCTGAGCGGTTCCAGCTTTCATTCTCGTGCTTCCGGTGACGAATTCTGGCCCTGTTATTACTTCAATAGGGTATTCACTGGCCTCGGCCAAAGGACTCTCTGAACTACAGGTAACACAGCCAGTAGTAATTCCATTTTTACGAGCTTCTTTAATTCCACCTATCACATAGGGAGTGGTTCCAGAAGCGGCAATTCCCACCAATACATCCTTTTTTGAAATTTTATATCGTTGAAGATCTTTCCAGGCTTGCTCTGTATCATCTTCAGCATTTTCCACCGCATTTCTTAAGGCAGTGTCACCCCCGGCGATTAACCCAATTACCATTTGATCTGTAACTCCAAATGTGGGAGGACATTCAGAAGCATCTAATACCCCTAATCTACCACTGGTCCCAGCACCAATATAAAAAAGTCTACCGCCCAATTTCAGTTTCTCTGTGATCTCCTTCACAAGTTTTTCTATCGCCGGAATTTGCTTTTCAACGCTCTCTGGAACGGTTTTATCTTCACTATTAATATTGTTTAGAATATCTACCGTAGTCATTTTCTCCAAATCATTGTAATTTGAAGCTTTTTCTGTATCGGGATTATTTTCCATTTGAAATTCAATTAAGTTAATCTATCCATTTAGAGTCAGGCATAAATTCTGAAAAAACACCTTTGTTGCGATTGCTGTTCCAATTAACTTCGGGGCTTCTAAAATAATTAACATCCATAAGGTCAAGGCGCAACCCGTGTCGTCCGAGACGATTTACAAAGTCTTGATAATCTTTGTTTTCATTGGCTGACCATCCAACTTCAGCCAAGGCAATTGTCCTAGGCCAAAATCTATTATCAGCAGCATCATTAGAAAGCACCATTTCGGTCCAAAGGGGTGCCTCTACTCCTATCGTATTTGGATTTTTAGCAATAAAAGTATACGCATCCTTTAAAGAAACCCCTCTTTCCTGACACCAATTATTGGTCATTTCCTGTCCCGGGATATTGGCATGATCAAAATAAAAACTGGAACAAAGAGACTGGATAACCCTTGTGTTTACTACACTCTTTGTTTTATTATTCCATCTCTGGCTAATAAACGTACTATCTACCGCTGCTTTGGTAACTTCTTCCCAACCAATAGTTGTTTTTCCTAAACCCCGAACGATAGAATCAGCTTTTATAACGAATTCCTTATAGCGTTCATCTTCAATCTCGTCTCCCCCTATATGCAAATACTCTCCTTTAGTGATTTCAGCCATCTCACCTAAAACTGTGGCGACGAAATCGTAGACTTCCGGTTTATCTAGACATAATTTACTCCAGCCTACCTGATATTCATGAAATAATTCCGGCGGTGTCGCCAATCTGGGTTCTATATTGGAAAATTCTTCGCAATTCAATTCGGGATACGCCATTAATGCTGAATAAATATGACCGGGCATATCAATTTCCGGAATGATGATAATGTTTCTTGCTGCAGCATACTCCTGGATTTCCTTATACTGCTCCTGTGTTAAATATCCGGAACGCCCTCCTTTAACAGCTCCTTTACTACCGAGCTCAGTTAGTTTTGGTTTTTGTTTTATTTCTATTCGCCAGCCTTGATCATCGGTTAAATGTAAATGCAATCTGTTTAATTTATAGAATGCCATCCTGTCCAGATGCTTTTTAATGTAATCCGGTCCAAAAAAACTGCGCGCTATATCGAGCATAGAACCTCTCCACTCAAATTTTGGAACATCGGTAACTGATAATTGCGGAAGTTTAATTTCATTTAAAACCTTTTCATTTTCTATTTCTGGTGGAAACACTTGGCGTAAGGTTTGTATTCCATAAAACAACCCTGCTTCTGTAGCTGCTTTTATTGAGACTATATTTGAAGAAATATTAAGTTTATAACCTTCTTTACCTAAACTTTGTTCTAAATCTGGCTCAAGAAGAATATTAAAGCCCGTGCAATTTTCACCCTTCATGGTATAACTTTGAGTATACGTATTTTCTAACAACTCCTGTAGCCAGGCAGCCGATGTTTCTGCGCCAGGATTAAAACAAACCACTGTGCTTTTTTGAAGTGTAAAGAAATCGTCTTTCCACTCAATTTCTGACGGCTTCGGGATGATTGCTGGTTTTGCAACTTCTAATTCTTGTGCCGATAATCCCAATTGAAATAACACTAAAAAAACTAAACTTAATTTTACTTGAATATTTTTCATCTTGAAAATTTTACTTTTTATTTGATTTTGTGTCCTTTTACCGCGAAATAAAGAATAAAAAGATAACAGGGAATCAGCACCCAATAGGCATCCTGAGGATTCCATTCTTCTGCCAGTGCTCCATAAGCAAGTGGAATAATTGCACCCCCAGCAATACCCATCACCAAAAGTGAGGAGGCCGCCTTTGTAAATCTACCAACATCTGCTAAAGCCATAGGCCATATTGCAGGCCACATTAATGAATTTGCCAATCCTAACAATGCTATGAAAGCCAGTGATACATACCCACCAGTAAAAATAGCCAATATGGAGAATGCTATTCCGACCACGGCAGATATTTTTAAGGCATTCTCCTGGGTGATCAGTTTTGGAATACTAATTATACCCAGAATATATCCTATCACCATGGCAACCATAGTTCCGGTAGCAAAATATTTTGCAGTTGTTAGAGCTATACCCTGGGAAACCCCATAACTTATAATACTATCTGCAGCTATAACTTCGACCCCAACATAAAGAAAAAGTGCTATTACACCCAGAATTACATGGGGAAAATCAAAAACACTTTTCTTGCCAGCATTGGTCAATGAAAGATTCTCATCTTCTTCATCCGTATCTATTTCTGGCAAGCTAGATTTGTACACCCAAAGCGCTAAAAGCAATAAAACGATTATAATGCCAATATATGGTGGAATAACCCTGAGGGCCATTTCATTCAGTTCGTTTATTCTCTCTGCTGTGGTTAAATTGGCTATTTCAGACTGTAATTCGTCTGCTTTTTCAAGTTGTAAAAAAAACCCGATTAATATAGGCGCTATAGCCCCAGCAAGTTTATTACAAATCCCCATTATACTAATTCTTTTCGCAGCGCTTTCAGCGGGTCCTACAATTGTCACATAGGGGTTGGAAGCCGTCTGTAGAATAGCAAGTCCACTACCCATAACAAATAATCCAGAAAGAAAAAGAAAATATGTTCTAGTAATAGCTGCGGGAATAAAAAGAAGGGCTCCTATAGCCATAATTACCAGAGCTACGGACATTCCTTTTTTAAAACCCAGTTTATTCAGCGTACGGGTGGAAAGGGGGGCCATGACCACATACGCGATATAGAAGGCAAATGTCACAAAAAATGATTGAAATTTGGTTAGTTCACAGGCAATCTCCAAATATGGGATTAAAAGAGAATTCAGCCAGGTCACAAATCCGAATATGAAAAATAAGGCCCCGATTATAATAATCGATCTACTGGTGTTATTCTGGTTAGTTACGGTTTCAGAAGCCATAGAAATTTATCTTAAATTATTGTTTGTTTTTATTTTTAGCTAAACCCAATGTCCTTTCAGTAAATTTCCTTTTAACAAGTCTACAAGTTAAATTCTAAAAAAGAAAAACTCCCAAGCCTTATAACCTACTGAGAATAATCTGACAAAGTTGTCTATTACAAAAAAAAGAAACTTTTTTACAATTTATATATACTTAAGTAACTTTTTTTATTATTAACTAAAAGATTGCTTATTTTTTATTTAAAGACTTTTAAGAAAATAGGTTTCCATATTCGTAGTTCTTTCAATTCTTATATTCTATCTTTCTTTTTAGGACTATGAAATAAACTATATTTGTAAACTTAAATTTGTTGATTACTATTTAAGTAATTCAATCATTAAAAATAACCGATGAAGCATATAAGAAACTTCTGTATAATCGCTCATATTGACCATGGAAAAAGCACCTTGGCGGATCGCCTGTTGGATTTCACTGGTTCTGTTACCGATCGTGAAAAACAAGAACAACTCTTAGATAGTATGGACTTGGAACGTGAGCGTGGTATTACCATAAAAAGCCACGCTATACAGATGGATTATGAGTTTGAAGGTGAAAAATATGTTTTAAACCTTATTGATACCCCAGGACACGTAGATTTTTCTTATGAAGTTTCTCGCTCTATCGCTGCTTGTGAAGGAGCTCTATTGGTTGTAGATGCAGCTCAAAGTATACAGGCACAAACCATTTCAAATCTCTATCTCGCCCTGGAAAATGACCTTGAAATCATCCCAGTACTTAATAAAGTGGATTTACCCAGTGCTAATCCAGAAGTGGTGAGCGACGATATTGTAGATCTTCTTGGTTGTGAACATTCCGATATTATTCCTGCCAGCGCAAAAACCGGTTTGGGAATTGAAGAGATATTAGCGGCGATTATTACTCGAGTACCGCCTCCAAGTGGAAAAGTAGATGCACCATTAAGAGCTTTAATTTTTGATTCGGTTTACAACCCGTTTCGTGGTGTAGAAACCTATTTTAGGGTCATCAACGGCTCTATTAAAAAAGGCCAGAATATAAAATTTGTAGCCACGGACAAAAATTATTTTGCCGATGAGGTTGGAACACTTCGTTTAAAGCAATTTCCTAGACAGGAAATTAAAACAGGTGACGTAGGTTACTTAATTACAGGAATTAAAGATGCCCGAGAAGTAAAAGTTGGTGATACTATTACGGATGCTAAAAATCCTACTACTGAAGCTGTTGCCGGTTTTGAAGATGTAAAACCAATGGTTTTTGCTGGTATTTATCCAGTGGACACCGAAGATTATGAAGAACTAAGAAGTTCTATGGAAAAACTTCAGCTAAACGATGCTTCATTAGTTTTTTTACCGGAAAGTTCTGCTGCGTTAGGTTTTGGTTTCCGTTGTGGATTTTTAGGTATGCTTCACCTGGAAATTATTCAGGAACGCCTGGAACGTGAGTTTGATATGACGGTAATCACCACCGTTCCTAACGTATCCTACCATGCCTTTACTAACAAAAATCCTGATGATTTAATTCTGGTTAATAATCCTTCAGATTTACCAGAACCATCTTCATTAAATCGGGTTGAAGAACCTTATATTAAAGCTACTATTATCACAAAATCTGATTATGTCGGAAATGTAATGTCGCTTTGTATCGAAAAAAGGGGAGAAATTACGAATCAGACCTATCTCACCACAGAGAGGGTTGAACTTACTTTTGATATGCCCCTGGCGGAAATAGTTTTTGACTTTTACGACAGATTAAAAACGGTATCCAGAGGTTATGCTTCTTTTGATTATTCGCCAATAGGAATGCGGCAGTCAAAACTGGTGAAAGTGGATGTCCTGCTCAACGGTAACATCGTAGATGCCCTTTCTGCCCTACTTCACGTAGATAATGCCTACGATATAGGGAAGAAAATGTGTGAAAAGCTGAAAGAGTTGATTCCAAGACAACAATTTGATATTCCAATCCAGGCAGCAATTGGTGCAAAAATTATTGCCAGAGAAACCGTTAAAGCACTTCGAAAAGATGTTACTGCCAAATGTTACGGAGGGGATATCTCCCGTAAACGAAAACTTCTGGAAAAGCAGAAAAAAGGTAAAAAGCGTATGCGCCAGGTAGGTAATGTGGAAATACCACAAGAGGCCTTTATGGCCGTTTTGAAGCTGAATGACTAGAATTTTAAGTTTCAATATTTAATTACAAAAACCTCACAGCCATATGTGGGGTTTTTTGATTTTCTACATTTTCTTATTTTTGTGAATCTACCAATTAAAGAAAACGCAACTACAATGGCTGGACATAGTAAATGGGCGAATATAAAACACCGAAAAGGCGCTCAGGATAAAAAGCGTGCTAAACAGTTTACACGTGCAATTAAAGAGATTAACGTTGCTGTAAAAGAAGGTGGTGGTCCAGATCCAGAAGCCAATTCTACACTCCGGAACGCGATTTCAAATGCAAAAGGGGTGAATATGCCCAAAGATACCATAGAACGCGCTATAAAGAAAGCTAGTGGTGCCGATGCCGATAATTATGAGCTGGTCACTTTTGAAGGCTATGGTCCCAACGGAATTGCTTTTTTTATTGAATGTACTACCGATAATACTAACAGAACCGTAGCTTCAGTTCGCTCTACATTTTCAAAAAATGGAGGAAACCTAGGTACCAATGGGTCATTAGAATTCCTTTTCGATAAGAAAGGGGTTTTTACTATAGAAAGAGAAAAGATTGAAATGAATCTGGAAGAATTTGAACTGGAACTTATTGAAGGCGGTGCCTCAACAATTGAAAAAGAGAAAGATTATATTACCATCTATACAGATTTTAATGATTTTGGATTGATGTCTTCAAAATTAGAAGCCTTGAAAACAGAAGTAAAATCTTCCGAAGTACAACGAATACCCCTAAATACTGTAAAGTTACCAGTGGAGGATGCAAAAAAAATATTGAATCTTGTTGAAAAATTTGAAGATGATGACGATGTTCAAAATGTGTATCATAATATGGAAATCACGGACGAACTAATAGAAGAAATGCAACAGGAAGATTAAGTCTTGCTCTGTTCGTTTTGTTCTTTCTCCTTGTTGATATCTTCTTGGGCTTCTTCTTGGTCAATGGTATCTTTATAATCTTCTTCTGCTTTTTCTTCACGTTGAATTTTCTTACCTAGATATATCAGCTGGTAATTCTCTTCAATTTCAACTTCAGAACTGTGAGAAGGAATTATTGTAAGGTCTCCTTCTTCCGTTTTAACAAAAAGCGGAATGATATCTCCATCGGTTTTGGAGATTTCTATAAGTCCTTCATAATGCTCCTTGCTATTAAGGGTAATTTCATGAATTTTCGGGTAATTTCTGGAAACTTCGGTTAATTTTATGTAATCATCTGTGTGGGAAAATAAGCCTTCTGTTGGATTTTTCTCCGGATTATTCATTTCATCTGAAGTGATTATCCTGAATGAACCATTTTCTCCAAATTGTTTTTTGAATTTTGTGATAGCTGTTTTGTTAATATCACTATTTCCGGTCATTGCCATAAGGTAACCAATATCATTGAGTTCAATATTATTCATCAAATCATCAGCATAAACACTCCCCTCAATTGCATCAATACCCAGCTTCCTGGCTTTCAATACATTATCAGAATTATTATCCAATAATACCACGTGCCGATTATTATCGTGTAAATATTTCCCTATTAATCTGGATATAGATGATGCGCCTATAATTAAAATTCCTTGTGAATCTTTAATGAATACTCCAACAAGTTTGGCGAAAATTCTTGCCGTTGCAGCATTTAATAAAACCGAACAAAGCACGATCATAAAAACTAATGGAGTGATATATTCGGCTCCTTCAACACCTTCCCTTGCCAGTCTTAAACCAAACAAAGAAGCGATCCCAGCAGCCACAATACCACGCGGGCCAACCCAGCTTATAAAGGCTATTTCGTTAATCTTTAAGCCTGAACCCAAGGAGCTTAAAATAACCCCCATTGGCCTAATTAGTAACGCAACAACTCCAAAAAGTATAAGGGAATTCCAGTTAAAAACCAGTAAAAGTTCTTCAATTTCGATATTTGCCGCCAATAGTATAAATAGAATTGAAATTAATAAAACGCTGAGCGATTCCTTAAAATAAAGCAACTCTTTAATGTTTGGTAATTTTTGATTTCCCATTACCATTCCCATAATAACTACTGCTAAAAGTCCGCTTTCATGAGCAAACATATCTGCCAGGACAAAAACTCCCAAAACGGTGGCAAGGATGAAGACATTAAGTAAGTAATGCGGAATAATCTGGCGTTTTATCAAAAATGCCAGCAGATGAGCAAAAGTAAACCCGAAGGTAAATCCAAAAAGTAAAATCTTACCGAATTCAATGAGTGCTGTTTGAGTAAAATCCTGGCCACCTTCAACCCTAATAAACTCAAACATCAACACTGATATAAGTGCCCCTATAGGATCAATAAGGATTCCTTCCCATTTTAATATAGAGGAAACATGAGTTTTTAATGGAATGTTACGTAAAATTGGCGTAATAACGGTAGGCCCAGTAACAATAATTAATGCCGAAAATAAAAAAGAAATTTGCCAGCTAAGGCCAAAAATAAAGTGTGCAGCCAATCCTGCACCAGTAAAAGTAACTACAGTACCAACGCTAATTAATTTTAAAATAACAGGACCAACATTCCCAATTTCACCTTTTCTTAAAGTGAGCCCACCTTCAAAAAGAATAATAGAAATTGCGAGAGATACAAAATAAAAAAGACTTTCACCAGGGAAAATACCTTCAACCCCATTCCAAATAGGTTCAACCCACTTGGTTCCATCTTCGCTAAATAAGGTAGAGAGTGGTCCTACTAAAAGACCTATTAATATAAGTGGTAAAATTGCAGGGGTTTTAATTTTCCAGGCCAACCATTGAGCAAGGATCCCAAGTATAACCAAACTTGCCAGTTCTAACATGCGTACATTTTTTGAGCTATTAATTGCTATTTACAAAAATAACCTGATTTAATGGCAATGATAGGCGGAATTCAAGCTTTTTATTTCAAAATAATTATTTATTTTATTTATACTTAATTTAATATTATTTATTCAGAAGAATACTTAATATTATAAATAATTTGTATCAGATATTCTAATTTGATTAAAATGGAAGAGTTAAGTATTCTTAATTTATTGATCATTTTACTCAGCGCCTGGTTGGCGGGATCGGCAGCAAAAAAACTGGGATATCCCGCAATCTTAGGTGAACTGGTAGTAGGTATTATTCTGGGCCCTGCATTCCTTGGTTTGCTGGAAACATCGGAAATGATTAGCGTTCTGGCCGAAGTTGGTGTCATCCTACTTATGGTTTATATAGGTATGGAAATTAATTTTCATGACCTAGGTAAAGCTTCCTGGCCCGGGCTTTTAGCCGCTATAGGTGGCTTCGTAGTTCCATTTATCTTGGGATATTACACCATTATCTACTTTGATGGAACACAAATGGCAGCCATTTTTGTTGCTATTGCAGTAGCTGTAACTTCTTTAGCGACTAAAAGTCGAATTTTAGTAGATCTAAAACTTCTAAATACCAGGATTGCCTATGTTCTTATGGCCGGAGCTCTAATTTCTGATACACTTGCCTTAGTTATTTTTGCTGGAATCGTAAGTTATGTTGAGGCCGGGAGTATAGATACTTTAGGACTAGTCTGGGTTGCTGGTAAAGCCATTTTATTCTTTGTGTTTACTGCACTTGCAGGAATTTACCTATTACCTCTTCTGGGTAAATATTTAACAAATTCAAAAATCAACAGCCGAACACTGCATTTTACAATGATTCTGATTATTGTTCTGGGTTTTTCTGAATTAGCAGAAATTTCGGGATTACATAGTATTTTAGGAGCTTTTATGGCTGGTTTATTTATTCGGGACGGGGTATTTAATCGTCAAATTTCGAAGGATATCAACCATATTTTTCACGATATTTCTATAGGCTTTTTAGCACCTATATTTTTCGTTTCCGCAGGTTTTGAAGTTACCCTGGAGGTTTTTCAAACAGATCTGGCTATGCTTATCGTAGTAACCCTGATAGCTATGGCAGGTAAAATTTTCGGTACTGCAATATTCTATCTTCCCAGCGGTTATGGCTGGCGAGAAGGTATAGCGGTGGGAACCGGAATGAACGGTCGTGGTGCTGTAGAAATAATTATTGCGGGAATTGGCTTACAAATGGGAATTATAACCAGTGAAATCTTCTCTATCCTTGTTTTTATGGCCATCTTTACCACACTTACAGTTCCTCTTTTATTAACGTGGACAACCACCTGGTTAAGGAATCGCAACGAGCTTGTATACCAGGAATCCAGAAGCGGTTATATCATTTTAGGAGCAAATCCGCTTGGTTTGTATATGGCAAAACACCTCCAGGATAATAAAGAGGTAGTAATTATTGACGCGAACCGAGAAATGGTTGTAGAAGCTAGAAAACAGGGTTTCAACAGTTTATACGGTAATGTTTTAAAAGAAGAAACCCTGGAAGATGCTAGGGCCATCGAAAAAGGTACTTTTATCGCCCTTACCGGAAATAGCGAAATAAATTTCCTTGCAGCACAATTGGCCGATGATTTGTTTTATATTCCGAACAAGATTGTACTGGTAGCTCCAAATGAAACCGGCACTGATGTAAATATGCTGGATAAAATTAACGCAACTTCCCTTTTTGCAAATAGAACTGAATTAAAACCCTGGGCAAAAAAAAATCAGTAACGGAGATTTCAAAGAAAAAACACTGAAAATTAGTGCGGAAATCACGACACGTCAGTGGGTGAAAGAGCATAAAGTTGATGAAAATTCAATTTTACCATTTTTTATTATCAATACAGAGGGTATAAAAAGGCCTTTCCATTTCAACGATACAATTCAAGATGGAGAAAAAGTAATTTACCTTGAATAGTAAAAATTTTAAGCATTTAGGTTTTGAAATTAACTGCTAACAGAATTTTAGCAATGCATGTTTTTTGCTTTTAGTAATTTGCAGAACCTAAAGCAATTCTTATGAAATTATATCCTATAGAATCAGGTAATTTTAAACTTGATGGAGGGGCAATGTTTGGCGTGGTTCCAAAAAGTCTATGGAAAAGGACAAATCCGGCAGATTCAAATAATATGATAGATATGGCCGCGCGTTGCCTACTGATAGAAGATGGTGATAAACTCATTCTTATAGATACCGGGATGGGGGATAAACAAAGTGATAAATTCTTCGGTTATTATTATCCTTGGGGTGAACATTCTTTAGACAAGTCCCTCAAAAAACACGGCTTTCATCGAGATGAGGTTACCGATATTTTTCTCACCCATTTGCATTTTGACCATTGTGGTGGCGCCATAAAATGGAATGAGAATAGAACAGGCTATGAAACGGCTTTTAAAAATGCAAAATTCTGGAGCAATATAGATCACTGGAAATGGGCTACTGAGCCCAATGCTCGGGAAAAAGCATCTTTTTTAAAGGAAAATATACTTCCTATGGAAGAAAGCGGACAACTTCATTTTTTAGAAAGAAAAGAGAACCAAAACTTTATCGACTCTTCAGAGTTTAATTTTGGCGTGTTGTTTGTAGATGGACATACAGATAAACAAATGATTCCGCATATTCAGTATAAAGATAAAACCGTGGTTTTTATGGCCGATTTGCTACCCACTGCAGGCCATATTCCTTTACCCTATGTAATGGGCTTTGATACCAGGCCCCTGTTAACTTTAACCGAAAAGGAAGCATTTTTAAAACGAGCTGCAGATAAAGGTTATTATTTGTTTCTTGAACATGATGCCAACAACGAAATTATCAGCTTAAAAAATACCGAAAAAGGTGTAAGGTTAGACAAAACCTTTACTTTTAATGAACTTTTTAATTAATTATAATTCAGTTATTAATTCACATTTTTGAAAAAATAAATAAACAATAATGAAAATACCCTTTTTAAAATCCGCATTTACAATAGGAAGCGCGATTATTTTAGCTTCCTGCGGAAGTAGTGCTCCTAAAATAGTTTCTACCCCAATTGAAAACATAGATTCTATTCCCCTAAAAATTACTGATCTTTCTGAAGCCCAACTAAAAGGCTGGGGTGGTGCTGATCTTATAAATGATACTATACCAGGAATGAGCGTAAAAAAGGCTTATTCGGAAATAATTAAAAACCAAAAAGGTGATAAAACTATAGTAGCAGTTATTGACAGCGGTGTGGATATTGAACACGAAGATCTCGATGGGGTAATTTGGACCAATTCTGATGAAATTCCAGCTAACGGAAAGGATGATGATAATAACGGCTATATAGACGATATGCATGGTTGGAACTTTCTAGGAAAGGCTGTGGAAGAAAATCTAGAGTTTACTCGTATCTATAGACGCTTAAAACCTAAGTATGAAGGAAAAACCGCAAGTTCAATAAGTACTGCAGACCGTGCTGAATTTATTCAATACCAGGAAGCAAAGGCGGAATACGAAAAAGTATATGAGGAAACTATTCAGAATAGAAACCAATACCAGCAAATTAAAAAACAATTGGTTGCTGCACATCAGGCAGTTTCTTCCCAATTAGGTAAAGAAGATTATACCAAAGAAGAACTGAATAATATGGAAGCATCAGGACAATTGGCTCAATATAAGGCGATGTTACAGCAAATTCAGAATAATGTCAGCG
Organism: Salegentibacter sp. 24; assembly: GCF_004362395.1. Classification (GTDB taxonomy): domain Bacteria; phylum Bacteroidota; class Bacteroidia; order Flavobacteriales; family Flavobacteriaceae; genus Salegentibacter. The sequence continues at coordinate 135,028 of NZ_SNWE01000009.1, forward strand.
AAAATATTCCCGAAGCATTAGAGGAACTAGATGAAGGTATTGAATATTTTGCTCATCGCTTAGATACTCACTTAAACTTAGATTTAAATGGGCGTGCACAAGTAGGTGATGATCCTTACGATATTACAGATACTGATTATGGTAATGCTAACGTTATGGGGCCTTCTAACGATAAGAAAGATATTAAACACGGTACTCACGTGGCGGGAATTATCGCAGCAGAAAGAAATAATAATATCGGTATAAATGGCGTAACCAATAATGCTGAAATTATGGTACTGCGTGCTGTACCTGATGGAGATGAATATGACAAAGATATTGCTCTGGCTATTCGGTACGCTGTAGATAATGGTGCAGAAGTAATTAATACCAGTTTTGGGAAATATTTTTCTTCAAATCCGGAATGGGTTATTAACGCCATTGAATATGCAGCTGCAAACGATGTTTTAATTGTAAATGCGGGTGGCAATGAAGGTATTAATTTAGATGAAGATACCGTTTATCCCAACGATCAAACTCCAGAAGACACTGAGGAAATTTCAGATAATTTTTTAACTGTTGGGGCTTTAAATTATGAATATGGAGCAAATCTGGTTGCCGATTTCTCCAATTACGGAAAGAGAAATGTCGATGTTTTCGCTCCTGGTACTAAAATTTGGTCTACCACACCAAACAACGAATATGAATTCTTACAAGGAACTTCTATGGCTTCACCAGCAGTTGCTGGTGTAGCGGCTATTATTCGTTCTTTTTATCCTAAATTAAGTGCTGCACAGGTAAAACAAATTATTATAGACAGCGGTTTAACCACCAATGCTGAAGTAATTGTTGGAGGTGATAGAAATAATACCCAAAAATTTAAAGACTTATCTACTTCAGGGAAAATGGTAAATTTATATAATGCTCTTATTTTAGCTTCACAAACAAAATAGTATTCAATTAATCTTTGAACTTAAAACCACAAATAAATGAAGAAACTATTATTAAGCCTGGGCCTTGTTGTGAGTACCTTCTGCGGTGCCCAAAACAACACCAGCTACTGGCAACAGCACGTAGATTATACAATGGATGTCGAAATGAATGTTGAAAATTATCAATATGACGGTTCTCAGGAATTGGTTTATACCAACAATTCACCAGATACCTTAAATCGTGTTTTTTACCATTTGTACTTTAATGCTTTTCAACCGGGAAGTGAAATGGACGTACGTTCACGAACCATTAAAGATCCAGATAGAAGGGTAGGTGACCGTATTTCAAAATTAAGCGAGTCAGAACAAGGATATTTAAAGGTCCTAAGTCTTAACCAAAACGGAAATAAAATTTCTTTTGAAGAGGTAGGTACCGTTTTGGAAGTGGAGCTTGATGAACCTATTTTACCAGGAGAAAAGACCACTTTTAATATGGAATTTGAAGGTCAGGTGCCAGTACAAATTCGCCGTTCGGGGAGAAACAGCGCAGAAGGAGTAGCGCTTTCTATGAGCCAGTGGTTTCCTAAAATGGCAGAATATGATTTTGAAGGGTGGCATGCAACGCCTTACATAGGTCGTGAGTTTCACGGGGTTTGGGGAGATTTTGACGTAAAAATCACGCTTGATAAAGCCTATACTGTGGCCGCATCAGGCTACCTACAAAATCCTGAAGAAATTGGGCACGGCTATACCGACCAGGAAGTAGAAACAAAGGCAGACACACATACCTGGCATTTTATAGCACCCGAAGTTCACGATTTTACCTGGGCAGCAGATCCTGATTATATTCACGATAAAAGAATTGCTGAGGACGGAACTATTCTTCACTTTTTCTACCAGGACGATGAAGAAATAATTGAAAACTGGAAAAAACTTCAAGAGAAAACTGAAGAGCTATTATTATTTTTTAATAAAAATATAGGCCCATATCCTTGGGATCAATATTCAGTAGTACAGGGCGGAGATGGTGGAATGGAATATGCTATGCTTACCCTAATTACAGGAGAACGTAGCTTTCCCAGCCTTGTTGGTGTAACCGCGCACGAACTGGCTCACGCATGGTTTCAGCATTTAATGGCAACTAATGAGAGCAAATATGAATGGATGGATGAAGGATTTACCAGCTATATCTCTAGCATAGCGATGAACCAAGTTATGGAAACCTATGCTGAAAATCCTCATACTGGCTCTTATCGAGGATACTTACAATTGGCAAATTCTGGTGTAGAACAACCGCAAACCACTCAAGCCGATCGTTATGCTTTAAATGCTGCTTATGGTGCTTCCGCTTACTCTAAAGGAGCCGTATTTTTAGCTCAATTAGGATATATAATTGGTGAAGAAAATCTTGACAAAACCTTAAAACGTTATTACGATAAGTGGAAATTTAAACATCCAACACCGAACGATTTTATTAGAATTGCCGAAAAAGTTTCCGGAGCTGAACTGGAATGGTATTTAAACGACTGGACGCGTACTACAGCAACTATAGACTACGGAATCAAAGAAGTTATTGAGGCCGATGAGAACTCCACTAAAGTAATCTTAGAGCGTCACAATCTTATGCCAATGCCGATAGATTTAACTGTTAGGTATACCAATGGCCAAGAAGAAGAGATATACATACCGTTACAAATGATGCGTTGGGAAAAACCCTCAGATCACGAAAATTGGACGGTAGCTGAAGATTGGGCCTGGGCTTATCCTACTTACGATTTAAAGATCGATAAACCGCTTAACGAGATAGAAAGTATAGAAATAGACGAATCTCAGTTAATGGCAGATGTCAATAGAGATAACAATCTATACACCGCTCAAGAAACTTCAGAAGTACAGGAATAATATTCTATTATTATTTTAAATAAACCTCACAAGTTTAAAAATTTGTGAGGTTTTTTAATTTATGGGTACTAAAAATTAAAAACAAGTTTAAGTTGAGGGTAGTACAATTGATATAATCAGCTTACTTTTGAGCTATGGATGAAAGTTTTGGAAAAAACGAAAAATTAAAGAGCAAAAAACTAATCGATATTTTGTTTCATGGTGGAAAATCAGTTAAAAAATATCCATTAAAACTTATCTATCTTCCTATCACAAATCCCGAAATTTCCAATTTTAAAATTGGTGTTTCAGTTCCTAAAAAACTTGTAAAAACCGCAGTTGGCCGCAACCGAATTAAACGACTGATGCGGGAAGCTTTCAGAAAAAATAAGTATCTTGTAACCAATAACTTGCCACAACCATATGCCTTGATGTTTATTTATATTTCCAGGGATGAAATTAATTTGGAAAATCTAAATAAGACGATGATTAAGATAATGGAAAAATTTATAGAAGAGGAAGTGAAGTAGCTCTGATTTCTTTATCAACTTGCTTAAAAATATTGAAAAATGAAAAAGAAACTCACCAAAAGGATAGCGCTAATTTGTCTGGGGGTTACGCTAATATTCAGCAGTTTTGGTTTTAAATCCGATTTTTTTGAAATCGCCAAACAAATTGAAATCTTTACCACGCTTTTTAAGGAAATCAATATGAACTATGTTGATGAAACAAACCCTGCTTCTTTGATGGATACAGCAATTAAAGCGATGCTCAACGATTTAGATCCTTATACCAATTACTGGAATGAACAGGATGTTGAAGCAGCCCGGATCAATAATTCTGGTGAATATAGTGGTATTGGTGCTACCGTCCAGGTTACAGAGGATGCTTTATTAATCATGGAACCTTATAAAGGTTACCCTGCCGATAAAGCTGGTTTAAAAGCTGGTGACGAAATTATTGAAATTGAAGGAATAAAAGTAGTAGAGTATAAAGATAATGTCGGAGAACTACTAAATGGCTCTCCGGATTCTAAAATAAATATTAAATATCGTCGCCAGGGAGAAATACAAACTACCAAACTTATCCGTAATGCTATTAAATTAAAAGCAGTGCCGTTTTATAGACTTTTGGATGAAAAAACCGGGTATATTGTACTTTCTCGCTTTAATGCGAAAGCCTATTCCGAAACAGTTAATGCGCTAAAAGATTTAAAAAATCAGGGTGCTGAAGAAATTATTGTGGATCTTAGGGGAAATCCTGGTGGTTTATTAACCGAAGCCATAAAGGTCTGTAATATTTTCCTTCCCAAAGGAGAGTTGATTACCACAACAGAATCAGTTATTGAAAAATATAATAAGGCATATCATACTCAAAAGGAACCTCTAGATACACAAATTCCATTAGTTATTTTAGTTAATGGTCGAAGTGCTTCAGCAAGTGAAATTGTTGCTGGAGCAATTCAGGATTTGGATAGGGGTGTAATAGTAGGTGCCCGAAGCTTTGGGAAGGGGCTTGTTCAGCGGCCTAAAGAGCTTGCTTATGGTACTCAATTAAAAATTACAATTTCCCGATATTATACGCCTAGTGGAAGATGTATCCAGGCCATGAATTATGCTGAAAGGGATAAAGAAGGTAATGCCATAAAAAGATCGATTGATGATTATAATGAATTTAAAACTCGAAACGGACGTAGTGTCTATGACGGCGGTGGAATTGCTCCTGATGTAAAAATGCAAACTTCAGAATTTAGTCCTATTACTAAGGCATTGCTTTCTAAAAATGCTATTTTCGATTTTGCTACTGAATATTATTATAAAAATGAAGTAAAAAATCCAGAAGCTTTTGAATTCACTGAAGCAGATTTCAACAATTTCAAATCATTTTTGAAATCTACAAATTTTAGCTTTCAAACGGCAATTGAAACAGAATTGGAAGAACTTTTAACTACCGCTTCTAAAGAGGGTTATGAACAGGAAATTTTGGATCATTATAAAAGCATTTCTACTGAAATGGAGTCACAAAAAAAGCAACAATTAGACAATAAAAAGGATGAAATAATAAGTTTATTAACCGATGAGATTATTAAACGCTATTTCTATAAGGAAGGTTTGTATGAATATTATATAAATCATAATCCCGAAATCCTGGAAGCCAAGGCTATTTTAAATAATACCCATAGGTATTCACAAATTTTGCAGTAATTATTTTACCATCGCTATATGTGGAATTCCATCTTCCAGATAACCTTCACCAATTTGCATAAAACCATGGTTTTCATAGAAATCAGTTAGGTATTGTTGGGCAGAGAGTTTAATATTTTTAGTTTTAAAACGCTCCTCAATAGCTAAAATTGAAGCCTTTAATATTAGATGACCGTAGGCATTCTTTCTTTCCGTTTCTTTTACTAAAACCCGGCCAATTGCAGCTTCTTCAAAATAAAATCCTTTATCAAAACAACGGGTGTAAGCGATTACTTTACCAGCCTTTATTCCTAAAACGTGAAGTGCTTTTTCATCTTTCCCATCTATATCCTGGTAAACACAATTCTGTTCCACAACGAAAACTTCGGAACGAAGTTGCAATACCTGGTAAAGTTCTTCAAGACTAAGTTCATTGAAATTTTTTATAAGAATATCCATATATTCAAATCAAATTTAGTTCTGAATTTAAAAAGGCTTATATAATTTACATATTATTGAAATCACTAATCATTCAAGAACTTTTGGCCTAAACCTAAAAAAGTATAAATAATCTATTATCCATTTATAACCAATTTATTTATTAGTTCTCAACAGGAATTTTGTCTACTCGCTTTTGATGCCTTCCACCTTCAAAAGAGGTTTCTAAGAAAATTTTCACCATATCTAGTGCCTGATGTTCGGACACAAAACGGGCTGGAATACTTAATATATTTGCATTATTATGCTCACGAGCAAGCTTGGTGATCTCACCTGTCCAGCATAAGGCCGAACGAACCCCCTGGTGTTTATTGGCTGTCATATTTGCACCATTACCGCTTCCACATATGATAATTCCAAAATCTACCTTTTGGTTTTCAACATCATCGGCCACTGGATGCACAAAATCCGGGTAATCTACGCTGTCGTTACTATTGGTACCATAGTTAATAACTTCTATACCCCTGTTTTTTAAGTAATCCACTACCTTTTTCTTGTATCCGGTACCGGCATGATCGTTTCCAATTGCAATTTTCATAATTAAAATTTTAACTGCTGCAAAGGTAAAAAAAGCACTTAGTAACCACACAGTTTTTAATTGTTAATTACTTTTTTAATATCCTTAAAAATCAAGTCTTTAGTATTGACAAAGGATTGTGGATAAGCATTGATCAGAAACTGAGAAACTTATTTGTGTTATCCATTTTAAATTTCAATAGCAAAATATTGCCGGAATAATCAAATTATAAGTTTGTTATTTATGGACAAGTTATAAGCATAGAATAAGAGGTTATGAACAGTGAATTATATTTCAGTTATCCAGATTAGATAATAAAGTTTGATTATTAACTTTTGTTAAGTAAATATTAAAATAGTAAGATTTTCAGTTCTTTAGAACTTTAGAAGTATGTTAATAAGTTGTTATCAAATCAATTTAAAGTAGAATCCAAAGAAAGCTTTAAAAAATTGTTCTACAAGTTAACAGCCTATAATAATCATCAGTTTTAATTTTTATAAAAAGAAGAAAAAGATGAATTAATATATAATGTTAATAACATTTAGTTGCATGAACTAAAATACAAATTTATGTTTTGAATATTTTAGAGGGTATTTTATAGGCTTGGATATGAAATTAAATAGTCTAAAAAATATTTTTTTACTTGTACATTTAGTTTAAAAATCTGTTTTACAGATTTTTAAACTAATTAATATAGTAAATTTCTTTTTCAGTAGAACCTATACTATTCTCCATGTAAAGTCGAGCAGATTGTACATTTACCTGGTTTTTCCTATTAAGAGATAGATTAATCGAAGCGATAAAACCTATTAATCCAAGGAGAAAAATAAAGAAAAAAAGAAGCGATATTTTTCTAGCTTTATTCATAGCATGCTGATATTCATATATTACAAAGGTGAGAATAAAGTGTATTTTAAATCTTAAATTAAAATTAATAAAAAATTAAGAATTAGATGTAATTTTATTGTGGTAGAAGCAAGAAACGAGGGTTTTTACCCTGTAGCACCCAAACGTTAATTAAATATTAAAATTTATTTCTTTTATCTAATTTTCCCTGCGCTTAACAAAACTTTAATTCCAAATGGATGTCATGTAATGCAGAAGCCGTAATTTTATACTTTAAATATTGAAATGAGTAAAAAGAATAAAAATAAATCCCAATTACAGGGTGATCTTTCTAGAAGCATTACAGATATTCTTAGAAAGGAACCTGGAAAAACCTTTAATCATAAACAAATTGCCGCTAAACTTGGTGTTAATGATGCCACAAGCAGAAATAATATCATTAAAAAACTAGCCCAATTGGCTGCTAAAAAACAGATTGAAGAAGAGGATCGGGGAAAATTTAAAATAAGTAAGAGTAACGATTATTATCGGGCCGTAATAGATATGACCACAAAAGGTTATGCCTATGCACTGGTGGATGAATTAAACGATGATGTTTTTATTTCAGCTAGAGATTTAAACACTGCTTTTAACGGTGATGAAGTAGAAATTTATATCTATAACCGCAAACGCAATAAAAAATCAGAAGGAGAAGTAACTAAAATTTTAAAGCGTAAGAGAACTGAATTTGTTGGTGTTCTGGATATGCAAAAGGATTTTGGGTTCGTGGTTATAGGCGATCCAAAAATGTATACAGATGTTTTTGTGCAGAAAAATAAAATGGGCAATGCACAAAATGGTGATAAAGTAGTTGTAGAAATTGAAGAATGGCCTGAAAAAGCCGATTCCCCTTTTGGGAAAATAATTCAGGTGTTAGGTACTCCAGGCGAGCATAATACTGAAATACATTCTATCCTGGCTCAATATGGTTTACCCCATGAATTTCCTAAGGAAATAGAGGATTTTGCCAATCAAATAGATACTTCCATTCTGCCTGAAGAAATCAAAAGGAGAAGGGATATGCGGGATGTTCTAACCTTTACTATAGATCCTGCAGATGCTAAGGATTTTGATGATGCCTTGAGTTTTCAGAAATTGAAAAATGGAAATATTGAAATTGGAATACATATCGCTGATGTTGCCCATTATTTGCAACCGGGTACTATTCTAGATGATGAAGCATACGAACGCGCAACTTCAGTTTATCTAGTGGATCGTGTAGTACCAATGTTGCCAGAGGTTCTTTCTAATAATGCTTGTTCACTTCGGCCTAATGAAGAGAAATATACGTTTTCAGCAGTTTTCGAACTTGATAGAAACAATAAAGTTGTGAATGAATGGTTTGGTAGAACTGTTACTTATTCGGACGCCAGGTTTTCCTATGAAGAAGCTCAACAAATTATTGAAAATGAAAATGGTGAAATTCCTGAAGAAATTTCTATTCAGGATAAAGCTTACACGGTTAAAAAAGAAATTGTAGAGGCCATATTAATTATGAATAAAATGGCAAAAAAGATGCGATCATCAAGGATGCGTCAGGGTGCTATTTCTTTTGATAAAGTTGAAGTTAAATTTCAATTAGATGAAGAAAACGAACCTATAGGCGTTTATTTCAAAACCGCTAAAGATGCCAATAAACTTATTGAGGAATTTATGCTTTTAGCTAACCGAAAAGTAGCTGAATTCATAGGAAAAAGAGAAGAAAAGAAAACCTTTATTTATCGTTGCCACGATGAACCCGATGAAGAAAAACTAGTTTCTTTAAATAGTCTGGTTTCCAGGTTTGGTCATGGATTAAATCTTAAGAACAGGAAAACTGTTTCATCTTCTCTAAACAAGTTACTCCAAGACGTTCAGGGTAAAAAGGAACAAAATTTAGTAGATACCCTTGCTATAAGAACAATGAGCAAAGCTTATTATGGTACACAGAATATTGGTCATTACGGCTTGGCTTTCGATTATTATTCACATTTTACCTCCCCAATTAGAAGATATCCAGATGTTATGGTACATCGTTTATTGCAGCGTTATCTTGATGACCAACCTTCTGCGAAAGAAGAGGAATATGACCAAAAATGTCATCATACCAGTGAAATGGAAAATCTTTCTTCTAATGCAGAAAGAGATTCTATAAAATATATGCAGGTGAAATTTATGCTTGATCACCAGGATAAGGAATTTGTTGGAGTGATTTCTGGAGTAACAGATTTCGGGATCTTTGTGGAAATTGTGGAAAACAAATGTGAAGGAATGATTCGTTTACGGGATATTAAAGGGGATCATTATGATTTTGATGCAGAAAATTATGCTATTGTAGGTAGAAAGACCAAAAAGACTTATCAGCTAGGAGATGAAGTAATTGTAAAGGTTAAAAATGCGGACTTAGTCAAAAGGCAGTTGGATTTTATTCTAATCGGTAAAAACGACAATCAAGCAGGCTATTTAAATTAAGCAAAAATGAAAACATTTTTTTTTATATTCTTTATAATGAGTGCAGGCATAGTGAGTGCTCAGGAACTTACCAAGGATTTGGAAGAATTCACGGAAATTAAGGTTTACAATGGATTAAATGTTATTTTAAAAGAAGCAAACCAGAATAGGGCCGTAGTTAATGGTAAAAACCGAAATGATATTATTTTTAAAAACGATGAAGGAGTTCTTAAATTAAGAATGAGTATTGATGAAATCCTTGATGAAAAGGATAATACCAAAATAACAATTTTTTTTAAAAACCTGAATAAAATTGATGGGCACCAAAATTCATCCATTTTTGTCGATTCTAAGTTCAAACAAAACTTTCTTCATTTAAACGTTTCAGAAGGTTCTGAAATTTTTTCTAATGTTAATCTTAATAAACTTTATGTAGATGCCAATACCGGAGGCGTAATAGAAGTGGAGGGAAAAACGGATGCCCAGGAAATAAACATTAATACTGGTGGAAAATTCTATGGTAAAAACCTAAAGTCTAAAGAAGTTAAGATAAGCATCAAAGCCGGTGGTGCTGCTGATATTTCGGCCAGCGAGATTGTAGATGCAAAGGTTAGAGCAGGAGGGACAGTAAATGTGTATGGAAATCCTAAGACAATAGAAAAGAGTATTTTATTCGGGGGTAAAATAATTAGGAAAAACTAAAAGTCTACATTTGTAAAATAATGCAATTGTATGTTTCAGGATGTATTAGCAGCCCTACCTTTAGGTCTTTTTTTAGCGTTTTTATTAGGTCCGGTTTTCTTTGTACTTCTGGAGACTGCTGCTATAAAAGGCTTTAGAGCGGCCTTTGCATTTGATTTAGGGGTTATTGTTGCAGATATTATCTTCTTGTTTGTCGCTTATTTAAGTACTACCAAACTACTTGCCAGTATTAAAGATGATCCTGCTCTATTCATATTTGGAGGTATGATTCTAGCCACATATGGTGTTATGAGCTTTGTACAGACCAAAAAAGTGTTGCGACAGGATGATGATACACCAGAGATAAGAAAGCTGAGTAAGAGCGATTATTTTGGATTAGCTGTTAAAGGATTTTTACTGAATTTCATCAATATTGGTGTCCTGGGATTTTGGTTGGGGTTAATTATCATTTTTGGTCCAAAATTAGAAATGGAAGAAAATCGAATAATGGTTTTTTTCGGAAGCGTGCTGGGTACTTACCTCGTATTAGATATTTTTAAGATTTTACTGGCCAAGAAATTGAACAGAAAACTTACACCAAATCGTATCTATATAATGAAAAAGGGCATTAGTGTTTTGCTGATTGTTTTTGGTGGAATGCTTATTTTCCAGGGCCTTTTTCCTTCCCAGGTTGACGAGATTAAAGACCAAATTGAAACTATTACCCCAAACGATACCATTTAAAATTAATTATTAAAAAGCCTTCGTAGGATAGTTTTTATGTAAGGTCTTTCAACGTATTAATGCCAATACTACTCTGGTTTATTAAAAAAGCCCCTTACAGAGAAGGAGCTTTTTTCTGAGGCATCGAGCGGATTCGAACCGCTGTACAAGGTTTTGCAGACCTCTGCCTAGCCACTCGGCCACGATGCCAATTTTAAGGGTTGGCAAATGTAATAAAAATTTTAAGTTTAAAAAATAAAACTAATAAGTGCTATTGAGTAATTTTTAGGTTAAAAAATAATTAGAAATTTCTTCAATATAGTTTCTGAAATATACACTAATTGAAAAGAATTAACGTGTTTTACTTCTAATAACGCTGACCATAGCTACATTACCTCCAATTGGGGGATTGATTTTTGAAACTTCCACCTTAATTTTTTGCACTAAAATGATTTCATCCAAAACGCGGTTTAAGATACGCTCGGCTACGTGCTCCAGAAGTTTAGACCTTACAGCCATTTCCTCTTTTACTATTTTATTTAGATGAACATAATCTATAGTATCTGCTAAAGCATCGGTTTTAGCAGAATTGGATAGATCTCCTTTCACTTTAAGGTTCACACGATAATCACTGCCGATTTTTCCTTCTTCGTCAAGGCAGCCGTGATAAGAAAAAACCTTGATATTTTTCAATTTTATACTTCCCAAAAGAATGTTTTTCGCAAAGATAAGCTGGCAGACGCTTTATCACAATTTATTAATGGATTAGTTTGTCGCCTATGATTCCTATTAGAAAACCAAGGTTTGCTCCCAGAGCTGGTAACCAATGTTTTTTTAATCGTACATCGGGAGCGATGTCTTGAAAAATTAAATATAAAATTCCACCACTGGCAAAGGTCATAATTCCGGCGGTAATTTTAGGTAGATCCCGGAGTAGATAATATCCTGTCGTAGCTCCAATGATGCCCATAAAACTCAAAAGGAATAGGATGGTTAAAGCTTTCTTGGTCCTATATCCGTTTGCAATAAGATCCTGGTAAGAATTAAAAGATTCAGGTAAATTTTGGAGGCCTATAAAAATTGCCAACAACAATCCGGTTTGTTTATCGGTAGCAAAAATAGCTCCCAATGCGAGAGCTTCCGGAATAAAATCTAGTAACATTGCAATTAGCTGAGATAATTTACTTCCAGATTTTTCTATTTTTTTGTCTAAATAAAAGAAAATTAGAGTTCCAGCGCTGAAACATAGAATTAAGGGCAAAAGACTTAATTTTTCCATTCCTTTTGGAATTAAAACCAATGCTAATGCTGCAAGAATAATACCGCCACCAAGAGCAATTACAAAATGATTAAGTTCCTTTTTTTGTTTATTTCTTTTAGAAATTTTTGCATAGTAATAAGCTAAAATACCTCCTATAAAAACGGTCATTCCTGAAAAAGCGGAGAAAATAATTATTTGTAATACTTCGGGCATTGTTGATTTTAGATATATTGAGAATAAAAGTAAATATATTATTCTTGTATGCCAAAGCTTGGGCTTGACGACCTAATTTTTGGTAACTTTGTATATTATTCCCACAAGGGGTGTAAAAAATTTTGGGCTTTGCTCAGAATTAAAAATAATGTCTGATTAAACCTCAATTCAGGAGGTTATAGATTTTAATAAATTATGGTTGAAGAAAAAAGATCACTCAATTTTATTGAGCAAATTATAGAAGAAGACCTTCAAACTACTTATAAAAAGGAAGATTTAAAATTCAGGTTTCCACCTGAACCTAATGGCTACCTCCATATAGGGCATGCTTCTTCAATTTGTTTGAACTTTGGTCTAGGAGAGAAATATAATGCCCCTGTAAATCTTAGGTTTGACGATACTAATCCTATAAAAGAAGAACAAGAGTTTGTAGATGCCATAAAAGAAGATGTGCTGTGGCTTGGATATAAATGGGAGAAAGAGTGTTACGCTTCTGATTATTTTCAGCAATTATATGACTGGGCTATGGAAATGATTAAAAACGGTGATGCTTATGTAGATAGTCAGACTTCAGAGCAAATAGCAGAACAAAAGGGGACTCCAACCCAAGCCGGTAAGGAAAGTCCGTTTAGAAATCGTTCCGTAGAAGAAAATTTGGAGCTTTTTATTAAAATGAAAAATGGAGAAACCCCCGAACGTGGCCATGTATTGCGCGCAAAAATCGACATGAACTCTCCAAATATGCTGATGCGAGATCCAGTGATGTACCGATGTTTGCATAAAAGACATCACCGTACTGATGATAACTGGAAGATCTATCCAATGTATGATTGGGCACATGGGGAGAGTGATTTTATTGAAAATATTTCGCATTCTTTTTGTACTCTTGAATTTTTACCACACCGTGAATTATACAATTGGTTTTTGGAAAAAGTAAGTGGTGAAGCTAAATTAAAGCCAAAACAACGAGAGTTTGCACGCCGAAATCTTAGTCATACTGTTGTAAGCAAGCGTAAGCTGATGCAATTGGTAGAAAAAAATGTGGTTAAATCTTGGGATGACCCGAGAATGCCAACAATATCAGGTTTAAGAAGAAGGGGCTATACACCGAATGCAATTCGGAAATTTGCTGATTCAATAGGTGTTGGTAAACGTGAAAATATGATAGATGTAGCACATCTAGAATTTTGTGCACGGGAGGATTTAAATAAAACCGCTCCGCGTGTTATGGGGGTATTAGATCCTGTGAAATTAGTGATCACCAATTATGAGGAAGGTAAAGAAGAGTGGCTAGAGGCTGAAAATAATCCCGAAGATGAGTCAGCCGGAAGCAGGGAAATTCCTTTTTCAAGAGATATTCTAATTGAAAAAGAGGATTTTAAAGAGAGCGCAAACAGAAAATTTTTCAGATTAACACTTGGTAAGGAAGTGAGGCTTAAGAATGCTTATATTATAAAAGGGGAAGAGGTAATAAAGGATTCCCAGGGAAATATAACTGAAATCCATTGTACTTACGATCCTAAAAGTAAAAGTGGGAGTGGGACCGAGGAATCTAAGAGAAAGGTGAAGGGAACTTTACATTGGGTCTCTGCAAAACATGCTTTAGAAGCCGAAATCAGACTTTATGATCGTTTGTTCAGCGTTGAAAACCCCGATGGAGATAAGGATAAGGATTATATGGAATTTATAAATCCAGATTCACTTGAGGTTATCAAAGCTTATGTAGAACCAAGTTTAAAATCGGCGGGAATCCAGGATAAATTTCAATTTCAGCGGATAGGATATTTTTGCGTGGATAAAGATTCAGAAGAAGGAAAACCTATTTTTAACCGTACGGTAACACTTAGAGATTCATGGTCAAAGAACAATTAACCTGTAATCCATTTGCTTAAGTGGCTTTTTAAGAATATTTTAGTAAAGGATTTTAACATATTAACCGGTTATTAACAGCCTAGCCTTGACTCATCTTGTATCTTTGGGTTTAGTATTAATTTAACAAATAAGAACTATTATGGCAAATACAGGAAGTACACTATTAGCATTAATTACCGGAGCTGCGATAGGTGCAGGAGTAGGTTTACTATATGCTCCAGATAGCGGAGAGAAAACCCGGAAAAAGCTTAAGGATGAGTCAAAAAAGGCTCAGGATAGATTAAATCAAAAATATACAGAAACCTCTTCGAACTTATCTGAAAAAGCTAAGAAAGCTCGTGTTGATTTTGAAGCACGGTTAGAAGAAACATTATCTTCAGCAAGCCATAAAGCGGATGATATTCTCAATGCAATGGAAACAAAATTAGAAGAGCTAAGAAAGCAAAATGCCAGACTTCAAAAAGAGGGTAAAGGCAATGATGACAAAGGCAAACCTAATAAAGCAGTAGTATAATATATTTATGGCATTTGAAAAACTATCCAGAAGTATTGACGAATTAAATTATAATTTAAAGGCATTTGCTCACAACAATGCTGAATATTATAAGCTTAAATTCTTTAAAAAAACTATGAAAGGGGCTATTGGTCTCGTTCAGGGTCTATTACTGGGTATTTTTTTTATTTTTGCCTTAATATTTATTTCTGTAGCAATTGCAATTGTTATTAGCGAAGCTATTGGATCACCAAGTTCCGGTTATTTTATCGTGGGCGGATTTTATTTTTTACTATTCCTTGGAATAGTATTTTTCGCAAAAAAACCTATTGAAAGGTTTCTTTTGGTTAAGGTTTCAAGAAAATTTTTTAAGGATTAATCACTATGAAGGAATATAGTTCATTCAAAGAAATAAATCGGGATTTGAAAATTCTGAAACTTCAAACCAAGATAGATCAGGAAGAGATTAAATTAAATATTGAGCGTACCAAAAGTGCACTATCACCTTTATCTCTTATAGGAAGTATGGCCGGATCAATTTTACAAAAGGCTTTTATTCTAAAGGCTGTAACTAAACTTACCGGATTAAAAAAGGTTACGGCTTCTATAAAGAATTAAAAAATCATTTTTAAAAAGGGTTTGAAAGTTAAAATTTTCAAACCTTTTTTTATTGTGTGCCGTGCATGGCGTATAACTCGACGGTGAAAGTCCGTTATGAGGGTTTATAGCTACCTATCATTAGCTAAGAGCAAGGGTGTCCACCG
>NZ_SNWE01000010.1 GCF_004362395.1 Salegentibacter sp. 24
TAATAAAGAATTCATAATTTAATTTTTTGGTTGGTTAGTTGGAAACCCCTAGAGACACAAAATGTGTTTCGGGGGTTTCCCGTTTTTAGAAAGGTTTTATCTTTATAAGCTTACGAATTATACGAGTTAATTCTTCAGAAAAATTTAAAAAATAAGTCAAACCAATATAAGCTACACCAATTAGAATGGACTTCAGCGAAATATTCAAAATGGGATGAAAATTAAAATCCCAGAAATAAAAACCAAGAGAAAAGATTATACCTGTAAAAAGCACCAACCATGTTTTGGAGGTAAATGGTAAAAAATTAAACTTCCTATAGACTAGCCAAATTTTTGCTGAATTATAGAGAAAAAAGGCTATAAAACTGGCGATGGCTGCTCCTTCTATTCCCAAAATAGGAATAAATATCAGGTTTAATACAAAAGCGACTACCACCAGTAAAACGCCAGTAAATAAAACAAGTCTGTAATAATCGGAATTAAAAAGAATACTGTTGTTATTCCCTAAAAGATTATCATATAATTTCACTAACGAAATCAGTAATACTACCACGATACTTAATTCATATTCATCCGGTATCAGAGCGTATAGTTGTTTAACATTGGTAATTATTAAAATAAAAATTAGTAGACTAATGATCAATAAATTAAGAGAGCTCCTTTTATACAAGTCTTCCAGACTTTTTATGTTTTTGGTATTCAGGAATTCAGCGGTTAATGGGTTGGTAATTTGGTGCATTGCTTTTTGCGGTACCGAGATTACTGTAGCAATATATATTGCAATGCCATAAACGGCTACATTTTCTATCGGCATAAAATATTCGATCATCACTTTATCTAAATCCAATAAAGCGGTCGCTACGGAACCTGCGATAAGAATTAGCGAGGTATATTTTAAGACCGATCCAAAATTATCTGGTAATTTAAAGTCTAAACGAGGTAAATAAAGTGAAAATGCATATATCTTCATGGCTATTAGCCGCAGTATAAAAACACCGGCAATACAATAAATAAATTGATGAACCGTAATCCAGTTAAAATAAACCGCCAGTAATAATATACTTATACAAAATCTATGAAAAACCTCTTTCATAAAATTTCCAAAAACACTCCTATAAAAAAGTTTAGACCAGGCAAAAAATATCTCGAAATAAGAAGTCGCAAAAGCGATTAAAAAAATTAACCATATATAGGGTCTTACTAGCCCGTTTCCTTCTGTAAAGTAGTTTATAAGTAGGGAGTAACTAAAAGCTACAATTACTCCCAGGACAATTGAAACCACTATCGGCAAAAACAGTACTAAGTTTAAAAGCCTGTCCTTTTGCTGTTTTGTTTTGTAAAAAGAAAAAAATTTTATAAGCGTGTTATGGACTCCAAAAGCCATAAATGGCCAAAGCAAGTTTGCTGCTGAAAGCAGGAAGGTAATCAACCCGTAATACTCTTGTTTTAGAAAATAGGTAAAAAGAAATAAAGTGTTGATCGCACCAATCCCAAAACCCAAATAGGTAGTAACCAGGTTTCTTAAAGATTGTTTGATAATCACTCCCATATATCTAATTTAGATCCCCTTTAACAAATTGGCTAATTTTTTAGTTAAGTTTTTGCGGTGATAAGGTTCAATAGCCCCAGTGGTGAAATTGTCTGCTTCATTTTTAAATTTTCTATAGTAAGCTAAAATTGTACTCTTAAGTCGTTCTTTTTCTGAATATAGAAAGCACTCTCCGGCACCGGTTTGATTTAAAATTTTCTGGACATCCCATTTTCCTGGGCCGATTGCCAAAATGGGTCTTCTTACCATTAAATACTCAAATAATTTTCCCGGAATAATCCCTTGGGTCTCTTCTCTGTCTATTTCAATCAATAATAATAACCTGCTTTTTCGTTGCAAAGTGATTGCCTGCTCGTGACTGACATATCCCTGTAAATGAAGCTTCCCTCCTAGTCCTACAGACTTTATTGAAGCGATAACCTCTTCACTTATCGTTCCA
Source organism: Salegentibacter sp. 24 (assembly GCF_004362395.1). Classification (GTDB taxonomy): domain Bacteria; phylum Bacteroidota; class Bacteroidia; order Flavobacteriales; family Flavobacteriaceae; genus Salegentibacter. The sequence continues at coordinate 1,989 of NZ_SNWE01000010.1, forward strand.
GTTAAATTTAGCACCAGATCCTGAGCGAAAGCTGAATTTTCTTTCATGAGTTCTGCTATAGCAGACCATAGATTCTCTGGATTTCGTTCAGAAAGTAAGGAGCCAATATGGGAGATACTAAACATTTTATCTAATTCAATATTTTCCGCCGTATTTTCATCATTATCAAATCCGTTGGTTATGACCATAATAGGGTTTTTAGTTTTTTCAGAAAACTCCGTCTTAGTTGTAAAACTTGTCGTGATAATTTGATCAGCTGAATTTAATACTTCCCGTTCCAGGTTAAGGTGCTTTTGCTCGCTGATTTTAGTTAGTTTTAATTTTTTATGATACCCGATTCGCGTCCAGGGATCCCTGAAATCCGCTATCCATTTTAAATCTAATTCTTGCTTAAGTTTTAAACCGATAAGATGCAAACTATGCGGTGGCCCGGTTGTGATAATTTTTTTAATTCCTTCCTCTTCGAGGTAGTTTTTAAGGAATTTGACAGATGGTTTAACCCAATATTTCCTGGCATCTGGAATAAATAAATTCCCGCGAATAAAAAGAAGACTTTTTTGTAGGAAAGATTGGTTTTCTTCAGCAGCAATAATTCCTTTACTAATCGTATTTGTTTGCCTATGAGAAAATATCCTTGCTAATTGATAGGGCTCGAAAATAGGCTTCTTTAAAATCGTGATTCCCGATGGGATTTCATTCTCAAAAGATGGATCCAACATCGGGTAGCTGGGATTTTCTGGGATATAAATTACAGGTTCAATCTCAAAGTCCTGTAAATACTTCACAAACTTTAACCAACGCTGTACCCCTGGGCCTCCGGCCGGAGGCCAATAATAAGTAATAATGAGTACCTTTTCCATTTAAAACTTATTCCCTTTTTCGGAATTTATAGTAGAATCCACCTAAGATAATCAAGACCAGAATTATAGAACTGGCCAGGGCAATACTACTTCCGGTATTAACGACTTCAGGTTCAAATCTAAAAGTTACCGTATGTTCACCCTCTGGAATATTCATAGCTCTTAGTACATAATTTGCACGCACATGATCTACTTTTTCCCCATCTAAATAAGCCTGCCATCCAGGTTGATAATACATTTCAGAAAATACTGCAAACTGCCGGGCTGAAGCATTAGTTTTATATACGAGTTCATTAGGTTGATAGCTATGCAAACGAATTTCAGCACTCTCCAGTGCCTTAAAATTCTCAGATACCTGGTTTTTAAATTTTGAGTTTACAATTGCTGTTTGTTGAAGATCTACTTCATTTAAATTTAAGATAGCTTCATTGGCAGAATTCACCCATTTAATATTATCAACAAACCATGCGTTTCCGAAAGCATTTGGATTTTGCTGTGCTTGTGGTTGACCATTTTCAGAAGGTACAATAAAGTATTTGGTATTAAGCATATTGAGTACTTCCATATTGTTTCTGGAAATATAGAAATCATATAAATCCTGTATTCTTCCTGGCTTTGCAGCATGATAACCGCCAATAGCATTATGGAAATAAGAAGTTCTACCAGTGTTGAAAGGGCTCCCAGAAACATCAAAAACCCGATAATGACTTTTATCTTTAAGGATTTTTTGATCTGCCATTGTTGGTTGAAAGGGTTGGTCCATTTTGCTTGCATTCACAAAATCCTCGTTATTCACATAGCGTTTATCAACCGGAATAAGATCTGCTAAAATTAAAAGTGCCAAAACAGGTATGAGCCAGTTTTGTTTTATTTTATTTTCTATAAATAACCAAAGAGCGGTGGCTGTTAACGCTGAAAAAATAAGTGAGCGAATAAGGTCTTCGGTATAAAGGGCTTTCCTATCTTGCTTTAAAGCCCTTACAAACTCAGCTCCCATTTGCTGAATTAAAGCTGAATCTCCAGCGCCGCTGAAATCAAACAATACCGAACGAAAAAGCAGTAAGGCAACACCTATTCCTCCAACAATAATTCCGGACCATTTTAAGGCGTGAATTTTTATTTCTTTGGGAATCGTAGTATCAAATAATTTATAAAGTCCGAAAACAGCCAAAATGGGAACACATAATTCTATAAGAACCTGAATAGATGAAACAGCTCTAAACTTATTATAAAGAGGAACATAGTCGATGAAAAATTCCGTAAAAAAACCGAAATTCTTGCCCCAGGACAATAAAAGGGCTAGAATACTTCCTCCCACTATCCACCATTTTAAACGTCCCCGTACTAGGTAAAGTGCAAAAATGAACAAGAAAAGGACTGTAGCTCCAACATATGCAGGGGCTCCCACATAAGGCTGATCCCCCCAATATGTAGGGGCATTTTCAACAAAATTCGCTGCCTGAACCGGAGAAGCACCTATTTGGAGTAGAACTTTATACATTTCTGAATCTTTCCCGATATTTTCAGCATTTGACCCCCCCATAAACCTGGGTATAAAGAGATTTAGAGATTCCAATATTCCATAGCTATATTCCGTAATATAATCGAAAGTTAGACCGGAAGCCGGTTTAGTAGAACCATCGGGTGCTATGGTTAAACCGGTATCGCCACGTGTGCTGTGCGCGGCGTATTCCTGGGTAGCGAGTAAATTAGTAGCGTTAGCACCGATGGCCAGCACAACCGCTACGACCATTACTCCCAGGGCTTTAAAAAATTTTGGCAGAATATTTTTGCGGTAGGCATCAATTAAATAAGAAATCCCCAGTACAATAACCAGCAGTAGTAAATAATAAGTCATCTGGAAGTGGTTTGCACCAATTTGCAGCGCCATTGCCAGAGATAATAACAAAAATCCCCAAAGATATTTTTGCCTAAAAGTAAGAATTATTCCCCCTAAAACCATTGGCATATAAGCAATGGCGTGCGCCTTCGCATTATGACCAACTCCAAGAATGATAATGAGATAAGTGGAAAAACCAAAAGCTAAAGCTCCCAAAAAAGCTAAGCGAAAATCAAGTTTTAAACATAGAAGTAAGATGTAAAAACCGATAAAATATAGAAAAAGGTAGTCTGCAGGCCGTGGTAAAAATCGAAGAACTGAATCTAGTTTCTTGACATAATTATGGGGATAATAGGCACCCAGTTGAAATGTTGGCATTCCGCCAAAAGCAGCGTCGGTCCAGTATGGTTCTTGGCCAGTGCGGTCACGAAAATCGTTTTGTTCTTTGGCCATCCCGATATACTGTACAATATCGCTTTGGAAAATCTTTTTCCCCTGTAAAACAGGACTAAAATAAAATAAGGAAACAATTATGAAGCCTACCAGAACAAGAAGATGCGGTAGAAACTTTTTAAGATTGGCCATCTGAAATTTTTTAGATCACTTCTGTTAAATTGAATGGGCAGCTTCTTCCCGGTTCAATATAAAAAATTGATCCCGAAATTAATCAATTTCCTCGTAATCTATATATTCCCCAACGTTTTTATTAGATGTTCTGCCGCCATTTGGCTTTTTATCAATACTTACTTTACCCTCCTTCTTAGGAGATCCAGAATTTTGTTGTTGGCGAAATTGCTGTTCAAAACGTTTACCTAATTTGCGCAGAAAATATTTCAGAATAAGAGGTCCAAACCATTTAATAAGTAATTTGAAGGCAAAGTATACTAATAAAATGATTAGAATCGTTTGTAATATATCGGAAAAAGAAGCTTCTAGCATTTTCAGGACTTTTTGCAAAAATAAAAATAAGCCTTGAGAATAGCAGCCTTTGGCTCCTAAAAAAATAATAAATCTACTATCTTTGAAAGTAATAAATCAATCCAGTATGCAGCATCTAAAAGTAAGTATAGTCTTTATTTTCTTCGCAATTATTAGCGCAAACGGACAATACACTGAAACCATTAACTCCAATCGCCCCGGAGAATCTCAAGGGGCTTATGCGGTTGGTAAAAATGTATTGCAATTGGAAGCAGGGGCATATATGGGTCACGAAAATCATATTTTATACAATAGTGACACCGATATTCTAGGTGCCAGCTATGGTTTACGATACGGTTTTCTAACAGAGATTCTCGAACTTAATTTCTTTGGTTCTTTTCAGGATCAGGTTACTTCTATCCCTGTAGGTAATAGTACCGATGAGTTTAAAACCAGTAATTTCACTACCAACATTATTGGTGCTAAATTTTTGCTGTTTGATCCTAATGTGAGTATTCAAGAGCGAGAGGTTAATCTTTACAGCTGGGAAGCTAACCAACGTATGGATTTTCGTAGTTTAATTCCCGCGGTTTCGATCTATGCTGGTGCTAATTTTATGTGGTGGGAAAATCCTTATATGTTTGAAGGCGAATCGGAAATAAGCCCAAAGGCTGCTGTAATTACTCAACAAAACTGGGGACGTTGGGTTTTGGTAATGAATTTTATTGCCGATAAATTCACCGAGGAGTTTCCCTCCTATGGTGGAGTTTTCACGCTAACCCATGCTATAACTCCAGAATTCGCGATATTTGGGGAGTTTCAAACCTATATAAGTGATCTCTATGCCGATGAGCTTGTGCGCGGTGGAGCTGCTTATTTGTTATCAAAGGATTTTCAACTAGATATTTCTGGATTGGTTAATTTTAAGGACACACCTTCTCGTTGGCAGGTAGCCGCTGGAGTTTCATTTCGCTTGGATTTTCACGAAGATGATGAATATATTGAAGATACTTACGAAGGGGAAAGAAATAAAAATGGCGAAAAGTTAGAAGAAACCGGTTTTTATAAAGAAGATGAAGAAAGAAAAAAATAAAAGGTTTTAAGAAGACCTGACTCCTGTTAAAAAAAGCCGTTTAAAAATTAAACTTTAAACGGCTTTTTTTGTGGTGCGCCGTGCATGACGTATTACTAGGCGGTGAAAGTCCGCTATGAGGGTTGATAGCTACCTATCATTAGCCAAGGGCAAGGGTGTCCACCGCGAGGTGGAATCTGAAGGAAGCCGGCGGCAAAGTTCCGGTCCGAGGAACACGAACATCATATAAGGCATACCTGATCTGGATGAGTTTGCCACATAAAACGAAGTCCTAAAGCTATACGGATATCAGGGTGTAGATGATGCGGATATATGGAATGAAAGTGATATGTCTTACCGCGGGAGGTCTCACAGACACAGACTGAAACAGCGTATGAAGCTGTGGTTGAAATAAGATTTACTGTGAGAAGTCAGCCGAGCCCATAGTACCGGAGAAAATCGACTACGCCGGGAAGGGGTGAACCTTAAGAAGTAAGTAGTCAATGACTGTTACCTTATGAAGGGAAGAATGCAGAAAATATCGAAAGATACCTGGCTGCAAAAGGATAGGGCGGAACCCGAAAGCTATGCAGGAGGGCAGACCTACATGTGGATAACTGAAAACAACCTTACTGATGTTACTACTTTAAAAGATGGATTATTAGAACAGATCCTGTCTCCTTTCAACCTTAACCGGGCCTTTAAGAGGGTTCGGAGCAATAAAGGAAAAGGAGGAGTGGACAAGATGGAAGTCGATGCCTTAAAGGCCTATCTTGTTGAAAACAGGGATGATCTATTAGCATCCATCCGGGACGGGAAGTACCGTCCCAATCCAGTCAGACGGGTAGAGATACCTAAAGAGAATGGCAAGAAACGACTATTAGGCATACCCACTGTGGTAGACCGGGTAGTCCAACAAGCCATCTCTCAAGTACTCTCTCCTATTTACGAACAGCAGTTCTCACCACACAGTTACGGCTTCAGACCAGGAAGGAACACTCACCAAGCACTAAGTAAATGTAGAGCCTATATCACAGACGGATATATCTATGCCGTCGATATGGATCTGCAACAGTTCTTCGATACTGTTAACCACAGTAAACTTGTGGAAGTACTATCCAGAACTATTAAGGATGGACGATTTATCTCGCTTATCCATAAATATCTTCGTGCCGGAGTGGTCACCGGAAATAAGTTTGAACAAACCAAGCTAGGGGTGCCCCAAGGAGGACCACTAAGTCCGCTTCTGGGCAACATCATGCTCCACGAGTTGGACAAGGAACTACAGAGAAGGGGGCACCGGTTCGTCCGCTACGCGGACGATTGTATTATCCTTTGCAAAAGCAAGCGGAGCGCAGAGAGAACACTACGGAATATCATTCCTTATATCGAGGAAAAGTTATTTCTAAAAGTAAACAAGGAGAAAACCAACGTGTCGTATATCAGAAAGACCAAGTTCCTCGGATACAGCTTTTACCAATATAAGGGAAAAGGCAGACTCCGAGTTCATCCATCAAGTATCCAACAGATGAAACAGCGATTAAAAGAGCTGACATCAAGGAGCAATGGATGGGGAAATGCCAGAAGAAAAGAATTGCTCAATCAGTATGTTAGAGGTTGGGTGAACTATTTCAAAATGGCAGACATGAGAAGTCTTTTGAAGGACATAGATAAGTGGTGCCGTCGACGTTTGCGGATGTGTATCTGGAAACAGTGGAAACGCACCCGAACGAAAGGGAGAATGTTAATTAAACTCGGCCTTAACAGGGAACAAGCGTGGCAATATGCTAACACGAGGAAGAAGTACTGGCGAATAGCTAATACCGATATACTTCGATGGACTATTACCAATCAGCGATTATCCAAGGCCGGATATCCCTCGCTACTGGAGTACTATACTAAAGTAAAACACATACATTAAGGAACCGCCCAGTACGGAACCGTATGCTGGGTGGTGTGGAAGGTCGGAACGGGAAGTAAACCCGTTCCTCCTATCCGATGTGCGCCGTGCATGGTGTATCACTTGACGGTGAAAGTCCGTTATGAGGGTTTATAGCTACCTATCATTAGCCAATTGCAAGGGTGTCCACCGCGAGGTGGAATCTGAAGGAAGCCGGCGGCAAAGTTCTGGTCCGAGGGACACGAACATCATATAAGGCATATCTGGTCTGGATGAACTTACATTGCAAAGCAAAGTCCTAAAGCTATACGGAAGGCCAGAAGGTGTAAATGATGCGGATATATGGAACGAAGGTGATATGTCTTACCGCGGGAGATCTCACAGACATAGCGGAATAATATGCTATGGTTGAAATAAGATTTACTGTGAGAAGTCAGCTGACGTCGTAGTACCCAGAGCTAACGAGGTGCATAAACTGCACAGGTCTCACAACTGGGGAAGGACTGAATCTTAAGAAGTAAGAAGTAAATGACTGTTACCTTATGAAGGGAAGAATGCAGAAAATATCGACAGATACCTGGCTGCAAAAGGATAGGGCGGAACCCGAAAGCTATGCAGCAGGGCAGACCTACATGAGGATAACTGAAAACAACCTTACTGATGTTACTACTTTAGAAGATGGACTATTAGAAAAAATCCTGTCTCCCTCCAATCTGAACCGGGCCTTTAAGAAGGTCCTGAGCAACAAAGGGAAAGGAGGAGTGGACAAGATGGAAATCGATGACTTAAAGAACCATCTTGTGGAAAACAGGGATGAACTATTACGATCTATCAGGGACGGTAGATATCGTCCCAAGCCAGTACGACGGGTAGAAATACCCAAAGAGAATGGTAAGAAACGATTACTTGGTTTGCCCACAGTGGTAGACAAGGTAATCCAACAAGCTATTACTCAGGTACTCTCTCCTATTTACGAGAAGCAATTCTCTGCCTACAGTTACGGCTTTAGACCCGGTAGAAATGCTCATCAGGCACTTAAGAAATGCAGGGATTATATCAGCGACAGTTATATCTATGCTGTTGATATGGACCTGCAGGAATTCTTCGACAAAGTGAGCCACAGTAAACTTGTGGAGATCTTATCAAGAACGATAAAGGATGGACGGGTAATCTCGCTCATTCACAAGTATCTTGGGGCTGGAGTGATGATCGGGAACAAATTTGAAGAAACCGAACTGGGGGTTCCTCAAGGAGGCCCTCTAAGTCCACTGATGAGCAACGTAATGCTGAATGAGTTGGACAAGGAACTCCAAAGAAGGGGGCACCGCTTCGTCCGCTACGCGGACGATCTGATGATCGTCTGCAAAAGTAAGCGAAGCGCGGAGCGGACGCTAAGGAATATTATTCCTTTTATCGAGGATAAGTTATTCCTGAAAGTGAATAAGGGGAAAACCAATGTGTCTAGTATCTTTAAGACTAAATTCCTCGGATACACCTTCTACCGATATAAAGGAAAAGGCAGACTTCGAGCCCACCCTAGCAGTATCCAAAAGATGAAACAGCGGTTAAAACAGCTTACATCAAGGAGCAACGGGTGGGGTGAGGCCAGACGAAAGGAGGCGCTCAACCAATTTATCAGAGGTTGGGTGAACTACTTTAAACTGGCTGATATGAAAAGTTTAATGCAGAAAGTAGACCTATGGTATCGCAGACGGTTACGAATGTGTATCTGGAAAAGATGGAAACTCATACGAACCCGACTAAGGAATCTCCGAAAATTAGGGATATCCAACTCTAAAGCGCTAAAACTTGCTTCAACAAGAAAAGGATACTGGAAAATATCAGGAACTCCTACGCTTAATGTTGCAATAACCAAAGAGCGCCTAAGAGAAGCGGGGTACACTTTCTTACTGGATTCTTTTCTAAAGTGGAATACATAAATTAAGAAACCGCTCAGTACGGACCCGTACGCTGAGTGGTGTGAGAGGACAGATAGGGAACAATAATCTTAATAAGATAATCCCTATCTTCCTACTCGATTCTTATAAAATACTACTTCTACTCTTTACTGGCCATAGCCGCAGAAACTGAAGCAGACAATCTCTTATAAGTTCCATTTTCTAAGCGTTCTCTAATGGCTGAAAAAGCAACCAGAGTTTCCTCAATATCCTCAAGAGTATGTGATGCCGTAGGAATCATTCTAAGTAAAATGAGTCCTTTAGGTATTACCGGGTAAACCACTATGGAACAGAAAACTCCGTGATTTTCTCTTAGATCTTTCACCAAAGCCATCGCTTCAGGTATACTTCCCTTTAAGTAAACAGGAGTCACACAACTTTGGGTGGTGCCTATATCAAATCCGTTTTCCTTTAGTCCATTTTGAAGTGCGTTTACATTTTCCCATAGCTTTTCTTTAAGCTCTGGCATTGTTCTTAGCATTTCTAAACGTTTTAATGCGCCAACTACTAGTTGCATTTGCAATGATTTAGCGAACATTTGTGAACGTAAATTATATTTCAGATAATCTATAATTTCCTTATCTGCTGCGATGAATGCACCCGTGCTAGCCAAAGATTTTGCGAAAGTCGCAAAGTAAACATCAATATCATCCTGAATTCCTTGCTCCTCGCCTGCCCCGGCTCCCGTTTTACCGAGCGTTCCAAAGCCATGGGCGTCATCTACAAAAAGTCTAAAATTATATTTTTTCTTAAGTTCAACAATTTCTTTTAACCTCCCCTGTTCTCCGCGCATTCCAAAAACACCTTCCGAGATCAATAAAATTCCTCCCCCGGTTTGCTCTGCAATTTTAGTAGCCCGTTGCAGGTTTTTCTCTATACTCTCCAGGTCGTTATGTTTGTAGGTAAAACGTTGACCTAAATGTAATCTTACTCCATCAATAATACAGGCATGTGCATCAACATCATATACAATAACATCAGCTTTTGAAACCAAGGCATCAATGGTAGAAACCATTCCTTGATAACCAAAATTAAGCAGGTATGCTGATTGCTTATGAACAAAAGAAGCTAATTCATCCTGTAATTTTTCATGAAGCTGAGTGTGGCCACTCATCATTCGAGCACCCATGGGGTATGCTGAACCATACTCTGCAGCTGCTTCAGCATCTACTTTTCTTACTTCTGGATGATTGGCAAGTCCCAGGTAGTCATTAATACTCCAGGTAATTACTTCTTTTCCTCTAAATTTCATTCGGTTGGAAATTGGTCCTTCTAGCTTAGGAAATACGAAATACCCTTCTGCCTGTTCTGCCCATTTTCCTAATGGTCCTTTATCCTTATATATTTTATCAAATAAATCCCTCATCGATCATTTTTTAGTCGAGCCGCAAAAATACTTAAAATTGGCTCAATTGCACAAAGTTATTTTTCTTCCATAAATTCAAATAAAAGAAAAGCATCCTGAAAAGGATGCTTTATGGATTTATTTTTGAAGAAATTTCAAACTGTTTCTATTTTATAAATTCTATAGGCTGAGCCTCTACTTCATTTTTAGTATCAAAAAAGCCTTGCTCTTCCATCCACTCATCACTAAATACTTTTCCCATATACCTTGAACCGTGGTCTGGGAAAATCACCACAACTTTACTGTTTTGATCAAACTCTCCTTCTTCAGCGAGTTGCTTTAAGCCCTGAGTAGCAGCACCACTGGTGTAACCTACAAACAAGCCTTCTGTTTTAGCCAGTTCTCTTGCTGTATGAGCACTGTCTTCATCACTAACCTTTATAAAACGATCTATAATTTCAAAGTCCGTTGCAGATGGAATTAGGTTTTTACCTAATCCCTCTATTCTATAAGGATAAATTTCACCTGAATCGAATTCTTTGGTTTCGTGATATTTTTTTAAAACAGACCCGTAAGCATCAATTCCTATGACTTTCATTTTTGGGTTCTGTTGTTTTAAATATCTTGCAGTTCCCGATATTGTTCCTCCAGTTCCACTACAAGCGACAAGGTGAGTTATTTCTCCTTCGGTTTGTTTCCAAATTTCCGGACCGGTTGAATTAAAATGAGCGTCGATATTCAAATCATTAAAATACTGATTGATATACACCGAACCTTTAGTTTCTGAATGTAACCTTTTAGCAACCTGGTAATATGATCTTGGATCGTCTGCTGAGACATGTGCCGGACAGACATATACCTTGGCGCCCATGGTTTTTAGCATATCAATCTTATCGCTCGATGCCTTAGAACTAACGGCAAGGATACACTCGTAGCCTTTTATAACACTTACCATAGCTATACTAAAGCCCGTATTTCCTGAAGTGGTTTCTATTATTGTACTTCCTGGTTTAAGAATGCCTTTTCTCTCAGCTTCTTCAATAATATAGAGGGCAATGCGATCTTTAGCGGAGTGCCCTGGATTAAAGGCTTCTACTTTAGCGAAGAATTCACCTTTAAATCCTTGAGTTATTTTGTTGAGTTGAATCAATGGCGTATTGCCAATAAGTTGCAATACGTTATCATATACTTGCAAATCTTCTTTCATAAATCGAAGTTCTTTACAAAATTTGGGTTAAAAGATTTTGCTCATTTAATGGAGCTTAAAATATTTCGGAAACCCGAAACATTCTTTTTATATATCTCGGGCACCTGTCCCGGTCAATTTTCACCTACCAAAAAAAACAAGACTGTAAAAACATTCAAATTTAAGGCAAATTTTTTAATTAGTGGTCAATTCCTTCTAAATCCAGTAAAAATGCATATTCTTCGGCTACTTCTTTTAAAGCTTCAAAACGACCAGAAGCCCCGCCATGCCCTGCATCCATATTGGTATGAAACAACAATAAATTGTTATCAGTTTTTAGTTCCCTTAATTTAGCTACCCATTTTGCCGGTTCCCAATATTGAACCTGAGAATCATGCAAACCCGTTGTTACCAGTATATTGGGGTAATCTTGAGCTGCTACATTATCATAAGGAGAATACTGCAACATATATTCATAGAATTCCCTATTATTGGGGTTTCCCCATTCATCATATTCGCCCGTGGTTAATGGGATGCTATCATCTAGCATCGTAGTTACCACATCTACAAAAGGAACTGCGGCAATAACACCATTATAAAGCTGTGGAGCCATATTGATCACTGCCCCCATAAGCAAACCGCCAGCCGAACCGCCCATAGCGTAAAGATGTTCTGCAGCAGTATATTTTTCCTGAATTAAATACTCTGAAACATCTATATAATCAGTAAAGGTATTCATTTTATTAAAAAGCTTACCGTCTTCATACCAATTACGACCCAGATATTCACCACCTCGAATATGAGCAATAGCATAAATAAACCCGCGATCCAATAAACTGAGCCTTACCGTTGAAAAATAAGGATCAATGGTCGAGCCATAGGAGCCATAAGCATATTGCAACAGCGGACTATTACCATCCAACTTAGTTTCTTTTTTATAGACCAAACTGATCGGAATTCTAGTGCCGTCTTTTGCTCTTGCCCATATTCTTTCTGAACGGTAATTGTTTTTGTCAAATTTTTTGTCTAAAACTTCCTGTTCTTTTAATACCGTTTTTTCCCGGGTTTCCATATTAAAATCAACCACTGATGTCGGGGTAGTCATTGAATTATAAGTAAATCTTAAGATATCGGTATTAAATGAAGGGTTTATAGAAGTATATGCAGTATAGGTTTCATTATCAAATGGAATATAATATTCTTGGGAATCATCCCAATGCATCACTTTTATCTTATTAAGTCCATTATGCCGCTCACTTATAACCAGGTATTTTTTAAAGATATCCACATCTTCCAATAAATAATCTTGGCGGTGTGGAATCACGTCAACCCAGTTCTCCTTGGTTGTTTTGTCAACAGGAGTTTTCATCAGTTTAAAGTTGGTCGCTCCATCTTTATTGGTCATCACATAAAAGTCGCCTTCATAATGTGCTATACTGTATTCTAAACCGCGTTCTCTAGGTTGAAAAACTTTAAAATCCCCGGATGGATCATCCGCCTTTAGAATTCGATATTCTGTTGTTAAAGTACTATGACTACCGATGATAATATATTCCTTGGACTTCGATTTATAAACGTAGGTATTAAAAGTTTCATCTTTTTCTTCAAATACCAATTCATCATCAGTGGAATCAGTTCCCAGAATATGCTTGTAAATTCTATAGGAACGCAGTGTTATTTCGTCTTTTTTAGTGTAGAATAATGTTTTATTATCCGCTGCCCAGGTAGAACCTCCGGTAGCATTTTCAATTTTATCAGAGTAAATTTCTCCGGTCAGCAAATCCTTGACCTGAATAGTATACTTTCTTCTGCTTAAAGTATCTACTGCAAAAGCTATCATGTTATTGTTAGGACTCACATTTAATCCGCCAAGGCTGTAATATTCAAAACCTTCGGCCATGTCATTGACATTAAAAAGTAATTCTTCAGGAGCCTCTAGTTCTCCCTTTTTCCTGGAATAAATAGGGTAATCCTTTCCAGTTTCAAATCGAGTCAAATACCAGTATCCATTAAGTTTATAGGGAACAGATTCATCATCTTCCTTAATTCGACCTTTCATTTCTTTGAATAACCGCTTTTGAAAATTCTTAGTGTGGGCAGTTATTCTATGATAGTAATCATTTTCCTGGTTCAGATAATCAATAACTTCTGGATTATCACGATTATTCATCCAGTAATAATTATCTATTCTCACATCTTGGTGAAATTCCAGGGTTTTTGGTATCTTCTTAGCTTTTGGCGGTATAATATTTTTTTTCAAATCTGCATTAGTTTTAAGCGCTTGCAAAGGTAATGCTTCCCATTTAAATACATAATAGTCTTTCCATATTAACAGGATTAATACTGTAATTTAGTATTTTTGTATTTGTTTAATTTTTAAAAAAAGGACTATGTTTGGAGATATGATGGGTATGATGAATAAAATCAAAGAAACCCAACAAAAGGTTGAAGAAACTAAAGAACGATTAAAGACAGTAACTATAGAGGAAAAATCTAGCGACGGATTATTAAAAGTGACAATTAGCGCTACACGTGAAATTAAAAATATTAGTGTTGCTCAGGAACTTATGGATGACAAAGAACAGCTGGAGGATTACCTGGTATTAACCCTGAACAAAGCCATAAGCAGAGCATCAGAAATTAATGAAACCGAACTTGCTGCAGTTGCAAAAGATGGAATGCCTGATATCCCTGGATTGGACCAGTTTAAATAAAATATTTGTGTACAGGTAACTCAAAAAGGGCTGTTTGATTTCAATACGACAGCTCTTTTTACTGCGTCACCTTTACTACAGACTACCCACCACTTTTAAAAATATTCTTTTTCCTAAAATTGGCTTTTCTGCTGAAAACATTCCATATTTTTATTTAATTTCTGATCTTAACCCATATAAAATTGGCACCCTATCCCTTCTGGTGCCATCTTTTTAGAGCGTAAATTTTTCATAATTACGCTTTTATTTTTTTTTGTAAGTCAAAATATCCCACCAGCTTGTACCAAAGGTTTTATAGGGCATGATTAAATTTGCCTTATCGAATTACAGTTTGATTTGTTTTAGTACTTTCAAAAATTTTTGATGCATAGCTTCAGAATAATCTAAATGGGTGACAATTCTCAGTTTCCCCTGACCCATATTACTTATTCTGATATTTTCCTGCTGAAGATTGTTCATAAAAGCGACTTCATCAGAGGTATTTTTTAGATAAAAAATAATGATATTGGTTTCCACTGGCTCCACTTCACCAACATAACTTGCAGCATCCAGAGTTTCAGCAATATCGGCAGCTCTTTTATGATCTTCAGCCAAACGTTCCACATGGTTATCCAGTGCGTATATTCCGGCTGCGGCCATAAATCCAACCTGTCGCATGCCACCACCAAGAACTTTCCTTACCCGAATGGCATTTTTCATAATTTCCTTATCCCCAATAAGTACCGATCCCATGGGAATTCCAAGACCTTTAGAAAGGCATACCGAAATGGTATCAAACAACTTTCCATAATCCTTCGGGTCTTCATTTTTTGCAACCAATGCATTAAATAAACGTGCCCCGTCTAAATGCAAGCCAAGTTTATAAGTATTGCATACTTTTCTTACTTCTTTGATTTCCTTTAAATCATAACAGGCGCCACCGCCTTTATTAGTAGTGTTTTCCAAACAAACCAATGTGGTTAACGGACTATGGTAAAAGTCGGGAGGATTTATATTTTCTTCTACCTGTGCAGCAGTGATCATACCGCGCTCACCATCTATTAATTTACAGGAAACCCCGCTATTGAATGAAGCGCCACCGCCTTCATAATTAAAAACGTGGGCCCATTTATCACATATTAGTTGATCAGCAGGTTGGGTGTGCAATTTTATAGCAGCCTGATTGGCCATGCTTCCGGTAGGAAAGAACAAGGCTTCTTCTTTCCCGAACATTTTTGCAAGTTTATCTTCTAAAGCGTTTACCGTAGGATCTTCCTTATAAACATCGTCACCAACTTCAGCACTCATAATTGCTTTCAACATACCGCTGGTAGGCCGGGTTACTGTATCACTCCTTAAATCTATTTCTCTCATAAATAAATAATATCATTTTCCGTGAAGACGGAAATTTATCAATTTTAAATTCATTTTTTTTTAATATCACTATAGGATCTCCCCTCTTCTATTTTCTATTGATTCCCCGGTAATATTTACTTTTTTAAATTCTTTTTCTGAATTAAATAATTCTATTTAAAAACAGAGAAACTGAATGCCAGGAAAATAAGTTAGAATCACTTCATACCACAGGTTTTTAGGAAGTCTAAAACTATAAAAATATCGTTAAATACTTTCCTGTCGCAGTCTTAAATTCTATTTTTACCTTAAAATTTAGTTATATGATGACAACTGAGCAGATCAAAGATCTCAGAGAGCGCCTTGGTGCGTTAAGGAGGTATCTTTGACATTGATGCCAAAAAAATAGAAATTTCAAATCAGGAAGAAAAAACCTTCGCTCCGGATTTTTGGGACGATCCAAAAAAAGCCGAGCTTATCATGCGTGATCTCAATGCTGAAAAACAGTGGGTGATCGAATATGAAAAAATACTAACGTTGTTGGAAGATTTAGAAGTTTTATTTGAATTTTATAAAGAAGGAGAAGCCACACAGGAAGATGTAGCGGAAAAAAATAAGCAGGCTTTAGATCTAATTGAAGATTTAGAGTTTAAGAATATGCTTTCTGAGGAAGGTGATAAATTAAGCGCAGTTCTGCAAATTACGGCTGGTGCTGGTGGAACAGAAAGTTGCGATTGGGCAGAGATGTTAATGCGCATGTACCTGATGTGGGCAGAAAAAAGAAATTTCAGAATTAAGGAGTTAAACTACCAGGCTGGAGATGTTGCCGGGATTAAAACCGTTACCCTGGAAATTGAAGGTGAATTTGCTTTTGGTTGGTTAAAAGGTGAAAATGGTGTGCACAGGTTAGTACGAATTTCTCCATTTGACAGTAATGCAAAAAGACATACCTCTTTCGCTTCGGTCTATGTTTATCCCCTAGTGGATGATTCTATTGAGATAGACATAAATCCTTCTGAAATTTCGTGGGAAACTATGCGTTCATCTGGAGCTGGAGGGCAAAACGTAAACAAGGTTGAAACCGCTGTTAGGCTTCGTCACGCTCCAACGGGGATTGTTGTTGAAAATTCAGAAACAAGGTCCCAGTTGGAAAATAAAACAAAAGCGATGCAACTTTTAAAAAGCCAGTTGTATGAAATCGAACTTCAGAAACAACAAGCACAACGCCGGGAAATTGAGGACTCCAAGATGAAAATTGAGTGGGGTTCCCAAATTAGAAATTACGTGATGCATCCATATAAGTTAGTAAAGGATGTGCGAACTGCGGAAGAGACCGGAAATGTAGATGCCGTGATGAATGGGGATATTGATATTTTTTTGAAAGCTTTTTTAATGATGATGGGACAACGGCAGGAAGATTGATAAGTTTACACCCATATGTTTTTAATTTAGAATTTATTGTTTATTTTAAAGTAGCCAAAATCAAGGAATAATGATTACTGTTTACCACAATGCCAGATGCAAAAAATCAAGAGAAGGATTAGAATTGGTTAAAAATTCCGGTAAGGAATATCAAGTTAGAGAATATTTAAAAGAGCCTCTCTCTGAAAGAGAATTAAAGGAAATTCTGGAAAAGCTGGGTTTTTATCCCATGCAGCTTATCCGTACCAATGAAAAGATTTGGAAAGAGGAATACAAAAATAAAGATCTTAATGATAGGGAATTGATTACTGTAATGGTAAAAAACCCAAAATTAATTGAAAGGCCTATTGTCGAGGTTAAAGATACTGCAGTTGTAGGTCGCCCTAGCTCTAAAATTGAAGATTTATTACAGTAAATATTCTGGTAAACCAAACCAATAAAAAATGAAAACTCAACATAAAATAGCCATAATTGGTGCCGCTGGATTTTTGGTGGCGGGCTTTATATATTCCCATTTTTATTTGCATAAAAAAAGCAGGGAAGAGCTTATCGAAATTGCTCGTGAATTAGCCTACACCTGGAAAAAAGAATTAGAATTGGATTTTGCAGAAACCAGTAAACTGGAAGATCTAATTATAGAATATACACTTAAAAAGAATGAAATCTTAAACGCCACGGCATTATCTGAAGATGAAATTATTTTCAAGCTTAAAGACATACAAAAAGCTGAACATAAAAAACTACAAAAAATAATGACTGAGAAGCAATTTCAAAAATATCTTGATTTAAATAAGAAAATTAGTCGTAAGTCTTAACTACTGAGCTTCAGAGACTAAAATCATTTTAACAATTTAAATCTGCATTTAACGCCAATTTAACCGAATTCACATTAAACCATCCGTTAAAACTGGGGTCAAAGGATAAAAATTTTCTATGACCACCAAAATTTTCAATACGCTTAGTCTAGCGTTATTTCTCTTATTGACTTCCAACAGTTATTCACAATCCTCTGGCGGCCCATACGAAGTATCGGGTAAAGTAATGGACAATGAACTTAAAGTTCCCCTGGAGTATGCCACAATCTCTGTAGTAGATGCGAGTAATCCCCAAAATGTTACGGGCGGTGTTACCAATGCCAAGGGAGTTTTCAATATTGAAGTAGAACCTGGAACTTATAATATAATTGTTGAGTTTATTTCCTACGAATCAAAACGATTTACCAATAGGAAAGTTAATTCAGATTTAAACCTTGGAACCGTGGAACTCGGTATTAGTTCTGATAATTTGGATGAAGTTGTAGTCAGAGCAGAAACTACACAGGTTAGCGTCCAACTGGATAAAAAGATTTACAATATAGGAAAGGATCTAACCACTGCTGGAGGAACGGTAAGTGATGCTCTTAATAACGTACCTTCTGTATCTGTAGATTTGCAAGGCGGAATAAGCTTAAGAGGAAATGAGAATGTTAGAATTCTTATTAATGGCAAACCTTCTGCAATGGCCGGATTTGGAGACACAAATGTTTTAAGTAGCTTACCTGCTGAAGCTATTGAGCGTGTCGAAGTAATTACATCGCCCTCTGCTCGGTATGATGCCGAAGGGACGGCAGGTATTATAAATATTATCCTAAGACAAAAGGAAACCCTTGGTTTTAATGGTTCATTTAATTTAACCACCGGCTATCCGGTCAATGCTGGGCTTACTGCAAACCTAAATTACAGAACTGAGGATTATAACTTATTTACTACCACGGGTTATCGTTATTCAGAATCGCCGGGATACGCATATTTTGACACAAAATATTTTGAAAACCAGGAGGATACCTTCCTTGATAATATACCTTACAATAGAAATGTTGAAGATCGCGATATGGATAGGATAAATCGTGGTTTTAATACGAACGTGGGGATGGAATATTTTATAAACGATATGTCTTCTATAACCGGGGCAATTTTTTATAGGTTTGGAAATGATGATGATCTTACTACGAATATTAGCGAATATTATCTTAATAACAGTACTCAATTAGGGACCACCAGATATGAGAGAGAAACAGAAGATGAGGAAAGTTACCAGTTTTCATTGAACTATATCAACAAATTTGATAATGAAGGTCACGAACTAACTGCTGATTTTCAATTCGAAAATGACCAGGAAATGGGAGCCAGTTTTATTAGAGAACCAGTAATTTTCAATAATACTTCGCGCGACAACATTTTTATTCCCAGAGAACAAACAACTACCGAGGAAACGCAGAATGAATATTTAATTCAGGCCGATTATGTCAAACCTTTTGGGGAAGATTCACAGTTTGAAGCCGGTTATCGCGGAAATTTTGAAAATGAAGTGACGGATTATAAGCTTTACCAGGAAAATGGTAATCAGGAGCTTGTACTTAATGTAAATCAGACAAACATTTTTGATTATTCCGAAAACGTTCAGGCTCTTTACACACAATACGGTTCTAAGTTAGGGCAGTTTAGTTTTCTTTTAGGTTTGCGTCTTGAAAATACCCAATTAAAAGGAACCATTGATTCAGAATTAACTGAAGAAGAACTACA
Organism: Salegentibacter sp. 24; assembly: GCF_004362395.1. Lineage (GTDB taxonomy): Bacteria > Bacteroidota > Bacteroidia > Flavobacteriales > Flavobacteriaceae > Salegentibacter. The sequence continues at coordinate 21,097 of NZ_SNWE01000010.1, forward strand.
GGAAATATATTCCTTTGAAATTGATACTGAATTTGACAATAACTACCTTGGTCTCTTCCCTACTGTAAACCTTATTTATGAAATTGGAGAAGAAGAAAATATTACCCTTGGGTATAACAGAAGAATAAATAGACCTCGTGGCTGGTATATTAATCCTTTTCCCTCCAGAAGTAGTAGGAATAACGTTTTTCAGGGGAACCCTAATTTACAACCGGCATATTCCAATGCTTTTGATTTAGGCTATTTAAAAAGATGGGAGAAAATCACCCTTACATCCTCAGTTTATTACCAACGTGAAACCGACGCTTTTTCAAGGATTCAGGAGAATGTTAACATTACTGTAACCAATCCAGATTATGTGGAAGGTGAAGATCCAGCTTCTGAACAATATGTGCAACAGCGCGTAATAAGAAGTATTCCTTTTAACCTGGCCACTAATGATCGTATGGGAGCCGAGCTTGGTTTTCTTTATAATCCTGCCGATTGGTTGAGGCTAAATGGTAGTTTTAACTATTTCCGCTTTAAGTTGGATGGTGAATTCAACGGGACTGATTATAGTCAGGAAAACACCAGCTATTTTGGTAGGTTTAGCTCCAAGGTAACCTTACCATGGAATGTTGAATGGCAAACCAATGCTTTCTACCGGGGTCCTTCTGATGAAGTGCAGGGTACACAGGAAGGTATACTATCCATAGATCTTGCCTTGAGTAAGGAAATATTAGATGAAAGGGCTACCCTATCAATTAACGCAAGAGATTTACTTAATTCCAGAAAAAGAGAATCCTATACTCTTACAGACAATTACGAGCAAAACAGTGAATTTCAGTGGAGACAGCGACAAATAACACTTTCATTGATTTACCGATTCAACCAGCAGAAAAGAGAACAACGTCGTGCTGAAGAAGACGGTGATGATGAACCAGGCTTTGAGGGATAATTTAAAAATAGAAAAAACCGGCTAAACAAGCCGGTTTTTAACTTATACAATAAATTAAAGCATAAAAAAAGGGACTTAAAATGTCCCCTTTTTTATGCTTTTTCTTCTTTCGCCTTTTTTCGTGCTTCTTTCTTTTCTTTGAGCAATTCGGAAACCGAACCGCCTATCCAATAGGGTAAAATAGCCATTAAGAAAATCATAAGCCAGAATCCCATAGTTAAAATAACTAGGAAAGCTAGAAAACCGAGGTACTGATCGAAATCGAACATAATTTCCAAATTTTTTTGATCTGGTCAAAGATACTAAGCTTTGACGGCTTATCACAATTTAATTTTAAGAAATTGAAGATGCTCTGATTAAAATCAAAAAATTACAACCTAAATTCTTTGCGATTATACCTTTAAAAAAGCTGCTAACTTGTAAATTTGTGACACAACTAATATTATAATTATGGAATATAGAATAGAAAAAGATACCATAGGGGAAGTAAAAGTTCCGGCTAATAAACTCTGGGGAGCGCAAACAGAACGGTCCAGAAATAATTTTAAAATTGGACCTGCCGGAAGTATGCCCCTGGAGATTATTTACGGATTTGCGTATCTGAAGAAAGCTGCGGCTTATACCAACTGTGAGCTTGGGGTTTTGCCAGTAGATAAAAGAGACCATATCGCCAAGGTTTGCGACGAAATTCTTGAAGGAAAACACGATGATCAGTTTCCGCTGGTTATTTGGCAAACAGGGAGTGGAACCCAAAGCAATATGAATGTAAACGAAGTTATTGCCAACCGTGCTCACCAACTTGCTGGAAAAACCTTAGGCGATGGGGAGAAAACATTACAGGCAAACGATGATGTAAATAAGTCACAATCTTCCAATGATACCTTTCCAACTGGAATGCATATCGCGGCTTATAAGAAAATCACAAAAGTTACCCTTCCCGGGGTGAAGCAACTTCGCGATACTTTAAAGAAAAAGTCAGAAGAATTTAAAGAAGTAGTCAAAATTGGACGTACCCATTTTATGGATGCCACACCTCTAACCTTAGGTCAGGAATTTAGTGGTTATGTTGCTCAATTAGATCATGGAATTAAAGCACTGGAAAATACCCTGCCACATTTGTCGGAACTGGCATTAGGTGGAACTGCCGTGGGAACCGGATTGAATACCCCAAAGGGATACTCTAAAAGAGTATCGGAATTCATTGCAAAATTCACAGAACTGCCTTTTGTTTCTGCAGGAAATAAATTTGAGGCGCTTGCGGCACACGATGCTCTTGTGGAAACTCACGGAGCTTTAAAACAACTGGCAGTTTCCCTTAATAAAATAGGAAACGATATTAGAATGCTTTCTTCAGGTCCAAGAAGCGGTATTGGAGAAATCAATATTCCTGCAAACGAACCAGGATCTTCTATTATGCCAGGAAAAGTAAATCCAACGCAATGTGAAGCTTTAACTATGGTATGTGCCCAGGTAATGGGTAATGATGTTGCAATTAGTGTTGGCGGGATGCAGGGACAGTTTGAATTAAATGTATTTAAACCTGTTATGGCAGCAAATTTATTACAGAGTGCGGAACTTATTGGAGATGCTTGTGTTTCTTTCGATATTAACTGTGCCCGGGGAATTGAACCTAATACTCCAAGAATTCAGGAACATTTAAATAATTCTCTGATGCTGGTCACTGCATTGAATACGAAAATTGGTTATTACAAAGCTGCAGAAATTGCCAATAAAGCACACGAGGATGGGACTACACTAAAAGAAGCTGCCGTTAAATTAGGCCATCTTACCGAGGACCAGTTTGATGAGTGGGTTCAACCTAAAGATATGGTGGGAAATATCAAATAGTTTGTTATTTTCAAAAAATTAAAAAAGGGCTGTAGAAAAATTTTATCATGGTCATCCTGAATTTACTTTCAGGATTTAAGTTTTTGGTTCCCCTTGAATTCAAGGGAAACCAAATTCCCTGGCATTTAATAATTTTATTTTACATCCCTTTTTCTCTTAGGGTTTATTTTTCAATTTTCCCCTTGGATTTCTTTGCATAGAACTTCTGAAATCTCCAATAGGAGACAGCACCTAGCACCGCAACTGCAGCTACCGAATAATAGATAAAAGTTGGTGTTATTACTTTATCTCCACTTGCATAAGAATGTAAACCTGCAAGATAAAAATTCACACCAAAATAGGTCATCATAATACTCGCAAAAGCTACAATAGCCATTAGGTTAAAAAACCATCTACTCCTAAGGCCAGGAACCAAACGCATATGGATAACGAAAGCATAAACCATAATGCTAATTAATGCCCAGGTTTCTTTAGGATCCCAACCCCAATAACGTCCCCAACTTTCATTGGCCCATTGGCCACCAAGAAAGTTACCAATGGTTAACATTACCAGTCCAACCGTTAATGCCATTTCGGTAATAATGGTGATCTCCTTTATATTGAGACCCATCTTCTTTTTGTTCTTTTCTGTAGTAAAAATCATTAACAATAATGCTACCGCACCTAGAATCATTCCCAAAGTAAATGGACCGTAACTTCCAACAATAACAGAAACGTGAATCATCAACCAATATGAATCTAGAACTGGTTGTAAATTGGCAATAGATGGATCCATCCAGTTCCAGTGGGCGATCATCAAAATCATGGAAGTTACAAATGCCGTAGATGCAATAGTCAGGCTACTTTTTCTTCCAAAGGCAAGCCCAAAGAACATAGTAGCCCAGCCAACATAAATCATCGACTCGTAAGCATCGCTCCAAGGCGCATGGCCTGAGATATACCATCGGGCAATTAATCCAAGAGTATGTAGGACAAATAGAATTATAATTATACCACCACTAATTTTCACCAACCACTTGGTAATATTATTTTCCTTAAAAATCCTGGAAATAACAAAAACCAACATTAAAAGACCAGCGGTCATATACATCCAAAATAGGTTCCTGAAAATATCGTATTTGTTATAGGTGATCTCTGCGTTAATTCTCTCTTTGGAAGGCATTACTTCCTCCCCGAATTTTTTCTGAAATCCTTTTATACTTTCCAGAAATTGATTGGCTTTGGTATAATCTCCGGATTCCTTAGCTTCCACTAGAGAACTCATATATAAAGGTAAAATTTGTTTGGTATATACTGAATCCATTCCTTTAAATGCACCTGGTGTTTCTTCCAGTTCAGGGTAAGAAACCCATTTATTATTTTCGTGCCCAGGAATTGGGAAAATTCGAAGTATTTTTCCCTGAAGGGCCCGATATAACAAATTCACTTTTTTATCCGTATTGATAAAATCCTTTTGGAATTGATTTGGCACCGCCGCCTTGTATGCATCTTCTAATAATGGAGAAAGTTTATAATTTCCCATCTTATCAAAAAAGTTGCTCAAAGTAAGGTATTGTTTTCCCTCCTCTACCCCCAGAATTTTATGTAAACTATCATTATGCTTTTCAACATAAATTATAGGCACATTGTACCAAATCATGGGGTTCTGTGTTAGTGAGACCAAAACCTGATCTGAGCTTAAACCTTCATACTCATCTGACTTGCTTAATTTGCGGAGTAATTCTGAAGAATAAGTATTTGCAGGTTTCATTCGTCCACCAGCATCCTGAATTACAAGACGACCAAATTTAGCCGCGTGCTTTTCACTAATGGCATTGCTCTTTATAATGGAGTCTATTATCCTTTTGGAAGATTCACTATGTGTGTGATCTTCTTCCGGTGTTTGGGCGAACATAGCGCCTGCTGCCATAAAGAAAACCAGAACAGTAGATAGCTTTTTCTTTTTATCTTTTACTTTCTCCAGCATTTCCTTTAGATTACCAAAACGGGAACCTTTGTCAAATAAAATAAGCATAAGACCTAAATAGAGTAAGAAATATCCGATATAGGTAACCCAGGTTCCCCAAAAATCATGATTTACAGAGAGGATGGTTCCTTTTTCATCGGGCATAAAACTTGCCTGAAAGAACCTGAAACCTTTATAGTCTAATACGTGGTTCATATAAATTTCGTAAGGCACATTTTCTTTCCCCTCTTCCACAATTTCTACTTTACTTTTAAATGAAGAATAACTATTTTCAGTACCGGGATATTTATTAGCGATAAAATCGTTGAGTTTTAAAGCAAATGGCAATTCTATCTCTTTACTGCCATAATTCAGGTAGAATTCCAGACCGGCAAGCTCAACTTTTTGGGGATTACTTGAAATTCCCTGTCCTCCCATTAAGGTTACTATTTCTGATTCTCCCTTAGAAGAAATTTTTAAACGCAGGGCATCAACTTGTCCATCTGTTTTCTCAGGTGTTTTCACTATTTCATATTTCCCTTTCACCACAGGATCCGGAATTACAAATTGCATATTTCCAATATTGTATAAGGAGCGTAACATCAAGGTTTGAGTCGAATCCTTTAGCAACTCTCCCTTTGCCTGATCTGCCATGCGCATATAATCCCCTTTAAAAGGAGAATTTATGGTGTATTTACCAGTCTCTTCATTATACCTTATATTAATAGCACCCTGGGTAGGTTCATTCAAGGCAAATAAAACATTATGAATATTTTGAACTTCCCCTTGTTTTAAATAATGATCATGGCGTTCACCCCCACCGGCTTCAACTATTTTCAGGTGATTTACCCCATCCTGTGCAGGTACCAATTCCTCTTTAGCTCCATAGATAAAATTGGTAGCCTCAATGGTAACTGGCTGTCCGTTATAATCGGTTTTCAGCACATAATCATTTTCGGTTTCAGGAGCAAAAAGAACCGGTTCTTGTAATACCCTTCGACGGGGCTCCCCATTAATCTCTCCGTCGATAAAAGTAGTGAGATAGGTTTGTTGAGAAAGCATAACATTGGTAGTCTCGCCTTCACGAATTGGCATTACACCTTCATAACTGATATAACGGGTGATAAAAGCACCGACCAAAATCAAAACAAAGGATAAATGGATTAAAAGCGAAGACCATTTCTCGCGTTTATGAAGATTATAACGTTTGATATTGCCGGCAAAATTTATAACAAAGAATACCATTATGGCTTCAAACCACCAGGCGTTATAAATCAATACTCTTGCGGTCTCAATACTATACCAACTTTCAATAAAGGTCCCGAAGGCCATGGCCACTGAAAAGACCACAAATAAGACTGCCATTATACGTGTAGAAAATATGACAGAGGCTATTTTATTCTGCATGAAGTAACTCTTTTTACGGCTGCAAATTTAAGGATTTTTAACGGTTTGCGAAGCTTAATTTAATGACAATCTCTTACAGTAATGTTAATTTTATTGCCTCATTATTTTTAATAATTTAGCCCTATGAAAAAAGTGGTGATTTTAGGTGCTGGAAATGTAGCTTTCCATTTGTTAAAAGCCTTTTCTGAAGCGCAAAACACAAAGGTAATTCAGATGTACAATCACCGGAAAGAAAGCCTGAAATATTTTGAGCGTTTTACCCACACCACAAGTAATATCAACAAGTTAAAATCTGCAGACTTTTATATTCTTGCCTTAAAAGATGATGTTATTCCAGAGATTGCTAAAACATTTAGACCTGTAAAGGGTATAGTTTTGCATACCTCTGGGGCGGTTGGTTTAACTGCCTTGCATAATCTTACTGATTACGGAGTATTTTATCCATTGCAAACCTTTTCAAAAAATAAAGCAGTAGATTTTTCGCAGATTCCGGTTTGTATTGAAGCTAATTCCCCTGAAAATTTAGAAAAAATTAAAAATCTAGGCTTAAATATTACCACCGATGTTCGAGAAATTAATTCTGAGCAGCGTAAAGCGCTACATCTTGCGGCGGTTTTTGTGAATAACTTCAGTAATCACTTATTTGCTATTGGAGCGGAGATTTGTGAAGATCACCAGGTCGATTTTAGCATCTTAAAACCACTTATTAAAGAAACGGCTTCCAAGATCGAAAGTTTAAAACCAGAAAAAGCTCAAACCGGTCCAGCATTAAGAAATGACGAAAAAACAATTGCAGTGCATTTAGCGCTATTATCTAATAAACATCAGGATATTTACAGATTACTAACCCAATCTATTCAAGAATTACATGGAAAAAAATTATAAAGAATACTTAAATCAAATTAACACTTTTGTGTTTGATGTTGATGGCGTACTTACCGATGGGAGCATTCAGGTTAGTACTGCTGGAGATTTGCTTCGAACAATGAATATTAAAGATGGATATTCGCTTAAAGCAGCAAAAAATGCAGGTTATACGGTTTGTATAATTTCAGGAGGGAAAAATGAAGGGGTTAGAAAAAGGCTTAGAGATCTGGGAATTTCCGATATTTATCTGGGAGTTAACGATAAAGTAGAACAAATGGATGAATTCTTTGATATTTACCAAATTAAGGCTGAAAATGTTTTGTATATGGGAGACGATATCCCTGATTATTATCCAATGAAACTCGTTGGTTTGCCTTGCTGCCCGCAGGATGCCGTGGCCGAAGTAAAAGAGATCTCTAAATATGTCTCCCATAGAAAAGGCGGGAAAGGTTGTGTTCGAGATGTTATTGAGCAGGTAATGAAAGTCCAGGGAAAATGGATTGAAATAAATTAAATGAACTGGATATTACTTATTCTTGCCGGACTTTTTGAAGTCGGATTTGCTTTCTGTCTGGGAAAAACAAAGATGAGCACCGGGGGCAGTTCCAATCTTTGGTTTATTGGTTTTTTAGTTTCTTTGAGTATAAGTATGCTTTTGCTTTATAAAGCTACTCAAACCTTACCAATAGGTACCGCTTATTCCGTTTGGACAGGAATTGGTGCGGTAGGAACGGTATTGCTTGGAATTTTTATTTTTAAAGAACCTGCAACTTTTTGGCGCATCTTCTTTTTAAGTACGCTTATTATTTCAATTGTCGGTCTAAAATTTGTCTCTGAATAATTCGTAATATGATTGCATACCTGAAGCTTATAAGGTGGTCAAACCTCATTTTTATAGCGCTCACTTTAATCCTGATAAAATTCTCTTTTTTTGAAGTATTTGGTGCCACAGTGATGCTGAGTACATTTGGCTACATCCTACTAATTCTGGCCACACTTTGTATTGCTGCCTCCGGATATGTCATCAATGATATTTATGATGTTCAGGCAGATAAAATTAATAAACCGGAAAATCTGATTATCGGAAATAAAATTTCTGAAAAAAAGGCTAACAATCTATTCATCGTTCTGAATATAATCGGAGTTACTATAGGCTTCTATCTTGCCAATTTACTTAACAGACCGGGTTTTGTGGCCATTTTTATTTTTTCCTCCGCATTGCTTTATTTGTATGCCAGCTATTTGAAGCAAATTCCGGTTTTAGGGAATATCTTAATAAGTTTATTGGTTGCTTTTGTAGTCTTATTACCGGCCATTTTTGAACTATTTCCCGCTATTTCATCTCAGAATAAGCAAATCCAGTCTTTACTTTTTTCCATCTTGCTTGATTATGCAGTCTTTGCATTTTTGGTAAATTTATTACGGGAAATGGTAAAAGATCAGGAAGATATAAAAGGGGATTATAACGTAGGATTAAAAACATTGCCTATTCTATTAGGTCATAATCGCACTAACAAAATTATTTTTCTAATCGGGATTTTACCCATAGCTGCCATTGCTTATTATAGTTATAAATATCTCTTTGCCAATTCTTTTTTGATTATTTATACGCTTCTATTTATTGTTGCACCCCTGCTCTATTTTCAGGTGCGCATTTGGGAAGCTGGTAAGAAAAAACATTATTCCCACCTAAGCCTTATATTGAAATTCATTCTATTTTTTGGACTTATTTCCATCGGGCTTTATCAATTTTTATTCCGTGATTAGAACAAAACCGAACGGCAAAATAAGTTAATATCCAATAGTTTAATAAAATTTTTATGTTAAAGGAACTTCTGAAAAATAAAGAAATTATTCTTGCCTCCGGCTCACCAAGGCGCCAACAATTATTTAAAGATTTAGATATTCCCTTTAGGTCTGATGTTAGGCCGGTCAAGGAAGTCTGCCCTGCTTACCTTAAAAAACAGGAAATAACCGATTTTTTAGCGCAATTAAAAGCTGAAGCCTTTCAAAACGAATTACAATCGAATCAGATATTAATAACAAGTGACACTATTGTGTACAACGATAATTCTGCGATGGGAAAGCCAGAAACCCTGGCCCAGGCCAAAGACATGCTGGAGTCGCTATCAGGGAAAACCCATAGTGTTTTTACTTCGGTTTGTTTTTCTACACACCAAGGTCAATCGACGGTAAATTGCGAAACCAAAGTTACGTTTAAAGAACTTACCTCCGAAGAGATTAATTATTACGTAGAGAATTTCAAACCCTTTGATAAAGCCGGTGGCTATGCTATTCAGGAATGGATTGGACTTATTGGGATCACCAATATAGAAGGTAGTTATTTTAATGTTGTGGGATTGCCAACTCACCTGGTGTACAATGAACTAATTAATTTATGTAATTCATAAGTGTAACATACTGTTTTTATTTACATTGAATTAGTTTATATAAAGTATCACATTAATTATAAATTTCGGGTAAAAATATTGAATTCACTTTAATTTTATAGTTCAATATTACTTTTAAAAAGTACCTTTATACAAAAAAAAAGAGCATCAATATGTATGAAGTTTTTTTCCACTACAGAACTGAAATCACCTATACTATAGTAACGATTTTATTATTGTTAATAGTTCAGTTATTATTGAAGAAAGCAGCTCACAGGGTTGGAAAACGCAGTGAAATAAACTTTACCAGAACCAGACTGATGTTTCAATACATCAATATTCTCATTCTCATTATTGCGGTTTTTCTTTTAGCTATTGCCTGGGGAATGGGACTAACTGAGCTCTCCCTTATTTTTTCCTCTGTTTTTGCAGTAATTGGTGTAGCGCTTTTTGCGGTATGGTCTATTCTTAGTAATATTACATCCGGAGTAATTCTTTTCTTTTCCTTTCCATACAAAATTGGTGATAAAATAAAGATCCACGATAAGGATATGCCTATTGAAGCTATTATTGAAGATATTAAGGCTTTTCATTTACATCTGAGAACCTTAGATGGTGAACTCATCACATATCCTAATAACTTAATTCTACAAAAAGCAGTTTCTCTAGTGGCAAAAGATGTTTACCTGGATGAGGATAAAAGTAACCTTTAAGCGTTAAAGCAATTAAAATCCTATCTTCAGGCGGGGAAAGTTTTTATATTTGGTTTTCTCAATAATCGCCCTGAAATTTATGCGCAAACTAATTAGTTTCCTTTTTTGTTTTTTCCTGTTGAATATACAAGCACAGGAACCCGAAAAATTAAATGCTACTGAAATATTTCAGGAAATTAAAAAGCTTAATTTTTTAGGATCAGTTTTATACATTGGTGCACATCCCGATGACGAGAATACTCGGTTGATCTCTTTTTTTTCGAATAAAAAGAATGCCAGAACAGCTTATTTATCGTTAACCCGAGGGGATGGTGGTCAAAATCTAATTGGCCCAGAATTAAGAGAACAACTAGGAATTATTAGAACGCAGGAATTGTTGGCAGCCAGGCGTATTGATGGAGGAGAACAGTTCTTTACCCGCGCCAATGATTTTGGATACTCCAAAACACCTGAAGAAACTTTAGAAATTTGGGATAAGGAACAAGTGCTAAGTGATGTGGTATGGATAATAAGAAATTTTAAACCAGATGTAATCATAAACCGCTTTGATCATCGTACTCCTGGCTCTACCCACGGACACCATACCGCTTCTGCTCTCCTAAGCCTGGAAGCTTTCGAAGCAGCTGCAAATCCTAGTAAATTTTCGGAGCAATTAAAATTCACCCAACCTCATAAAACCAACAGACTCTTTTTTAATACTTCTCCCTGGTTTTATGACAGCCAAGAAGCATTTAAAGAGGCCAGCAAAGATCAATTTATAGGTTTTGATACTGGAGTTTATTTTCCGCTGCTCGGACTTTCAAACCCTGAAATTTCCGCATTAAGCCGAAGTCAGCATCAATCACAAGGTTTTGGCAGTAGCGGTTCGCGAGGTCGGCAAATGGAATATTTGGAACCTATAAAAGGCGATTCGACTCACACTGGTATTTTTGAAGGTATTAATACTTCCTGGGATAAATTAAATGGTGGTGGAGAAATTGGTAAAATCCTGACTGAAGTCCAAGAAAGTTATAATTTTAAAGACCCTGCCGCAAGTTTACCAAAACTGCTGGAAGCCTATAAGTTGATTCAGGGATTGCCAAATGAGCATTGGCGGGAATTAAAGACCAAAGAAATCAAAGACATTATTTATGCCAGCGCGGGTCTGTTTTTAGAGGCCGTGTCTTCACAGCCTTCAGCTACTCCAAAAGATAGCCTCAAGGTAAATCTGGAGGCAATAAATCGTTCCAGTTACCCTATTGAATTAACTGAGGTAAGCTTAAATCCGAACGATGTTGAAATTCAGCCCAATGTGAGCTTAATTGAAAATCAAGACTGGCATTTGGAAACAAATTTAAAACTTTCTGAAAATATCCCCTACACCACCCCTTACTGGCTGAAGCAAGATTCTGGTAATGGTATGTATAAAGTTGCAGATCAAAAATTAATTGGGTTACCTGAAACACCGAAACTTGCTAAGGCTATTTTCTCTCTGAAATTTGAAGATGATATTAGCATAAATTTTGAAAAACCCATTGTTTATAAATATAATGATCCTGTTCTAGGCGAAACCTATCAGCCTTTTGAGATTATTCCCAAAGTTTCGCTCGTCTTTGAGGATGATGTAATGATATTTGAAAACGAAGATTCAAAAACGATTAAGGTAAAAATCACCTCAGGAAAAGCTAATGTTCAAGGATTGCTTAGCCTTAGCGCAGGAAAGGGATGGAAAATCACTCCGGAAAATCATAAATTTCAGCTTCAGCAAAAAGGAAGTTCTACAACCGTTTTTTTTCATGTTAAGCCGCCGCAAGAACAGGATGAAACTTTTATAATACCCACCGCCACAGTTGATGGAAAGGAATTTTCAGAAAAATCCGTAACTATAGAATACGAACATATTCCAAAGCAAAACCTGGTAGTGCCATCAAAACTAAAAGCGGTCCGCCTGGAGATCGAAAAGAAAGGGAAATTGATCGGCTATATTGATGGCGCCGGTGATGTGGTTTCAGAAAGTCTCGAGCAAATTGGATACAAGGTTAACAAGCTCAATGTCTCTTCCATTTCACAGACTTCACTTGAAAAATATGATGCTGTAGTAATGGGAATTCGTGCTTTAAATACGGTGGAAGCCTTAAAATATAAGTACGAGTTGCTTTTTGATTATGTACATAATGGCGGCAATCTTATAGTGCAGTATAATACAAATCGAGGTTTAGTAACTGAAAATATCTCTCCCTTTACCCTGGAACTCTCGCGTGACCGAGTAACAGATGAAATGGCAGAAGTTGAGTTTTTGGCAGAAACCCACCCTGTTTTAAATTCACCCAATACAATCACTAACAATGATTTTAATAACTGGGTTCAGGAACGAGGACTTTATTTCCCGGAATCCTGGAGTGAAGAATTTACGGCTATCCTGTCGATGAACGATAAAAATGAAACGCCAAAAAATGGTAGTTTATTGGTAGCAAAATATGGGCAAGGCTATTTTATTTATACAGGCCTTAGTTTTTTTAGACAGTTCCCTGAAGGGGTTCCAGGTGCTTACAGGCTATTTGCCAATATGATTTCAATTGGAAAGTAATGAAGAAACTCGAAAAATTTTCCTGGAAAAAATCATATACTTTCGTCCTTTTAGCCAACGCTGCGTACGTAATCATTTTTTATTTTATAATGTCACAATTCACCTAATATGCAATTAATAGATTGGCTGGTTCTTCTTGGTACACTTGCTTTTATAGTTATTTATGGCATATATAAAACCAGAAAAAAACAAGGTGCCGAGGATTATATTCGTGGTGGTAATGATACGCGTTGGTGGACAATTGGTCTTTCTACTATGGCAACTCAAGCCAGTGCCATAACTTTTCTTTCAACCCCGGGCCAGGCCTTTCACGATGGAATGGGTTTTGTGCAATTTTATTTTGGACTGCCTTTGGCCATGGTAGTAGTTTGTATGTTTTTTATCCACATTTATAAAAGATTGAATGTCTATACTGCTTACCAATATTTGGAATCCCGCTTCGATAGAAAAACCAGGACTTTAACGGCTTTTTTATTTTTAGTTCAGCGAGGACTAGCCGCTGGATTAACCATTTTTGCACCTGCAATTATCCTATCGGCGGTTTTGGGCTGGAATCTTTCAGGACTAACGATTCTTATTGGTTCTTTAGTAATTATTTATACTGTTGCCGGTGGAACCAAAGCGGTAAATGTAACTCACAAGCAACAAATGGCCGTGATCCTAACTGGAATGTTTGCTGCGTTTTTTATTATTTTGAGCTATTTGCCTGAAAATATAAGCTTTAATAATGCACTTGAAATTGCGGGTGCCAGTGGTAAAATGGATATTCTGGATTTTTCATTAGATTTTGAAAACCGCTATACAGTCTGGAGCGGAATTATTGGCGGAGGCTTTTTGGCGCTTTCCTATTTCGGGACCGATCAAAGCCAGGTGCAGCGATATTTAGGTGGAAGATCTGTAAGAGAAAGTAGAAAGGGAATGATTATGAATGGTCTACTAAAAGTACCATTACAATTTTTTATTTTACTCGTTGGGGTAATGGTTTTTGTATTTTATCAATTCAACAATGCTCCTCTGAACTTCAATCCTGCTGCCACGCAGACTGTTCTGAATTCTGATTATCAAAATCAATATGAAGATCTGATGCTAAAACACGAAAGACTGCAGCAGAGAAAACAGAATTTGCATCTGGAATTTGCAGAAGCCAATAATTTTTCCTCTGAAAATAACTCAACATATCGCCAAAACCTCTCCTCCCTGAATGCTTCCGAGCAAATACTGAGAAAAAAAGCACGGACCTTAATAGATGCTTCAGATAAGGAAGCTGAAAGTAACGATAAAGATTATATTTTCATTCATTTTATACTGAACAACCTGCCTCGCGGCTTAATAGGTCTGCTACTTGCGGTCATTCTTTCCGCAGCCATGTCTTCTACCGCATCTGAATTAAATGCATTGTCCTCTACCACTACCATAGATTTATATAAAAGAAGTCGAAAAACCGAAAAACCTGATGAGCATTACGTAAAGGCATCAAAGTGGTTTACCTTACTATGGGGAGCTATAGCCATCGCATTTGCAAGTGTGGCTAATTTGTTTGACAACCTTATACAGCTCGTCAATATTATCGGTTCTATTTTTTATGGAAATGTTTTAGGAATATTTTTACTCGCATTTTTTATAAAATTCGTAAATAGTAATTCGGTATTTGTTGCAGCCATAATTACTCAGATTATAATTATAATTCTCTTTGAATTCGACATTATGCCTTATTTATGGCTAAATTTAGTGGGATGTTTGCTGGTTATCACCCTTGCTTTGTTTTTGGAACTATTTTTAAAAACACCCTCACATAAAATTAAAGAAAGTTCATAATTGACAGCTTAGTAAATTTCTATATAGGTCTTTATATTTTTTGCAACGATACAGGTGGAAATACTGGAATAAAAGTCTACTAAGCCATCAAAGGGCAACTTTAAATTAAACTATTTGTTCAGTATTTTTAGGATCATTTATAAATAAACAGCCTTTCGAGGCTAAATATTGAAATATGAAAAAAATAAAATGGGGAATTCTTGGCCTGGGAAAAATAGCAGGAAAATTCGCAACCGGATTAAAGGATGTTGAAGGAGCCGAACTTTATGCCGTAGCTAGCCGTTCTAAAGACAAAGCCGAAGCCTTTGCAAAAGAACATAAGGCTACCAAATTATTCTCTAGCTACCAGGCCATGTTGGAAGATAAGGAATTGGAAGTAGTTTATATCGCCACTCCGCACGTTTTTCATCATCAACAAAGCCTTCTTTGCTTGGACCATAAAAAGGCAGTTTTATGCGAAAAGCCTTTTGCTATGAATAAAAAACAAGTGGAAGAAATGATCGCTAAAGCCAAGAAGGAAAACATATTTCTAATGGAAGCCATGTGGACGCAATTTCTTCCGCATTTTCAGTTTGTATTAGATCAAATTAAATCGAAAAAATACGGTGAAATCAAAAATTTAAAAGCGGATTTCGGATTTCCTGCTCCTGTAGATTTAGATAAGAGACTTTACAATAAAAACCTTGGTGGTGGCAGTTTACTGGATATTGGTATTTATCCAATTTTTATGGCGATGAGTACCCTGGGAATTCCAGAGAAAATTCAGGCAACTGCTAAATTTCATCAGTCGGGCATCGATGAAGAAACCAATATGATTTTTGAATATAAAAATGGAGTGGAGGCTGAATTAAACAGTTCTATTGTAAGACAAACTCCCACTCAGGCGGTTATTCAGTTTGAAAAAGCAACAATTATCCTTAACACAAGATTTCACGAACCCACAAACATAAGGATACAAACTCCTGCAGGGGAAGAAATCAAAGAATTTGAAGTCCATTCCAACGGTTATAATTTTGAAGCACAACACGTACAAAAAATGCTTTTAGAGGGAAAAACTGAAAGTTCCGAAATGACTTTTGAAAAAAGCCTGCAATTAATTGACCTCCTGGATAAAGTTAGGTACAGAATTGGATTGAAATACTAGAATTTATGAACACAAAAATCAACCTCTTTATCCTGAAAATGTTTCAGGATCGAAGTTGATTCGAATCCTTAAAATGAATAAGGTAAGGGTTTTATATACGACCAATACACTATTTGTCCGTATAGATATATCATTGTCTGGAGGCTTCTTGCTTAGTCATTAACCCCACAGGTCAGGAAGATCCGTGGGGAATTGGAGATAAAATTTAAAGATTTAGGCTTCGACCTTCTTTGTGGTTTTCACCTCTTCTCCTTCTTCGCTCTCAATTTCGGCCAAATAACGTTCAGCATCCAAAGCAGCCATACAGCCGGTACCCGCTGCGGTTACCGCCTGGCGATAAATCTTGTCCTGAACATCACCTGAAGCAAAAACTCCCGGGATATTAGTTTTGGTAGATTTGCCCTCAGTAATCAAATAGCCTGTATCGTCCATTGTTAGCTTTCCCTTGAAAATATCTGTATTAGGTTTATGCCCAATTGCAATAAATAATCCGGTAATTTCGATTTGTTCTTTCTCACCGTTTTCCTTATTTAACATTCTAAGGCCTTCTACTACCTGATCGCCAATTACTTCATCAACTTCAGTATTATAACGAACATCTATATTTTTAGTACTATTTACACGGTGTTGCATCGCTTTAGAGGCGCGCATCTGGTCACCTCTTACTAGCATGGTCACTTTTTTACAAATATTGGCCAAATAGGTTGCTTCTTCAGCGGCGGTGTCTCCACCACCAACAATTGCAACATCCTGCCCTTTATAGAAAAATCCGTCGCATACAGCACAAGCTGATACTCCTCCACCGCGTAAACGCTGTTCACTAGGTAATCCCAGGTATTTTGCCGTAGCACCTGTAGAGATGATAATTGTTTCTGCTTCCACCCAGGTGGAATTATCCGCACAAGCTCTATGGATTCCTCCTGGTTTATCACTAAACTCCACTTCGGTGACCATTCCAATTCTTACTTCGGTTCCAAAACGTTCGGCTTGCTTTTGTAGGTCCATCATCATTTTTGGTCCATCAACTCCATCAGCATATCCGGGAAAATTATCCACTTCTGTAGTTGTCGTTAGCTGCCCTCCTGGTTCCATTCCTGTATACATAACCGGTTTAAGGTCGGCCCTGGCAGCATAAATTGCTGCCGTATATCCGGCCGGTCCAGATCCTATAATCAAGGTTTTTATTCTTTCGATTTTATCGCTCATTTTTTCTTGTTTTTCTGTTTTACAAAAGTACTAACTTTCGTTTTAAACTTCCATGAATCTTATTAAGTTTTACTATTTGGAAATAATCTGAAGGTATACATTTCATTGAAATTACAAAAATTGGTAGCTTACCACAATTTAACTATAACTTTGTCCCTTAAATGGAACTTACTTTATTTAACATACTTGATATTCTTGGAACATTAGCCTTCGCTATTTCAGGTGCCTTAGCAGCCATGGACCGACGCCTTGATCTCTTTGGTATTTTTATAATCGGTTTTGTAACAGCTATTGGGGGTGGGACTTTACGTGATACTTTAATTGGAAATACCCCTGTTAGCTGGATGGAAAACACGATCTATATTTACCTGATTGGTAGTGTTACCGTTCTTGCTATTATTTTTAGGAACAAAATCAATTATCTTAAAAAGTCACTCTTTCTTTTTGATACCATCGGGTTAGGGGTTTTTACTATTACGGGGGTCGAAATTGGTATTAGAAATGATCTTGACCCTATAATTTGTATTGCTCTGGGAGCAATGACAGGTACTTTTGGTGGTGTTATTCGTGATATACTCTGTAATGAGATTCCTGTTATTTTTCGAAAAGAGATATATGCTACCGCGTGTATTTTTGGCGGTCTCGTTTTCGTTATCATGCATGATATTGGCATAAACCAGGATATTATTTATCTCACCACCTCTCTAATTGTTATTTCGATCAGGCTTATCGTTGTAAAATACCATATTTCCCTTCCCTATTTCTATATTTCTTCGAAAAAAAAGAATTGAAGATGCCTATTTCTGGCTTTCGATCCTGTACAGATTACCATATTGGGCTTAATGTGGCAATTTATTCCTAATCAATCCATACAGAAATGTACCAAAAATAGATCCAATAAAGACAATTAAAATCGGTAAAAAACCTGCACCAATTAAGGTGAAAATTGGTCCCGGACATGCACCGGCCAGCCCCCAGCCTAACCCGAATATAATTCCACCATACATATATCGGCTAAAGCTTTTTTCCTTTGGCACAAATACAATTCGCTGACCGAAGAAAGATCTCAGTTTTTTTCTTTTTATTAACTGAACACCAATAATCCCTAAAAACAAGGCAGATCCAATAATTCCATACATATGAAAGGAATGAAACTGGAACATTTCATAAATCCTGAACCAAGAAGCTGCTTCAGATTTAAACATAACGATCCCAAAAAATATTCCAATCAGTAAATATCCTATACTTCTCATTATTTCAATTTTAAAAAATTATGGGGAATAATAAATGTACCATGATCAAACCTCCGATAAAAAATCCTATTACTGCGATTAAAGAAGGTAACTGCAAGTTGCTAAGCCCGGAAATTGCGTGTCCTGAGGTACACCCCCCGGCATAACGGGCACCAAAACCAATTAAGACCCCACCAACAAGAAGAATAATAAGAGCTTTAATTTCCCCTAACGCATTCCAACTGAATAGTTCAGCAGGCAGGTAAGCTTCCCCTGCGCTCCTAAAACCTAATTTTTCCAAGCTTACTATAGTTTTAGGATTTATTGCTACTGATAAATCATAGGTCAACAAATTTGCACCAATAAAACCTCCGATTATAGCTCCAGCAACTACAATTAAGTTCCAGCGTTGCGATTTCCAGTCGAAATCGAAAAAATCAGCTTTAGAACCAGCACCACACATTGTGCACATTGTCCTAAGATTTGAAGACATTCCAAAACCTTTTCCGATAAAAATGAGTAAAAACATGATTATTGCGATCAGGGGACCCGATACATACCAGGGCCAGGGCTCAAAAATCCATTCCATATTTCTTATTTTAAATGAAATGCAAATTAAGCAGAATTTACCTGGGTAGAAAGTAACAATTGTTACAAGGAAAAGGCCTCACTATATCGATTTCATCGGAACAGTGAGGCCTTTCAAGTTTATTAAGGTATTTGATTACCTACAATATGATTTTACATGCTGTAGCACTTTTTCCGATAATCGTCTTTGAGTTTCGGCGCTCCATCCTGCACTTTTCTTATGTGCAATTACCCCTTTTAATTTTTTAATTTCTCGG
The DNA here is from genome assembly GCF_004362395.1 of Salegentibacter sp. 24. Taxonomy (GTDB): domain Bacteria; phylum Bacteroidota; class Bacteroidia; order Flavobacteriales; family Flavobacteriaceae; genus Salegentibacter. The sequence continues at coordinate 40,012 of NZ_SNWE01000010.1, forward strand.
GAAAGAGATGCCCCGCCATCACCGTCAAAAATTCCAAAATTACCTTCCTCTTTTACCCAATTTTCAAAGGCCTTTATATGCATAGGAAGACCAAGGGAAGTATTTATCACAATTTTTCCGGAACCAAAAATTTTAAATTCCTTTTCACCAAAGATTTTAGTATTCTTAGGAAGATGTATTGAAATGATATCAGCGGTTTCTAATAACTTATCAAGGGATAGATATAGCAAGCCTTTAGCTTCCCAATCTTTCTTCCTGTTTCTACTGAAATAATAAATTTCTGCTCCTAATGGTAACAAAGCTTCGGCCAGCATTTTACCGGTGGTTCCCAAACCTATAATTCCTATCTTTTTACCACTAAGCTCTACAGGCATTTTTCGCCATTGATTTTCACCAAAACCGTGCAGTAGCCTAATTAGTTCAGAAAGGATAAATTCTATTACCCCGGGATCTCCATAATCAGAAATTCCTTTTACGGTAATTCCATGATCCTGTGCAAAATCTACAGCTACGTTGGCTGACTCATTATCATAAAGACTGCAGGCCATTCCGATGTATTTAAGATCACGACATTCTTTTAGAACACTTTCTGGAATTTGCGTTTTCCAGGAAACGATTAGGGCTTGGGCATTACCGATTCTTTCTATAAGTTCCTTTTCAGACTTCGGACTTTTATTATAAATCTTAACTTCAGCTTCACAATAGTTATTAAGTTCTTCTAAAGCCCAGTCTTCAAGTTTTGTGTGATCCACACAAACTATTTTATTGAATTTTACTCCCATTCTGGTAGTATCGTCTCATCATAAACCTGATTTAATAAAATACCATCTTCTCGAATACTATGGGATGTTTCAAATTCCAGTTCCAGTCCTTTTCTCTCAAATTTTAGGTTGGCTATAATAGTTTTAGACATATTTAAACTTAGTAAGGGTTAATTTTTATAATTTTAAGAACACATCAAATTACAAAGGTATATTTCCATGCTTTCTCTCAGGCCTAAGCACTTTCTTATTTTCCAGCATACTAAAACCCTTCAATAATTTTCTTCTTGTATCCCGGGGCATAATTACCTCATCAATGAATCCCCGTTGAGCAGCCTCAAAAGGATTTGCAAAAGTTTCAGCATATTCAGCCTCCTTTTCGGCCAGTTTAGCTTGGCTATCTGCAGCTTCCTGTATTTCCCTTCTAAAGATAATTTCACTGGCACCCTTGGCGCCCATTACTGCGATTTCTGCCGTTGGCCACGCAAAATTAAGATCAGCTCCGATGTGCTTGGAATTCATAACATCATACGCCCCACCATAAGCTTTCCGGGTAATCACAGTTACCTTAGGTACCGTAGCTTCACTCAGGGCATAAAGCAATTTAGCTCCGTTTAAAATAATACCATTCCATTCCTGATCTGTTCCTGGTAAAAATCCGGGAACATCAACCAACACCAGTAATGGAATATTAAAACAATCGCAAAACCGGGTAAAACGAGCGGCTTTTTTAGAAGAATTTACATCTAAAACCCCCGCTAGGCTCATTGGTTGATTGGCGACTATTCCAATACTTCTTCCGCCCAGACGTGCGAAACCAACAATTATATTTTCGGCATAATCCTTATGGATTTCATAAAAGGAACCTTCATCTATAATTCCACGGATAACCTCGTGCATATCATAAGGCTTATTAGAACTATCAGGAACTATACTATCGAGCTCCTTCCTCATTTCATCGCCAACTTCATAAGGAAGTTTCTCCGGCGCTTTTTTGTTGTTTTGAGGCATATAGCTTACCAATTTCTTAATATCTTCCAGGCAGGCAATATCATTAAAAGAGGTGATATGGGTTACTCCCGATTTTGTAGCATGGGTTGAAGCGCCTCCAAGTTCCTCTGAAGTGACTTCCTCATTTGTTACTGTTTTAACAACGTTGGGTCCGGTAACGAACATATAACTGGTATCCTGAACCATAAGAGTAAAATCTGTCATAGCGGGAGAATAAACTGCACCACCTGCGCAAGGTCCCATTATCGCCGAAATCTGGGGAATAACGCCAGAAGCTTTTACATTCCTGTGAAAGATATCAGCATAACCTCCCAGTGATTTCACCCCTTCCTGAATCCTGGCTCCACCTGAATCGTTGAGACCGATCATTGGTGCGCCGACTTTTACAGCCAGGTCCATGACCTTGCAAATTTTTTCGGCGTGCGTTTCAGATAAGGAACCTCCAAAGACAGTAAAATCCTGGGCAAATATATAAACCAGCTTTCCGTTTACTGTACCGTAGCCAGTTACCACTCCGTCACCATAGAATTTTTGGTCTTCCATTCCAAAACCGGTTGTTCGGTGGGTCACCAAAATCCCGATTTCTTCAAAAGAGCCTTCGTCCAGTAAATAATCTATACGTTCACGGGCAGTAAGTTTCTTTTGGGAGTGCTGTTTGGCAATACGCTTCTCACCACCGCCAAGTTTGGCCATTTTTATTTTATCCTCTAACTTCTGTATATTCTGACTCATCAATTTTTTTTTACTTAAATGAACTAATTTTAATTTTGAGGAATACGCAATTGATTTTTGTCCTTAAAGTATTTTTTTAAGGCTACTAATGCAGCGAGTTTTGCTTCTTCTTCAATTTCATCCTCAAGCTTTTCTGCGGAATAAAAGTTTTTGACAAAATGGGTGTCAAAATTCCCACTCCTAAATGCTTCATGCTCAAAAACAAACTTTCCGAAAGGAAGCGTGGTCATAACACCTTCAATTTCATATTTGTTTATGGCTTTAAGCATCAATTGAATTGCTTCTTCACGGGTTTTTCCATAAGTAATCAATTTTGCCAGCATCGGGTCATAATAAATTGGCACTTCCATCCCTTCTTCAAATCCATTATCTACCCTTATATTTTCACCCTTAGGAATCCTGTATTTTTTCAGTTTTCCCACACTTGGCATAAAATTATCCATGGGATCCTCAGCATAAACTCTAAGCTCTACCGAATGTCCTTTTATCTTTAAATCCTCCTGAAGAATGCCCAACTTTTCTCCACGAGCAATTCTTATCTGCTGCTCGACTAGGTCTATTCCAGTAATATATTCGGTAACGGGATGTTCAACCTGTAAACGAGTATTCATTTCCAGAAAATAAAAATTTTGATTTTCATCAAAAAGAAACTCTACAGTTCCAGCACCCACATAATCGCAGGCTTTTGCCACTTTTACAGCGGCTTTTCCCATTTGTTTCCGAAGCTTGGAATCCAGCACTACAGATGGTGCTTCTTCTACCACCTTTTGATGTCTACGCTGAATACTGCATTCGCGTTCAAATAGATGAATATAATTCCCGTGCGAATCAGCTAAAACCTGTATTTCTATATGCCGTGGTGAGGATACGTATTTTTCGATAAAAACCGATCCATCTCCGAAAGCCGATTCGGCTTCGCTAATAGCACGTTTCATCTGATCCTCCAAATCTTTTTCTTTTTCAACAATACGCATGCCTTTCCCACCGCCCCCGGCAGAGGCTTTTATTAAAATTGGAAAACCAATCTCCTTAGCAATCTTTTTCGCTTTGTCAGGATCGGTAATCGCCTGGTCAATTCCAGGAACCATAGGTATATCATAATCCTTAACCGCATCTTTGGCAGCCAGTTTGCTTCCCATAATTTTAATAGCTTTGGAACCAGGGCCTATCCAGGTGATCCCGTTTTTCTCCACATTCTGAGCAAACTCGGCATTTTCACTTAAAAAACCGTAGCCGGGATGAATTCCATCTACGCCCAGGTCTTTAGCTACTTCAATAATTCTGTCTCCTTTTAGATAAGATTCATTAGATGGTGCTTCTCCAATACAAAAGGCCTCATCGGCAAATTTTACGTGGGGTGCATTCCTATCGGCCTTAGAGTACACTGCTACGGTTTTGATTCCCAACTTCTGAATGGTTTTCATTATCCGTAGAGCAATCTCACCCCTGTTAGCTACTAATATTTTCTTCATATTCTTTTATAAATTTTTAATTCTATAAAAATTGCTTACTACGCTTTTAATTATTCCATTTCAATTAACAGCTGATTCTTTTCTACGGTTTCACCTTTATTCACTGAAACTGATTTAACCACTCCGTCTCTGGGTGCAGTAAGTGTATTCTCCATCTTCATAGCTTCCAAAACCAACAAATAATCGCCCTCTCTGACCTGGGAGCCTTCTTTTACGTTTACTTCTAGAATAAGACCCGGCATGGGCGCTTTGATGTCATTAATCATTTGGGCAGTTCCCAGGGAAAGCCCCATTTCTTCAATGAGTAAATCCAACTCGTTGGAGATGGCAACTTTATAGGTATTTGAATTGATCTTGATATCGTATTTACGCTTAAGAAAGTTTTCAGTAAAAACCTCCGCTTTAAAGCTGCGGTTTTCCTTAAGTAAGTGGTAATGTCTTTGAGTAATTTCCTGTGTGTCTAAAGCGAGAATCTGGTCTTTCGTAAATTCAAATTCATACTTGTCATTTACTTTAACCTTATATTTTTTTTCCATATTTCGTAGTTTTCAAATCTAATTTGAAGCTTGTTTTGTAAATATAGAAAATCGTTTGAGAATTGTTTTACGATCAATCAATTTAACCAGAGATAAATTCACAAAAAATTAAAATAATACCGAAATACATTCCCTATTTTAGTATTTAAACCAAAATTTAAGAATTATGAAGAAATTATGTATAACAGCTTGTTTGTTAATTTTCGCGATTAGCCTGGGACACGCACAGAAATCTGAATTACCTGAAATGGTCGCTGCTTATGTTTCTCAAATATTCCCGAATGAAAAAATTAAGAATGTAAAAGTGGAAAACGGAGTTGATGGTAAGGATTATAATATAACCATGTCCGGAGGTACCAAACTTATTTTTAATCAACAAAATCAGCCGACTGAAATAGAATGTAAAAACGGAATTCCAATTGCTGGATTGCCCAGGACAATTGCTTCATACGTTGCTGAAAATCATCCTAATACAAAAATTATTGAATACGAAATGGAAAAAGAAGGTTTTGAAGTTGAGCTTGAAAACGGTGATGAGTTAGCCTTTGATCGAAAAGGAAAGTTTTTAAAAATCGAATAATAACTGCTGTTTCTTAGAAATATAAATCCCCGTGGAATATAGAAATACGGGGATTTTTAACTTATAAAAAAAATTAAATCTTAGTTTGGACTAAATTCTTTAATCGCTTCACTTAGATCATAAACTTTAGAATTCTTAAATTTATTCTCAAGAATACTACTTCCTGCAGCTGAACGATAGCCTCCTGCACAATGAACCATAAAAGGTTTACCTTCTGGTAATTCATCTGCACGGTTTCTAAGCTCATTTAATGGAATTGCTTTGGCATCATCAAATATCTTACCCTCTGCTATCTCACTCTGGTTTCTAATATCTACGATAGTATACTTATCTATATTGGCTTTAAAGTCATCCAACTTAAAAATATCTGATGATTTTGAAACTTTTTCAGATAAGGTAAGCACAGCTCGCATTTGTTTTTCATAACCAATTTTTGCCGTTCTATCCAGTAGTTCATCAAGCTGAGCTACGGTTTCCACGACAAGATAAAATTCCTCTTCTGGCTCAATAATAGCACCCAGCCAGGTTTCAAACTTATCTCCCTCCGATCGCGCCATTATATTTATACTATTTGCTAAATGTCCTTTTTTATAAATATCTCCGTCACGCGTATCCACTATTGTTACGCCCTCTTTATCTATAGCGTCTACATTAAGTTGAATCGGAACGCTATATTTAGCTTTTTGAACATTCAAAGCACCTTTACGGTTTATTTCCACATTAAATCCGAAATAAGAGGGAATAAAGGGTTGATCTTTAAGAATTTCTTTTACAAATTCCTCTTCGGTTTGTTCTTTAAATGCCCAGTTTCCCTGCCGTTCATTCCCAAGGGTACTGGAGGAAGCATCACTCATGTTTTTTCCGCAAAGTGAACCTGCTCCGTGAGCCGGATAAATTAGGGTATCATCTGGTAAGTCATTAAATTTTGTCTTTATCGTTTGATACATTTTTTTTGCTAATTCTATCCGTTTTGCCTTCATATTGCCTGCTTTTTCACGTAAATCAGGTCTTCCCACATTTCCAATAAAAAGAGTATCTCCGCTAAACATAACGGTTTCACCATTGTCCTTAGCAATAAAAGTTAAACTATCTGGCGAATGTCCTGGGGTATGTATGGGTTTAATACTGGTGGTCCCTATTAGCACTTCATCTCCTTCATCAAAGGATGTACTGGGATAATCTACACCAACTTTCTCACTAATATAAATTGCGGCTCCTGTCTCCTGCTGAATTTGTAAATGACCACTTACAAAGTCGGCATGGGGATGCGTCTCAAAAACCGCCACGATCTTTGCATTATTTTCTTCAGCAAATTTATAGTATTGCATAGGATTACGACTCGGGTCTACCAATGCCATTTCTCCATTACTAATCAGGGCATAAGAATAATGTGCCAGAGGTTCGTCCTTAAACTGTTTTATTTTCATTTTCTGTCTCTTTTAAATTGTAAACTGATTTCTGTTTCTTATTTTTTCTAAACGGAAACACCATTTGATTTTTAAAGTCTTTTGGAAATTCTTCATCTCCTTTAAAACCTAATTCTAAATTCTTTCCTTCTTGAGGAATATATGCCGTACCGAATAAATAATCCCAAATGCTAAGGCTGATACCGAAATTCATTCCATAAGGCCTGTTTTCCGGTAAGGCTTTTGAATGATGCCATATATGCATTTTAGGATTATTTAGAAGATATCCGAAAACACCATAGTTCCAGCCCAGGTTCGCATGATTTAAATGCCCGATGAATACTGTGAACATATGCACCACAAAGAATTCCTGGATTCCAAAGCCAATCATAGCCAGGGGTATATACTGTACACTCTTATAAATAATGGTTTCCATAAAATGAAACCTGAACTGTGCGCCAAACCCCATTTCTTTTACGCTATGATGCAATTTGTGAAATTCCCAAAGCCATGCCTGTTTGTGCAATTGCCGGTGTACATTCCACTGAATAAAATCTGCTACAATGAACATTATTAGCAGTTGAACCCATACTGGAAAATTCTGTACTTCTATAGCCACGATATTTGTGATTTCTAATAAACCGAGAAAATCATTGAACAATTCTACAGCTACGTTAGAGATCGCATTATAACCAATCAGGGAAAACAGAAAAAAATTAAATAAAATATAGAATGTATCCAGCCAGAAATCCTTTCGGAAAATCTTCTGATCCCTTCTCCAGGGAATTAGTATTTCCAACAACCAAACCAATAGGGACAATCCGATTAGCCAATAAAAATAATTGGTCCACGATGGATTGGTAATTTCGCTAATCAGGTAATTAGAATATCCGTTAAATGAATCAGCAATTATGTTTAAATACTTTTCCAACAGCTCTTTTAAGTTTTACAAGGCAAAAATATAATAATCCTGCACTTTGGGAAGTAACCTTTGTTACAGTAATTAGTTTCAAAATGATTTTACTGAAGTTTTTCTTAACAAAATTGTTTCCTCGAATGTTAGTCTATGTTAAAAGCTTATCAGAACCGCGTTTTCTATTTATTTTTACGATGAAGATTTTATAATGAACTAAGCAAAAATATAATATTATGAGCCAATTTAAATTGCAGCACAAATTTGGTTTAGGAGGAGTGGCTATCGGTAACGGATTTAAGGAAATAAGCGATGCTCAAGCCGAAGAAACACTGAAAGGCGCGTGGGAAGCTGGAGTAAGATATTATGATACTTCCCCCTGGTATGGTTTAGGATTAAGTGAAAGACGATTTGGGCATTTTCTACATACTAAAAAAAGAGATGATTATGTGCTTTCCACTAAAGTCGGCCGGATTTTAACTGCCACTAATAATATTCCCAAAACAATGTGGAAAAATCCTTCCCCCTTCGCTTATAAATACGATTATTCAGCGAAGGCTGTTAGGCGTTCGGTAGAAGATAGCCTGCAGCGATTAGGTATAGAACGTATAGATTATGCATTTATTCACGATCTTTCTCCAGACCATAATGATGAATATGAAGAAGGTACGACCTGGGAAGATCATTTTGAAGTTGCAAAAAATGGTGCAATGCCGGAGCTGGAAAAAATGAAAAAAGAAGGTCTAATAAAAGCCTGGGGGTTAGGAGTTAACACTATAGAACCCATTTTAAAAACTTTAGAAGTCGCTAGGCCCGATGTATTTCTTTCGGCTATTCAGTATTCGCTGGTGAACCACAAAGATTCACTGAAGCGTTTACTACCGGCCATAGCACAAAGTGACGCCACTTTGATAAACGCAGCGCCCTTTAATGCAGGATTACTTGCTGGGCAAAAACGTTATAACTATTCAGGAGAAATGCCTGATGACATATCGGATCGGTATAAGAAAATTCTTAAAATTGCTAAAAAACATAACGTAGATCTAATTGCGGCTTCACTTCAGTTTTCTTTAGCTCCAAAATATGTGGGCACGGTTTTGGCCGGAGCCAGCAAACCAGATCAGGTTCAGGAAAATATGAATGCTTTTGAAAAGAAAATTCCTTCCGAATTTTGGTCAGAATTAAAACAGGAAAACCTCATTGAACAAAAAGCAGAAATTCCTGTATAAAATTAAAGCTACGAGAATGCATTTCGTTCGCATACTCGTAGCTTATTAAAAACCCTAGATTCTTAGTTTAGGTTTTTTTAATATAATCTTCAATGTCTTCCTTATTGAGCCTGACTCCTCGATAAACCTAATTTTGGATGATTTCCCTTATTGACCCCATTAAATGCAGTATAATAATTTTTTAAGATCATTACGCAAAATCATCGCGTGTGGCAACCCTCTAAATTTAAATAAGGTTTATAGCCACATGCACTGTACTACCATTTCTATCAAAAAAAGGTGAATCCAAACTAATTTATCATACAAAAACCATAGACATTTATATAGCATTTAACTCCTACAGGTTTTATTTTGCATAATTCACAAAGTCATCAACTATGCCGGAAAGCTTTTGCGTTTTAAGGGGAACAAATTCGTTCCTGCATTTCGCATACCGGAATTTTAGAAAAAGGCTTTTTAAAAACCCGGTTATAATTTTTTTATTTTTTTCTGAAATAACAAAAGGTGAAATTTTGAATAGTTCCACCTGGGGTTTTATGATCTATATTTTCACATCTTAAAAGTTCAAATTTATCCCGTAACAATTTCTCCAAATCTTCTTTCGAATATTGCTTAATTGTCCTTCCACTACATTTTTCAGGGCCATTGGCAGAAAATGTAGCCAGGATTACAAAGCCTCCTGAAACAATTGAATTCTCAAGGGTTCGGACATAATTTTGAATTTGATCCGCTTTGGTAAGGAAATGAAAAGTAGCTCGATCATGCCAAAGATGATATATTTGTGTGGCCTCGAATTCTGAGGCATCAGCAATAATCCAGTTTATTTTTTCAGCCTCCTCAGCAAGTCGTTTTTGTGCTTTTACCAGCGCTTTTTCAGAAATATCCAAAACAGAAATATCTCGGAAACCTTCTTTTAATAAGTAATCCACTAGGTTTGAATCGCCACCACCAATATCAATGATTTTTGATGTTTTGGGTAACTCCAGCTCTTTAATAAATCTTAAAGAAGTCTCAGGTATCTCCTGGTACCAACTGGCATCTTCATAAGATTTTTTATCATATACATTCTCCCAATGTATTTTTGCTTCTTTCATCCTTATTTTTTTTCATTGAAATTCCACCATTCATCTTGCACAAATTTATTACCAAAAGTATAGGGCTCCCCTATTTTTGGAGCAACTACTTCCTGATCCTGTTTCCGGGCTTGAGCCATTAGTCGCTTAACTGGTTCGTTCCATGGATGGGTGGAGAGCACAAATTTCCCCCAATGCACAGGAAATAAAATTTTGGCATTCAAGTCTTTTGCAGCCTGCACCGTTTCCTCTGGAAACATATGTATTTGGGGCCAGTATTTTCCGTATTGTCCACACTCCAAAAAAGCAATATCGAAAGTTTTAAACTTTTTTCCTATTTCTTTAAACTGCAGACTATACCCAGAATCGCTACCAATATAGATATTGAAATTTTCCCACTCCAAGGCATAGGAGGCCCACAAACTGGTGTTTCTCTTTATACCTCTTCCGGAAAAATGCCTTGAAGGCAGGGCAGTAATCTTGAGATTACTATTAATTATACTGCTTTCATTCCAGTTTAATTCAGTTATCATTTTTGGGCCTATTCCCCAAAGTTCTAAATGTTCTCCTACCCCCAGTGATGTCAATACTGCAGAAATTTTCGGTTTTAATTCTTTTAAAAATTTATAATCTAAATGATCATAATGATCGTGAGTTAGGAGCAACAAATCTATTTTCGGAAAATCTTTAGCTGAATATAAATCGGTCCCCTTAAAAGATTTGCCGAAAAACTTAAAAGGTGACGCAAATCCGCTAAAAACAGGATCTACAAGAATATTATAACCTTTAAAACTTAATAAGTATGAGGAATGTCCAAACCATACAACGACAGGTTTATCTGTTATTATATTAAGTAGATCAGCTTTTGTATGAGGAATTTTCTGGGAAGGCCGAACGGATTTAGGACGGTTCAACATGTGTTTTAAGATCTTAAATGTTGAGACGTCTTTAGGTTGCACTGAAGTTGGCTCTATATTACAAAAATTGCCATTCTCAGTGTTATCAGCTTTTTTAATTCGAGTTAATCTATCGCCCGAGGGTTCTTTTCCAAATCTTTTTAAGATCATTAAAAAATTTTTAGTTTCAATTATACTATTTAATTACAGAAAAATTTATTCATACTCTTTTTCGTTTTTCTCCAGAACCTTAATCATATTAAACGATTTCATTAAATGAAATAGTCCCGGTAAAATTATAAACCCACCAATAAGTAACATTATTGCCAAATTGCTTATAGTAGCCTCAGGTGCTATATTTTTTAAAAGACTTATTTCCTCCTGTGCAGTAATTATAATATAGGGAAAGTGGGCATACAGAGCTGCAAAGAGTATTAACACAACCTGAAAACCGGCAAGATACCTACTGGCAATTCTATATTCTTTTTTAATAAATTTCCAAAGCGGAATTAGAAGTATCCCTGATAAACCTACACAGAACAGGGAAACGGGGTTATGAATAAAATCTATGGCAAATTTAATATCATTGAAATACCCATAACTGATAAGAAGAAAACCCAAGCCTACTAATACAATGGTGAAAAACGCTGAATTTTTAGCATAATGTTTTCTGGCTTTTCCCTCAGCTTCCCCAATTAAAAGTGTGGACGCTAAAAATGCACATAATGCAGCATAAAACAAACCGACTAGCAAACTAAAAAGATTCAGCCAGTGCTGCATAAAAAGGTCGAAGAACCCGTAATTTTCATAATCTTCGGTGATGATTATTTCTCCGCCAATTAAGGCTCCGAAAGACATTCCAAGAAATATAGGAGTTACAAAACTTCCTATTCTAAAAAGCCAGTTATACCAAAATTGAGACTTGTCGAAAACTGCGTCATAATGGCGAAAAACAAAGGCAACACCCCTTAGGGTAATTCCCAGTAATACCAAACTTAGAGGAATATGCAGGTATATAATCAATACGTTAAAATAGCCGGGGAAAGCCACCCACAAAATTACCAACATGATAATAAGCCAAATATGATTTGCCTCCCAAATTGGTCCCATAACGCGATAAATTGTGTCCCGGGTATATTCTTTATTCCTGGTTGAAGAAAACAATTCAACTATTCCAGCACCAAAATCTGCACCACCCAGAAGCACATACAATAAAAGAGAAAATAACAGAAAAAACAGAACGATATAAAGCATAATTAATCTTGGATTTTATATTACAAGCCTTGTGAGGATAAAACTTATTTTTCACTCAAACTTATGTATCCTTGTCCTCAGTAGGTTGATTTAGAGATTTTATTTGACGGTTCATTAACCAGGTTACAGTTATGGCTAAAACCGTATAGAGAAATAAATAATAAAAAAAACTGTACTTCATTCCCGGCATTGGTGTCACAGCATCTTCGGTTCTCATAATCTGATGGATAATCCAGGGTTGTCTTCCAACTTCCGTTACAACCCAGCCAGCTTCTATGGCTACAAAACCAAGTGGAGCGACTACAATAAATAACAGCCAGTAATATTTACTTTTTAGCCAACTTTTCTTCTTTAAACTTATAAAATAAATTAAACCTGCAAACATTAATAAAGTGCCTAAGCCTACCATAATTTGAAATGCATAATGCACAATGGCTACCGGAGGTAATTCATCGTCCGGAAAATCGTTGAGCCCTTTGACCTTTGCATTAAAATCGCCAAAAGCCAAAAAAGATAAGGCTTTAGGGACCTCGAGTTTATAGGAAACGGTCCGGTTTTCTTCATCTACAATTCCACCAATGTAAAGCGGGGCACCTTTTTGAGTTTCGTAATGAGCTTCCATAGCAGCGAGTTTTACCGGTTGGCGCTCCGCCACATCCTTTGCTGAAAGATCACCGCTAATGGGTTGTAAAAAAGCAGTAACGGCTCCAAAAACAATAGCGATTTTAAATGCTTTGGTGTGCAATGCTACATTTCTTCCACGAAAAATTTGGAAAGCGTGAATTCCGGCCACTCCAAAACTAGTTGCAATAAAAGCGGCTAAAGTCATATGTAATGCTTGTGTAAACCAGGCCGGATTTAAAAATGCCGCAACAGGATCTATGTTGGTAAATTCACCATTTATATAATCAAAACCAGAGGGTGCATTCATCCAACCATTGGCCGAAACCACCAGAATTCCGGAAGCTACTCCAGCAATACCAATTATTACGCCGGTGAACCAGTGAAATTTTTCCGGAAGTTTATTCCATCCGTAAAGATAAAAACCAAGAGCGATGGCTTCTACAAAAAATGCTGCACCTTCCAGGGAAAACGGCATCCCAATAATGGGCCCGGCGTGTTTCATAAATTCAGGCCAAAGCATTCCCAGTTCAAAGGAAAGTGCGGTACCTGAAACAGCACCAGTCACAAAAAAAATAGCCACTCCTTTTAACCAGGCCATGGTTAATCTTTTATAGATAGGGTTTCGGGTTTTTAGCCATTTATGGTGGGAGACTACCATAAAAAAAGGCATTACCATTCCTATACAAGCAAAAATGATATGAAAACCTAAGGTAAAGGCCATTTGCAGGCGTGCGTAATCTAAATTCTCCATCATATTCTATTTTACAGATTTCAAATCTCTTAATTAAGAGCAATGACATATATTTTCAGCGACTAAATTTAGGGAAAAATCTACCGGTGGTCTGCCGCTAATCACGATAATTTGAATACTTTCAGCACAATTGTATTTTCTTATGTCCGGGTTTATACCAAGATAAAATTAGCAGGATAAATCCTACCCCATCTTATAGCCTGATGGGAAATCAGTTGAGAGGTAAAACAATACTCCTGGGATTTGGGATGCCTTATTTTTTAATTTCATTGGTAACAAAAACATGGTCTTACCTTGGTTTGAGAAATGATATTAGATCAGGTTTAACTGCAATATGACAAATTCCCTCATCAAAAAATTGAAGTCGCCTAATACAAAAACGCTTAAAACATCTTAAGCCGTTTAAAAATTTGAAGTTTCAAGAACACCCGAGCTAAAAAACTCGATTTTCATCCCAACACAAAATTAGTTTTAAAAGGTATTTCTGTAGGTTTAAAATTTCAGACCTATGAAATTTCAGCATAGACGATGTAGATTCCCATTAAAAGTACGAACCAGCCAAAACCCTTTTTTAGTTTTTTTCCGTCTATAAATTTATTTAGGTAAATCCCTATAAACATACCAATGATGGAAAGACCGGTGAAAATGCATAAAAATACCCAATTGATATCCATATTTTGAATATCGCCTATAAAACCGATCAAGGATTTAAGTGCAATAATCAATAAAGAGGTTGCTACTGCTTTTTTCATAGGGAGCTTTGCCAGTAGCACCAGGGCAGGAATAATTAGAAATCCTCCACCTGCACCTACAATTCCAGTAAGGATACCAACTACAATTCCTTCAACAATAATCAGTGGATAATTATAACGTATCTCTAGGGTTTCAGTATTTTTCTTACCATTCTCCTTTATCATAGAGATCGATGCCAGGATCATTATAATGGCAAAAAAAAGCATAATCCCAATATTCTTGGTGATTTCAAAATTACCAATATTGAAAAGAGACTCGGGGATTGCTGGCACCATCCATTTTCTTGTGGCATACACTGCAATAAAGGCCGGAATTGAAAATACAATTGCCGTTCTAAAATCAACAAGTTTCTTTTGCATATTTTTAGCTGCACCTACCAGAGCTGAAGCACCTACCACAAAAAGAGAATATGCGGTAGCCGTAACAGGATTAATAGCCAGTAAATACACCAATACGGGAACGGTTAATATAGAACCGCCACCACCAATAAGTCCCAGAACAACACCAATTATCAATGCTCCAAAATAACCTAGTAAGTCTAATACTTCCATATCTTAATTCTATTAGGCTGCAAAAATAGAGGCTAAATGAGCATTCTACAGTAACAAGGGTTACACAGACTCAAAGTTCAGTAACTTCAATACTATTTCGCTGAAGTTTTATTTTCCCGTCCAATTCCAGTTTTTTTAATAATCTGGAGATAACCACCCGAGAAGTATGCAAATCATAAGCGATTTGCTGATGGGTAACTGCAATTGTTTCATTCTGATTGACCTTAGCTTTATCTTGAAGATATTTCATTAAACGTTGGTCCATATTCATAAACGCAATGGTATCTATGGTATCGAGCATTTCTGAAAGACGGGTATGATAACTTTCAAAAACAAAATTGCGCCAGGATTTATATTTGGAAGTCCATTCTTCCATCTTTTCAATAGGAATCATAATTATTTTGGTATCGCGTTCAGCTACAGCCCTAATTTCACTCTTAGTCTGGCCTAGACAACAGGAAAGCGTCATGGCACAGGTGTCGCCACGCTCCAAAAAATACAATAAAAGTTCATCCCCATCTTTATCTTCCCGCATAATTTTAATAGCTCCTTCAAGCAACAAAGGCATCATCTTTACGTAATCCCCAATTTCAATTATTGTTTCACCGGCACCGACAAACTGAAGATTGCCCACCTGATTAATTTCACTAAGAAGTTCATCTTCAAATATAAATCCGTAGGCTTCTTCTAACTGCTGTAACATACAATACTAGTTGGGCTATTTTTTAGTAGGAAAATCCATTTTTTTCAGAAACTAAAATTAGTATTTAAATTGTAAAAATGGAAGATTTTTATTTGAAAGTCTATCCCGGGAGCACATAAAAATAAATAGAAAGATAATGACAAAAAGTACCAAATAGCACGAAAACATGAAAGATGGCATGGTTGAACCTTATTTTATCAAAACTAAAAAGCACTGCCCCAATGGTATAAGAAATTCCCCCGGCCAACAGCCACCATAAACCTTCTGAACTCAAATTGTCGTACAAAGGTTTGATTGCAAATACAATAATCCATCCCATTACTACATACATAATGGTAGAAAGTCTTTGGTATCTCCCGGTGTAGAAAAGTTTAAGAATAATTCCGGCTAAGGCAATGCACCAAACCACTGTGAAAATGGTCCACCCTATCCAACCCTCCAGAGTCACAAGAGCAAAGGGAGTGTAACTTCCGGCAATAAGTACGTATATTGACGCATGATCAAGAATATTGAGCTTATAACGCAAATTCTTATTGGTCGCACTATGATAAAAAGTTGAAGCAGCATAGAGCAAGATCATACTGGCTCCAAAAATACTGAAACTAACAAGGTGGATCGTTCGGCCTAATTCATTCGCCCTTAACAGCAGTAAAATAAGTCCTAGGATGCTTAAGGCCAAACCAAAACCATGAGAAACTACATTTAATTTCTCTTCTAAAGCTTCGTATTTCTGTTGTGGTCCTGTTTCCAAGTTTCCTTAAAATTATTATGCAGTATAAAATTAAAAAGTTTCAGGTTTAAATGGAATATTTTATACGCTCAATTTTTACTATTTTCGAACCTTCACACCTACATAAATCCTTAAGCAATTCCAATGAAAATTTTGCATACCGCCGATTGGCATCTTGGTAAAAAATTGCATAAACATAGTCTTCATAGCGATTTTAATCTTTTTATCGATTGGCTTTGTGATTGTATCACAGATAATAAAGTTGAAGTTCTATTAGTTTCGGGCGATGTCTTTGATCTGGCCAATCCTTCTTCAGAAGCCAGGCAACAATATTTTAGAGCTTTAATGAAACTCAAGCGTTTGGATTGTAAGATCATTCTTACCGGTGGTAATCACGATTCACCTCTGATGCTAAATGCTCCCCAAGAGGTGTTACGAGCACTGGATATTCATATTATTGGTGGACTGCCAGAGGATATATCAGATTGTATCATTCCTATAAAAAATAAAGAAAATAAAATCGAACTACTTGTCGCTGCACTCCCCTATCTACGTGATGCGGATTTAAGAACTGCCAGTGAGGCAAACTCTTATGAAGACCGAATCGATGCCCTGCGAAAAGGAATTCAAAGAACCTTCCTGGCTACCGCTGAAATATGTAAAAATCGATATCCCGGCGTGCCTGCTATAGCTATGGGACATCTTTTTGCAGCAGGTGCCGAAACATCAGAAAGTGAACGGGATATTCAAATTGGAAATCAGGCGGCATTTAATGCGCTTCAGTTCGGTGATTATTTCCGTTATATCGCCTTGGGCCATATTCATAAACCTCAAAGGGTAAATGCGGCTACTCCTACCTATTATAGCGGTTCCCCCATTGCGCTTTCCTTTAGTGAACGCACCAATAAAAACAGGATCTTACTACTGGATACTGATATGGGTTGGGAACCCCAAAGTATTGAAATTCCCATTTTTAGAAAATTATTGAAAATCACCGGTGATCTAGAAAAACTTCGTCGGAAATTGTTGGAACTGGAACCTCGCAGCGGTCTGGATTTTTTGATTGAGATTGAACTAAAACAAGAAAATTATGACATCAATAAAATCTATGAACTTGATCAGTTAGTTGATACCTTTCATGTTGAAGGCTATGAGATCGTAAAACATCGCGCCAGTTTTGAAAATAAAATAAGTGGAAGCGGGGAACTTTATGAGCAAAAGCAACAATTGGAGGACCTCCAGCCGTTAGATGTTTTTCAAAAATTAATAGATCGACAGGAAGAAGCTGAAGATACGCGAGAGGAATTAATGAGCGCATTTAATGAAATTCTTGAAGAAGCCTATCAATTAAACAAGTCTAAAAAATGAAGATACTGAGTATTGCTTTTAAAAATATAAACTCCCTAAAAGGTGAAAATTATATAGATTTTGAAGCTCCTCCTTTTTCCGGAAATACGCTTTTTGCCATTACTGGTCCAACAGGAAGCGGTAAAAGCAGTATTCTGGATGTGATCTCCCTGGCACTTTTTAATCAGGTGCCCCGATTGGGTAAAATCACTAAAAAGGAAATCAGGGAAAAAGGTGCCATCCTTACACGAAACCAAAAACAAGCCTACGCAAAGGTCACTTACCAAACTAATGCCGGGCGCTTTACTTCTTCCTGGAGTATTGAAGTAAACAGAAATGGAAACTTAAACGATTATAATATGGAGATTGCCAACCTTCAGGATAATTCGTTATTAGACCTTAAGAAATCTGAAGTCCCATCAAAAAATGAAGATTTGATCGGATTAAATTATGATCAGTTTATCAAATCGGTTTTATTGGCGCAGGGCGATTTTGCCAAATTTCTTTCAGCTAAAAAAGAGGAACGAGGTGAATTGCTCGAAAAGATTACCGGCACTGGAATTTACCGTCAACTAGGCATTTTGGCTTTTGAACGTTTTAGAGCAGAGACTGCAGAAATTGAAACGCAACAGAACGAAATAAAACTTATAAATTCCTATTTGCTTTCCAATGAAGATCAAAAATCCCTTCAGAATGATTTGAAAGAGAAATCAGCACAGGCCGAGAGCCTAAATAATGATTTAAAGCTGATTGAAAAACAACTCGAACAAAAAGAAATTATAAGAAATCAGGAAAAGGAAATTAACAGTTTAGAAGAGAAGAAAATAGCTCTAAATATTCAGCTAAAAGAATTTGAAAATGCATACGGGGATAGCCTTAGAAATCATGAGAAAGTCCAAGCTATTGCTGAAGAATTACAGGCTTGGAAGCGATATCAGCTAGAATTATCAGATTTTAAAGCCGGGATCAATAAAACTTGTGAAAAAATAAAACTGAATAAGGAGAACTCAAAACACTTTATACAGAAGGTGAAAAACTTTATTCATCAAGAATTATCTGCAGAAAACCTTAGAGAAAAACTTCAAACTTTTACTGATGAAATCTTAAAACTCCAAGAAGATAAAAAATCACTTGGTCTGCATTACAAAAGTCAGCTACAATTATTTAAAACCGAAATCCGGCAATTAAATTTAGATTTTCCAGAGAATAATCTAAGAGCAGGAAAAAAAATACTTGAAGATCTCAAAGCTGATAAGGAACATCAAAAGCAACAACTAGAGATTAATTTAAAGGAAATTGATTTAAAAAACTTGGTTAGAGAAAAAAACAGGTTAAAAACCGAATTGGAAAAAAGTCGGCAGGCACAGAAGTTTTCTGATAAAAACCTTAACCATACTGAGAATCGTTTAAGATTGCAAAAAGAAGTAGAAGGGTTTCAAACTGATTTAAAACGCCTGCCGGAAATTATTCAGAAAGAAAAAAATTCTGTTGTTTTCTTAAAAAAAGAATTGGAGATTCTTCAGTTAAAAAAGGAGAACCAACTAATCAGTTCGAAACTTGAGGAACTAAGAAGTTCTTTAAAAGCTGGAGAAGCCTGTCCCCTGTGCGGCTCTACAGAGCATCCTTATTCTAGCCATCTACCCGATTTTGAAAATGATCTTGCGCTTAAAATTTCAGCAAAAACAATTGAAATAGATCAACATACTACTGAGCTCACCCAGGCGCAATCTAAATTAGTGCATTTAGAAGACTCCCTACGAAAAAGTAATAGCGAAATAGGTAAAATAGAAGAAGAGATCACTAGAATTAACGACAATTTCAAAATAAAATTCCCTGAATTTGAGTCCTTGGATTCTGTCAACTGGGAATCCCATATTCTGAGACTTAATTCAAAAATTGAAAATATTGAGAGCTTTGAAACCTTAACTCAGCAATTGAAAGCTATAGCAACAGGATTACCAATTTTAGGAGAATTAGAAGAAATACTAAAGCGGGGGAAATTACTACAGCAAAAACTTGAAAAGCAATACTCAGGAAAAAATATTGGTGAGGAAAGTAGGCAATTAATAGAGGGGTGGAATTCATTAATGCAGGAAAAAAAATACCTACAGCAAGATGAAAAAGACCAGAAACAACTGCTAGAACAGAAATTAAATAATTATAATGAACTATTAGAGCGATTAGAAAAGCAGCTTATAAAATTTGATTTTGAAAGTATTGAAAAAGCATACCAATCACTTTTACCTGGGGATAAATTCTTTCGATTAAAAAAAGAGAAAGATAATTTTCTTAATCAAAAAAATACCATAGAGACGGGAATTTCTACCCTTAAGAAGCAATTAGAACAGTTTAAGGAACATGAAAGTGGAAAATCTATAGAGGACTTAAACTCAGAGCAAAAACAGAAGCTTGAGATTTTTCAAATGAAGCAATCAAAATGCGAAGAAATGAGAAGAAAACTGGCCAATAATAACGAATACCTCTCACGTTTAAAAGACCTTAATAATCAAATTGCAGCAAAGGAAAAGCAATGCAAACGCTGGCGCCTTTTGAATACCCTTATTGGGGATAGTCAGGGAAAAAAATTCAATGATTTTGCTCAGGATCTCACCTTAATTCAGCTCATCTATTTGGCAAATATTCGTTTAAAAGACCTGAGCCGACGTTACAAAATTGACAAAGCTATGGATGGAGAGGATGACGGCTTGGTTGCCATAGATGAAGATATGGGCGGACAAAGACGATCGGTAAAAACACTTTCTGGTGGTGAAACTTTTTTGCTGAGCTTATCCCTTGCTCTTGCCTTATCAGATCTTGCTTCCCGAAATGTGGAAATAAACAGTCTTTTTATCGATGAAGGTTTTGGTACATTAGATCCTGAAACATTGGACCAAACATTAGATACTTTAGAAAAACTTCAGGCTGAATCAGGTAAAACAATTGGAATTATAAGTCACGTAGCTTCGCTAAAAGAGCGTATTACCATTCAAATTCAGCTTAGCCTAAATGGACAAGGATATAGTAGTTTTGTAGTTAAATAGAAGAATTGGATATAATGAAAATTCAATTTTTAAGAAACCTTAATTTTCGTAGGATGATTATAGCCATGATATTAGCAGTCTAATCTGATTCACTTTTAAAATTTTTCTGCAGGAAAGAAAAGAGCAGTATCAAGCTAATATGGAGTCAGCTAATTACTATCAACAAGGCGAGACCTTAACTGAATTAAAGAAGAAGCAAGAAACTATCTGGCTTAAAGAGTTTAATAGTCTAGAGCCCTACAATTTGCATTAAGTTCATTAGATGCTGCACAACTTAACTTCCAGGGAAGGCTAAATTTCACAGATTGAAGTCGAAAAAAAAAAGCTTTACCATCCCGCAATTTGCTCAACTTGAAGAGGGCAAATTTTTCGTTCCGAAGTTTAAAGAAGAAATTAAAGTAAATGTTCACCGTGAAGTAAAGGGCAAAATGGGCCAATGTACCATAAGTAAAACCTCAACGGGTAAACATTTTGTATCCATACTCTCAGAAGAACCCTACCTGCCAAAAGAAAAATCTGATGCTGTTGGTGGTGTGGATTTAGGATTGAAGCTCTCCATATTTATTTTAATTATTATTGGTATAGAATTTAAGTTGTAAAAAAAGTATTGTAAACCACATTTTTAGTATTACTATTACAATGTTATTGCTTATAATCCAACTGCATACTGGGTTGATATTAGTTTCAGATTTTATAGCTATGGTCAATCGCTGCAACTTAATATTTTTATATTTTTAAAATGGAAGAAATTCAGATGGAAGAAATTTCAGATAATGTAGAATACAAAAGAGTTAGACATCTGGCAGAGCTTGATTTGGATTACCAGAAGTTGCATAAGGAGTTCGAAGATCTTACCCGGCTAGCGGCTTCTATAGCAGAAACTGAGATCTCTCTGGTAAACCTCCTGGATTCCCATATACAATGGTCTGTTTCTGGTAATGTTGCATTTAATCCAATGCCAAGAGAGGATTCAGTTTGTACCTATACTTTAAAGGAACCTGAATTTTTGGAAGTATCCCGGTTAGATCAGGATTCTCGTTTCTTAGATAAGCAATATGTGAAAGGGGAAAACGGTTTAAAATATTATTATGGTATTCCATTAAAAATGGAAACCGGAATTCCGGTAGGTGCACTCTGCGTATTAAGCAATAAAACCAAAGAACTAAGCGAGGATCAGATTGAAAAACTACATATAATTGCCGGAGAAATCATTAAAAAACTAGAGTTGAAGCTTAAACTGAGAAGAACAGAGCGAAAAGCAGATAAGGAGCAACAGTTAAAGCAAAGGCTCGCTCATGATATCCGGGGTCCCATCGGCGGGATCGTGCAACTTCTTAATCTTGCTCAAGAAGACAATTATACTACAGCAGAAATGCGAGAAATTCTTAATCTGGTTAAGGAGAGTGGCCAAGATGTGCTTAATCTTACAGAGGATATTTTACAGGAAGCCCTTGAAGCACGTAAACAAGCTATATATACCTTCAACCTTTCCGTTTTTGCAGAAAAACTTCGCTCCCTATATACACCACAGGCGCAAAGTAAAAGAGTAAATTATAAGGTAAGTTTTAGCCAAGGCATATCAACAACATTTCCCAGAAAAGATCTTTTACCAATTTCAGGGAACCTGATTTCAAATGCTATTAAATTTACGCCCCCAAATGGTATGGTTTCTGTTTTTCTGAGCATTGAAGAAAATAATCAGAAAAACGAACTCCTAATTGAGGTAAAGGATACAGGAATGGGAATGTCCCAAGAGAAGTTAAACCAATTTAGCTCTGGAGCGGTAAATTCAGAAAAAGGTACCCAGGGAGAGAAAGGTTTTGGTTTTGGACTGAAATTAGTGACAGACCTAGTCGATGAAATGAATGGTATGCTTAAGGCTTCATCTAGCCCGGAAGGAGGAACAAAAATTACTGTTCGACTTCCCATATAATCCTTCTTTGAGCAGTGTATGGCGGCATCTTTACCTAAGTACATTAAAAACTAGGAATAATTTTCTATTCCGCTCGTTTATTTATTTTAAACAATAGCCTACAACTCTAACTTTCTAAGACCCATAGTAGTTTCTGACTTAGCCGGTTTTTATGAATTATAAAGGAAAGAAGCCCACAAAATAAAGGATAGGTTTAAATAGAAATCTCTGTATTCAAATTAATTTTAATTATTTGGTCCTTAATAAGATGTAGTTCCTGCAACAGTTGCCCGTTTTTAAAGGGTATGTTTTTTTTAATGAATAGTTGCTGGTAATAGGATATACCTTCCAGAATATTGGCTTTAAATTTTTCCAGTTTATTCTTCTGTTTAATAGAAGGGGCCTCCTTAAATTCTTCAATTTCATTCTTGAAATAATCCAGGTATATCTTGAGTTCCTTGATAAACATATTAGGACGGTTAGGCATATTCATCACGGAAATTTTCCCGTAGATGTGTTGTACCATTTTAGAAAGCGATATAACTTTAGAAAAATAGGCCAGATTTGGTCCCGGGCAGATAGCGACTCCCTGGGCCTGCCCTTTTATCACCATATCATTTTCAATAAAAGAAGCGTTTCCTAAGCCTACGCACAAACAAGCTTTTTCGGTTATTTTATTTTTCTCTTTTTCCAAAGCCAACGCTGAGAGGTTTTCCTTCCTGTCTTCCAATTCCTTGAGTTTTAAATCCTGGAACTTCTTAGATGCGGAACAAAGTCCCATTTCAACATATTCTTTATTTAGTGCTAGGTATTTTTTTGGACAGGAACTCCCAGCTTTGTTAGCAGCAATTCGTTTTATTTTCAATTGTTCATTGGTAGTCCCTTTTACGGTATTAAATGGGATTCCCAAAGGAGAAATGTGACTTAAATAAAGATCCTCCTCTTTAGCTTTAACAAGTAGTTGCCGTGTTTTGATATCAACCGAGGTAGCCTCTGGGACAAGTAAAAATGGAGTACCCCATCCTACTGAAGAAACCTGGTAATAATCTAACAAAAAATCATGTTCTTCGGCGGTTCCTACACCTCCCTGCACCGTAATTTTTACATCATAAGGTTTTTCAGGTACAGGCAATTCTTTCTGTCTTAAGGCTTTGCTCATTAACTGATGAGCAGAACCAATAAGTTCTATTTTCTTTTGATTAAATTCCTCCAAAATTGGACCTAAAAGATGTCCATCAGTTGCAAAAGCATGTCCGCCACAGTTCAGTCCGGATTCAATACGATACTCTGACACCCATAATCCTTTCTTTGCCAGGTAATTTCCCTGTATTGAAGCAGATCTATAATCACTTACCTTTAGGATAATTTTCTTTTTTAAAATACCATTAGTATCTGGAAAGAAATCTTTAAAATTTTCAAAATAACTATAAAGCCTGGGATTAAGTCCTGCCGAAAGCACAACTGAAGAAGAAAGTTTGGAATTGGCAAATCCTCGAAGGGCAGCATGTGCATCATTGAATTCTACCGGCAATTGTTCATTCTTTTCGTAATTGTCTTTATCGATCTTGGCCATAATATTAACATCTATACTTCCTGGGCTTAGATGTTTGTCAATATAATCACTCAGTTTCCTTTTGGCACCAGCTCCCTTATTGAGCCAATATTGCAAGCCTTCCTTTATCTCAGAATGATTGGGTAA
Source organism: Salegentibacter sp. 24 (assembly GCF_004362395.1). Lineage (GTDB taxonomy): Bacteria > Bacteroidota > Bacteroidia > Flavobacteriales > Flavobacteriaceae > Salegentibacter. The sequence continues at coordinate 63,986 of NZ_SNWE01000010.1, forward strand.
AATAGCGATGTAATTCTCTAAAGCTGTTTTATTTTCGGCCAATTCTTTCTTGAAATCTTCAAATTTACCTAGAACGATCTGGTTTACATTATTTAAATAAGTAGTAATCCGTTCGGCCCTGGAATCCGGCCTGTTTTTTGAAATTTTCTCATAGGGCAAATCAAACCTTTTACAATAAAAGGAATTCATTTTCTCAATTAGCTCGTCATCAATTATGGAAATCACAGACGATATTCCATATTTAGCAAGCCTAATAGGAGTGTCAATAGTAAAAGCAGTTCCCATCACAGGAATATGAAAACTGTGTATTTGGTTTGTTCTGTTCATCTTATGAATATTTTTTAACTGGACCTGAGTGATATTAAGCACTCTGGCCTTCAAATAATGAAAGTGTAGTTCTTTCTGATGGTAAAGAAAAGGGTTTCAAAAATCCAAAAATATGACACAAATCATATTTAGAAATAATGCTGGAGATGGAAAATCTGAGTTTTAAATCCTTGCAGCCTTTGTCAATTAAGCTAAAATCTAATCTTTATAAAAAAGGGCGAATTTAAATTTGAATTAAAAATAAATATCAGCACTCAAATCTATTCAGACCTCAGGTTAGCTAAAAATGGAATTGATGAAGAACATACGATTACTCATAAAATTTAAACGGAGCCTTTATGTTGTAAAGAATACTGAAATCTAGAAAAGCAGATCTTACTCTTAAAAAAATGGTTGGCCCTTTTAAAACTGTAATAGAAAATTAAGAGAAACCTTGTTAGTATGACTGATAAAATAAGTTCCAATGCTTGCTACGAAACTATTATTTCAAGGGAGAGAAATTTTATTGAAAATATTGTCGAATCCAGCCTTAAGGAGGACCTGGTTTTTTTGGTATAAAAAGAGAACGTTCACCATTATGTTATTACTATCGACCGAACCGGTTAAATAATTTCGGCCTTAAGCATATATTTTACCTGGAAAGATATTTATTTTGAAGAAGGACTTTTTTAAATATTAACTTCAATTTTTTGACAAGGAAGCTTCCAATCAAATTTTTGAGGCATTTTGATATATGATTTAACCAAAGATTCCTTTAAATCCTTAAGATTCATAAAAAATAACTTTGATTGAATTTATGAAATTTTGAAAACGGTAAAAATCACGATTTTCTAACTTCTTTTAAAAGCTTTTTAATATCACGATTATTTCCATATAATACCATAACATCCCCAAATTTTAATTTAGTCTTTCCAGAAGCCACTCCCTGTACATTGGATAACTGCTTAGCCGATCCTATTTCATTTTTACCCTCGGTATATTTAATAGTCGTAAGAACAATGATGTTATACTTCTTCTTTAAACTAATTTCTTCCAAGGTCTTACCGTCATATTCTTCAGGAATTTCTGTTTCAACAATGCTATACTCACCGGTCACCTCAAAAGAATCAACTACCCCTTCCAGGTTAAGCTTTTTTGCCCAACGTTCTGCTGTTTCCTCTTCAGGATGGATTATCTCTTCAACGCCCATCGCCTCTAGAACCATTTCCTGTAATGGTGCTACTGCCCGGCTTATCAACCGCTTAACCCGTAGCTGCCTCATAAGGGCAGTAGCCATAATGTTTGCACCTTTATCCTCCCCTATTCCAACGATTACAATATCTGTATCGTCAAGAGGTAAATTAGTTACTGCATTAAAATCTGTGGCATCAAGACTTATAGCATGAGTTATTTTTTCCTTTATGGCTTCTACTTTATCCAGATTGTTATCAACCCCAATAACTTCATTTCCCATGGAAGTAAGTTTCTCGGCTAGGGAAGCTCCAAAATTACCTAATCCTATAATTATATATTTCATCTCTATATTCTTTAGTTAATTAAAATCTCTTCAGATGGGTAACGATAATTTAGATGCTTCATATTTCTAAATACAGCTATTAGCAAAGTTAACATACTAACTCTACCAATAAACATCGTAGCAATAAGCACCAATTTAGATCCAGTACTTAAACCGGCCGTAATTCCCATACTTAATCCAACGGTACTATAGGCCGAAAATGCTTCGAATGCAATAGCAACAATATCTTTATCATTTTCATAAAATGCGATTAAAAAAATAGAAAAACCAATTACCAGTAGTGATAAGGAAATGATGGAAAAAGCCCTTCTAAGAGACATATCGGAGACCTCTCGTTTATATACCTCTATTCTGTCTTTTCCTTTGGCCAAACTGAAAAAATTGAGTGTGGCCAGGGCAAAGGTACTAGTTTTTATTCCTCCACCGGTAGAAGCAGGTGAAGCTCCGATCCACATTAAAAGAAACACCAACATTAAGGTTGAAAAATTTAATGCTGAGGTATCTACAGAATTAAATCCTGCTGTTCTTGGAGTGGCCGCACCAAAAAAGGCAGTTACTATTTTTCCAAATCCGTTATGTTCACTAAGGGTATTATTGTACTCAAAAACATAGAACGCACCGGTACCGAAAAATAACAAGAAGAAAGTGGTAGATAAGACAATTCTTGAATTAAGATTTAAAACCCAGGGAAGGTACCTCTCACTTTTAGGATTCTTGATCTTTTGTAAGTTTCTAAGTAGATAATACCGCAGATATTTAAAAAGGTTTAATAAAATTGGAAAACCAATTCCTCCAAGAATAAACAGCCCGGCAATAATTAAGTGCAAAGAATAATTAAAACGAAAACCCGATTCAAACAAACTATTTCCTAATGTGGAGAACCCTGCATTGCAGAAGCCTGAAATACTATGAAAGACGGAAAAGAAAATACGCTCCGGAACTGATTGAATTACCGCCTTATCCAGGTTTAAATAAATAAATAAAGCCCCTACTGCTTCAATACTGAAGGTTAAGAGTAATATTTTTTTTAGAACAACAAAAACCTCCCCTATTTTTTCAGAATTGCTTATATCCTTTAGCATAAGTTGATTAGCATAAGAAGTGTTACCTCTAAAAAAATAGCTAAAATAACTAGCAAAAGTCATAATTCCCAGACCACCTAATTGAATTAAGATCATAATCACACTCTGACCAAAAGTAGTAAAGTAGCTCCCGGTATCCACAACAATTAATCCTGTTACACAAACTGCACTGGTGGCAGTAAATAATGCATCTATCAGGCCGATTCCAGAGTAAGTGGCCTTAGGAAGAAGAAGTAATAAAGTACCTATAAAAATAATAAGTAAAAAGCTGGTCACAAATAATTGAGCGGGATTCAAATAATCTTTCTTAAAATTTACCTTAAAGGAAGAAATTTCACGTATAAAAAAGAGAAAGAGCATTAAATATACCCATCCCATTTGATTAAAAACTTGAAAGAATTCAAAATTTTCTAGAAAAAATTCTGTTCTGATCAGAAGTAAAATTCCGAATGAAACTGTAAGGGTCCAGTCGAATAGTATTACTTTGGCTGGAGTATCCTTGCTGGTCACAAGGCTTCTTATTAATACAATTACAAAACCTAAGCTTATAATAAGATAATACAGGTTCTTTAGTAAATCTTTTTCGCTTTCAATATGAGTAAAACCCAAATCAAAAATGAGAAGGCAGATTCCAGTGATGCTTAAAATTGCAGCGACCTTATTTAGGCTGTATTCATGATATATTTTTGGTAGAATATTTTTAAAAAATGCAGACATTTAATTGTATTAAATTTGACCCTGGCGTGTATAGTAATCAAAAACAATTACCAAAATTACAATTAAAATACCGATTATAATAGCAGGCCATTTAAGATGGGAATAGGATTGTTCTTTCTCTTGATCGGATGTTCTCTCAGGTTTAGCCAAACTATATTGATTGATTATCTTGCAAATTTAGGCTTAAGGCTATAAGCAGAATATAAAATAAAAGCCTGGAGTATAAAGATTTTATAAAGATCAAACAAAGCGGTAACCTACCCCACTTTCAGTCATTAAATGAACAGGACAATTTGGATTTTTTTCCAGCTTTTTTCGTAGCTGCGCGACAAATACGCGCAGGTATTGGGTTTCATTTTGAGAGCCTAAGCCCCACACCTCTTTTAACAAAAACTGATGCGTTAACACCCTACCCTGATTTTTAGCTAGAAGAGAAATCAAATTATATTCCGTTGCAGTTAGTTTTATGGGGAGATTATTCTTCTTTACTGTCCGGGAACTTAGATCGATCTCCAATTCTCCTGAAGTTAATATCGGATGAGAACCTGTTTCTTGTCTTACTCGTAACGAAGCTCTTATTCTGGCTAAGAGTTCTCCAGTTCTAAAGGGTTTGGTTAGATAATCTGTAGCTCCATTATCCAAAGCTTTAATAATATCAGCTTCTTCGTCCTGTACCGAGAGTATAATAATTGATTTATCATACCATTCTCTTAGATCCTTTAATATTAAGTGGCCACTTTTATCAGGTAAACCTAAATCCAGAATAACCAGATCAGGGGTATGATTAGCCACCAAATTAACACCTTCCGTTCCGGTTGAGGCCAGCACAACTTTATAATCGTTACTTTCTAGAGCAATTTTAAGCAACTTTCTAATCTGCGGCTCATCATCTATAACAAGAATTTCTATATTATTCATTTTGGTAATGTTTAGGGTCAGTTATTTTCGCAGGAATTGTTACCGTAAATTCCGCTCCTCCACTGATCTTATTTCGTAGATCAATTTTACCTTTCTGAGCCTGAGCAAAACCCTGTGCTATAGAAAGACCAAGTCCGGTTCCTCCGGAAGCAGAATTAGGCAATCGATAAAACTTATCAAAGACCTGGTTTATATTTTCTTCCGGAAATCCATGGCCATTATCTGAAATTTTGAAAACACAGCCCTCCGAGCGTGGGATAACTTCAATTTCAATTATTGATCCTTTGGGAGTATATTGAATGGCGTTATGAACAATATTATGCAAGATCTGTTCAACCAGGGTAGCATCAAATTGAAAAAGTGGTAAATCATCCTGTGGAAGGTAAATAATCTCATGTTCCTTACATTCCGCCCTATTACTTTCTATCACATTATAAACAACCTCATTGACATCAAACCAGTTTTGCTGTAAATGAATGGAATCACTTTCTAAACGACTCATATTAAGTAGATTCTTAACTTGCCTGTTAAGTCTTTTTCCAGCAATTTCAATTTCATTATAAAGTTCTCTTTTATTCTCATTACTCAATTTTTCTGAACTTTCTTTCAGTGTATCTACCGATCCTATAATGGCAGCAATTGGTGTCTTTAATTCATGAGAAAGTGAATTGAACAAGGTATTATATAGTTGAATGGTTTTTTCTTTTTCTTTCCTTTTTCTAGTAGTAGCTTTGACTTTTCTGATTTTTATTGTAAACACTGCATTCATAACAGCTATTACGAAATACATTAAAAATAGAAGAGCATCCTCAGGAGTATTGATTTTAAAAGTTAATTGCGGCTGGATAAATAAAAAATTCCACATCAAGGCACTTAGTATAGCGACAGTAACAATGGGAAGAATTCGAAAGAACATTGCTAAAATCGAAACAAGGAGAAGTAAAATTAGAGCCACCACGTGATAACCAATAAGGTTTATAAAAAGGTAGCAGATAAATGATATAAAAAGGACAGACCCTATTCCAATTAGCAATTGCAATATCCGATTTTCATTTATCTTTTTGAAAAATTCCACTTTAAATTAGTTTGAGTTTTCAAATATACAAGTAGAAATCTATTCAGGCTTTAAGAAATCCAAAGAAAGGAAATAACAGAAATAAAAAAAGAAAGCTCCGGCAAATATTGATAACTTATCAGTGTTTATTATAGAAGAAAGGACTATCTCTCGAATAAATCAAATGATTTTCAACTTCATCACGTTGTTTAAAACCAATTTTTTTAATTTTATTTATCAATTTGCATCATAAAAGGCGGCCTGACAGGATTATTATTTAAATTTTAATCTTCTTAAAACCAACTCTTTAATGTTTGTTTTTTATATTCACTATATTAATCGAACACTAGAATATTAGAGCAAGCAATTTAAACCGGAAAATTCATTAACCATCTCAGACGTAATATTACCAGCACTCCAACATCCATATCCGATAACCCAAAAGTGCCGACCCTAATACCGCTTTTTTAATTCAGGGAATACTTGTTGAAACTTCCTAGAAATTCTACCCTTAAATTTTTTGACTAAAGCGCTAATGTTTTGAGAAGGTCGATAAGCTATATGAACGCGATCTTTGGAGATGACTTAATATTTCCACATTCTCAGCTTCGCAAATCTATATTAGTAGCTGACGGCAACGCTGCTTAATATCACGCTTTAAAACAGGATTTCTGTATTTGGTGCTCCAAACTAAACTAGATGTACGGTAACGCTATGTACATTGGATCTAGGTTCTGACATAAAACAAAGGTCAATTATAGTTCCCCAAAAATTATAGGCTTTGGCATAAAAAGAAAGATTAAAAAATATTGTACATATTTTGTACGGATATAAAATAAAAAGGCTTCCGATTCTTCGGAAGCCCTGTATTAAATGGTCGGGATGACAGGATTTGAACCTGCGACCCCACGCCCCCCAGGCGTATACGCTACCAGACTGCGCCACATCCCGATTATTAATTCTTTCAAAATACTTATTGTGTATTCTGCCAAGTGATTTGCCTTGAGTAAAACAAATCCTGCTAGAATTTCGAGTACAAATTAAAGTGCTTAATTATTATTATCAAAACTAAAAGTATAATTTTTAACAACTATATAATCTTACCAAAGGTATATAGTTGAAAATCAACTTTCGGAGATCATAAATTAAGCTGTTTTAAATGGATTATTCTTTTACTAATATCTTATTGTTCCATTTCTAGACAAAAAAAGCTGTTTAAAAAGCAATAATACTTTTCGAACAGCTATTTATAAATATCAGAAAATTTTTACTGAATGTTCCGCTGAATTTTTTCTATAGCATTTTGTATAGATTTATCAGGTTCTATTATATTATTACTACCCCAGAATTGCATATCTGTGAAGCCTGCTATGTCATCAGCCATTACAACTCTTTTACTCAGAAAATTTGCATCTTTTTTTATCCTATCTTCGGTTAGGGGTTGCCAGTTGGTAACTGCCATTTCGGAATCTACCTGATACCTTGAATTAAATAATTTTTTCTTCCAGTTTACTACAAAAAGGAGTCTGGCATTGGAGTATCCAAAATACCATTTCCCATCTTGTTGATGATAATCAATATCATAACTAACTTCTATGGGGTAAACCTTTGTACCTCCTGGCTTTTTATTGACAAACATATTACTAGCTGCCCGCCTGTTATCCACATTTCTATGTAATTTAGCTCGCACTAAGCTTTGAGTTTCTGCATCAATAAAAAGGGTTCCGTAAAACCAAGGCATTTCTCTATTTTTATCTTTAAAACTCACAACATACAAATACCGGTTATCAATTCTTGTTGGCTCTTCAAATTTGAACTCGTAATTATCCAACTCCTGGTCATAAAATAAATAATCAGGATATTTCATTACATCTATAAAGAGCGTATTAAAAGGACCTCCACGTAATTTTAGAGCTAATGTATCCAAACGGTCATAGTCCGCAGTTTTTCTTGCTTTTATAAGTACTATATCTTCTTCTCCATAATGGGTATAAGGTTTTTTATGTATTTTGACCACGGCTTCACTTAAGGATACATTTCTGTTCCCCTTGCTTATGCTTTCGCGGTAGAAAGCAGTCATTTGCGTAGGATTATCTATATAGTTATCCCCTCGATTGTTTAGCATCGTTTGAACCAGTCCTTGTGCGTCTCCGGCTCTATATACTTTTACCTCTGTTAGTTCCTCGACCACAGGGTCTAAATATATAATGGTCCCATGTGATTTAAAATAACTCAGTGGAAGATTTTTACTTTGATAACCCAGGTATGAAATATTTACCGTACCCGGAGATACACTCTTTGGTACTTTCAGAGAAAATTTACCTTCTGAATTAGTGACGGTAGAGATATTTGTTTCGTTTACAGACAGATGAGCATTCATAATTGGGTCATCATTATTAGAGTTGATTACCTCACCTTTGTATTCTACATAATCCTGAGAGGATTCCTGTAAGATTGGAGCAGCATTTAGAGGAGCATAGCTAACAAGCATACCCACTAAAAAAAGAGAAAGGGCTTTTAAATTTATCATAGCTATAAGGTTTTGATTTTCATCATAATATACGAATATTTAATGACAAAAAATAGTGATTTCGCCTTCAGTAAATATATTTTATTTGGTATATCGCCATATTTTACGAAGAAGATAAAAATTGCCTAATTTCGACAGAAAAATAGAGGTATTAAATTAGATTAAATATGAGCCACGATCATCATCATACTTCATCCGGAAAAAACCTTAAACTTGCATTTTTTCTTAACCTGGCATTTACCATTCTTGAATTCATTGGTGGGATTTATGTAAATAGTATCGCCATTGTCTCAGATGCCGTTCACGATCTTGGGGATAGTCTTTCTCTTGGTACTTCTTGGTATCTTGATAATAAATCGAAACAAAAAAGCGATTCGAAGTTTTCTTTTGGGTATAGAAGATTTTCACTTTTAGGTGCTTTAATTAATAGTTTAGTTCTTATTGGTGGTTCCGTGTACGTGATTTATGAAGCGGTGAGAAGACTAATGGCTCCTGAACATTCTGATGCTCAGGGAATGATGATCTTTGCTATTATCGGCGTTGCTGTTAACGGTTTCGCTGCATGGAAATTGAGTAGTGGTAAGACTCTGAACGAAAAAGTTGTCTCCTGGCATTTATTGGAAGATGTTTTAGGTTGGGTCGCCGTTCTTGTGGTTTCCATTATCCTACAGTTTAGAGACATACATTACCTAGATCCGGCCTTATCTTTGGCCATTACTTTATATATTTTATGGAACGTATTTAAAAGATTAAAAAAGACTTTATATATTTTTCTACAGGGTACACCCAGTGAAATCAATATAAAAGAAGTAAAATATAAGATTGAAAGAATCCAAGGGGTAGCCTCTACCCACCATGTACATATCTGGTCACAGGAAGGAGAGCATCATGTGTTTACAGCTCATGTGAAACTACAGCATATTAATTGTTTTAAAGAATATCTAAAATTAAAAACTGAAGTGCTAAATTCGCTGGAACCTTATAATTTTGAACATTTTACAGTTCAATTTGAACTGGATTCTGAAACCTGTAGTTTGACCTAATTCCAATTTGGATTTCTAAGTTTATTTTCTAGAATATAATTTATTGAATAGCCGTAATATTTATTAAAATCAATCAATTCGAATCCAATTTATCTAACAAATTAGGAGTCAGTCCTTCATGTTTTTATTCCTCTTTAGAGGCTTAACAAACTTCACAATTATTGAAAATCTTTGTATGTTTGGAGTCACTAACAAGCAAATCAATCTGAATTTCTTCAATATTACCCTACTGCGAAGAGATTAAGGAGTAGCTCCTGTATTTTGCAGGCAGATAAATCTTAAATATGTCGTGGTACGTTTTATATACAAAACCCAGAACTGAAAGAAAAGTTGCTGAAAGTTTGGAACAAATGGGCCTAGAGGTTTACTGTCCTTTGATCACAGAAATCAGGCAGTGGAAAGACCGCAAGAAAAAACTTAAAACACCACTTTTTAAGTCGTATGTTTTCATTAAGCTAGAAGAAAAGAAGCGCAACCAGGTTTTTGATGTACCCGGGGTGGTACGATATTTATTCTGGCTGGGAAAACCTGCCATTGTAAGAAATGAAGAAATTGAGGTTATTCAAAAGTGGTTAAACCATGAAAAGGTAAACGAGGCTAAAGTAGAGCACCTTAATGAAGGAGATAGAATAATTATTAAAAATGGAGCCTTTAAGGACCACGAAGCCATTATTCGTGAGGTTGGAAAAAGAAAAATGCGTTTGATTATGCCTAAACTTGGATTTACGGTGGAGGTTAAAACAAAAGAGCTTGTTTAGAAATATTCAATTACTTTTCCTTTTTAAATAATTGGAAGGCTCCCAGTTCCCTTGTACAATTCTTCTTCCGCATTCTAGTTATAGTCCTAATCTGAATACTGTGCAGTGCTCAATCTTTCTGTAACTTTTAAGATTTAAATAGGAGATCAATTACCCCAGTATCTTATGGCTATCTATTCAAACTTTGTGTTCATAGAAAAAAAAACGAATTTTTAATTTCCATCTTCCATTATTATCGAAATAATTCGCAATAATAAGAATGCCATAAAAGTTTAAAGCATAAAAAACCACCAGAATTCTGGTGGTTTTTTATTATAGTTTCAATTTTATTTACTCTAAACGAGCTTTAAGCGCTGCTGCTTTTTCCGTTTCACCTAATTGATTATAGATATTAATAGCAGTTCTAATAACATTTACATTTTCCGGATCAGCTTCAATTACTTTTTCAAGGTATGGTACTGCTTGCTGGTAAATCTCATTACGTTCCTTTTCAAGCTCTTCATAACGCTTGTTATCTTCTTTACTCATACCAAGCTGATTCATTTCATCAATGATGCCTCGTTCCTTCGCTAAAATGGCAACAACAATATTCATTCTTGCATTGGTCATTTCAGGATCAATTTCCAGAGCCTTCTTATAATAATCAATGGCTTTTTCATTGTTACCTAATTCAGCCGCAGTTACCCCAAGATTATAATAAACATTAGGATCATTCGGATTTTTCTTTACAATCTCCTGCATTAACTCATTATATTTCTCCTTATTACCCATTCTGTAATAAACATCAGCTTCAGCCTGGATTAATGCAATATTGTCAGGATTCTCTGCTTTTGCATCTTGAATAGCCTGAATAGCTTTTTCATCCTGGCCTTCCTGAATATAAATCAAAGCGATATTCTTTGCTATTTCACCCTTTTTGGAAGGGATTTTACGCTCTTGAGGATTTTCGTATTCACCTGTTTTAAGCAAGATATCTCTTTGTCCCTTTGGCATTACTTCTTCTTCACCTGTTTCTACATTTGTGGCTAAATATTCCACACCGGAACCATCATATCCTAATTCCTTTAGGTCTTTATAATATTCAAGAGCAGTAGTGTAATCCTGTGCATTTAAAGAATTTGCTGCAGCATAGTATAAATACAGAGTATCTTCTTTATTTAACTGATAGCTATAATACAATTTATCAGCTGCAGATTTGTATTCCTCCGTATTTTGGTCATTTATAGCACTCTGTACTAAAGCATTTCTTACCTGCTCAGTTCCTTGGACCGCTTCTTCTTCATTGCCTAACTCCTTGGCTTTTTCAAAAGCTTCCACAGCTATTTTCAAATCCTCCAAAGAAGTATTTTCGCCGTTCCCAAGGTAAGCTTGACCTTTATATAAATAGAATCTCTCTGTCCATTTTTCATTGGCTTCAGAAAGCATAGATTCAGCGGTTTGTAATTGAGTTTTGGCCTCTGCATAATTACCATCTTCAACTGCGTCCCCTGCATCTCTAATTTCACTTTTTTGTGCAACGGCAGCCATCGATAATAGTGACAAGGCTACAGTAAAAATATTAGTTTTCATCTTGTTTTGGTTTTAATTTTTAGTTATTCTTCACTATCGTCTGCAATAGTTGTGCCATTTGGATTTTCATCAGTCTCTTCAGTCTTTTCCGGATCTTCCATCAGCTCTACATCATCTTCATCGTGCAAGACTTTTGCAACAGCAGCGATTGCATCATTGCCTTTAAGATTGATTAACCTAACTCCTTGAGTTGCTCGTCCCATTACCCTAAGATTTGAAACTTCCATCCTTATTACGATTCCCGATTTATTGATAATCATAATGTCTTCTTCATCTGAAACGTTCTTAATAGCAACAAGGCTACCCGTTTTCTCTGTAATGGAAATAGTTTTGACCCCTTTTCCACCTCGGTTAGTAATTCTGTAATCCTCAAGACTGGATCTTTTCCCGTAACCATTCTCAGAAACTACAAGGATATCAGAATTAAAATCTTCTACAGAAATCATTCCTACTACTTCGTCCTTATCATCTGCAAGGGTAATGCCTCTTACTCCAGAAGCGTTTCGTCCCATTGGTCGAGTTTTCCCTTCTTCAAATCGAATAGCTTTACCACTTCTAACAGCAAGCATTACCTGGCTATCCCCATTGGTTAATTTTGCTTCCAGCAATTCATCGTCTTCTCGAATAGTAATAGCATTAATACCATTTGTCCTAGGTCTTGAATATTGTTCAAGAGAAGTTTTTTTAACCTGGCCTTTTTTGGTAGCCATAATTACGTAATGTTTATTTACATACTCTTCATCCTTTAGATCTTGAGTACATATAAAAGCTTTTACGCGATCATCTGGATCAATGTTAATAAGATTTTGGATAGCTCTTCCTTTTGAAGCTTTACTACCTTCGGGAATCTCATAGACACGCATCCAGAAACATTTCCCTTTTTGTGTAAAGAACAACATATACTGGTGGTTGGTTCCAGAAAATAAATATTCAAGGAAATCTTCATTTCTTGTATTAGAACCTTTTTGGCCTACTCCACCCCTATTTTGAGTTTTGTATTCGTTTAGGGAAGTCCTTTTAATATAACCAGCGTGAGAAATGGTAATTACAACCCGCTCATCAGGGATCATATCTTCAATACTCAAATCACCACCGGCATATTCTATAGTGGATCTTCTTTCGTCTCCGTACTTTTCTTTTATTTCAAGAAGTTCATCCTTAATTACCTGCATTCTGCGTTCTTTTCGCGCCAAAATGTCTTTAAGGTCTTCTATGGTATTCATTATTTCCTCGTACTCTGCACGAAGTTTATCCTGCTCCAAACCAGTAAGCTGACGTAAGCGCATTTCTACAATGGCCTTTGCCTGAAGTTCGCTTAATTCAAAACGTTCAATTAATTTATTTCTGGCTTCTTCCGCATTACTAGAACCACGGATTAAAGCAATAACCTCGTCTATATTATCGGAAGCTATAATTAAGCCTTCCAGGATATGCGCGCGATCTTCGGCCTTTCTAAGTTCAAACTCTGTTCTTCTAACAACAACTTCGTGCCTGTGCTCAATAAAATGATAAATAATATCTTTTAAATTTAGCATCTCAGGTCTTCCTTTAACTAGCGCTATATTATTTACACTGAAGGATGTTTGTAAAGCGGTATGTTTATAAAGGGTATTAAGAACTATATTAGGAATAGCGTCTCTTTTCAATTGATAGACGATACGCATTCCATTTCTGTCAGATTCGTCTCTAATAAGACTAATTCCTTCAATCTTCTTTTCGTTAACAAGATCAGCAGTTTTCTTTATCATATCTGCCTTGTTCACCTGATATGGAATTTCAGTAATTACTAAAAATTCTTTTCCATTTATCTCTTCTAACTGAGATTTGGCCCGCATCATAATACGACCTCTTCCTGTTTTAAAAGCTTCGCGCACCCCATCGTAACCATAGATAATTCCACCGGTAGGAAAATCTGGAGCTTTAATATGCTCCATAAGCTCTTCGATCTCAATATCATTGTTTTCTATGTATGCAACGGTTCCGTCTATTACTTCAGAAATATTGTGAGGTGCCATATTAGTGGCCATACCTACGGCAATACCACTTGCTCCATTTACAAGAAGATTAGGAATACGCGTTGGCATAACCACAGGTTCGTTCAAGGAATCGTCAAAATTCAGTTGGGTATCTACCGTTTCCTTATCGATATCAGCAAGCATATCCTCACTAATTTTGCGCATCCTTGCTTCAGTATAACGCATAGCTGCAGGACTATCGCCATCTACGGAACCAAAGTTACCCTGTCCATCTACAAGCATATACCGCATACTCCAGTGCTGAGCCATTCTTACCATGGTATCATAAACCGATGAATCACCGTGAGGGTGATATTTACCTAGAACTTCCCCAACGATTCTCGCCGATTTTTTATAGGCTCGATTAGAGAGTACCCCAAGTTCATACATACCGTATAATACCCGGCGATGGACCGGTTTTAAGCCATCACGAACATCTGGTAAAGCACGTGACACAATGACCGACATTGAATAATCAATGTAAGCCGATTTCATTTCATCTTCAATATTTATAGGAATAAGCTTTTCTCCTTCAGCCATACTGTAAAGTTTATTTTAGTTCTCAAATCTAACGTGCCAATTTACATATTTTATAGATGTTGAAGCCTTATTTGGCCTATTGTTTAATCAAATTTTATTAACAAATATTTAGTGTGCTATCGTTAATAAGTTCCTTATTTTAAGCTTTGAATATTGAAAGTAATTTTGTCAATTAGCTAATATCATAGGATTAGGTACAATTTTTGAAAGTTTGGTACTGAATAAATAAGAGAGAAAGGAAGATAAAGATGGATGATAATTTTTCCCCAAGAGTAAAAGATGTAATCGCATATAGCAAAGAAGAAGCATTGCGTTTAGGCCACGATTTTATTGGAACTGAACACCTTATGCTTGGTTTGCTCCGAGACGGAGATGGCAAAGCTATAGATATTTTAAATGCTTTAGATATAGATTTAAGCCATTTAAGACGTAAAGTAGAAATACTTAGCCCTGCTAACCCCGAATCTGCGACGGTTTCTAACGAGAAAAGAAACTTGCATCTAACACGTCAGGCAGAGCGTGCTTTAAAAACAACATTTTTAGAAGCTAAGCTTTTCCAAAGTTCCAATATAAATACGGCTCATTTACTGCTTTGTATTTTAAGAAATGAAAACGACCCTACCACTAAACTACTTAATAAGCTTAAGATAGATTATGATGGGGTAAAAGATCAGTTTAAATATATGATAGCCAGCGATGAAAATGATTTTCAAGACAGCCCAACGGCCGAGTCATTTTCTGACGACGACAGTGGTACAGACGATGCAACAAAAGACAACCCGTTTAGCGGAAGTGGTAGCGGACCTGGGAAAACTTCTAAAAAATCTAAAACACCTGTTTTAGATAATTTTGGAAGGGATCTTACTGCCATGGCGGAAACCGATAAGTTAGACCCGGTAGTCGGTCGGGAGAAGGAAATCGAAAGAGTTTCACAAATATTAAGTCGACGAAAGAAAAATAATCCCTTATTAATAGGGGAACCAGGGGTTGGAAAATCGGCAATTGCGGAAGGCCTTGCCCTTAGGATTATTCAACGTAAAGTATCAAGAATACTTTTCGATAAACGCGTTGTTACTCTAGATCTTGCCAGTTTAGTTGCAGGCACAAAATACCGAGGTCAGTTTGAGGAACGTATGAAGGCCGTGATGAACGAGCTTGAAAAGAATGACGATATTATTCTTTTTATAGATGAGATTCACACTATTGTGGGCGCAGGAGGAGCCACCGGAAGCCTAGATGCCAGCAATATGTTTAAACCTGCGCTAGCCAGAGGGGAAATTCAGTGTATTGGTGCTACAACTTTAGATGAATATCGACAGTACATAGAAAAAGATGGTGCCCTGGAAAGAAGGTTTCAAAAGGTAATTGTTGAACCTACAACAGTAGAAGAAACTATTGAGATTCTTAATAATATTAAAGATAAATACGAAGATCACCATAATGTATCTTATACAGATGAAGCCATTGAGGCTTGTGTAAAATTAACCAACCGATATTTAACGGATCGCTTTTTACCTGATAAAGCAATTGACGCGTTGGATGAAGCGGGGTCTCGTGTTCACATCACCAATATTGATGTGCCTAAGCAAATTTTAGACCTTGAGCGCAAACTTGAAGAAGTTCGGGAAAAGAAAAATTCCGTGGTTAAAAAACAGAAATATGAAGAAGCTGCGAAGCTTAGAGATGATGAGAAAAATCTTGAAAAGGAATTACAAATAGCCCAGGAAAAATGGGAAGAGGAATCTAAAAAACACAAGGAAACCGTTGATGAAGACAGTGTTGCAGATGTCGTTTCTATGATGACCGGTGTTCCTGTAAACCGTATCGCTCAAACCGAAAGTAATAAATTGGTTGAACTACCTAAAAAAATAAAAGGAAAGGTGATTGGCCAGGACGACGCGGTTGGAAAAGTGGTGAAAGCTATACAAAGAAATCGTGCAGGACTAAAAGATCCTAATAAACCTATTGGGTCGTTTATATTTTTAGGCCAAACCGGGGTAGGTAAAACTCAGTTAGCAAAAGTCCTTGCTCGTGAGCTATTTGATAATGATGATTCACTTATTCGTATTGATATGAGTGAATATATGGAAAAGTTCGCAATCTCAAGATTGATTGGAGCACCTCCTGGATATGTTGGATATGAAGAAGGTGGTCAGCTAACAGAAAAAGTACGAAGAAAACCTTACGCGGTGATTCTGCTCGATGAGGTTGAAAAAGCGCATCCGGATGTTTTCAATATGTTACTTCAGGTTCTGGATGATGGATATTTAACCGATAGTTTAGGTAGAAAGATCGATTTTAGAAACACCATTATCATTATGACTTCCAATATTGGAGCAAGAAAACTGAAGGATTTTGGACAGGGAGTTGGATTTGGTACTGCTTCCCAGCGTTCTCAGGTTGATGAAAACGCCAGAAGCGTTATTGAGAATGCTCTTAAAAAAGCATTTGCCCCGGAATTCTTAAACAGAATTGATGATGTGGTTATTTTCAATAGTCTTGAACGTGAGGACATTCATAAAATCATTGATATCGAATTGGTAAAATTATTTAGCAGAATTGGAAGCCTTGGGTATAATTTAACTTTAAGTGATAAAGCCAAAGATTTTATTGCAGAAAAAGGTTTCGATAAACAATATGGAGCCAGACCTCTAAACAGAGCTATTCAGAAATATATTGAAGATGCACTGGCTGAAGAGATTATAACTTCAAAATTATCGGAAGGCGATAAGATTTTTATGGATCTGGATGAAAAGAAAAATGAATTAACTATCAAAATCGATAAAGCAATTAAAGAAACGGAATCGTAAGTTTTTAAAGAATAATTAATTTTATAAAAGGCTATTTGAAATTTAATTTTCAATTAGCCTTTTTTCATATTGTTCCTGAAATATATTAAATTTACAAAGAATTAAGCCCTACATTAATGACTACTGATATAATGGAATTGGAATTTGGGCAGGTGCGCATCTTTCGAAATATCCTGATTGCCGAATTGAATGAAGGCGTTCTCTTCACAACAGAAAATAATCGAGTATTATTGACTATTGGAAAAGAGGCGTTTGAAGGTGGAGACTATGGTTATATTTCTTTCCGTAAGAATTCTTATGCAGTAGATCCTTTGGTTTACCGGGAATCGGCCAATGCCGGAAATTTAAAAGCTATTGCCGTAGTAAGTGAAAGCGAACTTATTCGCCTGAATGCTCATAAAGTAGAACGTCAGTTTTATAAACCTCCAAATTCTTTTGAGGTTTTTGATAATTTAGATCAGGCAATAAACTGGATTCAATATAGAATTTAATCGAAGATATTATCTTTAAATTCGAAATTATTCAAATAAATTTTAGCCGCTTTTATATGTGGGGCCATGGTTACATCGTTATGCAATACAGGGACCACACCTCTAAATTCTTCTAAAACATTGCTTAACATGGTGGAAGTCTTGGCCGGTTCTCTAAAGTGCATTGCTTGCGAAGCATTAAACAACTCGATGGCTAAAACACTATTTACGTTTTCTACTACTTTTAAAAGTTTTGTAGCTCCATTGGCACCCATACTAACATGGTCTTCCTGCCCATTGGAAGAAACAATGGAATCTACAGAAGCCGGTACCGCAAGCTGTTTGTTTTGACTTACAATACTGGCCGCAGTATACTGAGGAATCATAAACCCACTGTTTAAACCAGGATTCTCAACCAAAAAAGCCGGCAGCCCACGAAGGCCAGAAACCAATTGGTAGGTTCTCCGTTCTGAAATATTAGCAAGTTCAGCCATTGCAATTGCTAAATAATCTAGTGCCAAAGCTAAAGGCTGACCATGAAAATTTCCACCGGAAATAATCTTATCTTCTTCAATAAAAATATTAGGATTATCGGTAACCGAATTTATTTCGGTTTTAACGGTTCTTCTTACAAAGCTCAAAGTGTCCTTACTTGCCCCATGCACCTGTGGAATACACCTAAAACTATATGGATCCTGTACATTTTCCTTTTCACTTTTTGCAATTAAGCTGTCATTCAAAAACCTGCGTATACGCTCAGCAGTCTTCACCTGCCCTCTGTGTGGTCTGGCTAAATGAACCAGTTCATCAAAGGGAGATAAATTACAATCGAAAGCATCAATGGAAACCGACGCGATAAGATCCGACAGGTACGACAATTTATAGGATTTCAGTAAGGCGTAAACTGCGTGGGCACTCATAAACTGGGTTCCATTCAGTAGTGCTAAACCTTCCTTAGACTGTAATTTTAAAGCTTTCCAGCCTTGGCGTTCCAAAAGATCTTTTCCACTAATTATTTCATTTTCAAAATAAACCTCCCCTTCTCCAATTAATGGTAAAGCTAAATGTGCCAAAGGAGCAAGATCTCCGGATGCTCCCAGAGAGCCCTGTTCATAAACTACCGGAAAAATTTTAAGGTTATACAATTCAACAAGCCTTAAAACGGTGTCGAGGGAGATACCAGAATTCCCATAACTCAAAGACTGAATTTTAAGTAAAAGCATTAATTTGACAATCGCTTTATCAACTGTTTCACCAGTACCGCAAGCATGAGATTTCACCAGGTTCTCTTGAAGTTCTGTTAATTTACCCGGACTTATTTTTACATTACATAAAGCACCAAAACCGGTATTGATTCCATATATAGGAATAGCGCTTTCTGTAATTTTTTTGTTTAAGTATTTTCTTGATTTTTGAATATTTGATTCCGCTTCTTCACTAAGCGCTAATTTTTTATCATTTACCAATATATCTTCAATGGTTTCTAAATCCAAAATCGCTGAACTGATATAATGATAAGATTGCATAAATTATGTATTAGGTGAGAAGATAATTTCTAAAACTACTGCAATTACAATAATGGCAGGTATTAAATTTAAAAAAATGACAATATTTCTAAATCAAAAAAAAATCAAAAATCATCTATTTAACCTAGCATGATTTTCTTTTATTTTCTGCGTCAAAAATCATGTTTCTATCGATGTAATCCAAATATAAATTCGGATTTTTAAGAAATTTTCAAAATCCTTGATTAAACAATTCAAAAAGAACTACTATTTCTAATTGTCATCTTTCTTAAGGGCTAAGAATGCTTTCCCTAGATTATCACTAATTTCACCTGAAAGTATTGCTTCGTACCCCATCTCTTCCGCGCAAATATCCCCTGAAAGTCCGTGTAAATAGACACCTAGAATCGCTGCAACCAGAGGTTCGTACTTTTGCGAGATTAAACCGGCAATAATTCCTGAAAGCACATCGCCACTTCCCGCAGTTGCCATCCCAGGATTCCCTGAATTGTTTATATAAATATGCTTACCACTAAAAATAAAGGTATGTGCTCCTTTTAAAACCAGTATTATTTTAAACCTTTTAGTGAATTTTTCAATCTTCTCAATTTTTTCAAAATCGTCTTCCCACTCCCCTATCAGGCGGTTCAATTCTTTTGGGTGAGGTGTGAGAACAGAATCCTTTGGAAGCAATTCAAAAAGATCCTTGTTCTCGGATAATATATTTAATCCGTCTGCATCAATTAGTAATGGATTTTCATTTTTTTCCAGTAGTAGTTTAAAAGCTTCTACAGTCTTAGCTGATTTGCCGGCGCCCATTCCAAAACAAACCACATCTGGTTTAATATCGGTCTCAATATTAGTGAGTTCATGGTTATCCTTATCGGTAATTACCATCGCTTCAGGGACCTGGGTCTGTAATATTTCATAACCACATTTTGGAACAAAAACACTACATAAACCTGCACCGGCCCTAAGGGTGGATTTAGCTGAAAGCACAATACTTCCAATTTTTCCATAACTTCCCCCTACCACAAGAGTATGTCCGTAATCACCTTTATGGGTGTTTTTATTTCGGGGTTTATAAAGTTGTCTGGCTTCACGCTTTCCTATAAGTTGTGCCACAGCTTTAGCTTCCTTTAAAAAAGATCGATCTAAACCAATATCTAAAACCTGTACTTCTCCCGAAAATTTCATGGTTTGAGGGAGAAAAAATACAATTTTGGGAGTTTGGAAGGTCAGGGTATAATTTGCTTTAATGACAGGGGTGCCCTGGGCTGGAACTTTATCAGGGAATAAGCCTGAAGGCATATCTACAGCAAGACAAAATGCCCCCGAATGGTTAATATGATTTAATAATTTTCCTAACCAACCTGATGCCGGACGGTTTAATCCAATTCCAAAAATTGAATCTACCACGAAATCACCTGGGGAAATTTCAGGGAAATCTTCTTCTCCATCTATTGATTGAGGACTACAATGACTCTCTTTTGTATATCGATCATAGTTTATCAAGAAATCATCAGAACGTTTATCACTATAGTTCACGACATATACTTTAACTTTATAGCCATATTTATGAAGTAAGCGCGCCACGACCAGTCCGTCACCACCGTTATTTCCAATCCCGCAAAAAATTTTAATGCAGATATCGGCGCCTTCCAACCTGGTATGAATTTCGTTAAAAACCAAACTTGCTGCACGTTCCATTAATCTCGTACTCGAAATTCCTTCAGTTTTAAGTGTTACTTTATCGGCTTCTTGTAATTGTTCGGCAGATAATATTTTCATATTGGGTTTGGTTGAAAAATTATGTTCATAAAATTACAAATTAAAGCCTAAAACCATTGATCAATAAGTTTAATCAAAACTTAAATTTCGGAGAATTTTGCCAATAAAAGTTTAATATTGAAACTTTAATAACTAAGGAATCGTTTTTTATCATACAGTCTTAAAGATTCTTCATAAAATGCCTTATTTAATATTGTATTCAAAGTGAAATCGATAAATTTGCGGAAATTTTAGACAAAATGAAAGAAATTGCCCTGGCTACCAGACATAAAGAATTAAATGCCAAAATGGTGCCCTTTGCAGGTTATAATATGCCTGTCTCTTACGAAGGTGTGAACTTAGAACACCAAAACGTTCGTGAAAAATTAGGTGTTTTTGATGTTTCCCATATGGGTGAATTCCTCATTACAGGGGACAAAGCTTTAGAACTTATACAAAAAATCACTACCAATGACGCTTCAAAACTGGTGGACGGAAAAGCACAATACACCGTTATGCCTAATGAAACAGGAGGAATTGTAGACGATTTAATTATTTACAGAATTAATTCTGAAAAATATTTATTGGTAGTAAATGCTTCTAATATAGACAAAGACTGGAATTGGATCGCACAACATAATTCAATGGATGCTACGATGCGCGATATGTCCGACGAATTTTCACTGTTGGCAATTCAGGGACCAAAAGCCGCCCAGGCAATGCAATCTTTAACCGATGTAGATTTGTCTAGCATGAAATTTTACACTTTTGAAGTAGCCGAGTTTGCTGGCATTGATAAGGTGATTATATCAGCTACTGGTTATACAGGAAGCGGTGGATTTGAAATCTATTTTAAGAATGAAGATGCCGAGCAAATTTGGGATCGCGTGATGGAAGCAGGAAAAGAATACGGAATCAAACCTATTGGTCTGGCGGCCCGAGACACTTTAAGGCTGGAAATGGGGTTTTGTCTTTACGGGAATGATATTGATGAGACCACTTCGCCAATTGAAGCAAAATTGGGATGGATTACCAAATTCAATAAAGAATTTATAAATTCTGAAGCATTAAAAAAAGAAAAAGAGCAAGGGCCTAAACGAAAACTTATCGCTTTTGAACTCGAAGAGCGAGGGATTCCCCGTCAGGGTTACGAAATCGAGGATGAAAATGGCAAGGTTATTGGCAAAGTAACTTCAGGGACAATGTCACCATCACTGGAAAAAGGAATTGGCTTAGGTTATGTGCCGGCTGAAGTTGCTAAATTTGGCAACAAGATTTTTATAAGGGTTAGAAAAAAATCCATTCCGGCCATACAGGTGAAATTGCCTTTTTATAAAGGATAATTTTTGGAAAGAATTTTAATTTTAGGAGCAAGTGGCTTTATAGGCAATGCCTTATATAAAGAACTATGCTCCTTTTTTGATACCCATGGTACCTACCACACTCCAAACCGCTTTTTTGAAGAAAACCAGCAGTTTCACCATTTTGATATGGAAACTGAAAATATTGAAATCCTGCTTCAGAATGTAAGGCCGACCATAATTATATCGACAGTTCGTGGGAATTTTAATGCACAAATTATCGCACATTTTGAAATAATTAATTATATCCTTACTCATAATTGTAAATTGCTTTTTATTTCTTCGGCTAATGTATTTGATGCTTTTACAAATTTCCCATCTTATGAGTATGACAAAACTCTATCACAAAGTATTTATGGCCGTTTTAAAATTAAGATTGAGAACGCATTACTAAGACTACCAAACGACAAATATAATATCATACGTTTACCAATGGTTTTTGGCCATAATTCTCCAAGACTAAAACAAATTATAACGCTTATTGACTTAGGAGAAGCCATAGAAGTTTTTCCTAATGTAGTAATTAATGTTACTGAAATTGAGAAAGTAACCCAGCAAATCCATTACCTTATAAATAGGAAAAAACAAGGAGTTTTTCATCTCGGCAGCACTGATCTAATTCATCAAAAAGATTTTATTGAAGAGATCTGTGAAGTTCTGGGCCATAAAAACATAGTTTTTAAAAATATTTACGATTCTAATTTCGATCGCTTTCTTGCAGTTTTACCCAAAGATAATATTTTACCAAAGAACCTACAGGTATCAGTACATCAGGTTACCCAGTCTTCCATAAAGAGGTAGGTGTTAATCTTGTACTAAAAGACATTTAAATTCCAGATTCAGATTTTAGTTCCTTAAATTTAAAAGACTAATCACAAATAGGTAATACAATGAAAAAGTTAAGCGAAGAAGATATCAAAAAAAAGCTGGATCATCTTGAAGGCTGGGTTTATAAAGACAATGCTATTCATACTTCTTTTCAATTTGCGAATTTTAAAGATGCCTTTACCGTTATGACCCGAATTGCTTTTGAAGCAGAAGCTCAGGAACACCATCCTAGTTGGGGAAATGTTTATAATGAACTAGAAATTTCTTTATCAACCCACGATGCTGACGGGGTCACTGAAAAAGACTTCAAACTTGCAAAGGCTATTGAAGAAATTGTTGAAGCTTCAGCTTAAAATAAGAATTAAAAACTTCAGAATTTAAAGCTTTCAATTTCAAATCGAATTGGAAGCTTTTTTATATTTTTGCTTCAATTTTTATTTAATGATTAATGGGAAGAGCATTTGAATTTAGAAAGGCGCGTAAGATGAAACGTTGGTCCGCAATGGCCAAGGCCTTTACTCGCATTGGAAAAGATATCGTAATGGCTGTGAAAGAAGGCGGTCCAGATCCAGATACCAATTCCAAATTAAGAGCAATTATACAAAACGCTAAGAGCGTAAATATGCCTAAGGACAACATCGAACGAGCCATTAAAAGGGCAAGTGATAAAAGTCAGGGTGATTATAAGATTGTTTTATTTGAAGGCTATGCTCCTCACGGAATTGCTGTATTGGTCGAAACGGCAACTGATAATAACAACCGTACCGTGGCCAATGTTCGTTCTCATTTTAATAAATGTGATGGAAACCTGGGGACTTCAGGTTCTGTGGAATTTATGTTTGACCATACCTGTAATTTCAGATTGAATTCGGAAGGTCTGGATGTGGAAGAATTAGAACTTGAGTTTATAGATTTTGGAGCCGAAGAGGTTTTTGAAGATGAAGATGGTATTCATATTTATGCTCCCTTCGAATATTTTGGAGCCATTCAAAAAGAATTAGAACACAGAAATATTGAAATACTTTCTTCGGGATTTGAAAGAATTCCTCAAGTCACAAAGTCACTTTCAGGTGAAGAAGTCGCGGATGTTGAGAAATTGCTGGAAAGACTGGAAGAAGATGATGATGTACAGAATGTCTATCACACTATGGAAGAAAATGAAGATTAACTAGGCTCATTTTCTATTACCTCTAATATTTCAACTAAGAGCAAATATGATTGACCTAAAGAAGCTGTTTTGAATAGTTACTTATTCAAAACAGCTTTTTTAAATGCTTAATGCTCTCCCCTATCGTGTTTGGTAGGTTGTCCTTTCCGACGTTTCTTTTCTTCTTCTAGTAGGGAAAGTTCACGTCCGGTTTGACCCTTTACTGAGGTATTTTCCTGAGCCCTTCTTAATAAATAGGGAACTACTTCTCTTACAGGTCCAAAAGGTAATAATTTAGCTGAATTATAACCTTTTTTAGCAAGATTATAACTAATGTGATCACTCATTCCATATAACTGGCTAAACCAAATACGATTATCATCCAAAGCCAAACCTTTATCTTCCATACTTTGAAGGGCAAGATAGTTACTCACCTCATTATGAGTACCAATAAATAAGTGAATATCATTTAAGTTTGCCAAACAATACGACATCACACTGTTGAAGTTAACATCAGTTGCTTCTTTGTTTTCACAAATTGGGGTAGTATAATTATATTTTTTCGCTCTTGCATTTTCTTTCTCCATATAAGCTCCTCGCACAATTTTTGCTCCAATCTTAAAGCCTTCCTTCTTAGCCCTTTCGTGAAGATTTTTGACATATTCCAGTCTGTCCCATCTGTAGCATTGAAAAGTATTATAGATAAGGATTTTCTCCCTATTATATTTCTTCATCATCTCTTCCATTAGTTCGTCGGCTGCAAGTTGCATCCAGCTTTCCTCCGCATCGGCATATAGCCTTACATTATTATCATAGGCACATTTACAAAGGCTATTTACTCTTTCCTTAACACGTTCCCATTCATTTTTTTCATCGTCACTAAGATTTATACGCTCTGTAATTTTTTCCCATATAGCAAATCTCCCAATACCGGTAGGTTTAAAAAGAGAAAAAGGTAATTCATCACTTTCTGCAGCGAATTTAATCAGTTTCATTTTTTTATCAAGAGCAGCATCAAATTGTTCTTCTGTCTCTTTTCCTTCCACCGAATAATCAAGGATACCATGAAGCTTTTCAGCATACATCTCTTTGGTTAGTGGTTTGCAATCATCTTCGGTAACACCCCCACAAAACTGCTCAAATATGGTTTTTTTTATCAGTCCCTCGACTGGCAGGTGAAGTTTTAAAGAAATTTTGGTTAACCAGGAACCAGCGTCAACTAATTGTTTATTCTTCATCATGCTGAATAAAAAGATAGCACGATCCAGTTCTAAATCAGATTTTAATTTAAAAGCTGTCTTTGTATCATTAAAAATTTTTCTATTAATCATGGAGGTATTTCTTAATTTGGACAAATATAATTATTGAAGTTTGATTTCATTATGAATATTTCTGCTTATTTTCGAAGCCGAATTACAAATACTAAAAACGTCAATAACTATGTCCAATACGGCAACTAAAGGACCGGTTTATTATCAGGAAGAAGGTTTTCTTAAGATAAATTCTTTTCTACAACAATCAAAACCTTCTAAAGTTTTTATTCTAACAGACTCGAATACACATCGTGACTGTTTAGCGATTTTACTTCAAAAAATTAATTCTTCTGAAAATTTTGAGATACTAGAAATTGAAGCAGGTGAAATTCATAAAAACTTAGAAACCTGTACCGGTTTATGGAATGCCCTTTCGGAATTAGATGCCGATCGTAAAAGCTTGATGATAAACCTGGGAGGCGGTGTTGTGACTGACCTTGGTGGTTTTGTAGCGTCGACTTTTAAACGAGGAATCAGTTACATTAACGTTCCCACAAGCTTACTGGCTATGGTTGACGCATCGGTTGGTGGAAAAACAGGCGTTGATCTTGGAAATTTAAAAAACCAGATCGGCGTAATTAATCACGCCGAAATGGTAATCATTGAACCTGCCTTTCTTCCAACTTTGCCTCAAATTGAAATGAGAAGCGGGCTGGCTGAGATTCTAAAACATGCCCTAATTGATAACCAAATTTACTGGAGTAAAGTGACTAATTTTAAGGAGCTAGCTTTGGAGGACCTGGATGAAATCATCAAAGAATCAGTCGAGATAAAATCTAAGGTAGTTACAGAAGATCCGGAAGAAAACGGATTGCGCAAAACTTTAAATTACGGTCACACTCTTGGACATGCCATAGAATCCTATTTTCTAACACATTCTGAAAGAACTACTTTACTTCACGGGGAAGCTATTGCAATAGGATTAGTTTTAGCCACTTACCTATCAGAAAAGCTCCAGGGTTTTCCCGAAGAGAAGTTACAAGACATTACGGTTAAGATTCTTGATATTTATGATCGCGTTGAATTTTCGAAAGAAGATATTGCGCAAATCATAGATTTAATGAAATACGACAAGAAAAACTCCCACGGAAATATAAATTTTGTCTTGCTAAAAGATATAGGTGAACCAGTGATAGATTGCCGTGTGCCAAATGAATTAATTTGGAATGCTTTTGAATATTACAAGAAAGCTTGATTTATAATTTAAAAACAGTATTTTTAAAACCTACTAACTACATACTCATAAACTTTTATTTATGAAAAGAATTATTGTTGATTACAAAAAATTAACTCCGGAAATCCTAGGATTGCTAGTGGAAAAATATCCTGATGGATATGACGACGACCAGATTATTTCTTTTAAAAACGCCAAAAACGAAACAATTGAAGCCGTAGAGGTAAAAACCGAAGACACCATTTATTTGGTAAAAGTAAGCACACGTCTGGAAAATACGATGGCCAACTTTGATGAAGATGATTATGATGATTCCGATTATAACGAGCCAATTGTAGAAATTCCAGAGAAGGATGAAGATGAAGATGACAAGCAATAAAAAATTGCTCATAAGTTCATAAGTCTTTGAAATTTATTTCTAAGACATATTATCAAATCTGAAGAATAATAAAAGGGTGATTTTTTGAAATTCAAACAATCACCCTTTTATTATTTTTAAATATAACTTGTTAAAGTCAGGGTATCAGCCTTGGTTTTTTCATCTCTTAATCCCTATAAATACAGTCTTTTTCTTAATTTTTTCAACTTCAGATAACTGAATAAGTAATCTTTAGAGTGATAAAATTCAACTCCTAGAGATAAGAAATTTTATTTGAAAACATTTCTTGAATTTTTTCTCTGAAATAATCTTTCTTCATCGGTTACAAGGATGCCGACTTCTGATTTAGTGGTTTTCCCAGAATTATATCTACAAATATGGACGTGCCATCTCGTCTGCCTGTGAAAGATTTTCCTTACGTTTGTTTTTATCTGCCTTTTTTAATGCTGCTTTCAACTTTTCTTTACCTAAATCCTGACAATAGGCAGGTTCACCTGGCTGTTGTCTCCACGAATCAGAAAGCAAACCTCCATCTATAGCGTCAAAGCCGATTTCATCAATAAGTTTCATCACGACCCGTTTTTGTTCTTCTTCATTACCGGCAACCGATAATGCAATTCGATTTGGTGCTCCAGCCGGAACAACCTTGGAAGCTAAACTTGGCACAGTGATATTGTTAAAAGCCTTGATCACCGAATGACCAATTATTTTTGCTACCCATTCACTGTCAGTTAAACCTTCTTCAATATCAGCAATTTTACCATCGCGAGATGGGTAATAATTTCCTGCATCTACAATGATAGCTTTAGAAGTTGAGAGTATCTCTATTGGGAGATTTACGATTGCTTTAGTAGGAATGGCGATTATCACAAGGTCTTTTACTCCGGCAGCTTCCTCAGGAGTTACCGGTTTTGCACCGGTTTCCTGTTTACTTTAGTTATCTTTAGTATTTTCCTTTTGGGAAAGAATGAAAAATCATTTTAAATCAGGAAGAAGAAGATATTGTGCCAGTTTCATTTACTTTTTTCCGGGTCCTCACATAATCTTTTGATGCCCTACATCTGTGATCTTTGGAATTATTAAGGTCTTATAAATAGACCAATATTGGTTTATGCAATCCGTTTAATTTCCAAGCTTATTTATTAGCAGTAAAAATGTGATCTAGGTAGGATCACATCCTGATTGGTAAATTTTAGTTAGCACCTGATGGATTTGGGTTAAAAAGAACGTTTTAAAATGATAAACATTTTTTGTTATAAACTTAAAATATTTAGAAATTCCCATCTAAAATCTAAGCCATCCATGTTAAAACAAATATTACTGATTTTACTAGGTGTTTTCTTTCTATTAAATGGACTAAATCATTTTTTTAACTCAAAAATTTTAGAAGAATATGCCGAGAAAAGAAGTCTCTTAGCTTCTAATTTAATGATCAAATTAAGTGGTATACTCCTATGTTTTGGCGGGATAACCTTAATTTCCGGTTTTTACCTTTTATATGGAATTATCGGTTTATGTTTATTTTTAATGATTGCCTCTGTAACCATACATAAATTTTGGGCGGTAAAAAATAGGGAGGTTATGATGTTGGAGTCCATGCATTTTGCAAAAAATTGGGCCATAAT
Source organism: Salegentibacter sp. 24 (assembly GCF_004362395.1). Taxonomy (GTDB): domain Bacteria; phylum Bacteroidota; class Bacteroidia; order Flavobacteriales; family Flavobacteriaceae; genus Salegentibacter. The sequence continues at coordinate 92,437 of NZ_SNWE01000010.1, forward strand.
TTTTGAGCTACTTTATATAGGTGATTCCCTTTTAGAAGTATAGAACTTTTAAATACAATGTATTAATCATCAGCTCCTTTCCAATCTTCTATCCGGGATAATCCATATAATAGCTACAAATATAAAACAGGCTATGGAAATCCAGGAATTAATAAACGCCGTGGGAATCGCTAAAATATAAATGATAATAGATAAATGTTCTTTAGCTCCTCGCTGAGTGATTCTCTTTAAAGGAAAATTTTCGTCATGGAAATTAATTAGTTGAATTTCCAAAATCCAGTAAGCTATTGCCGCCATAAGTAATATAACTCCATATAAGGCAATAGGTAACGGGGCAGCATAATTCTCACCTACCCAGCTTGTCGCGAAAGGAATTAATGATAACCAGAACAATAAATGTAAATTGCCCCATAAAATCTTTCCGTTTACTTTAGGAGTAACCTGAAGCAAGTGATGGTGATTGTTCCAGTAAATTCCCAGGTATATAAAGCTTAACAAATAACTTAGAAATATGGGAAATATTTCCAGCAGGCTTTTTAAATCAGTATTTTCAGGAGCTTTCATTTCCAGGACCATTATGGTGATTACAATGGCCAGTACCCCGTCACTAAAAGCTTCAAGTCTTCCGGTTTTCATGAATGATTAATTTGGTAGCGGAACAAACCCTGTTTCTCCAGGTACTATAGGAAAGTTCTGATTTTTCCAATTGTTCCTGGCTTGTTTCATAAAATTTTTATCAGAAGCTACAAAATTCCATTGGATATGCCTCTCTTCTTTGAAAGGTTCTCCTCCAAGAATATAAATTGTTGTATTCTTATCCATTTCAAATTCACATAGCTTATGATCCTTGGCTATCAAAATTTGTTTAGATCCATACGTATTCCCATCACTAAAAATTTTGCCTTCCAGAATGTAGAGACCTGATTCTCCAAAAAGATCTTTACCCAAATTCAGTTTTCTTTTTTCACTGCTTTTCAATTCCACAAGGAATAATTTACTATGTACAGGTAAAGGAGATTTGCGTCCAAAACATGCTCCGGCAATTAGTTTATTGGAAATTTCATTTTCATTCCACTGTGGGATTTCCTTCTTTTCGATATGACTAAAGGAAGGATCTATGTTTTATAGTTCTTTGGGAAGACCAACCCATATTTGTAATCCATGTAAGGATTTTTCTTTATTACGTAATGGCTCTGGAGTTCTTTCCGAATGTACCACTCCTTTACCTGCAAATCTATGATCATCGCCATTTTGGCTTAAAGAATATGACATAATTTCTAATATTTAATACAAAGTTAGAAGCTAAGATCCAGCTATTGACCTTTGATAAGAAGCAAAATTAAGTTCTATTGGATAGATCCCTGCGTAGCCTGTTTAAACTTTCAGGGGAAAAATAGGTAACCGAATAGGTTCCATTTAATTGATACCAAACAAAAAAAAATGATTTCCAGTTTTGCTAAAAGCACTGAAAATCATTTATTTAGGTGTTTCTTGATGTATTTTGATACTCAAAAAGTCGGGGTGGCAGGATTCGAACCTGCGGCCTCCTGCTCCCAAAGCAGGCGCGATAACCGGGCTACGCTACACCCCGTAACTTGATAACTTACGTTATCATCAATTCCAATATTTCAACTTACAGTCCTTAAATTATCCTTCAAAGCGGGTGCAAATATAAGAAAACTTATCACTCTACAAGAAAAACTTTAGAATTTTTATATCTTAGTTGAATCTTGCCAATAATGCAGGATAAGCTAATCAAAAAAAAAAATATTATGAAGCGTATTTTATTATTAATAGGCATAGTTTTTATATTCTCGGCCTGTGGAGAAAACGAAAAATCAGAAGAAAAAGCAGAAATTGAAGTAAAAACAGAAAAGACTAATCAGGATAGCGAAAATCCGGTACCTGAGAAACAGCCCGAAATAGTTTCTCCAGAACGGGAGTATCAACACGAGGTAGTGGCAGGAGATATGTCAATTCCATGGGGTTTTGATTTTCTTCCTGATGGAAGCATTTTAATCACTGAGAAAGGTGGTGATATTTTTCATTATAAGAATGGTGTAAAAACTGCTATATCCGGTGCTCCCGAAATTTACAATCAAGGCCAGGGTGGTTTGCTGGATATTGCTCTTCATCCTGATTATGAAAATAATAATTGGGTTTATATCACCTACTCCTCTACAAAAGGTGAAGCCGAAGGTGGAAATACAGCTTTGATGCGAGCAAAATTGGAAAATAATCAGCTTACCAACAGTGAAGTCCTTTACAAAGCCGAACCTAATTCAACCCGAGGTCAGCATTTCGGTTCAAGGATTGCCTTTGATGATAAGGGACATGTATTCTTCAGCATAGGAGATAGAGGGAATAGAGATGTCAATCCACAGGATATCACAAGAGATGGCGGGAAGATCTATCGATTAAATTTAGATGGAAGTATTCCCTCGGATAATCCGTTTGTAGGCGTGGAAAATGCAAAGGAAGCTATTTATTCCTATGGTCATAGAAATCCCCAGGGCATGTTTTTTAATCAAGAAACCGGAGAAATTTGGGTTAACGAGCATGGACCAAAAGGTGGTGATGAAATCAACGTTATTAAACCGGGAAAAAATTACGGCTGGCCGGTGGTTACCTATGGTGAAAATTATGATGGAACAACCATCACCGAAGATCGAACCGGACCTAAGTTTCAAAACCCACTCACCTATTGGGTTCCTTCTATCGCCCCTAGTGGTTTTGAAAAAGTAACTTCCGATAAATACCCTGAATTAAAAGGTAATCTTTTGGTTGGGTCACTTAAATTTCAATACCTAGAACATTTAGCATTGGAAAATGGCGATGTAACCAAAAGAGAAAAATTATTAGAAGGAATGGGAAGGTTGAGAGATGTACAACAAGGTCCTGACGGTTTCATTTATGCCGCAATAGAAGGCACTGGAATTGTGAGGGTGTTACCTATTGAAGAAACAGAATAATTTTAATGATTTATTTGAAAATTACTTTTTGAGTAATAAAACATCATATTTATTTCTAATTTGGGGCAAATGTTTAAATTTGCCTCAAATTTTTTTAGATGCTCATTATAGGAATTACAGGTGGCACCGGTAGTGGAAAAACTACGGTAGTAAGACAGATTATAGATGAATTAAAAAATGAAGAGGTAGATGTTATATCACAAGATTCTTACTATAAAGATCTAAGCCATTTATCTAAGGAAGAACGGATAAAAACCAATTTTGACCATCCAAAATCTATTGATTTTGATCTTCTTGTAGAACACCTAAAAGAATTAAAGGCAGGCAATACTATTCAGCAACCTGTTTACTCTTTCACTGAACATAACCGAACCAAACAAACCCTTGAAACACAGCCCAGGAAGGTAGTTATTGTTGAAGGTATTTTAATTTTTGCACATCCGGACATCAGAGAAATGTTTGATATCAAAATCTATGTGCACGCTGATAGTGATGAGCGATTAATTCGCCGACTTAAAAGGGATATTTCTGAACGAGGGCGCGATCTGGACGAGGTTCTTTGGCGATACCAAACCACGCTTAAGCCTATGCATCAACAATTTATAGAACCGACAAAAGAATTTGCTGATTTGATTATCCCCACCAACCGCTATAATACCGTAGCTGTTGATATTGTACAAACCATAATAAAAGACCGCTTGGCCTAATTTTGTATCTTTAAGCCAAATAGTTGACAAAATTCTAAATTTTATCAACTTGACCAAAATAATCTTAATTAGTTACTGAAGTTAGAAGGTGTGAAATTAAAAGAATTAAGAAATAAAAAATGGTTTAAAATTATCAGCAATAAATACGTGCTGTTAATACTTATTTTTGGAGGTTGGATGTTTTTCCTTGATAGCAATTCCTGGTTAATTCACAACGAACTCAATCAGGAAATAGAAGAACTTGAGGAAAACAGGCAATACTACAGGAATGAAATTTCTAAAGATAAAGCCATTATTAAGCAGCTTCAGGATTCAGTAGAAATGGAGAAATTTGCTCGCCAGCAGTATTACATGAAGCGACCTAATGAAGAAATATTCATTATAGAATACGACACCATTCAGGACTAATTTTCAGAAAAACCACGCAATGAAAAACTCATTATTTCAGGAATTTGAAGAGGTTTCTGCAAAGCAATGGAAACAAAAAATTCAATTCGACCTCAAGGGGGCCGACTATAATAAAGAACTCGTATATAAATCTCTAGATGGAATAAACATAAAACCTTTTTATAATTCTGAAGATATTGAAAATCACATTCGAACACCTTCTCCTAAAAACTGGAACATATGTGAGCGATTATATGTTATTTCTGAGCAAAAAGTTAATAAACGGGCCCTGGATGTGTTGCAGAAGGGAGCTGAAAGCCTTTGGTTTATTATTCCTAATGAAGACATTTCAGTAAAAGAACTGTTCAAAGGTTTACCACTGGAAAAAACTATTATATATTTAAGCTTTAGTTTTTTTTCTAAAAATTATTTCAAACGTTTTCGGGAGTTCTTTAAAGAAAAAGATCACCAAATTTTCTTTCAGTTTGATATCGTAGGAAATCTTGCCAGGTCGGGAAACTGGTTTCACAATCTTAACAAAGACCATGAAATTTTTGATTTTATTTTTGATCAATCCAAAGAATTTGAATCAGTCGTAAGCATAGACGCTACTCTGTACCAAAATGCCGGAGCAACTATTCCACAACAACTGGCCTATTCCATGGCCCATGTAAATGAATATCTTAATCATTTTCAGGGCACAACAAATTTTGAAAAATTTCATCCTCAATTTTTAATTGCTTCCGGATCAAATTATTTCTTCGAAATCGCAAAAATCAGAGCCTTAAGATGGCTTTACGGCATTTTAGCTGCTGAATATAAAACCCTGGAAACCTGTCATATCCTTGCCCAACCTACCAAAAGAAATAAAACGCTTTACGATTTTAATGTGAATCTTCTTAGAACTACCACGGAAAGCATGAGTGCGGTTTTGGGCGGAGCCGATACGGTTTACAATATGCCTTATGATGCGATTTACCATAAAAACAACATTTTTGGAGATAGAATAGCCCGCAATCAGTTGTTGGTGCTGAAGCATGAGGCCCATTTGGATAAGGTGTCCAATGCAGCCGAAGGTGCATATTATATTGAAAGCCTTACAAAACAATTTGCAGAAAGTGCTCTAGAAATTTTTAAGGAAATTGAAAAAGGTGGTGGATTTTTAAAGCAATTAAAAGAAGGCATAATTCAGCGAAAAATAAAGGAAAGCGCACAAAAGGAACAGGAACATTTTGACAATGGCAAGATCGTATTAATCGGGACTAATAAATTTGAGAACCCTCAAGATAAAATGAAGGAGGAATTGGAATTATATCCGTTTTTAAAACAAAACCCTCGAAAAACTTTAATTGAACCGATCCTGGAAAAACGTTTAAGCGAGCAGCTGGAACAAATACGCCTGAAACAGGAGAAAGCTGATTAATTTTAAAACCTAGTCATGGCCAGAAAACAACTTCAACATATTAAATTACAGCAACCGAAACTTGAACAAGGACTAAAAGAAAAAGAAAATAACTTTTTTGAAACCCCGGAGGAAATAGATTTAAAACCGCTTTATGCCCCCAATGATACAAATGAATTAAAGCATTTAAATTTCGCAGCTGGAATTCCACCATACCTGCGCGGACCTTATAGCACCATGTATGTTCGGCGTCCCTGGACAATTCGACAGTATGCCGGTTTTTCGACTGCGGAAGAAAGCAATGCTTTTTACCGAAGGAACCTGGCTGCCGGTCAAAAAGGACTATCGGTAGCTTTTGATCTTCCAACCCATCGCGGATACGACAGTGACCATGAACGCGTGGTTGGCGATGTAGGAAAAGCTGGAGTAGCTATAGATACGGTGGAGGATATGAAGATCCTTTTTGACCAAATTCCACTTGATAAAATGTCGGTGTCTATGACAATGAATGGCGCTGTATTACCAGTTTTAGCATTTTATATTGTAGCCGCAGAAGAACAGGGTGTGAAACCCGAACAACTTTCAGGAACCATTCAAAATGATATTTTAAAGGAGTTTATGGTGAGAAATACCTACATCTACCCTCCTACCCCTTCGATGAAGATCATTTCTGATATTTTTGAATATTCTTCTCAGCATATGCCCAAATTCAATAGTATAAGTATTTCCGGGTATCATATGCAGGAAGCAGGTGCTACCTGCGACATTGAACTTGCTTATACCTTAGCTGATGGACTGGAATATATCCGCAAAGGTTTGGATGCCGGGATGGATATAGATAGTTTTGCGCCCCGACTTTCGTTCTTCTGGGGAATTGGGATGAATCATTTTATGGAAATAGCCAAAATGAGAGCAGCTCGTATGCTTTGGGCTAAACTCGTAAAAAAATTCAATCCTAAAAATCCAAAATCGCTTTCACTTAGAACCCATTCACAAACTAGTGGCTGGAGTTTAACTGAGCAGGATCCTTTTAATAATGTAGCGCGTACCTGTATTGAGGCTGCAGCAGCTGCTTTTGGTGGCACCCAAAGTTTGCATACCAATGCTTTAGATGAAGCCATTGCGCTACCGACGGATTTTTCCGCAAGAATTGCTCGTAATACGCAGTTGCATCTTCAGCAAGAAACAAAAATCACTAAAACAGTAGATCCTTGGGCAGGAAGTTATTATGTTGAAAAACTTACTGATGAAATTGCAGAAAAAGCCTGGAATTTGATTCAGGAAGTTGAAGAACTTGGAGGAATGACCAAGGCTATCGAGGAAGGAATTCCCAAGATGCGTATTGAAGAAGCGGCAGCGAAAAAGCAAGCCAGAATTGATAGTGGAACTGATATTATTGTAGGTACTAACAAATACCGACTTGAAAAAGAAGACGAATTGGTTACTTTAGAGGTCGATAACCAGACAGTAAGAAAACAACAGGTGGAACGTCTGGAAAAAATTAAAGCTGAACGAAATACTGGAAAGGTAAAAACAGCCTTAAAGAATCTTACTGAATGCGCCAGAAAAGAAACCGGTAATTTACTTAGCTTAGCAATAGAAGCAGCAAGAAATCGTGCGACTCTTGGTGAAATCAGCGATGCTTTGGAAGACGTTTATGGTAGGCATAAAGCTAAAGTACAAACCTTTAGCGGTGTATATTCTAAAGAAATGAAAGACAATACTTCTTTTAAAAAGGCCAGGGAACTGGCTGATAAATTTGCAGAACAGGATGGCCGAAGGCCTCGAATTATGATCGCAAAAATGGGTCAGGATGGTCATGATCGTGGCGCAAAAGTAGTGGCTACCGGGTATGCCGACCTAGGTTTTGATGTAGATATTGGTCCGTTATTTCAGACGCCAAAAGAGGCAGCCAAACAAGCCGTAGAAAACGATGTTCACATCCTGGGAGTTTCTTCCCTTGCGGCAGGACATAAAACCTTAGTACCCCAGGTTCTGGAAGAATTAAAGAATTTAGGCCGTGAAGATATTATGGTAATTGTGGGAGGGGTAATTCCATCACAAGATTATCAATATTTATTTGATGCCGGTGCAGTGGCTGTTTTTGGGCCTGGAACTAAAATTAGTGAAGCCGCAATTCAGCTTTTAGAGATTTTGATCGATAATTAAGAGAAGACAACCTGCGGGAATGCATCGAACTATTTAAGGCTCACCCAGGATTAGATTTTAAACCAATGAATTAATATATATTATGGACTTTACTAAAAAAATGCTGCGGGACGATGCTTTAAAAGGCAAAACAATTATCGTAACAGGCGGCGGTAGCGGGCTTGGAAAAGCGATGACCAAATACTTTATGGAACTTGGCGCCAATGTTGCCATTACTTCAAGAAATATTGAGAAACTTCAAAACACTGTTAAAGAACTTGAAGATGAAACCGGCGGAAAATGTTTTGCTGTGCAATGTGATGTTCGGCATTATGATCAGGTAGAACATATGAGAGATGAAGTTTTAAAGAAATTTGGAACTGTTGATATTTTACTGAACAATGCCGCCGGGAATTTTATCTCTCCTACCGAAAGATTAAGTGCCAATGCATTTGATACGATTATTGATATTGTATTAAAGGGAAGTAAGAACTGCACAATGGCACTTGGAAAACATTGGATTGACGAAAAACAAAAGGATAAAACTGTATTAAATATCGTAACTACTTATGCTTGGACAGGTTCGGCTTATGTGGTACCGAGTGCTACAGCCAAAGCAGGGGTTCTGGCCATGACACGTTCTCTGGCCGTAGAATGGGCCAAATACGGAATTCGATTCAACGCAATTGCACCTGGGCCATTTCCTACTAAAGGTGCCTGGGATAGATTATTGCCTGGTGATCTAAAAGACAAATTCGATCTTGCCAAAAAGGTACCTTTAAAAAGGCTTGGCCAACACCAGGAGTTAGCAAACCTTGCTGCTTACTTAGTTTCAGATTTTTCAGCTTATATAAATGGCGAAGTAATTACCATAGATGGTGGCGAATGGCTTAAGGGTGCAGGACAGTTCAATCTACTGGAAGCTATTCCAGAGGAAATGTGGGATCAATTGGAAGCGATGATTAAATCAAAAAAGGGCAGCTAGGTTTTTTACCATCCCATTACTATATCCTATCATTAAAGAAAAGCTGAATCTATATTCTATTTACCAGTTTGCCATCCAATATCTAATTTGAAACATTCCATAGGAGGCATTAATGTTTTAATCCAAGACATACTGCCATTCTATCTAAAAGATTCCTTGAATTTTTAGATAGAAAGTTGAGAGGAAGTAGAAAACAAGTATGTACACGAACATTATTTGTGGGTAACACCAAGATCTAAAAAAGTAAAACTGAAGGATTAGGTGCCAAATTTTAATCCCGAATTCTTAAAAACCCACTTTTTAAAAAACCGTTTGTTAAGCTTTTAGGTCACCATTCCTTTTTTATGTATAAGCTGTTAACAAAATCATTTTATAAACCTGTAATAAATTGTATTTTTACCCTTCAAAAATCATAGAGACTTAATGGGTAAAATCATTGCTATTGCAAACCAAAAGGGAGGAGTGGGAAAAACCACTACCTCGGTAAACCTGGCCGCTTCGCTTGGAGTACTTGAAAAAAAAGTATTGTTAATAGATGCAGACCCACAGGCAAATGCCACTTCCGGACTCGGAATTGACGTTGAAGAGGTTGAGTTAGGTACTTATCAGCTTTTTGAAGACTCAATAACTCCAGGCGATTGCATTCAAAAAACCAGTTCTCCCAACCTAGATATAATTCCAGCGCATATAGACCTTGTGGCCATAGAAATCGAGCTAGTTGACCAGGATCAAAGGGAATCAATGTTAAAAAAGGCCATTACCCCCTTAAAAGACCAATATGATTTTATTTTAATTGACTGTGCCCCTTCCCTTGGTTTATTAACATTGAATGCTTTAACGGCATCCGATTCCGTGGTGATACCCATTCAGTGCGAGTATTTTGCCTTGGAAGGCCTGGGAAAATTACTAAATACCATAAAGAGCGTTCAGAAAATTCATAACAATAAATTAGACATTGAAGGCTTATTGCTTACTATGTACGATTCACGCCTTAGACTCTCTAACCAGGTTGTAGAGGAAGTCCAGAAGCATTTTGGTGAGATGGTTTTCGACACAATCATTCAAAGAAATGTGCGTTTAAGTGAAGCGCCAAGTTATGGTGAAAGTATTATTAACTATGACGCAGGTAGTAAAGGAGCCAGTAACTATTTAAGCCTGGCCAATGAAATTATTAAGAAAAATCCATAGAAGATGGCGAAGGCGACCAAAAAACAAGCTTTAGGCCGAGGCCTTTCAGCTTTATTAAAAGATCCACAAAATGATATACAATCAGCAGAAGATAAAAATGCAGATAAACTGGTTGGACATATTGTAGAACTGGATTTGGAATCTGTAGAAGTAAATCCTTTTCAGCCAAGGACTAGTTTTAATGAGGATAGTTTAAAAGAACTAGCCTCTTCAATTAAGGAACTTGGTGTAATCCAACCTATTACTGTTAGGAAACTGGATTTTGATAAGTACCAATTGGTTTCCGGAGAACGACGGTATCGCGCTTCAAAACTGGTGGGCTTGGCGACAATTCCGGCGTATATAAGGATCGCTAATGACCAGGAATCTCTTGAAATGGCGCTGGTAGAAAATATTCAACGTCAGGATCTGGATCCAATAGAAATTTCACTTTCCTATCAGCGGCTTATTGATGAGATTAACCTTACTCAGGAACAGCTTAGTGAGCGTATTGGTAAAAACAGATCTACCATAGCCAATTATTTACGCCTTTTAAAACTCGATCCCATTATTCAGACGGGAATGCGCGACGGCTTTATGAGCATGGGCCATGGCAGGGCGATTATCAACGTAAACGATCCACAAAAGCAACTGGAGATTTATGAAAAAATACTTCAAAAATCTTTGTCAGTTAGAGAAACCGAGCAATTGGTTCGCGAGATAAACGAAGGTTTGAAAAGTTCCAAGTCCACGAAAAAACCAGCTGCTATTCCTGCATCATACAAAAAGGAAATTAAGGAGTTTTCAGAATATCTTGGAGCAAAAATAGACATAAAGATCACTAAAAAGGGTGGTGGAAAACTCAGTATACCTTTTTCTTCCCAAGAAGATTTTAATCGGTTAAAAAAACTTATTCAAGGTGAAAACTAATTGGATTTTATCATTTTTTAGTTTTCTGTTGTTCGTCTGCTCACTTACGGCCCAGGAAGATTCTTTAATAATTGAAGAACCTGTGGTAGAAGAGAAGGTTGTTGAGCAAGAAAAAGATTACAAACCCTATAATGCGCTTGCCCCTGCTAAAGCGGCATTTTACTCAGCTGTCTTACCAGGTTTAGGGCAGGCATACAACGGGCGTTACTGGAAAATTCCTATTATTTATACAGGGCTTGGAATAGGCGTTTATTTTTATCTTGATAACGATAAAGAATACGACAGATACCGCTCAATCTATAAAAGAAGAATCGCAGGATACCGGGATGATGAATTTATTGTGGATGGTAAAGAAAGAATTACAGCGGAAGGTTTGATAAGGGCGCAGGAATTTTATCGCCGTAATAAAGAAATTTCGATTTTAGTCACTGCCGGAATTTATATTCTGAACATAATTGATGCAAATGTTGACGCCCATTTACAGCAATTTAATGTAAGTGAAGACCTAACGGTAAAACCTAGTTTAAATCTTGATAATTACACAGGGAAATCCCGCTATGGCTTATCGTTAAATTATACTTTTTAATAAACCAAAAAATAATATTGTTTACATTTTTAGTTGTAGAATCTGCTTTTAAAAAATAACATTAAAATATAAATAATGAAAATAGCACTTTTAGGATACGGAAAAATGGGTAAAGCGATTGAAGAAATTGCCAAGAACCGTGGCCACGAAATTGTTTTGAAGCTCGAGGAAGATATTGAGAGTTTCGAGCTTGAAAAAATGAAAATTGACGTAGCTATTGATTTTAGTGTACCAAAAGCGGCATTTAAAAACATTACCACCTGCTTTAAAAATAAAATCCCGGTGGTCTGTGGTACGACTGGATGGTTGGATGACTATGAAAAGGCAGTGAAAATATGCAAAAAGGAAGACAGTGCTTTTATTTATGCTTCAAATTTTAGTGTGGGTGTAAATCTCTTTTTTGAGCTTAATAAGAAATTAGCTGAGATCATGAATGGCATGACCGATTATGAGGTGGAAATTGAAGAAATTCATCATACACAAAAGCAAGACGCCCCAAGTGGAACTGCAATAAGCCTGGCCCAACAGATCATCGCTGAAAACGACAAAAAAAATGCATGGCAACTCGACCATGCAGAAGCAGATGAGATCCCGGTCAGAGCAAAAAGAATTGAGGATGTTCCAGGTACACATACTGTTTCTTACAGCTCTAAAATAGATTCTATAGAGATTATGCATACCGCCAAGTCGCGTGAAGGATTTGCTCTTGGAGCAGTAATTGCCGCCGAATATATTAAAGATAGGAAAGGTATTTTCACGATGAAGGATGTACTTTCCAATGAATTTTAAATAAAATATAGTAACAAACACTCCATTTTGTTACTAATAAGCAAAGCATAAGATTATGACGTTTACACAATGGTTTCTATTTTTTCTGGTAGTTCAGGTTATTCATTTCGCGGGCACCTGGAAACTTTATAAAAAAGCCGGAAGAAAAGCCTGGGAAGCCGCAATTCCTGTATACAATGCAGTAATTTTAATGAAGATAATAAATAGGCCCTGGTGGTGGGTAATACTTCTATTTATTCCCATTGTAAACCTGATAATGTTTCCGGTAATATGGGTGGAAACCATTAGAAGTTTTGGTCGGCATAGCAGAACAGATACTTTTTTAGCCATTCTTAGCCTTGGCTTTTATATTTATTATATAAACTACGCTACCGATGTAAAATATATTGAAGATCGTAGCCTAAAACCAAGAACTGCCGCCGGGGAATGGGTGAGTTCCATCTTATTTGCCGTAATTGCGGCTACTATAGTGCACACTTATGTGATGCAGCCCTTTACCATACCTACATCCTCTTTAGAAAAAACACTTTTGGTTGGAGATTTTCTTTTTGTAAGTAAATTTCATTACGGTGCAAGATTACCTCGAACAGCGGTCGCATTTCCTATGGTGCACGATACTATACCTGTTTTGGGAATCAAATCTTATCTTAGTTACCCTCAAATACCCTACTTGAGACTACCTGGTTTTGAAGACATTGAACGTAACGATATCGTGGTGTTCAACTGGCCAGTAGACACGGTGAATGCTTTTCAGCAATATGGTGATGGGAAGTATTACTACAAGCCTATAGATAAAAAATCAAATTATGTAAAACGTGCTGTGGGACTTCCCGGAGATTCACTGGAAGTTAGAGCTGGGAAAGTGATTATAAATAATCAGCCACTCGATCTTCCGGGTCGTGCAAAGACACAGTTCACTTATATAGGTACTACCAATGGTCAGGGTTTTAGTCCCCGATATTTATACGAGGAATATGATATTACCGACGGGTATTATCACAATCCAAATACCAATCAGTTTTATATAAAAGCATTAACAGAAGCTGCATATAACCGCATTAAAAATCATCCTAATGTTACCAGTATCCAACGATATTCTGATTCCTTAGGAGCGAAAGATCCTCGTATTTTTCCTAACAACGGAAAACTTAACTGGAACAATGACTTTATGGGCCCGGTTTACATTCCCAAGGAAGGTGCAACCGTATCACTAACTCCTGAATCTTTACCATTCTATAAACGGATTATTGAAACCTATGAAGGAAGTGAAATTGGTATTGATAACGAATTGAGCGTTAACGGCACCCAAGTTTTACTAAATGGACAACCCGCAGATTCCTATACTTTCAAACAGAATTATTACTGGATGATGGGTGATAACCGTCATAATAGCGAGGATAGTCGAACCTGGGGATTTGTTCCCGAAAATCATGTAGTGGGCAAACCAGTATTTATTTGGATGAGTTGGGACACCAATGCGGAAGGTTTTTTTAATAAGATAAGGTGGGATAGGGTTTTCACAACGGTTAAAGGTGAATCCAAACCTATCTCTTATCTACCCTATTTTTTAATAATAGTCGTAATCATTATTGCCTTCAATTATTTTAAAAAACGCCGGAAAAACCAATAGATGGAAAGCATATTAATACATCCATCCTATTTTGGGCCTATTGCTCAATATGTTGCCCTGGCAAAGGCTGATCATGTTTTTTTTGAAAACGAAGATAATTATCAGAAGCAAACCTACCGTAACCGGATGTATATCTATGATTCCAATGGAGCATTATTGCTAAACATTCCTATAAAGCATCGCTCAACCGTTACGGGAGAACCAAAGCAAGCCGGAAAGCATCAGCTTTACAAGGAAGTTAAAATTGAAAACGACTTCCAATGGCAAAAACAACATTGGCGAGCCTTAAAAGCTTCTTATCAAACTTCTCCATTTTTTGAATTTTATGAAGACGACATTTACCCGCTCTACCATTCGAAATTCGAAAATTTACTGGACTTTAATTATGCCTGCTTAGCATTTATTACCGACTCGCTTCAATTAGATTTAAATTTCAAAAAAACCTCAGAATATATACTTCATCCTAAGCAGAAGAAAGACCTGAGATTTTTGATTGATGCTAAATCAAAAATCAGTTTTAAACACGATCAATATGCTCAGGTTTTTAAGGACAAGCACGGATTTTTGTCGAATTTAAGTATCCTTGATCTCCTTTTCTGTGAAGGTCCTAACACCCTAAATTTTCTGGAAGTTCAAGAGTTTAAATTTTAATTCGAGTAAGAATGGGATAGTGATCTGAGAATGAATTTTTATATCGCTCAAAGGAGTTTATCTGGATACCTGATTCTACCAGCATAAAATCTATACGCAAAGGAAAATAGTTCAATTTAAAAGTTTGACCGAAACCCTGCCCTGAATTTAAAAAGGCATCTGTAAATCTACCTTCAGCGGTTATCATCTCATAAATATAAGAAAAAGCGGTGTTGTTGAAATCTCCAGCTATAATGGTTTTATATCCGTCTTCATTTACTTTATCCATCATCATTTCTGCCTGTTCCTGTTGCATACTAAAGCCCTGCCCTATTCTACCCAATAATTTTTTTGAATCTTCCTTTCGTAGTGCATCAATCTCGGGTTTAATATTTAGTGATTGAAAATGAACATTAAAAATGCGCAGGGTATCTTCCTTTACTACCACATCTGCATAAATCGCATTGTTGTTGCCATCGTGGGGAAAACCTACTGAATATTTTCCAATAATTGGATACTTAGAAAAAATAGCGGAACCGAACTCTGAATTCTTTCCTTTTCTGTGCACATAATGATACGGATAGATCCTTTGTAATTTTACTTCATCCACCGTATGTTCCTGGGTTAATAAAATGTCAGGATCTTTCTCCTTTATGAAATCGGTTATTTTTGTAGGGATGTTCTTTTCCCGGGTCCAGTTATAAGCATTAAACAATCTTACATTATAGCTCATGATACTCAACTCTTCTTTAGAAGTTCGGGTATCCCCACTAAATTGATAAAGACTTGTTACATAATTGAAACCGATAAGCAGAATAAGAAAAGACAGCAAAAACTGTCTTTTAAACCTTACAAGCCAGAAAATCAAAAATACCAGGTTGATAAGAATTAAAATAGGAACCCCAAGACTTAAGACTGAAAGCAGCGGAAATGATTTCGGGGGAATAAAAGCAAGCAGATAAGAGAGTAAAAGCCCAGTAGCTGCCAGGGAATTAAAGATAAAAATGATCTTATCCAAAAGGCCAAGGTTTTTCATTTAATCTTCTTTACCAGCTTTAAAAAGGAAATCTTTTTCAGTTTTACTCAAACTATCGTATCCACTTGTACTTATTTTATCTAAAATTGTATCAATTTTCCGCTGCTTTTCATCCTTTTCCATTTTCCGGGAGAAGGAAGATCCAGATTGTGTGGTGGTCTTGGCAGATGCCTTACTGGCTGTTTTTCGGTAAACGGTTTTCATTTTCGCCTTTCGTTCACTCGGTTTGAATAAGCTCGCCAAACTATCCATTATTTTCTCAAACCATAAACCGATATCATTTCCTTTTTGTAATTGCTTGGTATAAACATAACCCAAGGCCGCACCCCCAAGATGTGCAAGATGTCCACCAGCATTACTGATCGGAATTTGAATAACATCCAATGCTACCAGAAAAGCGGCGATCCACCAGAATTTTATGCTCCCTATTAAAAGAAGTCTAACGCGCATATTTGGAATATAGGCCGCAATACCAACTAAAACTGCCATCACCCCTGCTGAAGCTCCAATTAAATAGGAACGGCCAGTTGACTGGAACGCGGGGAAAAGATTATAGCTTAACATATACACCAAAGCACCCATGATCACTCCTAAAAAAAAGTAATTAAGTAATCGTTTTGGAGAAAAATAGTTCAGAAAATAGATTCCCGAGAAATATAAGATCAGCATATTAGAAAGGATATGCCAAATGTCACCGTGTAAAAAGGCATAGGTAATTATAGTCCAGGGTTTATAGATAAACTCCCCCAATTCCTTTGGAAAAACAAACCACTCCAGTAAAAATTCTGAAGGTAACTGAAACAAATAAGTTAAGGTTCTAAGCAAAAAGAACAAGAGAAATATCACCACATTTATGGCGATCAGTTTTTCCACAACCGTAGCGGTTTGGAGTTTATATCTTAATTTTTCAGATCCTTTCATCAATCCCAACGATTTTGATTAAACTGGTTTTTCTTCCAGTACCACATCATAATAAAGCCAAATAAGGCTCCACCAACGTGTGCAAAATGTGCCACACCTCCACCAAATAACGAATATCCTGTTAATCCTGAAAACAAATCGATTAGAATAAGTACTGGAATAAAGAATTTTGCTTTTATAGGTACCGGCACAAAGAGCAAGAATAATTCCACATTTGGAAACATCATTCCAAAAGCAACCAGAATTCCATATATTGCTCCAGAGGCTCCAACAGCCGGGGTATTTACACTCTGATACAAATCCTGCAGGGTTTCCTTGGGGATCGAATCTAATATTGCAGTGGCGTATTCCCCTGTCCTGAGCAATTGTTCTATACTTCCCATGCTCATTCCGGCATCCAGCAAAGCATTGTAACCGGTTTTAAATTCTATAAAATTCACCAAGGTATGCAACAAAGCTGCTCCAAGTCCAGCTGAAAAATAGAAGAAGATAAAGCGTTTTTGTCCAAGCATTTGTTCAATGGGCCCTCCAAAAGCCCAAAGTGCATACATATTAAAAATAATATGCATCAAGCTGCCATGCATAAACATATGGCTAACAAACTGCCAGGGCATAAAATTCTCATTCTCAAAGAACCAAAGTGCAAATAATTGATATGCATAATCACCCAGAAACTGGCTACCAACAAAAAAGATGATATTGATGATTAAAAGTACTTTTACTGTGTCGGTAATTCTTCCCATTTACATAAATTTTTTATCCAGCTCGTCTACCGTTAAAGTAACGAAAACCGATCTGTTAGACGGGCTTAACCCGGGTTCTTTACAAGCGAACAAACGATTAACGATATGTTGCTGCTCGGTATTGTTTAATAATGTTCCGGATTTTACCGCCATTCCCTTTGCAAGGGATTTAGCTAATAAGTCGGTTTGCGAAAACCCATTATCAGGTACATCGTTTTCAAAATCTGCTATGAGTTGTTCTAACAATATTTCTACTTCACTTTCTGAAATAAGCGTCGGTATTCCAACTATTTCCACGAAATCGCTTTTTACTTCTGAAAAAACAAATCCCGTTTGTTCAAGTGAATCCTGTAATTGTTTGAGTATTTCTATTTCGTGCGTATTGAATTGAAGGTTCAACGGAAACAATAACTGTTGACTCACTGCAGCTGAAACCGTTATATTCTTTAGCATTTCCTCATACAAGATCCTGGTGTGAGCACGATGTTGATCGATCACCAAAATTCCACTTTTCAACGTGCTAACAATATACTTTTTATGAAGCTGAAAGGTAGATTTTTCTTGTGAATCTTCTGAGGGTGCAAATAAATTTCCTGTTACCTGCTCACTTTCAAATTCAATTTCATTAAAATCATTCCCGTTTTGTAAAGAATCTTCGGTTTGTAAACCTGAATATAAACTTTCCCAACTTTCTCCCCGCTCTCTTATAAGATTTAAAGAAAAAGAATTAGAGGTTCCTCTATGGGTTCTTGAATTTTCCTCTCGAAAGGGATTAAAATTTTTATCTACTTCAACCTGCGGTACTGCTGCTGATTTATTTTTGTATTCGTAGGGCGTATCCAGGTTAGCATCCCTGTCAAAATCTAAAACCGGAGCAACATTGAATTGTCCCAAACTATGTTTTATCGCACTTCTTAGGATTGCATAGAGTGCATGTTCATCGTCAAACTTAATTTCAGTCTTAGTAGGATGAATGTTGATATCAATACTTTTGGGATTAACTTTTAAGAATAGGAAATAGCTTGGATAGGATTTTTCCTTTAGCAAACCTTCAAAAGCGGCTACTACCGAATGATTTAAATAAGGGCTTTTTATAAACCGGTTATTCACAAAAAAAAACTGCTCTCCCCTAGATTTCTTAGCAAATTCGGGTTTTCCAACAAATCCTGAGATTTCAACGATCTCGGTTTCCTCTGTTACCGGCACCAGTTTTTCATTGGTTTTTCCACCAAAAATATTGGTGATTCGTTGGCGGTGATTGCATTGGGGAAGCTGAAACAGCTCGTTTCCATTATGAAATAACGAGAAGGAGATTTGCGGATGTGCCAATGCCACTCTTTGAAATTCATCAATTATATGACGAGTCTCGACCACATCAGATTTTAAAAAATTTCTTCTTGCCGGAATATTATAAAAAAGATTTTTAACACTTATCGAAGTTCCTTTTGGACAAACACAAACATCTTGATTTGAAACCTTACTGCCTTCTACCTTTATCTGTGTGCCTACCTCCTCATCTTCTGGTTTTGTTTTTAATTCCACGTGTGCAATAGCAGCGATCGAAGCCAGTGCTTCTCCACGAAAACCTTTGGTCTGCAAACTAAAAAGATCTTCAGCAGATTTTATTTTGGAAGTGGCATGGCGTTCAAAACACATTCGGGCGTCGCTTTGGCTCATTCCCCTGCCATCGTCTATAACCTGGATAAGGGTTTTACCCGCCTCCTTGATTACCACCTGAATATTTTCTGATTCTGCATCAATAGCATTTTCCACCAGTTCCTTAACCACCGAAGCAGGGCGTTGCACTACTTCCCCGGCAGCAATCTGGTTGGCTACATGGTCTGGTAAAAGTTGAATTATATCACTCATTTATGGCTGGTTGGAAAAGATGGACAGATCAAAATCAATTATCCATAAAAAAATAAATACCAGCACCATAATAATTATAAGCAAGCGCTTATTCATCTCCCGGTTGCCCCTGTTCCTGCTGGATTTACGTACTTCGGCCCATTGAGAACCGAAATCTATATCGTTTGTAGTTTCCCTATATTTATTGAATTTAGAATCAAAACTATAAATATTACCCGCATCTTTCCCCTTATAATATCTTGGGGTATAATTATAACGGGCATTCTTTCTGGGTTTATAAATTTTGATTTTCAAAATATGCTGATTTTTGGTAGTAGTTCAAATTTACTGAAATTGCTTCACAAAACCGAAGCCAGGAAGCTAAAAAAATCAACAAGAATAGTGCCGTTATACCAACAGATTTAATATCTGGCGTCCTGGCGTAGTTTTGCCATTTTAATTGCAGCTATGGCAGCTTCAGTACCTTTATTACCGTGTTTACCACCACTTCTATCAATGGCTTGTTGCATGTTCTGATCCGTTAATACGCAAAAGATTACTGGTATTTCATTGTTGACATTTAGATCTTTTATCCCCTGAGAAACTCCCTGGCACACAAAATCAAAATGCTTGGTTTCTCCCTCTATCACACTTCCTATGGCAATAATAGCATCCAGCATATCAAAACTTTCCTGCATTTTTTTGCACCCATAGACCAGTTCAAAACTTCCGGGAACATTCCAGCGTACAATTCTTTTAGGCTGTACTTTATTTTCTACCAGGGCATTATATGCACCATTATAAAGGCCTTCGGTAATCTCATCGTTCCATTCAGAAACAACAATCCCGATACGAAAATCACTCGCATCGGGAAGTTTGTTTTTATCGTAATTTGAAAGATTATTTCCTTCTGTTGCCATAATTATTGTTTTGCAGCACTAGCCTGCCCCATATAAACTGGTACTTTCTCAGCTTCAGGAGTTTCAGGATATTCCTCTTCGATCTGTTGTAGGTGTTCCTTGGCCACTGCTGGTTGCCCTAACTCTAATGCCGTGATTGCAGATTTAAGTAAAAATTTTGGGGTAGTAAATTCATTTGACCGCATAGAAGCTGCTTTTTCATAATACCCTAAAGCCTCTTCTGGTTGTTCTAACTGCATAAAAGCATCACCAATTCCTCCGGTAGCAAGAGCTGCCAGAATTTCGTCCTCACTTTCAAAATCCTCAAGGTAATTAATTGCCTCCTGGTAATTGCCCGTATTCAAATAAGCAAAACCTGCGTTGTATGTTGCTAAATTAGCGGCATCTGTACTTCCGTAATTTTCTACAATATCGATAAAACCATATTTTCCTTCACCTCCATTTAAAGCCATCATAAAAAGGGAATCACGCTCAGCACCTGAAGCATCTAATGCAGCAGCAAAATAATTTTGTGCCTGTGCCATTTCGTTAGCTGCTTCCTCCTGTTTTGGTTCACTTACAAAACGATCATAACCAAGGTAACCCAAAACGGCTACAATTGCTACTCCTACAATGATATATATGTACTTTTGATTCTCTGCTACCCAGGTTTCGGTCCTGCCAGCGCCCTGGTCAAGGGTATTAAATACTTCAGCAGTCGTAGATTCGTCTTCTACTTGTTTCTGCTGTTCTTCCTTATTAGATGGTTTATATCCTTTTTTCTTGTAAGTTGCCATAAAAACTGTTTAATGCGTGGCAAAAATATGATTTTTATTCAAAATTAAAAGGGAAATTATTTGTATTTTTTTAATATTTTAGGGTCATTCGCTTTACTTTGATAATTCCTTTTGATAAAATTTACAAAGCTGAATAACAGAACTTTATGTTTTTAAAACATCTCTCTTTAGTTAATTATAAAAACCTGGATTCGGCTTCTTTCGAGTTTGATACTAAAATAAATTGCTTTGTAGGTAATAATGGTGTTGGTAAAACGAATGTTTTAGACAGTATTTATCTTTTAGCTTTTGGAAAAAGTTATTTCAATCCAATTACCACTCAGAACATAAACCATGATGCCGATTTCTTTGTGGTTGAAGGTTATTTTGAAAAGTCAGAAAAGGAAGAACATCTATTGGTAAGTGCCAAACGCGGGCAAAAAAAGGTGATTAAAAGAAATAATAAGGCTTATGAAAAGTTCAGTGAGCATATTGGTTTTATCCCTACCGTAATTATTTCACCGGCTGATCGTGATCTTATTATCGAAGGCAGTGAAACTCGACGTAAATTTATGGATGGGGTAATTTCCCAAAGCGATAATGTTTACCTAAATAAATTAATACAATATGGAAAAATAAACGCACAGAGGAATTCCCTGCTGAAATATTTCGCTGCCAACCATAGTTTTGACCGTGACACACTTGAAGTGTATAATCACCAGCTAAGTGAGCTGGGTCAGTATATCTTTGAAAAACGAAAATTGTTTTTAGAAGAGTTCATTCCGATTTTCAATAAACGATACGCAGATATCACTAACAACAAGGAAGAGGTACATATCAGTTATAAAAGCCAGCTTTTTAAGAGTGACTTAGCATCTTTGCTCGAACAGAATCTTCAAAAAGATCTGGCGCTACAATACACCAGTGTAGGCACACATAAAGATGACTTGAGTTTTGAAATTGCAAGCCACCCCATAAAGAGATTTGGGTCCCAGGG
The DNA here is from genome assembly GCF_004362395.1 of Salegentibacter sp. 24. Taxonomy (GTDB): domain Bacteria; phylum Bacteroidota; class Bacteroidia; order Flavobacteriales; family Flavobacteriaceae; genus Salegentibacter. The sequence continues at coordinate 113,990 of NZ_SNWE01000010.1, forward strand.
ACAACAAAAATCTTTTTTGGTCGCACTAAAACTTGCGCAGTTTGATTTTATTAAGGCCATTAGCAAAGTAAATCCGATTTTACTGCTGGATGATATTTTCGACAAATTAGACGAACAGCGCGTGGCACACATCGTAGCTTTGGTAGCTACAGATCAGCTTGGGCAAATTTTTATTAGTGATACCCATGCCGACCGTACGGAGGCTGTGGTTAAAAGCAGTAATCAATCTTATAAACTTTTTAAATTGTGAACAAAAAAATTCTTTTTTTCCTTCTTGGTACCGTACTTTTAGGATGTCAGCAAAGAAGTCCAGAACAACAACTCAAGTATCTTACTGGCTACTGGGAAATTGACCGGGTAGAGGTCTCCAAGGACTCCGTAATTAATTATAAGATAAACGCCGTAGTTGATTATATGGAATTTGATGGGAATAAAGGATTTAGAAAGAAGCTAAAACCACAATTTGATGGGAGCTTTAAAACGAGTGATAATAAAGAAGAAATTATTGCAAAAATAGAGGACGATAGTTTACGACTATATTATAAAACTCCCTTTGACCAGTGGAGAGAAACCGTGATTTCTGCTGAAGAAGAAAAGTTCAGCGTGATCAATCAGGACGGAAAAATATATTATTACACCAAATTCACCTCCTTGTTAAATGAATAAAATGAAGAAAAGAAATAGCGAAAACCAGAGCTTAAGTGAAGTTTTAAAAGAATTTGTAGATCACAATAAATTACAGGGCGGTTTAGATAAAATTAGTGTAAAAGACGTTTGGTTCCGTGAAATGGGTCCTGCAATTAAAAAATATACCACAGCCATAAAGCTTCAAAACGACACTCTTTTTGTACAGTTGAGTTCTTCTGTTTTAAGGGAAGAACTTAGTTATGGCAAAGAAAAGATCATTAGGATGTTAAACAGGGAATTAGGAAAAGACCTGATTAAAAAACTGGTTTTACGTTAAAATTAATCAAGTGCACCACCGCCATTTCAAGATTTATAAACCCTACGGCTATATAAGCCAGTTTATCACCAATGAACGTCCTCGAAAGAAAAAAAAGCTCCTGGGTGACTTAGGTGATTTCCCAATTGAAACTATGGCTGTGGGACGCCTGGATCAGGATTCTGAAGGCTTACTTTTTCTTACTACCAACGGAAAGCTCAGCGCAAAGGTCAATGGGAATAAGATTGAAAAAGAATACTATGTTCAGGTAGATGGACAAATCACTCCCGGAGCTTTAGATAAATTGAAACAGGGTTTGGAAATAAGTATCCACGGGGAAACCTATACCACTCTGCCTTGCCAGGCTTTTATTTTAAAGGAAAAACCAAATTTCCCAAAGAGAGCAAAAAAAATCCGTGACCAGCGTCACGGTCCGACTAGTTGGATTTCTGTCACCCTGGTTGAAGGGAAATTCCGACAGGTAAAGAAGATGACCGCCGCCATTGGATTTCCAACATTAAGATTGGTGCGTGTTAGAATCGGCAGTGAAAAACTAAATAATATGGATTCCGGTGAAGTAATTGAACTCTCTGAATTCTCTTACTGAGGAGTTATCTTAGATCTAAGGAAAAACATAGCATTTAATTTATTATTCAATAAGCTTAGATACCTTAACTTTGAGACTTTACAAAAATTTATGCAGCAAGCTGAATTAAGAACCGTAACAGTTACCCGGTATATCACTCCGCTAAGGGAAGGAGGCTCCTTACCTGCTTTGACCGAGGCTGATGATGATTTTAAATATGTCCTAAAATTTCGGGGAGCAGGCCACGGGGTAAAAGCTTTAATTGCAGAACTCCTTGGCTGCGAGATAGCGCGGACCTTAGGCTTCAAAGTCCCAGAACTGGTCTATGCCCATTTGGATGAGGCCTTCGGAAGAACAGAGGGCGACGAGGAGATTCAGGATTTATTAATGGCTAGTCAGGGTTTAAACCTGGGACTACATTTCCTATCTGCTGCAATAAATTTTGATCCCGTAGTCACTGAAGTTGACGAATTTAAAGCCTCCAAAATAGTTTGGTTAGATGCTTTTATTACCAATGTCGATCGCACCTTTAGAAATACAAATATGCTAATCTGGCACAAAGAATTATGGCTTATAGACCATGGCGCTTCTTTCTACTTCCATCATTCCTGGACCAGTCCCGATGAAAAAGCAAAAACACCTTTTAAATTCATAAAAGACCATGTTTTACTGCCGCGGGCGACTAAACTAAAAGAAGCAGATGAGTATTGCAGAACAATAATTACTCCCACCAAAATAAAGGAAATTGTGTCTTTGATCCCCTCAGAATGGTTGCAATGGGAGGAGACCCAGCAGACGGAAGAAGAAATAAAAGAAGTTTATGCGAGGTTTTTAACCACGCGCCTGGACCATTCCTCAATTTTTATAAAAGAAGCAGAAAATGCAAGACAAGCACTTATATGAATATGCTGTTATTAGGCTGGTGCCTAAAGTTGAACGGGAAGAATTCCTAAATGTCGGAATCATTCTCTTCAGCAAAAGAGCAGGATTTTTAAAAGTTTTATATGAGGTGGATCTTACCCGGTTGCATGTCTTTTGTAAAGATTTAGAAAAAGATGAAGTAATGGCCAACCTGGATTCTTTTAAAAAAATCTGTGAAGGTGTCAAAGAAGGGGGACCTATTGCTCAAGTTGATTTGGCCTCAAGATTCAGATGGCTTACCGCGGTGCGCAGTTCTATCATTCAAACTTCACGCCCCCACCCAGGAATGACAAAAGATCTTGAAATGACCTTGAATCGTCTTTATAGGGAACTTGTTTTATAACAAAAGTGTTTCAGAAATAGCAAGGTTCCTTTTCAATAAAAATAAGCATCTCAATACACAACTTCCTTCTCCTTATGGATCAGGAAGCTGAGTATTGAGAATCAGTTTCTATGAAATTTTGATCAACCGTTCAGTTTACCAGCCATTTCTACCGTTCTCTTTGCCTGGTGTTTTACCGCATTTTTAATATTGTCTCCTGGAGTGTTACCATCAGCTTTTACACTTGCACCATATGGATTTCCCCCTGCTTCAAATAAGCAGGGATCGGTATAACCCGGTGGTACAATTATAGCGCCCCAGTGGATCATAGTTTTGTATAAGGACATCAAAGTAGTTTCCTGTCCCCCGTGTGGATTTGCAGCACTAGTCATCCCACTTACCACCTTATTTGCCAGTTTTCCAGCAGACCAAAGCCCTCCAGTAGTATCAAAAAATGCCTGTAATTGTGAAGGCAAATTTCCATATCGGGTTGGCGTGCTAAAAATAATTGCATCCGCCCACTGGAGATCGTCTAAGTTCACGGTAGGAAAATCTTTATGTTCCTCGACATATTTTTTCCAGTCCTGGTTTTGATCAATTGCCTGTTGTGGGGCAGTTTCCTGTACTCTTTTTAATCGTACCTCACCTGCTCCAGCTTCTTTAGCGGCTTCCATGGCCCAATGTGCCAATTGATGATTTGTACCTGTGGCACTATAAAATATCACTGCTACTTTTGGTTTATTCATAATTAAAACTTTAAAATTGATTAATCTTTCATTATAAATATAAAACAAAATAAGCCTAATTGTTTTAAGATTATTATAAAGTTAAATTAAAAACAGATCCGTAAATGTTACCTATGGCTTGTATACCTAAGCCTTATGTGATATCTCAGCGGTATTTCTAAAAATATAACCGAAAAACTCAAAAGTTTCCTGGGCTTTTCTCGAAGCAGACGCTATTTGTACTTCGCTAAAATTTTGGGAATTAATTTCTTTAACAAATTGATTCCAGGATTTTACGCCCTGGCGATCGCCATTGAAAAAGTGTGGGGTAGAAATAGCTGTTAATTCCGGACATTTGGAAATTTCTTTGGAAATATACATTCCCCCTAAGGCGGAACCTAATACAACATAAGCGGATCCCAAAGCTTCCTCATAAGTAGAAATAGAAAATTTGTCCTGAAATTGATGGGAAATAGAGGTGTCAACATTTAGATTTTGAAGATCTTTGGCAAGTTGATCACTTTTGTCAGATTGGTAATCAAGGATGAATTTTGAAATTTCAGTTTCGGTAATTTTATAAGCAATATAATTTTGGAGTAGTAAAAGTCTATAATTTTCCAGGCTAATCTGGTGGGAAATAATCTGAGCGGCAAGATTCTCATTTTCCAGCTCTTTATGCAGTGATTTGGTAGATTCTCTAAGGTTATTCAGCATTTTCTATGTTGAATTTATTTAAGTTATTTTTTATTTTTTTAATATTGTCACGTTGCTCCTTATCGTCTGCCTTCATACTCTCGAGGTAGCCGTAAATTTGATGAATAGCTATTTTATTCTTCCGAATTCGCTCCCTTAGTTCATCATGCTGGATCATATTATATACTACTTGCTTTAAAAGAGGCTCCAGCTTCTGATCAAGATAACTCATATGCTTTTTCAAAATAAAACCCGAGGCGCCCGAAACAATAGTTTCGGCCGCCAGCTCATCGTCATCTAACGCCCCGGTAATAAATATTAAAGGAATACTTTCATCTATCGATTTGATTAGTTCTAGGACATCCAAGCCGGTACCGGAAGGCAGACTAAAATCTGAAATCACCAAATCCGGTAAAAAATTCTTAAAAACACTTTCAAAATCTGGAAAATCATTCACCACTTCTATCACTGGCTTTTCCACCACCTGGTAAATATTTCTTTTAATTAAGACAACATCGGTTTTTTCATCTTCAACCAATAATATACGCAAAGGAATGTTAATCATCATTTCTAAATTTAAACAAAAATACGAAACTGTTGAAAGTTATAAACGGTAGTAAAAAATTCAGCAAAAAAATCAAAGGTGAAAGAAAAATGTACTTCCCGATCCGGGAGTACTTTCAATCCATATTTCCCCATTGTGTTTTTCTATAATTCTGGCAACAATGGCTAAGCCAATGCCGGTTCCTTTAAAACTATTTTTTGAAGACCGCGAAAATAATTTAAAAATTTTCTTGCGATCCACATCGGCTATTCCAGTACCATTATCTTTAATATAAAAAACATTCTTGGTATCTTTTGGAAAGCTACCGATTTCTACTTTTGGATTTTCAGCATGTTCAGAATATTTCAGGGCATTACTTAATAAATTACTCCACAATTGTAATAGCATTCGGCGATCTCCATTTGTTTCCAAAAGTTTCGACGCTACTTCTAACTTCGTGTTTGTGAAATTAATCCCTAAGTTAAAACTAAATAAAATTTCCTCTAGTAGCTTATTAGTATTCAATATTTTCCTTTGAGGTTTACCTTTGGTCATTTTGGAAAAAGTAAGGATATCGTCTATCATTTCTTCCATCTTTTGGGAAGTCTTTAGCATAGTATCCAGGCTTTCTATAACCTCAGTAGAAAGCTCCTGGCTATAATCTTCTTTGATCATTTGTGCGTACCCGCTAATTCCTCGCAAAGGTGCACGAAGATCGTGGGAAATTCCATAGCTAAAAAGTTCTAAATCCTTATTGGATTCCTGAAGGTTTTGATTTAATCTTACAATCTCCTCTTTTTGTTGTTTGAGGATAACCTGGTTTAAACTTTCCCTGAAGGATTTTGCTGTTTCTATTTCGTAATCCTTCCAGGGATTAGATATTCCGTTCAGTTTTTCAGTCCATTTCTCAAATGATTTTCGGGGGCTTAAACGCTGTTTGGAGGAATTAAAAAAAACTTTTTTTTCAGGGTTACCACCCCAACTTACTGTTTCGGCTATTTCTGGTCTGAACCAAATCACAAAACTATCAAGGAGCTTTCCCAGTTTAAGGCTTAAGATTCCAGAGGCGCACTTTTGGTAACTTTTCGCTTTTGGATATATTTTTTTAAGGCTCTTTGTTTGGAAAATAGGTTCCTTGTTTTGAGTAAGAAAATCACACAGATCCATCACCTGGGTTTTAGTAGGTGTGTCTCCCATAAGCCCTATTTCCTCACCAAAAATTACAGCAACCCCAGCGCTATTGATAAGAGAAGTCAAAGGTATTTCAGCCTTATTAAGTTCATAGAACAAAGGGCTGCCAAGGTCAAGATCCTTTAAAATTTTTTCCTTTACCTGAGAATTTTCACTGAACTTTTTATTGAATATCCCGGTTTGAATAGAAGATATTCTATTTGATAAAATCTGGGTTAGAAACTTAAAGGTTTCCCGTTGAAAATAATTTATAAATTTAGCGCTATAATGATGACAGGTTATCAACCCCCAGAGCTCATCATTTACAATAATAGCCGTAGTTAAGGAAGCGCCCACCTTCATATTCTGTAAATACTCTATATGAATTGGAGAAACAGCCCGTAATTCGGATCTGGAAAGGTCCAATGGATTATTTGTATACGGTGATATTTCAGGGGAAATGGAAACAGGTTCATAATTGACATCTGATATAATTCTCACCTTATTTTTTAAAAACAATTTTCTGGATTGTGAAGGGATGTCACTGGCGGGATAATGGAGGCCCAACCAACTTTCTAAATGCTCTTCTTTTTGCTCTGCAACTACCTCCCCATTCCAATCTTCATCAAACCGGTAAACCATTACTCGATGGTAACCAAAAATTTCCTTAGTCAATATTGCAGCGGTCCTACACAGCTCTAAAACCGTCTTTCCTTTATCAAATCGGGTAATAATACTGCTTAATTTCTCCTGCCAAATCATTGGATCCCAAACCTCACCTAAAACCTCAAAATCAATAATGAGATTACTAGCAGTAAAATGAGGCAGCATCACAAAGTATTTATTTCCAATCTTGAGCTCCTGCGCTTTAAAAATTGAGTTTCTCAAACTGGTATTCCTAAATTGTTCAAAAGCAGTTTTCCCAATTAAATCTTCGAGAGCGTCTCCAATTAAAGAAGTATAGGAAATCCCAAAGAATTTGGTCGTGTTTTCACTGGCCTGAATAATTTTAAATGTTTCCGGATGTACCGCCAGAATAACCCCATGAGCCTGCACTTTTCCAATCAGGTGAATGGGTTCTTTTTCACAGTTTAGAATGTCCACCTTCCCGGGATAAGAAAGCTGTCCTGAGCTCATATACGCTTATGCTTTTAATTTGAAATAAAAAGTACTGCCTACCCCTACCTGGCTTTCCACCCATATAGTACCTTCGTGAAGCTGAACGATTTTCTCAACATGGGCCAGGCCTACCCCGGTACCATCATGTCCATTGTCTTCTTTGACCCGATTAAAAATTGTGAAAATATTTTTTTTATCCTCCTCTGAAATTCCGTAGCCATTGTCGGTTACCGAGAAAACATAATGCGTTCCTTCCCGGTATGAAGCAATACGCACATCAGGATTTCTATCCTTGGGAGTATATTTAATAGCATTGCTTATGAGGTTTTGAAAAAGTAAACGTAACTCCACTTCATGCCCCTTAATCTTAGGAAGAGAACCTGCATTCACCTTTGCATTGGTATCCTTAATTCTTTTACCCAGGTCATATTTTACAACCTCTACAATTTCCTTAATGTTGACCAGGCTTTTTTCTCCATGCCGTCCAATTCTGGAATGTTCCAAAAGGGCTTTAATTTGCTCAGAAAGTCGTGTGGAGGCATCTTTGATATACTTGATATAATTCTTTCCTTTCTCATCCAGTTTATCAGCATACATTTTACCCAGCACATCACTTCCGAATTTAATGGTAGAAAGTGGTTCCTGTAGGTCATGGGAACATATAGAAACAAATTGTTCCAGGTCCTTATTGGCTCTTTCTAAATCTTCATGTTGTTGTTTTAATTGGTTTTCAGCTTGCTTTAGATCTGAAATATCGACACAGGTGTATCTAATGGTCACCACTCTTCCCTCCATATCCTTTTCGGCGGTGGCATTTAAAATTACCGGAAGCAAATCTCCCGAGGCAGTAAGCATATCCTGCTCCATATTGACTATGGCACCCGTATCTTTAAATTCCTTATTTGATTTTAATGCCTTAAGCTGAGATTCCTCATTATAAAGGTCAAAAACAGGTCGATCTATTAAATCTTCTTTTGAGTTATAGCCAAGCCTGGTCACCGCCATCTCATTGCATTGCACGATAAGTTGGGTCTGTGGGTCAACGCTTATATGAATTACGGGATCTTCTTCGTAGAAAGATTTAAAACGTTTTTCACTGGCCACCAATTTTTCTTTGGAGCGTTGCAATAAACCGACATCTATAAAGGTAATGACCACTCCGGTAGTCTCATCATTAGAATTAATATAAGGGGATATTCTTCTTAAATAATAGGAACCATCCTTGGTCATCACTTGTTTTTCCAGAATTTTACTGGTTCTAAGCACCCTTTTGCAGCGAGTGATAAGATTGCTTTTCCCCATACTAGAGGTAAAATGCTCGATAGGCCTGCCCTCATCGGAATCGATTAAATTAAAATGCCGCTGAATGGCCGGTGTGAACTTTCTAATCTTCAAATCTTTATCAAGAAAAATCACCCCAATATCAGTGCTTTCCAGCAAGTTATTCATATCGGCATTTAGGGCCGCTAGGTCTTCTACCTTTTGAAGATTTTCAGCATTTACCGTGTTAATTTCTTCATTTACACTTTGCAGTTCTTCGTTTGTACTTTGCAATTCTTCATTTGAAGCTAATAATTCTTCATTGGCTGCCTGTAGTTCCTCATTGCTGGTTTCTATCTCCTCTATAGAAGTTTGCAACTCCTCTTTGGTTTCCTTTAGCTCCTCTTCAAGATCGGCCACATATTCCTTAGTGCGACTGGTTAGGGTAAGCTTATCTAAGGTTTTAACAGATTCCAGATCGATTTCCTTTTCAATAAAAGTGATTACAAAATTGGTATCAGTATCATCATTTTTTGTCTGGAATGGTTTGACGATAATATCTACAGATTTTTTCTCCCCCTGATGCTCAAAGGAGGCGTCCTGGTATCTTAGTTTTACATTTTCGGTTTTAGCCTTTTTTAAAGTGCTTTGAATGGTATATTTCAAATCCGTTGCCAGCATATCCAACAGGTTCACGGAAAATCCGCTCACCGGTAAATTAGCATATTTCCGAAATTCCCCTACTGCCTGTAGAATATTAAAGTTATCATCTACAAAAACACTGGCACCTCCAAAAACCTCCATGATGGTTTGATTGAGCTCATCGGTAAGTTTGTTTTTAACAGGACTTGAAGATTTTCTATAAGCGGGTCGTTGAATTTCCTTTGTTCCCTGGGTCAAATTACTTGTAGAGGTGGTTTGTGAAATACTGGCGTTTAAACGCTTATTTACATTTTCATTTCTAAAAATTTTAGCTCCCCGATCTATTACTTTAAAGTTATCCTTTTGAGAAGAAACATTTTCACTAGTGCCCAGCACCAAAATACCTCCCACCTTAAGGGCATATTGTAAGAAGTTTAAAGCCTTATTTTGAATTCCCGGTTGAAAATAAATTAAAAGATTTCTACAGGCCACCATATCCATATTGCTGAAAGGTGGATTTTTGATGATATTGTGTCTTGAAAAAACCACCATTCTGCGTACCTTGTCAATAACCTTATAGCCATCGGGTCTACTGATGAAGTATTTCAGCAGTAATTCGGAATCAATATCTGCAACAATACTTTCTGGATAAAATGCTTCACTACCAATTTCAAGATGCTTCTGGGAGATATCGGTAGCAAAAATCTTCAAATCTACACTTTTTTTCTGTCGCTCGATTTCCTCGATAATAATCATGGCAAAGGAATAAGCCTCTTCGCCACTACTGCAGGCTACATCCCACAGCTTTATAACCTCTCCATCTTTTTTGCTTTCCACCAGCTTCGGAATCACCTCTTCTCTTAAGACTTTCCAGACATTTTCGTCTCTAAAAAACTTGGTTACCCCAATTAAGAATTCTCGGTGCAGTATTTCTGCTTCTTCACTATTATTGATCAAGAATTTATAATATTCTAAAAGATTATTGCATTTACATACATTCACCCTTCTTGCGATACGGCGGGCAAGGGTAGCGTGCTTATATTCCCTAAAATCGAGCCCGGTTTGTTCATCTATAAACCGAAGAATTTTCATTAATTCTCCTTCATTATAATTAATATCACCATCCTTAAAATGAAAGACAGAAGGAGATTCAATAAAATTTCTGAGCTCTTTAGCCATGTTAGACACTGGCAATACATAATCTACCAAACCGGTATTTATAGCACTTTGCGGCATTCCATCAAACTTGGATTCCTCCGGATCCTGGACCATGATCATACCATCGCGTTCCTTAATAGCCCTTACTCCCCTTGTCCCATCACTTCCTGTACCGCTTAAAATGATACCAATAGCTTTTTCTTTACGTTCCTTGGCAAGTGCTTCAAAGAACATATCTATCGGTAGATTTAAACTTTGATCTTTAGGCTTTTCAATAAGGTGTAGCTGGTTATCCTTAAAAGTTAAATTATTAGCAGGTGGAATTAAATAGATATGTCCCTGCTCTATCTTCAGGTGGTTTTTAATCTCACGTATGGGCAGGTTTGTATTCTTTTTTAAAAGTTCTCCCATCATACTTTTGAAGTCTGGTGAGAGATGCTGTATAACTACATAAGCATTTTTATCGGTTTCGGGTATGCCTTCAAAAAAAGCCTTTAGTGCCTCCAATCCTCCGGCGCTAGCACCTACTGCAATTACTCGGGGTTCTTCAGTTTTAAGCTTAGTATCCAGCTCTGACCTGGAGGGGTAGTTATTTACTTTTGTCATTTAGAAATGATTAAGAAAGTCTTAAAGAATAATAAAAACGCAAACCACAAAAATATAAGTTAAATCATAGAATTATGAACTCATTTGCCATTTAAAATAACAAAATATCAATAAAAACAGTGATACCACCCATTTAACAATTCTTAACAATTATTTTTGAATTCCTAAAATTAACAAGTTTTGAAAGAAAATATTGTTAAAAATAAATTATAATTCTGATATCCATTTATAACCAGCCAGATTTTAAAAACCTGATATATATCATTTCTAATGCAGCCTTCTAAAACTAAATTTACATAACAAATAAGGTTCAGCACCCCTTGAGTTGCGTCCCATACGTTCATTCTATGAATCCTAATAGTTATTGAAGTTTATTGAAAGGTATAAATATGAAATTTTTATCATCACATCAGTCAGGTTTCATTTCCTTTTTCAACGAAATTGGGGATATGGGAAATTTCACGGGTAGATATTTCCGGGAGCTTTTCAGCAAGCCTTTTGAGTTCAGGGAATTTCTGAACCAATGCTATCAGATGGGTAATAAATCTTTGCTGCTGGTTGGTGTTACCGGTTTTATTTTAGGACTGGTATTTACCCTGCAGTCCCGTCCCACTCTAATGGAATTCGGCGCAGTTTCCTGGATGCCCTCTATGATAAGTATTTCTATTGTACGGGAAATAGGACCTGTAATAATTGCACTTATTTGCGCAGGAAGAATAGGTTCCAGCATTGGTGCTGAGCTGGGTTCTATGAAGGTGACCGAGCAAATTGATGCTATGGAGGTATCTGGCACTAATCCGTTTAAATACCTGGTAGTTACCAGGATTCTGGCAGCAACCTGTATGCTGCCACTTTTAGTGATAATTGGTGATTTTGTGGCCCTGGTGGGGTCTGCCATTATAGAAAATGCAAAAGGCGATGTTTCATTTACTTTATATTTCAACCAGGTATTTGAAGCTTTAGAATTTACCGATTTAATTCCTGCAACGCTAAAAACATTTTTCTTTGGTTTTGCCATTGGACTGGTAGGATGCTTTAAAGGTTATAACAGCAATAAAGGAACTGCAGGAGTTGGAAAAGCCTCTAATTCTGCAGTCGTTTTTACTTCTATGCTTCTTTTTGTACTTGATTTTATTGCAGTATTTATTACTGATATTTTTTATAGCTGAAAATGAAAAACCAACCTGTAATAGAGATAAAGAATCTATATAAAAGCTTCGGGCAAACAAGGGTTCTAAACGATTTCAACCTGACTCTTTTTAAAGGGGAAAACCTGGTTTTAATGGGTAAATCCGGCTCAGGTAAATCAGTGTTGATTAAATGCCTGGTGGGGTTAATGGATTTTGATAAAGGCAGTATTAAAGTTTTAGGAAAGGATATTTCCAACATAAAGCAAAGCGAACTAGATGAATTGCGAACCGATATAGGTTTTTTATTTCAGGGCAGCGCTTTATACGATTCTATGACCGTAAGAGAAAATTTAGAATTTCCGCTTCGAAGACACCAAAACGATTCTGAAAGCAAAACTAAGGCCCGCGTGGAAGAAGCTCTGGAAAATGTGGGTTTACCACAGACAATAGATTTAATGCCTGCTGAACTTTCGGGAGGAATGCAGCGTAGGATTGCCCTGGCAAGAGCCCTTATTTTAAAGCCGAAAATTATTATTTATGACGAACCTACTACTGGTTTAGATCCTATAACAGCAAAAGAAATTATTTTATTGATGATGAATATTCAAAAGAAATATGCAACCTCCTCCCTAATCATTACCCACGATGTAGACTGTGCCCGTGTAATTTCAAATCGAATGATATTACTGCTTGACGGTAAAGATTATATCCAGGGAACCTTTAACGAGCTTGCCTTATCTGAAGATCCTAAAATTAAAGCATTTTTTAAATAATATAGTATGAAGTCAAATTCCGGAAATAATCTAAAATTAGGCCTTCTTATAATGGTGGGATTGATCATTTTTACATTGGGAGTTTATTTCATTGGAAAAAAGCAAAATTTATTTGGAGATTCCATTACGATAAGTTCTGTATTCAAAAACGTTAATGGCTTACAACCCGGTAATAATGTTCGGTATTCGGGGGTAAACGTAGGAACCGTAAAAGAGATAAAATTTTTGAACGATACAGCCATTTGCGTAAATATGCTTATTAGTCAGGAATCCGGAAATCTAATAAAATATAGTTCGGTGGCAACGATAAATTCTGATGGACTGGTAGGAAGTATGGTTCTAAATATTCTTCCTACTGATAAGTTCCCTTCAAGGAGGTTAAAGGAAGGTGATACACTGTACTCACTTAGCCAGGTGGCTACAACAGATATGCTAAACACTCTAAATAAAACCAACGAAAATGCAGCGCTTTTAACCGAAGATCTAATAAAGATCACCAATAGCATTAATGCTGGTGAGGGCGTTTTAGGCAAACTTCTTAAGGATGAAACCCTCGCCAAAAATATACAGGAGAGTGCGGCGAACCTAAATTTCACCACCAGATCTGCAAAATCGGGTCTCACCAAACTAAATGATCTTTTGAACTCGGTGGATTATGAAAACAGTATTGTGGGTTTATTACTCAGTGACTCTACAGCTCAAGAAAATCTAAAAACTACAATCCAGGATTTGCAGGCCTCCTCCTCTCAAATAAATAAATTAAGTGCAAATTTAGAAGAATTTTCAAATAGCCTAAATTCAGAAAAGGGCGCCCTTAACCTGGTGGTAAAGGACACCACTTTTGTGAATCACCTCGACCAAAGCATAAGAAATATAGAAGAAGCTACGCATCGTTTTAATGAAAACATGGAAGCTTTAAAACATAATATCCTGTTCCGGGGATATTTTCGAAAACTAGAACGGAAAAAGGCCCGGCAAGAAAATGGAAATAAGTAATTATTAAAATCCGAATAACTTTAAGAAAGAATGAGTGAATATTACTGTACAATAAACCTGAACAAAAACACGTGATACCAGGAAAAATCTTAACCCAGAAGCTAATTTTAAGATCTTTACAAAAGTAAAGGCTATTTATCCCTAAAGATGGAAAATTCAAGTATTAAACTGGATACTTCAATAAGGCAGCCAACCTGATCATTAGCACCCTTGCTAGAGGATGTTTTCTCCCACAATAAGTATAAATTAAGAATTCATCCTGGGCCCTGCTTAGATTAAATGAGCCCATTAAATATAATCCATCCTCCACCTTTTGAGTTCTGGTAGTTTTTTAATCAGTTGTTGAGCTTCTTCCAGGCTAATATCCTCATGCATTTCTGCCATTTCCATTAATTTCATTTCTAATTGATGTAAATTAAGCGATTTATCGGTGAAAGCACCATCTTCATAACAATCTTTACAGTAATCAATATTTATTGACCTATCACGATTTGAGCCCGCTGTAGCTTTGGTGAAAGGCCATCCACAACTCTGACAAATTAGCGTTTTCATAATTTTATTTTTAAAAGTTAGTACCCATAAACCTGATTAATTAATTTTTAATCATTTCAAGTATTTAACAGTGCTTTGAGTTTTGAGAGCATTATAACTTCAGACTTATTTTTTCCTGAGAACGATGCTGCAATAGCATCTGCGGTTTCCCATATTAACCGGTTGATATCCGGTGTAAATATGTGGTTATTTTCCTTTTTGTACTCTTTAAATTGGTTAAAAGCCCATCCTGCGTCAGGGTCATTCTCCTTAAGCCAATCAAAGATCATTTCAATTTTATAAGCTTGATCGGTTCCAAACTCATCCTTTGAATTATTTATGGGCACCCATTTTTCCTGGACGAGCTCTTTTAAGGTTTTCATTTCCTCCACCCGCACCACTTTATCTGATGCAGCGATAGCATAGCAAAGCTTACCAATATATTTGTAAAATTCCTCTGTTAACACCTGTGGCTTCAAGAGATCTGAATTTAAAGTTTTACCATTTAAAGATAAGGCTAAGATGCTTAGGTAAAAATGATAAAAATCATTTTTTAGATGTAGTAATGCATAATTAAAATAGGTAAATTCTAAAAATTACTTTGTATATTTAAGTATTGTTAAAGCATTTCCGTCTTTTTCTTCCCCCCACCAGAAAATGTAAAGCAATTCCAAAAACTTATTATAAACTTTTAAGTCTCCAGGGATGAAGCGTATTCTTTATATTTCAGGAAAAACTTCCGAGCATCTCAAAAAAGATGAATTAACGGGATTACAGGGTTATCACTGGCAACATATCCATTGCACTGAAAACATAGAAAAGCATATCGATAAGAAAAAACCAACTTTGGTTATTTTGAATAATAATGCTAATATGGAAACTTTATTACTGGATCGATACCCGAAACTCTCCAAGATTCCTTTATTGTCAATAATTCCAAAAAATAAAGTTGGAAGCTGGAAAGAATTACACTCCCAGCATCGCTATCTATTAAATTCCTGTTCAAAAAATGAGCTTTTACAGGTAATCCAAGCTCTTTTAGTAAAACAAACAGTAAATTCCTACGAAAACAAGGAAATTCAGCGGGCTACTATTTCAACTATTGAAGATTTAAAAATTTACATCCAGGAAAAAGGAGAACAGGTAAAATTAGAAAAGCATAAAACTATATTCAGAGAAAACAAGCATTCAAGTTTTATTTATCTTATTAATACCGGCCTAGTCAAAACTTCCAGAATGGACCAGTTGGGAAAAGAATTAATTACCGGGATTTATCGTAAAAATGAATTATTAGGTCTTTATGGTTTTCATAAAAATCCAACTTGCCAAGAGATTGCTACGACCCTAGAGTCTTCCATTTTATACCGAATTCTATATAATGAATTCAGGGAAATACTGGAGGCAAATCAAGGATTAAGTCTTGATATCGCTCAATATTTAACCGATACCGTTTTAAGACTTAAATCCCAGCTTCTGGAAATGGCCTATGCATCGGTTTTAAAGAAAACTTCAAACACCATACTTCAGTTTGCCGATGAATTACAAAATCCGGATTTCCAGGGTTTAAGAATTTCTAGAACCGATTTAGCAAGCATTGCCGGAATTTCTCCGGAAAGTTTTATCCGTAGTCTTTCCAGTCTGAAAAAAGAAGGAATCATTACCATTCAAGGAAGAAAAATAAATATTTTAAAACCTGAACGATTACAGGAAATCACCTGATCTTAATTTTCTGTTAAATAATGAATAATTGATATTTATCATTTTTTTAAAAGGTGTTTTCAGCTACTTTTAAACTAATAATCAGCAAAGATTTTTATATAAAATAATCTAATTTCTTAGTACTTATTAGAGTTGGAAATTGGATTTAGAAGATATCAAAGGTATTTTTTAATCTGATATACAAATTTTACCTAGTGTAAGATCACTGGTATCAATCAAAAGTTAAAGAATAAACTTAATATCTTCTTAGGAAACAGGAGGCAATGGTCTCCTGTTTCTTTTTTAAATTCTTTTTTGATAATTCATAAAAATATGCACTTACCTGATTTCCATCATATTAAATTTAATTTTTTGCTTCTAAATTAGTGTGTTTTAAATACGAAATATTAACCATTTAAATTTTTAATGTTATGTCTATCACTAAATCCAACAATCAAAGAACTCCCTTATTAGGAAGTTCATATTTGGCCAACGATCCATTCTTTTCCGATTTAATGGATACCAAAAGAGGAATTTTTAATCTTAATCGGTTCTTTAATGGAGATGTAGACCAAGATGTATTTCCCGCATTAAATGTTAAAGAAAAAGAACACGACTTTGAAATTGAACTTGCTGCTTCGGGGCTTTCAAAGGAAGATTTTAAAATTTCTATTGAAGATGGTATATTATCTATTTCTGCAGAGAAAGCAAATAAAACCGAAGAAGAAAAAGAAGGTTTCGTTAGACAAGAATTTAGCTACAACAGTTTTTCCAGAAATATTGCGCTGCCAGACGAGGTAGATTTAGATAAGGAAGTTGAAGCCAAATACAAAGAGGGCATCTTAAAAATGAACCTTAAGAAAAGAAAAACAGACAAGCTTAAAAACGCCAAAACTGTAAATGTATCTTAGAAATAATGAAACAGTTCTGAAAATTTTCAGGGCTGTTTTATTTTAATAAAAAATTCTATCTGGCGCTATTGGATTATCCGGGTAGGCACTTCTCCAATCCTATCGTATACCAAAGGCTCCATTTTTTCTCCAGGGCCTTGAGGTTTCTTACCTTTTCCCATCTCAAAACCCACCTCTGAACTTCTCTTAAGCTTGCTTCAGGGATTACCTTCTAAATATTATAAGAGCTTCCCACCTTTATCGGTATGTACCACATTATATAGTGAGAGCGGCCTAAAACCTTAAAAGCTAAAATAGGGCACAAACTGATTTCCCTCATAGTTTAAACATTCCTCTTCGGTTAACTTTATAGTTCAAAGGATCAGAAGATGAGAAAGATAATTATACCAACCGATTTTTCAGAAAATGCAAACAATGCTTTGCGCTATGCGTGCCAGCTTTTCAAGTACGAAAAAAGTGAAATCATACTTCTTCACGCTTACGCAGATAAAGTCTATACTGAAGAAAGTTTGCTAAGCGATGAATCAATGGAAGAACTTAAGGCTGCAACCAGAAAAAAAACCGAAAATGCTTTAAATGAATTATGCTCTAAAACTTATGGTGAATTTTGCAATCCAAGGCATAGTATGCAACCGGTTGCTGCTTTTGCAGATTTGGTAGACCAGGTCAATACCCTGGTAAATTCAGAAAATGCGGATCTGGTGATTATGGGAACCCGGGGCCTCACGAATGACAGGAACCTGGGCTTTGGCAGTAATACTTTACTGGTATTAAAATATGTGCAATGTCCGGTTTTAGCCATTCCTGCGAATTTTAAATATCAGGAACCAAAAAAAATACTATTTCCTACCAATTTTTTAATTCCATATCAAAAAAGGGAATTAAAAATCGTTGGGGAACTTGCGCGGGATTTTAAATCTGAAATTCATTTTCTTTATTTATCTAAACATCAACCTACCTCCGCCCGTCAAAAGGATAATCTGGAATTTTTAAAACAACAATTTTATAATATTAAGTTAGAAGAACATCGAAGTGAAGAACTACAAAAAGATAAAGCTATAGAAGAATTTATAGCTGATAATAAGATAGACCTACTTGTGATGGTAAATTCCCGTCATACTTACCTGGAAGATATGTTATTAACTTCTACCATTGATAAAGTGGGCTTACATCCTAAAGTTCCCCTACTCGCTTTACAGAATTTTAACCGGGAATGAATTAAACATATCAGAAATCATGAAAAAAATACTCTTACCTACAGATTTTTCAGCAAACGCATATAATGCAATCTCTTATGCACTAAAAGCTTTTAGTGCTGAGCAGTGTACCTTTTTTCTTCTAAATACCTATACCCCGGTATTATATGATTCTGAATATATTTTATACAACAGCATTCAGCCTAATCTTGCCGAGGCTTACAAAAAAAATTCTCTTAATGGATTAAGAAAAGTAGAGCGTAAAATAAATCGTGATTTTAAGAATCCTAATCATCATTTTGAGAAAATTTCTGCTTTTAATCTTCTCATAGAGGAAATAAAGGACCAACTAAAATCCAAAGCAATTGACCTGGTGGTTATGGGGACCAAAGGAGCAACCGGGGCCGAAGAAATATTAATTGGTACTAATACGGTGAATGCTTTAAATAAGTTGAAAGTTCCGCTATTGATGGTTCCTTCAGAATATGAATATCATACCCCCGAAAATATTTTATTCCCTACAGATTTTGAATTGCATTTTACCGATGCGCAGCTGGAACCTATCTTGAATGTGGTGAAAAATCATAATGCAAAACTCAATATTCTACACGTCTTTTTCGGGAAAGACCTGGATGAGCAGCAGGAAGTAAACAAGAAGAACCTAAAGAAAATTTTAAAAAATACTCCACAATATTTCTATACCATAGAAGATAAGAGTGTTCCTAAGGCAATTGAAAAATTCCAGGCCCAAAATGCGGTTGATTTACTTTGTATGGTCAATAATAAACGGAGTTTCTTTGAAAACTTATTATTCAGACCCATAGTAAACAAAATAGGTTTCCATATCAAGGTTCCGTTTATGGTAATTCCTTCTGGCAAATTCAGTTAGTTATGAAAAATATACTCATTCCCACCGATTTTTCAGTGAATGCCTGGAAGGCTACTGCGTATGCTTTTGGCTTATTTCAAAATGAGCTGTGCCATTTTTATTTTTTAAATGCCTGCAAACCCGAATTCTACACCCCTGATATTAATGGAAATAATCTGTTACAGGCTAAAAACGAAAATAAGATCCTGATGAAAAGACTGCTCAAAGAAGTAGCTGTGGTTAACCACAATCAGAATCATAGGTTTACATCCTTTATAATGGAATCCTGGTTAAATGATGCTATTGTTGAAATCCAAAAGGACATTATTTTTGATCTAATCATAATGGGAACAAAAGGAGAAACAAAGCCCGATGACAGAATTTTTGGAACTAATAGTATGAACGTGGTAGAAACGGTGGACCGAATACCCGTTTTACTAATTCCTGATAAAAGCATTTTTATATCCGAGAGGAAAAAAGAAATGGTGCTTGCCACCCGTTTTGATAAAGCTTTTTCTATTTCTGAAATTAATTTTTTAATTGATATGGCTAAGAAATTTAGAGCCAGCTTTAGAATTCTATACATTCAGGATACCGAAAGTCTCACTGAAGATCAGGAAAACAGCAAAGAAGAATTACACCATTATTTTAAGGATGTTTCTCACAGTTTTCACATCTTGACCAATATTGAAGTAACCAAGGGAATTCACAGCTTTATCCAAAGCAGAAACAGCGATGTCCTGGTTTTAAATCATAAAAAAAGAGGCTTTTTTAGAAACCTATTCTCTAAATCCTTACTCAAGGAATTAGGGAAGAACCCTCAAATCCCGCTACTTTTTATGCCAGCAGAACTGAAATAAAAATTAATCATTCATAGTAAAATGTATTAAAATGGAGTTCACCGATTTCAAAGTTATCAAAGCCTCCGGGGAAAAGGCCCGATTCTCGATTGATCGGGTAGCAGAATCCTTAAGGCGGTCTGGCGCTAATGAAAAACTAATTGAAAAAACGCTTTTGAATTTAAAAGCTGAGCTTTATGATGGGATTTCTACTAAAGAGATTTACAAGCGTGCCTTTGGTTTGTTGAAGGCAGGCAATAAAACCAGTGCCTCAAAATATAAATTAAAGACAGCTATTTACGAACTGGGACCAACAGGGTTTCCCTTTGAAAAATTTATTGCGGCCCTTTTAAGTCATAACGGATACAAGACAGCAACGGGTAAAATCTACCAGGGCAGATGCGTAACCCACGAAATCGATGTGGAGGCAAAAACCGACTCAAAATTGGTTTTAATCGAATGTAAATTTCACAATGCCGGCAGAAATTGTGATGTTAAGACACCTCTATATATAAATTCTAGATTTCAGGATATTCAAAGCTTTAGGAATAGTGAGGATATTAATTTAGATTCCGAAGAAGCCTGGGTTGTAACCAACACCAGATTCACCTCAGATGCCATAAAATACGGCGAATGTGTTAAACTAAAATTGTTAAGCTGGGACTATCCAAACGGGGATGGTATTAAGGATAAAATTGACAAATTAGGTTTATATCCCATAACCGTATCTACATTGCTGTCTGAAAGGGAAAAGAACTTTTTGTTAAGTCGGGATGTTGTTTTATGCCAGGACTTGTTAAACGATACTTTTTACCTGGATCATTTAGAAATTAATAATCCGCGTAAAAAGAAGATTCTTGAAGAAATGAACGAACTCTGTAAACATTAAAGAAATGGAAATTAAAGCAAAGGTTCATTTTCTTGGCGCATCGGGTACAGTTACCGGCTCTAAATTTCTTGTGAGCACCCCTGAATTAAATATTCTAATAGACTGTGGTCTTTTCCAGGGAATTAAAAGTTTACGCGAACTAAACTGGAAAGATTTCCCCTTTGATCCTTCAAAGATAGATTTAGTATTACTTACCCACGGGCACCTTGATCACACGGGGTATTTACCCCGGATCGTAAAACAAGGTTATAGCAACCCGATTATAGGCACCCCTCCTACTTTGGGAATTGCCGCTGTGATCTTAAAGGATAGCGCTAAGATTCAGGAAGAAGATGCCGAAAAAGCCAATAAGGAGCAATTTAGTAAGCACCAGCCCGCTTTACCCTTATATACAACTAAGGATGCTGAAAAGGCGATTGATTTATTTCAAAGCATCGAATTGAATGAATGGGACCAGGTCTCTGAGAATGTAAAATACCGCTTTAAAACAAACGGGCATATTTTAGGCTCTAGCTTTATTGAAGTTGATGTTTTCAAAAAACGTTTTGTTTTTTCCGGAGATATAGGAAGAAAAAAGGATATTCTCCTGCAAGCACCCAATAAACCACAGCGTGCGGACTACTTATTCTTAGAAAGTACTTATGGCGACAGACTGCACCCGGTAGATGATTCAAATGAAGTGCTAACCAAAACCATTCAGGATACCATCAACAAGAAGGGAAACCTAATAATCCCAAGTTTTGCTGTGGAGCGCTTACAGGGTATTATGTACAGACTATATTTATTAAGGAAAAATAATAAAATTCCTGAAATTCCGATGTATATAGACAGCCCCATGGGTAACGAAGTTCTGGGTCAATTTGAAATCTTCAGTCATTGGCATAAGGTAAACCCGGAGGAGTTTAGAGAAATGCTTTCCTATTTTAATATCATCACCTCTTACAGCGATACCTGGAAAACAATGGATGAAAACAGATCAAAAGTTATAATTGCCGGAAGTGGAATGGTCACTGGAGGACGGGTGCTCACCTATTTACGATACCTTATCGACAAACCTGAAACCACAGTTTTATTGGTAGGCTACCAGGCGGAAGGTACCAGGGGAAGACAATTAGAAAACGGAGCCTCAGAAATAAAAATCTTTGGAAAATACTACCGGGTAAAAGCAAGTATTTTAAAAATTGAAAGCCTTTCAGCCCATGCAGATCAACAGGAATTGCTGGATTGGATGTCAGAATTAAAGAGTATCCCCAAAGAAGTGTTTTTAATCCACGGAGAGCCCACGGCTCTGAATTCATTAAGAGTTAAAATAAAGGATAAATATAAATGTGATATCATAATTCCAGCACTTGATGATATCATAAGCATTGGGCTTTAAAAATTCAATTATTCAGCGAAAACCTTTTCGTACTATTAAACACCTGCTTTCTGCAATAATGGCAGTTAACCTGTCAGCAGTCTATAATTTAATTTTTTTCAGATTTTGCTGATTTGCAGTTCTACAACACCTGTAATCAATGCCTCTTAAGGTTTTTCAAAAAAAAATTATTTTAAAAATCAATTTTGAGAAGCCTTCCATCTGACTAAGTATAAGACCTAAGGGCTAGTCTTAGGTTTTTCATCAGGGTAAAAACTCCCTGTTTTTACATTAGTTTAACCTAATATTTTATTAGATCTGCTCAAATTAATTTAATTTTCTTCTGGCTTTGGGTCGAATTGATATGTTTTAACAGGAAGGATTGCATGGTCTTTGTTCTTTAAACAACGGATTTAAATGATCCAAAAGCCGAAATGAATTAATTAACCAAAAAATAAAGAATGAAAGTATTAGTTATTGGAGCAGGAAATATGGGACTAACATACGCCGAAGGAATGGCGAAGTCTACTTTTCTTAATCACCGGAATCTTATGATTTTTGATAAATCAGCAGAGGTTATTACCACGCTGAGCAAAGTTGATCATTTTGATGTATATGATGATATAGAGGAATGTCTTCCCAAGGCAGACATCGTATTTCTAGCTGTAAAACCATATCACTGTGATGCTTTATTTGAAGAAATTAAACCTTTAGTAAACGATCAGCAAATTTTTGTTTCCCTGATGGCCGGTGTAACCATCGAAAAAATACAGGAAGGCTTAGGCGTTAAAAAAGTGGTTCGTTCCATGCCTAATCTACCGGCACAGGTGGGAAAAGGAGTTACCTCCTTTACGGAAGCTAAGGAAATATCCAGGGTAGAACTTCTTATGGTAAGAAACTTATTAGATACTACTGGAGCTTCAATCCATGTAGAGACCGAAAAATTTATCGATGCATCTACAGGGATTTCTGGAAGCGGCCCTGCATACGTGTTTTACTTTATGAATTCCATGATGGAGGCTGCCTTAAAAATGGGCTTTTCAAAAAATGACTCAAAAATACTGGTAAGCCAGACATTTGAAGGAGCGGTCAAATTATTTAATGAATCAGATCTTTCGGCCAGCACCTGGATGGAGCGTGTTGCTTCTAAAGGAGGTACCACCCGTGCAGCATTGGACTCTATGGATGATAACAACGTAGAAGAGCTCATAAAAGATGCAGCTTATGCGGCTTTTGACAGAGCAGTAGAATTAGGGAAAGAATAATCTAAGTTTATAAAAGAAAGTTCAAATATAACTTTATAAAATGGAAAAAAAGAGAATCGTAGTTAAGGTCGGAACTAATGTAATGACCAATAAAGATAATAGAATATTAGGCCCTGTATTAAAACATTTGGTAGAACAAATAGCTACCCTGTACGAAGAAGACGTCATGGTAGTCCTGGTATCTTCCGGGTCGGCAATTGCCGGAAAAGAGGTTCTTGGAGATGTAGATATTGAGGATGCATCAAAAAGAAGGCAGGTATTCTCTGCGGTAGGACAACCGCGTATGATGCGCCACTATTATAGTATTTTTCACGATTACGGAATGCGATGTGCACAGGTTTTGGCCACTAAAAGAGATTTTAGCCCGGGAATTCACCGGGAAAATATGATTAACTGTTATGAATCTTTATTATCTGAAGGAATAATCCCAATTGCTAATGAGGATGATGCAGTATCGGTAACTATGTCTATGTTCTCTGATAACGACGAACTGGCCAGCCTTGTAGCCGAATTGATCAATGCGGATTCGCTTATCATTTTAAGTGATACTGACGGTCTATACACCGGTCATCCTGGAGATGATGAATCGGAAAAACTCAATAAGGTACAGGTTGATGAAAACGTTGAAAAATACGTTCAGGAATCCGGAAAAGGTGAAGGTGAAGGCCGTGGGGGTATGGAGTCTAAAATAAAGATTGCCAAAGGTACCGCTGCCAAAAACATCACTACTTACATCGCTAATGGAAAACAAAAAAATGTGATTTTGGATATCGTAGCCGGAAAACCGGTAGGAACCAAATTCACTGCTTAACAAGCGATTAAAATCGAAGTTTAATCAAACTAAAATATAATCAAGTAATGAAATTATTAGATTCAAAAACTAAAAATAACGTCCTGCAATCCATGATCAATATTCTGGATAAAAGGCGTGAAGAAATTGTTGCTGCCAATAAAAAAGATCTCGATGCTTTTGGCGATGGAGATCAGGCTATGCGTGATAGATTGGTGGTAAATAATGCCAAGGTGGACGATATGATGCGTTCGGTGAAAGAAGTCATGGACCAGGAAGACCCTGTAGGACAGACCATAGAACATAGAAAATTAGATACAGGCCTGGATATTACCAACAAAACCGCGCCCTTTGGTACGATAATGATTATTTATGAATCTCGTCCTGATGTAACTATTGAAGCCGCCGTACTTGCCTTTAAAGCTAATAACAAAATCTATCTCAAAGGTGGTAAGGAAGCAAACCATTCCAATAGAATCCTGGAGGAATGCTGGCACGAGGCACTTCAAGAGAATAATCTGGAAAAAGACTGGATTGAACTATTACAAATGAATAGAACCGAAACTCAGGAATTCCTTAAAAATCCACCACAGCATATCGATTTAGTAGTGCCCAGAGGTGGAGAAAAGCTTATCGCTTTTGTTAAAGAGCATTCTACTGGTGCTGTCCTGGTAAGCGGACGTGGAAATAACTTCCTGTATGTTTCTAAAAATGCAGATTTTGATACCGCAAAAAAAGTGATGCTCAATGCTAAAATCGATAAGATTTCAGGATGTAACGCTTTAGACAAGGTCTTAATTGATAAGAATCTGCCAGATTTTGAAAAAAGAGTAAAAGAACTTTATGATATGTTTACCGAAAATAAAGTGCATATTCAGGTAGACGATGATATCGCCAAAGTACTTCCTAATGAAGAAAAAATACCTTCTGAAGATACCTGGTATGAAGAATTTTTGGCTATGAGAATTGTACTTGGAGCTATTGATGGTAATGATGCTGCAATGGATAAGATCAACAAATATTCTGGCGGGCACTCTGCCGTTATTATCACTAAAGATAAGGAAGAAGCTGCGAACTTTATGGAGCAGGTAGACAGCGCTGCTGTTTATCACAACGCTTCTACACGTTTTACCGATGGAGGCCAAATGGGAGTTGGAGCAGAACTTGCCATTAGTACCGATAAACTTCACCACCGGGGGCCACTTGGTTTAAAACAATTGGTTACCAACAAGTATTATGTTTTAGGGGAAGGACATATCAGAGAGTAGTTCCCCATTGAATAAGTATAAAAAACCGCTGAGTTCATCAGCGGTTTTTTAATGTCTTATGATTACTGAAAGTGCCATATTAAAACCCAATTTCTGAATTTGGCTACAGGTCCGGTAAGAAATTTTAAAAATACTTTTCTACGCTCATAACTGTAACTTTTAGACCTTTTTGCAGTCTTATGAAAAAAGAAATTTTCCCCCGATGAAAAAAGCGATATATATCCTGGCCTTTATTGGCTCATTTTACAGCTGTAAAACCACGCAAAGCTTCGAAAAAGATCAACCGATCATCGCAAGCATTGACCTTGTAAATGTTAAAGAAGATAAAGTTCCGGTAATTATTGATCCAAATAGATTTACAACTAAAACCACCATCTTCCATATCCCTAAAACTGTCCCCGGCACCTACTCTACCGATAATTATGGGCAATTTATCGAGAATTTTAAAGCGCTGGATTATAAGGGCAATGAACTAGAATTTGAAAGAATAAATGATAATTCCTGGCATATTTCTGATGCAGAAAATTTAGATAAAGTAAGTTACCGGGTTAACGATACCTATGATATTAAGGGGGAAGAAGGTGTTTTCTCACCTTCCGGAACTAACATTGAGGCAGGCGAGAACTTTATGCTTAACCTACATGGTTTTGTAGGCTACTTTGAAAATGAAAAAGAGGAACCTTATCGTTTAGAAATCAAAAGACCACAGGGTCTAATCCCCGGTACGGCATTAAGCAAAACAGTTGCCGCTTCAGAAAATATGGAATTTAAGGAAGATATCTATTCCTTAGGACGGTATTTTGAGGTTATAGACAATCCAATTATGTATGCCCAACCAGATACCACGAGCTTTATGGTAGAAGGCATGGAAGTACTTATCAACGTGTATTCACCAAATGAAAAATATACTTCAGAAAGTATACAACCGGGGATTGAAAAGATGATTAGCGCGCAAAAACGCTTTTTAGGAGCTATAGATAATACCGGTAAATACGCCATTTTGTTATATCTGTCGGATAACGAAAAACAGGATGCCCGTGGTTTTGGAGCCTTAGAGCACCACACCTCTACCGTGGTTGTACTACCCGAGTCTATGCAGCCGGAACAATTGCAGAAAACCATGACCGATGTTGTTTCTCATGAGTTCTTTCATATACTAACTCCCTTAAATGTTCATTCCGAGGAGGTTCATTACTTCGATTACAACGATCCTAAAATGTCTCAGCACCTATGGATGTATGAAGGTGTAACCGAATACTTTGCAAACCTGTTTCAAATTGACCAGGGACTTATAGAGAAACAGGATTTTTATGATAGGATTTCTGGTAAGATTAAAACTTCGCAACAGTTTGACGATACGATGCCATTTACTAAAATGAGCAAAAATATCCTGGAAGAACCTTATAAGGACAGTTATTATAATGTATATCAAAAGGGAGCTTTAATTGGGATGGCCCTTGATATTCGCTTAAGAGAATTAAGCGATGGAAAAATGGGAATCCTTGACCTTATGAAAGCACTTAGCAAAAAATACGGAATGGATAAACCATTTAAGGATGAAGAATTATTTGAGGATATTGTTCAACTCACTTACCCTGAAATACGGATTTTCCTGGAAAAATATGTTAATGGATCCACCCCAATTCCCTACAACGAGTTTTTCGCAAAAGTCGGTCTTGAACAAACTGAGAAAGAAGTCAATACCGGATATTTTATCAAGGGACAAACTCCTTATATCGATGGTGATCCAGCAACTAAAGACTTGTTTTTCAGGGAAAATATTGAATTTAATTCCTTTTTAAAAAATCTGGGTGTTCAAGGTGGGGATATCATAAAATCAGTAAATGGAGAGCAATATAATATTCAGAATGTATATAACCTGGTGATGAAAGCCGAGTCCTGGAAGGAAGGGGAAGAAGTAACTTTCGTAGTATTGCGAGAAGATAAGGAACTGGAACTTACGGCAACTACCGCCCAGCCAACAGATACAGAGACAACCATTACTGAAAAGGACCTGCCGGAGAGCAGCCAGGAAGTTAAACTTAGAAATGCTTGGTTAAAAGGTTAATAGATTTTAATTTAAGTGTTTTATGCGGCGGGAATTCCCGCCGCTTTTTATTTCCATAATTGGGGTATATCCGCTAAATTAGGGCGCCTAACCAACTTGAAGATTCAACTATGGAAATTCCTATATTACAGGATATCGTTATTATTCTGGGCCTCTCGATATTGATTATACTTTTATTCCAAAAAATAAAGGTGCCCTCCATTTTGGGTTTTCTTCTTGCGGGAATAATTGCCGGCCCTCACGCTTTTAACCTTATTAGTTCCTCCCACGAAGTAGAATTACTTTCTGAAATTGGGATTATCTTCCTGCTTTTTGTTATTGGAATTGAGCTTTCGATAAAAGAGCTTATTTCCATGAAAAATACCGTGCTTATTGGCGGCGGGCTTCAGGTTGGTGGTACGATTCTTTTTACCACACTGATTGCTTACTTCTTTGGTATACCTTTAAACTCAGCGGTATTCCTTGGCTTTTTGTTCTCCTTAAGTAGTACTGCAATCGTTTTAAAGCTTATTCAGGAACGGGGTGAAATAACCGCACCCCACGGCCGGGTAGCCCTTGGAATTCTAATATTCCAGGATATTATTGTAGTTCCTATGATGTTGCTCACCCCTATTCTAGCTGGAAAAGGTGGTGATATTGTAACCACGGTACTTATCCTGATTCTTAAAATTGTTGGTGTTGGTGTAGTGATCTTTTTACTGGCCCGTTATATTGTACCCCGTATCTTCAGTATGGTTGTAAAAACAAAAAGTAAGGAACTCTTTATCTTAACCACAGTAGTTTTTTGCTTTGCCATTGCCTGGCTTACCTCTTCGGTAGGTTTATCATTGGCACTGGGTGCTTTTTTTGCCGGACTTATTATTTCGGAATCGGAATACAGCCACCAGGCAACCGTAAATGTTTTGCCCTTTAGGGAGATATTTATCAGTTTCTTTTTTATCTCGGTTGGAACACTTCTAAATCTGGAATTTTTTATCCAAAATATTTTAGTAATCCTGGGCCTTGTCCTCGGGGTGATATTTTTAAAAATGCTGGTAGTTGGAGGTACCGTATTGTTGCTTAAATATCCGCCAAGAACAGTTTTTTTAAGCTTGTTTAGCTTATTTCAGGTTGGTGAATTTTCTTTACTTTTATCCGGGGTGGGCCTTGATAATAACATTATTCCAAGTAGTATTTATCAATATTTCCTGGCAATATCAATCATAACTATGGGTCTTACGCCCTTTCTTATCGCAGCAGCACCGAAGATTACTTATTCCATTTTAAAGGCCAGGGTTCCATCATCGGTAAGACATCGACTGGAAAGTCTTAATAAACGCAAAACCAGTGAGGAAACCGAATCCAAAAAATTAGAAGATCACCTCATTATTATCGGATACGGAATTAATGGGGAGAATATTGCCAAAGCTGCACGAAATGCTGAAATTCCTTATGTTATTGTTGATACAGATCCTGTTACTTTTAGAAAGGCAAAAAATAATAATGAACCGGTTATTTTTGGAGATGCCACCAACTCCCTGATTTTACAACACCTTCATGTGCAGGAAGCACGTGTTGTCGTTATTGCTATTTCAGATCCAGGGGCGACTAAAAAAATCATTAGTAATGTGCGTTTATATTCAAAAACTGCATTTATAATAGTAAGAACCCGATATGTTAGAGAGATTGAAGAAAATATTAAACTGGGAGCAGATGAGGTGATTCCAGAAGAATTTGAAACGTCCATAGAAATCTTTAACCGGGTACTTAAAAAATACCTGGTACCATATAATGAAATAATGGATTTTACTGCCAGTATACGTTCTTCAGATTACGAAATGTTAACCTCGGTGAAAGGCAGACCTCATAAACCCTCACTTCAACATCTGCATATTCCGAACCGTGAAATCGTTACCCTGAGCGTACAGCAAAATAACCGAGATATCGTGGGTAAAAGCATTCAGACCTCAGGCATAGGTAAGAACTTTCGTGTAACGGTGCTGGCTATTAAAAGAGATACCCAGTACATTACGGAAATCCTTCCTGATACCAGGATTAAACAAGGTGATTTGTTGTATATTTTTGGAAACCCAGTAAATATCAACAGGTTAAATGAAGCGCTTTCCTTCTAAGCCAGAGAAGGATCATAAAGCTGAGAAAATTCTATTTTTCCGTTTTCACGATTAAAGAATGCGGTGGCGATCCCTATTTTACCCTCAGTGATTCGCTCGTTTAGGTAAAGGCTTTGTTTTAGAATTCGACGTTGAGATTCCTTGAGACTCCAGCGGGTAAGAAGATCTGCGTAAATGTATAAATTCTTTATTTCAAATTTTGCCGGGATTTGTTTCGCTTTTAAAGCTTCCAGAATAAGGGTGTCAGGGTTCTTAAATCCATTTTCCAAATATTCTTTTAAAGCCTGGGCATAAATTTTATTTGAAGAGTTCCCCATAATCAATATAAACCGTGCCCTTTGTAATTTACAGGATATTTCAATACTTTTAATAATATGGCTATCCACCAGGTTTCCAGCAGCCCTAATTGGAATTAAATCCCCAATCCCGGTATTCATCATTACATTTAAAGGTTCCCTTAAATCAATGCAATTAACCACCGTGGCCAGGGGCGGCGAATTAATAAAATCCATCAACTCCTTATTTCGAAGTCTTCTGGAAACAAGTTTTCCATCTACATAACGAGCATTTCCATCTTTTAAATAGTCAAGAATCTCCTGCGGAGTAGATTTTTCTTTAGATTCCTCTATCTCCTCACGTACAAAATCCAATTCCTTTCCTTCGGAATATTTATCTTTAAGCCCAATGATGCTTACGTTAACATTGTTCTCTTTGGCGAATGTGGTTTTAAAATCTTCAAAAATCTCTAAGATATCATGATCTATATAACTCGCAAATGTTGCGTCAATGATTACATTTGAGTTCTTGGGAACATTCCAAAGACTATTTTTAATAGAGGCCTTATTAAAAAAGGAAACCTCGTTAGAAAGTTCTAACCTTATGGTTTCTCCTCTAAAAATTTTAGTGTTTTCAATAAAAAAAGCATTGTGATAATTACTGCGGAGCAAAAAGAAAATACTGATCAGCGACCCGATGAATATACCGATAAGCAAATCGGTAAAAATAATTGCTATTACCGTTACAACAAATGGTATAAACTGGTTCCAACCTTTTTTGTACATCGCTCTAATTACCTCCCAGGAAGCCAGTCTGTAACCCACAACCAACAGAATTACCGCAAGACTTGAAAGCGGGATAAGATTTAAAACAGTACTTAAGAAAAGAACACTTAACAGAAGAAAAATTCCGTGAAGAATTGTTGAAAGCTTTGTTTCTGCCCCCGCGTTAATATTAACTGAGCTTCTCACAATAACGGAAGTCAGAGGGATCCCACCGACCAGACCGGCTAAGGTATTGCCCACCCCCTGGGCTACTAACTCTCTGTTTGGTGGAGTTTTTCGTTTATGCGGATCTATTTCGTCAGCAGCTTCAATGGCCAGTAAACTGGCTAGAGAGGCAATTAAGGTAATGGTAATGGCGACCCCCCAAACTTCAGGATTTGTTATGGCCGAAAAGTCAGGAAAGGTAATTAGTTCACTTACCTTCTCAATTTTCGGAATATTCACTAAATAATTTTCATTCAAATAAAGTACGGGGATTGCGTACTTAAAAAGTAAGTTTAAAAGTACTCCAAGAATAACAACAATTAATGAGGGGGGTAAAAGTTTAAAATTTTTCAGGGGACTTCGTTCCCAAAAGATAATTATGGCTAGTGAGATTAAAGATAAGACAAGCGCACCGGGATGCAAAGAGTAAAAAAAGCCTCTCAACATGGCAAAGGCCTGCTCAAAAATATTATCCCTGGCTCCAAAATAAGCCCCAGCATCCTCAACAAATCCAACAGCATAGGGTAATTGAGCTATAATCAAGATTATACCAATTGCCGCCAATAAGCCTTTAATAATATTGGAAGGCATATAATCGGCAATTAGCCCTGCTTTTAAAATTCCCAGGAGAAACTGAAATATTCCTCCAAGGACCACGGCCATCAAAAAAATATCAAAACTCCCAAGCGAGGCAATAGATGCCGCAACCACTGCGGTTAAACTTGCAGCGGGCCCACTAACACTGACTGAAGAATGACTAACATTTCCTATAACAATCCCTCCAATAATTCCGGATATTAACCCGGCAACCAAAGGAGCGCCACTGGCCAGGGCAATCCCAAGGCACAAGGGTAAGGCCACAAGAAAAACCACCATACTGGCAGGGATATCCTTATTCAGCCTGGAAAATATGGGTTTCCCTGCGGCGGACTGGTCCATCCTTTGTCCAAGGTTTTTAAATTTACTATTGATGCCCACTAAAAAATTGTATAAGAGTTGTTTGAAATAAAACCTGAAATTAGAAAATTAGTCTTTATAAAACCTGATTTTTATAAAACATTCAAAAGTGTTCTTAAATAATACCAAAAAATAGCTGTGCTAGTATAGTCCTATTGGTGTTATAATTATTATTAGATATCTTTAAAAACTAAACAATCTAACAACCAAAAAGCTTATGTCTGTACTTCCCGACCATCTTCTGCGTTACCAGAAATTTATAGGCTTTATGCTCAAATACTGGAACAGCGATCTATTTGTCAATACCGCTTCACAGGCAATGGACGAAACATCAGATAAAGATAATTCCCAGCATACTTACGATCAAACACCCCAGGAACTAGTAGAAGACTTAAAAAACATGGGGCCTACCTATATAAAAATGGGCCAACTGCTTTCAACCCGGCCAGACCTTTTACCCGATGCTTATTTAAAGGCCCTGGCTACATTACAGGATGATGTCCCGGCAATTCCTTACCAGGATGTACACCGGATTGTGGAGGAAGAAATAGGAACAAGGATTTCTAAAGCTTTTGATAGCTTTGACAAAGAGCCTCTGGCAAGTGCTTCCATTGGCCAGGTTCATAAAGCTACTTTACGCTCTGGTAAGCCAGTCGCAGTTAAAGTCCAGAGACCGGGAATAAAGAAACAATTCCTTTCGGATTTAGATACCCTAAAAGAATTAGCCGAACTTGCGATTAAACATAGCTCAACAGCGAAGAAATATGCCTTTGATGATGTTTTAGCTGAATTAAGGCGGATTTTATTACAAGAATTGGATTATTACAGGGAAGCACAGAATCTAATCACCCTGGGTAAGAATTTAAAGGAATTCAAAAGTTTAATTGTACCGCAACCTATTCAGGATTATTCTTCTTCCAAGGTACTTACTATGGAGTTTATTGAAGGCCGAAAAATTACTTCCATCTCTCCCCTTAAACAAATCGAAGTAGATTATTCTCCTTTAGTGGACCAGCTGGTAAATGCCTACTTGAAACAGGTTATTACGGACGGTTTTGTACATGCGGATCCGCATCCGGGAAATATTCAGTTTACAAAAGACGACAAAATTGCACTTATAGACCTGGGAATGGTCGCACGGTTCAGCCCTGCAATAAAACGATATATTTTAGAGCTCTTACTGGCCATTAGTAATAATAACGGTGAAGAAACTGCCAGGGTTTTATTAAGCATGAGTGAGATTCCCAAAGAAGCTGATTTAAAGTTTTTTAAAAAATCGATCAGTGATATTATCATGGATAGCGAACATAGTCCTGCAAGAGATATGCAAACCGGTCGGCTTCTTATACAACTAAACCGGCTGGCCGGGGAAAGTGGAATTCATCTTCCTGTAGAGGTGAATATCCTTGGAAAAATACTTTTGAACATGGATCAAATTATTGCGGTTTTAGATCCCGATTTCGACCTTAGAGAGGCCATAAAACGTCATTCTCATAAAATAATGCGCGATAAGATGTATGAAGAATTAAAGCCAGAGAACTTTTTCTCCTCCCTCCTGGCATCAAAGAAATTTCTGGAATATTTACCCGATAGACTCAACACTATTTCAAAAAACCTTTCAGAGAACGAGTTCAAAATAAAGATTGACGCCATCGACGAAAAGCGGGTCACTGATGGCTTTCAAAAAGTTGCCAACCGTATTACCCTGGGTTTAATTATCGCCGCTATGATCATTGGTGCAGCAATGCTCATGCAGGTCCCTTCGGATTTTATGATTCTGGGATATCCCGGTCTTGCCATGGTGTTTTTCTTATTAGCTGCTATTGGCGGAATTATTCTTAGCTATATCATTATTTTCAGGGACGATAATCTAAATAATAAAGATTAAGCGGTTTGGGGATCTGTACATTTCAGTGTATTTTTCAGTTCTAAAAAATTAGATGCACATGAAAAAAATTTTTACCCCGCTATTTCTGATTCTTTTTATCGCCTTTGCTACCGGCCAGGGAATTGAAATCCCCATAGATACTACGGTAACAACAAGTCATTCGGTCACCATCAATTCAGAAAATATAGCTTACACCGCAACCACGGGAATGCAACCGATTTGGAATGATGATGGTACACCTACTGCTAGTTTGTTCTACACCTATTATAAAAGAAGTGACATTGAGAATACCGAAAATCGTCCCCTGGTAATTTCGTTTAATGGCGGCCCTGGTTCAGCCTCGGTTTGGATGCATATCGCCTATACCGGCCCACGAATTTTAAAAATTGATGATGAAGGTTTCCCCATTCAACCCTATGGAGTTAAAAAAAACCCACATTCCATCTTGGATATTGCCGATATCGTATATGTAAATCCTGTTAACACAGGCTTTTCCCGTCCTATTCCCGGGAAGGACGGAAAAGTAGAAAAGGAAAAGTTCTTTGGTGTAGCCGCTGATATAAGGTATTTGGCGGAATGGTTAAATACATTTATGAGCAGAAATAAGCGCTGGTTATCTCCAAAATACCTTATTGGTGAAAGCTATGGTACTACACGGGTCTCCGGTCTGGCATTAGAACTGCAGAACAGCCAGTGGATGTATTTAAACGGGGTTATTCTGGTATCTCCTACCGAATTAGGCATTGAAAGAGACGGCCCGGTTGGTATTGCCAACAGGTTACCTTATTTTGCAGCAGCCGCCTGGTACCATAATGCTTTGCCTGCAGAGCTTCAAAACAGGGAACTAGAGGATCTACTGGAAGAAGTAGAAAACTATACAGTTAATGAATTGATGCCAGTGCTCATAAAGGGTGGGTTTACCAAAAGCACCAAAAGAGAAGCAGCAGCCGAAAAAATGGCCTATTATTCTGGGCTTTCTAAAGAGGTAATCCTTCAAAATAATCTTGATGTAACCTACCCTTATTTTTGGAAAGAATTAAAAAGAAAAGACGGGCTTACCATAGGCAGACTTGATTCTAGATATCTTGGAATTGACGAGAAGGAAGCTGGTGATTCCCCCGATTATAATGCCGAACTCACTTCCTGGTTACATTCTTTTACCCCAGCTATAAACCACTATTTAAGACAGGACCTTAATTTCGAGACAGACCTGAAATATTATATGTTTGGCCCGGTACACCCCTGGGATCGAAGTGGGAACGATACCGGTGAAAACCTACGCCAGGCCATGGCGCAAAACCCCAATTTAGATGTAATGATTCAATCCGGATATTTTGATGGCGCAACTACTTATTTCAATGCGAAATA
>NZ_SNWE01000011.1 GCF_004362395.1 Salegentibacter sp. 24
AAGGTACCAAATCATCATAACTGGGAGGTAAAAGACTTAACTGCGACTGGTTATAGGTCTTAAATACAACTTTAGCTTTCATTACATGAAAATAACAAAAACCTCAAAAAAATCCAACAAAAAAGGCTGCCTTTTCAGACAGCCTCCTTTTAATAAAGGGTGATATGGTTTATTCAATTACCATTACATCAGCCCCACTTACTATTGTTGGATCATTTGATATTTTCATATCATCAATAGCAAAATCATTCCCACTTCTTTCGGTCTGGTCATTTTCCAAACGGAAATCTAGAACTCCATTGCTATCGGCTTTAAGTCTTAAACCAACTTTTAACCATCCTTCAGATTCGTCTGCTGAAATAATTTGTGGATTACTACTTCCATCTACAATTATATCACCAGACTCACCGCCAGTACGTACTACTAATCTTACGTCATTTTCACCTCCTGGGGTTACTGCTAAAATGTTTCTTAAATTGAATGAAACAAAATAGTCTGCTCCAGGACATACATCTTCCATCGTGGTAGCAAGATAAGCAGCCTGATCGGAATCGGGATCACCGTTAAATGCTAACATATTCCCATGGAATGTTTCATTAATCCAGTTGTCATGTACCAAGTTAGGATTAGTTGTCGGTGCGTAAAGTCCTTCTGGCCATAAAGAATTACTCACTATCGGAGCGGCTAAAGTATAATCAGTTCCATCCCAGGCTTTGAAGGCCATTGGATACGACCCATCAAAGTGGTTCGCGTATTTTACTGGTGCAGAAAACAAACATGGTTCTGAATCATCTTGATTAGAACAAGCTCCTTCTCTGAAATGGTAGTAATTGCTGGTTGAATCACCATTGCCATCTACTGAGTAATTTAAATCCCAAACATCGTCCTCATCGAATTCACCAACTCTTATTAATTTCTCACGGTTACCTTGATCATCTAACAACCAAACTTCTCCATAATAAACATCTATTTCATTTGGATCATCAGGTAATTGTACACAAACTGGTTCTGCATATTCATAAGTACCATATTCATCGCTACCTTCCAATAATTCATTTCCAGCTACAAATAATGGTGAACCTTTTGGATCCAGTGAATTTCCGCTATAATTCCATACCTCGAATTCAAATATTGCAGGTGTATGACGTCCGTCTTCATCGCATTCGTTTCCAAATAAACATAGATAAAGGATGTCTACCTCTTCAAAATCAAAGAATAGGTATCCGTATTTATTCACATAATGTTCATCATAACAAAGCACTTGTACATCTACATACTTCTTTTGTCCGTTATTTACGGAGAAAGCATCACTTGGTAAAGCATCATTTACAAAATTTTGATACTCAGCAGGCCCGTATTCTCCGCTTTCACTAGGAGCTAAATATAAAAGGGTATCGTCGGTTAGTTCACTGTCATCACCTCCAGATGCATAAACACCAAAGTAATTGATTCTATAAACCCCTTGTGGTAATTCTAATTCATCATTTGCTCCTTCTCCAGTTAACCAGGATCCATCATCTTGTGGAATTACAGGTACATCAAAATGGGATTTCCCATCTTTTTCATAAACTACATTCCCCGTAGCGCCTTCCAATAATTGAACACGTACAAAAACTTCTGCTTCACCTTCCTCTGGACATTCGGGTAAACCATTGTTGCCGGTACCAGGTGTGACTGATTGCTTAGTTAACATTTCTCGATTAAAATCCTCAAGTAGAGCTGTGAAACCAATTGCCCCCATCTCATCGCCAGCCGGTCCGTCAGGACTGTCTGGGTTGTCTTCCTTACTACAGGAAGTCATTACCATCGCTAATAGAGCGACATAAGCCAAATAAACTTTAAAGTTTTTCATAATAAAAAATTTAGATTAATTAATTAATAAAAGGTTGATTTATAAGCCTGTAAAAGAACCACCCAATGACAGGCTTATGGGTTTAATATGTTTATTATTCAGGTGTGCATATATTTTCGTCATTTACATTTTTTGCTGAGATCACTTCATAAAGTCCTTCGCCAAAGATTTGGCCCGGAAATAAGGGTACTGAACAACTGGTATGGAGATTATGAGTTGTTTCTGCAATTGTAAACTCCAGTTCCGTCCACACTGAAGGGATAGGATGTCCACCGTTTACGGCCTCCCCTGGCAAAAGTATCTCCTGACCTGGACTTACTTCGCCATTAAATATCTCGTAGGGAGCTTCCGGTCCATTATGCACTACAATCAAGCTTGCTGCAGAAGTCCCTAAATATTTTACCGTTAACTGTTTTATTTTACCGCCCTGGTCATTGTCACAAACCACACATGGGGGATCCTGAGGTTCTTCTTCACAAATTCCTTCGTTGGAGGTTACATCATTTAATAATTGGTACTGATCCGTAGTCTCACAACAAGCTTCTCTGAAGTGATAATAATAATGTTCTTGTTCTTGCTTGTATATTTCTGACAAAGCGGTAGCATTAAAACTTCCCTCCCTGATCAAAGTTTCGATATCATTTTCAACCAGCCATATTTTTGCATAAAATTCTTCCCCTTCTTCCAATTCGGGAAGTGGAAAACAAAGAGCATCGGCATAATAATGAGTACCGTTAACATCACTAAAAGATTTTCTTTCATTCTGTGCTACTACTAACAAATCCCCCTGGTCTGATTCTTTCCATACTTTGATTTTAAATTGAGCAGGCAGATGCTTTTGATTTTCATCGCAAACATTCCCATAGGTGCAGAGATAAATTAGATTGGTGGAATTAAAATCGAAGAATAAATATCCGAAAGCGAAAGCATAATGCTCCTCATAACAAAGGACCTCAATGGGCTGATAATATTTTACCCCTGGACGAATTTTAACCTCAATTGGAAGCGGGTTATCCACAAAATTATGATACTGAATACTTTGACTATAGTCCAAATCCCCCTCGGGAACCCGGGGTGCCATATAAATGATATCTTCCTGGTTATTTCCGGGTGCAGTAGCGACAGCAAAGTATTCTATCCTGTATTGTCCCTCTTCAAGTTCAAGGTCTGCAGACTCCTGGGTGAACCAGGCATCTAGATTTCCGTCACTATCCAGATCGGTTCCGTTTGGATTAACTTCTATTTCAATTTTATTGAGGTTAGAATCCCGATACCAGATCCAGGTCTCTCCCTCCTTTACTTTAATGGCTACTCTAACGTATAACGGATTTTCCTCTGAACATTCAGGAATGTCATAAGGGTCCAAAATACTTTGCTTCGTTAGTTGATTTCGGTTAGCCAAATCACTAAGAACACTTCCAAATGATAATTTACCTACATCGGTACTGGCTTCGGTTTCTTTACCTACTTCTTCTTTTGAACAGGAAATAATTAAAAATAAGGCTAGAAAAACAATAAAACTACTGCGTACAAAATTTTTCATCTTAATATAATATTAAGTTAAGCTTCTGAATTGCATCAGAAATATTCTAGTTAGAAAAATGTAGGGGAAAGATCGTAGGGAATTTTCAAGCTGGTAGGAGTTGCTCTCAAATCATAATACTAATTTAGAGTGAGGAAGGGGATGCTCTTATAGGGGTATTCCCGTAAGATTTACCAATTTGATGAAAAATCATTATTAGTCCGATTCCTACAAATTAATGTATAAAATTAGCATAACTAAAGACACTTTCCTTTTATTCTATCAGAGGCCTTAGGAAATATAGATAAAGCGCAAGCATAGTCGATTAACTATTCAGATTCTAAATTAAATAAAAATGCCTGGAATGGAATTTTTATTCTATATCCAGGTTACTTATATGAAATTAGAAATGTTTTAAACTAGGATTAGATACCTATTTTTAAAACAGTCAATGTGCAGCCAAACTTCCGATATTGGCGATATGATCTTTAATTTTATTGTCGCGTTGGTACCAAAAGAATTCACAATCCAAATTGGATTATGGAAAACTCGAAAACATCCCTCATAGGCATATAAGTAATACTATGGTCTGACAAATTAAGAGATGAAGCTTTAATAGAGAAAAGTTAAAGTTGAGAAAATCAAAAAAATAATCCCTGATACTATGTATTCGTTTTTCAGTTTTCTTGTCACCTGTGAATAATTTCTACACACTGTAGAAAACAGTATTCTCATTTTCCACATAAAAAAACCCGGACAGAATGCCCGGGTTGAATCGTGAATGAAGTCGATAATTATACAAAAAACCAATAACCATATTTGATCTCCACTTCTTTCCAGCCCCATTTCGAATTATAATACCATCTATCATAATTTCTAAGAACCGTCAGTCCATTCAAAGTGTAGTATTCTCCGTTAATATAGGTAGGTTTGGCCCCCTCTTCAGGATACATCGCTTTAACCCCTGCGATATCCCCTGATGAAAGTGCCGAACGTTGAACCTGGTAAGTACTTCCATTAGTTCTTGTTATTGTAGGTTCACCATTTGCAGAAAAGGAATAAGGACCATACATCATAATTGATCCAAAATCTAAACTGCTGGTAAATTCATTACCATCAAAGCCACTGGTTTCATAGGTATGAAAATTATGCTCGGTGCCACTTCGGATATTATCGAAATTAATAGTGATATAATTACTACGATCTACCCTACTCTGCTCATGCCACAGGCCTACTGCGTGACCTATTTCGTGAATGGTATTTCCAGTACTACAATATTCTGATAATGTGATGTTCTGTCTTCCTCCAATCATCCCTACATAGGAGGAACAACCAGACCCAGGGGTAAAATAAATATAATTGGACTCTCCTGACCTTTCAACAAATTTCAGGGGAGTATTATTCTCCCAGTGTTGAATCGCGTCATACACCCTGTCTTTATCAGCTAGCGTGGAGTTAATAGCAAAATAAACGGTATTATCCGGCCACATTCCTGAAGTACGGCCGGTACTTTTGTTCTGGGGAATAGCCGCTTTATTTTTATAAATAATAGATTGAGGGGACTTGCTGGTTTTATTTACAGGAATCATTATATCTCCCTGATACACATAATCTCCATTATGTTCTTCTACAGGCATTTTTTGACCAGCGTAATAAACTTGTGAAACGGGGCCCAGCTTGTCTGGAAATGCCATTTCTGATTTTTGATTTAAAATTTCTTCTGGGTTGAGTTGCGTTTCTGCATTTTCATTCTCTGAAATTGGATCTTTACTACATGCCAGAATCGCTAGAACAGGTAGTAACAAAAATTTACTTTTTCGCATAAGTAGGGTTTTACTTTTTAAGTTAAATTATTATAATTTTTAATTCTGGAGTTTGCAAAGGTCATTCCAAAAAAAATGGAATTTAATATCCTAAAATTTTAATAGTCAGATTCCTACAAGGATGAAAGAAAATTAATTTTAAAACGAATTGGGGGATTTTAAAATTAAAACAATCAAAAAATATTTAAGTTCTTAAAGCCTGTATTTTCAGCTGTCTTCGAAAATTTTTGGATTAAAACAATATGCAAAATTTCAGAAACTAGGGACCAACATAATATCTTATTCTTAATTTGTTAAATGTTTTAACAAAAAAAAGCTGTGCGAAATAAATTCGCACAGCCTACTTTGTAACCTTCAAGATTGAGGATTACAAAAACCCAGTGAATTAGTCACCCCCCGGTTATAAAATTACTGGGTTTGCCTTTAATTAAGATCCTGTGGACCTTGAACAAACGTTTGCTGAAAAACGTACAAATACACTTCCTGAAAAATCTGTTCCTATAGCCTCGTCAATATCAACAGCATCGATATTATCAGGAGCTGTCAGACCATATTCATAAACACAGGTGGTCTCCCCACCAAGTTCATCTGCAATTTCCAACCTATAATCTCTCAGATAAAATTCGGTGTTTGAATTAATCAACAAGACATCCCCGTTAACATCAAAAGAGATCAGGCCAAGAGCTACAGTAGGATTATCACTTATAAAAATCGGTATAGGTTGCGAGTTTGATATTTCTACCCATTCATTAAGGTCATTTACATCAGTACCGGCAATATAGACTCTTTCACAATCCCCAGATGATGGTATAGCAGGACATTCAGCCACCTGTTCTCCACAAGTAGGATCTGGATTTCTTACACAACCTTCATTTTCATTGTCATTAAGGATGTCATCTCCATCGATATCAGTATCACAACCATCTGGAGTCCCATCTTCGTCCAGATCTAAACTATCATCAAATCCTGGGCATTGATCTACTCCATTTAATACACCATCATTATCACAGTCATCAGCAGGGTTTTGAGGATCACATTCTCCATTTCCATTTCCCGGATCGCCACTGGCACAATTAAAGAATAAATGGAAATAATCTAGAGTTCCATCTTCACGAACTTTATCGGTAATATCTTCCCAGGACAGGTTGCGTATAATTTCCTTATCGGCTGGGTTTGGATAATTTCCTTCCCAATTGGATAAAGTTGCAATTATTTGAATGTAATTTGTTGTGCTGGTCTCATTATGCATTGGTGCAGGTATGGCAAAGCAGAACGGGTCCGCATAATAAATATCTGCATCATCATCAAAACCGTAATGATCATCTGGAAGAGCCATAGTCTCATATAACACCTTATCCTCACTTCCTCCGGTATATACAACTCTTATATCATAATTGGCAGTAAAATGCCTACCATCTTCATCACAGTAATTTGCAAAAATACATACCTCGTGCAATACTTCCGGAACAAGGTCAAAAAATTGATATCCATATAAATTTACCTCACGATCGTCAAAACATAGTACTTCTATATCCACATATTTTTTAGAACCCGCTCTTATGGTAAAATTGTAAGGAAGCCCCTGATTAACAAAATTTCCATATTCACTTGTTGTTGCAGGTGCTGCCCAAATTAAGGTTGATCCTTCATCCTCTGGGTCTCCGTCATACACTAAAAAGGTAGTAATGGAAACAGTAGCACTTTGGTCATCATCGTTAGCAACTGGAATTTTTAAACCTTCATCATAATCGGTGAAAAAGTTTCCGTCTTCGCTTAAAATTGGAACATTTATATTAATAACACCTTCCAGGTCAGTGCCTGAGTTATGTGTTAATTCTATATGAGCATAGGCCGGTGCTTCAGATGAACAGATGGCCATGCTTTGCTTAACAGCTGCCCGGTTTACAAATTCATTAAGGCTCGCTCCCAGACTTAACTCAGCAAAATCCTCTGAATCTTCATTGTTAATTACAGCACCTTCTTCTTCCTTAGTACATGAAGTCATAAAGAGTGAAAGAACGGCAATTAAAGCCAGATATTTTTTTAAAAGTCTCATAATTAAAGTTTTTTGGATTAAATATTTAGAATGGTTCATAAGAAACTATCAGGAGCATAAGGCTCCTGATAGTTTTTATCATTTTAGTAACACGCTACTGCATGAATAATAATGTAGAAATCCTCACTATAGGTTCTTTCCCAAGTGTAAGTCAAGGTGCCTTGGCTAACCTCATCATTCAGGTTATATTGACCAGGTGCAAAAACAGCATTACCTGATGGCGCAGCTTCACTTAAATTAATATGAAGGTCATCTAAACTCTTACCAGGGTCAAGTGTTATTACTAGAGAAATATCATCTCCGGCTACAGTGATTTCAGCAGTACCAATATGTTCGCCTTTAGAGGTGTCGTTTTGACCTGCTCCTGCCCAAATATCAAAAGTTTCACTAGAACCTTCTACGCTAGTCTGATAATGTTCAGCCCAGCCCCAGCGATTTGCATTTGCTAAGGTATTAAGTGGTGTATCACCTTCCATATAGGCGGTTTCACAAGTGTCACCTCCGGGTTCAGGACATCCATCATTGGATTCTGGACCAGCCTGGTAAGGACATTCATCAATACAGTCATTTAATCCATCACTATCAGCATCACCAGTACAATCTTGAATTGGACATCCT
This sequence comes from Salegentibacter sp. 24, assembly GCF_004362395.1. Classification (GTDB taxonomy): domain Bacteria; phylum Bacteroidota; class Bacteroidia; order Flavobacteriales; family Flavobacteriaceae; genus Salegentibacter. The sequence continues at coordinate 7,872 of NZ_SNWE01000011.1, forward strand.
CCATCTAAAGGATCTCCTGCATCTTCTGGACAGGTATCACATCCATCTGGAACCCCGTCCTCATCCATATCATCGGAATCATCATAACCAGGACATATATCCTCTTCATTAGGTATGCAATCTCCATCAGTATCTTCAGGGGTTACTGGACAGTCTTGTGTTGGATCATCCCCACAATTGAAAAAGATATGTTCATAATCTATGGTTTGATTATCACCAAAATAGGCCTGAATATCGTTCCAGCTCAAGTAAATAATCTTAGGCTGTTCTGCTCCGGGAGTTCCGTAATTGTCATCCCAATCTGCTAAAGTAACGGTAACGCGTAAGTAATCATCAGTATCAGCCTCATCATACATAGGAGCGGGTATAGCCAAACATAATGGATCGGCATACCAATCTCCTGTATTATCATCCGCTGTATTTCCAGTAACAGGCGACTTATCTGAGTATAGATTTATCACCTGGTCACCCCTTAGGTAATCAATGTCTAAAGTATAATTGGCGGTATAGTGTCTTCCCGAATCTAGACAATAGTTGGCAAATACACAGAACTCATACAGCTCAATAGGAATAAGATCAAAGAACTGATAACCGTAAAGATTTACATCCCGATCATCAAAACATAAGACTTCTACATCAAGGTATTTTTTCGAACCAGCCCTTAAGTCAAAATCAATTGGTAAGGCATCATTTACAAAGTTCTTATACTCTCCTTCATCAGTAGGAGCTACCCAAATAGGTGAAATACCTTCTCCCGGTTCTTCTGCATATACCATAAATTTAGTCAGGCTTACTGCAGTGGTTGTTTGGTCAGCGGGAATTGGAATTTCTAAATCATCATCGTAATCAGTGAAATAAGTAGTCCCATCAAAAAGAATGGGTACTACGACATCCTCAGTTCCCATTTCGTGGGTCAATACTACCCATGCATACATAGGGGTACCATCAGAACATTCTGGGATTTCCTCTGAAATGGCCTGCCTGTTATCATTGACAAGGTCATTTAGAAGAGCACCTATAGAAATGCTCGCTACCTCCTCATTAACAGAGGGTTCGCTGGGCTCATCTTTACTACAGGATGTAAATAGCATCCCCGCAGCCACGAATGTGGCTAACATTAATTTTAATTTTTTCATCATTTCTATGTTTTAAAGTGAATTAAAAAGGTGCCCCATTCTGGGACACCCTTTAAATTTCTAATACTGGTCAAACTCACCACAGGCAAGTGGTGTCATATCTGATTCATGAAGTACAGCAGTCCTATTGGCTAGGTTAGCTGCGCTTACCTGAGCAGCAGTCAGAGTAAAGGTTCTTGTGTAGAAAAAGTTTCCTTCCCCATCTGCTTCTTCCCAAACACCTCCAGCATAATCAAGGGGCCAAAAAACTGGTCCAAAATCTGCACAAGTAGCATTTTGATGAATGTGCTGTGGAATATCTCCAGGAGTAAGTTCGGTAGCTGCAGTTGTAGCAGTTAACTTATTACCTTCCAACTTCAGGTATGCAAATCCAACGGCGTTAGAATCCCCTAAGTTCTTTAAACAGGCTTTGTAACGTTTAGCCTCAGTTTTAGGATCATCAAATGGTGGAGGGTTATCATCTCCACATCCGTAATTAAAGTGATAGTACTCCATTGTTTCGGCCTCATCATCATTGTAGAACAATTTAATTTCATCATCAGTGATTGGTCCGGAAAGAATTACCTCACCTGCATCGTCTGAGGTATACTCGTCGGTATTATTTAAGGTGATTTCAAAGAAATAAGTATCTGTACCTTCAGTATCTGGTAACCAGAAACATAATGGATCAGCATAGTAGTCGCCGGTACCCTCATCTTCTAAAACATCATTTGATACCTCGGTATAAAGTGGTTCTCCGGATGCTTCGGAACCTTTCCATACAGTTACTGTATAGCCTGCAACATAATGTCTACCATCTTCAGAAGGACAGAAGTTTCCGAACAAACAGAATTTCATAAGTGGTACGGGAACAAGATCAAAGAATTGGTAACCATAAAGATTTACCTCACGGTCATCAAAACACAATACTTCCACATCTACATACTTTTTAGATCCAGCACGTAAATCAAAATTTACTGGTAAGGCATCGTTAACAAAGTTCTCATATTCACTGCCTTCCTTTGGAGCCACCCAAATAGGAATACTCATATCATCCGGCTCCTCAGCATAAACCCAGAAATCGGTTAGGCTTACTGCGGTGGTTGTTTGATCCGCTGGAATTGGAATGGCTAGTTCCTCATCATAATCGGTAAAATAAGTAGTCCCATCAAATTTGATTGGCACCACCACATCTTCTTCTCCTAATTCATGGGTAAGTACTACTCTCGCGTACATTGGCGCATCATCAGAACACACAGGAATACTTTGCTTTAAAGCCGTCTGGTTTCTGATAAAATCATTTAAAACCGCTCCTAACGAAATGGTTGCCATTTCGTCACCCACCTGGGGATCAGTGTCGGTTTCATCCTTGCTACAGGAGGCAAAAAGCATCGCTACTATTGCGATACCTGTAAAGTAATTTTTAAAGTTTTTCATAACGTAAAAGTTTTGGTTAAAAAATATTTAAGAATGGTTAATAAAATATATACACAGTCTTTAAACAAAGAACAATTGTATTCAGTTTTAATAAGCTGGGGGGCTAAAAAAAGTAGAGAAGTGGGGTGACTACTTTTCGATTGAAATTCTAGTATAAATGTAGGTTAATTCTTTCCTAGAAAGCTATGGGGGTTTTCTCCCATATTCAACCTGAAATTGTTTTCTTATACTTTTTGATAATCTATAAGGTCATGACTTATGGCATAGATGATACTTTCCAGAATAGTATCAGAGTTGGTACGCTTAATAATATTGGAGCGGTGTTTTTCTATTGTCTTGGGAGAAATAAATAAAGCTTCAGAGATATCTTTAGTCTTATATCCTTTTATTAGTAATTCAATAATCTCCTTCTCTCTGTTGGTGAATTTAAAATCTGTAAGATGGCTATTTTGTTTAAAACACTCCTCTACATCTTCTGAAGAAGTTCCAATTCCATTAGTAATTACATCTTTTTCTTCCATAAAGTCTATAAACATGACAAACTGGTGTCCAAAATTTCTACTTAGCTTAGAAAATGTAATGCGTGCATTCCTCACTTTATCGTCTCTAAGCATTAAGGAAGTTTTCGTAGCGGCTTTTGTATGTTTCCCCCTGGCAAAATTCCGTAAGCTATCTTTAACCTTTTGTACATTCTCACATTTTATAAAATCAGTCAATTTTAGACCATCACTTTTTGTTAGCCTAAAACTTTGTTTAAAAGCATCATTCATAGCTACAATTTCATTCTGATCTAACAATAAAACCGGTTTTGACATAAGATTGAACATCCCCATAAAAGCATCTTTCCAAAAATTGGAAAGAGAACGATTAGAATAAACCATTTTTATGATTTTTCCACATAGGGATTCCATACTGGGCGAGTATATAAATTCATCTACGACTTTTCTGAATCTGCTTTCGGCTTCAGTCTGAAAACGGGCCTCGGCGTATACCACAAGCCAGGCCTTGGTAAGAAAATGATTAGATTTAAAATTGGCGATATTCTTAAAATTCTTACCTGATCTAAAAGAAGAATAATCTAATAGAATTACATCGGGCAATAGGTTAAGCGCAATGTTAAAACCCGTGTGCAAAGAATTCGAATGGGTTACTTCAAATTGCATACTCAGGCCCTCCTGGATACAATCTACCATACTTTGTTTGCTGGTAATAAGCAATAATTGCTTTTTCTCCGTTATCATACTACAACAATTTTGCGGCTGTTTAGCAGTTAGTTAAAAACGTGGAGTAAGTCCACTCGCCATTGAGGGGATAGATCAAAAACATTGGGCGTAAGGACCGGTGCTTTAATTATATCCCTTAGTAAGCATTATATAATGGGGGCAAAACTGAATGGGGGCAAAAAACAAACTATAATTAGGTTTTCATTCTCCGGGGGGTGGAAACTTGTAAGCATGAAGATTTGGTATTTCAAATATAGGGGATTAACCTTAATTCTTACAAAAAAATATAGTAATATTATACTGACAATCAATCAAATACAACTAGGATGAAAGTGATTATAAAGCCGACGATGGCTATATTTTTCAGATGGTAAAAAATTCATCAAGGGTACATTTATAATTGTGAATTAATTGAACTTCTAGTGGAATCTAAAATGCAATTAATAATAATGCATTTGATTTATAGTATAAAACATAACGCATTGCAGATAAGGCATGGCCTCATCGGAAATTCCTACTATCGATCTTACATTAATATGGTTTAAAATCATATCAGGAGAAATTATAAAAAAGCCATAAGATAACTTTCATCTTAAGCAAAGGCTAATCCTCACAGGAACCAGAGCGATAAAATTTCAATCTTTGCCTTTCTGATAATGCCTTTTATCTGAGTCTTTTGGACCTTAGACGGAAAAAATATCTAATATATTAAGGATGTTGCTAAACAGGGATTGCTATCAAAGGCCCAAACTTAGGAAAATCAATTCTCAAAATTGCCCGTGTATAAACTTATGTAAATAGAGAGGTATTAATTAAAGTCTTGTTACCAGGGACTCCAATCCTGTTAATAAATACTGATTAGAAAAATAACTAATTTGCTATGACTTTTGGATCCAGCTAATAGCTTAAAATTTTAAACCATAATTAACACTAGTAGAAACATCCTTTCTTTTTAGTTAGCAACACTTTAAGTACCTTTGCCCCCTTGATAAAAAATATGGCAAAAAGCGAAGAATATATAGAAGTTTTAGGGGCTCGCGTCCATAATCTCAAAAATATAGATGTTGATATTCCCAGGGAAAAACTGGTAGTCATTACAGGTCTTTCGGGTTCCGGAAAATCTTCCCTGGCTTTTGATACTATATATGCCGAAGGCCAGCGACGGTATATTGAAACCTTTTCTGCTTATGCCCGGCAGTTTCTAGGTGGCCTGGAACGGCCCGATGTGGATAAAATTGAAGGACTCTCCCCGGTGATTGCCATAGAGCAAAAAACAACCAGTAAAAATCCGCGGAGTACCGTTGGCACGATTACCGAAATATATGATTTCCTGCGACTTCTTTTCGCCCGTGCCGGCGATGCTTATAGTTATGAGACCGGTGAGCAAATGGTTAGTTATACCGATAACCAGATAAAAAACCTCATTTTAAAAGACTTCCAGGGCCAAAAGGTAAGTGTACTGGCTCCAGTTGTAAAATCCCGAAAAGGCCATTATCGTGAATTATTTGAGCAGATAGCTAAACAAGGATTTCTCAAAGCTCGCATTGATGGGGAAGTTCGTGATCTGGTTAAAGGATTGAAACTGGATCGGTATAAAATGCACGATATCGAAATTGTTATCGATCGCTTAAAGATTGATGATAAGACCGACGCGCAGAAGCGCCTTGATGAAAGTATTAAGACCGCTATGTACCACGGTAGCGATACCCTTATGATTCTGGACCAGGAAACCAAGAAAGTTCGTTACTTCAGTAGGAATTTAATGTGTCCGACCACGGGAATTTCCTATCCCAATCCTGAACCCAATACCTTCTCCTTTAATTCGCCCAAAGGTGCCTGCTCCAGTTGTAATGGAATTGGTACTTTGTACCAGGTAAATATTGATAAAATTATTCCCGATTATTCTAAATCGATTAAAAATGGAGCATTAGCGCCTCACGGTCCTCAAAAGAAAAACTGGGTTTTTTCTCAATTGGAATTGATTGCTGAAAGATGGGATTTTAAACTAACAGATCCGGTTTCTAAAATTCCGGAGGACGCGATGAAGTTCATTCTTTACGGTGGTAAAGAAACCTTTACCAAAGCATCCAAAAGTCTTGGAATAAACCGTGAGTTCAAGATTAATTTTGAAGGAGTTGCAACTTTTATTGAAACCACCTTTAATAATAATGATTCCACCTCTTTAAGACGCTGGGCAAAGGAATATATGGATAAAGTGGATTGTCCAGATTGTCAGGGAAAAAGACTTAAAAAAGAATCGCTTTATTTTAGAATAAATAATAAAAATATAGCGGAACTTTCTCTGATGGATATTGAAGACCTGGCAAAATGGTTTACTGGTTTAGAGAAAAAACTAAGCGAAAAACAAAACCAGATCGCGGCGGAAGTTATCAAAGAAATAAGGACCAGGATCGGTTTTCTAGTAGATGTTGGCCTGACCTATCTCTCACTAAATAGAGGGTCCAAATCACTTTCAGGCGGTGAAGCGCAGCGTATAAGGCTGGCCACCCAAATTGGCTCCCAACTGGTCGGGGTGCTTTATATTTTAGATGAACCCAGTATTGGATTGCATCAGCGGGATAATGAGAAACTCATTAATTCCCTCCTTTCCTTGCGAGATATTGGGAATTCAGTTATCGTCGTTGAGCACGATAAGGATATGATAGAACGCGCCGATTATGTTATTGACATTGGTCCCAGGGCAGGAAAACACGGGGGGGAGATCATAAGCAAAGGCACCCCTTCAGAATTGAAAACACACGATACTCTTACCGCTTCTTATCTAAACGGCTTGAAAGAAATTGAAATTCCAAAAGAAAGAAGAAAGGGAAATGGGAAGTATATAGAGCTTAAAGGTGCCACAGGCAATAACCTTAAGAATGTTTCGATCAAAATTCCATTGGGAAAAATGATCGCGGTAACCGGGGTTTCGGGAAGTGGAAAATCCACCCTGATCAATGAAACGCTTTATCCTATTATGAATGCCCACTATTTTAATGGCGTTAAAGAACCTAAACCTTATAAAACTATTAAAGGCCTGGATAATGCCGATAAAGTAATAGACATAAACCAAACGCCCATTGGCCGAACTCCAAGATCCAACCCTGCTACTTATACAGGGGTTTTCTCAGAAGTCAGGAGCTTATTTGCAAAAACGCCAGAAGCGCTGATAAGGGGGTATAAACCCGGACGATTCAGTTTCAATGTAAAAGGTGGAAGATGCGAAACCTGCAGAGGCGGGGGCCTTAGAGTTATAGAAATGAATTTCCTTCCCGATGTGTATGTAGAATGTGAAACCTGCCAGGGCAAACGTTTTAACCGGGAGACCCTGGAAATCCGTTACAAGGGAAAATCTATTGCCGATGTTTTAGAAATGACTATTAATGAGGCTACCAGCTTTTTTGAACCCATTCCTAAAATATACAGAAAGCTTAAAACCATCAAGGATGTTGGTTTAGGCTATATTACTTTAGGCCAGCAAAGTACTACACTTTCCGGTGGGGAAGCCCAACGAATTAAACTGGCTACTGAACTGTCCAAACGCGATACCGGCAATACTTTTTATATATTAGACGAACCTACCACCGGATTACATTTTGAAGACATTAGGGTACTGATGGATGTTTTAAACGAATTGACCGATAAAGGAAATACCGTTCTTATTATAGAACATAATATGGATGTGATCAAAATGGCCGATTATATTTTTGACATTGGGCCTGAAGGCGGTAAAAATGGCGGGCAGGTAATCGCAAAAGGAACACCGGAGGAAGTCGCACGATCGAAGAAAAGTTATACTGCTGAATTCCTCAAAAAAGAATTACACTAACAATACTAATAAATAATATGAGGACTAACCTTAAGAATAAAGCCTGGAATGAAATAAAAACAAACGACTCCTGGGCTATCTTTAAAATTATGGGCGAATTTGTAAATGGCTATGAAAAGCTGAGTCAAATTGGTCCCTGCGTTTCAATATTTGGTTCTGCGCGAACAAAACCAGACCAGAAATATTACAAGTTAGCGGAAAAGATTTCAAAAAAAATCGTAGAAAATGGTTATGGTGTGATCACCGGCGGTGGTCCCGGAATTATGGAAGCCGGTAATAAGGGGGCCCATCTTGGGGGCGGCACCTCCGTAGGCTTAAATATAGATTTGCCTTTCGAACAGCACGACAATCCTTATATTGACAACGATAAAAGTTTGGATTTTGATTACTTTTTTGTAAGAAAAGTAATGTTCGTAAAGTATTCTCAGGGCTTTGTAGTAATGCCGGGCGGCTTTGGTACTTTAGATGAACTATTTGAAGCCATCACCCTTATTCAGACCCATAAAATCGACAAATTTCCTATAATTTTAGTGGGAACGGATTTTTGGGGCGGCCTTGTAGACTGGGTCCAAAAAACGCTTCTGGACACCTTTCAAAATATAAGTGGCCCGGATATGGATTTGGTTCAGGTGGTAGATACCGAAGATGAAGTTATTGAAATTTTAAATGAATTCTACGGAGAATATAACCTTAGTCCTAACTTTTAAACAATTCTTAAGCAGGGAAAAAAACTTTGATTATATTTAGCTCAAATTCTGTGTGACGCTAAAAAACTTCCCCTTGAGATTTTATTTTATTTATTTATTTTTTTTTGTGGGAACAGGATGGAGTTTTGCTCAAAACTCCATCACACTGGATGCTCAATTAAACGATAGCACCCATACCTTTACTATTGATCAGCAACTGGTTTATGCCAATTCCAGCAGCGACACACTTACCCAAATCTATCTTAATGACTGGGCGAATGCTTTTAGTGAAAAAAATACACCCCTGGCCAAACGCTTTGCTGAAGAATTTGCACGCCGATTCAGGTTCGCCAAACAGGAAGAACGCGGTGCAACTTATATAGAGAGTATAACCAATTCTCAAAACGACTCTCTCATTTGGGAACGTCCAAAGGGTGCTCAGGATCTTATCAGGATTAAACTTTACGATCCCCTGTTACCCGGAGAAAAATTTACGATACATCTTGATTACCGCGTTAAAATCCCCGTTGATAACTTTACGCGCTATGGAGTTGATTCCGAAAATAATTACAAGCTCCGTTACTGGTATATTACCCCAGGAGTATACCAGGATGGAAAGTGGCAGGTTTACAGCCATAAAAATCTTGATGATCAGTATAACGCATTGCACGATGTGGAGGTCACCCTTACCACCCCGCCCCAATATTATGTTGGCAGTGCTCTAAATTTTGAAAGTGTAAAAACTACCAACGGTACTAAAACCGTGAGGTTAACCGGCAAAAACCAGTTAAACTCCAAGCTCTATTTAACAAACTCCTTTCTTTTTGAATCCCTTAAAACAAAAGAGCACGAGGTGCTTACCAATGTTGAGGATGATGAACTTCAACCGGAAATTAAAAGGATAATCCTTGATAGAATTCTCGATTTTTATAACAAAAAATTAGGCGAATATCCTCATAAGAATATTTTTGTAACCCGTGAAGATTATTTGAATAGTCCTATCTATGGTTTGAATCAATTACCCGGGTTTATCAGGCCGTTCCCGGATGGTTTTCAATACGATATAAAGCAGTTTAAAACCATCACTAATTATCTGCTTAAAAATTCAGTCCACATCAATCCCCGGAAAGAACAATGGGTTCAGGAAGCAATACTTGTTTCTTTAATGATCGATTATGTAAATGAATATTATCCCAAGATGAAGCTCCTTGGAAGTTTAAGTGACATTATAGGAATAAGATGGTTTCACGCGGCTGACCTGGAATTCAATGATCAATACCAGTTTATGTACATGAATATGGCCCGGATGAATCTGGATCAACCTCTTAATTTAGCCCAGGATTCCCTGGTGAAATTCAATAAGAATATTGCCAACGCCTATAAAGCCGGACTAGGTCTTAAGTATCTTGAAGATTATCTCGGTGATGAACCGGTACAAAAGGCGATAAAAGACTTTTATTCGCAGTATAAAATGCAGCCGGCCTCAGCAGAGAATTTTGAACAAATTCTTAAAAGACACGCCACTAAAGATATCTCGTGGTTTTTTGAGGATTATGTGGAATCAAATAATAAGATAGACTTCACTATTAAAAATTTAATTAAATCCAAGGATTCCCTAAAGGTTACCATAAAAAACAAAACAAAGACCAACTTTCCGGTTTCCTTGTATGGTCTGAAAGATGGCGAAATTGTTTTCAAGAAATGGATAGAAAACATTGACAACACCAAAACCATTGAAATTGCAAGACAGGATGTTGAAAGACTGGCACTAAATTATGAGCAAAAAATTCCTGAATTCAACCAGCGGGATAATTATAAGGCTGTTAGCAAACTTTTTAATAAACCGCTTCAGTTTAGATTATTTCAGGACATAGAAGACCCCCGGTATTCCCAGCTATTCTTTATGCCAGAATTTAGTTATAATTTATATGACGGTATTTCCATTGGTCCCAAACTTTATAATAAAACAGTACTTTCAAAGAATTTCAATTTCAATATTTCTCCTAAATATGGATTTAAAAGTGAAACCATAGTAGGCTCGGCAGCATTTAGCAACACCCACCAGTTTAAAAATAAAGAGCTCTATAAAATCACATACGGGATTGGAGGAACTCGCTATTCATACGGTTACAACCTTTTCTATGAAAAATACACTCCGTTTTTAAACTTTTCTTTCAGGAATAAAGATTTGCGTAATAATGAACGTCAAAACCTGTTGATTAGAAACATCAATGTAAAACGCGATATAGATCCAACTAAAAATTTAGAAGAGCCTAACTACAATGTCTTCAATATTAATTACCGGTATAGCAAACCCCATTTGGTGGATTATTATTCCGCTTCCTTCGATTTTCAGCTGGCTGAGAAATTCAGTAAAATTTCTATGAGCCTGGAATATCGAAAATTGTTTAAAAATAACCGTCAAATCAACCTTCGTTTTTTCAGCGGGACATTTCTTTACAGTGATAATATGGATACCGATTATTTCAGTTTTGCTCTGGATCGCCCTACCGATTACCTATTCGATTATAATTATTATGGAAGAAGTCAGGGATCTGGTTTATTCAGTCAACAAATTATTGTAGCTGAGGGTGGTTTTAAATCGCAGCTACAACCTGAATATGCCAACCAGTGGATTACAACATTAAATGCCAGCACCAATCTCTATAAATGGATTTTCATATATGGGGATGTAGGTCTGGTTAAAAACCAGCATGAAAACGCTGAATTTTTATACGATTCAGGTATTCGGTTGAGCCTGGTGGATGATTATTTTGAATTATTTTTTCCCGTCTACTCTAATTTAGGCTGGGAAGTAACCCAGGATAATTATGATCAAAAAATAAGGTTTATCGTTTCTTTGGATATAAATACTTTAATCAGGCTTTTTACCCGACGTTGGTATTAACAAAGTTTTAAACAGATAATTAATTCTTAGCATTCTGCATTTCAATTACATAAAAATCAATTTTTCCTTTTATTATTGTTATTTCGTTTCGATAATTATAATAAAAATACTTTAAAATACACTTTTCTTAAAATATTTTGATTTTAATGAATTGTGTACAATCGAAGTTTTCGTTACATTTGTTATTATTCAAAATAACGTTCATGCAAAGCGAAATACAAACGAAAGATTCAATTTCATTTGAAGATTTTAAAGCCGAGGTTCTGGCAGATTACGAGATAGCCTTTACCAGCCGTGAATGCAGCCTTTTAGGAAGGCGCGAGGTGCTTACTGGAAAGGCTAAATTCGGAATCTTTGGCGATGGAAAGGAAGTGCCACAACTCGCTATGGCCAAAGCTTTTAAAAATGGCGATTTCAGGTCTGGTTACTATCGGGATCAAACTTTTATGATGGCTATTGATCAGTTGAGCATAGAACAATTCTTTGCCGGTTTATATTCCGACTCCAACCTGGAAAATGAACCGATGTCCGGGGGAAGACAAATGGGAGGTCATTTTACCACCCATAGTCTTAATGAAGACGGAAGCTGGAAAAATTTGATGGAACAGAAAAACTCCAGTGCAGATATCTCCCCTACTGCCGGCCAGATGCCCAGGCTTTTAGGACTGGCACAGGCCTCGAAAATTTATAGACATGTAGAAGGGCTTTCTCCGGAGAAATTTTCAAATAACGGAAATGAGATTGCCTGGGGAACCATCGGAAACGCCAGTACCAGCGAAGGACATTTTTGGGAAACCATCAATGCAGCGGGTGTGCTTCAGGTACCTATGGTGATGAGTGTTTGGGATGACGAGTATGGAATCTCGGTTCATGCAAAACACCAGACGACCAAAGAAAATATTTCTGAGATCCTAAAAGGTTTCCAAAGAGATGAAGAGAATAAGGGTTACGAGATAATTGTGGTCAATGGCTGGGATTATGTAGGGCTGATGGAAGCCTATGAAAAAGCCGAAAAAATAGCCCGAGAAGAACATTCTCCTGTGCTCATTCATGTGGTAGAACTCACACAACCACAAGGCCACTCTACTTCCGGTTCTCACGAACGTTACAAAAACGAACAACGTTTATCCTGGGAACGGGAAAACGATTGCAACGTAAAACTTAGAAAATGGATCATCGAAAACAATATCAGTTCTGACCAGGAGCTGCAGGAGATTGAAAAGGAAATAAAACGCAAGGTTAGAGAAGGAAAAAGAACCGCCTGGAACAATTATTTAGAACCTACAAAAGCCCGGCAAAAACAACTGCTTGCCATACTTTCAAAATTAGCGAAAACCACCGATCAAAAAGACGCGGTTATTAAATTTGCAAAGGAACTTAACGGCAAAAAAGAACCCCTTAAAAGAGATCTTGCCCTTGCGGCCCGGAAGACTTTAAGAGCCATTAGAAAAGAAAATTCTGAAGAAAAATCTAAACTTCTGGAATGGTTCAGCGATTTCGAAAAGGCTATGGCTGAGGATTACAACAGTCATTTATATATGGAATCAACCGATCTTCAATCAGAAGTTTTGCCGCAATATGATCATGATGCCTCCGAAGTTGACGGAAGGATTATTCTACGTGATAACTTCGACCAAATTTTCGAAAATAGGCCTGAAGCCCTGATTTTTGGAGAAGATGCCGGTGAAATAGGAGATGTAAACCAGGGACTGGAAGGATTACAAAAAAAGTATGGAAAACTGCGGGTTGCCGATGTAGGTATTAGAGAGGCTAGCATTCTTGGACAGGGAATTGGAATGGCTATGAGAGGTTTAAGACCTATTGCTGAAATTCAATACCTGGACTATGTCATGTATGCCCTACAGGGAATGAGCGACGATCTGGCCACATTACAATACCGTACTAAAGGAAAACAAAAGGCTCCGCTTATTATAAGAACCCGTGGTCATCGTTTGGAAGGAATCTGGCATAGTGGCTCACAGATGGGTGGAATCCTAAACCTGGTACGCGGAATGTATGTTTTGGTACCCAGAAATATGACCAAAGCTGCAGGATTTTATAATACTTTACTCGAACAGGACACTCCTGCCCTTTTGGTAGAATGCCTAAACGGATACCGCTTAAAAGAAAAAAAACCCAGCAACTTATCAGAACTTAGGACTCCCATCGGAAAAGTGGAAACGGTAAGAGAAGGAAGTGATATTACCTTAGTTTCGTATGGTTCAACCTTAAGAATTGTAGCCCAAACCGCCGAAGAATTAAATGAATTCGGGATTAAGGCCGAGGTGATTGATGTACAATCCTTACTTCCATTTGATTTGGACCACGATATTGTAAAAAGTGTGGAAAAAACTAACCGACTTCTGGTTATAGACGAGGATGTTCCTGGAGGAGCTTCTGCCTTTATTCTAGATAAGGTATTAAACGAGCAAAATGCATGGAGATACCTCGATAGTAAACCACAAACCCTTACTGCGAAAGAACACCGTCCTGCTTATGGCACCGATGGGGATTATTTTAGCAAACCTTCTGCAGAAGACATTTTTGAAAAGGTTTATGCTATTTTTAACGAAGTAAACCCGGAAGAATACCCGGCGATACGGTAAACCTTGTTAATTGTTCAAAGCAAAAATCCCAGGGTAAATTTAGTCCTGGGATTTTTTTTAGTTTTAGCTATAATCCTTAAAGCCAGTTAAACTCACTTATTTTGAAGCCGGTAAAACAATCATCCACACAGCCCTTCTCAAAAAAGCCACAATCAGAAATTAACCCAGCCTGATCAGTATTAAAGAAAACCTCGTGCTGCTCTCTACTGACCTTTAAATATTCCGAAATACAGGTTTCATATAACTGGTCTATAAGCAAAGGCTCAAAACCTTCAGCGTTTCTACCGATTTGATCTCCGGTTTCCGTATAAGACTCTATTTCAACTTCTATCATTTCACCTTCCTCATTGAAGGTCTGCTGGAAATAAAGATATTCCCTTTTGCTAATAAGCCCATCTTTCACACTTAGGACTGTTCGGCTTCCATATCCGGACCAGGAAATAAAACTAGTGGTATAACGGTAGGATTCCCCATTGATAGCTTTAAGTTCAATCCAGGCATCCTTACTGTCGCTAAAGCTGGTTCCGCTCTCCCCCTTTATTTGACGGTATTCATTCTCGTTCTTGGAGCACGAAAACAGAACCAAAATAAATAAAATGCCAAAGGAAAAATTGAAGAATTTCATATAAATCATTTTTTAGTCTATATAAAAGATGACAAAAAGTAGAAAAGGTTGCGTTGCTTTCGAAAATTAATGATCTTATCAATGTATTTTAGCAGTTACATCCAGTTTTTCGAACTTACTTCAGCTTTATACAATACATAATTTACATATGGTAATATATCCTTGGTAACCGCGTAAAACCTAAGGTCACCCCCGGCTGTATGGAAAACCACATTGACCAGGTTTTTTCTTTTATACCAGATGGGTTGGTTTACACTTATGGATTGTATTTTAAACAGTTCCAGGGTTTCTTCTGTCTTATTCCAAAATCCTGTTTTCTTCTGTAAAAATTCTTCACTGATAATGAGTTTCCGGGCCTTAAATGCCAGGATTTGTACAATTATGGCCAGAACAATATAAATAGCCGATACTACTAAGGCAGCCCATAATGAGAGGGTTATAAAACCGGTGACATACCATAGGGCCAGGAAAAGCAAAACCGGAATCATGACCAGGAAAATTTTACGAAAGAGTAATAATTTATCAGGCCTGAAAGTAGTGTTAAATCGGGTTTTGGCAGATTCAGGATATAAAAAATATTTTATTTTTTTTACGATTTCTTCTCCGAGTCCCGGGATCTTTATTTTATTCTTTTTAAGTTCATTCTCACTACTGGATAAGAAAAGTTGAGCCTCAAAAAGATTTAATCTTTTCTGTACCGGATTGGTATTAATTCGCATTAACTGAAGCCTTCTGGGTTGAAGCGAAACCTTTGTATTGGTCTTCAAACCCATCTCCACCTCTATTTTATCTTTATTCTGCTGAATCTTAAGGCCATAGTACTTAATAAAGACTTCAATAATAGTAATACAAATACTCAACAGCAAAAGCAGCAGAAAAAGAACCGTTAAAAACCCTATGGATTGTAAAACGCCGGAAAACTGATCAAAGTATACTTGAACATCTTCCATGCGATCCTTAAAATAGGTATTTATCCTATTGTAAATAGTCATTACAAAGGCGAAGATCAAGGACAGGCCCCTTAAGTAATTTGTACTGATGCCAATCTTGAGTAGCGTGAGAATTCCAACCTTATGGGTCCACATACCCCCATCACCTTCCTCTGCTTGTGTAGATTCTACTTGCGATGTTGGTGTCTGGGTCTTTTCAGCTTTTGCTTTTAAAAGAATTTCAGACAGCCTGTTGGCGTCTTTTCCTGAAATAGCTTTTATCTCTACTTCTTTTTGGTTACTTCCGGCTGTATCGATTACAAGGCTGTAAACCTTTATTATCCGTTGCAAAATGGATCGCTTAAAGTAAACCTGTTGAATTTTATTAAAAGGAATAGCGGTGTTTTCGGTAGAAAAAATTCCTTTTTCCAGAACGAATTCTTCCCGATTATAATCTATATAATAAACAAATTTGCGGTAATATAAATAACTATAGATTAAGGTTGATATACCCAATAGTAACAATCCCAGGCCAGTATATACTAAAGTGGTCCTACTGGGGCCACTTATTAATAAATATGCACCCAGGGCCCAAAAGGTCCTGAAAATTTTATAAAGACTGGAGAAAAAGATAAGAAGAACCCCGGCTTTGGATTGATGTTGTGCGGTATGATATGCTTTAGGATTCATCCTGGGTGATCTTAACTGCGATGGCTTCTTTTAGCCGGACTGCCTTTTCCGGTTCCAGTCCGGGGATGGTGATATCACTCCCACTTCCACCGGCGGTAAAAATATTAAGGCTGGAAATGCCTAAAACTTTATCCCAGACCCCTCTTGAAATCGATGCGTGCTGCACCCTATTAAATGGGATAACCGTAGCCTTATTAAAGATAAACCCCCTTTTATAAATAATATCCTTCTCCCGTAAAGCAAAACCCAGGCTTTGAAGGAGCTTGTAATTATTCCAAAACCTAAGTACAAAAGCGAGTATTAAAATTGTAAAAATAATCGCTACCTGTAGAAGATTTAATTGAAAGAACCAGAAGACTCCAAGCCCAATTAACAAGACGAGCATAAAAATGCCCGTCTGAATATGGAGTTTAATAAGATATTTAGGCGATACTGAGGAAAAATCCACCGATTCATACCTGGGCAGAGAAGTTAAATCTACTTGCTTATTACTAAATTCTTTGCCTATGGTATCCATTTCTTGTCAAAATTGGGTTTTCTCTTTTCCAGAAATGCATCACGGCCTTCTTTGGCTTCATCAGTCATATAAGCAAGGCGCGTAACTTCTCCCGCAAAAACCTGCTGACCTACCATGCCGTCATCGGTCATATTCATTGCGAATTTTAGCATTTTTATAGAAGTAGGCGACTTGGCCATAATTTCCTGTGCCCACTCATAAGCAGTGGCTTCCAGCTCATCGTGCGGAATTACGGCATTTACCATTCCCATCTCATAGGCTTCCTGGGCTGAATAGTTTCTTCCCAAAAAAAAGATTTCCCGAGCTTTTTTCTGACCAACCATTTTGGCCAAATATGCGGACCCATACCCAGCATCAAAACTGGTAACATCGGCATCTGTTTGTTTAAAAATGGCGTTTTCCTTACTGGCCAGGCTTAGATCACAAACCACGTGCAAACTATGCCCGCCACCAACAGCCCAGCCGGGAACCACGCAAATCACAGCCTTGGGCATAAACCTTATTAGACGCTGAACCTCAAGAATATTCAACCGGTGATAACCATCCTCGCCCACATAGCCCTGATGTCCACGTGCTTTTTGATCACCCCCGCTACAAAATGCCCATTTGCCATCCTTGGGGGATGGTCCTTCAGCAGAGAGTAAGACACAGCCAATCGATGTATCCTCGTGAGCATCATGAAAGGCATCTAAAAGTTCGGAGGTAGTTTTAGGCCTGAATGCATTGCGAACCTCGGGTCGGTTAAAAGCAATCCTTGCCACACCACCTGATTTTTTATAAGTTATATCTTCGTATTGCTTTACTGTTTTCCAGTTGATTTCACTCATAAGTCTTTATTTTATTCAAAAATAAGCTTTTCAATTTATCTTAATATCTTTGCGCAACAAATAGATTTGCATTGTTTTTGTTGTACTAAATACAAAAGTCGTAAAATGAATTTTCGTATCCTTTTCCTAAGCCTGTTTTTCTTTAGCATAACCACAGTCTCTGCCCAGGAGTACTGGGATATGGGTGATTTTGAAATCAGCAATTACAGCATAGAACCTTCGTGGAGCGACCTTAGTTTTGGACAACAATTCTTTAAAGGCGATTTTGATCTTCCCAGTGGCGAATTTCTAAATGTTGACGATAATAAACCTTCAAGCGTAGATATGGTAGGAATTCTCGAGCAACAGCGAAATATGCAAAAACCCACTGTCGATATTGGCTCTCCATTACCTACAA
This sequence comes from Salegentibacter sp. 24, assembly GCF_004362395.1. GTDB lineage: Bacteria > Bacteroidota > Bacteroidia > Flavobacteriales > Flavobacteriaceae > Salegentibacter. The sequence goes on from NZ_SNWE01000011.1 coordinate 25,661, forward strand.
GGACGCAAAAGAAAAAAGCTTTTGAGATTACCAACAACTATAGAATAAGGGATAAAGACGAGGTCTATAACGATGCTCTTAATTCCAATCCCTATTATCAAAATCAGCGGATTTATCAAAATGCACTACACCGGCAGACACAACGAAGGATGTATTATAACTCCTATTATTCCCCTGCCAGCGGTCGTTACTTCTACTAATTTTCGTTTTGGTTCAGGTAAAGCCCGTCGTCCTTAATTTCGATTTTTCTTTGTTTATAAAGATTCCCGGCGGCACGCTTGAAACTCTTTTTACTGATCCCCAACTGACTGTGTATTGCTTCCGGAGAGGATTTATCAGTAAGGTTTAAATAACCATCATTTTGCTTTAATTTATCGAGGATCAATTCAGCGTTTGGCTCAATACTCCTATAACCCGGTCTTTGCAAGCTCACATCTATTTTCCCATCAGGACGGGTTTTAGTGATAAACCCACGCATTTCATCGCCTACATTTATTTCCTGGAAAACATCATCGTGATAAATCAAACCCAAATGCAATTGATTGATGATTACATTGTACCCTAAATCGCTTTTATTACTAATTATAAGGTCTACCTCTTCAAAAGGCTCAACAGTCAGCTCCGAATTATCTAAAAATGCGTGTACTTTACTGGAAGCTACCAAACGATCAGTATCTTCATCCAAATAGCAAAAAATAAGGTAGCGCCCACCTTTTTTCATCGGGTAGGCCTGCTCTTTAAAGGGAACAAATAAATGTTTCTCCAGTCCCCAGTCCAAAAAGGCACCAAATTCAGTTACCTCAGCACATTTTAGAAAAGCGAATTCATCTAGTTTCACCAAAGGCTCTAAAGTGGTAGCTACCGGTCTTTCTTCGTGATCCAGGTAAACGAAAACATCGATTTCATCACCAATTTCAAAGGTTTCAGGAATATATTTGTTCGGAAGTAAAACTTCATCTCCTTGAGTATCTGTTAAGAAAAGTCCAGGTTCGGTTTCCCTGACAATATTAAGTGTATGATTTTCGCCGATTCTAAGCATAATCTAAATTTTGAGTGCAAAGATACTTTATATTTTACGGCTTTTGCATAAAAGGGAAAAATCCGTTCTTCCTCTTGAAAAACGGATTTCTAAAATATTCCTTGCTTCAATTATTTAAAAACACTTTCCTTTTTAAAATATTTAGTAAGCAGGTAATAAACCACCGCGCGGTATTTATTACGGTTAGACTTTCCGTACTTCTCCATCACGGCATTTAATCCCACATCCAGTTTTTCGTCATCCTTTAAGCCCAGTTTTTTAATAAGGAAATTTCGCTTAATAGTTTCCAATTCGGTTTCTGAAGAACCAGAAACGGTTTCAGCATCAGTTCTAAAAATACTGGGTCCGCAGGATTCGGTTACCTTTCTCAGCAGATCCACATCGGGCTCCTCCCCCGTTTTGTCTTTTACATCCTGGATGTATTTCCCTACTTTTTCATCGGTTTTTGTACTCATAATTACAATATTTTGGATTATTCCTTACCAAGTTACCGAAATGAGTATTTTTCTGCGAATTTAAAATCTTAAGATTTCATAAAATTGAAATATTCCAGCAGTACTTCATCATTGACTGTTCTGGGAGTGAAAATTTCCAAAAGTTTAGGTTGGGGCGAATCATTAAAGAAATTCTTTAAATGCATCTTGATGTCTTCCGGACTTTTAGCCGACTGATATTGCAAGCCATACATTTGGCTTAAAAATTTTGCCTGAAGCTGGTGGGTGGTTTCGAAATAAGTTTCAAAATTCTCGGTATTCTTATTTCCAGGTAAAATCCTGAAGATACCGCCACCATTGTTATTTAAAATAATTATCCTAAAACTGCTGGGGATATAATTATTCCATAACGCGTTACTATCATAGAAAAAGCTTAGATCACCAGAAATCATAAGGGTGGGCTCACGGTTCACGCAGGCTGCTCCAACAGCGGTAGAAATGCTACCGTCAATTCCGCTGGTACCGCGATTGCAAAAAATACGCAGGCTTTCCTTCCATCTAAATAATTGCGCATAACGAATGGTAGAACTATTCCCCAGGTGCACCATATATTTATCAGGAACCTGTGGCACGATTTCCTGCATCGCCTTCAGGTCAGAATAAGGAATTTCGTTCATATATTCCCTATGCCGAATTTGGCGTTTGTTTTTTACTTGTTTCCAAAATGTACCATAATCACTTTCATTTTTTTCAGTGAGTGGAAAAAAATGTGAAAAGAAGGAATTTACCGTTGTTTCAAAATGCTTGTTAAGGCAGAAAAAAGTATTATAAGCTTTCTTGGAATCAATATGCCAGTGTTGCTGTGGTTGATAATTTCTTAAGAAGGCTTTGATTTTTTTGGAAACGATCATTCCTCCAAAGGTGAGCAAAATTTCAGGCTGCAGGGCTTTGAATAATTCCTCGCGGTTTTCGTCCTTTTCGATGGGTCCGATCAAGGTATCTATCCGTGTAAAAAATTCGGAATGATTTAAATTGGAAGTTGTTTCCGTAAGGACAATAACCGAATCATCCTGTGCGAGTTCTTCCAAAAACTTCTTTTCTACAGCCCCAGGCTGGGCAACACCCACTATCACCATTTTCCGTTTAGCCTTGTTCCATAGAGCAGCATAGCTGGCCAACTGGTTCTCGGTATAGGTTCGCTCCTTAATTTCCGGTAAAATCTCAATGGGATTCACCTCTGCATCCTCTACAAGATCATACAAAGGTTCGTAAAACGGCACGTTAATATGAACCGGCCCTTTTCCTTCTATCGCTTTATTGAGTGCAAGATTGATCTCCCTTTCATTATGTTTTTGAGATTCGAATTGTTTTTGCTGAAGTTTTTTATCCCTCGCCTGGAAATCCAGCACCAACTCGGAATGCAAATTGGCTGAATATAAAATATGATTTTCAAATACGTTCTTCTGTCTAATGGTTTGTCCATCACCAATATCTATTCGTTCTATGGGACGGTCGGCGGAAATAATGACCAAAGGAATATCACTGTAAAAAGCCTCGGCAATGGCCGGATAGTAATTGAGTAAGGCAGAGCCCGAGGTGCAGACAAGCGCCACAGGCTTTTGCAATTGCTGGGCCATTCCCAGTGCAAAAAAAGCCGCACAACGTTCATCCACAATACTATAAGGTTTAATGTCCCGATGGTGCGTAAATCCTATAGTTAGAGGGGCGTTCCTGGAACCCGGGGAAATTACTACGTGATGTATGTTTTTAGCAACGCAAAGGGCTACAATAGATCTGGCAACAGGTATTTTGGAATATTTCACAAAGTTTATTTTGTAGACTCCGCAGCCCCGGATAGTATTCCAGAGAAACTGCCGAGAGCTTTTCTATTTAGTAAGTTATATAATCAATCTGGACCTATTCCAGGTCCCGAGCTAAAAAGCAATTCAATAGTATCAAAATTACGATTTCAAAAAGATTTTAGCTGCAGGATTTGCGCTTATTTAACAAGCACTGATTTAATCGTATAGGATTTGTTGACGGTCTCCTGCCATTCCTTTGGAGGATCGGAATCTTTGGTGATACCGCCTCCAATAAATAACCGAGCTTTCCCCGCATCGAGTTTCATACAACGTAGGTTCACAAATAAGGAAGTATGCTTTACAATGCTTGCATAGGCCTGGTTCTCCTGGTTTTTACGGTTTCCATTTCGTTTGATCTCTTTTTTCATATTTAATTCACCTAAAAAGCCCGAATAGAATTCCCGATTATAGGCTTCATTTTTCAAGATAAATTTCCTTGATTTTTCTTTGGGAAGCCCACAGACAGCAGGTGTTGGATGTAAAGCTAAAATAAGCTCTTTTAGAGTGGAACTTTTTGGTTCCAGCATGCCTGTTATATCGGTTTGCAGATGCAACAAATTTCCAGCTTTGCTGGTGTAAGGTTCTGATCTATGAATCGTTCCAGCGACTTTATCCTTTAAATTTTCCAGGATTGCCTGGGTTACAATTTGCTGTTCCTCGATCTCCTTATCTTCCCAATTTACATTAATAGTTCCCTGAAAGGACTGGGTTCCGGCAAGGGCCATTGTTCTAAATTTACCGCGTTCTACACGCAAAAGAACTTCCGGGGTGGCGCCAAGCCAAATGCCTGTTTGAGGGTGAAACCATAAATACACAAAAGCAGTTTCATATTTCTTTAGCAGATTCTTAAAAATTTCCAGGGCTTCAAGAGCGGTTTGCACATCTTCCTTTCGTGAGAGGACCACTTTTTTGAATTCGCCTTGCCTTATGGCATCAATTGCTTTCTGCACTAATTCTTCATGTTGAATTTTTGCTTTGGCATTGGTATAGGCCGGTGGGAATTCCTGGTCTTTTTCCTTATCCCTGTTAGCATTTTCGGAAGGAAATTCAGTAACAATACTTTCAGCTTTCTCCAAGGGAATTATAAGCACCTTTTCAGCGATATCAAATGGGGCAAAAATAAAACCACTTTGGCTAAAATCTGAGGTTTCATAAATTTCAGCTGAATCCTGAAGTAAAGCCCTGGTGAGCCCACTTTTGAGTTTAGGATCCCTGTAGGCCACCAAAGGCCTTCCATTATTAATTTGCGTTTCTAATCTTTTAAAAAATTCTTCCTTATTCATTTCTATCTCTTTTTAGGCAATGCTATAGTAGTAAGTTTAACGATAGAAACCAGGTTCTCGGCTTCATCGGTAATCCTGATCTCCCATAGTTGTGTGGTGCGGCCTTTATGAAGAAAAGTTGCTTTGGCAAAGACAAATCCTTCCGCCTTACTTTTTAAATGATTCGCTGAAATTTCAATGCCGCGGATAAAGAACTCTTTAGTATTTAGAAAAACATAACTAGCCATACTTCCTACACTCTCAGCTAAAGCCACGCTAGCTCCGCCGTGCAAAACCCCATCGGGTTGGTGCACTTTTGGGGTAACCGGCATTTTGGCGATCAAATAATCGTCCCCAACTTCCGTAAATTCAATATCCAGGGTTTCCATAAGTGTGTTTTTACACATCTCTTTCGAAAGCTCCAGGATTTCCTCTTTGGTCATAGCAATAAGATTGGTTTCTTTGTAAAAATACAAAACCGGCCCAGAAAAATGAGTACCGAAAAGCAGCTTTCTTATCAGATCACCAACACCTACAGTGTTTTAAACGATTTTACCAGTAAAACAAAAACAGTTTGGCTGGTTTGCCACGGAATTGGTTATTTAAGCCGATATTTTCTCAGGCATTTTCATCATTTAGATGCCGAAGAAAATTACATTATCGCTCCCCAGGCTCAAGCTAAGTATTATCTTAACAATGAATATAAGCATGTTGGCGCTTCCTGGCTTACTAAAGAACGCACACAAATGGAAAGCGAAAATGTCCTGAATTATCTGGACGAAGTTTACAAAGCTGAAAATCTTGAAAACTCATCCAGATTAATTATTTTAGGTTATTCCCAGGGTGTTTCGGTAGCAAGCAGGTGGATAGCAAAGAGAAAGATCCCCTGTGATGAATATATAATGCATTCGGGGAAGTTACCTGCAGAATTAACCAGGGAGGATTTTCAGTTTTTAAATAAAACAAACTTTACGTTTATCTACGGAACTGAAGATGCGTATCTTAAAAACGGAATTATTAAAGTGGAAGAAAAAAGATTAAACGAATTATTTCCCAGTAATTTAAAGATCAGAACCTATAAAGGGGGACACGAGATAAACACTAAATTTATTGCTGAATTTGCTTAAATTGATTTCTGGACTATCCCGTTCTAATAAAATCATGGTGCGGGGCATTGAATCTAATTTAAATGGAACAAAAAACTACTTCTAAAACCTCCATTTTAAAAAGTATTGGGCCTGGCTTTTTACTTGCAGGTGCAGCCATTGGGGTTTCCCATTTGGTCCAGGCCACAAGGGCCGGTGCGGATTATGGATTTGTCTTAATTTGGGTTTTAATTATTGCCTGTATTTCAAAATATCCATTCCTTGAATTTGGGCCAAGGTTTGCCGCGGCCACTGGAAATCACTTGATAAGTGGTTATAAAAAACTCGGGAATTTTCCTTACTGGACCTATATTATAATTACAATAGGTAGTATGTTTATTATCCAGGCCGCAGTAACTATTGTAACGGCTGGCCTGGCGGAACGTTTATTCAATTTTGGCTGGTCTCTGTTTTTATGGAGCGGAGTAATTCTGGTAGCCTGTATCGTCCTGCTTTTAATTGGAAAATACCCAGGACTCGATAAGAGTATGAAAATCATTGTGACCCTATTAACCCTGGCCACGCTCGCGGCGGTAATAATGGCTCTTGGAGCAGGAACAATAAACCAAGTTGCCCATACAGAACCACCTTCCCTATGGACCACGGCCAGTTTGGGTTTTATCATCGCTTTTATGGGCTGGATGCCTATTCCCTTAGATGCTTCTGTTTGGCATTCTATATGGACCAAAGAAAAGGCGATCCAGAACAATCAGAAGATTTCTGTAAGAGGTGCTTTTGCCGATTTTAATGTAGGCTATCTTTCTGCCGCCTTTATCGGCTTGCTATTCTTTCTACTCGGGGTTTTAGTTATGTATGGCAGTGGCACTTCATTTTCGAGCAATAGTGTGGAGTTCTCGGGTCAGTTGGTAGAGCTTTACGGAAAAACCCTTGGAAAGTGGAGTAAGCCTTTAATCTCGGTAGCGGCTTTTATAACCATGCTCAGTACGGTGTTAACCGTCACCGATGCCTACCCCAGGGTGATTTCTGAATTAAAAATTCGTAATAAAGATAAGGTCGAAGACAAAAAAATAAAATGGCAAATCTACAAGATCTCCATTTTCATTATTCCGGTGCTATCACTTTCAATTTTGTATTTTCTCTCGGGCTCATTTACAATTTTAGTAGATTTCGCCGCAGGACTTTCATTTCTATCCGCCCCATTTCTGGCATGGTTTAATTACAAACTGGTCACCGGTACACAAATGCCAAAAGAACAGCGGCTGGGCCAAACTTATAAGATTTTCAGCCTCCTGTGTTTTGCTCTTTTAGTCGTTTTTAATTTTGTGTATTTATATTATACTTTTGTGGCTTAGAGAAATTAAATATAATCCTCAAAATGAGAATATTGCTCTTCAGCCAGGAATGTAATATCTCCTTTATACGAAGCTTTAAGGTGGTACCTATGGATTAATAATGGGATACAGTCTGATATTTTTTGGTAGCAATAACTTCAAAATCATCTTCTATTTTTTTATAAGCACCTCATTCAAGATTACTTATAGCAACCCAGTAACCTTCAGATCTGATTACAAAAAATAGTTTAGTAACGGTATCTATACCACCAACTAAATTACTAACTCCTAATATTTCATTGATTACCTGCGTTTCTCCATTGTGTATCGCAATTAAAAAATCATAGCAGTCTAAACCGACCAAACCCTTACAATGCTTAATCCAAATCAAAACAACGCTCTTTTGCCGGTGTACCACCTTCAGGAAATCTTGGATATTAATAATTCCCCGCTATAAGTTATAACGGCTCTTCCTAGAAAACTAATAATTCCAGCTAAGTCTAAACTGGAATAATTTACTTCCCTTTCTTCAAATTCTTGGAACTTTTTAAAGTCAAGATTTATTTCATTAGCAATAAATCCTCCTCTTTTTCACACGCAAATAGAAAGCAGGCACAAACAAATAGTATAATTTTTTTCATCATGTTGGTATTTATATAATAGATGTAATACCTACCAAATGGTTGCCTGTTAAAATGAAAAAAGCGCAATCCTCCAATATTCTGGAAAATTGCGCTTTTAATTTTATAAGCAATTCACTTAATTTTCAAAATGCAATGCGATTTGAAAACTGGTGCTATGCTTACTTAACCTCTTCAAAATCTACATCTTCAACATCGTCTCCACTTTTGGCGTTGCCTCCGTCTTTTTTATCGCCCTGGGCTCCTGTTGCACCTTGTTGTGGTCCTGCCTGGCCTCCCTGAGCCTCAGCCTGTGCTTTATACATTTCTTCAGAAGCTGTTTTCCAGGCTTCGTTCAATTTATCTAAAGCTGGGGTGATTTGATCCAGTTCCTTAGTTTCATAAGCTTTTTTCAACTCTTCTAAAGCTTCTTCTACCGGCTTTTTCTTGTCTTCAGAAATCTTATCTCCAAATTCTTTCAACTGCTTCTCAGTTTGGAAGATCATAGCATCAGCTTCATTAAGCTTATCTACCTTTTCTTTGGTCTTCTTATCGCTTTCAGCATTTGCTTCAGCTTCTTTCTTCATTTTCTCTATTTCCTCTTCGGTTAATCCTGAAGAAGCCTCGATACGAATATCCTGAGATTTTCCGGTTGCTTTATCTGTAGCACTTACCTTGATGATACCATTGGCATCGATATCAAAGGTTACTTCAATTTGAGGCGTTCCTCTTGGTGCCGGTGGAATTCCGTCTAAATGGAATCTACCAATTGTTTTATTATCTGCCGCCATTGGACGTTCCCCCTGTAATACGTGTATTTCTACCGAAGGTTGATTATCGGCTGCAGTAGAGAAGGTCTGGGATTTTTTGGTCGGAATCGTGGTATTAGATTCTATCAACTTCGTGTTAACACCTCCCATAGTTTCAATACCTAAAGAAAGTGGGGTAACATCTAGTAGCAATACATCTTTTACATCTCCTGTCAAAACACCACCCTGAATAGCTGCACCAATGGCAACAACCTCGTCTGGGTTTACTCCTTTTGAAGGTTTCTTACCAAAGAAGGCCTCTACCTCTTCCTGAATTTTAGGAATACGGGTAGACCCCCCAACAAGAATTACTTCGTCGATATCACTTTTTGAAAGTCCCGCATCGCTAAGGGCCTTTTTAACAGGTTCCATAGAACGGGTTACTAAATCAGACGCTAATTGCTCGAATTTTGAACGGCTAATGGTCTCCACAAGGTGTTTTGGTCCACTTGAGGTTGCCGTTACATATGGTAAATTGATCTCGGTTTGAGTAGAAGAAGACAACTCGATTTTAGCCTTTTCCGCAGCTTCTTTCAAACGCTGAAGTGCCATTGGATCTTTTCTTAAATCAATATCTTCCGCTTTTTGAAAGGTATCTGCAAGGTAGTCGATCAGTACCTCGTCGAAATCGTCACCACCAAGGTGGGTATCCCCATTGGTAGATAAAACTTCAAATACCCCGTCACCTAATTCAAGAATAGAAATATCGAAAGTACCACCTCCAAGGTCATATACAGCGATTTTCTGGTCCTGAGATTTTTTATCAAGCCCATAAGCAAGTGCTGCTGCAGTCGGTTCGTTGATAATTCGGCTTACTTTCAAACCGGCGATCTCTCCGGCTTCTTTTGTAGCCTGGCGCTGAGAATCGTTAAAATAAGCTGGTACGGTAATTACCGCTTCAGTTACATCCTGACCCAGGTAATCCTCTGCCGTTTTCTTCATTTTTTGAAGAACCATAGCAGAAAGCTCCTGAGGAGTGTATTTTCTTCCGTCAACATCTACGCGGGGCGTATCATTATCACCTTTCACTACTTTATAAGGAACCCTTCCTGCTTCTTTAGAAGATTCGGAGTATTTGTTCCCCATAAAACGTTTAATTGACGAAATTGTTTTAGTAGGGTTAGTTACTGCCTGACGCTTGGCCGGGTCACCCACTTTTATTTCGCCACCTTCCACAAATGCGATCACAGAAGGTGTTGTTCTTTTTCCTTCGGCATTAGGTATTACCGTAGGCTCGTTACCTTCCATTACGGCGACGCAAGAGTTAGTAGTACCTAAGTCAATTCCAATTATTTTACTCATAACTTTATAGGTTGAATTTTATATTATTGATTTCAATTCTTCGGGGTGTTAAAGTCAATCATTATGCCAGCGGAAAACTTATGACATGTTGTCATTTTATCTCCGAACCACTTGCCAAATCTGCGCTTTGGTAGGGAGTAAATAATTTTAATATTTCTTCAATTCTTTCGCCATCAAACTAACAAATCCTTATTTTTGCAGTAAAACTGGAGTTAAACGATGCGAAAAATTGAATGTATTAGCGTTTTTGATATGTTGAAAGTGGGGGTGGGTCCTTCGAGTTCTCATACTTTAGGTCCCTGGCGTGCTGCCCAACGCTGGATTGCTGAATTAAAGCAAAAAGGCACTTTCCATCAGGTTCAGCACATTCATATCGATCTTTATGGCTCCCTTTCCCTTACTGGAATAGGTCACGCAACTGATATTGCCACTATTCTGGGGCTATGCGGCCATGATCCGGTAACTATGGATATCTCTACAATTGATGCAGAAATTCAGAAGATTCGCCAGACAGGGAAACTACAATTCAACGCTGAACGGGAAATCGATTTCAGCACGGAAGATGATGTAAAATTCAATCGCAAGTTTCTTGAATTTCATCCCAACGGAATGACCTTTCGTGCAAAACTGACAAACGGTAAAAAATCCTCGTCTTCGTTTTATTCCATCGGCGGAGGATTCGTTGTAAAAAAAGAGCGGAAAAACGCCAGCAGGAAAATGAAAAGCTTTCTGGAATTTCCTTTTCCTATAGAGAAAGCAACAGAGCTCCTTGCCTACTGCAAGGCCGAAAATAAACTTATTTCTGAAATCGTCCTGGAAAATGAAAAATCCCTTAGAAGCCCGGAAGAAATAAATTCGGGTTTGAAGCAAATATGGGACGTGATGCTAGAGTCCATGTATATTGGATGCCATACCGAAGGTACACTTCCCGGCGGACTTAATGTCAAACGTCGGTCCTTTGAAATGCATCAGCGCCTTATTGCTGATGAAAAATATGATTCGCCCGAGCAATGGATCAGTGCCATTAGAAGAACCGAAGTTAAATTCAGACAAATTCTTAAATGGGTAAGCTGTTTTGCCATTAGTGTAAATGAAGTAAATGCTTCCCTTGGACGAGTAGTTACCGCACCAACAAACGGTAGCGCGGGTACCGTGCCCTCGGTTATGATGTATTATATGGTCATAGAAAATCACCAAGCCACTTTTGAAGATATGAAACGTTTTATGCTTGTGGCCGGTGAAATTGGTAGCCTCTTTAAAAAAGGCGCCACAATTTCTGCTGCCATGGGCGGTTGCCAGGCTGAAATTGGTGTATCCTCGGCAATGGCTGCCGGCGGATTAACCGAACTGCTGGGGGGAACCCCAGAACAAGTCTTAATGGCTGCAGAAATAGCCATGGAACATCATCTGGGTTTAACCTGTGATCCTATTGCCGGTTTGGTTCAGGTACCTTGTATTGAAAGAAATGCTATGGGAGCCATCAAAGCCATCAACGCCGCAGAAATCGCACTGGAAAGTGATGCCACCAAAGCAAAGGTACCTTTGGATAAAGTTATTGAAACCATGTGGGACACTGCAAAAGATATGAACTCCAAATACAAGGAAACCTCAGAAGGCGGACTCGCAGTCAAAGTGAATTTAAGCGATTGTTAAACCCCCAGGCCAGAAAGTGGTAGCGAACTGGGAAATTTTTATCATAAAAACATTTCATAATCTACTGCTTAATGAAAAGACAGTTTTAAATTGCGGTGATATTTAAAACAAAAACTTTGCAGTTCCCTAAAATCCCACCCAAAGTCAGCAATCTCTTTCGCAACTATTGGTTGATGCTTGGCACCTATTTCCTGTTTTTCTTTTTACTGGGGTTTTTAAACACTTTTTTACCTGAATTAGACCTGGAAAAATACCAACAGACAGAATTGTTTGACCTGATGGATGAGAATCCCTTGGCATTTGTGATTATGGCAGTAATCATCGCACCGCTGCTGGAAGAAAGTATATTCCGAACACTTATAAAGCCATCTTTTACTGAAATCTATATTTTTATTTGTGCAGTGATTGCTTTCGTCGGCCTGGGTTTTATTCCACAAGAAGCGCATTCCCTTCTCAAATATACCCTGGTAATTATATCGGCAATAATAATCTTTCTTTTTTTACAATCTTTAAAACCTGCCCGGCCATTTCGCAGATTCCGTATTTTCCTGTACCGAAATTACAAAGTGCTCTGGTTGCTTACCTCGCTGATTTTCGGCCTGGTTCACATCTGGAATTACGTGGAAGGCTGGCAATTCGATATGATTTTATTCCTCCTAATTTTTCCCCGGATTATCGCAGGTTATTTTTTTGGGAAAATCAAAATCGAAAATGGAAATCTTATCTGGCCCATCACCATGCACGCCATGAATAACGGCATTGTAGTATTCTTCATACTTCCGAAGCTTTTATAAACTTTTTTAACATAGGGTTAAAACAGAAGCCTTTATGCATTTTGTAACTTCAAGTTTCAAAAAAAATTCAAGTTATGAAAGCAGTACAGGTAAAAGAAAAAGGTGGTGATTTTAAGGTTGTAGAAATAGATAAACCTTCACCAAAAGAGAATGAAGTATTAATTAAGGTAGAAGCTTGCGGTATCTGCCACAGCGATGCTTTTGTTAAAGAAGGTGCATTTCCAGGTATTGAGTACCCCCGCGTTCCTGGGCACGAAGTGGTGGGAATTGTACAGGAAGTAGGTGCTCGCGTGAAAAACTGGAAAAAAGGTCAACGCGTCGGGATAGGCTGGCACGGTGGCCATTGTTTTCAATGTGAACCCTGCAGACGTGGGGATTTTATTAGCTGTGAAAATGCGAAAATCAGTGGGATCTCCTATGATGGCGGTTATGCTGAATATATGACCGCACCACAGGAAGCCGTTGCGAGTATTCCAGAAGAATTGTCTTCGGCGGAGGCTGCCCCCCTGCTCTGCGCCGGGATTACGGTTTTTAACGCTTTACGAAATTCAGGAATTACAGCCGGGGATACAGTTGCGATCCAGGGAATTGGCGGCCTTGGGCATTTAGCCATTCAATATGCCGCGAAAATGGGTATGCGTACCGTGGCAATTTCTACCAGCGACAGCAAAAAAGAACTGGCCAAAGAATTGGGCGCGCACCATTTTATAAATGCGAAACAAACTGATGCTTCCAGGGAATTACAAAATATGGGAGGTGCAAAATTAATACTGGCTACCGCTCCCCACAGCGAAGCGATCACTTCTGTAATCGGAGGACTAGGAATTGATGGAAAACTACTAATGGTAGCTGCCACCGGAGATCCTATTGAAGTCTCCCCAATGGAACTTTTAATGGGAAGAAAATCTGTTGCCGGTTGGCCAAGTGGTACTGCAATTGATTCTGAAGATACTTTGAAATTTAGCGCAATGACCGGAACACTTCCAAAAATTGAAGAGTTTCCTCTGGATAAAGTAAGTGAAGCTTATGAAAAGATGATCACTAATAAAGCACGTTTCAGAGTGGTGCTAAAACCATAATTTTTTCCAATTTTTTTATTTCAGCCGTGAACTTATGAAATTATTTCTGAGTTTCGCGGCTTATTACTTTTACCGCAACTATCTTTACCTGAAAATTAAAAAATGAATTCCTACATTTTTAAATTTAGCATTATCGCCTTCATTTTCTTTTCATTTTCCAGTTGTAAAAATCAGGAAAATGAGACTGTTAAAGCACCTGAGGAAAATAATAAGGAAACTAAAAAATCCTATTTTGATAATTACATGGAAGAAATTGCAGAAATTGAAGAACGTGATTCAGTTTCAACTGCCGGGATGCTTAAAATAGAAGGTGGCCAGTACAAAATGGGTGGTAATTCCAAGCAGGCCCGTAGAGACGAATTTCCCCAGCATACAGAAACTATCAAAGGGCTATGGGTAGACAAAACCGAGGTCACCAACGCTGAATTTCGGGAATTTGTAGATGCAACCGGCTACGTAACCACGGCAGAGCGTAGTTTTGAAATTAACGGAAAAACATACCCCCCAGGGGCGATGACCTTTGATCCCGATAATCCGCAAAGATGGTGGAAATTTAAAAAAGGAGCCAACTGGAAACATCCACAAGGTCCTGGAAGCTCTATTGAAGGAAAAGAAAATCATCCCGTGGTGCAGGTTTCCTGGTACGATGCGATGGCTTATGCTAAATGGGCAGGAAAACGTTTACCAACTGAAGCAGAATTTGAATATTTGGCTCGGGGAGGTAAAGAAAACCAAATTTATCACTGGGGAAACGATTTTAAAAAGGCTACCGAATTTGTTAATTTTCATCAGGGTGAATTTCCTATAAACAATGAAATAAAAGATGGTTTTGAGGATACAGCGCCGGTAAAGAGTTTACCTGCTAACGGGTTCGGACTTTATGAAATTTCAGGAAACACCTGGGAGTGGGTTTTGGACACTTATTATCCTAATGCCTATACAAGGTTGGCACAACGAACCGATGGTTATTTTAAAGAATATTTCAATAACAAACAGCAAAAAGTAATTCGAGGGGGTTCTTTTTTATGCAGTGAGTCTTATTGTAGCGGATACCGCAATGCAGCAAGAATGAGCTCTACCCCCGAAAGCGGTTTGGAACACCTGGGGTTCCGCTGTGTAAAAGATTTAGAATAATCATGGACATCCCAGTTTACTGCGGGTATCAACAAGGTAAATTATCTTCCATTGACTTTCGGATTTCATCAACTGGAAAGTATTCACGCCACAATGACTTAACTGGTCATTTACATAGAAGGAATACGGTGTGCTTACATTAGCAATCATTCCATTTATATTAATTTCAAACCCATGTAATTCCTCTTTGAATTTTATGGATTCATCAATGGAGACGATAGATTTCAAAAAGCTTGCATATGCTATGCTGGAAAGACTGGTATTTCCGACCGAATCAATTGCAACCGACTGCATTTTGATTTGGGGATGCGCAAGGATTTTCAAGGTCGCTGAATCTTGAGCGTGAAAAGCCACAAAGAATTCCTGAATTAAATTCTCGATATTTTCCTTATCCATATCCTGACTCCAGCTTAATTGTCCTAAGAGAAAAAAACAAATTAGGTATAACTTCTTCATTTGAATATATTTATTCCTGCAAACTTAGTATTTTAAAACGCCATGTTAATCTTTTGAACTATGAAACCAATATCCATTATTAGTCTTTATCTCTTTATAAGTGTCTCGTTTATAAATTTAGAAATAAATGCTCAAGATGAACATAACAAAAAGATTGTAGGATATATTCTCGGGGGTAATGTAGAGGAAAAATTTGATGAAATTTCTCCCCAAAAACTCACCCATATAAACTATGCATTTGCCAATATTAAAGAAGGAAAAATTGTAGCAGGAAATCCTAAAGACAAAAAACGATTGGAAAAAATAAACCTTTTAAAAAAGGATAATCCTGATTTAAAAATCCTAATTTCTGTTGGGGGATGGAGCTGGTCTGGTGGTTTTTCAAAGGCAGTAGCCACCCCGGCTGCCAGGGAGAAATTTGCTAATAGTGGAATTTCTTTTCTTCAAAAACATAAAATTGATGGAATAGATTTAGATTGGGAATATCCCGGGCAACCAGGCGCTGGAAATCCTCACACCCCTGAGGATAAACAAAACTTCACTTCTATTTTAAAGCTTTTCAGAAAAAAATTAGATTCCCTGGGTCAAATAGACCAGGAAAAATATTTGCTCACCATCGCTACCGCTGCAAACCAACAATACCTTGATCACGTAGAATTAGAAAAAATTCATCCTTACCTGGATTTTATAAATATTATGAGTTACGACTACCAGGGTGGTTGGAATGATCTTACCTCACATCATACCAATTTATATGTTTCAAATACTGATCCTGAACAATACAAACAAAGCACTCAAATTGCTGTAAAAGAGCATTTAAATGCCGGAGCACCTTCGGAGAAACTAATTGTTGGCGTTGCCTTTTATGGAAGAGGCTGGCACGATACTAAAAAGGAAAATAACGGATTACATCAGCCTGCCATGGGAAATGCTTTCAGTATAAATTATCGGGAAATTAAAGATAGTTTACAATCCGGAAATTATAAATATCATTGGGATAAGCAGGCAAACGCTCCTTACTTATGGCGGGAAGATACCGGTACATTTATCACCTATGACGACCCTGAATCTATAAAGAAAAAAGCAAAATTCATTAAACAGAATAATCTTGGCGGTGCGATGTTTTGGCAGTATCATGGGGATGATGGCCAGCTGCTGGAGGCCTTATATACTGAACTTAAAAAACAATAAAGGCGGCTCGGGCCTGAAAACCGACTGTTTTTGTACTTTTACCATCCAAAATTAAAGATATGTCTGTAGCTAAAAAAGAATATAAAAGAGTCACCACGAAATCACTGGTGGATATGAAAAAGAATGGAGAGAAGATTGCGATGCTGACTTCTTATGATTATTCCATGGCCAAAATTGTTGATGGGGCCGGAATTGACGTGATTTTAGTAGGAGATTCTGCCAGCAATGTGATGGCAGGGCACGAAACCACGCTTCCAATTACTTTAGACCAAATGATTTATCATGCAACCAGCGTGGTAAGAGCTATAAATCGTGCTCTTGTCGTGGTAGATCTTCCTTTTGGAAGTTATCAAAGTGACCCAAAAGAAGCCCTACGATCCGCTATTAGAATTATGAAGGAAAGCGGCGGACATGCGGTAAAGCTTGAAGGGGGAAAAGAGATTAAAGAATCCCTCAAACGTATCCTTCATGCTGGAATCCCGGTTATGGGACACTTAGGCCTAACCCCCCAATCTATCTATAAGTTTGGAACTTACACCGTTAGGGCTAAAGAAGAGGAGGAAGCAGAAAAACTAAAATCCGATGCAATATTACTGGAACGTCTGGGTTGCTTTGCGGTAGTTTTAGAAAAAGTTCCGGCAAAACTAGCCAGAGAAGTCGCTGAAAGTATACGCATTCCTGTTATAGGAATTGGCGCGGGAAACGGAGTTGATGGCCAGGTCCTGGTTATACAAGATATGCTGGGAATGACCCATGAGTTTAACCCGAGATTTCTTAGAAGGTATGCCGATCTGCACACGGAAATGACCAAGGCTTTTGAAGATTATCGTGATGATGTTAAAAGCAAAAGCTTTCCCTCTGATAATGAACAATATTAATTCACTACCCAGTGGGTAATTGTAGTTTTCAATACAAATAAAACAGCTAGTTTGGGAAAAATAATTTCGGATAAAAATAACCTCCAGGTGCTCTATGAAGACAATCATATCATTGTAGTCAATAAACGCCCAGGAGATATAGTGCAGGGCGATAAAACCGGTGATACACCCCTTAGTGAAGTTGTAAAATCTTACCTCAAGGAAAAATACAATAAACCCGGGGATGCTTATTTAGGGGTTGTTCATCGTCTGGATAGACCAACCAGTGGAATTGTATTGTTTTCTAAAACCTCGAAAGCACTTCCGCGACTAAATAAGCTTTTTCAGAAAAAGGAGGCACAAAAAACATATTGGGCAATTGTTAAAAATGTACCAGCCCAAAAGTCCGGTACTTTAGTTCATTTTCTAAAAAGAAATCCAAAACAAAATAAATCCTACCCGCATATAAAAGAAGTACCCGATAGTAAAGAGGCGGTTTTGGAATATCGAATCATAAGGCAACTCGATAATTACTACTTGTTGGAAATCGATTTGCATACCGGCAGACATCACCAAATAAGGAGTCAGCTTTCCGCCATTGGGTGTCCCATAAAGGGCGATCTTAAATATGGATTTGACCGAAGCAATAAAGACGCCAGCATTCATTTACATGCCAGGGCCCTTAAATTTATTCATCCTGTAAAAAAGGAAGAAATTCATATTATTGCCCCACCACCTGAGGAGGTCCTCTGGAATAACTGTATTAATTAAATTACTTTAACCAACTATGAAACATTTTATCTTAAGCCTACTTTTCACCGCATTTTCATTTTCCCTTTGCGCCCAGGATACCATCTATATGGATAAAGATTTTCAGAACCTGGATTCTAAACGGAATGCTGAATATTTCAAAATTATTTCCCCTACTCCTGATAAAAATGCCGAATTCTTAAGAACGACCTATTTATTGGATGGAACAAAACAAGCGGAGCAGTCTTATGATCTAAAAGGAGAGGTGAAAGTTTATAATGGAATGCATAAACATTATTATGAATCCGGGGAATTATTTTACCAGCTGGAATTTAAAAATGGAAAAAAGCACGGGAACTTAATTGCATATTGGAAAAACGGAAGAAAGAGACGTCATGACGTATTTAAAAGAGATAAATTAATGCAAGGGAAAGTGTGGAATAGCCAGGGAGAAGAAATTAATTATTTTAAACATTACATCCCTGCTTCATTTCCAGGAGAAGAAGAAAATCTATATGCCTTCCTAAAAGAGCATATCTATATTCCTCAGGAACAAAAACAAGGTATTGCAGTTAAGGTGACTCTTATTTTCACCATAAACACCGAAGGTTATCTCTCCGAAATACAGATTGTAGAAGGAGCGCCTCACAGGTATAATGCCGAAGCGGTAAGGGTGGTAAGTAATATGCCAAAATGGAAGCCCACCAGGCATTTTGGAAAAGCAATGGCTACCAGATATACTTTGCCAATAATATTCCAGAAATAACTAGCGGCTTACCAAAGCAACTTTTTCCGCGATCACCTCCGCCACCGGACGATTTTCTATTTTGCTTTCCAACCAGGAAATGATATCCAGGTAGAGAAACGCCCTGCGTTCATATGGGTGGTCCTCAAATCCTTTTAATTTACTGTGAAGCCTTTTAAATTCATCTTTGATTTGCAGTGGAGAAACTTCCGGCAGATTTCGAAGAAAACGAATCATTTCTTTCTGAACTTCATGCAAATCATTCATTTTGATCAAAAATTTGTAGGTAGATTTAACCAGGCGATCCAAATGATAATCCAGCCCCGCTTCATAATGAGCAACCAGGCTTAATATTCGCGCAAAGCACATCAGGTCTTCCCGCATTTCCAGTGATTTATTATTAATGATTTTATTAAGGAATTCAATGCACTTTTTGTTGTTCCCGTCTCCAAAATAAAGACAAGCAATTTTATAATAAAACACCATAATATGATGCTCATCAATACGATCCTGATATTTTTTGATCCTCTTCTGGATCTTCTCCACCAATTCATCACCATTTGCAAAATTACCCTGCATAAAACGCAGGTTCAGCTTATTGGAATATAAATAAAGAAAAGCGAGTGCTTTAATATTATCATCATCCGGAATTTGGGCATCCTTTAGCATGCCTTCAAGATTTTTAAGAGTCTTTTCAAATAAATTGGTATGGTTGAGATAAAATAAAGATTCAAGCAAATAATGATTCCCTTTTAAATAAGAAACGGGATGAATAGGTACCAGGTGCTTATGATCGTTAAAAAGATCTATCCATTTCATGGAATAGCGGTAGCACGAGAGAAAATCCTGGGTGATAAAGCTAAACCACAAATGAGCTTTATACAGCCAAAGCTTTTCCCGGAAACCTATATTTCTTATTTGGTACTCAGGGAGATTTTGATTAAAATAATTTCTAATGCTATCGGCTTCTTCCTGGGTTCTTGCATAGCCCATTTTTAAGAAAATAGCATATAGCTGTAAAGATAGATTTGAAAGTTTGCTAGAGATTAAATTTAGATCGCTAAGGTCCCTAGTTTGCTGAATAAGACTTTCAGCCCGGTTTCCTATACTTCGGGTGATGTACTGAGACTCTATAATTTTTTCAAGTTCCAGGATCTCATAAGCCAGGTTTTTCTCTTCATATTCCAGGGCTTGCCCCTTTATTTTATCAAGTAGCTTGAGACTCTGTTTATATAAACCCTTACGATAAAGTATATAAGCAAAATCAAACTGTTCCCTTATTTGTACCGGAATACTCTGGTGTGCGGGATTCAACCTTAAACTAATAAGTATCTGTTTGTATAAATGCGCTTTTACGTTTGATAATTGCTGCTTACTGATTTTTGTTTTAAGAAGAATTTCCTTTTCATTATACTTTTTAAGCTTAGTCATTACCTTAAACAAATTCAGAAATTTACTATCGGTATTTACACCAATTCTTCCAACATATAACGAAAATTGACGCTTTTCCGAAGGGGAAAGTGACTTTATCAAGGAAAATAAGTTATCAGTTAAATCATTAGTCATTGTAACAGAATAGTTTACAAACCTCTGATTTACAGAGGCCTTACAATTTATTTTTTAGTTTAATTATCGTAATGACCCATTAAGCAAAGCTCACGAGTGTATAGATTAACAATACTTTAGTTAAAGATAAAGTAAAATAAATCTCTTATGAGCACAGAAAAGGTAGAAATTTTTGACACGACGTTACGAGACGGAGAGCAGGTTCCAGGATGTAAATTGAATACAGCCCAAAAACTCAAAATCGCTGCACGCCTTGATGAGCTGGGAGTAGATGTTATCGAGGCAGGTTTTCCTGTTTCCAGTCCTGGCGATTTTCAATCGGTTTATGAAATCTCCAAGCTGGCTAAGAATGCCGCCGTATGCGGTCTCACCCGTGCTGTTAAAAAAGATATCGAAGTTGCTGCTGAAGCCTTAAAATATGCCAAAAAACCGCGTATCCATACCGGGATTGGCACTTCAGATCCACATATCAAATACAAATTCAATTCTACAAGAGAAGAAATAATTGTGCGTGGTGTAGCCGCAGTTAAACACGCAAAGAATTTTGTAGATGATGTAGAATTTTATGCTGAGGATGCCGGAAGAACAGACAATGAATTCCTTGCCAGGGTATGTACCGAAATGATCAAAGCTGGTGCAACGGTATTGAACATTCCCGATACAACCGGATATTGTCTTCCTGATGAATACGGAAGAAAAATAAAATATTTAAAAGACAATGTAAAGGATATCGATAAAGTGATACTTTCCTGCCACTGCCATAACGATTTAGGTCTTGCCACCGCAAACGCTATTTCAGGAGTAATGAATGGAGCCCGCCAGATAGAATGTACTATTAACGGTATTGGTGAACGCGCCGGAAATACTGCTTTAGAAGAGGTCGTTATGATATTAAGACAACACCCAACCTTAAATTTAAACACGCAGATAGACCCGAAATTCCTTTTCGACACCAGTTGTATGGTTTCTCGAGAAATGGGAATGTTCGTGCAGCCAAATAAGGCAATTGTAGGGGCCAATGCTTTTGCTCATAGCTCAGGAATTCACCAGGACGGTGTGATTAAAAACCGGGAGACTTATGAAATTATAGACCCTGCGGAAGTTGGGGTTACCGAATCTGCAATCGTACTTACTGCAAGAAGCGGAAGGGCAGCTTTGGCTTATAAGGCCAAGAAAATGGGTTATAATTTAACAAAACTTCAGTTAGACGAAGTTTATGCAGAATTTCTGAATTATGCTGACGCCAGAAGATGTGTGGAAGACAATGATATTCACGAGATTATGGAAATTTCAGAAAGAAAAATTAGAGCCATTGCCTAATAATCCAGCAGGATTTTTGGAAAATAAAATGGGCTCACAGCAACAACAAAGACAGTCTGAGAGAAGTTCCCGACCTGGGATTGAAGTTATATGAAAATGAAAAAAACATTATTCGATAAAATTTGGGATGCACACGTGGTAGAATCCATACCAAACGGGCCCGATATATTATATATTGATAAACACCTGATCCATGAAGTCACCAGCCCCCAGGCATTCAATGAGCTAAAAGAACGCGGGATATCCCTATTTAGGCCTGACCGAACTGTAGCTACGGCAGATCATAATACTCCTACGCAAAATCAACATTTGCCGGTTAAAGATCTGTTGTCCAGAAAACAACTGAAAGAGTTAACTCAAAATTGCGAAGAAAATAATATTACCCTTTACGGTCTGGGCCATCCTTATAATGGAATTGTTCATGTTATGGCTCCAGAATTGGGAATTACTCAGCCCGGAATGACGATGGTTTGTGGAGATAGCCACACCTCTACTCACGGTGCTTTCGGGACCATTGCCTTCGGAATTGGCACCAGCCAGGTTTCCCAGGTTTTCGCCAGCCAATGCGTTTTGGTTCAGAAGCCTAAAAGACTACGTGTCAATGTGAATGGTAAACTCAAAAAAGGGGTTTTACCAAAAGATGTAATTCTTTATATAATCAGTAAGCTGGGAACAAATTCCGGGACAGGATATTTCTGCGAATATGCCGGGAATGTTTTTGAAGAGATGTCTATGGAAGGCCGAATGACGGTTTGCAACATGAGCATAGAAATGGGAGCCCGTGGAGGATTGATCGCGCCTGACGAAACGACCTTTGAATATGTAAAAGGAAAAGAATTCGCACCTAAAGCAGAAGAATTTGATAATATAAAAACTTATTGGGAAACGCTAAAAACCGATAAGGATGCTGAGTTTGATCAGGAATATTCTTTTGATGCTGAGGATATTGAACCTATGGTTACCTACGGAACCAACCCTGGGATGGGTATTAAAATCACAGGTTCCATCCCGATGGAAGGCGGAAAAAGCGATGCAAAGGCTTTGGCCTATATGGGATTTAAACCCGGTGAAACATTACTAGAGAAAACTATAAACTGGATCTTCATCGGTAGTTGTACCAATTCAAGAATTGAAGATTTCCGACAGGCAGCTGCCTATATCAAAGGCAAACAAAAGGCTGCAAATGTAAATGCTCTTATTGTTCCTGGTTCTCGTCAGGTCGCCGCACAAATTGAAGCCGAAGGTTTACGAGAAGTATTTGAAAATGCAGGTTTTACCCTCAGACAACCGGGTTGCTCAGCTTGTTTGGCTATGAACGACGATAAAATTCCTCCTGGTGAATATTGTGTTTCCACAAGTAACCGAAATTTTGAAGGAAGACAGGGACAGGGTTCCAGGACTATATTAGCCAGTCCTTTAACCGCAGCAGCAACGGCTATTTCCGGTAAATTAACCGACTTCACAAAACACCTTAATTAAGATGGAAAAATTTATCACCTTAACCGATACAGCGGTTCCCTTGGAAGTTGAAAATGTGGATACCGACCAGATTATCCCGGCCAGGTTTCTCAAAGCTACCGATAAAGCTGGGTTTGGAGAAAATCTCTTTCGTGACTGGCGTTTTGATAAAAATGATGAACCAAATCCGGATTTCACCCTTAACAAACCGGAATATTCAGGATCTATTTTGGTCGCTGGAGATAATTTTGGTTGTGGATCCAGTAGAGAACACGCGGCCTGGGCATTAAAAGCCTATGGATTTAAAGTAGTTGTATCCAGTTATTTTGCAGATATCTTTAAAGGCAATGCACTTAACAATGGGTTACTGCCGGTTCAGGTGAGCCCGGAGTTTTTGAATCAACTTTTTTTGGAAATCATTCAGGATCCCCACGTGGAAATTAAGATAGATCTGGAAGGCCAGAAAATTGGAATTCCAAAGAAAAACATCTCAGAACATTTTGAGATTGATCCCTATAAGAAGACCTGTATGATCAATGGTTTTGACGATATAGATTTTCTTGTAAGCAAACTCGATGCAATAAAAGATTTCGAAAAGAAAAAATCACAAAAAATACAAGCTTCCACACCCTTGTAGTTTTAAAAAAAAATAAAAATTGACCCGATACCATCGGAAAACCACACATAAAGAAGAAAGAAATGAAATTAAAAATAGCAGTCTTGCCCGGAGACGGGATAGGCCCCGAAATTACACAGCAATCAGTTAAAGTTTTAAAAGCTGTAGCAGATCGATTCGATCACCACTTTCAATTTGAAGACGCCTTGGTAGGTGCGGCAGCAATAGACTTGCTGGACAATCCGTTACCTGAAGCTACGCTGGAATTGTGCAAGAAATCTGATGCTGTGTTATTTGGGGCAATTGGACACCCAAAATATGACAATAATCCTGATGCAAAAGTAAGACCTGAGCAGGGTCTCTTGCAATTAAGGAAAGGCCTTGGGCTTTTTGCTAATATTAGACCCGTAAAAGCCTACGACAAACTCATAGAACAATCACCATTAAAGGCTGATCGCATTGCCGGTGCAGATATGGTAATCTACCGGGAACTTACCGGTGGCATCTATTTTGGTGATAAATATACCGCTGAAGATGGTCAGAGCGCTACCGATGTATGCAGCTACTCCGTAGAAGAAATTTCCCGGGTGGCTCACCTGGCTTTTAAAGCCGCACAGAAGCGTTCAAAAAAACTAACCCTGGTCGATAAAGCGAACGTTTTGGAAACTTCAAGACTATGGCGAAAAACAGTAACCGCAATTGGCAAAGAATATCCCGAAGTAGCACTTGACTTCCTTTTTGTCGATAATGCCGCGATGCAAATGATCCTTAATCCAACACAATTTGACGTGATCCTTACCGAAAATATGTTTGGTGATATTCTTTCTGATGAAGCCAGCGTTATTGGTGGGAGCATAGGCTTGTTAGCATCTGCATCAGTAGGAAAGGAAAACGCCATGTTTGAACCAATTCATGGTTCTTATCCCCAGGCAACCGGGAAGGGAATTGCAAACCCAGTAGCCTCTATTTTATCAGCTGCCATGCTTTTGGAGCATTTCGGGCTCAATGAGGAAGCTGAAGCGGTTAGAAAAGCAGTAGAACTTAGTATTAAACTCAATGTTTGCACCATAGATATTAACAAAGACAACCATTATACCACCGAAAAAGTGGGTGATTTCCTTGAGGGGCTTATCAGTGAAGTTGATAATATTAGTATCAACAATGAAAACCTTAATCTCGGGCAAATGACTATTATATAAGAATTTTTTTCTTCATTTATGTTTTGGGCCTCTCGCATTTCGTGTGGTTTTGCGGGAGGTTTTTTTAGTGATACCCGCCAAACAGGAATTTATCCAACTCCTGTTTGGCGTTGGTAGAACTATCCCGAGAAACCCCCTTCTTTACACCTGGTCTTTTTTACTTCTGATTTGCTCCAATCCAAGATTATCCTTGCTTCCCAGATGGGAATGTTTTTTAGCCTCGCCCGCTTCATAAGTTCCTGCCTGAACCTCCTGGCCAATAATTTGATAGGCTTCTCTAAAAGATTTTCCCTGCATTACCAAATCATTGATACTATCTACCGTAAATAAGTATTTATATTTATCATCCTGTAAATCGATATCCTTAACCTTAATTAAAGCAATAGCGTGAATAAAGACATCCAGGATCTCTTTAATATTTTCCACGGCATATATACTATTCTCTTTAATTAATTGATAATCCCGGTGATACCCGCTAGGCAAATTATTGGTAATGAGAACCATCTCATTGGCGATACTCTGGAGTTTATTACATTTTCCACGAATCAACTCAAAAACATCGGGGTTCTTCTTATGGGGCATAATACTGGATCCTGTAGTGAGTTCATCCGGAAAAGCGATGAAATCAAAATTCTGACTCATATATAAACAAATATCCATCGCAAACCTGGAAAGGGTATTAGAGACCGAGGCAATGTTGGAGGTGATGGTTCGCTCGCATTTTCCCCTACCCAATTGCGCTGCTACTACATTATATTTTAAAGTTGAAAATCCCAGTTCCTTTGTGGTGAATTCCCGGTCTATTGGAAATGAAGAACCATAACCTGCAGCAGAACCCAATGGGTTTTGGTCCACAACTTTTAATCCTGCGTTAAGTAAATAAAGGTCGTCTATAAGCAATTCAGCATAAGCTGAAAACCATAAACCAAAACTTGATGGCATCGCTACCTGTAAATGTGTATACCCAGGCAGCAGTTTTTGCTTGTGCTGCTCTGCCAGTTTTAAAAGAAGGTCAATCAGCTGCTTGGTTTTACCTGAGATTTCCTGCAGATTATCCTTAAAATATAATTGCATGGCCACTAAAACCTGGTCATTTCTAGAGCGTGCTGTATGGATTTTTTTTCCGGTATCACCCAGTGATTTGGTCAATTCAAATTCAATTTTAGAATGTACATCTTCAAAATCTTCTTCGATCACAAAAGTACCCTGTTCAAGTTGTTGCTGAAGTTTAGCAAGTTCCCTTTCAATATCTTTAACTTCTCCTGAGGTGAGAATGCTGACTTTTCCAAGCATTCGGGCGTGTGCCTTTGATGCTCTTAAATCATATTGAGCAATATGCATATCCAACTCCCGGTCATTTCCGACCGTGAAATTTTCAATCTTTTTATCTATAGTTAATCCTTTATCCCAGAGTTTCATATTTTTTCTTTTGCTTCTGCCGGATTTCTCCGATGATTTTAAAACCTTTATGGTTTTCATTTATTCTTAAAAGCCTTTCCAAGCAGTTTTATATAAGTATCAATCCCTTCTTCTATTTCCCTGATATAAATAAACTCATCCGCCGAATGGGATCTTGTCGAATCCCCAGGACCTAATTTTAAGGAAGGGCAATTTAGCATCGCCTGGTCTGACAGGGTTGGGGAACCATAAGTTTCCATACCCAGTGCAATGCCTGCTTTTATTAAATCATGGTCCTTTGCAATGGAAGAAGAATTCAAACGAAGCGAGCGTGCTGTAATTTTATCCACAGGTGCATTTTCCTGTAAAATCTGATTAATTTCCGTATTGGAATAAGCATCATTTACCCGAACATCAATAACCATATCTACGTGTCCAGGTACTACATTGTGCTGGCTACCGGCATTGATTTGGGTCACAGTGAGTTTTACCTTTCCAAGGGCCTTAGATTCCCTGGGAAAATCAAACTTCTCAAACCATTTTAAAACATCGGCGGTTTTATAAATGGCATTGTTTTCATTGGGGTGCGCCGCGTGCGAGGGAGTTCCCATTACTTTAGCATCAAAAACAATCAGTCCTTTTTCAGCAATGGCCAGTTGCATCAAGGTAGGCTCCCCCACAATAGCAACATCAATTTTTGGCATTTTTGGCAACATACAGGCAATCCCGTTTTTCCCATTTATTTCCTCTTCCCCTGTTCCTGCAAAAATAAGGTTATAGTTCAGGTCTTTTGCCAGGTAATACCAGGTAAATGTGGCGAGTAAGGAAACAAGGCAACCGCCAGCATCATTGCTGCCCAAACCATATAATTTCCCATCTTCAATTTCAGGTTCAAAAGGATCACGAGTATAAGCGGAATTTGGTTTTACCGTATCGTGATGCGAATTTAACAGCAGAGAGGGTTTGGAGGAATCGAAATATTTATTGGTCGCCCAGACATTGTTTAAGTGCCTATAAAAGGTCATCTCCTTTTCTTTAAACCACCCCTCAAGCAATTCAGCAGTTTTATCTTCTTCCCCTGAAAAAGACTGTGTCTTAATAAGCCTTTTGAGTAAGTCTATAGCGTCATTCTGTAATTCTTTGAGCTTCATCAGTTACTTATTTTTGTATAAACAGAATCTTTCTGTAATAACCTGAAATCCCCAAGAAATATGTGCTCCACACCATTTTCTAATGCCTGGAAACAGTTGTGAAGTTTTGGCAACATTCCATCGCTAATTATTTTTTCTTGAAGTAATTCCTGATATTTTTTCCAGGAAATTTTTTCGATTACCGAATCATCGTCATCAGAATCGGCCAGCACGCCTTTTTTCTCAAAACAATAATAAAGTTCGGTTTGGTATAATGAACTCATGGCTTTGGCGATTTCGGCGGCCACAGAATCTCCATTGGTATTTAAAAGCAGCCCGTCTTGCGTACAGGAAATTGCTGAAAAAACCGGGGTTATGTTTTGTTTAAGGATTGAATTGATAAATTCCGAATTCACCTTCTCTACATCTCCCACGAAGCCGTAATCTACTTCTTTAACGGGACGTTTTTTTGAAATGATACTAAGGCCGTCCGCACCACTAAGCCCTATGGCATTATTGTGAAGAGCCTGGAGTCCTGCGACAATATTTTTATTGATGTACCCGCCATAAACCATGGTAATGACCTTGATGGAATCGGCATCGGTAATTCGTCTTCCCTGGTACATTTGGGTTTTGTAACCGAGTTTTCCAGCGATTTCAGTAGCCAGGTTCCCACCCCCGTGAACCAGGATCTTTGGGCCATCCAGGGCGACAAAATCTCCAAGGAAAGCTTTGAACTTTTCCTTATCCTCGATAAGCTTTCCTCCTATTTTAACTATTTTTAAAACTTCCTTTTTCATAACGCTATTTTCCCGTAAGCTTATTGGACCTCTCAGGCATTTTTCCCTAAATCCACTTCCTTTACTGTTTCCTCCAGGATGCTTTTTAAAACCGCCTGTGCAGCAAAAGTTCTGTTTCCCGCTTGTTTGATAACCACTGAACTATCTGAATCCAGAACATCATCAGCAATCACCATATTTCGTCTTACAGGCAAACAATGCATCACCTTTGCATTATTGGTTTTTAATAATTTTTCTGCTGAAAAAGTCCAATTTCGGTCTTCGCTCAATTTCTGTCCATAGCTTTGATAACTGCTCCAGTTTTTTACATATACAAAGTCGGCATCAATTAAAGCTTCTTCCTGATTATGAATTACTAGAACATCCTTCGTGATTTCCGGGTTTAAATCATATCCCTGTGGATTGGTGATCACAAAATCTACCTCGAGCCTTTGCATTATTTCAGCAAAAGAATTAGGCACGCTTTGCGGCAATACCCTGGGGTGTGGCGCCCAGCTCAGGACAACTTTCGGCCTATCCTTCTTTTTTAATTCAGAAATCGTAATGGCATCGGTCAGGGCTTGAAGCGGATGCCCGGTTGCACTTTCTAGGTTCACCACGGGGACTGAAGCATATTTTTTAAAACTATTCAAAACAATCTCAGCTTCATCTTTTTCTTTATCCTGCAAATCAGGAAATGCCCGGACAGCAATGATATCACAATACTGGGATAAAACTGCGGCGGCTTCCTTGATATGTTCTGCCTTATCGGAATTCATCACTGCTCCGTCTTCAAACTCTAATTTCCAGCTGT
The DNA here is from genome assembly GCF_004362395.1 of Salegentibacter sp. 24. Taxonomy (GTDB): domain Bacteria; phylum Bacteroidota; class Bacteroidia; order Flavobacteriales; family Flavobacteriaceae; genus Salegentibacter. Next base: position 54,365 of record NZ_SNWE01000011.1, read on the forward strand.
CACTTCCGGCATTCATCACCATTACTTCCATTCCCAGCAATCTGCCTGCCTTTTCAGTACTTAATCTCGTTCGCAGGCTAGGATTAAAAAATAGCATCCCCAGGGTTTTTCCCTTGCCAATCTCCAGGGCAGTTTTTGCTTTTTTTAGTTCCAATGCTTCAGTGATCAATTGCTGCAGATCTTTTATATCTGATAAATCTGTGTAATTTTTCATGTAATTGTTTTTCCAATGGTTCTGGCAGCACATCAGTATTAATCTTCAATATCATTTAATCCCGTATCAATTATTGCGGTACTGCGCTGGCAAATTATATTTATTTTAAAACAATTTTCAAAGCTTTAAATAGCTTATCAAATTGCTCTTTATTAATATTTAAAGGGGGCAATATCCGCAGGAGTTTCTTGTTTGCGGAAGCACCGGTAAAGATTTGATGTTTATAAAGGATTTCTTTTCTTATCTGGGCGATCTCAAAATCGAATTCCAGGCCGATCATCAGTCCCCGTCCTTTAATTTGTTTTATCTGGGGAATTTCAGCTGCTTTCTCCTGTACGTATTCAAAGAGTTCCTTTGCATTTTTTAAAAGGTTTTCTTTTTCAAGAACCTTTAAAACCGCAATTCCCGCTGCACAGGCTAAATGGTTTCCCCCGAAGGTTGTCCCCAACATTCCTGATTTTGCCTTAATGGATTTGTCGATTAAAATCCCCCCAATTGGAAAACCATTGCCCATACCTTTTGCTATGGAAATGATATCAGGGCGAATATTGTGTTTTTGAAATGCAAAAAAATCGCCTGTTCTTCCATAACCTGCCTGTACTTCATCGGCAATTAAAACCGAACGATATGTTTGGCACAATTCCGCGGTTTTTTGATAAAATTCAGCAGAGGCCTCCTCCAGGCCACCCACCCCCTGAATTACTTCAAAAATAACCGCAGCCACATCGCCCTTTCTAAGTTCATTTTCAAGGGCCTGGGTATCCTCAAAAGCAAGTTTGGTCGCTTTGTGATTTTGGTTAAAGGGAGCTTTAATATTTTCGTTGTCTGTTACCGCCACTACACCGGAAGTCCTTCCATGAAATGCTTTGTCAAAATAGATTATTCTATCCTTTCTGGTATGGAAAGAAGCCACTTTTAAAGCGTTTTCATTTGCTTCAGCACCAGAGTTACATAGAAATAAGCTATAATCTTTTATCCCGGAGAGCTTTTCTAGTTGATCGGCAAGTTCCTGTTGTAAGGGGTTCTTAACTGAATTGGAATAAAAACCCAGCCTGGCAACCTGTTTGGAAATCGCATTGACGTATGTGGGATGGGAATGCCCGATAGAAATTACGGCGTGACCTCCATAAAGGTCGAGATACTTTTTTCCTTCGTTATCAAAAACATAGGCGCCCTGACCCTTTACCGGGATAATATCGTAAAGGGGATAAACATCAAATAGTTGCATAGTTAATCAGTTGTTATGGTGTTTATTTTTTTAAAGGAAGCCTGGATACCTTTTATAAGCGAAGAACTCAACCCGTTGTGTTCCATTTCATTAAGGCCTTCTATGGTGCAACCACGCGGGGTGGTTACCTTATCGATTTCTTCTTCCGGGTGCTTCCCGGATTCTATAAGCAAACTGGAAGCTCCCAAACAGGTTTGCATCGCCAGCTGCTGCGCGTCTTTGGCATCAAAACCAAGTTGTACCGCGCCTTGAGTAGTGGCACGTATGAGTCGCATCCAAAAAGCAACTCCACTGGCACAGATTACTGTTGCAGCCTGCATTTTATTTTCTGCAATAATGATACTGGTCCCTAAACGATTGAAGATAGCCTCGGCAATTGCGATACGTTTCTTACCATTTTCATTGCTACATAGACAGGTCATGGATTTCCCAACGGCGATAGCCGTGTTGGGCATGGAACGAACAATAAACCGTTGCTCCCCGACTATGGCTTCAATTGCAGCTATCTTGAAACCAGTAATAGTGGAAATAAGTACGTGCTTTTCGTGAAGCTCATCTTTTATTTCCTCCAGAATCCGTTCCATTTGCGTGGGTTGCACCGCGAAAATAAGGATATCGGAATTTTGCACCGCTTCCCGGTTATCGCTGGTGACTTTAACCTTAGCGTATTCTTCATAATCCTGAATGTCTTCAGTTTTCCTCTTGGTTAGGTATAAGGTGGTAAAAGCATTGGTTACAATTAGTCCTTTTGCAATAGAAAGTCCCAGGTTTCCAGCTCCGATAATGGCTATTTTCATCTTTAAGATTTTATTTTTTTACTTTATCTACTTATCTAATCTCTCCAAAGGAATTTAATTTTTCCTTTAAAAATAACTGGCTTTGAGTTTCAGACCAGCAGTTTCCTCAAAACCAAAGATCAAATTCATATTTTGAACGGCTTGTCCGGAAGCGCCTTTTAGCAAATTATCGATCACACTGGTTATAAGTAATTTATTGCCGAATTTTTGTAATCTCAAAAGACATTTATTGGTATTCACTACTTGTTTCAAATGCAATTCCTCCTCCCTGAGAAAAGTAAAAACTGAATCTTTATAGGCTTCAGAATATATTTTCCTGGCTTGTTCTAAACTACCTGTAAATTTAGTATATGCTGTAGCGTGAATTCCTCTGGAAAAATTTCCCCGGTTCGGAATAAAATTTATTTCCGGCAGATGACCAGGCTGAAGGATTTTCAAGCTCTGTCCAATTTCATTTAAATGCTGATGTTCAAAAGCTTTATAACTGGAAAAATTATTATCCCTCCAGCTAAAATGAGTTGTAGCTGAAAGAGAGGTTCCTGCACCTGTTGCTCCGGTCACCGCGTTTATATGTAAATCATCCAGAAACAAGCCGGCATTAGCAAGTGGCAGTATAGCCAGACTAATTGCTGTAGCGAAGCATCCCGGGTTAGCTATAAAACTAGCTTTTTTGATCTTATCCCTATTGAACTCTGGCAAACCATACACAAATGAGTGTTCTCCACTCATTCTATAATCAGTACTTAAATCAATGATTTTTGTTTTTTCTGAGAACGTATTTCCCGCAAGGAATTTCACCGAATTACCATGCCCAAGACACAGAAAAACGACGTTTACATTTTTATTAATATCACCGCTAAACTGAAGCTCAGTTTCCCCCAGCAAATCCTGATGTACTCCCGCCACCAGTTTCCCGGGCTGGGAGGTACTATATACAAAATCCAACTCTACCTCGGGATGGTGCATTAAAATCCTGATAAGTTCTCCGGCAGTATAACCGGCACCTCCAATTATTCCTGCTGTAATCATTCTCCTGTTTTTACGTGTTGATATATCTTACCGGCATTCGACAGAATTTTGATGAATCCCTTAGCATCATCGGCAGTCCAGGCTTTATTCTCTTCCCCGTAATTTCCGAAGCTGGAATTCATTAAATCGTTTTTAGATTTAATTCCATCTAATGTAAAACGGTAAGGATGCAGGCTTACAAAAACCTCCCCGCTAACCTGCTGCTGTGAACTATCAAGAAAAGCTTCCAAATCCCGCATTACAGGTTCCAGATACTGACCTTCGTGTAAATGAGTACCATACCAGTTAGCAAGGTAATCCTTGTGCTGTAATTGCCATTTGCTAAGGGTATGTTTCTCAAGCAAATGATGCGCTTTAATGATAATTAGCGCCGAGGCGGCTTCAAAACCAACCCTACCTTTTATACCAATAATGGTATCCCCTACGTGTATATCACGACCTATGGCAAATTTGGAAGCGATTTTCTCGAGGATTTCAATATTTTTTTCCGGTGAATTTTTCTCCCCATTTACTGCGGAAAGTTCCCCCTTAGTAAAGGTCAAACTGATCTGTTTTGCTTCTTTCTCCTTTAGTTGGGAAGGGTAAGCAGAATCTGGTAAAGGTTTCTCCGAAGTCAGGGTTTCTGCTCCCCCCACACTGGTCCCCCAGAGGCCCTTGTTCACAGAATATTTTGATTTTTCCCAATTCATTTCCACCCCATTTTGTTTTAAATATTCAATCTCTTCCTGACGACTGAGTTGTTTATCCCTTATGGGGGTGATAATTTTAATTCCAGGTGCCATTATTTGAAAGATCATATCAAAACGAACCTGGTCGTTTCCGGCTCCCGTGCTACCATGAGCGATATACTTAGCATCGATCTTTTTGGCATAATTTACAATTTCGATAGCCTGTACTATCCTTTCTGCACTTACTGAAAGCGGATAGGTATTGTTCTTCAAGACATTTCCGAAGATCAAATATTTAACGACTTTCTGGTAAAATGAAGAAACCGCATCAATATTTTTATAGGACTTGGCACCAATTCTTTTAGCGTTTTCGCCAATTTTTTTCACTTCTTCTTTTGAAAAACCACCGGTATTGACACTCACCGCATGGACTTCAAAATTTTCTTCTTTAGATAAATATTTTGCGCAGTAAGAAGTGTCCAAACCTCCACTGTATGCTATAACTACTTTTTTCATTTTACTGATTTTCGATTTTAACCTCCCTCCTGAACTTTATGTATCGGAAACTGAAAAAGCTGACGCAGGTTCAGCCTTGAGATCAATTTGTTAACTTTCGTTTTTCTCTTTTTTATAAAACAAGGTCTGTTTAATATTCTTCAACCTTTTAAAAGCTTTTTCATTTAAGCTTTCTTTTTTAGTTCCTTTTTGTAATTCTTTTTTTCTTTCAGGATCGTACATCATTCCCGTGCACAGGCACATTTTACGTTCTGTCCTGGTTAGGATATCGTAATTTTTACATGTTTGGCAGCCTTTCCAAAATGCTTCATCATCGGTAAGTTCGGAAAAGGTTACGGGTTGATAGCCCAGCTCATAATTTATTTTCATAACAGCCAAACCTGTAGTAATTCCAAAAATTTTTGCATTTGGATACATCTTTCTTGAATGACTAAAAATCACCTCTTTAATATCCTTGGCAAGCCCCTGATTCCTGAAATCCGGGTGCACGATAAGGCCTGAATTTGCCACGTACCTTTCGTGGCTCCAGGTTTCGATATAACAAAAGCCGGCAAATATTTCACCTTCAAGTGCAATAACCGCATTGCCCTTTTCCATTTTTCCAATGATATATTCCGGAGTTCTGCGAGCAATGCCCGTGCCTCGAACCTTTGCAGATTCTTCTATATTTTTACAAATAATCTCCGCGTACCCGGCGTGAGATTTATTAGCAATGATAATCTTCATTTGCTAAGGGTTTAGTGAGAAAATAAATTTGATTTGTTCTTTTTGAAAGGGGAACCGGACTCACCTAAGTTCCATTAAATTATACACGCACCAAGGTGCGACGCGGAAAGCGACGGCGAATGGGTGTAATTTCAGAAGTGATTCTGAAATTTAAATTGGACGGTATATTTTGTGGATCTCTCAAGTTGTAATTAAAATCAAATAATATTAAAAAATAGTACATTTTACCTCTGCCTGCTAGGGCGCAGGAAGAAGCGAAAAAATGGGGATATTATTTGTTTCATTGAAAGCATATTGTAAATGTACATAATTATTTTAACCAACAAAATATTTATACTAAATATTGAAACAAATTAGGCTTATCGTTGAGATATTCCCCATAAAAATTCTTCGCTTTCATCCTGGCTACCAGTGGTTCAAAATCCGCAGGATCGTTTAGCTCTATTCCAACAACCGCGGGGGCATTTTCCCGATGATGTTTTTTTGAGTATTCAAAATGTGTAATATCATCCTTGGGGCCCAGAACTTTTTCAAGAAAATCTTTTAAAGCTCCTGCTCGCTGGGGGAAACTAATTACAAAATAATGCTTTAGACCGGCATATAACAAAGCCCTTTCCTTTATCTCTGCAGTTCGGGTAATATCGTTATTGCTTCCGCTAACGATGCAGACCACATTTTTCCCCTTGATTTCTTCTGCAAAAAAATCAAGCGCGCTTATAGCCATGGCCCCGGCTGGTTCTACAACAATTGCATCCTGGTTATAAAGGTCCAGGATACTTTGACAAATCTTCCCCTCGGGAACCGTAATCATTTTATCAAGATTTTCTTTGCAAATTTCAAAATTTCGGCTCCCTACTTTTTGCACTGCGGCACCATCTACAAAACGTTCTATTGATTTTAATTCTACCAGTTTTCCTTCTTTTAAAGAAGAGGTCATAGAAGGTGCGCCCTCTGGTTCTACACCGATAATTTTGGTATGAGGGGAAAGTTCTTTAAACATAGAAGACAAACCAGCTAGTAGGCCTCCCCCGCCAAGAGGTGCAAATACATAATCAATAGGTTCGGTGGCCTGTTCCAAAATTTCCAGCCCAATAGTGGCCTGGCCTTCAATTACTTTCTCATCGTCAAAAGGATGGATAAATACCAAACCGAATTTGTCGGCATGTATCATCGAACTTTTAAAGGAATCATCAAAGGTATCTCCTTTTAAAACCACCTCAACCCACTCCCCGCCAAACATCTTGGTTTGCTCCACTTTTTGTCTAGGGGTGGTAATAGGCATGTAGATGACGCCCTTTACCTGCAGTTTATTACAGGCAAAGGCTACACCCTGCGCGTGATTTCCGGCACTGGCACAAATAACTCCCTTATTCAGCTGATCCTGAGGCAGGCTTGAAATCTTATTGTAGGCTCCCCGAATCTTATAGGAGCGCACCTGCTGCAGATCTTCTCTTTTCAACATTACATTTGCTGAAAATTTCTTGCTATACGTAAAAGATTGCATAAGTGGGGTTTTAACCACCACTTTGGAAATACGCTCGGCCGCTTCTTTTACAGCTTTCAATTGGGGTTTATATATTTTTTTATCTGCCAGCAAAGTATCCATTTTTATTCCTGTATTTTTTTCATTGCAGTCATTGCTTTTCGTAGCCTTCCTCCTACTTTTTCCACCTGGTGTTGCCTGATGTCATCGTTCACTGCTATTAACTGCTGATTATCCACTCCTGTATAATCCGTTCCAAAAGAATGTCCTACAACCTCTTTGGGTAAGCTGTTTACATAATCTTTAATAAGCGGTTTTGCGGAATGGTCAAATAAATAACAACCGTATTCTGCCGTATCAGAGATAATCCGGTTCATCTCAAATAATTTCTTCCTGGCAATGGTATTTGCAATCAGTGGAGTTTCGTGCAGGGATTCATAATACGCTGAATCCGCAACGATTCCGGCTTCCACCATCGTTTCAAAAGCCAGTTCTACGCCGGATTTCACAAAAGCTACAAGCAATACACCTTTATCAAAATACTCCTGTTCTTTGATCTTTTCAGAGGTGGCCTCAGATTTCTCAAAAGCGGTTTCTCCGGTTGCCGCCCGCCATTCCAGCAATTCTTTATCGCCATTTTCCCAGTCTTTCATCATTCTACTACTAAAAGCACCGGAAATAATATCATCCATATGTTTCTGAAAAAGCGGTCGCATCAGTTGCTTTAATTCCTTGGAAATCTCCTCGGCTTTAATCTTAGCCGGATTTGAAAGCCTATCCATCATATTGGTAATACCGCCATGCTTTAATGCCTCGGTAATGGTTTCCCATCCATATTGAATAAGTTTTGAAGCATACGAAGGCTCCACTCCTTCAGCAACCATTTTATCATAGCTAAGGATAGAGCCGGTTTGCAGCAATCCACATAGGATAGTTTGTTCTCCCATCAAATCAGATTTTACCTCAGCCACAAACGAAGAGGCTAAAACTCCGGCCTTATCGCCACCTGTGGCAACGGCATAGGCCTTGGCCCATTCAAAACCAATTCCCAGGGGGTCATTTTCCGGATGTACAGCAATTAAAGTAGGTACTCCAAAACCTCTTTTATATTCTTCTCTTACTTCACTTCCAGGACATTTTGGTGCCACCATTATTACGGTAATATCCTCGCGTATTTTCATACCTTCTTCCACGATATTGAATCCGTGGGAATAAGATAGCACGGCGTCTTTTTTGATATGAGGCTGAATTGCCTTTATTACCGAAGTATGTTGTTTATCAGGTGTCAGGTTAATAACCAAATCAGCGGTAGGGATCAGTTCCTTATAGGTCCCAACCTTAAAATTATTTTCTGTAGCGTTTTTATAAGACTGTCTTTTTTCTTTAATAGCTCCTTCGCGAAGGGCGTAAGAAATATCCAGCCCGCTATCGCGCATATTTAAACCCTGGTTAAGGCCTTGTGCACCACAGCCCACAATCACTATTTTTTTCCCTTTTAAAGCAGCCACTCCGTCGCTGAATTCATCACTACCCATAAACCTGCAGGTTCCCAGCTGGGCTAATTGTTCACGTAAAGAAAGGCTGTTAAAATAATTCGTCATCACTTTTATTTAATTGGTTGTATCAAATTTTTCTAAAATTTTCGAGATTGGCATTTCATTCTTCGTTACAGCAATAGTACCCGAACGAACGAACTGCATCAATCCATAAGGCTTTAATTTTTCATAAAGACTATCGGTTTCGTGGCGTTTCCCGGTTTTTTCAATTACAAAAAACTTGGGAGTAACCGTCACGATACGCGCATTGGATTCCTTTATAAAATCCTGGATATTGAGATCTTCCACGAAATCTGCCGAATTTATCTTATAAAGCGCGGTTTCCTGGTAGATCATTTCATCGTCCGTATGATAAAAAGCTTTAATGACCTCAATTTGCTTTTCTATTTGGCCAGCGATCTTTTTAACCTGGTCTTCGGTCACCTGCACCACTATTGTAAACCGCATCACCTCGTTTACCTCACTTCTGGAAGCGGTAATACTCTCAATATTGATGTGCCTTTTCTGAAAAATAGCCGCGATCCGGCTCAAAAGGCCTATGTTGTTTTCGGTATAAACCGAAACTGTAAAATCTTTCTTTTCCATTACTCTAATCTTATATCAGAAACTGAAGCCCCGGTAGGAACCATAGGGAATACATTTTCTTCCTGTTCAACTTTTACCTCAAGAAAATAGGCTTCCTTGGATTCCATCATTTCCGTAACGGCCTCTTTTAAATCCTCACGTTTACTTACCTGTTTGGCTTTAATATGATATCCTTTGGCAATAGTTATAAAATCAGGATTCATCATTTCGGTAGAAGCATAACGTTTCTCGAAAAACAATTGCTGCCACTGGCGTACCATCCCCAGAAAATCGTTATTTAAAACAACAATTTTAACCGGTACCTTAGTCTGAAATATAGTGCCCAGTTCCTGTATGGTCATTTGGTAACCGCCGTCTCCAATTATTGCCACAACATCCCGCTCTGGCGCGCCCATTTTAGCTCCAATTGCTGCCGGTAGCGCAAAACCCATGGTTCCCAAACCTCCGGAAGTCACATTACTTCGGGTTTGGTTAAACTTTGAATAGCGGCAGGCGACCATTTGATGCTGTCCCACATCGGACACTATTACGGCATCACCTTTGGAGCATTTATTAATTTCATCAATAACTTCAGCCATTCCGATCTTTCCGCGCTCAGCATTTAGATCATTTTTAATGATTTTATCAAATTCAATTTTATAGTGATCTTTGAATTTTTGATGCCAGGCTTCGTGCTTATTGGGTTTTAAAAGGTCTAAAAGCACTTTAAGGGTTTCATTTACATTACCCAGAACCGGAATATCAGCATGTACATTTTTATTGATCTCTGCGGGGTCTATCTCAAAATGGATCACTTTTGCCTGCTTAGCATATTTCTCCAAATTCCCGGTTACCCGGTCATCAAAGCGCATTCCAATTGCGATCAATACATCGCACTCGTTGGTGAGCACATTAGGACCATAATTCCCGTGCATTCCTACCATTCCCACATTTAGCGGATGATCTGTGGGCATAGCAGAAAGCCCTAAAATGGTCCAGGCAGCAGGGATCCCTGATTTCTCTACTACTTGTTTAAAAAGTTCTTCGGCACCGCCTAAAATCACACCCTGACCAAAAACAATCATTGGTTTTTTGGCGTTATTCATGGCTTGTGCAGCTCTTTCTACCTCAATTAAATTAATTTCAGGCTTAGGTTTATAACTTCTAATGCCTGAGCATTTTTTATACGAAAAATCAAGGCTTGCGAACTGTGCATCCTTGGTAATATCAATCAATACAGGTCCAGGTCTTCCTGAGCGCGCAATAAAAAATGCTTTTGCCAGAATCTCTGGAATTTCTTCGGCTTTGGTAATCTGATAATTCCACTTGGTTATTGGGGTTGAAATCCCAATGATATCCGTTTCCTGGAAAGCATCGCTTCCAAGTAAATGCGAGCCTACCTGCCCGGTAATGCACACCAGTGGTGTAGAATCGATTTGCGCATCGGCAATTCCTGTAACCAAGTTTGTCGCCCCGGGTCCCGAGGTAGCAAGGGCTACTCCTACTTTTCCGCTAACTCTGGCATAACCCTGTGCAGCATGGGAAGCGCCTTGTTCGTGGCGCGTAAGGACGTGGTGAATTTGGTTCTGATATTTGTACAATTCATCGTAAACGGGCATAATTGCTCCCCCGGGATAACCGTAAAGCGTATCCACCCCTTCTTCCAACAAACATTTTATCACGGCTTCAGCACCGGAAACCGTGGTTTGTTTTGAAGAAGATACTTTTTCGAAACTAGCTGTTTTCACTTCCATAATTCACCTTATTAAAATTCGTCGGTTACACAACCCTGTGAGGCCGAAGAAACCGTTCTTGCATATTTGTAAAGCACTCCCTTGTTGAATTTTAAAGCGGGGGCTTTCCAGTTTTCTTTTCTTTTTCTTATCTCTTCTGCTGAAAGACTGGCTTCAATCTTATTGGTTTCAGCATTGATGGTAATCTTGTCACCATCTTTTAGAAAAGCGAGTAAACCGCCTTCCTGGGCTTCCGGGGTGATGTGCCCGACGACAAAACCGTGGGTTCCACCGGAAAATCTACCGTCTGTTATTAAAGCTACATCTTTACCGAGTTTGGCGCCCATTATGGCCGAAGTAGGTTTGAGCATTTCCGGCATTCCCGGACCGCCTTTTGGGCCCTCGTACCGAATGACGACGACATCGCCCTTTTTTACTTTTCCTTCTGAAATACCATCATTAGCTTCATATTCACTATTAAAGACTTTGGCAGTTCCGGTAAACTGCAAACCTTCTTTTCCGGTAATTTTTGCTACCGATCCACCTTCAGCAAGATTTCCGTAGAGAATCCTGATATGCCCGGTTTTCTTGATCGGGTTATCCAAAGGCCTGAATACATCCTGTCCTTCCTCCATATCGGGAACATCAGCAAGGTTTTCAGCTAATGTTTTCCCGGTGACAGTAAGACAATCCCCGTGAAGCATATCGTTTTTCAACATATATTTTAAAACCGCAGGAATGCCGCCAATCCTATGTACATCTTCCATCGCATACTTGCCACTTGGTTTTAGATCGGCCAAAAAGGGTGTACTATCGCATATTTTTTCAAAATCTGCCAGATCAAAATCAACCTCAGCCGATTTCGCTATGGCCAAAAAGTGCAGTACCGCGTTGGTAGAACCTCCTAAGACGGTCAATAATCGAATCGCATTTTCCAGCGATTTACGATTTACTATATCGCGTGGCTTAATATCTTTTTCAATTAGTAAACGTACAGCCTTTCCGGCTTCTTCGCTCTCGGCTTTCTTTTCTTCACCTACAGCTGGATTTGAAGAATTATATGGCAAAGCCATTCCCAATGCTTCAATAGCTGAGGCCATGGTGTTTGCTGTATACATGCCTCCACAGGCACCTGCCCCAGGACAGGCTTTTTCAATAATGCTTTCGTATTCCTCTTTTTCAATATCGCCGGCAGTCTTAGCACCCCAGGCTTCAAAAGCGGAAACCACGTCCAGTTTTTTCCCATTGTGACAACCCGAAGCGATGGTTCCACCGTAGACTAAAATCGCAGGTCGGTTAATTCTGAGCATCGCCATAAGGGCTCCGGGCATATTTTTATCACATCCCACCACAGTGATCAGCGCATCATAAGACATCGCATGAATCACGGTTTCCATTGAATCGGCTATAATATCACGGGACGGCAAGGAATACCGCATTCCAGGGGTTCCCATAGAAATCCCATCACTCACCCCAATGGTATTAAAAATCAAACCGACAAGATCATTCTCATTGGCGCCCTTTTTAACCAATTTGGCCAAATCGTTCAGGTGCATATTACAGGGATTACCCTCGTAGCCCGTACTGGCAATCCCAACAAAGGGTTTTTTAAAATCTTCTTTGGTCAGGCCTATGGCATGCAACATGGCCTGTGATGCCGGTTGCGAATCGCTTTGTGTTAAAACTTTACTGAATTTGTTATGCATTACTTATTTCTTCTTCGTGTGTTTTGAAGATTAAAAGTAAGCTGATAAGTTGTCAAGACAGTATTTAAGGAAGTAAGAGCACTACTTTCGGAAGAAAAATAACAGGTTTAACAATCTGAAAAACAATATTTTAGCACTCAATGAATTACGATAGCTGAAAAGCTTATTTTATACAGGAAAATTTAATTCAAAAAAGTCCGAAATTCAACAAAATTAAGGCTTTTGAAGAATTCTTAATTTTTTGAATATTATTTGATATTTTCCATGTTTTAAAGTGAACTTATAAGAATTCCCTAATGTATCCTGGGGATGCTTTCAATTAAAATACTCACCCTGGAATCAGGCAATAATCACTGCAATAAAGCAGCAACTTATAGCCAACTAAAAACTACAATGAAACCTGCGAAAAGGATTTACTGCTTACCGGTGAGGTGCAATTTAAGAAAGTTGAAGGGCTTAGCTTGATCCTTTGTTACTCCAAAGCTAGCTATATTCTGCTTATAATCTCGCCCTCATACATGATATTTAATACGAAATACGTTGAGCATACTACCGGTAAGAGCCACCGTATTTATTTTTTCTTCTTTAAAGAATATAAGTCCTTTCTTCTGTCCTTCATATTACGTACACTTCCAAATGCGTGAAGTTCCTTTAGAAGGTCTAAATCCACATCTACCAATAGCGTACTTTCAGTGTTCGGGGTGGCTTCTGCCTTAATGCCGTTTACAGGGAACGCGAAGTCAGAAGGGGTTAACACCGCACTCTGTGCATACTGGATATCCATATTATTTACCTTCGGTAAATTCCCTACAGAACCAGCAATGGCAACATAACATTCATTTTCTACAGCCCTGGCCTGTGCGCATATTTTAACCCGGGAATAACCGTTTTGGGTATCGGTCATAAAGGGAACAAACAAAATATTCATTCCTTCTTCGGCTAAAATTCGGCCTACTTCAGGAAATTCAACATCATAGCAAATCAGTACCCCTATTTTTCCGCAGTCCGTATCAAAGGTTTGGAGTTTGCTTCCGCCCTTCATTCCCCAGGCCGATTCTTCAGCCGGAGTGATATGTAATTTTTCATAGCGTTCATAACTTCCGTCACGGCGACATAAAAAACCAACATTATACATATGTTCACCAATCACCATCGGCATGCTTCCGGTGATGATATTAATATTGTAATTCACCGCAAATTCCTGGAAGGTTTCCAGCAAACGTTCGGTATAAGTTGAAAGTCCGCGGATAGCTTCAGGCTCTGTTAACTCATTGAATTCTGCCATAAGCGGCGCATTGAACAATTCAGGAAAGAGGATAAAATCACTTTGATAGTCACTTACCGCATCCACGAAAAATTCAATTTGTGATACCAGCGCATCGTAATCCCTAAAAAGTCGCATTTGCCATTGGACCAAACCAAGGCGAACCACGGTTTTGGGGGTATCAATTAATTTGGTGGTTTTGGTGTAGTAAATATTATTCCACTCCATTAACACCGCATACTCCTTACTTTCGGCATCGCCGGGCAAATATCCTTTAATGACTTTTTTTACATGAAAATCATTGGAAAGCTGAAAAGACAATACGGGATCGTGAATTTCCTGCAATTTTACTTTTTCAATATATTTTTTTGGGGTGAGTTCCTTGGAGTAAGTCGCGTAGTTTGGAATTCGTCCCCCAAAAACGATCGATTTTAAATTAAGCTGTTCACAAACTTCCTTTCGTGCTTCGTATAAACGTCTTCCCAGGCGCATTCCACGGTAGTCAGGATGAATAAAAACATCTATTCCGTATAAAATATCTCCGTTCTTTGTATGGGTAGAAAAATTTTCACCCCCAATGATCTCATCGTATGTGTGATCTTCATCAAACTTTTTAGAATCAATAATAATAGAAAGGGCACAGCCAGCAATTTTATTGTCTATAATGATGCAAAACTGGCCTTCGGGAAATTTATTTACCAGGTTTCTAATTTCATCTTTGCTCCAGTATTCCTCTGGCATTTTATGATAACTCTTTATCATAGAAACCTTGAGTTCCTGATAATCTTTAAGTTTTAAATTACGGAGTTCTATTTTTGGCGTTTCGTTCACGATACTATTTATTTAATTCGGCGAAGATACAGTAGAATATTCTGGTTTGAAAATTCCTAACCCGCAAAGAAATCTATCCTTAAATTTGATCTGCTCTTTATTTGTCCAGCTTAGTTATAAGAATAAAAGGAAAAAAAAGATGACTTATCAAGGAATTCCTATGAGAAAACATTAGTTGAATTACCTGTTTGTCAGAATGAAACCACGGGATTTTTCAGTCTGGCACGTTTGAGCAGGGACTAAAATTCCTTTACAATAATAAGATACGGTGCTTGATGGCAAATAACACTAAACCCGTTCGACTTCGTACGTTTAATTTCTGGAATAAACTCTCCCGGTATCCGTCAATGGTTTTTGGACTAAGGTTCATTTCGCTTGCCACTTCCTTGTAGGTCATTTCCGTACAGGCAAGGCCAAGAAATTCTATTTCTCGTTTGGTTAGATTGGTTAATTTATTCTCTCTATTACTGTTCTTTATGGCCTCAGAAACTGCATCGGTATAGAAAAATCCTTCATTAATCACTTCATCCAATGCGAATTTAAATTCGTCCGGATCGATGTCTTTCAATAAATAGCCGCGACACCCGAGTTTTACCATAAAAGTGACGGTTTCCTCATCATCTTCCATGGTCAGGGCAAGCACTTTTTGACCGGGATGGTGTTCCTTAAACCAGGCCATAGTTTCAGGGCCATTCATAATTGGCATTCGAATATCCAGCAATACCAGATCGGGTTTTGGCTGGTTCGTCTTAAACTGGGTGAGAAGTTCCTGGCCATTTTTGTAGATCCCGTAAACCTGGAAGTTATCAAAAGAATTCACCAGGTTCTTTAAAGATTGCGCAAATAAAGTGTGGTCGTCTACAATTGCTACGGTATTATTCATCTTGTTGCCCCTTTAAAGAATAGCGTAAAGATAAAAAAGTTCCAGCATCCTTAGAACTTTCCAGGGCAAACTTTGCCTTTATCAGGGAAGCCCTGCTCTCCATATTAAACAATCCTGAATTCTTCTTTACCCCGGCCATATCAAATCCCCGGCCGTTATCTTTTGCGCTAATAAGGATTTCCTGGGCAGTATAAGCGATAGTAACATGTAATTCTGATGCCTTCGCATGCTTTATCACGTTAGAAAAGAATTCCTGAAGTATTCTGAATAAAATTATACTGTCTTGCTGCGGAATTTCCTCTTTTTCACCGGTAATATCCAGGTGAGTCTTTATCACCCCCATACGCTGAAACCTTGCCAGTTCATTTTCTAATGAAACCAACAAACCGGCATATCCAATCACCTGGTTATTTAAGGATTTTGAAAGCGAGCGCACTTCCTGAAGTGAACTGGCCACGGTTTCTTTAATTTCCAAAACTGAAGTTTTCTCGGTCTCAGGTAGGTTTCTTGAAAAAATATTCAGCTGCATATTAGCGACTGAAAGTAACTGACCAATATTATCGTGCAACTCCCAGCCTACGTTTTTTAAGGTTTGCTCCTGCATTTCTAAACGCGATTGGGAAATTTCCCGCTCAAAGCGCTGTTTAGCCTCAAATTGCTCCTGTAGCATCTTATTTTTTCGCCGTTGATAAACCACAAAAAATACGATCACAAAGGCCGTTAGCAGCAGGATGACTACCACAAAGTAAATAATAAGTAAAATTTCTTCTTTAGAAAGCATTTTTTAAATTCTTAGAAGTTGGTTTTCTCTTGTTGGCCAAGGATAAAAAGGCAATACTATAAGCACTATACATAAATATATTCATTGCGATCATAACCGAACCACTCATCTCCACAAATTCCGGACTTTTATTATTAAAATATTTAAAATAAATAATGATAGGTGTTGTAGTTAAAAAAAACAGCAGTGCTGGAAAGGAAATATAAAAACTAATTTCCCTTTTAATATTTAGAATTTTGGAACTCAGTAAAATTTCAAAGTAATAATAGAAAATAACTCCCAGCAGAAAAAAACTACCCAATAAATAAGTAACTACGGAGTTACTCTGAAGAATTACATCTGAAAATATTAAATTAATAATGCAAATTATCACATATAATAATAAAGCTTTATCAATAAATTTTCTTGTTTTATTATTTGAAATATTCCATTTAAAATAATGTATATAAGCAACAAAACTTATAACCAGATAAGGGTTATGGAGCCAAAAGTTTTGATACCAAAAGGTTCCCTTAAGGTAATGTAGCGGTTCATTCCAATAGATTATTGTTGGAATTGTTCCTATGATTTCAATAAAGTATGTTAGTAGTAAAAAATAAGCAAAAAAGCCGACCGCTTTATCGGTCGGCTTTTTCTTATAATAATAAAGGCCTGAGATTGCCGCAAAACCTTCGAGCAAAATTACCAGAAAGATAAAAATTTGCATTAGTAATTATTTGGAGGCCGACCTGAAGTTATAATATTCATTGGCTCAATTTCATAATTATTAGGATCAGAATCATCCTCGGCAGTTTCTGTATCTCCCGCAGCTTCTTTGGTAGGTGAGAGAAACATGGTAGTATAACTTTTTTTCTCCTTAGTTTTAGGATAAGCCCCTAAATAAAACCTAATTCCCGGTTTCTCCACCCCCTGCTCCTTAGATTTCTCCCTAACATAATCCAGGTATTCCTGTAATTCCTCTACACTGTACCAGAATTCACGGGTATCTTCATAACCCTCGGCTTCCCTGATGTCTTTTCCGCGGGTTCTTACCCATTCGTCCTGTTCCTTGCGCGCCTCTTCAACGCTAATACATTTTTTTGGTTTTTTCATGTGTTCTAGTTGGTTGATTAAAACTTAAAAAATTGTTAAGGTAAATTTAGCAGAAATATTCATTATTACCAAGCTTTGCCTAGTAGTTCTCTTTAATGAGGAATTTGGTATTGGAGTGGTATATTATATTAGGAAGCAGCCTTTAAAGAAAATCTATTAGGATCTTCTTTAAAGGCTATCCCCTGATAACAACGGCATCTGTGGAATGGCCAGCCTTAAAATGAGGCTATGGGATTATTATTTTACATCTTCCCCTTCCAGACTCTACTAGCTCAGTTTTACAAGTACTAAAACTTCCCGGATGCTTCTGAATTCCCTGCTGAAACTGGATTAATTCGTTAATACGGAAAAAGTCTTTGGTTAAAAAAAGCAAAGGATGAAAAAGGGGATTTTTCCCCTTGTGGGGGGCCTGCCTGTCTTCTACTTTTGACACAGTCATTTTAGTTAGCTAAAGTGTTTTGGGGCAAAAAAGTGTCGTCAATGGTGAGGAGCCTGATTGGTAGGGTAATCAGGTTTCTCGTAACCGAGACGGCACTTTTTTATTTGGAGAAATCCTTACACCCCAATCCAAAACAAAGAGATTATTCCAGTTGTTACGTACTGGAACGACCCGAAATAGAAAACTTATATTTTAAACAGGAATTTAATCCTGTCTCCCGTCTTCTTTTGCGCCATCATATTAATTCCTCTTTCACTTAGCTGCAACACCCTTGGATAACCACCGGTGGTTTGGCAATCCCTCATTAAAACAATCAGTTTTCCACCAGGAGTGAGTTGCACGGTTCCCGGAAGCACCGGGCCGGTGATAATTGGATCGAGCTGGTTTCCCAAAACTTCAGTTAGCTGGATCGCCATCCTGTTGCTTTTCTGATCAATGCTAAAGCTGCTTTGCCGTAAATGACTTTTTAAGGTTTCAGGAAGCGCTCTGAACTCAGGACCGGGAAAAACTTCAATTTCTTCTGAATTCAAATAGGTCTTATCAAATTTGATCGCGGCATAAGTCTCATACTTTTCGGCTTTAGAAGCTTCGTATGGCAGTTTCATCTTCTTTTCGAGTCGATCGACCTTTGTAAGATCTGCGTACCAGCTTCGACTTCCCAGGACTTTATCAGTCTTAAATCCATTGGCGATGGCCAAATAGGCACGAATACCACATACTGGTTTTCCGAAAGAAAGAATATCGTCCTCACTTATTTTTATCACTGTGTTATTTTCAATTTCCCGGTCGTTTAATTTCGGGGATAGAAAAGCGCCACTGATAGCAATTTTAGTTGCAGCGTTAAATTTAAGTTTAGGTCCCATCTGGGTGATTTCCATCACAGCGGCATCAGCCTGGTTTTGTAGAATAAGGTTGGCAGTCTTTAATGCAATCCTGTCCATAACTCCACTTAAAGGTACTCCATACCTTTGATATCCCCGGCGACCAAAATCCTGAATAGTGGAAAATAACCCAGGTAGTAATACTTCAACTTCAGCCCTCATAATTTTCTTTTTTAAGTTGAAATTTTCCCTTAGAAACCTGTGTTGATATTTCTTTAAATTCCTCCCTGGAAACCGAAAAGAATTTCACTTTATCACCGGCCGAAACTTCACAGGGTGGATCGCTATTTTTATCAAAAAGCGGCACCGGACAATTCCCTAAAATTTGCCAGCCACCGGGACTGGATTTCGGATAGATACCCGTCTGATTTTCCCCTATGCCAACCGCCCCTTTTTCTATCGCTGCACGAGGTTGACTTTTTCGTGAAATTTGCAGGTTTTCATCCAGCCCGCCCAGGTATAAAAATCCAGGTAAAAACCCGATGAAATAAACCGTATAAACCGCTTGAGAATGAAGTTCAATAATTCTTTCTTTTGAGAGCTTTTTCTCCCTGGAAATCAGATCGAGGTCCCATCCAAATTCCTCATCATAACAAACCGGGAGATAAAAAATTTGACGGTTATTAATTTTTCCTATCTTAGCCTTACCAAATAGCTGCTCAAGGGCTGAAATCTCACTATAGAGGTTTTCTATACTGAACATGTAACTAATTAATAACGAGTTATATGTACTTATTACTTCAACATTTACTTCAGCATAAAAATCTTCTATTTTATTTTTATAAAAGAGCAGTTTTTCCAGGAGTTTTTCACTGATCTCTGGCTGAAATTCGATTAGAATTCCTCGCTCCCCCATCGGATTTATTCTTGGAAAATCACTCATTCTGTATTCTTTATTTTAATATTATATTCAGCAAATTTCTGCTTTAGAAATACCAGGATTTCAACCGAATTTGGAGTATCGCTATGCAGGCAAAAAGTATCGGGTTTATAGCTGATAATTTCAGTATTTACACAAGTGATTTTCCCCTTGCCAAACATGGAAAAAACGTGCGCAAAAACCTCTTCTTTTTTAGTGATTAATGCCCTTGGTTTTGACCGGGAAACCAGGCTGAAATCAGGCTCGTAATTTCGGTCTGCAAATCCCTCAAAAAGGATGGGAATTTTTCCATTTGCAAGATTCGAAATAACCGATTTGGGCGGACAAAAAAGAGCAAGATTTTGATCGATTTCAAAAATAGTATCGATGATAATTCCGGCAATTTTTTCATCTTTTGCAGCTTCATTGTAAAGCGCTCCATGAGGTTTCACATGGCTGAGTTGGACCCCTTCCTTCTCCGCCAATTTTTTTAAACTTAAAATTTGCAAAGCGATAGAACGTTTCAAATCTTCGGAAGATATCTCCAATGATTTTCGTCCGAAATTTTCCTTATCAGGATAAGAAGGATGTGCTCCTATTTCGACCCCATGCTCCATAGCCAGTTTAATGGTTTTTCGCATGGTTTCCAGATCACCCGCATGTCCTGCGCAGGCAATATTACAGGCAGAAATATGAGGCATTAATTCAGCATCGAAGGCGCCTCCTTCGCCTAAATCACAATTGATATGGATTTCTTTCATTTTCAATTTAAATACTCATCGGTTATAGCCTACTTTCCAAGGTTGAAAAAAGAAACTCTCCTTCTTATATCAAGTATAGCATTTAACACCTTGGTGAACACACGCTACCGGGATAAGCCTAAAGCCCCTGAACAACACTCAGAATCGATTTGATACCCAAAAACAGGGCGAGTACTATCACTACTATTCCCAGCAGGTTTTGTAATTTAGAATTCCGATGCACTCCTAAAACCGAAGCTTTATTTACTACCCAAAATAAGAAAATCGCAATAACGGGCAATAAGATTCCATTGGCAATTTGTGCAAAACGTATAATTTCAATAGGATTTATTTGAAGCGTGGAGAAGAAAACTCCCAGCATTAGAACGAACCCCCAGACTAGTTTGAATTTTGCAGATTTCATTCCTCCCGGCCAGCCAAAACATCCTTTCACCACATAGGCAGCGGCGAGAGGTGCGGTAATTGAAGAGGTTATCCCCGCTGCTAATAGACCCAGAGACATAAACCAGGTAGCGAATTTTCCAAAAAGCGGCTCAAGGCTTACAGCCATATCTGCTGCAGAATTCACATCGGCCAATCCGGCTGAAGCTGCGCTAATCAGGATGGCCATAGAAACTAACCCGCCCAGTATTATGGAAACCACCAGTTCTTTTCTGGCCATAGCTAAAAAAGAGGCCTCCTTCCACTTCTCACTCACCAACGAAGCGTGTAAAAATAAATTATAAGGGACCACTGTGGTACCCACAATAGCCATTACCGTCAGCAACCCGGCCGCATTACGGCTTGGCAAAAGACCATTTAAAACTTCAAGGATATTGGGTTTGGTAAGGATTGCAGTAAGGATAAAACTGATGCTCATAAGCAGCACAAGGGTAATAAAGAATTTTTCAAGGGTTTTGTAACTTCCGGTAAACAAAAGTATAAAAGCAAAGCCCCCAATACCTATACTCCACAGATTAAGTGTAAAATCACCCATTTGCAGGTTTTGAACTCCAAAAATAGCCTCAGCTCCTAAAACTGCCCCTGTGATATTACCTGCTTGGTAGGCAGCGTTTCCTATAACTATTGCTGAAAAAATAAGGATAATTGCCAGGATATTAAGAACCGGTGTTTTTACTTGCTCCCGGATAACATCGCTTAGGCCCTTTTGAGAGACCACCCCCAACCTGGCCGCCATTTCCTGTAAAATGATACAGGAGAATACGGAAAGTAACAAGGCCCAAAGCAAGCCATAACCGAACTCAACCCCTGCCAGGGTACAAACGGTAACTGTACCCGGGCCAATGAATGCCGCAGATATCAGAATTCCCGGGCCCAGGTTTCTAAGAAAATTTCGCACTATAAATCTTTCGATTCCTGCAAGGCATACAGCGCAAAGCTTCCCAACCAGTGCCCACCTTCATAACTATCTCCCACTAAATTTGGGAAAGAATAAGCTACGTGGCGATCAGCGATTTCCTGTAAATGTGAGAACTTATCAGGAAATTGGTTTATTAGTCCGTAAAAAACCCATGCCCGGCTGAAGTTAAGTCCATCAAGATGCACAAGTTTACCATCGGATCTATCGGACACCTCCCCCACCGCGATATCAAAATCCGGAGATTTTAACTGAGGAAGAAAATCTTCCAGCCACAGGTCAAATGCATTTTTAGGTAAAACACGGCGCATAATATTCACTTCTTCCAAACAGGGTGATAAAAAGTCGAAACCGCTAGGTTCCCAGGCTATAGGACAATTATTATCTTTTAAATAAAAATCTTTTGCCCGTTTTGAAACAAGCTCTTTTAATTCCGTATGATCAGTAGCCAGGGCATAATCGTAAGCGAAACTGAGTGCAAAAGCGGTATTATCGTGCTCGCCAACTCGAATAGGATAATTAAGTTTTGGAAGGAATTCCAGGTATTTTTCAACGATAAGATTCGTTAGGGGTTTTAGATTTTGTTGAAGTTCCTCCGCCAGGGGATCGTTCCAGGTATCAATCTCTTCAGCTAGTTTTAATAGCCATGCCCATCCATAAGTCCGCTCGAACGAACCGCTTTCTTCGCGTTTAAAATAAGCCACTTCACCCTGGATATTTTCAGCGGAAAGAGATTCTTTCAACTTTTCCTTAATTGATTGGGCATTATCCAGATCCGGGAACTGCTTAAGCAAACTCACCAGTGACCAGTGCGCATGTACTGAAGAATGCCAATCGAAACAGCCATAAAAGGCCGGGTGCAATTCTGAGGGTTCCCCCAGGGCTTCTTTATTTTCCAGGGTCTGGCCAAGCTTGTTAGGGTATTCGGTATTGATACAACCAAGTGGAAGCTGGGCTAATTTACTGGCTTCTTCCCGGGTAAAGACGATCTTGTCGCTCCCCAGCAACTCTGCCTCTAGAATACTTTCCTCTTTAATACTGTCGCTTTCCATTTCTGAAACCTCTTCAACTTTTGGATCTCCTTTGCAAGCAAATACAAAAATAGCCATAAGGAGCAATAAACTTTTTTTCATAATAGGTGGTCTTAGTATACAAATCATCTCAGTGCAACCTGCACAGGAAGTACTGGAAAATAAGAACATAAAAATTTAAGCCGTTCCTGATTTTTTCAAGTGAGTAAATATAATTTTAAAAGTTGACATATTTAAACCCCATAAGCTTTCAAAAATATCAAAATTCTCTTAAAAAGTCGAAGATAGTGCCTTACCCCACAATTAAAAGACCGTCCTCTTAATTAGTAAGCCTGTTATTTAGGGATTAACCCAGGAAGTGCAGGCAATGGATGATTTTCACAAAAAAGTATTGGTGAAAGCTTTCGGCCTGCGAAAGCCCACCAATAATAAGGAAAATTAAAGTACCTGCTTTTTATAATTTTGCCAGGGAAAAATGTTGCTACCCGGCTTAAAACAGGTCCTATGTCCTGCTTTTTTTCGGAATGGGTCCAGGTTGTATCGAAGATGGTATTTACTTCGGAATATTTCCAGTGCTTTATTTCAATGGCAGACAGGACTATAACTGCTTTTCATAAGCTTTTAAGTCCTACAACTGTACCATCCAATCCAGGCTTAAGTGTTAAGAAAAACGGGGCTCCCATTCGCCTTAGCCTTAAATACGGCGCTTTAAAATATTACCTTATATCAAGCGATTTATTCCTTGAATACATTTGAATTTATGAAAAAGGTATTTAATTACCGATAAGTACTTCTTTTCTATAATATTCTATTAAAGCATCAATTGGTCTGCGCACAATATTTCCGATTTCTATCCCGTAAGGTTGAGCTACGGCACGAATAATATCTTCACTGAAATAAGCAATAGTACCAATAAAGTGTACCGGTGTATTTTGAGCCTGTTTATAGCACATAACCCGGGAATGCATAAAATCGGTAATTCCTTCGTGAACTAATTTGTAAAAATAGCCATTGCGTTCATTGGCGAAAATAAATTCAGCAAAAGAAGCTAGGTAGGTATTTGGATTCTCTTTACGATAGAGGTTTTTCTTAATCTCATCAGACTCCAAATTGTATTTTTTACCAAATTCTTCAGCAAGTTCCGGAGGCATTCTCTTATAGTAATAATCTCTGATAAGTCTTTTTCCAAAGTAATTCCCACTGGCTTCATCCATTAAGATATATCCCAGGGAATAAACTGCCTGATGGATATCCTTACCATCAAAATAACAACTATTAGAACCCGTACCAAGAATACAAACAATTCCAGGTTCTGTGGTGGCCGCATAAACAGCAGCAACCATATCTTCAAGAATTACTACTTCTTCTACATTGGTAAAGAAATTCGTAAAAATTCCCTCCAGTAATTTTTTAGGCGTTTCGGTTCCGCAACCGGCACCATAAAAATGCACTCGCTCCACCTTATCCTTTACTTCCTTTAAATCGGCATTCTCTTCTACCCGTTGTTCCAGTATTACCTCAGGAAATACAGCCGGATTTAATCCCTTAGTACGAGTTCTAAGTAATTCTTCCCCTGTTGCACTAAGTAAAATCCAGTCACATTTTGTTGAGCCACCGTCCGCTATTAATATCATGTGTGTGTATATAAATATGGTTTAAATTAAAAAGCCTGAAAAAAGCGCTAAAAGATTAAAATAATCCAAGCGTAGCTTTCTTCAGGCTCTAAAATAAAATATTAAATTGAATTAACGTGTACCGCTAAATCTACAAGTTTGGCAGAATAACCATATTCGTTATCATACCAAGCGATTAATTTGAAAAAATTATCGTTAAGTGCAATTCCCGCATCTGCGTCAAAGTTACAGGTATGTGCATCTGATACAAAATCCTGAGAAACTACTGCATCCTCGGTATAAGAGATCACCCCTTTGTAAGATCCTTCAGAAGCTTTTTTAAATGCCGCTTTTACCTGGTCATAAGTAACAGACTTTTCTGTTTTAACCGTAAGATCCACTACGGATACATCCGCAGTTGGCACTCTTAAGGCCATCCCGGTAAGTTTACCATCCAGTTTAGGAATTACTTTCCCCACTGCAACAGCTGCTCCCGTTGAGGATGGGATAATATTAATAAGGGCACTTCTTCCGCCTCTAAAATCTTTTGCAGATGGTCCATCTACAGTAAGTTGTGTAGCGGTAGTTGCATGCACGGTAGTCATTAAACCTTCTACAAGTCCGAACTCGTCGTCTACTACTTTTGCAAGCGGCGCAAGACAGTTTGTAGTACAGGAAGCGTTAGAAACAATGGTATCTTCCGGTTTCACCTCATTATGATTAACACCCATAACAAACATAGGTGCAGTTTTAGAAGGGGCAGAAATCACTACTTTTTTAGCTCCGGCTTTAATATGTGCATTTGCGCTATCTTTTTCTTTAAAGATACCGGTACATTCCATTACCACATCAACACCAACATCTCCCCATTTCAGGTCTTCAGGATTTTTTTCTGCGGTAATACGAATCGTATTTCCATTTACTATAAGGTTCCCGTCTTTAACTGAAACATCCCCTTTAAACTTACCGTGAACAGAATCATATTTCAGCAAATAAGCCAAATGATCAACATCCAGTAAATCGTTTATTGCTACTACTTCTACGTCATTTTTTTCAGCTGCAATTCTAAACGCGATACGTCCAATTCGGCCAAAACCATTAATTCCAATTTTTGTACTCATAATTTAAATTTTAAAAATTTACACTGAAGTGATGTTTGCCACCCTTCTTAATTCTTGATCAAATTCCCTGTCTTCCTTTAAAGCAGTTTCCAAAGGTACGTGTACTACTTTTTGATGGTGCACACCTACCATGATATTGGTTTTACCATCGGTTAATGCTTCAACCGCCCCAACACCAAGTTTACTGGCAAGAACACGATCAAAACAACTTGGAGATCCTCCTCTTTGAATATGACCCAGCACAGAGACTCTTATATCATATTCTTCGTGGCTTTGCGAAATGAATTCAGCTAACTGAAATATATTCTTTCCACTTTTTTCACCTTCAGCCACCACAATAATGCTGGAGGTTTTTCCGGATTTCTTACTTTTTTCCAAAGAATCCATCATACGTTGAATACCCTGGTCTTCTTCCGGAAGTAATATCTCTTCGGCACCTGCGCCAATACCGCTATTTAAAGCAATATCACCTGCATCCCGACCCATAACCTCGATTAAAAACAAACGGTTATGAGAACTTGCGGTATCTCGAATCTTATCTATGGCTTCAACTACCGTATTTAAGGCAGTATCATAACCAAGGGTATAGTCGGTACCGTTAATGTCATTATCTATAGTTGCAGGAATCCCTACAATTGGAAAATCAAATTCTCTATTAAAATGAAGCCCCCCGGTAAAAGTTCCATCTCCCCCAATCACAACCAAAGCATCCACACCGGCATCGGTAAGATTTTTATGAGCTTTTGCTCTTCCTTCTTTGGTCTTAAATTCTTCAGATCGGGAAGATTTTAAAAAGGTACCCCCTTTATTAATGATGTTTCTAACAGATCTTGCGGTTAGCTCTTCAAAATCTGCCTCTATTAGTCCCTGGTAGCCTCGATAAATACCAACACACTCCAGGTTATAATAGGAACAAGATCTGACAACCGCACGGATAGCAGCATTCATGCCAGGGGCATCCCCACCGGATGTTAACACTGCAATTTTATTAATTTTCTTCGCCATTAAGCCAAAGCTATCTTAATTATACAATATAACCTAATTTCCTAAAAAACTAAAACGTTTTCGGTTAATAACTAACAAAAACAGCCCTTTTGAGAGGGCTGTTTTTATTATTTTAGTAAATTTATTACTTATTTATTAAGATTAAATACTGCCAGGGTTCTAAATCCATATTTTTATCTTCTGAAATCACCAGCGTTTCACCGGTCATATAATTTTCAAAGGTCCCTTCCAATTGTATACCGAAATTGGTTGCCTTATCGCTTATATTTGCGATATAAACTAATTCAGCATCCTCTTTTTCCCTTTTAAAAGCCAAAATCTCCTTTTCGTTTGAAGTGCCTATCTCCTGGTAAGATGCTGCATTTTTAGCTCCATGAAGGGCTTTATTTTCATTTTTAAGTTTTCCAAGTTTTACCAGTAAAGGCCAAACCTCACCTTTTGTCTTGGGAATTGTATCCTTCTCGAAGAACCGAAGTCTTTTTTCCATATCATATTCCTGTCCACTATAAATAAGTGGCATCCCAGGAATGGTATAGGTCAGGGCCATCATTGTTTCTGAAGCTTCTCCAAGCCGCTCTTTTATAGTACCATTCCAGGAATTTTCATCATGGTTGGTCACAAAATTCATCAGGTAATCATCTTGATCGTATGTAGAATCAATTTTCTGCATATAAGCATCCCAGTCCAAAGCAGACTTTTTCCCCTGAGCCATTTCGTTCATAATATGGTGGCCTTCCCAATTATAGCCCATATCAAAAGCATTTTTGAACAGGTCCTTATCTTCAGATTCAGCCAACATAAATATCTGCTTATCCTCCCTGATCTCTGAAGCTACCTGTTCCCAGAATTCTGTAGGCACCTCTCCTGCCACATCAGCCCTGAAACCATCTATATTGTATTTTTCTACCCAGAATTTCATGTCTTCGCTCATCGCCTTCCATAGATCCTTATTCTCGTAGTTCAGATCGGCAACATCGGTCCAGCCCCAGCTTTCGCCCGTATCGGGATTTAAAGGGTCTATTACCTCACCTTTTTCGTTTTGTGTATAATATTCAGGATTCTGGGTTATCCACTTATGGTCCCAACCAGTGTGGTTGGCCACCCAATCCAGGATTACATACATCCCATTTTGATGGGCTGTTTCAACGAGTTCCTCAAAATCTTTAAAATTCCCAAACTCAGGGTTCACATCGGTATAATCGGAGATCGCATAATAGCTTCCCAGGTATTTTTTACGTTCTTCTTCGTCTTGAATATCCTCTACCGACAGCTCCCCGGTTGCCTTCCTGTTTTTCATCGATATCGGATGGATGGGCATAAGCCAGATCACCTTTACACCAAGTTCTTTTAACTGCGGAATATCTTTGGTAAAGGCATCAAAAGTTCCTTCAGGAGAATACTGGCGAATATTAGCTTCGTAAATTACCGATGACTCCAGTACATCGTTAGTCACGGGTGCTATGGTTTGTTCTTCTTCCTTGACGGCTTGCTCTTCTTTTTGGTTTTCCTTACAGGAATACACGGCCGACAAGGCCAGTAGCATTATAATTGCTTTTTTCATCGTATCAATTTTAATTGTTATTTAATATTTCAGTGCTTTTTTTATTCCTTTTCATTACTTGTTTGAGAAGACGATCCATTTAATTTCTTCCTTTTCCTTGAGGAAAGCAGGAACAAATTCCGGATAAGCTTCATAAGACTTTGGCCTAAGCTTTTGAAACCTTTGAAGCTTTACTCCATTTTGGTGGTAAAAAAGTAAACACCTTCTTCCGGCAATTCCAGAGATGAACCCCATTGGAAAGATTTTTCTGAAATTAAATTTTTAAAGGTTTTTCCCTTTAAATTTAATTCGCTAAAACGTTCCAGGTCCAATGTCACGGCTTCTTGGTTTTTGTTTAAAATGAGAACCACTACTTCCTTGCCTTTTTTTCGGGTAATTAAATAAGTACCATCCTGTGGGGCAAAATGTTTGGTTTCTCCAGCATGTAAGGCCTGGCTGTCTTTTCGGTAATTCATTACTTTTTTAACAAATTCCTGCATTTCGGACTTCTTTTCTGAAAGCCCCTTTCCGGTAAAGGCGTTTACCTGGCTATCCTCCCAACCACCGGGAAATTCCGTTCTGATAAGGCCGTGATCCCCGGGGTTTTCAGAGTCATCCATTAAAATTTCCGTTCCATAGTACATTTGGAAAATCCTTGGCAACACGGCCATATAAGCTATGGTCATTTTGGTTTTAGCCACATCTTCTCCAAGTTGGGTATAGATCCGGCTTTTATCGTGATTATCCGGGAAAATCATAATATTTTCAGGATCGGCATAAGCAAAATCATTGGCCAGACCCTC
Organism: Salegentibacter sp. 24; assembly: GCF_004362395.1. Classification (GTDB taxonomy): domain Bacteria; phylum Bacteroidota; class Bacteroidia; order Flavobacteriales; family Flavobacteriaceae; genus Salegentibacter. The sequence continues at coordinate 82,846 of NZ_SNWE01000011.1, forward strand.
ATAGATTTCAACGAGCCCGGTACCCCAGGTTTCTTCAGCTTTTAAACCGGTTACTATTTTATCCTGCATCGCGAAATCCATGGTAGATTTCAGGTTCGAGTCATAAGCATTGTCTACTCCATCCTGCCAGTAACGAATAAGCAAGGGATTTAAACTCCATTCTTCCCCAACGATATTGAAATTAGGATATTCCTTCATAATGGCACCTGCCCAATCACTCATAAAGGCTTTATCGGGGTAAGGATACGTATCCTGGCGAATTCCTCCCAGACCAAGGGTCTCGATCCACCAAATACTATTTTGAATAAGGTATTGGGCCAAAAATGGATTCTCCTGATTTAAATCGGGCATTGTTGCTACGAACCAACCTTCGGTCATTCCTTTTTTATCGGTCTTTGATGCGTAAAGGTCCTGGTTGGTAGTGCGGCGATGATTGGAATATACCAGATCTTCACCATTCTCAAATTTCTCCTGAAAATTGATCCAGTTATCAAAAGGCAAGTCATCCATCCACCAGTGCTCTACCCCGCTGTGGTTAGCGACCTGGTCCATAATTAATTTAATGCCACGATCTGCAGCCTTATCAGAGAGTTCCTTATATTCTTTTAAGGTGCCAAACCGGGGATCAACCTTATAGAAATCGGTCATGGCGTATCCGTGGTATGAACCCGATTCCATATCATTAATTAGCAAAGGGGAAGGCCAGATTGCGGTAAAGCCCATTTCCTCTATATAATCCAAATGATCAATAATTCCGCGGATATCTCCACCGTGTCTTGCGTAGGCATCACTACGATCAATGGTCTTTTCATTTAAATAATCGAAGCTATCATTAGATTTATCACCATTGGCGAACCGATCCGGAGTGATTAAATATATCGCATCGGTATTATCAAAACCTACATATGCTGAAGCCGGTTTTTCTCTTTCTTTTAGTTCATACTCATACACCTGCTTTGAACCATCCTCCATGGCAAATGTAATGTCGAAAGTCCCGGCCTGGGCCTCTCCAATGGCCAAATCGATAAAAAGGTAATTCGGACTATCAGCTTTTTCAACATTTTCTACGCTAACACCGGGATAATCTATGGACGGGGTAGCATTTCCAATATTGTTCCCATATACCATTAATTGAAGCCCGGTATCCTTAAAACCTGTCCACCAGTTTGGTGGTTCTACCCTTTCAATTTGTGCAAAACAGCTAAATCCTGCAAGAAAAAAAAAGCAGATTAGTATTTTCTTCATAATTATTTATTTTAAATTAATATTCCTGTGTGAGATAAAGTAATTCAGAACCTTTCAATTGCGCATACTTCTTTTCTACTTTAAGAACAGCTGAAAATTTCATTCACAGCATACTTTTGATTTAGAAAAAAACCAGGATAAAACATTAAACCACATATTCCTGGTTTGGCTGAACTTCTACTGCATTTCCGTTAACTAATATATTAATAGGGCTTTCTCCTTCTAGGTGGAAAATCGTTTCCTTTGCGGCAACCTGGACCTTTAAAATCCGGTCCCTGAAATTCACTTTAAAGGAATAGCATTTCCAGTCTTCAGGAATAGTTGGGTTAAAAGAAAGCTGGTCGTTTTTCACGCGCATCCCGCCAAAACCTTCAACGATACTCATCCAGGTACCGGCCATACTGGTAATATGACAGCCTTGCTCTACCTCCTTATTGTAATCATCCAGATCCAGTCTTGATGTCCTCAGGTAAAATTCATAAGCCTGCTTGGTTCTGCCCAGGAGTGCTGCCTGAATGCTGTGTACGCAAGGGGAAAGCGAAGATTCGTGAACGGTTATAGGTTCGTAGTAATCAAAATGTTTTTCGAGCTCATTTTTGCTAAAATGATCTTCAAAAAAATAGAAGCCCTGCAATACATCCGCCTGTTTGATATAACACGAACGTAAAATTCTATCCCAGCTCCATTTTTGGTTGATTGGCCGCTGAGTTTTATCTAATTCCGCGATTGGCAGGATTTCCTTGTCTAAAAATCCATCTTGCTGCAGAAAAACTCCGTGCTCATCTGAATAAGGCAAATACATGTTTTGCGCAACTTCTTTCCACTTGGCCAATTCTCCCTGATTAAGCCTTGTTTTACCCATAATACGCTCGTAATCTTCAAAATAAGCGTCTTTAACTTTGTCAATGGTTTCCATGGTGTAATCAAGACACCATTTTGCTATATAATTGGTGTACCAGTTGTTATGTACATTATTTTCGTACTCATTAGGTCCTGTTACCCCTAACATTACGTATTTCTTCTTATCCTGGCTGAAATTCACTCTTTGTTGCCAGAACCTGGCAATAGCGATCATGACCTCCAAACCTTTTTCAGGGATATATCCAAAATCCCCGGTATAACGAACATAATTATAGATGGCGTAAACCATCGCCCCATTTCTATGTATTTCTTCAAAGGTAATTTCCCATTCATTATGGCTTTCTTCGCCATTCATCGTCACCATAGGATAAAGTGCCGCCCCGTTGGTAAAACCGAGTTTTTTCGCATTTTCTATGGCCTTATCCAGATGATTGTACCGGTAAGTCAGTAGGTTCCTGGCCACATGCTGATCTTTGGTCGCCATATAAAAGGGAATACAATAAGCTTCGGTATCCCAGTAGGTACTGCCTCCGTATTTCTCACCGGTAAAACCTTTTGGACCGATATTCAATCGCTCGTCTTTTCCTAAATAAGTTTGATTTAGCTGAAAAATATTAAAGCGGATTCCCTGCTGGGCCTTTACATCGCCATCAATGGTGATATCGGCCATTTCCCAGATTTTAGCCCAGGCTTCTTTTTGCTCCCGAAGCAATTTGGAAAAACCTGAATGTGTTGCATCATCCAGAAGCTTACTCGCCGCATCAACCAGTTCTACGCGCTTATGGTTCATATCGGTTAGGTAACCGGCATATTTTCTCAGGCTCTGGGTTTGACCTTTTTCAGCGCTCACAACATAAGAAAAAGTAAGCTTATCCTCGGTTTTAGTCTCAGTAAAATCCACCTGCTGTACCTTACCGTTAAGCAAAACTTCAGATTGCATATAGGTATTTACGTGAAACTCGGTTTTCAGGGTTTTAGAAAGCACAAACCCCTTGTTGCCCTGGGTTTTCACTTCCAAAGTTTCCCAGAAACGTTCTTCCCAGTTTGCATCGGTATTAGTAATTCCACCGTCCAGATATGGTTCAAAGCGAACTTCCGCATCACTGTTTAATACGGTAATTTCAAAATCTATCGCCCCTAGTTCATCCTTAACAATGGATAAAAAACGGGTGGCTTGTACCGAAATTTGAATATCATTTGGAAGGGTGGCCTTGAAACTACGGCGATGAAAGCCTTCTTTCATATTTAGCTCACGCTTAAAATCTTCCACTTTTTTACAGGTATAAAGATCTAAAGCCTGGTCGTTCACAAAAACGTTTATCCCAATCCAATTGGGCGCGTTGAGTACTTTGGCAAAATATTCCGGATAACCGTTTTTCCACCAGCCTACTTTGGTTTTATCGGGATAGTAAACCCCGCCAATATAGCTACCCTGGAAACTTGGGCCGGAATAATTTTCTTCAAAATTAGCCCGTTGTCCCATTACTCCATTACCAATACTAAAAAGGCTTTCTGAGGATTTTACGCGTTCTGTATCAAATCCTTCCTCTAGAATAGACCACTCGTTAGGTTGTATATAATCTTGGTTCATTGCTTTATTTTCTATCTAAATTCTTATTAGGTAAGCCCGGGACCAGCCACAAAGCTTATGCTTGTACATTTAAGGCTCACTTAGTGAGTACTTTCTTTATAAAATCTAAATCTATTTTGGTAAAATCGGGAAATACATAATCGGCTTCCCCTAGTGTTTTTGGATCTCCAATTCCAATACTTAACATCTGTGCATTTTTTGCGGCCTGTATCCCGGCCACAGAATCTTCAAAGACAATACTGTTTTCCGGTTTAACACGCAGTTTTCCGGCAGCGATAAGAAAAACTTCGGGATCGGGTTTTGCCTTGCTAACATCGGTGCCGTCAACAATAGCATCAAATTTTTCCAGTAAACTAATCTTTTTAAGAATTGTCCGAGCATTTTTACTGGCGGAACCCAGGGCAAATGGAACATTATTTATAATTAAATAATCAATGATTTTTTGAACTCCCGGAAGAATTTCACGCTTATCCATTTTAGCCACATAAGACAGGTAATTTTCATTTTTAAGGGCCATTTGACGTTTAAATTCGGTTTTAGAAAGCTCCAACTCTCCCCATTCCAGTATTTTTTTAAGGGATTCTACCCTGCTCACGCCTTTGAGTTGCTCATTTTGTTCCTGGGTAAAATCAAAACCCAAATCATTGGCCAATTTTCTCCAGGCCAAAAAGTGGAATTTCGCGGTATCAACAATAACTCCGTCTAAATCGAATATTACTCCTTTATCTGTTTCCATCATTTTAAATTATCATTCATTCTTTTTTGGTGGGCACGTTTTGATCCTATATACGATTAGCAAACCCCCTCAAACTAAAATTTATTTTCTTGCTCTCACGGGTTCATCTACATCATCTATCCTAAAGGTCAGAATAGCCGCAATTAAAAAGGCTACACCACTGGTAACTAGTGCGTAAACAGGATTTCCGTCATAAAGGTATTTTACCATTATTCCGCCTATAAGGGCATTTACAATTTGCGGGATTACAATAAAAAAATTAAAAATCCCCATATAAACCCCCATTTTTTTCGGGGGAATAGAACCTGCCAGGATTGCATAGGGCATTGCCAAAATGCTGGCCCAGCCAATACCTATTCCGAACATCGAAAGTAGCAGCCAGTATTCGTTTGGCATTATATAAATGGAAAGCATCCCGAGTGCTCCGATAAACAAGGACAAAATATGGGTGCTTTTTCTGCCTATTTTTAGGGCAATGGCCGGAAGAAAAAAGGCAAAAACTGCTGAAACGCCATTATAAACACCGAAGAGCACCCCAACCCAATCCCCTGCATCCTGGTATGTTGCACTACTACTATCGGTAAGTGGTAAACCGTATATATGATGGGCAATGGCTGGAGTGGCAAAGACCCACATTCCGAAAAGCCCGAACCAGGAGAAGAATTGCACCCAACTAAGTTGCCGCATGGTATGGGGCATTTTGGCAAAATCTGAAAAGATATCCATCAGGCTGGATTTTTCTTTTTCATCGACCGTGTCTTCCACATGGTCGTCCATTTTTTCCAGTTCTTCGGGAGAATACTCTTTGGTTGTTATTACCGTAACCAAAATACTTCCTACCAGAATTGCCGCACCGATTACAAAAGAAAGTAATAGGTTTAGCGGAACTTCGCCAACAACTGTTCTATTACTTATATCAAACCAATTAGCCAGTACATAAGGCAACCAGGAACCGATCACGGCCCCGATTCCGATTAAAATTGTTTGTACGCTAAAGCCAAGGGTTCGTTGATCTGAAGGTAATTTATCGGCCACCAAAGCACGAAAAGGTTCCATGGCCACATTAAAGGAAGCATCCATAATAAACAACATCCCGGCACCGACCCATAGGGAAGGTAACAAGGCGATGAACCAGTCGGCATTAGGCATTAAAATCAGGCCTATAGCCGCTAAGATCGCCCCTGTTAAAAAGAAGGGCCTTCTACGGCCAAGGCTCGTCCATGTTCTATCGCTGTAATAACCAATAATTGGCTGAACGATTAAACCCGTGACAGGCGCTACCAGCCAAAACCATGAAAGTTCATGAATGTCGGCTCCAAAAATTTGTAAAATTCTACTTGCGTTGGCATTTTGGAGGGCAAACCCCATTTGAATTCCGAGAAAGCCGAAACTCATATTCCAGATCTCCCAGAAACTTAATCTACGTTTTTGCATATCGTACAATTAACGTTTACGATAAGCGTATAGGCTTATCAAAACTTATTTTAGGTAGGAAGTAAAAATATAAGTTCTGATAAATTAACTAAGATGGGGTAAATATATATAAAATTTTAAAGATAAACTTCCAAAATTAAGATTTGGTAGAATTTCTTTCCACTAAACTTGTTTCCACGATCACCGTTTTATAGGAATCTTCATCCTCTGGTTTGCGTTCCAATTTATCTATTAATAACCTTGCTGCTTCGGCTCCCATCCGCTCTCCATGTTGACTTACCGTGGTTAGACTGGGAATAAAACGTTTAGAAAGTTCTCCGTCGGTAAAACCGATTACCGAAACATCTTCTGGAACTTTTAAACCTTTTTCCTGGATGGCCTTTATAGCATGAATGGCAAAATGTTCATTGACGGCAAATACCGCATCAAGTTCATTATTATTGATAAACTCTTTTATTTTAGCTTCACTATTATCCATATCCTCTATTTTAAGGATAAGATCCTGGTCAACTTCGAAATTATTGTCTCTTAGAATGTTCAGATAACCACGGGTTCTAAGTTTCCCGACACTAACGTAATCTACCGTAGAAACAAGTCCAATTTTCCTGGCTCCTTTATCTATGAGGTGTTGTACCGCTTTTTTAGCACCAATTACATCGTCGATAATCACCTTATCACAATGTATTTCATCCACCACCCTATCGAACAAAACCACTGGCATTCCCTGGTTGATCACTTCAATTAAGTGATGGTAATCTTCTTTTTGCATAGTTTCCTTGGCCAGAGAGAGAATAAAACCATCAGTACTCCCGTTAGCCAGTAGTTCAAGATTTAATACCTCTTTATCGAAAGAATTGTTAGAAAGGCAGACAATTACATTATAGCCTTTTTCATTAGCTACCTGCTCAACACCGCTGATTACAGTAGTAAAAAAATAATGAACTATTTCCGGAATAATAATTCCTATCGTTTTTGTTTTCCTGTTCTTTAAACTTAAAGCGATATTATTAGGCCGGTAATTATAAAGTTTTGCAAAAGCTTTAATCTTTTTTCGGGTTTCTTCCCCTATTTCAGAACTATCACGCAGCGCTTTTGAAACAGTGGAAATCGATACATCTAATTCTCGCGCAATTTGTTTTAAAGTCAATTTCGGCCTCATAGAAATCTTTTATTTAGAAATAATGCTAGGATTATTTTTAAGATGTCGTAAAAATACCATAAAAATTACGCTATACCTTTAAAAAACAAAAGTTTTCAACACTCAAACGTTTGCGCAAAATACTGCCTGGAAAACGCCCATTTCTTTACATTGTATTTACATACATTTAACCTCAGGAAGTAAAAATATAAGCTTAATTTTTATTAAAAATCAATAAAATATTTTATGAAAACACTATTTAAAAGCACGTTGATGTTGCTCTTTATGCTGCCAATGAGCTTTTTCGCACAGCAAACAGTTAGCGGAGTTGTTACGGAAAGTTCAACGGAGCTTCCGGTTCCTGGCGTTAACGTTATTGTCAAAGGAACTTCCAACGGAACTGTTACAGATTTTGATGGTAATTACTCCCTTGAAAATGTAAGCGAGGACGATATCCTTGTCTACTCTTTTCTTGGTTTTACTACCCAAGAAATACCTTTTGAAGGCCAGGCAACAATAAATGTACAATTGGATGAAGACCAGGCCACTTTGGAGGAAGTTGTTCTTATTGGTTATGGTAGTACTTCGGAGCAGGATGCAACAGGATCCGTTGAAAAGATTTCTCCGGAAAGCTTTAACCAGGGCGCAGTTGTTTCACCTGAACAATTAATTGCAGGAAAATCGGCCGGGGTAAGAATAACTCCTGGCAGCGGAGAACCTGGCGGTGGTGGTGAAATTAGGATCCGGGGTGGCTCTTCCTTATCAGGAAATAACTCTCCCCTTATCGTGGTAGACGGGATTCCATTAGACCAACGTGGTGTTCAGGGTGTTAGAAACCCTTTAAACGCTATAAACCCTAACGAGATTGAAGATTTTGTTATATTAAAAGATGCCGCAGCAACCTCTATTTATGGTTCCAGGGCTTCTAACGGGGTTATACTGATTACCACTAAAAACGGTAAAGAGAATACCCCTCTTTCATTGACTTATGATCTTAAAGTATCAGCAGGTAGAATTATAGATAAAGTAGACGTTCTTAATGCTTCGGAATTTAGAACATTAATTTCTGAAACTCCGGGTACCGATATTTCTTTATTAGGAGATACTGAGACCGATTGGCAAGACCAGATTTATCAAACTTCTGTAGGGGCTATCCATAATTTTACCGCCACACAGGGTTTTGAGAATTTAACATACCGCATTAATTTTAATCATACTTCTCAAACCGGGGTGTTAAAAACCGATGTTTACGAAAGAAATGCCCTGAACATCTCCCTGAGTCAGGATTTATTCGATAATCATTTAAAATTAACTTTTTCTACCAAAGGAATTGTGGATGAAAATCGTTTCGCCGATCAGGGAGCCATTGGTTCCGCTGTGGCTTTTGATCCGACCCAACCTGTGTATGATGCAGATAGCTATTTTGACGGGTATTTTGAACATACCCTTTCACCAGGCCAGCAGCAAATCCAGGCTACCCGAAACCCCTTGGCCCTTTTGGAACAATTAGATGGTCGCGGGGTGACCAAAAGGAATATAACCAACCTCAATGCAGAGTATAAATTTCATTTTCTTCCGGAATTGAAATTTAATGTAAATGCTGGGTTTGATTATGCAGATAACCAGGGTCACAACAGAAGACCTTTAACATCGGCAGCCAACAATCAGGATATTCCATATTTTGAAGAATACGGTGGATTCAACAGAAATACCTTGCTGGATTTTTATTTCAATTATAGAAATGATATAGATTTCTTGAATACCGAAGTAGATTTAACAGCAGGACATTCTTACCAGGAATTTTATATTACCAGTAAGAGAGTGGAAACGATCTCTAATGAAATTCAGGAATTTCCAAGAGCGATCAACCGTAATGCTTTAGAATCCTATTTTGCGCGAGCCAGCTTTGATATTGCCGACAAATATTTACTCTCAGGTAGTGTTAGAAGAGATGGTTCGTCAAGATTTGGAGGAGATAACAAATGGAGTATTTTCCCTGCGGTATCCGTTGGATGGAAATTGGAAAACGAAGAATTCCTAAAAGATTCTGACGTAGTAAATCAATTAAAGCTTCGTGCAGGATACGGAATAACAGGGAATCAGGAAATAGGACCTAATTATGGTTACTTTGGAATTTATAACCCAAGTGTTGGTGGAGTTCGTTACCAGTTTGGTAATCAATTTTACAATACCCTTCGTCCAGAGGCTTTTGATTCAGAACTAAAATGGGAGGAATTAAAAACCTACAACCTCGGTATCGATTACGGTTTCTTCAATAACAGAATTTCCGGTACAGTAGAAGCGTATTATAGAGAAACTGAAGATTTACTGGCCACTGTCCCAGTTCCTGCAGGTGCTAACCTAACGGACCTTCTGGTAACCAACGTAGGTAACACGGTTAGTAAAGGACTTGAATTTGGGATTAATGGTGCCATTGTTAGACAGGAAGATTTTGACTGGGAAATGAACTATAATATAACGTTCCAGGATTTGGAAATCACAAACCTCACTTTGGGAGAAAATCCAGATTTTCAAATTCCTCAAGGTGGAATTAGTGGAGGTGTTGGTAACAACATTCAACTTTGGAAAGAAGGTTATGACCCAACCACTTTTAATGTATTCCGCCAGGTATACAATGAAGCAGGACAACCCATAGAAGGGGCCTATGTAGATGTAAATGGTGACAACGAAATTACTGAAGAAGACCGTGTTCCCTACAAAAAAGCAACCCCGGATTATTATATGGGCTTTACCAATACCATGAGATATAAAAACCTGGACTTCAGTTTTACTTTCAGAGGGAACTTCGGAAACTATATGTATAATAATACACAATCTGGAAACGGATTCGTGGAAGCCGGTACTAATACGCCCCAGCCATACTACTCCAATTTTAACAGCAATGTTCTGGAAAGTAATTTTAGAAACAACCAGTTGTTTTCTGATTACTACATCCAAAGTGCTGATTTTGTGAAACTGGACAACATTTCAGTAGGGTATTTCTTCCCTGGAGATAAGCTGGATGTAAGAACTTCACTAACCGCAACCAACGTTTGGACCATAACCGATTATGAAGGTTTGGATCCTGAAATTGCAAACGGAATAGACAATAATTTTTATCCAAGATCTACCACCATTGTACTTGGATTAAATCTTTCATTTTAAGAAATAATTTAATAGATAAGCTATGTTAAAAACAATAAAACCATTCCTAATCCTTTTTATAAGCGCAAATTTATTTTGGGCTTGTGAAGATGATTTGGATTTGCAGCCTGAAGATAATAGGCTCACGGCTGAAAATACTTTTGAAGATCCCGCGTCCTATAAACAATTTTTGGCAAAACTTTATGCTGGTCTTGCGGTAAGCGGTCAGGAAGGTCCTGCCGGAGACCCGGATCTTGTTGGGCTTGATGAAGGTTTCTCCCAGTATTTAAGATTGTACTGGTCTATGCAGGAACTGACCACCGATGAAGCGGTCATAGGATGGAACGATGGTACCATCCAGGACTTGCATGCCCAGAACTGGACTGCTGGTAACGAATTTATTAGAACCATGTACTACAGGATATTGTACCAGGTTTCCCTTACCAATGAGTTTTTAAGACAAAGCACTCCGGAACTTTTAGATGCCAGAGGCCTCACTGCCGAGGATAAAGAAAATGTAGGGCAGTACCGTGCCGAAGCCAGGTTTCTAAGAGCGCTTCATTACTACCATGCGCTGGATCTTTTTGGAAATGTGCCATTTGTTACCGAAGAAGACCCCATAGGAGCTTTTCTTCCACAACAAATTCAAAGACCGGAATTATTTGATTATGTAGAAAGCGAACTTTTAGCTATAGAGAGTGAGATGGCAAGTCCAAATTCCAATGAATATGGACGAGCTGATCAGGCAGCTGCCTGGATGCTACTTTCAAAATTATACCTGAATGCTGAAGTGTATACCGGGGAAGCGCGATATGCTGATGCCCTGTCATACGCTGAAAAAGTAATAAATGCGAATTATAGTTTAGTAGACAATTATCAGAAATTATTCCTTGCAGATAACAGTACCAATGGAGCTCAATCTGAAATAATCTTCCCGATTACTTTTGATGGCCAGGAGACCCAATCCTATGGAGGAATGGCATTTATCATTCACGCAGCTGTAGGTGGTGAAATGGATCCTGCTGATTTTGGCGTAAGTAGTGGTTGGGCCGGGTTAAGAACTACTGCCGCCTTGGTGGATAAATTCCCAAATGGCGCTGAATCTCAAGACGAAAGAGCGATGTTCTTTACGGAAGGACAATCAAAGGAAATAGATGATATTTCTAGCTTTAATGACGGGTATGCCGTCACTAAATTTAAGAACGTTACCGTAGAAGGAGAATGGGGGTCTGATGATACCGGGGAATTTCCGGATACAGATTTTCCAATGTTTAGACTTGCAGATACCTATTTGATGTATGCTGAAGCTCACCTTAGAGGAGGTGGCGGAAGTGCATCCGCAGCGCTAGCTTATGTGAATGAACTTAGAGCACGAGCAGAAGCTGAACCCATTGAAGCATCAGATCTTAGTCTGGATCTGATCCTCGAGGAGCGTGCCCGAGAATTATACTGGGAAGCAAAAAGAAGAACTGATCTTATTAGGTTTAACCAATTTACAGAAAATGGAGTTTGGCCTTGGAAAGGTGGAGTACCCCAGGGAACTACAACCCAAAGTTTTAGAAACCTAATGCCTATTCCGGCTTCAGATTTAGGAGTAAATACCAATTTAGAACAAAATCCAGGATATTAATTTTATAAATAAATTAAAATGAAGAAATTTTCAATTTTATTTTTAGCATTCATTGCGCTAATTAGCTTTAACGCGTGTACACAAGACGATGATATTGTATTTGTTGCACAACCAGACCCTGAAGGAATTCAGTTCAGCAATTCATTTCAAGGTGCTTACGTGCTACCAGCGGGCAACCCTGATAATCTTGCCGAAAGATTTGTTTGGGAGGAAGTTGATTTTGAAGCTCCTACCACCATTACCTACGAATTACAGGCTTCAGCTGACCAATCTTTTGGGGACTTTATGGTCATAGGTAATACCGGAGGTAACAATCTTGGGGTGACTGTGGGTCAAATGAGACAACTTGCTGAAGATGCAGGTTTAGATAACGATCCTGAAACCGAAATGCCAAACACAGGCACTGTATATTTTAGAGTGCGTGCTTTCGCAGGAGAGGGTGCTGGAAATGCTTTAGAAGAATTTTCCGAGCCCGTAAGTATAAATGTTGAGCTTCCAGAAGCTGTAGAAGAGGAAGAAGAGAGCAAACTAGAGCTTTATCTTGTCGGGGATGCGACTGCTGCTGGTTGGGATCCTGCCAATAATAACACCCCTTTATTCAGAGATGCTGAAAATGAAAGTATCTATTACTTTGAAGGCCGATTTGCCGGGGGTGCGGATGTCGAAGGTTTTAAATTTCTACAAACTACCGAATGGCAACCTCAATGGGGACTTTCTGATGGAGAACTTACCAACAGTGAGATACTGGGGAATGATCCGCAAGCTTTTCCAGTACCAAATGATGCGTACTATTCATTAATGGTAAATGTTGAGGAAATGAGCTATACCTGGGAAGAAATAGATGAAACTACTGCCGAAGTTCAAACCAACATCGGAATAATTGGAGATTCTACTCCTAGTGGTTGGGATGCCGATACCGATATGACCCAATCCGAATTTAACCCTCACATCTGGTATATTCAGGGAATTGAATTAGTGGACGGCTTTGCAAAGTTCAGAGCAAATGATGCCTGGGATCTTAACTGGGGTGCTGAAACACCAGTTAGCGGGCAAACCACTACAGGTGGCCCGGACATCCCGGTAACTGCCGGAACTTATGATGTTTGGTTTAATACACTTGACGGTCGTTATATCTTTATTCCTCAAGCGGTGGAAGAAGAATAAAAATAAATTTAATGAAGGGCTGCTGTTGTGCAGCCCTTTTTAATTCAATTAATATGAGAAAAAATAAATTTCTATTTCTATTTCCATTTATTTTCTGCTTTCTCTTAGTGATTTCAAGTTGTTCCAAAGAGGAAGATGAAGCTGCTAATACTACCGAGGAAATTACCGGGGAAGAAGGGCAAGAAGAAACTCCTGAAGAACCCGTAGCTTTAGACCTTTCGCAATATTCTACAGGACAAAAAGTAATGATGCAAACCTTTTATTGGGATGTGGAACCCCGATTCGAGTGGTGGAACAATCTTTCGGATAAAGTCGAAGGCTGGGCAGAGGCTGGGATTGATAGACTATGGCTTCCAGTGGCAACTAAAGGCCAATCTGGTGGATATTCTATGGGCTACGATCCTTCCGATTATTTCGATTTCGGTCAATACGACCAGCACGGAACTATTCCAACACGTTTTGGAACAAAAGAAGAATTGGAAGACCTTATTACCAAATCTCATGATCTGGGTTTGGAAGTGATTGCTGATATTGTTTTAAACCACAATTCCGGGGGCGGACTGGAATACAATCCCTATCGTGAAAAAGAAACCTACACTAATTTCGATGAACAACACGGAAATGCTTCCGGGATGTTCAATAGAAGTTACGAACATTTTCATCCTAACGATGTTAGCCAGAGTGACCGGGGAGATCTTTTCTTTTCCGAACAGGATGTAGACCATGATGTACCCTATGTACAGGATTGGTTATGGAAAAAGGATAATTCCGTTGCAAAATATTATAAGAACGAAATGGGTTTTGATGGCTGGCGCTTTGATTATGTAAAAGGTTTTGCTCCGTGGGTTATTAAAGCCTGGATGGATGAAGTTGGTGGGTTTGCCGTTGGTGAAAACTTTGATGGTAATGCTGATGTTCTGGTAGACTGGGTAGATGCTACGGGCGTTTCCGCCTTCGATTTCGCCGCATTTTACAAAATGGAAGAAGCCTTTGATCGTTTTGACGACTTAAATTATTTAGATGGAAGTATGCTTAGGAAGGTTTACCCGAATAAAGCGGTGACATTTGTAGCCAATCATGACACAGAAAAGGACGAAAATGAAGACAATCGCATTGCCAATGAAAATAAAATGAAGGCATATGCTTATATTTTAACCCACGACGGATATCCGACAATTTTCTATTCAGATTACGAAAATGAAGCGTTTAACGAAGAAATAAAGCAGTTAATCGAGATTCATAACAGCCTGGCAATAGGAAATGTAGAAGTGCTTCACGTGGATAATGACGAATATATCATGAAAAGAGCAGGTAATGCTGAAAACCCCGGATTAATTCTATATATTAGCACCGGAAGTACTACCAAGCGTAGAAACGTTCAAACTAATTGGAATAATGTTACTCTTTTAGATTATAGTAGTAACACAACATACACCCCTACCTCCGATGAAAACGGAATGGTAACAATTGAAGCTCCGGCGAATGGATATTCAATATATTCCATCACGAAATAGTTTTATTTTGAATTTTCATAGGTGTTAATTCAAAGACTGGCTGGTTGTTCATTCAACCAGCCTCTTTTTTTACCAGCCTGTTTTTTATGCATTAACTTAGACAGAGATCGCGTCTGTTGCATTTCCCTCAAGCAAACTTTATTTTAATAATAGGCCTATTATTCAACTGATGGAATGATAGTTTAGTCTCACATTTACGGAATCCGGTTTGGGCTCTTATAAAAAAATGATTATTCTTTGCCCATTATTTATGCTGGTCATCAGCAATATTTTTAAACTAGTTTGACATGACTTCCAAGCAAGCTACCCTGCTTTTGATAAGGCTTTCATTAGGAATTATATATTTAACAAGTGGTCTTAGCAAATTAGCTCCTGAGCATTTAGGTAATATTATTGGTCCTGTCGGCCTGGAAAAAGCATTCAGTGTTTATGGCATTGCTATTTTTATCGATATTACTGCACTTATTCAAATCCTAGTTGGAGCACTATGTCTATCCCAACGCTATGCGATATTGGGCCTGGTTATACTCTTTCCTCTATCAGTGGGAATATTTATTTTTACGCTTGTTGCGGGTTTTGGTCTCACTCCTATTATTAATGCGTTGCTGCTCGCTTTGTTGCTCTATGCACTTGTAGCTGAAAAGGAAGCTGTTCAAAAATTAGTGAAATTTAAAATTCAAGGTTTAAGAAGTTCCAATCCCTATTTAAGCTATTCCAATAAGAAAATCCCTGACCTGGCACTGATCCTTGTTTGTTTAACAAGCGTATTGAGCTTTTTAGAGGGACTAATTCTAAATCTACTGGCAACAATTTCATTTATCTTATTTTTTATTAATCTATTTCAGCGAAAAGATTATTTATTTCTGGATTACCTCATTCTAGCTACATTTTTCCTGGTTAGTTTTATCATTGTAAACGCAATGGTACTTAACAGATTTATTCCAAAGGCATTTTATGTAGTTTTCTTTTTAATTCCTATAGGATTTATACTTTATATGGCAAGAATCATCTATTGGAAATTGGTAAGCCGTAACCACAAATAATTACTTTAATAGCTAAATTTTCTCTCAGGTTTATAAGGATTAACGTTAAAAAAACTGGTGACTTGTCTTCTGCTTCAGCGGTTTACTCCCACGCAAATTCTAATCATCTTTTTTTACAAATTTGTCAACTTTTTAATGTTGATAAATTTACAAGTATTTGATTTTAAGCTTATTAACAATTTTTGTTTGATAACTTTTTTTAACAATATTTTAAATTCTTGCAGTTCTTTGTCTATATTTACAATCCGCTTGAAACTATTACTAATCCAAAAATCTAAAAATAATATGGGTGTGAACACTACTACCGCCGCTCCTAAGACCTATAGCCAGGATGAGGCTTTTAAAGCTTCGATGGACTATTTTAAAGGAGATGATTTAGCCGCACGGGTGTGGGTAAATAAGTATGCACTAAAAGATTCCCAGGGAAATCTTTATGAGCTTACGCCAAATGATATGCACCACAGAATTGCAAAAGAAATTGCCCGTGTGGAGCAGCGCTACCCAAATCCTATGAGTGAAAATGAAGTTTTTGACCTTATTAAAGACTTTAAATATATCGTTCCTCAAGGGAGCCCGATGGCCGGTATTGGTAACCCCTATCAAATTGCTTCTCTCTCCAACTGTTTTGTTATCGGTAACGATGGCGATTCAGATTCTTATGGTGGGATTATGAAAATAGACCAGGAACAGGTACAGCTTATGAAACGCCGCGGTGGTGTCGGTCATGATCTTTCTCATATTCGCCCCAAAGGTTCGGCAGTAAAGAACTCGGCCCTGACCTCTACTGGTATCGTTCCTTTTATGGAACGCTATTCTAACTCTACCAGAGAAGTAGCCCAGGATGGTCGTCGTGGTGCTCTTATGCTCTCAGTTTCTATAAATCATCCTGATTCTGAAGATTTTATAGATGCTAAAATGGAGCAGGGAAAAGTAACAGGTGCGAATGTATCAGTGAGAATAGACGATGAATTTATGCGTTCGGTAAAAGAAGATCGCAGTTATGTTCAGAAATATCCAGTTTTTAGTGAGAACCCTAAGAAAACCAAGGAGATCCAAGCCAATAAACTTTGGAAAAAAATAGTCCATAATGCCTGGAAATCCGCAGAACCGGGAATTCTTTTCTGGGATACCGTAATCAACGAGTCAGTTCCGGATTGTTATGCCGACCTTGGTTATAAAACGGTCTCTACCAATCCTTGTGGTGAGATTCCACTTTGCCCTTATGATTCATGTAGGTTACTGGCGATCAATTTATTTTCATATGTAGAAAATCCATTTACTGAAAATGCTTCTTTCAATTTTGAACTTTTCAAGAAACATATCGCTGCGGCTCAGCGAATAATGGATGATATAATTGATCTTGAATTAGAGAAAATTGATGCGATCCTGGGTAAAATAGAGGCTGATCCTGAAGGTTCTGAAATTAAAGGCGTTGAATATAATCTATGGAAGAATATTCAAACTAAAGCCAAAGAAGGTAGAAGAACCGGAATAGGCATTACTGCTGAAGGCGATATGCTTGCCGCTCTGGGTATAAAATATGGAAGTGACCAAGGGGTGGATTTTTCGGTAAAAATTCATAAAGCTATTGCTTTGGAAGCTTACAGAGCTTCTGTTTATGCAGCCAAAGAAAGAGGTGCATTTAAAATATTTGATTCGGAAAGAGAAAAAGAAAATCCATTTATTCTTCGCCTTAAAGAGGCCGATGAGAAATTGTATTACGATATGCTGGAATACGGTCGCCGTAATATTGCCCTACTTACCATTGCTCCCACAGGAACCACCAGTTTAATGACACAAACCAGCTCTGGAATTGAACCGGTATTTATGCCAGTGTATAAACGAAGAAGAAAAGTTAATCCAAACGACAAGGATTCCCGTGTTGATTTTGTAGACGAGGTTGGTGATTCCTGGGAAGAATATGTAGTTTTCCACCATCGATTTAAAGAATGGATGAAGGTTAACGGCCACGAAATTACCGATGATTATTCGCAGGAAGAATTAGATAAACTCGTAAAAGCATCCCCATATTATAAGGCTACTTCAAACGATGTTGACTGGCTTAGTAAAGTTAGAATGCAGGGTGCTGTACAAAAATGGGTAGATCATTCTATAAGTGTTACCATAAACCTGCCAAACGATGCTACGGAGGAATTGGTTGGCCAGCTTTATTTAGAAGCATGGCAGGCAGGATGTAAAGGTGTTACGGTATATCGCGATGGTTCTCGTTCCGGGGTTTTAATTTCTAATGAGGAGAAAAAAGAGGAGGCAGCTGATGACCAGAACTCCCCTTTTCCAACGACAAGACCGGAAGTTTTACAGGCGGATGTAGTACGCTTCCAAAACAATAAGGATAAATGGATTGCATTTATTGGCTTAATCGACGACAGGCCTTACGAGATCTTCACCGGTTTCGCAGATGATGAAGATGGTATTTTAATTCCACGCTGGGTGACTGAAGGCGCTATTATAAAAGCCCGAAATGAAGACGGGACTTCCCGTTACGATTTTCAGTACGAAAATAAACGAGGTTACAAAACCACCATTGAAGGCTTATCCCATAAGTTCAACCCGGAATACTGGAATTATGCAAAACTGATCTCTACCACCCTTAGGCACGGGATGCCCATTGAAAAGGTAGTAGATTTAATAAATAGTCTGCAATTGGATAGTGAGTCTATAAATACCTGGAAAAACGGAGTGGCCAGGGCGCTAAAACGCTTTATCGCCGATGGTACCGTTGCCAAAAAACAAAAATGCAGTAATTGTAACTCATCTAATCTTATCTATCAGGAAGGCTGCCTTACCTGTCAGGATTGCGGCTCTTCCAAATGTGGATAGCATAGCCCTTAGTAGATTAAACAAAAAGGTCTTTCGGAATAACCCCGAGAGACCTTTTTGTTTTTAGAAAAGCCTGAATTTATTATTTCAAGCTTACCGAAATAATCCCAACGCCATGGGAATCATCCAATGCTTTGTCCTTAATGCCAGGACCTATTGAAAATTGTAAGGCTTCCGCATTTTCGATCTTAAAATCACCATTATAGGAATGTTCAAAATAATAAGGCAAAAACGAAGGATAAGGTCTTGGCAGGCTCACGGTTTTAACCAGTTTTAATGTAGAAAGGTCAATCTCATATGTTTCTAATTCAGAACTTAGCTCTATTGAAGTTCCAAAAGCTGCACCGTTTTCCATTACAAAAGCAAGCTGCAATTTATCCGTGTTTTCAGAAAGCGCCCTGGCTTTAATGATCACCTTATCTTTAGCACCTAATGCTGCTCTGCGCCCTTTAATTTTTCTGCTGAAATTGTATCTAAAAGAATAATCATAAATAGGGGTTGCTTTTGGGTTCTCTTCATCTTTTTCAAAGAGTTGCTCCACACGCACCTGGTATTCTGCCTCCCCAGGTTTACTGGTTGGTACGAGTTTATTATTCGGGCTCCATTTCCCAACGACATAATCCTGATCCTGTGAAGCATTAAAGAGATAAAGTGGTTTTTCTTTTTTGACCACCGCAGTGGTATACCGCTGATCAGAATAAAAATCCCAGGCTGCGGGGCTTCCTGAAACCTGTCCAGGAAAAGTTTCCTTACCATCCTCTGTAGTCACGATTAATCTATATTCCAAAAATCCATTATTCAAAAGATTATCTGGAACCTGGGCTGAATAATTATAGGCGCTGGTATTTTTTAGTTCCACCGTTTCATAGATATTCCCATTTTGAAACCAGGCCTCCACTTCTTCTATTTTCTTATCTGAAATAATTTCTGCAGTAATTTCTGCCGGGGTATTTTCTGAAAGCTCATATAAAGGTTCGTGCAATACAAAGGTTTTAAAAACTGTGGTTTGGGGTGCGGTAAACTCAGTTAATCCAAATCTTAAATCCAGGTCTGAATTTTTATCAAATTCTACCCCTTTGTTTTTTAAAAGATATGTTCCGGGTCGAATTTTAAAAGATCTCCCATCAATTTCAGGAGTAAAGGTATTTCCCTCATTTAATGCTTCCAGGCTGAAGCTATCAGCTAAACCGGGAAGCTTTAATTTCATCTCCCATGTTTTCCAGTTAATTATTCCTATGGTTTTCTCCAGGCTATTACTTCCAAAGGGATTATCTACCACAACAGCATCAGGCATTACTTCTAAACGCCAAACGCCCTTGGTTAATTTGTCCAGAAAATAGGCCCCTTTTCCTTCATATTCCACTACTTCAGAGTTTCCGAAACCAGCAATTTGTTTAAGATTTTTCAAGGATTTAGGCTGAATTTCATTAGGATTGGTGTAAATAAATTTCTCTTTGGAATTTAAAACGGCCAGGTCATTTTTGTAATCAATCTTAAAATTCTGAAATTCCAGGTTTTCAGGATAAACTCCGAAATCACTGTTTATGGGAACACGATGAAATACCTCCCCGGCAATCATTAAACCTAGGGCTTTCTGTGGTGTATAGGCCAGGTTCATATAATGGGTATTATATTCTGTATTCCAGGGCGCTAAATAAGTAGGGTCGTAAGCAAAATGAGTACCTATTTGGATTCCCGCCTCCCTAAAACTTCTGGCCATGGCGGGATAAATATAAGATTTCATTACATCTGCCGCGTCAAATTCATAAACCAGTTTTGCTGCATTATTTTCTTCAATGACCTCATTAAAGGGAATATGATAATCATTTACATTTGGTAAAAGGTTGCCTTCAAGTTCTTTCTGAAAGCCAAGTCCGGTTGGATACCATTGAAAAGTCCCCCCATCGATACCTGCATCAAAATAAGATTCGGCCAAATCAATACTATGGCTGACATTATAGAAAATAGGTTTATCAGCACCTGTACTTTTCATAGCCGAAACCATTTTTTCTATAAACTCCTGAACTGTTTCGGGTTTCCCCTTGTGGTGAGGCTCATTACTAATTTCAAAGGCGATCAGATTTGGCTCGTTCTTATAAGCTACCCCGGTATAAGGATTGACGTGGTTTAAGAATTGTTTCAAATAATTCTGCTGGGCTTTTATAGCACCGGGCTCAACAAGGCTTCCTGCTTTTCCATATTTGTTGGAGAATCCCGGAGTATCCTTATCGGGTTCTGGCCAACCATTTCCCCAATAAGCAATGGGTGTTATCACAAAATTTATATTGCGCTCCTTGAGCTTCTTCAATAAATAATCGAAGGTTTCCAAGTGATCATTTTCCAGAAGATTTCCTTGTTCATCGCTAATTTCAGTATCCCAAACGTGAATTCGGTAAAGATCGAAACCAAGACGAGTAAAATGATATACATCATTATCTATGGCTTGCTTTAAATCTACATCTAATTGCTGTCCGCTCCGATAAGCATGTGCAAAAGGCACCGAATAATTCACCCCAAAACCTTTCACCTCCTTATCATTATGGCCCCAGCGCATTAAACCTTCATCATCGACATAGACATTTTCTTTTTCCTGTGAGAACCCAAAAATACTTAGCAGGCCAATGATGAAACCTAAAAAAATCTTATTCATAAATAAATTTTAAACATCACAAATTTCAAAAGCCCTTTTCAGAGATTCCAACTCATCGGGATTGGTAGGGATAAATTCCTGTGCGACGAATCCATCAAAACCGGTTTCTTCGATCGCCCTCATAATTGCAGGATAGAATAATTCCTGAGACTCATCTATTTCATGCCTTCCTGGAACTCCTGCTGTATGGTAATGATTTATATGTTTATGGTGCTTTTTAATGGTCGCGATAATATCACCTTCCATCACTTGCATATGATAAATATCGTAGAGTAATTTAAAGTTTTCCTCCCCCATCTCTTCGGCCAGAGAAACGCCCCACTCGGTATGATCAGCCATATAATCTGGATGGTTCACTTTACTGTTGAGCAATTCCATAACCAGGTTCACATTTTTCCTTTGGGCATATTTAAGCAGAGGTTTTAAACCTTTCGAACAATTCTTGATTCCTGTCTGCTCATCCATCCCTCGGCGATTTCCTGAGAAGACGATAACATTTTTAATATTATGCTCTGAGGCCTTATCAATTAACCCCCTGTATTTTTCCTGAAGATTTTTGTGGTTTTTAGGATCATTAAAACCGTGTTCTATATTGGCAAAGTCATCTGTAGCCATAGAACAGACTAATCCATGTTTTTCCACGGTATTCCATTCCGAAGGTTTTAAAAGATCAATGGCCTGAATTCCCATAGCTGCGCATTTTTGAGCAAATTCATCTAAAGGAATATCCTGGAAACACCACCTGCAAACCGAATGATTAATATTATTTTTTTGACTCTTTGGCAAGGTATTATTTTCGATGTAGTTTATAGCAGCAAAAGAAGACGCTACCCCACCCAGGCTCAAAATTCCGGAACCTATGGCTATACTTTTTAATGCATTACGCCTAGAAAATTTTGTTTTCATATCATTTGGTTTTAAGTTGGTTTTTATAATGTGAAGGATCAAAAAATAGTAAAGCTGAAGTCAATACTATTTTTTCTCCCTTAACTGGCCAAAAATTTCAATAAAAATTAAGGAGCTCTCCAGCCCAAATAATCATAAACGTAAATCTTACAATTATTTTTCAGAAAACAAATTTATTACTAAGAATTCTTTAATTTTTTCTTAACATTATACGCAATGCTAAGAACGATTTAAGCTATTTCAAAGTTATAGCCAGATTCCAGAAGTTTTTTATAATTTTTATAATCAAACTTATAGAGAAACGCGCCTCTGCGGGAAGAAGACTTATCCTTTTTGTCCAGCTTGATGAGCACATTAAGCGAAAGCACTTTTTTTCTAAAGTTTCTGGCATCCAGCTCTTTTTGATAAATAGCCTCATAAAGCTGCTGGAGTTGCGGAATAGTAAAATTTTCAGGAAGTAATTCAAATCCGATCGGTTTGTACCTTGCTTTGCGCTTTAAGCGCTCCAGGGCATCCTTAACCATCTGGTCGTGATCCAGTACCAAATCCGGCACTTTATCTATCTCATACCAGTGAGCTCCGTGTTTTTCCACGAGTTCCTTATCATATTCATCTAACCTGATCAGCGCATACTGACCAATGGAAATTGAACGATATCCGGGATCTCTTTCCGCCTTGCCATAGCTTTTCAGTTCCTCCATAAACACGTTATCCAGGCCAGTGATTTCTTTAAGTACGCGTTTAGCGGCCTGGTCTACATCTTCATTTAATTTCACAAAACTCCCAATTAAAGACCAGGCATTCTTAAGAGGCTCTACCCTTCTTTTGAAGATTAAAAGTTTCAATTTACCATCATCAAAACCAAAAATAATACAGTCGGTAGCGACGTACATTTTATCGTTCTGTTCATAATAATCTGAAATATATTCAGGCATAAAAGATTTGAGATTTCAGGATAAAAATAATTAAAAGTAAAAACTAGCAAAAAACCTAATGCTTAAAGCTCTGCAAAATACTTTTTCATAAACAAACCAGGCTTTTTAAAGGATTAGCTTTATTTCTGCACTCGTTTTTACTATAGCTATTCAGAACATTTACTGGGCGAAATAGATATAAATAAAAATTACCAGCCCTACAATAGCCACCCCGACCGGTTTCACCAGCTTCCATGGCTGGATATCCACCTGTCTGGTATAATCCAGAACAAAAGGCTTAATTCTAGGCTTCCACTGCCCTATTAAGAGCATAATTATAACGTTCAGTACAAATAAAATAGCCATCACGTGAAGGTAATGAGGTAAGGAATCCTCTCCTACGACAAAATATTTAAGCACTAAATAAATTAAATAGAAACCAACTCCACTAAAAATAGCAACCTTAGCGGCAATGGCGGGAATTCTTTTGGTTAGATAGCCCATAATAACGATGGTCAGAATAGGGATACTGTAACTACCGTTTACTTCCTGCAAATAACCAAAAAGTCCCTGTGGAGCATTGGCAATAAATGGTGCAATAAGCATAGCTCCAACGGCCAGGAATATGCCAAATCGCTTTCCTTGTTTTACAACCTGTGCTTCACTGGCCTCACTATTGAAATATTGTTTATAAATATCGATTCCGAAAAGGGTAACTGAACTATTCAATGCGGAATTAAAAGAACTTAAAATCGCACCGAATAGTACAGCGGCGAAAAATCCGGTAAGTACCGGTGGAAGAACTGCGTTAACCAAGGCGGGATAGGCCTGATCCGCATTTTCCAAATCCCCCTGGAACATATGCCAGGCAATAATACCGGGTAGCACCACTATAATGGGACCCAGAATTTTTATAAATGCTGCCAGCATTAAGCCTTTCTGACCCTCTCGGAGGTTTTTAGCAGCTAAAGCACGCTGAATAATCGCCTGATTGGTTCCCCAATAAAATAATTGTACAAGCATCATCCCTGTAAAAATGGTTGAGAAGGGGACCGAAGCCTCGGGGCCACCTATGGAATTAAATTTTTCTGGATGCGCATCAACCAGGGTTTCCAAACCACTAATAATCCCCCCATCTCCAATGGCCATAAGTCCGAAAATCGGAATTAGCAAACCTCCCACAAGCAAACCAATTGCATTTATGGTATCTGAAACTGCTACAGCTTTTAAGCCTCCAAAAATGGCATAAATGGAACCGATGATTCCAATTCCCCATACGGTAAGCCATAAGGCAGTGGTACTACTCACCCCTAACATTTCAGGGATTTCGAACATAGTACTAATGGCCAGTGCCCCGGAGTATAATACGATGGGCAAGAAAATAATCATATAACCCGAGAGAAATAGTGCGGAAACAAGGGTTTTGGTTCCTTTATCGAATCGCTTTTCTAAAAATTGCGGTACGGTGGTTAAACCACCTTTTAAATATCTTGGTAATAAATATAAGGCAGTGATCACTATGGCAATTGCCGCAAGGGTCTCCCAGGCCATTACTAAAATTCCCTCGCTATAAGCCTGGCCATTTAAACCTACGATTTGTTCTGTGGATAAGTTAGTAAGCAATACCGACCCGGCAATTACACCCGCGGTAAGGCTTCTTCCACCTAAGAAATATCCATCACTTGTACTTTCATCAGTTTTTCGAGTAGCCAAATAGGCAATTATCCCCACTAAAAGCGTAAATCCTACAAATGATATTATACCAACCATAACTTATTAAAAAATTTTGTTAAATATAAAATTTAAATCGAAACTTAGCCCCTTTAGCCGGTAATTTTCTTAATGCCCACTTACCGAAAACTTATATGAAATTCGGTTATAATACTCATCTCCAGGCTTTAAAACGGCCTCCGGGAAATTTCTAAAATTAGGGGCGTCTGGAAAATTCTGTGCCTCTAAACACAGAGAAGGATAATGTTCGGCAATTTCGGTATGATAATTAAAATCCTGAGGAAGGCTCTCAGGAGCGTAGGCAACCATAGCTTTCTGGTTGGTCTTCACCTCCATTTTGATTCCGGTTAACGGTGCGAACAACCTGGCATCAACTTCATCTTTTTCAGATCTTAAAACAAAGGTGTCATCCAGGTTTCGGTTGCCAATTAATTTGCTCTGGCCAAAGTTCTTAGGATGTTTTTTTAGCTTGGTTAAATTCCCTGTAGGCAGGAGATTTTCATCAACTTCCAGTATTTTTTCAGCTTCTATCTTTAAAAAATGATCACTAATACTACCACCTCCATTTAGATTGAAATAGGTATGGTTAGTAAGGTTAATCACCGTTTTTTTATCCGTTTTCCCGGAGTATTCTATAAGCAATTCATCGTCTTCAGTAAGGGTATATGTTACCCCAACTTGGAGGTTGCCAGGATAGGATTCCTCCCCGTCTTTACTCAAATAACTTAATTTCACTGAGGGATTTGGAGCAGTTGTCTCTTCTTCAATTTCCCATATTTTATACTGAAACCCATATTCACCACCATGGAGGTGCACATCATTCTTTTCAAACAATTTATAAGTAGTCTTATCGAGTTTAAATTCGCCTTTAGCAATTCTACCAGCATATCTCCCCACCGAGGCACCAAAACATTTGTTATGCTCCCTGTAGGTGGAAGTAATAAAATCTTCGGCCCAGGGGCTCACCACTACATTTATCTTTTTACCGCTTTTGTCTTTTATCTTAAAGCTTAGCACTGCAGCGCCAAAGTTGAGGATTTGGAGCTCGCTCCCATTCTTATTGATAAGACTAAGCGTTTTTAGTTCTTCCTTTTTTATAAGTTTCAAATTCACTTTTTTAGTTAGTTTTTCTGGATATCCAGTTGTCTACTTTTTCTTCAAGAATATTCAAAGGTAAAGCTCCATCTAGAAGAATCACATCATGGAATTCCCTAATATCAAAATCTTCTCCCAATTCTTCTTTGGCAGTTTCCCGTAATTCGAGGATTTTATTCATTCCAATTTTATAGGCCGTGGCCTGACCTGGCATCACAATATGCCGCTCTACCATTTTAATACAATCACTTTCGGCATTCGGAGTATTTTGTTTGTAGTATTCGATACCTTCCTGGCGGGTCCATTTTTTAGCGTGAATTCCTGTGTCAACAACAAGCCGGCAGGAGCGCCAAAGCTCCATGGCAAGGCGGCCAAAATCGGAATATGGATCTTTATAAAAGCCTATCTCTTTGGGCAACAATTCGCTGTAAAGTCCCCATCCTTCCACATAGGCTGTATAAAAACTGAATTTCCTAAACTGGGGAATATTCTCTAGTTCCTGGGCTATGGCAATTTGCATATGATGCCCTGGAATTCCTTCATGATAAGCCAGAGCCTCCATTTGATAAGTCGGCATCGCAGACATATCATATAAATTGGCATAATAAGTACCCGGTCTGGAACCGTCAATTGCAGGTTGTTGATAAAATGCCTTACCCGCACTTTTCTCCCGGAATGCTTCCACGGCTTTAACGACCAACTTTGCCTGAGGTTTGGTAAGAAATAAATTATCTAACCGAGCTTTCATCGTATTGATGATATCCGTAGCTACTGTGAGATATTTTTCCCTGCCAAGAGAATCATTGGCGTAATAAAATTGTTCATCGCTACGCATATATTCAAAGAAATCCTGCAAGGTTCCTTTAAAACCCACTGCCTTTTTTATCTTCTCCATCTCACTATGAATACGGGCAACTTCAGCTAACCCAATTTCGTGAATCTCTTCTGCAGATAGATTAGTAGTAGTAGTTCGTTTTAGGGCCTTTGCGTAAAAGGCATCTCCTTTTGGAAATTTCCAGGCTCCGGCATCATTGTTTGCTCGTTTTTGCTGGGTCTCCAAAAAAACGATCAAATTCTGGTAAGCTGGTTTAACCGCCTTAGTCAGGGTCGTTTCAGCTTTGTAAATAAGTTCTTTTTTCTCCTGTTCTGAAATATCTAATTTATCGACCTTTGATTTAAAATCGGCCAGTAACGCGCTGTTCTCTGAAGATTTCCCAAAGGGTTTACCCTTAATTATGTTTCTGCTGGATTCCAAAACCCTGTCAAAAAC
This sequence comes from Salegentibacter sp. 24, assembly GCF_004362395.1. GTDB lineage: Bacteria > Bacteroidota > Bacteroidia > Flavobacteriales > Flavobacteriaceae > Salegentibacter. Next base: position 109,753 of record NZ_SNWE01000011.1, read on the forward strand.
AAATACCGGTGGCACAATTCCATTTTGCTCCCTAATTTTTAAATTTCCAATGACCTCTTCCATTACCCTGGGAATTCCTTCCAACCTTGAAATATAGGCCCTGGCATCACTTACCGAATCTATTTGATGCATGTTTATTAAAAAAGCGGGTAATTCGGCATGGTAACCAAACATCTGGTTTACCGGGTAATCATAAAACCGAAAATCATAATCGTTGATCTCATTTTCAAGGTTTTGACGGTATAAATCATAACTGAGTCGTGTTTGCTTATTTAATGCCGCGACATCTACCTTTTTTAGATATTCCAAGCGTTTCTTGGCCTTTTCAAGGTCCTGGGCGTATTTCAAGTGCGAAAAATCATCCCATTTCCCATAATTGGTTTTTTGTCCCAACCGGGTTTGCATCATAGGTGAATCCGCGACATCCTTTTGAAATTCCGCTTCAAAATATTGGTTTAATTCCGCTGATTGCTCAGCGATTTCTTCCGGGGAATAATTTTCTTCCTTTTGGTTACAGGCAACTAACAAAACCAAACAACCCAGAAAAATAAACTTATTTAAAAAATTAAGGCGCATAGGCTAATCTTTAATTACGGAAAACTCTATTGCAGAATCTCCAAAAACGGTATGGGTTTGCTGTTGGAAATCCTCTTCTTCAGCTTTAAAAATATTAGGCACGTAGGTTTGGGGGTTTCTGTCGATAAGCGGAAACCAGGTACTTTGAACCTGAACCTGTAATTTATGTCCTTTCTTAAAGGTATGATTGATACCCTGAAGTGTAATATTTACAGAAGTTTTCTTATTGGGTTCAAAGGGCTCAGGATCTTCAAAACTATTTCTAAAACGTCCGCGCATAACTTCACTGCGTACCATCATATGGTAATTATCCATATCGAGATGTTCCATAGTCTCTTCATAATCCTCGGCATCGGGTGGGTAAACATCTATGACCTTCACGATCCAATCGGCTGCAGTCCCTGTAGTAGCAACATTTAAACGCGCTTGAATTTCACCGGTAAGTTTCAGATCTTCATCCAGGACCTCGGTTTCAAAAACCAAAACATCTGGTCTTCTGGCGGCAAAACGCTGGTCGCCGGTCATATATTCTCTCGGTGTGAACACTGCTTTAATCTCATTATTATAGGAAACCGGTTTCATGGGGTCACTTATAAACACTTCTTTATTCTGGGTGGGCTCATCGGTTAATTCCTGGTCATCTCCCAGGTAAAATGTGATAGGTTCAGCTTCCTTCGGAGGCCACTGGTCATAAGAATTCCATTTTCTCAGACCGGTATCATAAACATAAGCTTCGGAAAGATCTAATTCTTCTGTCTGTGCACCTTTTAGAAAATGATTAAAAAATTTGGTTTCAATATTACGCTGATAGTCTTCAGATATATCATCTCCAAAATACACATTTCCAACCGCCTGTCTTTTGGTTTGTCTCGCCCAGTCACCGTGGCTCCAAGGGCCAAAAACCATAATATTATAATTATCGCTGGTTTCTTCTATTTTCTTATAAGTGTTGAAAGGACCGTAAAGATCTTCAGCATCAAACAAACCGCCAACAACCATAACCGCCGGCTTAATATCATCTAAATGCTGGATAATTCCTCTGCTCTCCCAGAACTTATCATAATTCGGGTGCTCTTTTAACTGTTGCCAAAATTCATTGTCCTCACCGTAATATTTATCCAAATTACTTAACGGCCCTATATCCAAAAAGAATTGATATTGATCTTCAGTACCTAGATCAGGCAGTTCATACCAGGCTTCTTTAGTAGGGCCTGTTTTATCGTATCCAAAAAGCGCGGTGGCTCTCCAATAACTAAGAAGGTACGCGCCATTATGATGAAAGTCGTCAAAAAAGAAATCCCCAATTCCGGCCTGTGGGGAAGCAGCTTTTAATGCTGGATGGGCGTCGATAAGGGAGGCAACGGCGTAATGACCCGGATAAGAAATCCCCCAGGTACCTACCCTTCCGTTATTATTGTTTACGTTATTAATGAGCCATTCAATAGTATCATAAGTATCGCTGGATTCATCAAATTCCTTTCCGGATTTATTTGGAATTATAGCCCGCATATTGTCGTATTCTCCTTCACTCATCCAACGTCCACGCACATCCTGATAAACCACAATATTTCCTTGCTTCATCAAATACTCGTTAGGCCCAATAAGCGACCTAAACTGATCTTCTCCATAGGGCCTGGAACTATATGGCGTTCGTTGCATAAGAATAGGATATTCTTTTGAAGTATCTTTTGGCGAATAAATAGTGGTATGCAACTTAGTTCCATCCCGCATAGGGATATCCACTTCTGTTTTGTTATAATGTTCCTTTACAATATACTCTTCCTGTGCAATGATATGAACAGGTATAAAACTCAAAAACAGAAGAATAAAACTTAATCGGAGTAATTTCATAGTCAGGGAATATTTTAAGCCCCTAAGATAGAAATTACCCCGATAAACCTAAAGGAATTTTAATTATTCGGTGCTTGGTGGAATTTTGCTAACCCCTCTTTAAGCCAGTTAAGGTATTTTGAATCATCCGGGGTATAACCCACCGGCTTGTTAAGCAGCTTGACCTCATTATCCAGCAACACATAAAATGGTTGGGAATTATTCTGAAAATTAAGCGTTTGGAAGGTTGCCCATTTATCGCCAATGGTTTCAATAGGTTTGATTCCGCCTTTTGGTTTTAGATAATTGAACTGTTTTTCTTCTGCTAACTCTTCCCTGTCGTCTACATAGAGAGAAATAAGAATATATTCATCGTTTAATACATCAAACACCTCGGGATTACTCCAAACCTGTTCTTCCATCTTCCGACAATTTACGCAGGCCCAACCGGTAAAATCAAGTATGATTGGTTTGTTCTGTTTACGTGCAGCTTCCAGGCCTTGGTCCCAATCCTTATATGCTTTTAATCCCAGGGGTGCCTCGGTACCCTTGTCGTAAATACTGTAAAATAAAGGAGGGGGAAAACCGCTTAAAAGTTTAAGGTTCGCAGCGGAAGTATTGGTTAACCCAGGAATTAAATACAGCACAAAAAAGAAGGTGATCACCCCCACGCCAAACCTGGCCTTACTGATCTTCTTCTTAGGTCCATCGTGTGGAAAACGAATAAACCCGAACAAATAGGCCATTAGTCCTAATCCAATTAAGATCCATATCCCGATAAAAATTTCACGCTTTAAAATCCCCCAATGTTCGACAAGGTCGGCATTGGAAAGAAATTTAAAAGCCAAGCCTAATTCTATAAAACCTAAAGTTACCTTAACAGTATTGAGCCAACCACCGCTTTTTGGTAAGGAATTAAGCCAGTTTGGAAATAAAGCAAAAAGGGCGAAAGGCAAGGCCAGGGCAAGGCCAAAACCACCCATTCCCATAGAAAGCTGCATCGCACCACCATCGCTGGTTAGCGAGCCGCCCAAAAGGGAACCCAAAATTGGTCCGGTACAGGAAAAGGAAACCAAAGCCAGGGTAAGCGCCATAAAAAAGATCCCTACAAATCCTCCTACACTGGAAGCTTTATCATCCATTTTATTGCTCCAGGAACTCGGCAAAGTAATTTCGTAATAACCAAAAAAGGAAAACGCAAAAATGATGAAAATGATGAAGAAAACTATATTAAGGGTAACATTGGTGGAAATGTTGTTGAGTATTTCCGGATTTACGCTATCCAGTAAATGAAACGGCAAGCTAAGCAGTAGGTAAATCACGAAAATAAAAAAGCCATAAAGTATAGCATTTACCAAACCCTTTTTCCGGTTTTTAGCCCCTTTGGTGAAAAAGGAAACGGTAAGCGGAATCATCGGAAATACACAGGGTGTCAATAAAGCGATTAAGCCCCCGACGAATCCCAGAAGAAAAATATTCAGGAAATTATTGCCTTCCTCCTCTTGCGTAGCAAATTCCTCCATTCCGGAAACTTCAATATTTAGTGCCTGGGTAAGTTTTTTATCCTTTTCTGAAATTTTAAGATCTGTAAAGCCTTCGGTTATTTCATTTTCTCCCAGGGATATATTGAAGCGCTCTGTTTCGGGAGGTAAACATTTTTCATCATCACAAACAGAGAAATATATTTCCGCAATAATTTTCGAATTCGATTGAGTGGGAACTTTTACCTTCTGGGTAAAAACTGCTTCCTCTTCAAAGTAAGTGATGTCGGCTTCAAAGACCTGGTCATAAATCGGTGCTACATCGGGTTCCTCGGTATCACCTATCAGCTCAAAGTTTCCTTCATTAGCACTGTAAGAGAAAGTAGTTGCAATTGGCGCTATATCAATATCGGCTTCCTTTTGGGAATATAAATGCCAGCCTTCTTCAAGGTCGGCAGTAAAAACAAGGGTATAAATACTATCGTTCTCCTTTTCTACGGAAGCCTCCCAGGTTATAGGATCGGACAGTTGGGAATCTTCCTCCCCCTGGTTAAAATATTGTGCCTGTAGTTGTAGTAAAGGAATTAAGAATAAAAGCAGGCTTGCCATGTATTTCATAAACTGAAAGTGATTTTTATAATTTTTTGACCGGGGGATGTAATGGAAAAACGCCTGTCGGCCCGTTGATTGATGACCCAAATAATTTTTTCTCCAGAACATAGCACCCAGCTGTTTTCTTTCTCGGGCAAAGATAATTTTTTGTCTTTAAAGAAGTCGCTTAACTTCTTCTTTCCTTTCATCCCGAAAGGATAAAACACATCACCTTTCTGCCACTGTCTTACACTAAGTGGATAATCAAGTTTTTCCGGATCTACATAAATACAATTCGGATTCTTCTCCTTGATTTGCTGAACTTCGGAAAAGGAAAAAGTTCCCATAGGCAGCATAGCAAAGTCTTCATCCTTAGCAATTTTGTAAACCTTCTCTTCTTTGCTATTTTTCTCAGTTAAAATTAGGTAGTCCCGGTCTTTAACCAACCTGTGTGAAGCAGAAAAAACCATTTTTCCAGGTTGCGCATCCAATAAATTATAAATGTCGCCCCATTGGGTAAAACCGAAAGATTTAAGCAACTGATACAAAACCGCTGGAGTATTAGGAATTTTTTTTAGGTAATTGATCTCCAGGCTATACCCGTATTTTGTTTTACTGATAATTTTAGGATAGAGCAGGCTCATATAATCCTCCACCAATTCTTCGCTTTCCTTTAAATGTGATTGGGTTTTTAAAAAAGTCTCTAGAAACTGCGGATTTAATTCTTCAAAAATCGGTACGATTTCGTGTCTTATCTTATTGCGAAGGTACTTTGTGGAGGCATTACTGCTATCCTCCCGCCAGGGAATATTATTCTCCTGTGCATAAGATGAAATTTCCTTTCGGGAAAATTTTAGCAAAGGCCTAATTAGGCTATGACTGTCAGAATTTATTCCGCTTAAACCTTCCAGGCCGGTACCGCGCAGTAAATTAATAAAAAAAGTTTCCAGGCTATCATTTGCGTGATGAGCAGTTAAGGTATAATCAAATTGATATTTTTGTCGTAATTCTTCAAACCATTCATAACGGAGATCTCGTGCCGCCATTTGAATGGATAATCCATTGTCCTTTGCATATTGCTCGGTATCAAAATTCTCTATAAAAAGTTTCACTTTTAGTTTTTTTGCCAGGCTTGCCACAAAATCTTCATCGGCATCACTTTCTTCATCCCGAAGGTTGAAGTTACAATGTGCCAAAGCGAAATCGAGTTTGGCTTTTTTGCACAAGTGGGCAAGTACCACACTATCCACCCCACCGCTTACAGCAAGTAAAATTTTACTATTGCACAAATAAGGGAACTGCAATTTGATCTCATGTTTGAAAGCTCTTTCCATAGAAAATCAAAGATACAAAAACACTTTACAGGATTTTCCCTGAGTATTTATCCCGTGTAACCGCAAAAATATTCTGGTTATAAAAAAAATTAACCCAGCGCCTGGTACATTGCGGCGGCTTTCAATAGGCATTCCTCGTATTCCTTTTCCGCGATTGAACCGGCAGTAATTGCCCCGCCCACCGAAAAGGATACATATTTTTTTACAGAATTATAAAGAATACTACGTATCACCACATTAAAATCGAAGTCGCCGGTTGGCATAAAATAACCCACCGCCCCGCTATAGAGTCCGCGTTTGGTTTCTTCGAGCTCTTCGATGATTTTCATCGCTGAAATCTTTGGAGCCCCAGTCATGCTGCCCATTGGGAAGGTAGCACGTAGAGCTTCTACCGGTGGAATACCAGCATCAATTTCCGCTGAGATTGTAGAGATCATCTGGTGCACCTGTTTAAAAGAATAAACCTTACAAAGTTCATCAACATTTACACTCCCTTTTTTGGCGATCTTCGAAAGATCATTTCGGACCAAATCCACAATCATGACATTTTCAGACTGTTCTTTGGGGTCCCTGGAAAGTTGGTCAGCAATTTCCAAATCTTCAGCAGCATTTTCTGATCGTCTGGCGGTTCCTTTGATTGGTTGAGAAATTAATTTTGCACCTGATTTTTTTAAATAACGCTCCGGAGAAGCGGAAAGTAGCCAATGTTCCTCCAATCTTAAAAAAGAAGCAAAGGGAGGACCCGATATTTTGTTAAGTTTTTGAAATACTTCAATGGGCTCGATTTGACTGTTTTCAGCAAAAAATTCCTGACAGAAATTAGCCTCATAAATATCACCACGCTGAATATAGGCGAGCATATTCTCGACCTTTTTCAGGTAGTCTTCTTTGGTAATTCTGGCCTGTATCTGCGCCTTTTTTTTCCCGGAGGCAAGCTGTAGATCATCATCTAAAGAAATTTTTAAAATTTCAGTGAAATCCGTTTCAATTTCTTCATCCAGCATGCTTAGATAATGCATTTCCAAGCGATTCCCCTTCAATAAAAATAACTTTTGAGGCTGGAAAAAATACAGGTCTGGAAATTCCAATCCATCGGGATTGGTGGAGCAAAGTGCTTCCACATCATTTTTAAGATCGTATGATAAGTATCCAAAAATCCAGTCTTTAGTGGTTTGCTGATATTCCTGAAGTTTGGCAAAAGCCTGGTGATAATCTGTTTTAATCGCAGTAAAAGCACCCAGAGCCATTAAGGCATCAAATTCACTGTGATTCTGGTTATAACTATTGCTATCCAGCCAGGCAATTTCTTCAAAGTGCCGGCTCCAATGCAATAATTGTTGTTTGAATTTTATCGGATCTTTTAAAGTATATGTTGATATGCTGCGCACCTACCTTCTAATTTGGCCGCAAAGGTAAGAACAATTTGACTCAGGACATATTTAAATCCATTTACAAAATTATCAAAAACTTCTGACGCATTTTTTGTTGCCGATAAATTCTCGAAAAATTAGTTTTAAAATCACTTTGATTTTGCGAAAAAAAACTTTAATATTATTCCATACCTTTTAAGTCAAAAATCACACATAAGACTCCCTATTCCAGATGTTTACAGATACAGAAAAACTCACTTTAGCCGATATAGAAAACCTGGATTTCACTACCGTTATTTGGATTGCAGCCCCGCTTATGTTTTTGTTTGTTCTTATTGAATTTCTAATTGGAAGAAAAAAATACAAAAACCTTTACTCAGGCAAAGACTTTCTTGCTTCTTCCGCCATCGGAATTGGTAATTTAATTCTTAACGGGTTTATGAAAATAGGAGTCTTCATGGTTTTTCTTTTCTTTTTCAATTTGGCTCCTTTTAAAATACCGCACACCTGGTGGTCCTATGTTTTATGCTTAATATTACTGGATTTCAGCAGGTATTGGTCACATCGCCTGGCCCATGAACAGCGCTTCTGGTGGTCCACCCATGTGGTACATCATTCTTCGGAACACTATAATTTATCGACTTCTTTTCGGCTTTCCTGGACACAGAATTTAAAAATAATATTCTTTTTACCAGTGGTTCTACTAGGCTTCCACCCTTTGGTATTTTTTATTGTTCATCAACTGGAAGTCCTCTATCAATTCTGGATCCATACAGAACTGATAAAGAAATTACCAAGACCTATCGAATATATATTTACCACCCCATCACATCACCGGGTACACCATTCAGTAAATGAAAAGTATCTTGATAAAAATTATGGATCTACCTTCATTTTTTGGGATCGGATTTTCGGAACATTTCAGGAAGAAGACGAAAAACCTCGTTACGGGATCACCAAACCGGTAAATTCTTACAACCCATTTTTCCTGGTTTTCCACGAATGGATTGAAATTAGCAAGGATATCTGGAAGGCCAGATCGCTGAAAGAAGCATGGTTAATATTATTCGGTAGTCCCGTTGACAAACATAAGGAGGATATGGGGATCAAAGGAAAACCGGATGCTGAACTGACCAGTATTGGTAAGGCAAACGAAGAATTCAAGGTAAAAAAAGCAAATTAACAGGCCTATCCCAGTTGATGCGAAAAAGTTGTTAAAACATCCTGAATTCCCATATCCAAAACTTCGTTTAGCATTTTTCCATCTTTAAAATTATCGTGGTAAGATGGAAAACTAAAACTCTCAATCACCTGCCCACCAAACCTAGGCAAAATACCTTTAGTGTATTCCAGTGCGGAAGCAGCTCCGCGTTTACCGGGAGATGTACTGATCAATAAAATTTTCTTATCCGCGAGAAAATTCCTGTTTAAACGGGAAAGCCAGTCTATCATATTTTTAAAATATGCCGACACATTTCCATTATGTTCGTTTACTGCAATCACCAGTGCATCATGATCTTTAATAATATTGTTAATTATAGTAGCACTTAAAGGAATACCTTTTTCCTTTTCCCTATCGGCACTATAAAGAGGTAATTCGTATTGGGTGAAATCCTGAATTTTTACCTGATGTCCCTGGATACGGTTGGCCAGGTGTGTTAATAATTGAAAATTAATGGAAGTGCTGCTATTGGAACCGGCAAAGGCGAGAATCTTTTTCATCTAATTCTTGAGTTTGATCAAAAATACCGAAATAAATGAATATAATCTCATTTATTAATAATCAGGGATTAACATAAAATATCTTACTCCACATCATCAACTCATAGCCGGGATTACTTCCACCGGCTATATTAAAGTTGCTTAAGCTCATTTTCATATAGAGTTTCATTAACTTTGCTGGCTCATATAAACTTCAATCAGTGACTTTTCAGGACTTAAATATCACCACTCCTTTGCGCAATGCTCTGGAAGACATAGGGATTAACACCCCCACCCCGATACAGGAAGAATCTTTTTCTACTATTATGTCGGGTAAAGATATGGTGGGAATCGCTCAAACTGGAACGGGAAAAACCTTTGCCTACATGCTTCCCATTTTAAGAATGCTTAAATATTCAGAACAAAAAAATCCTCGGGTTTTGATTTTGGTGCCTACCCGTGAGCTAGTGGTGCAGGTTGTGGAAGAAATTGAAAAGTTAACCGCCTATATGAATGTTCGGGTTACCGGAATCTACGGAGGCGTAAATATGAACACTCAACATCAGGCCTTATTGCAGGGGCTGGATATTGTAGTGGCCACACCGGGAAGGTTATACGATCTTGTCCTTAGGCGTGCCTTGCAGTTAAAATCTATCCAAAAACTGGTGATCGATGAAGTGGATGTTATGTTAGACCTGGGTTTTAAATTCCAGATCAATAATATTTTCGAACTACTGCCCCAGAACCGGCAAAATATTATGTTTTCAGCCACGATAACTGAAAACGTTGAAAACTTAATCGAGACTAACTTTAAAAGTCCTGAAACTATTTCTGTTGCCGCTAGTGGGACGCCCTTAGATAATATTAAGCAAACAGGTTACAAAATTCCGAATTTTTATACTAAAGTGAATTTCCTGAAACATATTTTAAAAGATAAGGAAACCTATTCTAAGGTGTTGATTTTTGTAGCATACAAACGTATGGCGGACCGACTCTATACGGAACTTCAAACGCATTTTCTGGATGAATGTACCGTCATTCATTCCAATAAGACCCAAAATTATCGCCTGCGAAGCATTAAACAATTCGGAAGCGGATTTTGCCGAATATTGGTCGCCACCGATGTAATGGCGCGCGGACTCGATATTGAATCGGTAAGTCACGTTATTAATTTTGACACCCCAACATATCCCGAAAATTATATGCATCGAATTGGCCGAACCGGTCGGGCAGAGAAAGCAGGAAATTCGATTTTGATGACTACTGAGGCTGAATTAGTATCCCTGGAGAAAATTGAAGCTTTGATGAAAATGGAAGTTCCACAAGAAGAATTACCCCGAGAGATTCAGGTTTCTTCAGAATTAATTCCGGAAGAGCAACCCAAGGTTTTTGAAATAAACAATCCTGGAAAAAATAAAGATGATGATGCACCAGGGCCTGCTTTTCATGAGAAAAAAGAGAAAAACAGAAAGGAAAACCTCGGTGGTTCTTACCGCCGGGAGATCGCCAAGAAGTATAAAAAACCTAAAACCCGAGGAGATAAGAATGCGAACCGTAAAAGAAAAAAATAAGCCCAGATGCACGAATTACAAAATGAATTTCTAAGTATAAAAGTCAATTCCATAGGTGCTGAATTATCCAGCCTTAAAAACCTGGAAACCGGTATTGAGCATTTATGGCAGGGAAGTCCCGAATTTTGGGCAAGCCGGGCACCAAATTTATTTCCGGTTATTGGAGTGCTCAAAGACGGCGAGTTTCTTTTTGAAGGCAAAGCATATAAAATGCCTAAACACGGATTTATAAGGCATAATGAGGAAATGCGGTTAAAGGTAAAAACTCCAAATTCCTTAATTTTTGAATTGGAATATTCTCAGAAAACTTTAGAAATCTATCCTTTTAAATTCAAATTTGAAATTTCCTTCACCCTCCATGAAAAAAGCCTAAAAATTCATCATAGCATTATTAATTTAGATGAAAAGCCACTCTATTTCTCTCTGGGTGGTCATCCTGCTTTCAACGCCCCAATCGAGGAAGGTGAAGTTTATGAAGATTTCTACCTGGAATTTGATCGAAAAATGGATCTTAGTACCCACCTTTTAAATGAAAAAGGACTGGTTATGGATAAAACTGAAGGGATTTTAGATAATGAGGATAAGATCAGATTACAAAAAGACCTGTTTGCCAAAGACGCCTTGATCTTCCAAAATATTCCTTCAAAAAAAGTAGCCTTAAAAAATAAAAATACCGGAATAATTTTATCCGTAGAATACTCAGATTTCAGCAATTTAGGAATTTGGGCAAAACCAGGGGCACCCTATGTATGTATAGAACCCTGGCTGGGAATGGCAGATGTGGAAAGCACCGATAAAAACTTAAAAACTAAGGAGGGAATTCAAATGCTTGAAAGTAAAAAGGAATTTGAAGCTTCTTATAAGATCAACATTAGTTAGGATCTTTGAAGTCAATTTTTAAATAATCCTTAACTTAAAATACTGATTAATAATCTCATTTTAGCATAAATATGAGATGATGAGCGAAAAGAATAAAAGAAAACGACATAAGAAAAGATATGTATTACCTGTTCTTATCGTTTCGCTACTAATTGTTGGAAGAATTGCACTTCCGTACATCCTGGAAAATTATGTCACAAAAACCTTAAATAAAATTCCGGGTTACAAAGGCAGTGTTTCTGATATTGATCTCTCTCTATGGCGTGGCGCCTACCAGATAGAGGGATTAATTTTAAGGGAAGAAAAATCCCAGGGAGAAAAACCACTTCTGGACTTTCCATCATCTGATATCTCCATTGACTGGCGTTCCCTGTTAAAGGGGAAAATTGTCAGCGAGGTTGAAATGCAGAATCCTCAGTTCAACTATATTTTTGAAAACCAACAAAAGCAGGACCAGGCAGATGTGGAAGACTGGACCAAAGCACTTACCAATTTGGTTCCCATAGACATTAACCACTTTGTGGTGTATAATGGCACGGCTAATTTCGTAGAAGTATCGGCAGACCCTCAAATAAGTTTGTTCCTGAAAGAGATTAGTCTGGAAGCTCACAATCTGAGTAATGTAGTAGACCAACAAAAGGACCTTCCCTCACATTTATGGGCTAATGCCATATCCATGGGAGGCGGAGATGTTAAAATCCACGGGGATTTAAATTTGCTTAAACAAATTCCGGATATGGATATGGAATTTTCTTTACAAAAAGCTGAAGCCACCGCCCTAAACGATCTTACCCGTAGATATGCCGGGGTAGATTTTGAAAGCGGAACTTTTGAATTATATAGTGAACTAGCCATAGCGGATGGGTATTTGAAGGGCTATATAAAACCTATGCTCATCAACACCAAATTGATCGCCAAAGATGACCAGGGCGGTCTTTTCAAAAAATTGTGGGAAGGCTTCATTGGCTTCTTTAAGTTTGCCCTGAAAAACCAAAGCACCGATACGCTAGCAACAAGGGTTCCCCTGGAAGGAGACCTAAACAATGTCGATTCCGGTATATGGGCAACTGTTTTGAACATATTTAAAAATGCCTGGATCGAAGCATTCTCAGGATCGATAGATGAAGATATAGAGTTTAAGGATGCCGTGAGAAACAACAAAGACTCCTGATTAGATAAAGCAAAAAAATCCCGCAAGAGAGCGGGACTTTATACTTTATATGATGATTTTAAGTTCTGCTTTTTTTCTTTGCAGCTTTGGCTGCTCGCTTTTCTTTTAAACTCAAGACCGGCTCTTTTTTAGCTGAATTCTTTGAAGGTGATTTTTCCTTAGGCATAATTTCTAATAGTTTAACATTAACCCTATAAAGATAGTAAAAGAAAGCTTTAAAAATTAATTTTTATTTTCGAGTTATATCGGACTGCCCAAACATTAATTTTTTCTTACCTCCTGATGCCTAACATTTTATAAAACAGCGAGAAAAATTGTGAATATTTATCGCAATGATTTATGAAAGAGGCCTGTTATAAATCATATTTTTGGTCCATTAAAATATAAAGATATGAGCGTAACTTGGTTTGAATGTAAGGTGAAATACAAAAAAACACATGAAACTGGAGAGCAAAAAATGACCACTGACACCTATCTGCTGGATGCAGTATCTTATACAGAGGCAGAGGCCAGGATTAGCGAAGAGATGACTGCTTATACTAGCGAAGATTTCAGGATCATGAATATTAAAGTCGCTAATTTTTCAGAGGTTCATCCCTTTGAAAATTCTGATCGTTGGTTTAAATCAAAAGTTTCCCTTGTAGCTTTGGATGAAGAAAGCGGAAAAGAGAAAAAGACTAATATTTACTTACTTGTACAGGCTAATGATATAAAAGAAGCCTTTGAAAACACAAACCTGGCAATGGAAGAGACTATAGGGGATTACAACATCCCATCTATTACAGAATCTCCAATTTTAGACGTATTTCCATACTTTACAGGGGAAGAAGATCAACTAGAGAAGTTCCATGTACTCGAAGGTGCTGAAGTTTCTGAAGAAAAAATTAAAGAACCTGAAGCGGTAAATTAAACTAGCCAGGTCTAAAAATTACTGAATTTCCAGAAAAGGGTTTAATGCACAGCGTTAGACCCTTTTTTATTTAAATGGCATTATTCAGGGTCTTTTAAAGGGGCAACCAGAAACCATAATCATCAAATTGACTGGGAAAGCAACACAAATTAATCCTCAGTAGTGAAAAAAATCCCCAATTCTTTTAGTCAATATAAAATTCCAAGCTTCATTATGAGCCTCTTAGCTAATTGGTATGTGGATTGTTATTAAGGATGTGTGACAGGTTGTGGATAAAAAACCACCAGGCCTAACGCTAAACAAGACTATAAATATGAAAAATACCATAGCTACAAAAAAAATAATTTCTACTGCAGATAAAACTGCCTTTCCTACATTTTCTAATAAAAATAAGCCCAGCGACCGCAGAGGGATAATGGTAAGGGCTATCAGCCTTGCATTACTTTTTGGCGCAGCATACCTTGTATATGTTTTACAGGGGGATTTTACCCGGTATAACCTGGACGGCCTGAATTCCAGCTGGGGTACTGCCATCCTTATCATCACAGGTTCCCTCCTCCTTTTCCGAGCTGGATTCTTTTTTTACAACCTATACCTCTACCTTCGATACAAACCGATTTCCTCCGTGGACAATGATAAGTTACCAACCTGCACCGTAATAGTGCCTGCTTACAATGAAGGTAAACAGGTTTGGGCTACTCTAATGAGCCTGGCAAAGAGTGATTATCCAGAAGAAAAGATACAATTACTGGCAATTGACGACGGGAGCAAGGATGATACCTGGGAATGGATGCAGAAGGCCAAAAAAGCACTTGGAGACCGAGTGAGCATATACCAGCAGCCACAAAACAAAGGAAAACGTCACGCGCTCTATCGCGGATTCAATATCGGGACCGGGGAAATTTTCGTAACGGTAGATAGTGATTCTGAAGTTACTCCTGATACGCTTCGCAACCTGGTAAGCCCTTTTGTAACAAACGAAAAATGCGGGGCTGTAGCAGGAAACATTCGGGTACTTAACAATGAAAAAAAGGCGATGTTACCCAAGATGTTGGATGTAAGTTTCGTACTTAGCTTTGAATTTGTTCGCTCTGCGGAAAGCACTCTGGAATCGGTGCTTTGCACCCCGGGCGCACTTGCTGCTTATAGAAGGAAAGCTGTCCTTGGCTGTCTAGATGAATGGATCAATCAGACTTTTATGGGTAAGGCTTCCGATATCGGGGAAGATCGGGCAATGACTAATATGATTCTTAAACAAGGTTATCATGTGCTTTTCCAAAGAAATGCCTATGCTTATACCAATGTGCCCGAAAAATACACAGGACTATATAAAATGTTTATTAGATGGGGAAGAAGTAATGTCCGGGAGAACATTTCAATGGCCAAGTATGTGTTCACAGATTTCAGGGAAAGTTCCAAGACTGGATCAAGACTATTGTTTATAAATCAGCTACTGAAATTGGTGATGAGCTATCCCACAATCTTGATGATGCTTTTCTTCATTTCCATGGATCCAATCCTCTTTTTAAGTTCCACTCTTTTTAGCATTTTGATCTGGTCTAGCTTCCCCGTACTTTTTTACGCGAAAAGATATAATTTGTCTGAATCCTTTTGGGCTTATTCCTATAGCATTCTATATACCTTTGGATTATTTTGGATCACCCCCTATGCTATTGCTACAGCAAGTAAAAGGGGATGGCTTACTCGAGGATAAAAAGTTGCTATTTTAAAAATTCAGAGGGAATCCGGGGAGGGTTCCCTTTTTTTTAATGATACTTCAAGAAACCATTTTCGGAGCTTTTCAAGATCTGCGATGTAGAAAGATCATATATATCGTGAATTAATTCGTCATTTTGCCTTAAAAACCCTCCTGTCAAAGTTTGGGAGGCAAACTTTTATCAGTGTAAGTTCTTTCGGGAATAGCAAACAATTATATCTACTTCTCATTTTTTTTCAGAAGGAATTTGAATTTTCTTTGAAGATATTCTCAAATGAAACTCATTCCAAAACTACCCCCACCCCTATTTTCTCCAACAAATACGGATTATGATCAATAACCAGGATATCATTGGCCTGGCTGAGTTTGATTAATATTTCATACAATTGATCAATATCGGCATAATGTAGTCCAGTACTGGGTTCATCAAGAATATAAAGTGCTTTTTTAGTTTCATCCTGCAGCCATCTCAGCAACAATAATCGCTGCTTCTCTCCGGAAGAAAGAGATTGTACCGGCTGATCTATCCTAAGATGTGCTAACCCGACCTCCTCCAGTTGTTTTAAAAACTCAAGGGTTTTAGCAGGTACCTTAGACTGCAATAACCATGCTCTTAATTCGAAAAGATTCAGGGTGAGGACTTCAGCGATATTCTTTGACTTAACCCTGTACGCCAATATATGTGGCCGATAGCGTTGTCCCTTACACAATTCACAAATTTCAATCTCATTGGCAACCACATCCAGACTGGTTTCCTTATAAGCTTTGCCTTTGCAGTTGGGGCACTGGCTTGATTTTGATTTATATGAAAAATCACCAGGTCTAAGGCCTGTTTCGGACGAAAATATTTTAGTTACCTCTTTAAGCAGCTTTAAATAAGATACTAGTAAGGTACTGGCATATGATCTTAGTTTTTTAGACTCAAAATAGTGCGCTTCTGCATACTTTTTGGGGAACAATATTTCCTCACAATTAACCGGTTTATCCATCGAAATGCTTGGAACCAGGATCTCTTTCACTAAAGTGGTCTTTCCTATTCCTGATTTACCGCTCAGGGCGGTGATTCCTCCAACAGGAACATTCAGAGCTTCTTTTACTAAGGTATGTTTGCTGATTTTACCAATGGCAATGGACTGCTTTCCTGCCCTTAACTCAAGTCCTCTTTCTGGAGTTTTTAAATATGGATGACAATCGGCTTTATTCACATAGTCCTCAGGCGTACCTTGATAAATAATATTCCCACCCAGCTTACCTGCCTGAGGCCCGAGTTGAACCAGATGATCAGCCTTATGAATTATCTCCTTGTTGTGCTCAATCACTATTACCGTATTTCCTTTTCCTTTAAGTTCATTTAGAATCCTGATAAGGTCGGGAATATTATCCCTGGATAACCCTGCGGAAGGTTCATCCAATAAATAGGTAATTCCCTTCAGTGGACTGTTAAGCTGTTTGATAAGTGCTACTCGTTGATTTTCTCCCCCAGAAAGTGTAAACGATTTACGATTGAGTTGTATGTGATCAATATGTAATTGCTTGGCTCTCTTTATGGTATTGATCATATGAGGCGCAATATTGGAGATGAGTTTTTGAGTTATCTCATCTTTTCCGTAATCAGCAGAAAGCCAGTTATTCAAGGATTTAAAATTCATTGACCTTAATTCGTGAATGGATTTCCCTCCAATTTGAAAAGCTAAGCGTTCTGGCTTTAACCCACTTCCAGAGCAATGACTGCATCTGGTAAAAGAGAAAAGAGCCTTAAGTTTGTCGATATTTTTATTATTCCGGGTTTTATAATATTCTTCTTTTAAATAGTGAAAAAGACCATCCCATTGCATGCTAACTGGCTGAATCCCTTCCCTGGTCTTGGTTTTGAATCTCCACTGGGCTTTCCATACCGTTTGGCCTGCGCCATAGAATAGCATATTCTTTTGGGTGTCGGTCAGCTTTTTATAAGGAGTTTCCAGGCTAAATCCATAGGTGGCACCGAGCTCTTTTACAATGGCCATGTATTGACTGTCCGCATGACCATAATAGGCCAGGGCCTTATTATGCATAAATAATCCACTGGAGATGCCCTTTTCTCTATCGAGCACTATTTTCTTTAAATCAGGAAGCAATTCTTCACCTATTCCATCGCATATGTTACACTTCCCCAATTCATGATTATTAGAAAAATGACTGGCTGACAAGTCGTTGTTCTGGTACTGCGCTTTTCTTGAAAAGGCAAAACGTAAAATTTTATCTATTCCTGTTTGTTTAGCAATATCGGAGCGCTGAGTATAGTTTTTTTCTTTACGCGTAACGCAAATTGTAGGACTAAGCCCTTGAATATGATCTACTTCAAACTGAAAATTCACTCCTACCCTGGACCGCTGATAAGTAGAAAACTGCTTGGTCATTTCCTGTAGTCCGTAGCCGTGAAGGGTATCAATCACTAAAGAGGATTTTCCCGAACCTGAGACTCCTGTGATCACCGATAGTTGATACTTGGGAAGGTTAATGTTTAGGTTCTTTAGGTAATGTGTTCTAGCCCCTCTTATAGAGATAATATCCCTTCGCTGGTCAGATACTTTTTCTAGGTCCCCCCTTCTAGCTTTTATGGCATTGTCCACCAACTTATCACATGAGAACTTAAAAAGGGAATGATTTTCAAAACAAATTATACCTGCTGTTTGTATTTTCAGCTGGTGCAAAGCTTTTAACAACTGCCTCACATTTTTGTGATGAAGTCCAATGCTGGGTTCCTCCAGCAATAAAAGCGTCTTTTTTGATTGTCTAGCAAAGTGCTTAGTGAGTTTAATACGCTGCGCTTCGCCCCCTGATAAGGTATTAGAAGCTTGGCCAAGTTTGATATACCCGAGGCCTAACTGCAACATCAGAGACAGTATTTTGGTAAGTTCTTGCTCTTGGAAAAAAAAATCATAAGCTTCCTCTATACTAAGGTTATAGATATCCGAAATATTTTTTTTCTTCCAATGCACTTTCAGAACTTCAGGTTTAAAGCGCTTGCCATTACAGCTTGGACAAACCTGATTAATAGTGCCCATTACATTCATAGAGAGGCTGATTACACCTGCTCCTTCACAGGCTTCACATCTTCCTGTTTTATTATTAAAAGAAAAGGCTCCCTTAGCGATCTTTAAGGATTTGGCCTCCGTAGATTTGGCCAACAGATCACGTATTTTATCGGCCAAGCCCGTATAAGTTGCAGGATTGCTTCTAGGGGTTTTACCAATAGGTTGATCGGATATCCTAAGCGGTTTTAAACCTTCTTTTTCACAGTATATGGAAAGTTTTTGCAGGATTTCTTGTGTTTTTCTACTGACCACTGTCAATTCGCCTGTTTGAGGCTGAAATGAACCTACCGATTCTCGTTTAGGTGAATTATCAGGTTTAAATTTTGCTTTTTGTAATTCTGTTAAGGTGGGACTACTTGTCTCATGTGAATTTAAAAACTTCCCAATCGATCCATTAAAAATGACTTCTCCTCCATAAACACCAGCGCCAGGGCCCAGTTCGATTACCCAGTCAGCAGACCGGATGAAATTTAGGTTGTGTTCTACCACCATAACTGAATTGCCCCGGCTTATCAACCGATTGAAAATATGCAATAAATAGCTCTGGTAATCTTCAGATAAACCGATGGAAGGTTCATCAAACACATAAAGAATACCCTGCAGGCTGCTATTTACCTGTTTGATCAGTTTGATGCGTTGTCCGTCACCAGAGGAAATATTCATACTTGGAGTACTTAGTGTATAGCCCTCCATTCCCAATCGTATCAGGTCGAACAATTGTGTAGAGATTTTATCAACCAATACTTGTTCCCCCGCGGTCAGGTCAAGATCTTTGAGTTGTTCATATAGCTCGTTTAAGGAAAGGTCCATCCATTTTTGAAAATTCAGTCCTTTCCATTTGTATTTCAGGTGTTCGGCTTTAATCCTGGCTCCCTCACATTTTGGACAAGTGCTGGAACTGGCAAACTTTAAGATGTTTGGATTTCGGTCCCTTTTTAAAATGTCCTTCATAATAGGAAGCATCCCCTTGTAAAATCCTTCTTCTCGAGGTTTTGCTTTTAAACCTTCCCATCTTAAGCGAGATTCCAAAGTATGCTTACCATAAAAAACTTTGATGCGATCACTTCCGTTTAAGACAACGTCTTTTTGAGTTGCATGGAGTTTTCTCCAGGGAATATCAACACTAAATCCATGGGCTTTACAAACCTTATTTAATTCGTCAACGGTAATCTGTGAATAAACAATATAACCACTAGGCAAAGTAGTATTAATAGCCCCTTCTCTTAAGGTTTTATTTTCATCTCCGACCAACTTACCAAGATCGATATATTCTGCCTGACCTAACCCATGACAGTGCTCACATGCTCCTTTAGGATGATTGAATGAAAAGAGCGATTTACTCATAGGCTCAATACCAGCATAACGGGCAAACAAAATTCTAAAGATAACAGCCAACTCTGAGAGTGTTCCGAAAGTAGCATTAATTGACTGGAAGCCCTTGGACTGCTCCACCTTAATGACCGGCGGTAAGCCTTCTATATCATCTACTTCAGCGGTAGGTATTAATTGTGCATTTTGCCCATTATATGCAGGAAGGCTTTCTAAAAAATAACGGTAACCCTCGTTTGCGATAACATCCATAGCAAAGGATGATTTCCCAGAACCTGATAATCCGGTGACCACCACCAATTGATTTTCAGGGATTTTTAAATTTATATTTTTGAGGTTATTCTGGTGGGCATTAATGATGCGCATAAGGGAATATTGTTTCTCTTTTTGAAAAAATAAATATAGGAAGATTATACAGCCTAAAAAGGACCTTTTAGTTAAACCATTGCAAAACTAGCTTCCTTTAAGCTTAAGATTTCTTACAATGTTCATTTAAGGATTCTTCCGACTTCCCAAGATTTATTGAGCTCATAACTGATAGGAATATTAAATAAGCCGATATTAAAAGTCCAGTTCAAATTTTCATTAAATTTTATTAAATTTAAATGCTTGCTCGAAATTATAAGTTTCCAATTAATACAAAAATTATTGGTCAGCCTTACCTCTGTCTACATTATACTAAAATTTAAAACTATAACTATGATGAAATTTTTTTTAATATGTGGGCTTTTATTGTCGCCGTGCTTAAGCTTATCGCAACAAAACGACAGTCTGGCTGAACCGCTCATTACCTTTGAAAAGAAAAAGCTCCTAAAGAATATCAATTTCACCTTTGATATGCGTACGGAATTTCGAGCTTATGCATTTCGGGGTGGTGACCAGTATTACAATGGGATGCAGTTTCAGAACGGGTATACGGCTTTAGGAATTTCCGGGAAATTACATGAAAGGGTGAATTTCAATTTTAGAAATCGTTTTAACAAAGGAGGCGAGGTGCAAAGCCTGGACCAATTGGGTAATAATATCGAACTGGCCTATATCGATATTAAAGCAAGTCCTTCTTTGAATATTAAACTCGGAAAAATGTTTGCCTCCTACGGGGGTTATGAATACGAATTCAGTGTCATGGATATTTTAGAATACAATGATATTTATGGCAATGCCCTGGCTTTTGTTACCGGAGCCGGGATTACTTACCAAGCTCTAGAAGATCATAAATTTGGGTTGCAAGTGTTGAACTCCCGTACTATGCTTTATGAGGATCTTTACGGCGATGTAATTGCAGAAGATATCCAGGAACCTATTTAGCCGGTCGCCATTGTCACAAACTGGCGCGGAAACTTTTTTGATGGAAAAATACAAACCATTTATAGCCTAAGCTATGGAAATGAGGTGAAAAATAGGGGGACTTATTTTTTTACCCTGGGTCACAAATACCAGAACCGTAATCTGAGCCTTATGTATGACTTTCATTACAGTTATGAACAGGTTGATACCAAGGGTATAGTAACCAATATTATCAGTAACGACCGGTTGGCAGAGAATGCCAGGTATATTGAAAATTGGTTGAGGGCGGAATACCGCTTTAGTCCAAAATTTAAGGTTTTATTGACCCTTATGACAAGTAGTGCTTATGATGACATTAAAACCAATAAGTATCATTTAAGAACAAGCTATGGAATGATCCCTACCCTTTATTACAGTCCCTTCAAAAATATTGATATCCGGTTTTTCTTTGCTTATATAGGACGGTATTACGATTACTCAAATTATGCGGTAGAAAATTTAGATGTCGCTGATTATAATAAAAATGAACTAAGGCTTGGCCTTATTGCCCCCCTATTATTATTATAGGATTAGATCTGCGAAAAAATCCAGTGATGTTAAATTTTCTCCTTCTTTATGAGCGTAGAATGTAGCAGCTGTAGTTTCCAGCCCTCATCAGTGAGAATAGCGGTTGCACTTTCCAGCCAGTTCATTTCTCTTATTAGATCATCACCTAACATAAACTCAGCTGTATTATAATAAGCCACCCAGGCCATTTTCCCTTTAATATTTATTTCCACAAAATCGAAAGAATTTATTCTTTCCACTTCTGTATTTTGTTTTCTCGAACGCTTTAAATAATTTCTCATCTTTTCCATATCCCAAACTTCTCCGTTCTCCAAAAGCAAAAAATCCTGGGTACAATAGGTTTCTAAAGCCTGCAATTCCATATCAGAAAAGATATTTTGAAATGAATCCTCAATAAGATCCTTGAGCTGATCTTCACTGGTCATATTGGAATTCTGCCCTAGAGCGGTTAATCCAATGAACATAACTAAAAACTGAAATACTCTCATCACTATAAAGTTTAGAGTAAAAATAGGAACTTTAAAGGGCTTTCAGTTAAATCAACATAGCTTTTTTATCTCTAAAATACTGATTTCCTGAAATAAGTTTTCCCAGCTTTTTTATTATTTAATACGGACAAAGCTTCACCAGAAGAAAAATCCTTTCTTTGAATTCTTATAGCATTTAAAATCGCCAAGAGTGCAACTCCTACATCTGCAAATACGGCTTCCCACATCGATGCCATTCCAATAGCACCTAAAAACAGGACAATAGCTTTAATCCCAAAAGCCAATACAATATTCTGTTGTACAATTCTATGAGTTGCTTTACTTATCTTGATAGCTATGGCGATTTTTGACGGCTCATCTGTCTGAATTACCACATCAGCAGTTTCTATAGCGGCATCAGATCCCAGACCCCCCATAGCGATCCCTATATCAGCCAGGGTAATTACCGGGGCATCGTTTAAGCCATCCCCAACAAAAGCAAGGACTGCTGAATTTTTCTTAAGCTTCTCAATCTCATTGATCTTTCCTTCTGGAAGCAGTTCGCCAATAACCAAGTCCAAACCAAGTTTTCGACCAATCTTATGAACAACCCTGATCTTATCACCAGAAAGCATAACAAGATTTTGAATTCCAAGGCTCCTTAAGTTCTCTACTGCCATTTGAGCATCTGCTTTGATTTCATCTGCAATTCGAATATATCCGCAGTAATTTTCATTGATCGCTATCACCACGGTGGTTTCGGCAATTTCATCAATGGCTTTATCATAGGAAATAGAAAATTTCTCAAGCAACTTGGTGTTCCCTGCCAGGACGCTAAATCCCTCAACCTGCCCCTTCATTCCTAATCCCGCAAATTCTTCAACTTCTTTTACTTTCGCATATTCATATTGGAAATGTTGACAATAGGAGGTCACAGCTTTTGCCACTGGATGGGTAGACTGACTTTCCAAAGAAAAAACCAGTTTCAACATCAGGTTTTTATCAAAATTCTCAGCTACTACCCGTTGAACATTAAATACTCCTTTGGTAAGGGTGCCGGTCTTATCCATTACTACTGTGCTGAGCTTGCGCATCTGGTCAAGATAATTGGCTCCTTTAAAAAGAATCCCATTCCGGGAGGCCGCACCAATTCCGCCAAAATATCCCAATGGAATAGAGACCAAAAGGGCACAGGGACAGGAGATCACAAGGAATACCAGTGCCCTGTACAACCATTCTTCAAAAACATATGCATCAGCAATGAAGTAGGGTAAAACAACTAGTGCTGTAGCTAGAAAAACAACTATTGGTGTGTATTTTCGGGCAAATCGGGTAATTAAACGTTGCGTTTTAGCCTTTCTGGTGGAAGCTTCCTGGACCAGCTCCAGGATTTTAGATAGTTTGCTATCCTCGAACCGACTGGAAACCCTGATTAAACTAACACTTTCTAAATTAATCATCCCGGCCAAAACTGTTTCTCCTTCATACTTCCTTTTCGGCGCCGATTCTCCTGTAAGTGCTGCAGTGTTAAAGGTAGCTTTTTCAGAAATTAATTCGCCGTCAAGTGCCACTTTTTCACCTGGCTTAATCCTTATCATATTTCCAATTGCAACAACGGATGGATGGACCACGGCCAGAGTTTTATCTGGTTTTACCACAGTCACCTCCTCTGATTGCACCTTTAGTAAACTCTCAATTGATTTTTTAGCTTTATTGACTGCTGCGCCCTGAAACAGTTCTCCCACTGCATAAAACAGCATCACAGCCACCCCTTCAGCGTATTGTCCCAGATAGAAAGCTCCAATGGTTGCGATTCCCATTAAAAAAAACTCGTTGAACACATCGCCTTTTCCAATCTGCTTTATGGCTTTCCATAGCACAGGTGTTCCCACAGGAAGATAAGCAGCCACAAAAAGAACCAACTCAAAGGTATTACTAAACCAGGATGCTGCGATGAATTCCTTTAATACAATCCCAGTTAGCAAAAGGATTAAACTTATTATAGCCAATCCATATTCCCGGTATCTTTGAAAAAAACTTAAATTGCTTTCTTTCTCTGGTAAGGTTACTGAGGAACAGGTTTCATTTCCGCAACAATCACTCATAACTTTTTATTTAAACTTTTTTACAGTTCAAAGTTAAGCTCATTAAGTTGCAATGAGATTGCGTTTTTATTAGGAACAGTTAGCGCAAATTCCTTTTACCAGTAAATTGGTTTCTACAGGAATAAAACCTTGAGGTAGGGAAACACTAGGAATTTTAAGTTTGGGAAGACAAAAAGTATCATTACAGCTGTTACAGAAAAAATGGACATGCATATCTTCAGGAGCACATTCACATCCATCCTGGCACAATGCATATTTAGTTGCACCGGTACCGTCTTCAATACTATGAACTAATCCTTTATCCTGAAAGGTTTTGAGCGTACGATAAAGAGTAACACGATCAGCTTTTTCAAAGGTCATTTCAAGATCCTGTAAACTTACCGCTGCCTTTTGGTTTTGGAGTGCTTTTAAAACCAGTAATCGCATGGCGGTAGGCCTTACTTTATTCTGCTCTAATTTGTTTTCCAGTTTTTTCATGACATATACAACATCTTACAAAGATAAAGCCTTTTCTGAACTTAATAATGGAACTCCTCCAACTAACTTGGCGCATCTCTCCCCTAGCAGGATATATCCATCTAATCGGGCCTTCGATAAGGAAAATTGACTGAAAAAGTATTGTTTTTTAACCACAACAATCATTAACTTTTTAAGTTGAGCAAAGAAAGAATTTTTCGAAATAGCTATTTTTTTTTTTTTAACTCTTTTAAACATGATTATTGCATTTCAGTGGCGCTAAGGGCCAAGCCAGGAACTGCCTAAAAGTTTTCACAATTAATATAAAAAATAAGTGGGTAGATTAGTATATTTATTTTAATAAATGACGAGTTTCGTAGCGTTTTTAAGGATTTTAAAATGATAATATGAATGCATGGAATTTTCAAGTAAAAAATAGTCCTAAGGAGATAAGCAAAAAATTAGAATCTTCACTAGGAAACGCTAACAAATTTGTTCTTAGTTTCAATTTTGATAAAATAAATTTAGTCAAATTTAAATTACGTAAACGACTCCTACTTCCTTTTGAAATAAATACTCAGAATAACATTATTGTGAATGGAAAAATATCAAAAACACATCCCGGAAATCAGACTATTGTAGAAGTTTCCTTTACACAACACCCTTTAGCTAAATTATTAATGTACGTCCATATTGTATTAGGCTTGGGTTTTTTAGCCGTGGTAATTCTGGAATTGTACAGTAGTTCATATCTATATCTGATAACTGGAATATTATTATCAATAGGAATTTTATTAGGTATTCACTTAAAGAAGAATTATGATAGGAACGTTATAGAGTATAAAAAATTAATTTCTGAAATTTTAGATCAACAAAATTTGAACTATTAAAAACAATATCAGAAAATATTATTACGTTGCCAAGCCAGCGTCCCTGCTCTGCCAACTTATGCTAACCAAAAACCGTTGACAACAAAACTCATCAATAAATATGTTAGGATTATTACTACTATACTGGATAGGTAAATATCATTACAGATTAGCAGGAGAATATGACAAAAGCCAGTGGGGTTTCACCATTCTGGGAATAGTAGCTTATTACGCAGATTCCTGTAGTTTGTAGCAAAATTTTAAAATGATAAACTCGGCAGGCCGCACTGCTGCCATACCAATTTCCACGTTCAATTTGCCTTCCAAAATATCCTGCGCCGTCATGGTTTCGCCTAAACCTACCCTTACAAAAAATGCTTGCTCTGGCTTGGAACCCGCTAGTCCCCCAGCTCTCCAAATAGCTATAAGGTAATTTTGAATCAATGCTTTTATCCTTACCCAGGTATTAGCGGTATTAGGTTCAAACACCACAAATTCTGTCCCCTTTTTAACAGACTCCGCGACTGTGATATATAATCTGCGAACAGGAACATATCTCCACTCATTATCATTCCCTGCCAGTGTTCTGGCTCCCCATACAAGGACACCTCTTCCGGAAAAAGACCGGATCACATTGATGGACTTACCGGTTGACGCGTCCACATTAAGTCCGGCCTGCTGTTCGTTTGTCACGTTTACCGAGGGAGCAGAGACAGAATTCAGGCTGACATTCGCAGGGGCTTTCCATACACCTCTATTTGCATCTACTTTAGCATATACACCAGCAATGGCACCGGAAGCAGGTAGGTTAAGGTATTTCCTTTTTATTTCGGCTTCAAAGCTTTTATACACCAAAGGATCGTCATTCTCTACTTCTGCAAGTGTACGGCCATTGTGAAGTGGAAGGGTACCTGTTATATTATGGGTATGAGTGATAACAGAGGCCTTATCTATAAAATAATTTAGGGTAGTTAGTAATGTGGGATAGTATGCTGCTCCGTATTGGAGGTAATTCATCCCAAGTTCACCTCTGTATTGAGTGATTGCAGTTGGATTCCCATTATGAAACACATCACATATAGTGAACCTGTCCTGCAGCTTATTGCACATATTCAATGCATCTTTTACTACGGAACCGTATTCCACTTGATCATTTAGGCTAATGGCATCGGGAAATACGTAAAGGGTAGGTTCATCTACTTTTTCAGTTGCGGCAATGCCACCAATTAAGCCCTCCAGTGGTTCTGTTCTACCGACTTCAATCCTTCCCGCATCATAATCACCTACCGAAACGATGTAGCAAGGGCCTCCCCCATTATTGAAATAAAGCTCAAGACTATGAAACAGTTTGAAGATGCTGGCAATGGGATCATCAGCACTATAAGATCTGGAAATAAGTTCTCCATCAGAATACTCATCAGTTAGTGATAGTGTAAACTGCTGGAGCGGTGCTCCACCAAACTTCTCCTTATATTCCAATAGGGAGGTAATTCTGGTGGCAGAATTGAGCAAGGTAGCATCTTCGGTATAACCTATGAAGGCGGGAATGGCCGTTTTTACACTGGTTATTGGGTCGGACAAAGTAGATTTTTCCTCAATATAGACCCCGGGCCTTTTTAGTGATGACATAACTTATAATTTTTAAATTTTTACATAAAGAAATTTACAAGAGGGTGGAATGAAATTTCTAAGGTATCTGGTAGGAATTTTAAATTTAGGAAAAAAAATAAATAAAATCTAATCTAATCTAAATTTAACTAACTGCTTATTAGTTATTTAAGAAAATGAAAATAGAAATATGCCTATTAAAATTAAGTTCAGCCGTTTCAATGTTTCAGAATACCGTTTATTTAGAAGGCTTTTCAGATTTACGAAAATTCAACTACCAAGTTAGCCTTTAGCAGACTCCCGTGCACGAAATCTTTTACGCAGCACTGGATCTCCTCAGCAAAGCACTTCTAGAAGGCCACAGTCCCAGCGAATAGGTAACAGGCCTAATTTGAGACAAATGATTGCTGCTATTAATCCACCAAATTGGTGGGTAGGCATTCAGTTCAAGGGAACTAATAATAGTCGCTAACAACTACGTTGGTTCTCCTTTAGATGGACCGCTCACTGGCACGTAGTGTGGACTGTAATCCTTAGGACAAGAGAAGAAAAAAGGTTCTGAACAAATACCTTTGTCGGATGCGGGGGCATCTGTTTTTTCGATAAATAATCAGGAAAAAACCATCTGATCAATGGAAGATAATGACGCTGGTCCTTCTCTTCAGTAACTAATCATGGAAATTGAGAACTTCAAATCCCAGCAGAAAGAAACAAGTTTTTAAAGTAATGATTATAACAATAGTAATGATGAAGCGGCTGTATCTGATTCCGGGGGGACCCCTGAACTTGATAATTAATTATCTCTTGTTTTAATTTGATTTCATCAGGCTAGTTAATCTATTTAGTTTCATTTTTCTATCCTTCTCTTTAAATACTTTTCCTCATTCATTAACGGAAAGATCAAAGATTTGATTTAGAACCTAAAGGAGATTATGGTTGGAAATTCAGCTAGATTAGCATTGAAATATCCAGTCCTAATAAATCAAGGAAATTAATCAGTTTCTATCTTTCCTTCAATTTTTATGTAAATAACACTTTACATAAAAAATATTTGATTACTTTTGTAAAGTACACTTTACTTAAAGTGAACTTATAATTACATTATCATGAAAAAAGAACGAAAAAAGAACCTTTACAATCTTGCCATTTGGACTTGGAGTTGGGTGGCTACCCAGGCAATTGCCTCTTTTGGGCCCAATTACATTTGGGACGATCACAGTGTTTTAACTGCATTGGCAGTATCAGTAAATTTTGTTCACGGGATTTTAATGATTTTCGCCAACCGAAGAATGTTTAATAATTTTGATGAGCTGGAGCGCAAGATCCATTTAGAATCTTTGGCGTTAACATTAGGATTAGCGGTTGTTATTGGACTTTCTTATTCTCTACTTGACACTACCAATTTAATTACATTTAATGCAGAAATAAGCAACCTGGTGATATTTATAGGTTTAATTTATTTAGTTTTAGTTACCATAAATACCAGAAGGTACGCATGAAAAACAAATTAAAAGTGCTTCGAGCCGAATATAGCTTTACACAGGAAGATTTGGCGGATATTATTGGTGTCTCAAGACAAACAATTAATGCCATAGAAAAAGAGAAATTTGACCCCAGTTTACCAACGGCATTTAGAATCTCTAACCTCTTTAAATTACCAATTGAAGCTATTTTTAATTTTGAAGAAACTTAAATGTGACATCTTATTTTTTGAATCTTACACGACCGGTAAACAGAAAATAGTATATGATAAAACAAGTAGATTTATTTGAACTCGTTATCCGAAAATGCTGACAATTATTTTGTTAACCTAGGCTATCAGTTTACTTTTGAAAAACCAAAAATGGATCTAAACATTAGCTGGCGGAATTTCCTGAATACCGATGAGTTTATTAATCCTTACAATAACGAATATTATTACGTGCAAAGTAGTTATCGCTTGCGTCCTTCACAAGTCCTGACAACTTTAAAATTTACGCTTTAAATGAACAATTTCATTAAAGAAGCCTAAAAGCGCAAAAATCAACCGCAAAAGAAAACGCCTCACAACATTGTAAAAACAAAGATGCTTGAATCAGTGGCTAATCGAAACGTTATGCTCGCTTCCTTACATGTTGGAACGTGTGGGGCAGTAGTTAAAAATAACGCATAAAGAACAAAATTAAATTCAAAATCGTAAATTTAAGTTATGGATATAAATATTCAAAATAAGAAGATCGAATTAATTCAGTGGCTATCAACGCTGAATGACGAGTCCATTATTGAAAAAATAATGAAATTGCGAGATAATGAGAAAGCTGACTGGTGGAAAGCAATCTCAAAGGAAGAAAAAGAATCAATCGAAAAAGGGATTCAAGATGCTGAAGCCGGAAAATTAAAATCTCATTCCGAAGCACAGAAGTTATATGAGAAATGGTTATAAAATTCTGTGGACTGACCACGCCCTTTCCGAATTAAAAAATACAATTCAATATTTGGAGGAAAATTGGTCTGAAAGAGAATTAGAAAATTTTTCTCAAGAACTGGATCATACCATAGAATTAATTTCAAAAAATCCAGAGCTATTTCAGGTTTCCAAAAAGAAAAATGTTAGAAGAGCTGTAGTTGCAAAATTTAACAGTTTATAATATCGGTTAAATAAAAATTCTATAGAAATATTATCCCTTTTTTCCAACCGGCAAGATCCGGATAAAATAAAAATTTAATCAGAAAGCAGCGCTAACAGAATACTTCGAACATCAAATGCCTGTCGTAATGAAGCTTTAAATTTGTTGTAATAAGAATATTTAAAATTTTGGGACAATTCAGTATTTTATTTTGTCCTGGCTTTCTTATTTAGGTATTTTTTAAAGCCTATAACGAATTCTTCATCAATATCCTCAAAGCTTATTTTTCTCTTTCCTATATAATCTTCAATATGATTTTGAGCGGCATCCCAGTTGTCGTAATTACCTTTGCTTTCATAACGCTCTTCTTTCACCTTGTCATAAAAAGTGAGAAAGAGAAGTTTTTCCTTACTTTTATCTTTTATCCCATATTTGCCCTGCGCATACTCGGCCTTTCTAATTGATAAAATTTGTTCAGCTCTTAATATGATAAAAAAAGGAAAGTAGTAAAAAACAATAGAGGCTCTAAAGCCTCTATTTAACTGGTATTTAGTGCTATTTGGTTCTATTTGTTGTCATTTGATATCAAATAAAATCACTTATTTATTTTCCGATGCAGTATTTTTTATCCCGCTAAAACACTGGCTGTTTGGAAGTATGAGGTGTAAACTAGGTACAAGCTATTTCTAACATATCGGAAAAAGTCAAAAAAATATTATCAAATACTTATTTAATAACAAAATCAATTAATTTGCATCTATTATATAATTCAATTTTTTCATTTTTAAATGGTTTAATATATTTCAATTATAGCCACTATTCCAAACTGTTTTTATTTTTTTCTAATATCAGATACATAAATAGGTTTATATTTAGTGCAGTAAACTTCAATCCCAAATTTGGTGATTAAAGCCACAATAGATGCCGCAATCATAGAAACACTAAATCCAATATTGACTAAACAAGAAACCACAGCGGATTTGATATAACCTTTACTTAAAAAAATGTGCACTCCATTATTAAACCAAGCCTTATATATCTCACTTTCTGGATTGCATAATGAATTATATACAACTCGTTTTATAGATTCAAAGACAGTCAATCCTACCTCTTTATCTTTTACCTTTTGATCAGGACTAGGAAGAGCAAGTCTTTCCGCTGAGGGAAGTTGTTTAGTTGAATAATCGTAGACTAAAAATAATAAGCTTTTTGTGGAGGAAGGAGAGGATTGTCCAATTTGGCTGAAAATCTCATCATCTGTCATAGTCTGAATTATCCTTATTGACTCTCGTTCAACTTCATCTTCGTCTAGATGTACAGATTGGGTACTTGTTAATGTTGCAAGTGCTACTTCCTCATTAAATCTATTAATGATTTCGGTGTGAAAGGCTTCTCTAGTTCTCTGAGTCTTAATTACCGTATGATTCCTTAAAACTTCTTGAATATAATTTTTTGCTTTTTCCACATCTCTCATTCTCAAATAACAAATAGCGATTAATGAGGTTGTTTCTAAATGAATTCTAGTATTTTTTCTTATTACTTTTTGATTAGACAAAAGTCCATTAAGAGCAAAATCACATTTATTTAATTCAATTGATAACTCGTAAAGCTTATTTTTAGATTGCACGAGCCGAACAAAGTGTTTTGTTGGTCTCAGTTGCTTTTGAATGTCTACAACTAAATTTTTAGCAGTTGAAAAATCTTGTTCCTGAATTGCTTGATTTAACTTGGGCTCTAAAATATGAAGTCGTTCTTTTTGTTTATCTGTCAAAGGTACATTCATTTAATTTTGGTTTTTTGTCAAAAAGCTAGTAGTATACAAATCAATTTGCTTTTACATTCAATTCCAGAATATCCTTTAAACAATCTTCATGCAATTGTATATATTGATAATTAACGGAATGAAATATGGTTTCAAGTAAAATTTATGGTTACTGGTTTTTTAAAGCTTGTTTTACCAGGCTCATAATATATTCAAGGTTTTTATCATCATTTACCACTACTTCATAATCGCCATTGCCCCAATGTCCTATTTCCGAAACATCCCGCATAAGGTTTTTGGGATCGTCAAGATTACCTTTCTTCAGATTGATCCAGATTTTTAAGCCTTTTTTTTGAACTGTAATATCAGCAATATTTGAGTTCTTCTTAAAAGCGATGTAGTCTTTGCGGTATTCGATTTCAATATCATCCGAAAGGTTAAGTATGGCAGTTTTATAGCTTTCATACAGTTCTATAATTTCATCAGTCTTCCTTCTTAAATGATCCTCCTCATTATAAACCTTAATCTGCTCAGTAACTGCCTTAAGCTTTTCGTTGTTTTCTGCCAGGGGTTTTATGC
Organism: Salegentibacter sp. 24; assembly: GCF_004362395.1. Classification (GTDB taxonomy): domain Bacteria; phylum Bacteroidota; class Bacteroidia; order Flavobacteriales; family Flavobacteriaceae; genus Salegentibacter. The sequence goes on from NZ_SNWE01000011.1 coordinate 141,596, forward strand.
TTTCGGCAGATTTACTTTTACGAACCTCATTAATACTAATTAGGTTATTCTCATAGCGTTTCACCTCCCACAGCTCTATGGCAATATCCTTAAAATTAGTTGCAGTTTTTTGGTTTTCGGTAAAACCGGTAGAAACAAAAGCTACCCGGGTTTGGGTCCAATCCACCTCATTTCGTTTCAGATTAGCTTTTAGGGTTTCATTATATTCGATAATAAAATCCGCTTTATTCTCTAGCATAAGGCTTAGGTAAGTAAAACCCTGGTCTACAACGCTTATGTTTTTACTTCTTTTATATTCAATAATAATGAAGGCCTTAGTTTCTGGATCAAATGCCAGTGTATCTATTCGCTTGTTTTTTATACTAAATTCAGATTTCACCAGATTCAGCCCCATCAATTCAAAAAGATTGGTTTCGAAGAGGTTCTGGATCTCCCTTTCGAGTTTGAAAGGTTTTTCCTTTAAAAGATTTAATGGATTAATATTATCTCCTTGGTACAGTTTCATATATTAAAGTTTATTCCCACTTTATTTAACCAATCTTCCCAAATTTCTTCTGAAATTTGTTTGATAGTAAATTTTTCTGTTTCAGTTTGAGAATACGCTATCGAATACCCAGGACTATTTTTAAGCCAATACAGTTCATAATCATCATTAGCAAGTGAAAAAGATATATTCTCGTCAGTTCTATTTTCTTCTTTAATTGTAATATTAATAGAATACCCGGAAGTATCAATTCTATTAATAAATCTAGACGAATTAGATTCTTTAAGTATATTTAAATTCAATGTTGATTCTGATTTTATTTGATTACGATTTACCAAAATAGCTTCAAATTCTTGCGCGCTACTCTTCAATATCTTTCCGTTCACATTTTCGATTGCTTGTAATTCATCAATATTTTGCCGTATAATATCACTAAGATCTTTAAATGATTTTTCTTGGAATTCAATTTTTTGTATGGAATCAAAGTCCTTTTTCACTTTATAATTTCGCGTAGTTTTCGATGATGAATTATTTCCCGCATCCGGAATAGCTGTTTTGGCCCCTATAAAACAAGAGAATTATTCTAAATTTCAAAAATTAATTAAGCGGTTTGTTTTTTCATTAAAATCAGGTGTTGATCCCGAAC
>NZ_SNWE01000012.1 GCF_004362395.1 Salegentibacter sp. 24
ACTTGGATGTGAATTTTCTTCGTGTCATAATACAGTAAAATTAAGGTTATTTTTGAACTTAACTTACTGTCCTAATTTTTGGGGGATGATCAAATTGAAAAACCACAACCTAATAAAATGGCTGCGATTCCTCCTGCAGAGGTTCCCGTATACCATGTAAATTTATAATGTTTGGAAAGAACTTCTAATGCACCTACATAAGCTAACCCCTTTATCCCACCGCCTTTCATTATAAGAACAAGTTCATTATAATCTATAGTATCTGGTATGGATTCGCCGGAAATTTTTTGGCAATGCTTGATTTCAGATAATAAAAGATTATACAATCGATTTGTTAAATGTGGATCATTATATATTTCATCCTTTTCCTCCACCCATTTATGCCCAAAAAAGGTATAATCTTTACTGCTTTTCCATTGAACTTTTGTATTTTGATGGAATTCAATAACGAGAGATTGAAAAACTTGTATTCTATCTTTCTTAGTCAATGGAGCCTGATAATTTCTTCTGAATCAAACAATAATACGGAACTATATTCACGTCCTTTATATCTTTCTTCTCTCCCCAAAGTGTAGAGACTTCATCTGGAATTTCTTTATAATCTTCAAAATCGGAACCTATCTTAACTCCATCGAAATCTAGAATCCTATAAATAATCTTTAAAATTTCGTACTCTTCCATAATCATAAAGGAAGTATTAATATCCTCAAATGAAAATTGATATCTATCAGAATAAAAATAATCCATAGTTATTGCTCTCTGATTCGGATGTTTAAAGAACCAGTCTAAAATAGCCTCAAAAATTTGAGAATATTCTGGAAACTCTCTAGCTAAATTCTGCAATTTTCTTTCGTACATAATTATACTCCTCTGGACTAATTTTCGAAGTAATTATTATTTCATTAATATCATTTTTTCCAAAAATAACATTTACATCTCTACTTAATGCATCACCGGATCCTTCTTTTAAAAACTGAATTGCTAAACTATTAGCTTTCCCATTTGAATTAAGATATGCATCAACAGCCTCTTTTCTTGAAGAATTAGAGAGAAGATCTAACTCATCTTCTCCATTTGTATTTATTGTAGCTTGTCCACTATGAGAATCAAGTAGTTTTACTCCAAGCAATTTATAAATATTCCGATTAGAATTCCAATTAACTAAAATTTTATGGATAGTTTGAGATAAGTCTTTTTTAGTAAAGTCACGCTGAATAAAAACAGCAGGTGCTATTAAATGTTCAAGCTTTCTTCTTGTATCTAAGACACTTGCTGTTGAATCAGAAGAAGTTCTACTTAATTTTAATTCTAAAAATTTAGAATCCCATTGCGCCATTAAAATTAACCTAAAAGGTTTTTCCTTATAGACAAGATGTGTGAAACCTGTAGATTCCTCTACCCATTCATCCTCTCTAACCCGTCTAATTTTTTTATCATATAACTTAACCAACCAAGAGTCCTCTTGCCCCCTATTTGGTGTTCGAAAATCAACCCATTCAACTCCACTACTCGGCATATCCATTATTTTAGGGAATTTAGAACGGATATTTTGGGATATGAGCTTATTTGCTATTGCCTCTCCGTCGCTATAATCGGCCTCATCAATACCTGAAATTGTACGATATATGTAAATATACTGATCTCCGAATTCCTCTGAATCCTTAACTAAGGATTGTACTTCTGTAATATCAATAATTTTTTCCTCAACACATCCTAAAAGGCTTTCAACAAGTTCAGGTTTATTTCCACTAAGTTTGATTTTATCTTTGTGGTCTTCCTTATATTTTTTCAAAAGTTCATGAATATCCTTAGATAAAACTAATTTAGATTCGAGAATATCAGCATAACTATCCTTTTGTTGTTGGTTCATATATTCTAAAGTTAATAAGAATCCTTAAATTTTAAGCTATTATTATCTATCAAATATATAAATAAGTTAAACATCAAAGAAACAATACAATTTAAAGCAGATTTTCAGTTATAAAATTAATTAACTTTATTAGTCGTACCCAAATAGAAAGAAAAAAAGTCTTACATCTCTGGAACGCTTGATTTTATTGGTGTTCCCACCTATATAATACCCTCTGTCATGGTTTGTGTTTCCTTCTATACATTTCCACAACATCCAAATGCTTATGATGTAATATTAAGTGATTCTCAAGAGAACATTCAATATAGCCAGTTTCTGATTCATCAAAATGCTCCGGTAATGGTTTGTATTTTTCCATCAATTCATCATAGAAATTGTCAAGCTTTATAAAATAATCCAGTACATATTCATAGCCTGAGAAATCAATGGTAAGCTTAATATTATTGATCTTATAAATCACGCAAAGATCTTTACGCCATTCTCTAGGAAACTGAAAATTAATAGTTCCGTTATGATCTTTTCTATTTTCCAAAAACCAAATTAATTTTTCACGTTCTGAAGTTGTTTGGTGATAAGTAATGAGTGCATCTGCAGCATATTCTGTTTTAGATTTTAAATTATATATATTATTGATCTGATTAGTCAGACCGAATGCTTTACTGTATAATTTATAATCAAAACATTCAAATGGTCCTAATTGATCAATGACACTTCTTAAATAATTGAATTTATCATACCATTCAATAAGATCATCTAAAAATATTTTAATTTTAAAGTCTGATAAGTCTGATAGCATTGTATTTAAATGCTGCTCTATTAAAGTATATTCAGTACTTGCCTTAAAAGTTACTTTTTCATCCTTGCAAAAGCTAAATCCTAAATCAATTTTTTTGTCAAGATCTGCGAAATTGTTCAGTTTATTGCAAATACAAATATCAGATACGGTTTTATCATCTTTACTTTCAATGAACAAATCTATATAATATCCTGATTTAGAGAGAAATGTTACTCCTTCACAACCTATATTACAAGAACCACATATTCCAAAGAAAACATCATCAAAAAAATGACAACCATCTTTTCTTGCATTTTTAAACTTCTTTTTTAATTTTTTAAGAAAAAGTGATTTTGTAACATCCATATAGGAAATATCATCATCGAGAATTTCATCAAGTGTCTTGATATCAAAGTTTTTAATAGCTTGTGTAATTTGATATATTGAATTATTATTCATTCTCTATTCTTCTTCTCACGGTTCCTGTAAAGGAACAATTCCTTTAGCAAAAGCCAGCTAGTCCCTAAAATTTATACCCCTCCCAAATTTAATAATCCGATTACCGAAAGCTTTAAAATGCCCCTAATAAATAGTTCTGCCGACTATTCAATCAAAATAATTCTTTTTTGCCAATGATTTTCTTTCAAAAAATGGTATAAGAAGCCAGAATGATTTCACATCTTTTTAAAGGGAGATTAATTTATCTTTTCTTGATTTGATTTGGATAGGTTGGAAATATTGAATCATTCGTGTAATTCAGATTTCTTGATTATTATCAATTATTTTATTCAAAAATTTTTAATGCCCTTTCTGCATTTTTCTTCAACTTTCCGCTTTTAGTTTCATATTCATCTATTTCTTTTAAGCAGGAAATAACCAAATCTTGCGTTATTAGATTTTCTTTAGTTTCTTTTGACTTTATAGTAGCCACAATTTTATTCAAAAATGTCTTTCCTCCAATGTTTTTTTTGAAATCTTGAAAGGTGAAACCATAATTGGCTTCCTGCTCCTTTGCTATATCTATCTCGTTATCTTTTGGTTCGGTAAATAACTCTAAAGGAAGACTTGCTGACTCTGCTTTATTATTCTCTTTTGACTCAACTATTGTTTTTTCGTCATATTTATCTTTTTCAACTGAAAGCTTGATGTCCATTGTCTCTTCCTTTTCTATTTTATTACTGCTTTGATTTGGAATTAAATTATCATCTTTTATCGTTTCATCACATTCAGTATTAGTTTTTTCTGTTTTAGGCTCCCCAAACACTTGATGGTCCATGACTTTTGGATTCCATTCTAAGTCTAAATTCTTATGAGTTTTTAGTAAGGCACTTTTTGAAAAAGATTGAATTGATTTTGAAATGGTTTGTATTGAAAAAGTATACCCTAACATAAATAGAACTTTTGACGCTGCATCGGAATCGTTTTGTTTCAATTCAAGAATATCCTTCTTTGGAGCTGATATATCATAATTGTTTTTTTCAATTTCTTTCTTTAGATAGTAAAAAAAACTAAAAAGTAAGAAAGCATTATCATATTTTCCATTTTCGGATAGAGTTCTTGTAAGATCATCAAATTTTGATTTAGCATCTTCACTAAACTCAATTTTATCTTTTATAAAATTGATGGCCTCAAATAATGTTTTACTATTAATTGCAGTTTTCTCATTATTCACAAAGCTATAAAAAGTGCTTCTTGTAATCTGATCAACCTCCTTATTTAGCTTCTTCAAGCCCACACACGCAGATTTTATTATTGCTTCAATATTTCCTTCAGGAATAAAGCTCGGAGTAACATTGAAATCAATTAGATGTGCTAGCGTAGAATCATTTTCACTCACTTCAATATTGTTTAATTGAAATAATGTGGCTGTTTTGAAATCATTTATAAATTCTTCATTAGGAAAAGAAAGATCATAGATTGAGCAAAGTTTTCGACTAGCTCGAATTCGTAATAAGTGATTTCGATTATCTTGAAAGGACCTGAAAAGTTTTGAATCTAAAGGGCCTAAAATATTAAAATTAGTATTCAACTTTGATGATAGTAATCTTGCCCCCATTTCCGTTAAGGGAATAATTGATAAGATTCCGTTGAACTCAATTACTGGAGCATTATCATATGAAACTAACATAGGGTCATATTCCATTAAGATTACTTCGTGATCTTGCTCAAAAATGGGAAGCGATTTCTGCAAAAGTGATATCTTCTGTTCTTCTCCTAAATTTTTAAAATCGTTATAAGAGAAATTGATTATTCTTTCTGGAGATATCCTTGTAGAATCATAATTAATCAAATAATTTAATTCTGAACGTTGTAAGACGATAGTTATATTTTTCATCTATATATTATTTAAAAAACGACCTCGTCGTTATCATTTTTTGATTCATTTATTTGTCTAGCAGGAGTGCTTTTAAGAAAACGACTATATCCTGAGTACATTTTACCTGTGAATGTTATTAGCAAGTCTCTTTTAGCCCTAGACAAAGCTACCAGGATCAACGCATCTTCATTATCAGAACTTCCCAAATCAGCTTGAATATTGGGTAGTGCAACGGCATCAAAGTCCAACCCTTTGGAAGAATGGTAGGTCATTATTACAATTTTGTTCTGACTATCTGCTTGCTCAAGTGAACCAATTTTGCTACCAACATACATCAAAGGAATGCCTTGATTACTTAAATGACTGTTCATAGCTGCAAAATCTTTACTATCTACATCATATTCGGGGTAAACTCCGTTTGACCATTTTTTCTTTCCTTCAAGTTCTAAAATAGTATCCACATAATTTATAATATCTTTTTTCATAAAAAACAAAACTGCATTAACTTCACCAGGTCTATCCTTATTAATTTGTTTAAGTTCGTGCCAAGAAAACTCTATCTCCTCGCGATAGTTCTCAGCTTTGAATAATCTAATTTCGGAATCCTCTCGACCTATGTGTACCATATCTGCAAAGAGATTCTTATAAACATTTCTCAGTACGCCAATAATCGTTCTAGTCAAACGATATATAGTTGTAGTTGTTTTTTGCTCCGGATCTAATTGTGCTACAATTTCTTCTTTTGTTGCAGGCCTCTCATTAAAATTAGGTACAGAAGAATAAATTGATTGTGCTGCATCCCCAGCAATTATTAATTGATTGCTTCCAGCTTTCATTCTTTCTAAAAGGATCGTTGGGATATCTTGTATCTCGTCACAGAAAATAGCATCAAATTTTTCACCTCTAAAAAGACGTCCATTAACGTCATATATAGTTACTACAGGAATTGTAGTATTTCTTAAAGCTGGAATCTGCCTTAAACCAGATGACAGTAAATCAATCAAAGCGTGAGTAAACACTACAACTACAACTTTTGCCTGCGGATTGCGAATTATATAATCGGTCAATGCGTGTAAGAGTACTATTGATTTACCCGACCCTGCGTGACCCTGTATCCAAACAGGTTGGCCATTTATATCTTGTAAGTCATCAATTATTTCTCTCTGCTCAGGACCAAGCCTGGCTTCTTCGATCATCCACTTCATATTGTTTTTTCTTTTTAATTAAGGGTTTTAGTCTAATAATTGAGGAATCAGTGACTAGATCACACACAACTCTTGATTCTTGATTTATTTTCAGAATAATTTTTATTGCATTATAATATTCCTTCCAGTTAAAGTAGATGCTTTCATTTGTGATTTCAGAATAAAGTTCTGTTGAATTTAGGTCATCATCAACGTTTAGCTCGTATTCTAAACTAGGAAGTACTTCCCCCTTTCTAAAGACCGGTTTTTGCTTTCCATCCTCAACAATATGAATATTTCCATTCAGCACAGATTCAATAATCTGTTTGCCAAAAGCATTAGATACAAATGATTGTATTGCATTTCCAACACCCACCTGCTCCTGACTATTATTTGGCATAATTATCTTTGAAACATCAAAATAGGTAGCGCATAAGGATCTTAAATAAGGATTCTTAGCTCCACCACCAGATATTATAATATAATCAAGATCACTGTTTTTTAACTCAGCACTTAAAAGTGTTTTCTCAATATTGTCCCTAAATCCTTTAAACTTTTCGCTCCCATTAAAGTAATCTTCCATTATCTCATTAAACTCGGAATAAGCCAATTGAAGATAACCACCGTTTTCATAAGCTGAAATTTGGCAATTCTTGTATTGTTCAGAATAAGCTAGTTTAGGTAAAGTATAATCTACTTTAGCATCTGCCAAAAACGATCTACAAAATTGAAGTTTTATTTCTTCGCAATCTTTTAAAACAAAATCGTCATTTATTGTAATTTGATTATCTTTTTCATAAAGTCTATTGGCAATCAGTTTATTAATTAAATTACCTCCTATGTTTTTATTTCTATAGATAGATAGTGTTTCTGCCAGAACGTTATCAGAATCCTTTGTTAACCTGATAGCACAACAATCAACAGTACCGGCTCCAACATCAATAACCAGAATATTTAGATCTTTTTCTAGGTCTAAAGCTAAATTTTCTTGGTAAATAGTTCCAAGCAATGATGATACTGGCTCCTCTACAAAGGAAAATGTTCCTTGCTCAAATCCAGCATTGATAATGTAACTTTCCAGTAATTCCTTCTCTTTTAATCCATAATTTCCGGGAGTGCTAAAGGAAAATCGCTTCTCTAAAGGCAATCCTTTTTTGATTACAAGCCTGTCAATCTCGCTTTTCAATCTTTTAAAGAAAACAATAAGGGCATCTGCACCGTTATTAATTTGTAAAGATGGATGGTTAAATAATCTAGATTCGGGAAATATTTGATCATTTAGATTCAGTATATTCTCTTTAAACCCATACCATCCATCTTGTCCGAAAGTAAATTGATGCCTTCTCTCTTGAGCATATTTGCCCAGTAAAAACTGTTTTCCGACGATACCCATTATTGATGGAACTATTGTACTACTAGATTTTGATCCCAAATGATCTTTTTGATCAATTTCCAGCAGTTCCACTTTAAGAGAACCATCTTGAACGAAAGCAATAGAACATACAGAGCTAGAGGTTCCAAAATCTACTCCAATAAATGAGCGGTCGGTTAGATTTTGTGCTATTCCGTTTATTTTTCTTAATGGATGGTAGATGGCATTAATGCCAATGCGTTCGATTTTTTCTTCTTCTTTTTGTAAGCAGTTCTTGCTTAATAACGAAAAATCGTATTTCAGATTTTTACGAGGTATCAGACCATCAGTGTAGTTTAGTAAATTATCTCTAACAATTTGAGAAGGTCTATGATTAATAGAAGTCATAGCAGAAGGGCTTCTATTTTCTGATGTTGTTGCTTTTTTTAAGTTTCGAAAATGGCTTTCTAATAACTGTTCTAAATGAGCGATTTTTGATCTTACACTTGTGGTTAAGTCTACCATCAACAGCGAAGAAAAGTCCGGTAACATTCTAAAAATATCAAGAACATTTTCTTCTAAAACTGCATAATCTGTTCTAGCTATCTCATTAATGCAATTTTGGATTACAACGATATCCGATTTCTTAAAAAGGTAAGCATTTGAATGTATGGAATTTCTATCTACTAGATCAAATTGGTGACTATTCCATTTTACAGATATATCTTTATAACGATTCAGCTCCGGGAGTAAAAACCCAATTAAGGCTGAATGGCTATAATCCCAAGTTCTGGAGTTTAAGTCTAAAATTTCAATGGATATGTTTTTTATATTAGGACAGTATTCAAGAATATATTTTATAGTTCCGTAAGCTTCAGATCCTGGTCCTCCACCAATAAACAAAGCAGTAAAATCTGTCTTAGATTTCATTATTTGTAATTCCTGCTCTAATAATATTTTAAATATGAGCTGGTAATAATGTGGTAAATAAGTTATTAAGTATGCACTTTGAATATTCTGTAGCGCATAATTCACATAAACAGGTGGCGGTTTTCGATAAGAAGCTCGTAATTGCTTTACATCAGTTTTAAGTGATTGCAAATAAGCTTTTATTTCTAAAGGCTCATCATTTAAATCATTTATGGCTTCAACAATTTGATCGTAAACACTCATTCGCTTACGATGGTTCTAAATGTTAGATTGATCCGAGGGTCTAATATCCTTTTCTGTACAGGAATTTGATGTAACCAATTATGCTGTAATGCACCTTTCATAATGACTAATGATCCCGGAACCAATTCCAGCTGTAGTTTTTCTTTAGGATCAGTTTTATGTTTTAAATCAAAACGCCTTGTTGCTCCTAAACTTACAGATGCGATTAAGGGGTTCGTTCCTAATCCTTTTTCATCATCTGCGTGCCAGCTAACTTTGTCACTTCCATTTCGATAGAGATTTAATAGAACACTATTAAAATCTGAGTCAGGCAAAAAGCTTTCAATAACTCTTTTGATACCCAGTAATTCTTTCGTCCAAGGTTCTGGATTACAAAAAATCCCTGAATATTTATAATTAAACCCTTCATACCCATACCAAGCAGTTTTTCGAGGTACTGGAAAAGTTTTTCCGTACATCTTAATTTCCTCTTGTCTCCAGTTAATATTCTCAACAAAATTTTTAAAATAACTATTAGCCTTGTCTGGGGGAATAAAATTCTCCATATACCAAACCTCGCCATCCTTTAGGTTTATCTTCTGAAACTCCCTTTTTTTTGGAACTTGATTGAATAAATCCATAAAAACACAATTAAATTTTATTCAGTGGAAAATTTAGAATTACAAAGTAGAAATTTTCAACCACATACTCCTCCAGAATTTGTCATTTTAAGAAAACATATCCTGTTATTATTGGTGAAGGTATAAGAATACATATAGAGAAGCTGACAAAATCTTATTTTGGCTGATTGCTGATAAGATAAATATGAAGCAAGAAAAGTTGAGAAAGATGGACCAATGGGACCGCTGAAAAAAATGTTGTACCTATGTTGTACCCAGTAAAAAAACAAAGCCATTCAATTTCTTGAATGGCTTGTTTTTACTAAGCTCCCCCTCTTGGGCTCGAACCAAGGACCCTCTGATTAACAGTCAGATGCTCTAACCAACTGAGCTAAGGAGGAGTGTTTCGCTCTTTTGCGGTTGCAAATATAAACCAAATTTTAAATCACAACAAAACAAAAATTGAATTTTTTTTAGTTTTTTTCTTTCAAAAATTCCCTCAGATTCTATCACTCGAATAACCAACGATATACATCATTCCCATTGGCATAGAGCACCAATGCGATCAAGATGAAAAAACCAACCATTTGTGCAACTTCCATAAATTTATCGTTCGGTTTTCTTCCGGTTACCATTTCATATAACAGGAACATCACATGACCGCCATCTAAAGCCGGAATAGGCAAGATATTCATAAACGCAAGAATTATTGAAATCAACGCTGTGGTATGCCAGAACCCTTTCCAGTTCCAGGTATCGGGAAACATATCACCAATAGCACCAAACCCACCGAGTTGTGTAGCTCCCTTCTGAGTAAAGACGTATTTAAACTGGGCCACATAATCGTGTAATGTCCAGTAACCATAATCGAAACCAGCCTTTATACTTTCAATGAATCCATATTCTTGTTGCTTTATTTGAAAATTTCGTTTTACCGAAAAACCAAGAATTCCGTCCTCATTTGGTTTAACCATGATGCTTTTAATTTCATCGCCCCGTTTAAAGACCAATTCCAATTCCTTATCTTTGTTTTCTTGTATAATAGCCCTTGCTTCATGCCAATAACCAACCTCCTGCTCATTCAGTGCGATTATGCTATCTCCCTTTTTTAGTCCGGCAATTCCGGCCGCCATATCTGGAACTACACTATCCAATACCGCATTTTGGATAGGAATGAAAGGCAACATAACTCCTTTTTCCCACATTTGTTCCCCGATATTTCCAGGAACCTCGATAACTTCCTCTTCTCCGTTTTGATGCAGAACGGTAATACTATTTACATCTCGCATAAATAAGTAACGATTCACATCATCACTGTTTTTAAGCTCTTCTCCGTTAATTTCTAAAACACGGTCACCATCTTCAAAACCATATTGCTTAAATTCTTCAGCAATTGCAAAACCTGCGGGCATTTCATCCGGGCCCACGTAATTTTTTCCCCAAACGAACATAATCATCATATAAATAAGAAAACCAAGAACCAGGTTAACAGTCACCCCTCCAAGCATAATTATAAGTCGCTGCCAGGCCGGTTTACTCCTGAATTCCCAAGGCTCAGGTGGTTTTGCCATTTGCTCCTTATCCATACTCTCGTCAATCATCCCCGAAATTTTCACATAACCGCCCAGTGGCAACCACCCAATTCCATAAACAGTTCCGCCAATTTTCTTCTTAAATAGCGCGAATTTAACATCAAAAAATAGAAAGAATTTTTCTACTCTGGTTTTAAATAATTTTGCAGGAATAAAATGCCCAAGTTCATGTAAAACTATAAGTAAGGACAAGCTTAACAGTAATTGTATGGCTTTAACTATAAATGGATCCATTGGTAATGCTTCAAATTTTAAATCGCACAAAAGTAATCTTTTAAAATCTCCTATAAAAGTTTAAAGGACTCCTGTTTGAGCAAACTGAAATTTTAAGTTTTATACTGTGACTATTTGATAGCTACCCCTTAATTTTGCATTTAGCTTTCTGGAGTTTTTTTAAAAAATTACCGCGTTAAAAAAATTGAAAATTTCTTTAAAAGCGCGGGTAAATTTAATAGTATGCGTAATCTTTTTGCCTGGCTCAAGAAATTTGCCATTGTATTGTTTATTCTTTCAGTAATAATTGTCTATTGTATTTATAGTCTTTTAAAACCTGAAGAACGTCTACCGGTGTTTCAGCCGGATATGGTGAACGCTGAACTTGTTGATTCTACGGTGCGTTACGTTAGAAAGTACCATACGGTTAAGGATTTTGAGCTTTTCAATCAAAATGGTGATACGATTTCCCAAGAAGATTATAAGGATAAAATTTATGTAGCAGATTTTTTCTTCACCACATGTCTTACTATTTGCCCTGTAATGACGGATCACATGCTGAAAATTCAAGAAAAAATTAAGGATGATCCTGAAGTATTATTACTCTCGCATACCGTTTTTCCAAAAACCGATTCAGTTCCAGTTCTAAAAAATTATGCTGAAAAAAAAGGTGTAATCGATGAAAAATGGAACCTTGTTACCGGTAGTAAGAAGGAAATCTACAACTTGGCCAGAAAATCTTATCTCGCTACCAAAAGTAATGGAGATGGCGGGCCTTATGATATGATTCATACCGAAAATTTTGTTCTAGTTGATAAAGAAAAACGTATTCGCGGTTTTTATGACGGAACAGATCCTGAAGCTATAGAAGATCTGATGCACGACATAAAAGTGTTAAAAGCAGAATACGAGTAAAAATTTTTCATATCCCTGAATTGTGCAAAGTATTTATTGAACAAATCTACTTTTTCCATTGAAATTTTTTCCTGCTAAAATTTTACCTTACTTTTGTCTTGTTTAAAATCAATCTAAATAAAAGTGAAACTAACCCTGGCCGATTTAAAACGTGGTGAACGTGGAATTATCAAGGATTTTTCGGAAGAAAATATTCCCTTAAAATTACTTGAAATGGGTTGCTTGCCGGGTAATGAAGTTCAAATGCTTCAAATGGCTCCCTTTAAAGATCCCATGTATCTAAACATAAACGGGAGCCATCTGGCCATTCGAAAAGAAATCGCTTTACTTATAGAAATTGACCTCATAAGCTAAAATGGCTAAACAAATAAATGTCGCTTTAATAGGAAATCCCAACACAGGTAAGACTTCTGTTTTCAATCAACTCACAGGCCTTAATCAAAAAGTGGGAAATTACCCCGGGATTACGGTTGAAAAAAAAGAAGGAGTTTGCAAACTTCCTCGCGGCTTAAAAGCGCATATTTTAGATCTCCCCGGCACTTACAGCTTAAACGCTTCTTCTTTAGATGAAAATGTTGTGATCGAATTATTGCTGAATAAAAGCGATAAAGATTATCCTGATGTTGCCGTGGTTATTAGTGACGTAGAGAATCTTAAACGGAACCTGTTACTTTTTACTCAAATTAAAGATCTTGGTATTCCAACAATCCTGGTCATAAATATGGCCGATAGGATGGAGCGCAAGGGTATTTTTCTGGATGTAGATTTGTTAGAAGACCGTTTAAAAACAAAAGTTACTTTAGTAAGTGCCAGAAAAAACACTGGAATTGATGAATTAAAGGAAGCAATTATCAATTATCGCCATATTTCAAATGAACCTTGTTTAAATGCCTCGATAATCGCCCCTGAATATTTTGATAGGCTTAGCAAAGCTTTCCCAAACCAATCACTTTATAAACTTTGGTTAGTAATTACACAAGATGTAAATTTTGGTAACATTAACCGCAATGAAATCGACAATTCTGGTCGATTCGATACTAAATCTCATCCAGAACTAAAGAAACTACAGCATAAGGAAACCATTTTAAGATATCAATTTATTAATGGAGTTTTAAAAGAAACAATGAAGGTTGATACAAGTTCTGCAAAAGACCTTCGTTCTCGTTTAGATCGCGTTCTAACTCATAAAGTTTGGGGCTATGTTATATTCTTCGGCATACTTTTATTAATTTTTCAAGCAATTTATAGTTGGTCCAGTTATCCAATGGATCTTATAGATGAAACTTTCGCATTTCTAAGCGAATGGACCAAAACAACTTTTCCTGCAGGAGCTTTTACAAATCTTATCGCTGAAGGAATTGTTCCTGGTCTTGGTGGAATCGTAATTTTTATTCCCCAAATCGCTTTCCTTTTTTTCTTTATTTCGATTTTAGAAGAAACCGGATATATGAGTCGTGTAGTGTTTTTAATGGATCGAGTTATGCGAAAATTTGGTCTTAGCGGAAAAAGCGTTGTTCCCCTAGTGTCAGGAACCGCCTGCGCCATTCCCGCCGTTATGGCTACCAGGAATATTGAAAGTTGGAAAGAACGTCTAATCACTATTTTAGTTGTTCCATTCACAACATGTTCCGCACGCTTACCTGTTTACTTAATAATAATTGCGCTGGTAATCCCTGATCGGGCAGTTTGGGGTTTTAACCTTCAGGGGCTTACTTTGATGCTGCTTTATCTTTTAGGTTTTGGGGTTGCCATTGGTTCTGCTTGGATTTTAAACGCCATTCTAAAAATTAAAAATCGAACCCATTTTGTAATTGAAATGCCTAACTACAAAATGCCAATGGGGAAAAACATTGCTATAAATGTTATAGAAAAAACTAAATCATTTGTTTTCGGTGCCGGAAAAATAATTCTAGCTATTTCAATTATTTTATGGGTTCTGGCAAGTTATGGCCCTGGAGAAAACTTTAGTAAGGCCGAAGAAATTGTTACATCAGAAGTTTCGGGAAATGAAGAGATTTCAGAAGATGAATTGGATGAAAAGATCGCTTCCTTTAAATTAAGAAACTCTTATATTGGCATTATGGGAAGAGGTATTGAACCAATTGTGGCGCCATTAGGTTACGATTGGAAAATTGGAATTGCAATCATCAGCTCTTTTGCTGCCCGTGAAGTTTTTGTAGGCACTTTAGCTACAATTTATAGTGTAGGAAGCGATGAAGAGGAAACTATTAAAAACCGAATGGCTGCAGAAATAAATCCAATTTTGGGTGGGCCCCTATTTACTTTTGCCAGTGGAGTCAGCCTATTGTTGTTTTATGCGTTTGCCATGCAATGCATGAGTACTTTGGCCATTGTCAAGAAAGAAACAAATACCTGGAAGTGGCCGATCTTACAATTAGTGGTTATGACCTTATTTGCCTACTTAGTAGCTTTGCTGGCCTTCCAATTATTAAAATAATTGTAAGTTTAACATTAAAAAACGACTTAAAATAATATGGTACTACTACAAGAAATCCTCGTTTTTAT
This sequence comes from Salegentibacter sp. 24, assembly GCF_004362395.1. Classification (GTDB taxonomy): domain Bacteria; phylum Bacteroidota; class Bacteroidia; order Flavobacteriales; family Flavobacteriaceae; genus Salegentibacter. The sequence continues at coordinate 14,516 of NZ_SNWE01000012.1, forward strand.
AACTTTTTCCATTGCGTTAGGGTATTTAACTACAAAATTTATCTGGAAACCCGCATTTCTAAAAAAGAAAAAAGAAAAAACCAAAGCCTGCGGAGTTTCAGGTTGTGGATGTAATTAATTTTTGACCTTTTGCGTTATTTTAAATCGAAGTTGGTAATCTGAAGGTTTAATCTTTTTGGAAGCTTTTGGATAAGGTAATAGCCAAAGAATGGTCAACGAAAAATCACCCTGAAATAATTTAGATATAGAGAAGAATTTTTGCGATCGTGTGCTAATTATTTCTTCCTTTATAAGGCCTTCGTTTTTATATATCTCTACCAAAATTTTAGCTTCTCCAGTCCAAATGCAGGTTACATTAGTAGGACATCTGGAATCCACGATTACTTCCTTAAATCGAATTTCGTTTCCACCGAAATTAAACATCTCGCCTAAAGAGGTTTCTCCGTAATATACCAGTTCCTCATATTCATTCTGTGCAGAGGCATAAGTTATAAAAAGAAAAAAGCTAGCGATTAAAAAAACAAATTTTAATAAAATACTAATTTGCCCTTTCTTAAAATTTTCTGCAAATTCTTGCATTGTGTTTTACTTGTAAAGACTGTCCGGACATCCTAAGTGTTACAAAAACTTCTATCCAAGACCAACATCTAGCGTCATCATGACCATAAAACCTATGATGAACCCAATAGTAGCAATATCTGTAAAATTTCCTTTTTGTGACTCGGGCACAACTTCTTCAACTACTACAAAAATCATAGCTCCTGCAGCAAAAGAAAGAGCATAAGGTAGAATTGGCTCAAATGTCATTACCGCCCAGGCACCCAAAACGGCTGCAAATGGCTCTACAATAGCGGAAAGCTGGCCATAATTAAAACTTTTCCAACGACTCATTCCCTGTCCCCGAAGTGGCATAGCAACTGCAAAGCCTTCGGGAAAATTTTGTAACCCAATTCCTATAGCCAGAGCTACAGCGCCTCCAATACTGGCACCTTCCAACCCTGCTCCTGCGGCACCAAATAGTACACCTACCGCCAAACCTTCGGGAATATTATGTAAAGTAATGGCAAGTGTAAGTAAAACTGATTTGTGCCAAGGCGTTTTAATTCCTTCTTTCTCACTCATTTTAAAATTCACGTGTAAATGTGGAAGTATTTTATCCAGACCGAAAAGAAAAAGCGCTCCCAGGCCAAAACCAACAAGCGGTGGGACGGTTTTTTCAAAGCCCTCTCCAGGACTCATTTCTATACCGGGTGCCAGTAAGCTCCAGAAACTTGCTGCGACCATCACCCCCCCTGTAAAACCCAGCATCCCATCAAATAATTTCCTATTCATTTGTTTGAATAAAAAAACCAAAGATGCACCTGCCGCGGTAAGTAACCAGGTAAAAATTGTGGCTAAAAAAGCAGCCAACACTGGGTCTAACTGTTCAAAATAGGCTATTAAATCTTCCATTTTATTGAGTTTTTATGAAGAGATTATTAGATATTAATTGTGAAATTCTTAATTCCCGTTCATTAATTTGAATAAGCATAGATCCATCAAAAGTTTCTTTTTCAAGAACTTTAATCTCTTTTCCAAGGGAAATATTATTCTTATCTAAGAATTGTAGAAATTCTTTGGAACTATCTTTTACTCCTACACAGATACCCTCTTCCCCTTTCTCAAATTCCGAAAGTAGCATTTTATTTGCTACACTAAAATTTCCATCTGCATCCGGTATCGGGTCACCATGGGGATCTCGTTTTGGGAAACCTAAAAACTTATCTAGTTCCCAAGTGAGTTTTTCAGATTTTATATGTTCTAATTGCTCGGCTATATCATGTACTTCATCCCAATTAAAATTGAGCTTTTCTACCAAAAAATATTCCCACAATCGGTGTTTTCTTATTATCTGAATAGCGGTTTCTTTTCCGATCTCGCTAAGTTTTACTCCCTGGTATTTTTTATAAATCACCAATTTTTTTTCTGATAATTTTTTAATCATATCAGTAACCGAGGAAGCTTTGGTATCCATTTCTTCCGCAAGCGCATTGGTGCTTACACCTCCATGATAAATTCTTTCTAAATGGAAAATTGCCTTAAGGTAATTTTCTTCTGAAAAACTAAACATACATTCAATTTATATTTCCCAAAAATACATTTTTATATTTAAAATCCTATTTTTAGACTAATCTAAATTTTATTTATATTTTTGACAAAAATGAAAAAATGAGAACTTCACTAATTATAATCTTAATCTTCACAGCGTCGCCAAACTTTGCACAATTAGGAGAGCTTTCTGGGAAAATCACATCTGAGGGAAAACCGGTTGCATTCGCTAATATTTATATCGAAGAAGAAAATTTGGGTACTACGGCTGACAAAAATGGATATTTTCTATTGAACAATATTCCTATGGGCAATCATATCATAGAGATAAGCGCCATGGGATACAAAGAACAAAGTCGGATGATTTCAGTTACTGAAGAGAAAAACGATGTTCTAAATTTTAACCTTATAAAATCTCCGTCAGAACTTGATGAAATAGTTATCCTGGATACTCAAACCGGACTAACCCGGAGAACGCCATACAATGTTACCAGCATAAGTATGCAGGGAATTGAAAACAAGGGACATCCTAGCGGACTGATGGGTAAGCTGCGCGAAGTTCCGGGGGTTTATGGCGCCGAGTTTGGCCAAGGAATTGTAAAACCATTTATACGAGGTCTTGGTTTCTCCCGCGTCGTCACAATTTATCAAGGTAATAAATTAGAAAATCATCAGTGGGGTGCAGATCATGGTCTTGGGATTAATGACCTGGGCATTAAAAAGGTAATAGTTATTAAAGGACCCGCATCGGTTTTATACGGTTCTGGTGCCTTGGGTGGGGTTTTACTTACCCAAGATGACGAATTTTATAAATATTCAAATAAACTCTCAGGTAATATTGGAACTACTTTCAATAGTGTTTCAAATGGAATACGAACTTATACTTCAGTTGGAAGATCTTTCGATAATAATATCTATATCGCTATGGATCTAGCCTTTGAAAATCATGCCGATTATAAAAATGGAGATGGAAGGCTTATTGGTAATAGTCGGTTTAATACCAAAACTCTTAGATTACATACTGGAGTTGAAAAAAAGAACTTTCAAAATAAATTATCTTTTTCCTATAATGACCAAAATCTAGGAATTATCTTGGATGGAGAAATGCAGAATTACAAAAGCCTAGCCACAACTCGAAATGATAGAGAGATGCAATTACCCTTTCAAAAGGTAAATGATTATTTGCTTTCTTATAACCAGACTAATCAAATAAAGAATTTAGAAATTTCGCTACATATATCCCATCACTCAAATATCCGAAAAGAAGTTGAGACCAATTTTAATGAAATTGATCTAGGTTTGCAGCAAAACCATACTTTTTATAATAGCCGAATAAGTTTCCCTATCGGAAAAATAAAGAATAATTTAGGAATCCAGGGGAGTTTTATGAAAACTAAAAATATTAAAAATTCAAAGCAATTCTTAATTCCTGATGCCAATGTTTTTGAAAGTGGTTTATATTATCTGGCAAGTTTTGATTTCGATTCGTGGGCTATCCAGGGTGCTTTACGTTATGATTATCGAAAGGTTACAGCTGACGCAAGTTCGTCCGAATTAATTACAGATGGTTTTATTCTTCCCGGAAATCCTGAAAACCGTAAACTTAATCAAAGCTTTAATGGCTTTACCGGTTCTATTGGAGCAATTCAAAAAATCAACACAAGAAATCAGTTAAAAATCAATTTCTCGACCGGTTTTAGAGCACCCGATCTTGCCGAATTATTTTCAAATGGTCCTCATCCTGGTACAAGTAGGTTTGAAAAAGGAAACTACCATTTTGGGCGCGAACAAAGTTTACAGGTCGATGCAAGTTATACTTACCACCATGAAGGGTTTGACGGTGTTTTTTCCGCTTTTGGAAATCGTGTAAACAACTATATTTATTTTAGTGCGACTGGTGAGACATTACCAAACGAAAACCTGGAGGTTTGGTCTTATCTGCAAACCAATGCTCTTTTATATGGGTTTGAATTTGAATTAAGGCATACGTGGCTACATAGGCAAAGATTGCAAACAAAAATTACAGGGGCAATCGTACGAGGAGAAGACTTAAAAAATGAGCGTAATCTAAGTTTTATTCCACCGGACAATTTTAATTTAGAAATTGGTTATTTTGGCCTTAAAGACAGATCCCTTTATGCTTTTTCGAAAGTGAGATTAATTCGCGATCAAAAAAGAATTGGCATAAATGAAGAAGCTACTTCAGGTTATGCACTTCTTAATTTTGGAATCAGGAAAAAATTCAATTTAGAAAATAATCAACTGGAAACGGGAGTCAGAGTATATAACGCTTTGAATGAAACCTATGTAGACCACATGAGTATTTTGAGAACATTTAACGTGAGTAGTCCCGGCCGAAACTTTATGCTGAATTTAAAGTATAATTTTTAAAGTCCGCGTTCTTTTTGGATCTGATCATAAGCTTCTTGCACCTTATTAAATTTTTCCCTTGCTCCTTTTCGATAGGCTTCGTCCATATGGCCCAACTTATCAGGATGATATTTTTTTACCATATTTCTATAAGCCTTCTTCACCTCAGCATCAGTTGCAGATTTCTCGATTTCCAAGATTTTATAAGAATTATCGGCCGATTTAAAAAACATAGCTTTTAGGCTTTCAAAATCCATTCTTCCAATTCTAAGATAACCGGCAATCTCCTGAATTACGCCAGCCTCAGCTTCACTCACCCGGCCATCAGCTTGTGCAATTCCGAAGAGAAAATGAATGATTTGTAAACGTGCAGGGTATTTTGTTCTTGAGGCTAAATATTGAGAAATACGGGGAGCTGAAATTTGACGGTCTTTAATCAATTCATTAAAAGTTCTAAAAGTGGCATTAGCTCTCTCTTTACCGTAAGCCTGTACAAAATAAGAACGAACATAATCCATCTCTGATTGTGAAACCTGCCCATCGGCTTTAATAACAAGAGAACATAGCGATAGTAAATTCAATTCAAAATCACCTGGGGAAACTTTTTGGTCCTGTTGGCCAAACATTTCTTTAAATGCACCACCACGACCACGAGTCCAGTTATCTATCAATGCCCCTATAATAAATCCCAAAAGAGCTCCGGGAAATCTAAAATACATATAGCCAAGTACGGCAGCAATCCACTTAAACATGAAGAAAATTTTAAATAAGCGGCAAAGATACCATTTTACTCATTAAATGAGATTTAATTGTCAAAAGGCTTGTTCCGAAATTCCACAATTATTTTGATGTGCTGCATTGCGGCGAAACTCAGCCTACATTCCAAAAATTTATCTCTATTCATTGATTTAACCTATTCGCAGATAATTAATTAGAATATGGGCAGCTTAAGTTAATTTGGTATCTTTGTTACTTACTCAAGTTTAATAAAAAAAACATATATATGTATCCAGCAGATTTAGTTAGACCTATGCGCGAAGACCTTACCAGCATTGGTTTTGAAGAATTACACACTATAGAAGATGTAGAGAAAGCAATGAAAAAAGATGGAACTACCCTGGTAGTTGTAAATTCGGTTTGTGGATGTGCTGCAGCCAACGCGAGACCGGGGGCGAGAATTTCATTACAAAATGCAAAGAAACCTGACAATCTAGTAACAGTATTTGCGGGGGTAGACAAAGAAGCTACTGAAAAAGCTCGTAGTTTAATGGTTCCATTTCCGCCTTCATCCCCTTCAATGGCACTTTTTAAAGATGGTGAATTAGTGCATATGTTAGAACGTCACCACATTGAAGGCAGACCGGCGGAGATGATCGCCGAAAACCTTATTGGTGCTTATAATGAATTTTGTTAAGCAGCAACTTTTAAAATAATTTACTAAAGAGGGTCTGAAAAAACTAAACACACCGTCATTCTGAATCCAGTTTAATTTAAGACGGGAGACGTTGACAATAGCTGTTTTATGAAATAAATTTTTCAGACCCTTTTTAATCCAATTCGGAATTAGTATTTTTTAGGTTTACGGCTTAAATACTTAATTTAGCCGCATAATCTATGCGATGAAAAAAATACTTTCATACCCCTTATCGGTTCTCTTTTATTTTTTTTTCTTTTTAAATCTGTTGGTTTTCCATCCTATACAATGGTTATGTCTGAAACTTGGGGGTTACCAGGCACATAAAAAGAGTGTAGATATATTTAATTTTTTTTTAATAGGGTGCCTACATATCCTAGGGACACGATTTACGATTGAAAGTTCTTATGATATTCCCATAGAAAAACCATGTATTTTTGTTGCTAATCACCAGGGAATGTACGACATCCCACCAATAATCTGGTATTTACGTAAACATCATCCAAAATTTGTTAGCAAAAAAGAATTGGGAAAAGGTATACCTAGCATTTCTTTTAATTTACGACATGGAGGTTCCGTTTTAATAGACCGAAAAAACCCACGTGAATCGCTCAGTAAAATGGGTAAGTTTGCCAAATATCTCAATGAAACAAATCGTTCAGCCGTAATTTTCCCTGAAGGAACCCGGAGCAGAACAGGTGCTCCAAAAAAATTTGCCAAAAGTGGAATGCAAATGCTTTTTAAAAAGATGCCTGAAGCTTCAATAGTACCCATAACAATCAACAATTCCTGGAAACTTTTTAAAAATGGAAATTTCCCCATGGAAATTGGGGTTCATGTTAAATTGAAAATTCATGAATCAATTCCTGTAATTTCAGATAATCCCGAAAGCCTTGTTGCTAAAGTGGAAAGGATTATTATAGCTGATATTAAATGAAAATAATTACGAACGAAGTAAAGTAAGATCAATTTTTCCTTCCATAATTAGGAATGACTAATATTTTTTTCTGAAAAATCAATGTTTATTTTTCTTTATGAATAAAATCCAGATTTTAAAAAGTACAGAAGTATTTGTAAAAGAAAGCCTTAAAAATGCAGAAGGTGGCCACGACTGGTTTCACATAAAGCGAGTTTACAAAAATGCAAAGCTTATCTCCCAACATGAAAAAGCTGATAATTTTATAGTTGAAATCGGTGCGCTACTTCACGATATTGCAGATTCAAAATTTCACAATGGCAACGAAACCCTTGGACCAAAAGTAGCGTCAAACTTTCTTCATAAACTAAAGGTTTCACCCGAAGTCATTAATCAAGTGGTGAAAATCATAGAAAATGTATCTTTCAAAGGAGGAAATATAACCCAGAAATTCAATTCCATAGAATTACAAATTATTCAGGATGCTGACAGACTGGATGCTATGGGTGCAATAGGAATTGCTCGCACTTTTAATTACGGTGGCTATAAAGGTCGCTCTCTTTACAACCCAGACATTGCACCCAATCTGAATATGAGCAAAGAACAATATAAAACTTCCGATTCTCCAACCATTAACCATTTTTACGAAAAATTGCTTTTGCTCAAGAACCAGATGAATACAAAAACCGGACATGAAATCGCGAAAAAACGCCACGAATTTATGCTGCTTTACCTGGAGCAATTTTATGCTGAGTGGAATGGAAGAGTTTAATTAATCTTAATTTGGTAATTTGGGTATAATTTCAACAAAAGTATAGGTCACTAAAGGCCTGGAAGTATAGTTCTTCAGGAATATCTTGTTTTGTATCCAGATCCTAGCTTACTTAATAAGCATGGTACTTTATCCCATTAGTTTATTCATTTTTTCTTTATTCAAAATTTCTCAGAAAATCATCTTCAATTAATCATTCGCAACTGCTTCAAATTTCCTTTAGAATTAAATTCCGAAAAAATGACTACATCAATGGCCTGTTTTACCTGCTCTTTTTCTGCCTTTTGGACCCAATTTTTGTTGTATATTATTTTTGCAATTAGTAATCAGGAGAAAATAGGAAATATCATAAGGCTTATACTGAAAAATGGGACAAGTACATCAGACCTCTATAAAAAACCAGATTGTGAGCCTTTTAAACTCAATTTAACAAAAATTATTCGAAAGTCTTCTCCCTTTGGCAAGTAGGGCAATAATAGGTTGTTCTACCGGAAACTTTAATCTGGCTGGATATACTGGACTAAGCTGCCCCCCTAACAGTCTATATTTAGCGTGCTGTCGTTCTGGCGGATGCTGACCCCCTTATGAAAACGAAGAGAGCTAGAATTTTAAATTATTCTGGAGTATGTTGACCCCTCTGGATGATTTATTTGGGAGCATGTTAACCCCCCCTGGCTATTTTCTTTCAGGTTTTGGTTTATTTGGTGGTATCCACCAAAAGATGAGAAATGTCCGGAAAACCAAAACTAATGAGTCAAGTAAAACAAATACTTCGTCTACGCCAACAGGGAAAGGGAATAAAAACTATCGCAAAGAACCTTTCAATTAGTAAAAATACCGTCAAAGGCTATGTCCGTAAAGCTGATGCCAGCAGTCTTTCAATAGAAAGCTTGTTAGCTTTAGAGGATCCGGTTCTGGAGGGTAAACTATGGCCAGGAAATCCAGCCTATAAAGATGAGCGGTATGAGCAGCTCAAACCTCATTTAGCCTATTATTGTAAAGAGCTGGGCAAAGTAGGTGTAACCCGTTTGCTGCTCTGGGAGGAATATAAAACCGGGAATCCTTATCCCTATAGTTATGCGCAGTTTTGTTACCATATGCTGCAACACCTTCGTAGTGGGAAGCCCTCTATGGTATTGGATCATAAGCCAGGCGATAAACTTTACGTGGATTATGCGGGTAAACTTTTATCCTACATCGACCGGCAGACTGGAGAAGAAATTAAAGTCCAAGTCTTTGTGGCCTGTCTGCCTTACTCTGACTATTGCTTTGCCATGGCAGTACCTAGTCAAAAGCTGGAAGATTTTATTTATGCCCTGAGCTGTTGTTTAAAGGAACTGGGTGGAGTTCCGTTAACCCTGGTACCGGATAACCTCAAGGCTGCCGTGATCAAAGCCAATCCTTATGAACCCGATATTAATCGGGCATTGGAGGATTTTGCCAACCATTATGGTACTTCGGTTACCCCGGCTAGGCCCAGAAAGCCCCAGGACAAAAGTTTAGTAGAGAACCAGGTGAAGCTCGTCTATAGCCGGGTATACGCTAAACTTCGCAATCTTACTTTCTTTGATATTCCTTCTTTAAACCAGGCTATTGCTCAGAAAGTCAGGGAACATAACCAGACCCGTATGCAACAGAAAGATTATTGCAGAGAAGAAAAGTTCCTGGCCGATGAAAAGCATGCCCTGCAGCCTTTACCGGAAACAAGCTTCGAGATCAAATATTATCGGGAACATAAGGTGGCTAAAAACAATCATATTTACCTGGGTATGGATAAACACTATTATAGTGTACCCTTCACCTATATCGGAATGAAGGTCAAAGTGATCTACACCAGATCCCTGGTGAAAATATATTCCAAAGCAGACCCGATTGCCACGCACCCCAGGAATCATGGCAAAGGTGGGTATACCACCCGCAAGGAACACCTGTGTTCCCACCATCAGTACTACAAAGAGCGAAGCCCCACCTATTACCTGCAACGCGGATATAATCATTCCGAGACACTATACCGGTATATGGAAGCCTTGTTCAAACAGGATAAATATCCGGAGCAGCTTTATAAAACCTGTGATGGGATTATGAACCTGGCTCGAAAGACAAACCTAGAACCTTTTACCAAAGCCTGCGATATAGCGCTGGAGCATCAGAACTATTCCTACAAGTTCTTAAAACAGGTCTTGGAAAACCGAATGACCGAATACCCTGAGGAGGCTGTGATAAAATCGCTGCCCTCTCACGGAAATATCCGTGGAGCATCATCTTATAAATAAGTAATCCATAAAAATTAATATATGAATCCTATTGAAAATCAATTAACACAGCTACGACTTAATGGCATGCACAGCAGCTGGAAAGCCATGGTAGAGACCCGACAACATCACGAGTTATCCTTTGGGGAAGGCCTGGAAGTCTTATTGCAGGCGGAAGCAGAAGACCGAACCCACCGCCGTTTTGAACGCTTGAAAAAAAGTGCTCAGTTCAGGTACCAGGCAAGCGTGGAGGAACTCAGCCTGGATGCCTCCAGAGGGATCAATAAAACCCAAATCACAGAACTCACCAGTGGCACCTATCTTGAAAAAGGGGAATCCATCCTACTGACCGGAGCTACGGGTTGTGGGAAGAGCTTTCTTGCATCAGCCCTGGGACACCAGGCTTGTAGTCAGGGCCACAAAGTACTCTATTACAACACCCAAAAGTTAATGATGAAAACTAAAATGACCCGGATTGACGGGACCTTCTTAAAATTCTTTGATAAGCTGGCCAAAGCCAAACTACTGATCCTGGACGACTTTGGTCTGGCTCATTTGGACAGCAAACAGCAAATGGATCTGATGGAAATTATTGAAGATCGTCACGGAAGATCATCTACCATTATTGCCAGCCAGTTACCGGTAGGAAGCTGGTATGATATTATCGGGGAAGCAAGTATTGCAGATGCCATTTTAGACCGATTAGTACACACTTCCCATCGCATAGAATTAAAGGGAGAAAGTCTTAGAAAAAAACTGTAATATTGTCATTATCTTATCTTTTTGACCAAAAGCCTTGAGGGGTCAGTATGGCCAGTACGAGGGGTCAGCATCACCAGTATATCCAATCTGGCTTATTTTACCGTTACTTCTTGGGCAATCTTTACCCTTTTCCCGAACTGTGGTTAGAAAGTTTTTCGGAAGTTTCTTGCCTTCAACCCTTATCGTTTTAACAGCTTTCAGAACTTTTTCTATTTTCTTGTAAATTGTGTCTTTTTCTATTTCTGAAAGTTCATTAGCTTTAGTTGTAGGATGAACTTTAGCCTGAAAAAGCACCTCGTCAGCATACAAATTACCAATACCCGCAATGAGTCGTTGATTCATAAGTAGGCCTTTTATTGTTCCCCTCCTATTTTTTAGAATTTCATGAAACTTCTTATTTTTAACTGACAGGGCATCAATTCCTATATTGTGCTCGATTTTAAATTCATTTAGACTTTGGGCTAAATAAAGTTTCCCGAATTTACGCGGACAAACAAATGAAACCTTTGAATAATCATCAAAGGTAATAGTGAGTTGCGCATACATAGGGACTTCTTCGTGCAGGTAATACTCTAGTTTACCAGTCATTCCAAAATGTATTACTATAACTCCATTCTTCTCTAGGTTCAGAAATAAATATTTACCCAATCGCTCACTGCTTGTAAATTGATTGTGTTTAAGAGTCTTTTGAAATTGAAGTTTTGAAGAATGGTATAATTTATTATCGCCAGTTTCTACCTTGATGATTTTTTTATGTAAAATAGTAGCGTCGGCATATTTTTTCTGGTAAGCAACTTCTGGTAACTCTGGCATTTATATAATATTAATTATTCTTAAAAATATTAATGATTTCCGCTCCGGGTTTATTTCATATTAAAAATTAAAACAATTTCAATTGTCCATCTTTAAATTTTTGGTGCAAATCACAGTTTAAAACCGGTCTTTCCCTTCCATTTAAATACTTTGATTTGGCTATTTTAAATTGTTGTGCGATCTGGTTTGCAAATTCGCCTTCGCCTTTCATTCTTGTACCAAATCGGCTATCATTTAAATTGCCTCCATGGACACTCTCAATTTGATGTAAAACCTTATTGGCCCTATCTGGAAGTGCTTTCTTAATCCAATCTGTAAAAATAGCTCCAATGGCACCGTTTAGCCGTACAATCGTGTAACCCACACCCAAAGCGCCTCTTTCTGAAATTTCTTTCACTAAAGGCATAATTTCATGCGAATTTATAGAGGGAATTATTGGTGCCATCATGACACTAACCGGAATATCAGCCGAAGAAAGCTTTTCAATGGTTTCGAGGCGTTTTTTAATACTAGCGGTTCTTGGCTCTAATATTCTCCGGGTTTCCTCATCAAGTGAAGTGATTGATAAGTTCACATGCACCAAATTATCTGTCGCCAAATCCTTTAAAACGTCCATATCGCGCTGCACCAGTGCATTTTTAGTAATAATTCCAACAGGGTGTTTGTACCTTAAAAAGGTTTGAAGCAATTGCCTGGTAATCTTCAATTTTTTTTCAACAGGTTGATAACAATCGGTATTTCCAGAAAGTACAATCGGTTTTGCTTCCCAATTTTTACTGGCAATTTTCTTTTCTAGCAGGGAAACCGCATTTCTTTTTACCAGAATTTTTTGTTCAAAATCAAGCCCTGCATTATAACCCCAATATTCATGAGAATTGCGTGCATAGCAATAAACACAACCATGTTCACAACCCTGGTAAGGATTTAAAGAATATCCCATCCCAACATCTGGACTCTTTACTTTATTTACTATAGTTTTAGGATAAGTATCAATTAAAACTGTCTTGGAGTTTTGCACCTCATCCCCTTCCTTGGCACAATGATTTAAAAAATCGTCTCTAAGCTGGTGCTCATAGGCATCGAAACGATTAGAGACATTTAACTGCGCTCCTCTACCATACATAAAATTATCTTTATTGGACATATTACAAATATATGGAATATATCCATTTATTTAAAAGATGTAAATTTTTATTTTCCGGGAAAGTTAGCTTTACGTTTACTTAGAAAGGCCGAAGTTCCTTCTTTAAAATCTTCGGTACCGAAAGAACTACCAAATTCATTTATTTCTACTTGAAATCCATTTATACCATCTTCAAAATTTGCATTTATAGCTCGAATTGCCGCGCTGATTGCCACTAGGGAGTTCTTCATAATTTTACCAGCAATTTTTTCTGTAAATTCTATTAATTCTTCCGGTTCGCAAACGTGGTTAACCAAATTATACTGCAGTGCCTGATTGGCATCTATCATTCCAGCCGTCATAATCATTTCCATTGCGCGGCCTTTACCAACTAATTGTGGCAGTCGCTGCGTACCTCCATAACCCGGAATTAGGCCAAGAGAAGTTTCGGGCAATCCCATTTTTGCATTATCGCTAGCTACTCTAAAATGTGCTGCCATTGCCAATTCTAGTCCGCCTCCAAGCGCGAATCCATTTATCGCTGCAATCACAGGTTTAGGGAAATTCGCTACAAAGTCAAATAATTTCTTTTGGCCTTCAGCTGCAAGTTTTCGGCCTTCTTCTAATGAAAAATCGGCAAACTCGCTTATATCAGCCCCAGCAACAAAAGCTTTCTCCCCCATTCCTGTTAGGATAATTACTTTTACCTCATTACTTTCCTTTGCCTCGGTAAATGCCCTGTGCAATTCTTCAATAGTATTGCGGTTTAAAGCGTTTAATTTCTTCGGACGATTGATAATGATGCGAAAAATTCCATGGTTATTTTCGGTTAAAATACTTTCGAATTCCATATCTATATTTTTATAGTGTTTCTTTTATTTAGGAAACCTTAGCTTAAAGGTAGTGCCTTTTCCCTCCTTGGAGGTAAAGGATATACTTCCCTTATAGGTTTCCACGATATTCTTTACCATTGCAAGGCCCAAGCCCATTCCGCTCGATTTTGTAGTAAATTTAGGTTCGAAAACCTTTTCTATGTTTTCTTTAGAAATGCCAGCCCCGTTATCCGAAATAATTACGCAAACAAATTGATTTTCCTCATGAATACTCACTAATATACGTGGATTTACCTGTTCTTCCATAGCTTGGATAGCGTTCTTTACTAAATTAGTAATAACCCTAATAAGCTGAGTGCGATCAAATTTGGCTAAGATTTCATCTTTTTCACTGGTGAACTGAATGTAACTTTCGTTAAAAATATCCAGTGCAAGTTTCACAATTTTGGGCACATTCAACATTTCGTTCTGTTGTGCAGGCATTTTTGCAAAATTTGAAAAAGCAGCCGCAATAGAGCTCATCGTATCTATTTGGTTTATTAATGTAGAAGAATATTCAGCTACTTTTGCTTCAATATCGGGATCGTCCTTATCAAAATTACGTTCAAAACTTTGCACACTTAAACGCATGGGCGTTAAGGGATTTTTAATTTCGTGGGCAACCTGCTTTGCCATTTCACGCCATGCCTGTTCTCGTTCTCCAGCGGCAAGCTTTACAGCACTTTCCTCCAATTCGTCAATCATACTATTGTAAGCAGCCACCAGGGTATAAATCTCTTCCGAAGCGTTGCTGATATCTATTTTCTGGTTGCGTTTATCCAAACGGGTTGCAGTGATTTTATCTGAAATAATCTTTAAGGATTTAGTAATATATTTTGAAAGAAAATAGGACAAAAATATAGCCAGAACAAGCATAAATAAATACACCTCTCCCATTCTTACTAGAAAATTATTTAAATCACGATTTAAAACTGAATCATCCTGAAGATATGGAAGGTATAATATAGCAAGCGGTTTAAATTTCCCATCTACGATATAAGTATAGGAGGATTGATATTTCTGACCGTTAATTTCGGTTTTTTCAATATATCGCTTGTTTTCTGAAAACTCCAGCTTTCTTAAAATATCTCGGTCTAATTGAACATCTGTGGAATCTCTAAAAAAAGACTGGTCAGATTTAATTATAAGGTCTCCCTCGAGATCGTAAATAATAATTTGCATATCATGAACCTGAGCCATTTCATGAATTTTATTTCGGTCTCTAAAGATCATGTCAATATTCTCCGTATTAACTAGATATGTAGTACTGGCAAGAATAAATTTTATATTTTCCCTAATTGCCTGCTCCTTTCGTTCCAGTCGTTCGCGGTGATAATTTTCAGCTTCCAGTTTATATTGATAAACCGTAATTCCAACAATTAGAATTGAAGCTCCCAACACCAATAGGATCATTGAGATAAAAATACGAGTGCTTAAAGAAAGTTTTGAAAGCTTCATAAAGAATGATTAAACCATTTTTATCAATTATCACACCAATTAGGCATCAGGATATTTTGATCTAACTCTCTTATAAATTTTAATACCTAACATAAGGACTACGGCCAATATAAAAATCCCTAAAACTCCATAAATCCAGTTTATAGCATCCCGAACAATTACTAAAAATATTACTGAGAAAAGGATTAAGGTTGAACCCTCGTTCCATAACCTCATTTGGTTAGAAGTCCACTTTACCACGTTGTTTTGAAGCTCCTTGAAAATGAGGTGGCATTTGATATGATAAGCGTAAAGTAATACTACAAAACCAAGTTTTACCATCATCCATTCTTGGGTAAGCCACCCTGGTGCTAAATAAAGAAGAAGAAAAGCAAATATGCTGGCAAGTATGGCCGAAGGCCAGGTGATAATAAACCACAGCCTTCTAGTCATCAATTTAAATTGAGTGGTGAGAATACTTTGCTCTGGTTCAGGTTTATGCGTAGCCTCAATATGGTAAATAAATAAACGCGGAATATAAAAAAGTCCTGCAAACCAGGTAATCACAAAAATAAGATGCAAAGCTTTTATATACTGGTAATATTCTATCACAAACTACGGTTTTTTGCTATCTGGAGTGTATTTAAAACTGATTAAAAATGCACTCTTTATTAATTAAATAATAGAGAAAAATTTTTTGAGGTCAACTACCTCAACTTTTTTATTTTTTCTGAATATTAAAAGCACCTTAAAGTAATAACACAAATAATAAAAGGCCTCCTTTCAAAAAAGTTTTTTATTAATAGGTTTGAAATACACCCATTTTTTAGCCAATGTCGTTTTTAATTTAGTGGGATAACAAGGATAATTTGCACCAGCTCTATTTTATAAAACGCTTTATTCGTCATTTCCAGCTACCTAACAAAGATAGGAATTTATGATTCTTGCAAAAGGAATTATTACGAGGTTTCGGGTTTCAGTTTTAATCGTATTTCCCTCTTCAAAAAATAGGAGGTAACTAAGGTTGAGAGTAAATCGGCTATAGGAAAGGAAATCCATACGCCGGTCTCTCCAAAATATCGTGGTAGAATTAGAATTAAAGGAATAAAGAAAAAGCCCTGTCGGGATAAAGTAAGCAATAAGGCAGGTATTGCTTTTCCGACGGCCTGAAAATAGGCAGCTCCAATAAGCTGAATCGCCACAATTGGAGTTGCGGCGAAAACCCATCGCATCGCATTTGGTGTTTCGGCAATAATGGTCGGGTTTTGCGTAAAAACACGAACAATTTCTTCAGAAAAGATCATGATTCCTATAAAAACTATTAAGCCCAATCCGCAAGCATATAAAATTGCGGTTTTAATACTACTGTGAACCCGTTGGAATTTTTCTGCACCATAATTAAATCCCGCTATTGGCAAGAAACCCTGTGTTACTCCCAAAACAGGGAATAAAGCAAACATAAGCATTCTCCCAATAATAGCATAAATGGCGACCGCATCTTCACCTCCAAGATCAAATAAAATATTATTCATAAGCAAGTAAATAACACTTACTACGGCCTGCCGGGATAAAGTAACAAAGCCGAGTGACCCAATTTCTTTAAGGATAGTCTTATTAAGACCAAAATCCGACCATCTAATTTTAAGCTCAGAATTCTTTGAGATGAAGAACCACAAGATATAACCAAAACAAAAAAGATAAGAGATAGTGGTAGCCCAGGCAGCACCCATCATTCCCATATTCATCTGGTTTATGAAAATATAATCCAACAATAAATTTCCAACCGAAGGAATTATCATCGCGATCATTGCGAATTTGGGTTTCCCTTCGGCCCTTATAACAGTATTTCCCATCATACAGAGGGCCAGGAAAGGAACACCATAAAGCACAATGGTATAATAAATCTTTGCCGGCTCAAAAATATCACCTTTCCCTCCGAATGCAGGGATAAGTGAATTCACGAAAAGTAGTCCAATAATTACAAGTCCAATAGTAAGAATTAGAGTAAGGCTTATCTGGTTTCCAAAAGTTTTAAGAGCATTTTTCCGGTTTTCCGCACCTAAAGCTCGAGATATAATGGAAGATCCGCCTATCCCAATAGCCATTCCGAGAGCGGCAATAAAGAAAGAAACAGGAAGGACTACATTAATTGCCGCGATAGCGGTAGAGCCAATCCAGTTTCCCACAAAAACTGTATCAATTAAAATATTGAGCGACATTACCAGAATTCCTATGGAAGCTGGTGCCGCTTGTTGTATAAGTAATTTACTTATTGGTTTTTCTCCGAGATTTCGAGAATTTACCGAGGCCATTACGCTTCAATCGGCTTTTGGTAAGCCCATTCGTCTACCCAACGAGAAAGCACTTTTACCCATTCGTCTCGCTCATTTAGACATGGAACTACCGTAAATTCTTCCCCTCCAACTTCGTGAAATATTTCTTCTCCCTCCATTGCGATTTCTTCTAAAGTTTCCAGGCAATCCGAAACAAAGGCTGGAGTCACAATTGCCAGTTTTTTCATTCCCTGTTTTCCAAAACGCTCTATAGTCCTATCAGTATAAGGTTGCAACCAAGGATCGAAACCTAAACGGGATTGAAAGGAAACGCTATAAGAATTTTCTTTTAATTCCAGATACTCGGCTACCAGCCTCGTGGTTTCATAACATTGATGGCGATAACAAAACTGATGTGCTGCCGAAGACGTTTGGCAGCAGCTTCCATCAATTTTACAATGGGATTTAGTAACATCACTTTTCCTGATATGTCGTTCCGGAACCCCGTGATATGAAAACAATAAGTGCTGAAAATCCTTTCCTCTGAGTTTATCCGAAATACTTTCAGCTAAAACTCGAATGTAATCAGAGTGATTGTAAAAAGGTGGTACCGTGGTAAATTGCATTGTTGGAAAATACTCCTTACGAAGTTTTTCGGCTAAAACTAAAATGGTTTCTGTAGTTGCCATTGCAAACTGAGGATATAATGGAAAAAGCAAAACTTCGTCTACTCCTTTATCGTGTAATTCCTGAAGTCCCGATTTTAAACTTGGTTCACCATAGCGCATCGCCAAAGCGATTGGAACTGATGTATTTTCATCCATTCTATTTTGAAGGCGTTCTGATAAAACAATTAAAGGTGAGCCTTCGTCCCACCAGATTTTTTGATAAGCTTCAGCCGATTTCTTAGGCCTTGTATTCAACACAATCCCTCTTACTAACAGCACCCTTGCCCAATATGGAACATCAATCACACGTTCATCCATTAAAAATTCGTCCAGGTATTTTTTCACATCTTTTGGATCGGTGCTTTTTGGGGAACCCAAATTAACCAATAGTACGCCTTTACTCATAATTTTTCTTTTTCAGTTCAAAAATAAGACTATTTGTTTCGGGGGCTTCCAATTACTTATTACTGTTTTTTATGTCCCCATAGAGGATTTAGTTTTCTATACCTAAAGCAAATATTATGGATTGAAGAAGATGCCTCTCAAATAATGGTTCGCCATAAGATTCTATGGTATGCCCCAAACCGGTATAAATGGAAACCCCACCGTGGCCGGTTTCTTTATACCATGCAATTGGATGTTCATTACCATTTGTCCCTCCTTGGTATGAATCTTCATCAAGATAAAGGAGCACCCTTATATCGGGATTCAAATTTTTGTAATTGTACCATTCATCAGTCCTGGACCAAATTTTGGGTAAATGAGCCACTGCAGGGTGTTTTGGCATGTTCACTTCTAATTTAGCCTGTTGAATTTCGGGGTGACCATTAAAATAGCCTCCCACCAATTCTCCAAACCAGGGCCATTCGAATTCGGTATCGGCTGCAGCGTGAATACCAAAAAAGCTTCCCCCTTTTTTTATATAATTTTCAAAAGCTTCTTGTTCCTCCTGGTCTAGCACATTTCCTGTTGTATTTAAAAAAATGACTAAATCGAACTTACTTAGACTTTCATCATTAAAGTAATCGGAATCTTTGCTAGTTGTTACTTCGAAATTGTGATTTTCACCTAGCTCCGAAAGAAAAGCTCTACCCGTAGGAATGGATCTATGCCAGAAACCATCGGTTTTATAAAACACAAGAACTTCATTGTTATCTTCCAGTTTCTCTTTTTCCAAATAATTTTGCGAAAAAATAGGTAATCCTTTTAAAAGAAACATTATAAGTAAAATACTGGAGAGAAATTTCAGCATCATTTTATAGATTTGAGGTTAAGGACATGATATATTTTTTGGGGGTAGTACCGAATTTTTTTTTAAAAGCTGCAATAAAATGACTCGCCGTGCTGTAACCGACTTTGAGTCCAACCTCATTTACATTGTATTCCCCGGTATCTAAAAGTTTTCGGGCATATTCCATTTTATAATCGAAAAGGAAACTATAAACTGAATCTCCATAAATTTGCTTAAAACCCTCTTTAAGTTTTTTAAGACTCAACCCAATTTCTTCGGATAATTCTTGTAAGGAAGGTGGTTCAGCCATTCTTGAGATCACAATATCTTTGGCTTTTCTTATTTTAATAATATTCTCTTCATCACTGAGAAAAGGGCATTGTTCTACATTAGGATCTTCAGTGCGGTTAAAATACAAACTTAGTAGTTCATAAGCTTTACCTTTAAAATAAAGGTTTTTGATACTTTGAGTAAGGTTGAAATTCATAACCTGATTCAGAACAATTGCCATTGAAGGTGAAATAGGTCCATCTTTATAATATTTTTTATCCTTATTATCCGTGCTTAAAAATGTGATATACCCGGCTTCCTGTGAAAATAGAGAATGGAACTTTTTAATAGAAATCACAAGCGATATTAGCCAGGAATTTGGCTCAAGTATTAAATTCAATGGAAGATCCTGTTGCGGATTGTAAAGCAGCAACGAGCCCTCCTCATTAAGAGGGAGTTCATAATTATTATTATTAAATAGAAATTTACTACTCCCCTTTAAATTAAAATGAAACTGAATAAAACTACTGTCTATATCGCGAATAATTTTCTGAATATCAGGGGTTTCATTTTGGAATTTCAAAAGATAGAAACCGTCTTCAATTTTTAACTCTTCAGTAAATCCTACAGCGTTATTTTTATTTTCCAATATCATTATTTCACTATTTAGTTTATTTAGAACAGTTCTAAACTATTAGCTTCAAATCAGCTATCATTACCACAAAAGTATGGAAATACCACTTTTATAAGTAATAAAAAACCTAAAATATCTGAAAGCGACACAAAAAGTACTTTGAGCGTTACTTTTTGATTTAACATTAGCTTAATTTTGTCCTGAATACCCTAAATCGGTACATGGAAGATTATCACATCACAAGCGGAAAACATTTTTACACCATAGGTCTTAGTTATAAAAAGGCTGATGCAGAGATAAGAGGACACTTTAGTTTAGATGAGGAAGCCAAGAATGGCTTGCTTCAGCAGGCTAAGATTGAAGGTATTGAAGCTATTCTAGTGACTTCTACCTGCAACCGCACCGAAATATACGGATTCGCACAACATCCTTTTCAACTTATTAAATTACTTTGTGAGCACACCCATGGCACCGTGGAAGAATTTGAAAAAGTGGCATATGTTCATAAAAATAAACAGGCAATTTCTCATATGTTTAGGGTTGGAACTGGTTTAGACAGCCAAATTCTTGGCGACTTTGAAATTATAAGTCAACTAAAGCTTGCTTTTATCCGTTCTAAAAAATTCGGCCTGGGTAATTCATTTTTCGAGCGATTGGTCAATGCAGTGATACAGGCAAGTAAGCGTATTAAGAATGAAACCGAAATTTCTACAGGCGCTACTTCCGTCTCCTTTGCTTCAGTTCAATATATTTTGAATAATGTTTCAGATGTATCTAATAAAAATATTTTACTTTTTGGAACTGGTAAAATTGGAAGAAACACCTGCGAAAATCTAATAAAACACACACAAAATCAACATATAACCCTTATTAACCGCACCAAGAATAAAGCCGAAAAAATCGCAGGAAAATTTAATCTTATCGTTAAAGATTATGCCGATTTACAGGCTGAAATAAGAAATACTGATATACTTATTGTCGCAACAGGTGCACAAAACCCTACTATTTCAAAAGAATTAATTTATTCCAATAAAAATTTGTTGGTTTTAGATCTCTCAATACCCAAGAATGTTTCAGAAGATGTAGCCCATCTGCAGAATGTAGAATTAATTCACCTAGATCAGCTCTCAAAAATTACCGACGAAAATTTGGAACGCAGAAAGCAATATATTCCTGAAGCCGAAGCGATAATTAAAGAAGTTGAAACCGAATTTAATAAATGGCTGGAGACTCGCAAATTTGCGCCCACTATAAAAGCTTTAAAGAAAAAGCTTAGGAGCATGAAAGATGCAGAACTGGATTTCCAACGTAGAAAAATATCTGATTTCAACGATGAGCAGGCAGAAATTGTGAGCGATAGGATTATTCAGAAAATAATGAAACACTTTGCCAATCATTTAAAAGGAGATTCCACAACTACGGATGAAAGCCTGGAATTGATCCAGAAAGTATTTCAGCTTGAAGAACAGGCAAAATGAACAAAGAAATTCGTATTGGCACCAGAGATAGTGAACTCGCTCTCTGGCAGGCAAAAACAGTCCAGAACGCACTGGAAAAATCCGGGCATAAAACCGAATTAGTTCCCGTTAAATCTACCGGTGACCTTAATCTAGATCAACCACTTTACGAAATGGGCATTACTGGGATTTTTACTAAAACCCTGGATGTAGCAATGATTAAAGGCAAAATTGATATTGCGGTACATTCTATGAAAGACGTGCCCACGGCACTTCCAAAAGGAATTGTGGAAGCTGCTGTATTAAAACGTGCCAATACTAAAGATATTCTAATTCATAAAGATCTTGATTTCCTTGAAGGCAATGGAACTATTGCTACCGGGAGTTTGCGTCGCAAAGCGCAGTGGCTTAATAAATACCCTACCCATAAAGTGGTGGATTTACGCGGAAATGTAAACACCCGAATGAAAAAATTAAAAGATAACGACTGGAATGGAGCAATTTTCGCCGCTGCCGGATTGGAACGTATCGCATTGAAACCCGATAATTTTATAGATCTTAACTGGATGATACCCGCACCGGCCCAGGGCGCAATGCTGGTAGTAGCAATGCAGGAAGACGAATTTACTCGAAAGGCTTTAGCGCTATTAAATCA
Source organism: Salegentibacter sp. 24 (assembly GCF_004362395.1). Lineage (GTDB taxonomy): Bacteria > Bacteroidota > Bacteroidia > Flavobacteriales > Flavobacteriaceae > Salegentibacter. The sequence goes on from NZ_SNWE01000012.1 coordinate 36,523, forward strand.
TAAAGAATCTGAAATTTCCGTACATATTGAACGGGAATTTTTAAAGGTTTTAGAAGGCGGCTGTACCGCACCAATTGGAGCTTTGGCTACAGTGGATAAAGATCTCGTATACTTTAAAGGTGCACTTTTTAGTTTAGATGGGAAAGAAAAAATTGGCGTTGAAAAAACAGTTTCTATAAATGAAGTTGAGAATTTTGGAAGACGCTGTGCTGAAGAAATCCTCCAACAAGGCGGCGCAAAATTGATGCAGGAAATTAAGGCGGAAATCAATATATAAGGCTGATTTTCATCTAAAAACCTTATGAATGAAAAGTATACTTTCCACTAAAAAACTCAGTAATTCCCAGAAGCAATTGTTTCTGAATTCGGGGTTGAGTTTGGTGGAATATGATGCGATTACTACTGAAATCCTCGATTTTGAGCTTCCTTCAAAAAAGATAAAAAACGCCATCTTTACCAGTAAAAATTCAGTAAATGCGGTAGCAGGAAGAGTTCGGATTGAAAATATCTACTGTGTAGGTGAAAAAACCGCAAACTTAGCCAATGAAAGAAGATTTCATATTAAGGAAGTTGCAGATTACGGGAAAGATTTAGCCGAAATAATTGTGCAGAAATATTTTGAAGAAAGCTTTATTTTTTTCTGCGGAAATAAAAGAAGAGATGACATTCCCGAAATCTTACAAAAAAATGAAATTGATTTTAAAGAAATTGAAGTTTATAAAACCACATTAAATTCCAAGTCATTTTCCCAGGAGTTTGACGGAATTTTGTTTTTAAGTCCCAGTGCGGTACAAAGTTTTACTGCTAAAAATCGATTAAAAGATGCCAGGGTTTTTTGCATAGGCAAAACTACTGCTGCAGAAGCCAAAAAACATACAAACAATATAATAACCGCTACTAAACCTTCCATGGAAAATGTGATTGTACAGGTGGTAAAATATTTTAAAAAATGATAAAAAACGATCTATTTCTTAAAGCTTTAAAGGGTGAAACGGTAGAACGCCCACCGGTTTGGATGATGCGCCAGGCAGGCCGATACCTTCCTGATTTTATGAAGCTTAAGGAAAAATACGATTTTTTCACACGTTGCCGGACTCCAGAATTAGCTACAGAAATTACCGTGATGCCAATCCACCAGATAGGTACTGATGCGGCTATTCTTTTTAGCGATATTCTTGTAATTCCTCAAGCGATGAATATTGAAGTGGAGATGAAACCCGGTGTCGGACCCTGGTTGCCTAGTCCTATCCGCACAACAAAAGACGTGAACAACGTGATAGTTCCTGATATAAATGAAACTCTTGGGTATGTAATGGATGCCATTAAATTAACCAAACAGGAACTGAATAACGAAGTTCCATTAATTGGTTTTGCCGGCTCACCGTGGACAATTTTATGTTACGCAGTACAAGGTCAGGGCTCCAAAAATTTTGACAAGGCTAAGAAATTTTGTTTTACAAATCCAGTCGCGGCGCACCAATTATTGCAAAAAATAACTGATACCACCATTGCTTACCTAAAAGCTAAAGTGGTTGCCGGTGTAGATGCTGTACAAATTTTCGATTCATGGGGCGGAATGCTAAGTCCAGAAGATTATCAGGAATTTTCCTGGAAATATATTCAACAGATTATTGATGCTTTAAAAGATGAAATTCCGGTAATTGCCTTTGGAAAAGGATGTTGGTTTGCGCTTCACGAAATGGCAAATTCCGGCGCTTCGGCTTTGGGAGTAGACTGGACTTTGAGTGCCCGAAATGCACGATATTTAAGTGGTGGAAGAATTACCCTGCAAGGTAATTTTGATCCGGCAAGGTTATATTCGCCACCAGCCGAAATAAAGAAAATGGTAACCAAAATGATCAATGAATTTGGAAAAGATCAGTATATAGTAAATCTTGGGCACGGAATTCTACCTGATATTCCGGTAGAAAACGCCAAAGCTTTTGTGGATGCGGTAAAGGAATATAAAGCCAGATAATGGCCGTTATTGCATGGATTAAAAATATGAATTTTCAGGAGCTATTTTCAGTTTCCAAAGCTTTTATAAGAAAACCGCAATATATTCTCACAACCTACCGGGCAACGACCCAAACAATTAAAATTTGTGATGAGCTCTATGCAGAAAAACATCACAACAACGGAAAAGAAAATGCCTTTAGGCATGCGCTTTGGAATTATTTGATTTGCAAACAATGTTATTCTATTTCAGGTTCTTTACAAGTCGTTAGAGATTGGAGCGATCACATTACTAGTTTACACGAAAAGCTTTCGCCCAATCGAAAATTGGCAAAAGCAATGGATTTACATAACAACCGAATAGGGCAGCATATTTTCAGGATTGAAGAAAATTCAACCGAAGGAATTATAATTCTGCTTCAGCAAAAAATGGAGCAGGCAGTAAAAATTTCTGAAGAAAAATCCTTAGTTAACATTCAAAATGAACTCGTTTATATTGAAGATTAAAAATGAGAGAGCAATTTTATAAATACATTGAAAATTTACAGGATAAAATCTGTAAAAAACTCGAAGAGGTTGACGGAACTGCTAGATTTAAGCAAGATCTATGGGAACGTGAAGAAGGGGGTGGCGGCAGAACCCGGGTTATAGAAAATGGAACTGTTTTTGAAAAAGGTGGAGTAAACATTTCGAGGGTACACGGCCCTCTTGCCCCGGCAATGCAAAAATATTTTAAAGTCGGCGATGTAGATTTTTTCGCTTGTGGACTTAGTTTAGTTATACACCCTAAAAATCCTATGGTTCCCACGGTTCACGCCAACTGGCGCTATTTTGAAATGTATGATAAAAACGGAAAAATTTTAGACCAATGGTTTGGTGGAGGCCAGGATCTTACACCTTATTATTTATTTGAAGAAGATGCGGAGCATTTTCATAAAATTTCAAAAGCAGCCTGCGATAAACATTCCCCTGAATTTTATTCCGAATACAAACAAAAATGCGATGAATATTTTTGGAATTCCCACCGCAATGAAGCCAGAGGAATAGGTGGATTGTTTTTTGATTATTTAAAAGCTTCCGACCAAAAAAGCATAGAAGAATGGTATAATTTCGTAACCGAAGTTGGCAATAGTTTTCTTGAAGCTTATGTACCAATTGTAAATAAAAGAAAAAACCTGCATTATTCTGAATTAAATCGAAAATGGCAGGAAATACGCCGTGGCAGATATGTTGAATTCAATTTGGTACACGATAAGGGCACACTTTTCGGTTTAAAAACCAATGGAAGGATTGAAAGTATTTTAATGAGCCTACCCCCCCATGTGCAATGGGTTTACGACCACCATCCAGAATCTGGAAGCGAGGAAGAAAAATTATTAAGGGTTTTAGAAAAGCCACGAAATTGGGTTTAACTTAAAACTGATTTTACTAAGAACTGAAAACAGGTATTATGTATCCACTTAGAAGAAATAGAAGATTAAGAACCAGCGAAGCAATGCGTAGCCTGGTGAGGGAAACCACGATTACACCAAACGATTTTATAGCACCGCTTTTCGTGGTTGAAGGAAAAAATAAGAAAGAGGAAATTGTTTCTATGCCAAATTATTTTAGGTTTAGCCTGGATTTGCTGGAAAAAGAAGTTAAGGAACTTTGGAGCTTAGGCATAAAATCAGTTTTGTTATTTGTAAAAGTTCCTGATAACCTGAAGGATAATGCCGGCACCGAAGCTTTAAATAACAACGGACTAATGCAACGTGCAGTTAGAACCGTTAAAAATTCCGTTCCAGAAATGCTAGTGATGACGGATGTTGCCCTGGATCCTTACTCCGCATACGGGCACGATGGGATTGTTTCAGAAGGGAAGATAATCAACGATGATACTGCAGCAATTTTAGCTGAAATGGGGCTTTCTCACGCTAAAGCTGGTGCAGATATTCTTGCTCCCAGCGATATGATGGACGGACGTATTTTTGAGATGCGAAGCCTTCTGGAAGACGAAGGTTTTCATGAAACCGGAATTATGAGTTACAGTGCCAAATATGCTTCGGCTTTTTACGGCCCGTTTCGGGATGCCTTGGATTCCGCTCCTGTAGATGCAGAAAATATTCCAAAGGATAAAAGAACGTATCAGATGGATCCTGCCAACCGGGAAGAAGCGCTTAAAGAAACCTTGATGGATATTGAAGAAGGTGCAGATATCGTGATGGTGAAACCTGGATTATGCTATTTGGATATTGTACGCGATCTTAAAAATAAAATAAATATTCCAATTGCAGTTTATCAGGTAAGCGGGGAATATGCTATGATTAAAGCCGCCGCCGAAAAAGGCTGGTTAGATCATGATGCGGTGGTTTTAGAACAATTAACCGCTATAAAACGTGCCGGGGCTTCAATGATTGCCAGTTATTTTGTAAAAGACGCAGTAAAATTGATTTCTTAATTATATAATTTTTGAACCTGATTTTTTACTAATTTTATCTTTTAGCAAAAAAGAGGTTTCAAACTCTTTGAGCGAAATATCTATTTACAATTTACTGCTGCCCGGTGATTTTAATATTGGGTAGTTTTTTCATGAAAAACAGGAATTTCTATATTATAACTATATTGCTCGGGCTTATTTTAAACAGCACCGGTAATAAAATTTTTGCTTTTTCGGCACCGGTTATAGATCTCGATGCCCGAAACTATGATTACCTACAGGCTGAGCAAAATCAGAAGGCAGTTATACTTTCGCAAATAATTTCTTCAGAACATATCTCGTCAGAAGAAAATTTTAGCAGTTTTCCAGGTTATTTAGTTTCTGCATATTCTTTTCCAAAAGAATTTCTGCTATCGAGTGAAAAAACTTCAATTTTCGGCTTCTTAGATCATCGACAATTAATCCTTCAACACATTTATCCTTTCCATTTTTTCTGGTGACATAAGATATTTAATGAGGACCATTTGGTTTTCTTAGTTATTTAGCTTTAAGAGGCAAACAATAATTTTACCTAAATATTTAAAAAATGGATATAGCATCTACGCTAATAGGCCTTGGGCTATTGGCTGTGTTTGTATTGCCAATATTATTTCTAATATGGCAACAAAACATTAAAGAAAAAAAAAGACGTAAAAGCCTTAAGGAATTAAGCATAAAACATAATTTAAATACCGATACCGTAGAAGTTTCAGCTAATTTGCTTTTGGGGTTAGACAGCAAAACAAGAAAGTTGCTGGTTATAGAGCCTAACAACAATATGCAACACCAGGTACTGGACCTTAGTTTTATAAAAAATGCTAAAGTGAGTTCACATTCTTTTCCGGGTAGTCCTGAGCTTATAAAAAGAATTAGTCTGGACCTTTCTGAAAACATAAACAATAAAAAACTTACTGAAATAATTTTCTATGATGAAGATGACAACACTGGTAATGCATCAGAAAGGCTGATTGCAGCCCAAAAATGGAACCGGTTAATTAACGCAAAAATTCCTGCTTAAACCTTTTAAATTCTGTTATAATTACCCCATCGCTATTCGGTGGGGTAATTTTTTTAGGTTTTACCATTACTTTACGACGCATTGTTAGAATTATCTTTAAATTAGTAAATCAAACAACTAAAAACCAATATGGGATTACTCATTTTATATGCTACTCTTTCCATTTTCTTTTCTTTTATGTGTTCTATTTTGGAAGCAGCTTTATTGAGTGTAACTCCTTCCTACATCAAAATAAAAAACAAGGAAGGAAAGGAATACGCCAAGACACTTGCAAATTTTAAAAAGGATATTGATAAGCCGTTAATAGCAATTTTAACCATAAACACCATTGCACATACTGTTGGTGCTATTTTGGTAGGTGTACAGGCGGAAAAAATTTACGGCGATGGCGGTAATGCAGTGGGTATTGTTTCAGCGATTATGACCCTGGCTATTTTAGTTCTTTCTGAAATAATTCCAAAAACGATTGGGGCTACTTACTGGCAATCACTCGGGAATTTTACTGCAAAAAGTCTCAAGATAATGATTTTCCCTTTAAAATATACCGGTGCCCTTTGGCTTATGATGCTTACTACCAAATTAATAGGAAAATCGGCCCACGTTTCTTCCATGAACAGGGAAGAATTCGCAGCAATTACAGATGCTGCCGAAGAAGAAGGCGTTTTTGATGAAAGTGAAACTACCGTTATTAAAAACTTACTAGTATTTAGATCGGTAAAAGCAAAAGATGTTATGACTCCTTATTCGGTGGCAATAATTGAAGATGAAGATACTAGTATCGAAGAATTTCACCGAACCCATAAAAACCTCAAATTTTCCCGAATTCCCGTTTATAAGAATAAGACCAATAATGTTACCGGTTTTATTTTGAAAGATGATGTACTGGAGGAAATGATAGACGAAAAAGGCCCCGAACCACTCAGTAAGCTAAAAAGGGAAATCTTTATGAGCGCTGAAGACACTCCAATTCCAGAACTTTTTGAGAATTTTGTTAAGAAAAGAGGGCATATTTCCATGATTGTAGATGAATATGGGAATACCGTTGGGTTGGTGACTATGGAAGACATTATAGAAACCTTACTGGGCCTTGAAATTATGGATGAAAGCGACAGCATTGAGGATATGCAAATGCTAGCCCGCCAAAATTGGGAAAAACGAGCAAAACGCCTTGGGTTAATTCAAAGAAAAGATAATGAAGCAAACGAGGAGTCACCAAAATCAGATATTTCTGAAAACTCCACTCGGAACAGCCAAAATTAGCGGTAATGAATCTGGGATTTCAGCTATTCAAATTCTGGATGAAGAAATACCATCTTCAAAAGAAATCCCCGATTTTCTTCAATTGGCTGCAGAACAATTAGAAAGTTATTTTAAAGGGAATCTTGAAAAATTCGATTTAAAGCTAAAACCAGAGGGCACCGATTTTCAGCAGAAGGTATGGAAAGCAATAAGCGCAATTCCATTTGGAAAAACCTGCAGTTATCTTGAACTTTCAAGAAAACTAGGCGACGAAAAGGCAATACGTGCAGTAGCTTCGGCAAATGGAAAAAATCCGATTTGGGTGATAATTCCCTGTCATAGGGTAATTGGCAGTGATGGAACTTTAACCGGATATGCCGGTGGAATCCATCGCAAACAATGGCTTTTAAATCACGAGAATAATATTTCACAACTTTCATTATTTTAAAATTCGAGAGATATGATTAGGTTTTTAAAGATTCTTGGAACTATTATTCTGACACTTTCAGTCGCAATCTTTATTCTAATCATGCTCGATTTCGGTTACATTTTTCGCGGAATAAAAACTACCTATTTACAAGGACACGAAACGGCTTATATTGATGATTATAATCATTTCGCAAACCGACTCATAAAAGCCAAACCTGAAGCTGCTAAATGGCCTCTACATTCGAACTACAACTCGGTTGACCCAACAGATAAACTTGTTAATTTAAATAAAGAGCTAGAAACTGCTGCTTTTCTAATTATAAAAAACGATAGTATTTGGTTTGAAGAATATTACCAGAATTATGTACCCGATTCTAAAACCAATTCGTTTTCTATGGCAAAAAGTATCGTATCGGCGCTTTTGGGTAGGGCAATTAAGGATGGCCATATTAAAAGTTTAGAGCAGCCGGTTTCGGATTTTTTTCCGCAGTTTAAAGAAGATTTAAAAATAGGCGATTTGGCTTCTATGTCATCAGGTTTAAACTGGAACGAGAATTATTACAATCCCTTTGGAATGACTGCAAGAGCTTATTTTGACACGAATATACGGGATTTAGTTTTACAGCTCGAAGTAACAGAAAAACCGGGAAAAAGCTTTAAATACCTAAGCGGCAATACTATTCTTCTTGGAATGGTCATAGAAAAAGCATCAGGGGAAAATCTTTCCAATTATTTAAGCGAAAAATTTTGGATACCAATGGGAATGCAAAACGACGCGCTTTGGCAATTAGATAGCCAGGAAAGCGGCATGGAAAAGGCTTATTGTTGCATCGCTTCCAATGCTCGCGATTTTGCCCGGTTTGGGAAACTTTATAAAAACAAAGGAAAATGGAACGGTAAACAGCTACTTGATTCAGCGTTTGTAGTACGATCTACTGTACCACGTTTTAAGGAAAATCCAGAGTATGGTTATGGATTCTGGTTAAGCGATTATAAAGGAAAAGACATTTTTTATATGCGTGGGATTTTGGGGCAATATGTTATCGTTATTCCTGAAGACGACTTGATTATTGTAAGGTTAGGAGAAAAACTAATTAAAAAAAAGGATGATGAAACACATGCTCCAGATTTCTATAAGTATATTGATGAGACCTATAAAATGTTAAACGATGTCGCAAAGAGTTGAATTTAGGGATATACTTTATCTTGTTCTGGTTATCTATTTCAATGAACTCTCCGAAGACCAAAGACGATATGGAGGTGGTAATAATCAAAAGTATTTCTGAACCCAACCAAATCTGATTTCACTGTTAATCATTGAGATAAGAAAATTCTCAAATTAGTACAGATCATTGCAGTAGTACGTCCAAAAATCTTAGAGAAGTTAAATATTACCAAAATGAGCGCTATCATATTTTAAAGCATTTTAACCTAAGCTAAGGAATTAACCATTAAATATTTATTAACTTTAGATTATAACCAATAAAACCTATAATATATGTATTTGTATATTGAAATGTGGAACGTTACTCGAGAATGGTTAAAGCTTTCCGTTGAAAAACGTCGTAAGGTTTTCACAGATATGGAAGATAGAATTAAAGAAATGAAAGATCGTGGTGTGGAAAACCTAGGCTGGGCCCTAAATGATGAACATACCCCGTACCGAAGTGATTATAGATATATCACTGTTTGGAAAATGCCCTCTAAGGACGAAGTTAAAATGTTGGAAGAAAATTTAGAAAGTGTTGGCTGGTATAAATATTTTTCTCAGGCCAATTCACGTGGAGAAATGCTTGCCCGTGACAAAGCCATTGATTTTCTTGTAAATATTAAAGAAACCTCAACTTCCTTCTTGGATGCATAAATAAATAAAAGCTGTTTGAAATTGTAAAAGACTACGATTCAAACAGCTTTATTCTAATTCCATTTCAGGAATATCGGCCTCCACAAGCAACTTTCCTTCTGTAGCCATTTTAATTTCCTCAACGCTTACGCCAGGAGCTCTCTCCAGAAGTTTGAAACCCTCTTTAGTTACTTCAATAACTGCTAGATTGGTAACTATTTTAGTTACACAGGCAACTCCGGTCAAAGGTAAGGAGCATCTTTTTAGTAGCTTGGAATCCCCCGCTTTATTAGTATGCATCATTGCCACAATTATATTTTCAGCACTGGCAACAAGATCCATTGCGCCACCCATACCTTTTACCATTTTTCCAGGAATTTTCCAATTGGCGATATCACCATTTTCGGCAACTTCCATTGCTCCCAAAATAGTAAGATCAACATGTTGACCTCGAATCATTCCAAAACTCATCGCTGAATCAAAAAAACTAGCACCGGGAAGAGCAGTTATGGTTTGTTTTCCAGCATTAATAAGATCGGCATCTTCTTCACCTTCAATTGGGAATGGACCCATTCCTAGGATTCCATTTTCACTCTGAAATTCTACTTCTATATCGTCACGTACAAAATTGGCTACAAGGGTAGGAATTCCAATTCCCAGGTTCACATAAAACCCATCCTTTACTTCTTTTGCAATCCGTTTTGCTATTCCTTCTTTATCTAACATAATTCTAATTTGTCATTACCGTCATGGCGGAAATCTATATTATTTTAAAATCCAGCTTAAAAATGTAGTATACTCATTTGAACCATTGCACATCACGCTTTTCTTACTGTACGTTTTTCAATTCTTTTTTCGTAGTTTTTTCCTTGAAAAATACGTTGAACAAAAATACCAGGAATATGAATTTGGTTTGGATCAAGTTCTCCTGGTTCAACCAGTTCTTCGACTTCAACAACAGTAATTTCGGCTGCCCCACACATTAGAGGATTAAAATTACGTGCGGTTCCTTTAAAAATAAGGTTTCCAGCCTTATCACCTTTCCAGGCTTTTACAAATGAGAAATCGGCCTTAAATGCCTTTTCCAATACGTACATTTTACCATCAAATTCCCGGGTTTCTTTAAATTGTGAAACCTCAGTTCCATAACCTGCAGGTGTATATATTGCAGGAAAACCCTGTTGAGCAGCCTGACATCTTGCTGCCAAAGTGCCCTGAGGTATAAGTTCAACCTCTAGCTCTTCACTAAGCATTTGCCGCTCAAATTCGTCGTTTTCTCCGACATAGGAGGAAACCATTTTATCTATTTGTTTCTTTTGAAGTAAAAGTCCGAGACCAAAGTCGTCCACCCCGGCGTTATTGGATATACAGGTAAGGTTTTTTACATTAAGACGCACCAGTTCTGAAATGGCATTTTCGGGAATCCCACTAAGGCCAAAACCTCCCAACATAAAAGTCATACCATCTTTTACGCCTTGCAAAGCTTCCTCTACATTTGCTACAGTTTTTCTAATCATCGGTATTTAATTTTACCGAAAAATACGAAAATAATAATGCTGTTACAATGCCTTTAGCGCAGTAAATTACATTTTTCTAAAAAATTATGATGGATTTTTACTGAATCTTAAAAATCAATCTCTTCAGGCACATTGTTAGGTTGACTTTGGTTTTCCTTATTCTTTTCATTACAGTCTACTCGAATAGTTAAGTTTTCCGGTCTAGGAAAATCCCCTTTTGAAACATCCAGTTCTTCATCTGCATAAAGTGCCTTCATATACATTCCCCATATAGGTAGTGCCATTGTAGCCCCCTGCCCATAAGTTATACCGGGAAAATGTACTGCGCGGTCTTCTGCACCTACCCAAACTCCAGTAACTAAATTAGGTACCATTCCCATAAACCAACCATCACTCTGATTTTGCGTAGTTCCGGTTTTTCCAGCTATAGGATTCTTAAGATCATAAGGATAGCCTGTTACCCCCCGTTTGTAATGGTCAAAATCTTTAGCGTAGGTCCCTCGTAAACGTCTACCCGAACCATTTTGGGTAACACCTTCTAAAAGGTTCACCGTTACATAAGCAGCCTCTTTACTAAGAACATCGCGAGTCTCTGGAATATGTTGATATAAAACCGTTCCGTTCTTGTCTTCAATTCTATTTACCACCACAGGTTTAACATAAACACCTTCATTTACAAAGGTGCTATATGCGGAAACCAACTCAAAAAGGCTCATATCTGCAGTACCCAGCGCAATAGCCGGCCCGCGTGAAAAGTCTTCTGTATCTACCCCCAGTCTTCGTACTAAATCTATTACAGGTTCAGGCCCTGTTTTATCTATTAACCTTGCAGTTATAGTGTTAACAGATTGTGCGAGAGCATTCTTTAAACTTAGCATACCTTCATATTCTCCATTAGCATTTTCCGGTGACCAATCTTTCATATTTCCATATTTTCCCTTTTCGATTGTAAACCTGTTTTTAGGCATCATATCACATGGAGAAAGTTTTAACTGGTCTATAGCCGTGGCATACACAAAGGGTTTGAAAGTAGAACCTACCTGACGTTCCCCTTGTTTTACGTGATCATATTTAAAATGCTTAAAATTTGTTCCTCCAACCCAGGCCTTTACCTCTCCAGTTTGTGGCCTCATTGACATAAGGCCTGCCTGTAAAAATCCTTTATAATAAAAAATTGAATCCCTAGGAGTCATAATAGTATCTTTTACTCCATCCCAGGAAAAAACACTCATCTCTGTTTTCTTGTCAAATGATGCCAGAATCTCCTCTTCAGATTTACCCTCATTCTCCATTGCTTTCCATCGCACCGAACGACGCATAGCGCTTTCAATAATATTATTAATCTGGTCTTGCTCTAAATCTCGAAATGGAGCTGTTTTATTATTTTCATTTTGCCTGTCAAATTCCTTTTGAAGATGTGAAATATGCCTTTTTACAGCAGTTTCTGCATACTCTTGCATTTTAGAATCTATGCTAGTGTAAATCTTTAATCCATCTCGATAAAGGTTATACTCAGTGCCATCAGGCTTTGGATTTTTTTCAATCCAATCTCTCATAAATCCTTGAAGGTATACTCGGAAGTACGTTGCAATTCCTTCATCGTGTCCTTGCGGAGAATAATCAAGCTTTAAAGGTAACTGCTGAAGGGAATCTTTCTCCTGTTGAGAAATATATCCATTCTTATTCATTTGAACAAAAACCTGATTACGACGCTGTTTAACCATATCTGGTCGACGCAACGGATTATATAAAGAAGCATTTTTCAACATGGCCACCAAAACTGCTGATTCCTGTACATTCAGATCTTTGGTTTCTTTTCCAAAATAAATTTTTGAAGCTGAGCGAACACCAACAGCCTGATTCACAAAATCATATTTATTAAAATACATGGTAATTATTTCTTCCTTGGTGTATTGGCGTTCCAACCTGGTTGCAATAACCCATTCTTTCACTTTTTGCAAAATCCTGGCAAATGTATTGTTCGCAACCTGTTCGGTAAATAGCAATTTAGAAAGTTGTTGAGTAATTGTGCTAGCGCCACCCCGGGTTCCAAGATAGACTGCAGCCCTTACCGTACCTTTAGGATCAATACCAGCATGTTTATAAAAACGTTCGTCTTCAGTGGCTACAAGAGCTTCTACTAAATGTTCAGGAAGATCTTCATATTTTACCGGTGTACGGTTTTCGCTATAATATTTCCCTAAAGTTTCTCCATCAGAGGAAAAGATTTCAGTAGCCAGATTGGTTTCAGGGTTTTCAAGCTCTTCAAAACCTGGCATTTCACCAAAAGCGCCCCAGCTTGCCAGTAAGAAAATTAAAACTACAGATAGCAATCCAATACCAAAAACCGTCCAAAATCCAACAATATAGGGCCTCTTACTGCCTTTAGTCTTTTGTTGCTTATTATTTTTATTGGCCATTTATATAAAATATTATTGCAGGTCTTTTTCTATTCTAAAACCTACGTGGGTAATTCCTTCTAAACTCTCTATTCCTTCTACCGCGTCGTTTTTGCGCATTGCCTGTTGTATGGCAATTTGGTATTCACCGGGCTCGGTAAAACTTACATTTTCCTTATACCAAAGCTTACTTTCTTTTACATCACCAAAACCCGTACCAAGCCATGTTCCATCTGGAGCAGCCATTTCGTATTCCAGAGTATCAGTGACAACTTTTCCCTGTGGAAAGCGCATTTCGGTAATTAAAAAAAGGTTACTGTAGTTGTAATCCTTATTATTTCTAATATTTATAAATAGGTTATAATTTTGTACCGTATCCAGTCTTCCGAGCTTAAAGACTATAGTTGAATCTTTATTCCAACCTTCCGTTATAGGCTTGTATTCATCGTACACCCTCTTTTTATCACAGGACACGGAAAAGACAATAGCGCCAATAAAAATAAATAAGACAGCAGCTTTACGCATTATTAGAAGGTTTTCCTTTACGCTTTTTTCGCTTTTTAGACTTGTGTTTTTTATTCTGCCCTTTAGGTTTGTCAAAACGTGTTAAACTATCTTGTCCAACAACGTTATTGAAATCTGGCTTTTCCTCTAATTGAAGTTGAACTTCGAATTCTTCAAGGCTGCCCACATCTTCCTTTTTCCGATTTGAGGTTATAATCGAATTTGCCTGTTCTGCAGTCAATTTATGCCAGTTCATCCATTCTCCTTCGTAGGCATACCAAAGAATACCTTTAAAAATGTCTATTTTCTGGCAGACAGCGGTTCCTTTTTTGGTAAAGAGTTTAGTATCAGTACGAGGAAATGTTTTTAAAGCTTCTAGATAGGAATCGAGCTCGTAGTTAAGACAACATTTCAATTTTCCACATTGCCCTGCCAATTTTTGCGGATTTAAAGATAACTGCTGATATCTGGCTGCCGAGGTACTCACCGATCTAAAATCTGTAAGCCAGGTGGAACAACACAATTCTCGACCACAAGAACCAATTCCCCCAAGCCGAGCGGCTTCCTGACGCAAACCAATTTGGCGCATCTCAATTCGGGTATTGAACTCCCTTGCGAATTCCTTGATTAACTGTCGGAAATCTACACGATCGTCCGCAGTATAATAAAATGTAGCTTTAGAAGCATCTCCCTGAAATTCAATATCACTAATCTTCATACTAAGATTAAGACGAATTGCTATCTCACGGGCTCTTTTCTTGATCGCTTCTTCCCTGCCGCGAACTTCCTCCCAAACATCAATATCTTTTTGAGTGGCTTTCCTATATATTTTAAGTACTTCTTCGCTCTCGGGTTTAACTTTCTTTTTTTTCATCTGCACCCTTACCAATTCTCCGGTAAGACTAACCATACCTATATCATGACCAGGAGAAGCTTCTACAGCGACTGCATCCCCCATACTTAGGCTTAGGTTTTCTATATTCTTAAAAAAGTGTTTTCTTCCGTTTTTAAAACGAACTTCTACATAACTAAAAGGTTCTATTCCATTAGGCATGGACATATTTGAAAGCCAATCGAATACAGAAAGTTTATTGCATGAATCTGTACCACAGGTTCCGTTATTTTTGCATCCTTTTGGCTGACCGTCTTTGGTTGAGCAACTGCTACAAGCCATAAATATTTATATATTGTAAGCCATACAAATTACTTTGTAGACTTTTAGGTTTATATTGACATTCTAAAAGAGTAAATATACCAATATTAATTGGCACTCTTCTTTTAGAACGTTGTGTTAACTTTTATATTTTAAAACTTTTGACCGCCCTTTTTTGAAAATTTTATTGCTATTGCCCTTTCCCTTTCGCAAAGCTTTTTGCTCTTCGTATGGCAAAGCAGCAATTTCCATACAATTTTTAGAACAGCAATTATTCATCTTCTGGGCACATTCTTGACATTGAATAAAAAGCAAATGGCAGGCTTCATTAGCGCAATTTACATGCTTGTCACAGGGCTTTCCACATTGGTGACAATGTGCAATGACTTCTTCTGAAACCTGTTCTGAACGACGATGGTCAAAAACGAAGTTCTTTCCTATAAATTTATTTTCCAGTTTTTGTTTTTCAACCTGACGGGCATATTCAATAATCCCACCTTCCAACTGATAGACATTTTTAAAACCTTTGTGTTTGTAATATGCGCTAGCTTTTTCACAACGAATCCCTCCAGTGCAATACATTACCAGGTTTTTATCTTCCTTATAGGCCTTAAGGTTGTTTTCTATAATTGGTAAAGAATCTCTAAAAGTATCTACGTCTGGGGTGATGGCACCTTGAAAATGACCAATTTCGCTTTCATAATGATTGCGCATATCTACCAGAATGGTATTAGGATCGCTTATGAGTTGGTTAAATTTTAGGGCATCTACATGCACTCCTTTATTGGTAACATCAAAAGTATTATCATTAAGTCCGTCAGCAACAATTTTGTTACGCACTTTCACCTTCAATTTTAAAAAGGCTTTGGCATCATGCTCTATGGCGATATTGAGCCTAACGCCTTCAAGAAAATAGATGTTGTCTATAAAATTTTTAAATTCTTCAAATCGTTTAGCTGGTAATGAAAGCTGCGCATTAATTCCTTCATGGGCTACATAAATGCGACCTAACACATTCATTGCGTCCCAAGCGATATAAAGATGATTCCTAAATAATTGTGGATTGCCAATTTTGGCGTAAGCATAAAAAGAGAGCGTTAAACGGTCTTCACCCGCTTCATCTATGAGTGCTTCCCTTTCTTTAGCGCTTAATTTATTGTACAGTTGCATGCTATACTAACGTTAAGATTAAAGATATTTTTTGCAAAGATACGTTTAAATTTTAAGGAAGTAAAAATGCTCTTAAATGTGATATCTCAGGGCATTTTTGCTGTAACTAAGCAAAGAGCCTAGAGTAAATTAACACGATATTTTTAAAAAATTTAAAACACTTCAATGCAGCCAGAAAGCTGTTTTAAATCTCACTTGAAAAGTAAATATACAAAAGCCCGGCATATAAAATTGTGATGCAACAAAACTTATAGTAATTTAGCAACTCTCTAAATAGATTATTCAGATTATGAGCAACGATAAAGAAAAAGAAGCAAAATTAAAAGCTTTAAAGCTTACCCTTGATAAAATGGACAAAACCTACGGCAAGGGTACGGTTATGAAGATGAGCGACCAAGCTGTAGTTGACATAGATGCCATCTCCACTGGTTCTTTAGGACTGGATTTAGCGATGGGGGTAGGAGGATATCCAAGAGGAAGGGTTATTGAAATCTATGGTCCTGAATCTTCGGGTAAAACAACTTTAACTTTACATGCAATAGCAGAAGCTCAGCAAAAGGGAGGCATCGCTGCCTTCATTGATGCCGAACACGCTTTTGACCGTTTTTATGCTGAAAAACTGGGTGTAGATATAGAAAACCTTATTATTTCACAACCCGATAATGGTGAACAGGCCTTGGAGATTACCGACAATTTGATCCGTTCAGGAGCCATAGATATTATCGTAATCGATTCGGTTGCGGCACTTACACCAAAAAGTGAGATTGAAGGAGAAATGGGAGATTCTAAAATGGGATTACATGCCCGTTTAATGTCACAAGCCCTTAGAAAACTTACCTCCTCTATTAGTAAAACCAATTGCACGGTAATATTTATTAACCAGCTCAGAGAAAAGATTGGAGTTATGTTTGGTAATCCGGAAACTACAACCGGTGGTAATGCCCTAAAATTTTATGCTTCCGTACGTTTAGACATTAGACGTTCTACGCAAATAAAGGACAGCAACAGCAATGTTATGGGTAACAAAACCCGTGTAAAAGTGGTGAAAAATAAAGTAGCTCCACCTTTTAAAATGGCTGAATTTGACATTATGTACGGCGAGGGGATTTCTAAAATTGGGGAGATTATCGATATAGGTGTAGACTACGAAATCATAAAGAAAAGTGGTTCTTGGTTTAGCTATGAAGACACCAAATTAGGCCAGGGTCGTGATGCGGTAAAAATACTGCTAAAGGACAATCCGGATTTAATGGAAGAACTTGAGGAAAAAATTAAGAATGCAATTAAGCTAGCCAAAGAAGCTTAAGGGCTCAGGTTTAAATTATAATTAATAAAAACCTTAGCCTAAAAAGGTTCAAATCATAAAAATCCCTTAAAATGAGGGATTTTTATGATTCTGGACGCAACCATTTTATCAAAGCTGCATCTATCAAATAGATAACACCTAAATGATAAAATAGAAATGAAAAGAATTGCCCTTTTAATGGTCGTGGCATTAAGCCTTTACAGTTGTAGTACTGAGGATGATGGTCCAAATGTGAATTTTGCAGTGGCTGAAATCACCGATACCGATTTACCTGAATTTTTTGAGATAGGTGAAAGTTACGATTTAGAGGTGACTTACCAGCTCCCGAATGCATGTCACGATTTTTACACCTTTGATGTAAATCAGTATAAAGATGAAGAAAATGACTCTACTTTTGTGATCGAAATCGCTGCATTAACTTCTTATGACGCTAATCTTACCGAATGCCCTGAAGATGGTGAGATAAGTGATAGTCGTACTATTAGAAATTTGAGAATTATGAGTGAAGATTATAACACCTATCAATTTAAATTACTTACAGGGATTGATGAAAATGAAGAAGGAGAGTTTTTAATTATTGATGTACCGATAGGGGAGCCGGAACCAGCAACCCCAGAAGAGAATACTAACGAATAACAAACAAGTTAGTGAGTTTAGAAAAACTCATACAACAGTGTAAAAAACAGGATATTAGGGCACAGGAAAAGCTTTACCGATTGTACTCCGGTAAACTTTTTGGCCTGTGCCTTAAATATTCGAATAACTACCAGCAGGCTGAAGACAACCTGCAGGACGGTTTCATTACCATTTTTAACAAAATAGATCAATATGAGGATAAAGGTTCTTTTGAAGGCTGGATGAAACGTATTGTAATCAACACAACCCTACAAAAGCACCGTAAAGAAAAGTATTTTGAGATCATTAATGAAAATCTTTTGGAAGACCCAGAAATTGAAATTGATGATGATGAAATTGATGCAGATATTCTATTAAAAACCATTCAGGATTTACCGGAACGCTACCGGCAAATTTTTAATCTCTATGCCCTAGACGGATTTTCACATAAAGAAATCGCAGAAATGCTGAATATAAGTGTGGGGAGTTCAAAATCAAATTTGGCACGCGCCAGGCATATTTTGAAAGGCAAAATAGAAAATTACCTCAATGATAATAAGGTGCAATCGTTATGAAAGACAGAAAGAACATAGACCGGCTATACCAGGAAAAATTTAGAGATTTCACCCCCGAACCTAGACCTGAGTTATGGAATAATATTGCCGAAAAATTACAGGAGAAAGACCGTAAAAAACCTTTTATAGTTCCTTTTTGGTTTAGAGTTGGAGGTGTGGCCGCAGTCTTAGCTATAATACTGGGTGGTTACTTTTTCACCGAAAATAATTTCCCCAATACACAAGTAGTTTTTGAAATTAAGGAAAGCGCAAAGCCTCATATAACATTTCCCGAAATTAAAAATAACGAACAGTTTATAAAGGCTTCAAAAATATTGAGAAATTTTAATGAAGAAATATATTCATCTCCTCAAGATACTAAAGCTTCCTCAACTAATAACACTACAGCTATAGCTTTGGGAAATACAAATTCTAAAAGCGAAAAAAATGTAGCCGATTCAGCTAAAAAAGAAATTACCGGTCGCCAAAATAACATTAATTCAGGAGAACAATATTCATCTATAGACAAGGTAGATCATCAGAATTCTGAAAAGGAAAAAATTCAACATCAGGATTTCATCAATTCAAAAAACAAACAGAAATTTAAGGCGATTGCAAAAAACAAGACCGATAAATTTAAAGAAGAGAACCAGCTTTCAATCAAAGATAGCCTAGAAGTTGCCGAACAATTGGCACAAATTCGAGCAGAAAAAAACCGGGAAAAGGACGAAAATTTTATTACTGAAGCTTCAAAAAAGAATTTAAGTCTAAGCACTTTTGCCGCTCCTGTTTTTTACGATAATATGGGTAGTGGAAGTGCGATAGCCCCTCAATTCGCAGGTAATAGCACCAGCTCACAAGTTAGTATGGCCTATGGATTAAATTTAGCTTATGCTATTTCAGACAAAATTAAGATTAGAAGTGGAATTTCTAAGGTCGGCATGAGTTATAATGTAGAAGGTATTGTTTTTACTGCCTCGATTAATCCAGATAATATCAGTTCGATTAATTATGAGTCAGATAGAAATACTGTCCAACTTGACAATGCGGCACCGTCAGGGCTTCCTATGGATTCAGATCCGCTTAATAATTCAGCGTTCACCTCAAATACAACATCATTACCAGGAGCGATCAATCAGCAATTTGGGTTTATTGAAATTCCTTTAGAAATTGAATACAGTCTTATAGATAAAAAAATAGGACTTAATTTAATTGCTGGGGGAAGCAGCTTATTTTTAGATGAAAATAGCATTCAAGTAAATACAAATAATCAAAATACAAGGATTGGCGAAGCCAATAATATTAATAAAGTGAGCTTTAGTACTAATATTGGTGTGGGGCTAGATTATAAATTAACCGATAGTTTTCAACTGAATTTGGAACCTATTTTTAAATATCAACTTGATACATTCAGGGATGCTCCCGGTGTCAAACCATTTTATTTCGGCCTATATTCTGGGATAAGTTTTAATTTTTAATAAATAGTGAAACACTTCAGAAAATTTAAATTTGAGGATTTTTTCTTTCCAAGTCTTCAGATAGTTCTTTGAGAATTGTTTGCCGAGTCCGGTTTTTTAAATCTTTTCTATCTCCAGACTGCATTCTTTCTGTACTAATAAATTCGTGGATTTTCACACGAAGTTTTCCTGGACCACCTGAAACAAATTTATAGGAAAACCGTTTTTTATTATCATAAAAAGTAATAGGCACTATGGGAATATGGTGGGCAATTGCCAATCTAAAAGCACCGTCTTTAAAAGAGTCTAAAACTAAAGACCTGTCGGAAGGCACACCTCCTTCGGGAAAAATGCAAATACTTTCTCCCATATCCAATCTTCTGCGCGCTTCTGGGACCACATCTTGCTTGCTTTTTGCGCAATTTCTATCTACGGTAATATTTGTTTTCCGGTAGAAAAAACCAAATATTGGTATCCTGGCCAGTTCCTTTTTCCCAACAAATATAAAGGGTTGCTTAATAATCACAAGCATCATCATAATGTCTATCATGGAAGTGTGGTTGGCCACCAACATATAGTTCTTTTTTGGATCGAGTTGCTGCATCCTATTGATCTCAGGGTAAAAACCCATTCCGAATAAAATACATTTTGCCCAAATTCGCGCGCAAACATAATATTTAGGATAAAGTCTTTCGGCAGAGGAAAATACCACAAGTACTGGAAACATTACCAAAATCGGAATTATAAGCAGTATATAAAACCAAATTCTCCATAATATAGTAAATATTGACCGTAGGATGCGCATAGAAATCAAAAGTACTAAATTGAACTGAGGGAATTCCTTAAAAAAAGTACCTTTGCACAAAAACCGAAAAAGCTGATGTCCAGAATTCTTACAGGAGTACAAAGCACAGGAACTCCACACTTAGGAAATTTATTAGGAGCGATTTTACCGGCTATAGAAATGGCCAATACCCCGGAGAACGATTCTTTTATTTTTATTGCTGATATGCATTCATTAACCCAAATAAAAGATGCTCAAACCTTAAGAAACAATACTTATTCTGTGGCGGCAACCTGGCTGGCCTGTGGAATAGATATAGAAAAGACCGTTTTTTACCGCCAAAGTGATATTCCGCAAACTGCTGAGCTTTCGTGGTATTTGAGCTGCTTCTTTCCTTATCAGCGTCTTACCCTGGCGCATTCCTTTAAGGATAAATCAGATAGATTAGAGGATATAAATGCTGGACTTTTCACTTACCCGATGTTAATGGCGGCAGATATATTACTTTATGATGCCGAAATCGTACCAGTAGGGAAAGACCAACTTCAGCATTTGGAAATTACTCGCGATGTGGTTTCTCGTTTTCATTCGAAAATGGGTGAGACTTTTGTGATCCCGACGGCAAAAGTTCAAAAAAACACCATGTATGTTCCTGGAACCGATGGTGCTAAAATGAGTAAGTCTAAAGGCAATACCATAAACTTATTTGTTAACGATAAAAAACTTCGGAAACAAATTATGGCCATTGAGACTGACAGCAAGGCTTTGGAAGAACCTAAAAATCCTGATACCTGTAACGTTTTCGCATTATACAATCTAGTAGCTACAGGAGCACAAATAGCAGAAATGCGCAGAAACTATGAAGCAGGAGGGTATGGTTATGGACACGCCAAACAAGACCTATATGAAGTGCTTAAAGAGAAGTTTGAAACACCTCGTACAAAATATGATTATTATATGAATAACCTGGAAGAAATAGATAAAGCCCTGGAAGTGGGTGCCGAAAAAGCCAGGAGTGTAGCTAATAATGTTATAAATAGAGTTAGGAAGAAAGTTGGATATTAAATTAATTACCTCAGCAAGCATTTCCCATAATAATAAAAGAATCGCATTTTAATAGGAATCCAAGTTTTATTGTACGGAATTTTCGTCTAGCTGATTTTTAGCTTTCTATTACAATGGGAAACTTGATTATCCTACCTTCCCAATAGTAAAGATGTAGTTTTGAAAAGATTTACCATTACAGGTATTGGGTTGATTTGCGTTAAAATTACTGAGAAAAGGTTTGTTAATAAATTTTCTTTAGGTAACTTTAAAAAGATTAAAATAACCTCTTATTTTTGCGGCAATGAAGATAGCTAACTACATCCAGGACTTACTTTATCGTTACGAATGCGTAATATTACCCGGGTTTGGGGCATTTCTTTCCCAAAAAGAACCGGCTTACATAGACAAAGAAACCGAAACTTTTTATCCGCCAAAAAAGATAGTTTCCTTTAATTCGCAACTGAAAAAAAATGATGGGCTTCTAGCAAACTACATCGCTTCCGCCCAGAAAGAATCTTACACCACTGCGGTGAATATGATCGCTGAGTTTGTGTCGAAATTGGAAAAATCTCTTAAAGAAGATGGTAAGGTTGAGTTCGAAAATATCGGTCGTTTATTTTTTGTGGAGGAAAAACTTCAGTTTGAACCATTTAGCCAAATAAATTATCTGACAGATTCCTTTGGACTGGATAGCTTTAAAACTTCGGAAATAAATCGCGAAACCTATAAGAAACAAGTTGAAGAACTGGACGAAAAAGCACCAATACTTTTTACTCCTGAAAAAAGAAAATCGCCCGCTTACCTTAAATATGCCGCTATAGGACTTGTCGCTTTGGGTATTTCGGGATTTATGGGATTAAACATATACAGCAGCCAGGTTTCTGAACATAATATTGCTGAACAACAACAAGCTCAGGAGCAGCTTCAGGAACAACTTCAAAGAGCAACTTTTGTAATTGACAATCCTTTACCGGCCATTACCTTCAAAGTAGCTAAGCAAACCGGAAATTATCACATTGTTGCCGGCGCATATCGAGTAGAAGAAAACGCAAAAACAAAAGTAGCCGAACTTAGAAATGAGGGCTTTAAAGCGCACCTTCTTGGGGAGAACAAATATGGTTTACACCAGGTTGTTTATGAAAGTCATGAAAAAAGACGTGACGCCTTAAAAATGTTACGAAAGGTGAAATCTTTTAACGAAGCTGCCTGGTTATTGGTACAAGAACTTTAATAGTTTTTTAGGCTTCAAATTGCTCAAAGCTCCCTATTTTTGCCCAAAATTGGCGAAATGCAAGCAAAACATCCAAAAGAATCCAGAACGACTTTAACAGATTTGGTTTTACCTAGTGAAACAAATCCACTCAATAATTTATTTGGGGGAGAATTACTGGCACGAATGGATCGTGCTGCAAGCATTGCAGCCAGAAGGCACAGCCGTCGAATTGTGGTTACCGCCTCGGTAAACCACGTAGCTTTTAATAAAGCTGTTCCATTAGGAAGTGTCGTTACGGTAGAAGCTGCAGTTTCTCGTGCATTCAAATCCTCTATGGAAATCTTTATCGATGTATGGGTGGAAGACCGTGAAAGCGGAAACCGGTCTAAAGCCAACGAAGCCATTTATACTTTTGTTGCTGTTGATGAAACCGGCGCCCCTGTAGCAGTACCACCTTTAGCACCAGAAACAGAGCTTGAAAAAGAACGCTACCAAGCCGCATTAAGAAGAAAACAGCTTAGCCTTGTACTTGCCGGCAAAATGAAACCGAACGAAGCCACTGAGCTTAAAGCATTATTTGAGGTTTAACCATTTGGGTTTTGCAAATGAAGTCTTACTCCAAAGCCTATTAGCAATAAGCCGTGTTTGTTAAAGTAATCTTTTAAAACCTGGGGAGTTTCTATGTTCATTCTATCCCAGCGTAGCGTTGCTTTTAAAAAGATGCTTGCAGTTCTATCAAATCGGTATCCTATAGCACTTTGCAACATTAAACTGTTTCCATCTTCGGTAAAACGGGAATCTGGGGATCTGTTTCCGTTTTGTACTGTACCAAAACCTGCAAGGCTATGTAAGTTCCATTCGCGATTAAAGGCATGATAATAACCAAGGTGAAGCCCTAGGTAATGAGTAGTAACACCTTTGACTGCTCCTGTATTACTTATATCCTCCCCTTTCAAATTCCCGCCCATAAGACTATATTGACCACCAATGGTTAAAAATGGAAACACAAACCAATTAAAATCCACTGCAAAACCCAACTTAGAATAATTTTCCCAGCTGGAATTATTCACACTATAACCTCTAAAAAATTCTCCTACGAAAAATACTGTTTCAGGATCCGTTGTAACATATTGATTTCTGTGAGGGTCCGAAATACTATCTTGCGCAGAGAGAAAAAGTGGAAAAAAGACCACAAGTAAGGAGAGTTTAATAGTTGAATTCATAAACCGTGTTTTCAGGAGTTATTTCAACATTTATCGTATCATAAACCGCCTCGGCACTAAATTTATATTTAAACTGAAACTGGCTATTTTCCAAAGTTCTAAAGGGAATAATCTTTTCAATACTACCAGGCAGCAACCGATCAGTGTATTCTATTTCACTTTGAAAATTATACGGATTTTCCACAAATGAATTTTCATTAAGTTTTCTATAATATTCAGGATTCGAATAGGAAAGTCCATAAAACAATGTATCGGTACTCCCTGAAGTATTTTTCATTTTCAGCTCAAATCCCTGAATGCTTGGCAGTCGGATATTTACAAGTTCAAAAGAATTCCCGCGCGTTCCTATGGAATCAACAAAGTGAAGCGTTGCATATCCTTCCCGATAGGTCTCGTGATCAGGATGGTTTACACTTATACCATAAAAACTATTATCGGTGTCTAGGCTTATAAATGAAAACTGCCCGGCAGCATTGGTAGAACTTTTACCCAAAATCTCCTGTGCCCGGGCGTCCAAAATAGTATACTCTGATCCGGAGGCGGTGACATTTATATTTTCTAAAGCAGTGTTTTCTGTGTCAAGAATATTTCCCGAAACCAGTATTCTTTTGTTGTCAACCACTGAAACACTATGATCGAAGCAACCGACAAAAACAACAAAACTAAGAAGAAGTAACACTTTTTTCATATGTGTTTTAAAAAAGAGGTTCTTATAGTAAGATGCAAAAATTGCTAAAAGGTTGCGTGAGTAGGTTACATTTCCAGGATCCAGTCTGCAGGATCCATTTTCTGCATGTTTTTATATACTAAAAAGTGTAATGTGGTTTTCCCTGTAGTGCGGCTGGTAGCCACCTCTCCAAGTTCCTGTCCCGTGTTCACAACATCTCCTTTTCGAACATATACACGATCAAGATTATCGTAAATGGTGATATAATCTCCGTGCCTAACCATTACAGCCTTATTAGCACCTTTTAAAACCTGCACTTCACTTACCGTTCCATTAAAAACAGCGCGAGCTTTTCCACCGGGATCGGTGTCAATATTAACACCATTATTGTTTATACTAATGGATTTTACCACCGGGTGCGGTTGCCTGCCAAAACGTGAAGTCACAACACCCGATCTTACTGGCCAGGGCAAATTCCCTTTATTCTTAACAAAATCGGCTGCAAGAGCTTTAGCCGCAGGAGTTAATTCATAGACATCTCTTTCTGTAGAACCACTTTCTTCGTTAGATTTAACAATAGATTCTCGAATCATTCTTTCAATTTGAGCGTCTATTTTATTTATTTCTTCCTGTTTTTGCCTAATCTGTGCCGCAAATTCACCCTCTTTATTTCTTATACTCTGCATTAATTCTTGTTGCGCCTGTTTATTCTTCTCTAATTGGGCCCGGGTTTGACGGTTCTCGGCAATAAGTTTATCCTTGGTCTCCTTTTGGTCTGCAAGATCAGCGTTAAGTTGCTGAAGCTCTATAGTTTTCAGCTTAATCTCATCCCCTTGTTGCTTACGATAATTCGTATATTGTTTCATATACTGTAAGCGTTTATAAGCCTGTAAGAAGTTTTCTGAAGAAAGCAAAAACATTATTCTGCTCTGGGTAGATTTGCTTTTATAGGATTTTTGAATCATTCTTGCATAATCCTCCTTCAGCTGTTCCAATTCTTCTCTAAGACGAGATATTTTATTGGTATTAGCGCTAATCTGATTCGTTAAAAGATTAGCCTGTTGATTGGTGATTTTTATTAAATTTTCGGTGCTTCTTATTTGCTGGTCCAAATCTTCTACCTGACCTAAGACAGACCGTTCTCTTTGCTTGTTATTACTTCTTAACTCGTTAATTCTTCTGATTTCATTACGAAGTTCCAAACGCTTTTTTTCAAGTGTCTCTCGGGTTGTTTGAGCAAACAGATCTCCAGCTGACATTAGTAAAAAGCTGGTACAAATTAAAATTCTAGAAAAATACCTAAACTTCATTATAAACTAATTTCTTCATAGCCTGATGGAATATCGAATGGAAAACTTAATTCCCCAGGATTAAATTCCAATGAGCGATAGGTGAGTTCGATTCTTGTACTATTCCCTGACTCATTGGCAATTATACTTATTTCTTCCGGAAAAATCCTTCCCTCTACCTCCTGATAGTCGGAATAGGTTACCGTTACACTTTTATTGTTTTCCGCTTGGGCCAGCTGCTGTGCAGAGGTCATAAATGTCTTAGGGTTCAACAGAAACATTTTTTTAATTAATCCTTCCTCAGAGGGCATGAACTGAAATCCTTTTGCAGTCTGAGAAAACTCATATTCTTCTTCCCGTAAATCATAAATTGCCTGACCAATCAATAAATTCTGCAATTTTTGGAAATCTAGTGGCGTACCTAATAAATCACTCAATAACCTAAAATCCCCATCAAAATAAGTTTGGCTAACCTTTTCATAATAGCTTACACGTGAAGGGGTGATATAAGCCTTAGCAACCGGAAAGCCTAAAACTGAAGCGCTCATCCAAATAGCGGTATCTTTCTTCATTCTAAAACTCAGGTTCACCGATTGTGTTCGGTCTTCACTTTGATAAACCGTTTTTAATTTACCAGTTAAGGTATTAAAATCTACCTCGTTTTGGTAATGTTTATTAATAATATTGGCAGCTTCAGCATTTTTAGTTGCAATTCCTTTTACACCTTTTCGGCTTCCGCAGGAAACAATAAAAAGGCTTAGCAATACTAAACCTAAAATCTTTCTGTACATTTATTCTAATTCTTTAATTATTGATTCGACCTTATGGGAAAAATCAGATGCTTCTTCTTTCTCACCCAATGCAGCATGTGCTTTGCTTAGCTGCGTATAAAAATCCACTTCCATCCTCGGATTATTTATTAAATAATCAAGCCCAAATGTAAGTATTTCAATTGCTTCATTATATTCTTTCAGTTGATTTAAAGCAATCCCCTGCAGTAAGAACAAAACAGGCTGCGCAGGAAACACTTCTAACATTTCCTTACTCAAATCCCGGGCCTTTTCATTCTTTTCTAACTCTAATTGAAGTAAAATAGTATTTTTTACCAACTGAAAATCATTTGTTTCTTTTTTTAAACCTGTTTCAAAAAAACTTAAAGCGTTTTCCTTTTCCCCACGATTCAAGTAATACTGCCCCAATTGCCTGTAGAGTTTTGGAGCATTTTCACGTTTACTAAGCATTTTACTCACCTGCATTAAATCGTCTTCATAGTCAGGATTACTATCTACAAAAAGCAGAAAATCATTAAGGACTTTAAATTTTGATTCAGGATCAATTTCTTCACTTTCAAAAACGACTTTCATAGAATTTACAGCTTGATCTGGCTCCTCTCTATCAAGATAAAATTTATAAAGCGCCAGATGAACCAATGTTGATCCAGGATTGGCCTCCAGTAGGTCTAAAGCTGTAAGATAGGCTTTTTGATGATCCCCCATATCGCTGTAGATATAAATGAGATCCAGGTAATTTTGTTCACTTTCAGGATTTATAGAAATGCTCCTTTCAAGATTTTTTATTTGCGCTGCCGT
The DNA here is from genome assembly GCF_004362395.1 of Salegentibacter sp. 24. Classification (GTDB taxonomy): domain Bacteria; phylum Bacteroidota; class Bacteroidia; order Flavobacteriales; family Flavobacteriaceae; genus Salegentibacter. The sequence continues at coordinate 63,953 of NZ_SNWE01000012.1, forward strand.
GTTCCCTGTGCGAGCATAAATTTGTCGCCGCAATTTATTTCGGTAAGAACTTGGACCTTTATCAGCATCCAATTGGTCAATTATCTGAAGTGCTTCCTCGTATTGAAGATCCAAAAGGTAAATATTCCCGAGCTTTTCTTTGTATTTCTCATCAAATTGTAGCAATTTTTTCAAAGTTGCTATAGAATTTTCATAATCCTTCGCCTGGGTGTAGTTCCTGTATAGTTGATTTAAAATATCTTCTCTTTCCGGAGCTAATTGGTGAGCTTTTTCAAGATTTGCTATGGCCTCCTCATATTTCTCTAATTCATTGTAATTTCTGGCCATTTCAAAATATACCACTGGATTATTCAATTCCAGTTTTTTGCATTGCTCTAAAGCATCCAAAGCTTTTTCATAATTCTCAATGCCCTTTTGTTTTAATGCCTCGAAAAAATACTCCTGAAATTCATCGGTAACATTTCCCAGGTCATCCTTATTCACATCTTTAAGCATAAGCTCCTTTTCCTGAGCAAAACTACTCTGAAATATAAATAATACTCCAAAAAGTAATATAACTATGAAGATGCAATTTTTCATATAAATCAATACAGGAGAACCTTTAAATAAGGGCTGATCAAAAAAGAATTCAATCAGCCTCTGTGAAATCTATTCCAAAGTTGAATAATCGCCAATACTAATTTGGGTAAATTCCCCATTAAATTTCGCAAAATTACCAATCATCGCATTATCAAGCTTTGCGTTTCTCACCTCAGCAAAGGTCTGAATTAAACTGTTCTTTAATTCAGAATCGGTGATTTTTGTGCCATCTCCAACTGAAACATTAGGACCGATTTTCGCGTTTAACAATTCTACATTTTCACCTATATAACAAGGTTCGGTGATTTCAGAATTAGTGATTTTCACAGAATTTGAAATCAATTTTACCCCATCCTGATGAAGAAAATTCAGCATTCGGCTATTTGTTTCTACGGTAACATTTTTATTTCCGCAATCCATCCATTCATCTACTGTCCCGGTTTTAAAAATCCTGCCTTCGGCCATCATTTTTTTAATACCGTCATTGATTTGGTATTCCCCCCCGTGCATTAAATTTTCATCCAGCACTTCCTCAAGTTTTCTCTTTAAAACAGCGATATCTTTAAAATAGTAAATTCCAATAACCGCCTGGTCGCTTACAAATTCTGTGGGTTTCTCAACCAGTTCTATAATCTCATCTTTTTCGTTAAGGTTTACAACTCCAAAGGCTTCGGGATTGTCCACTTTTTTGGTCCAGATCACCCCATCAGCATCTTTATCCAGTTTAAAATCGGCTTTTATCAATGTATCGGCATATGCGACCACGGCGGGGCCTGAAAGTGATTCTTTTGCGCTCATAATGGCGTGACCGGTTCCCAATGGTTGATCCTGACGGTAGATGGAAGCCTTTGCATTTAGGCTTTTTGCCAAGTCTTTTAAACTCTCTACCACGTCATCCCCAAAAAATGCCGGATCGCCAAGAATAAAAGCAATCTCATCTATGGGCTGATCCAACACTTTTGCAATATCCTCTACCAAGCGATGCACGATTGGTTTTCCCGCAACGGGAATTAAAGGTTTTGGTATGGTTAAGGTATGAGGACGAAGTCGTGAACCACGACCCGCCATAGGTACTATAATTTTCATAGGTTAAATTTATGATTCCTTTGTATATCGAGAACCTTCTGTTCATATTAATTTTCCGCACAACCAGTTACAACTGGTTAAACTATATTTTTACTTATTTCCGGTACTTCCAAAACCGCCGACGCCACGAATGGTTTCCTCTAACACCTCAACTTCCTTCCAGGAAATATGTTCGTGTTTAGCAATGACCAATTGAGCAATGCGTTCGCCGTTTTCTATGGTAAATTCATCGTTAGATAAATTCACTAAAATAACCCCGATTTCCCCGCGGTAATCGGCATCAATGGTGCCGGGAGCATTTAAAACAGTGATTCCCTTTTTAGCTGCAAGGCCACTTCTTGGTCTCACCTGCGCTTCGTAGCCTACGGGAAGCTCAATAAAAAGTCCGGTTTTTACAATGGTGCGTTCTAAAGGTTTTAACGTAATAGCTTCGGAAATATTGGCTCGAAGGTCCATTCCTGCTGAAGCTTCAGTTTCATAATGTGGCACTTTATGTGCCGATTTATTGATGATCTTTACTTGCATAGTTAAGATTGTAAGATTTGTATAAGTTGTTTTCTTTCAGAAACATATACCGTTCCAAGAAAGATGATTAATAAGCTTATTCCCACGAAATAATTTCCGCGGAAAACATAAAATGAAAATACCGAAAATAAGACGGACAGCACTAAATAGCCGCTTATTTTTTTAAGGTTATAAGGAATGGGATAATATTTTCTTCCGTAGAAATAAGAAAGCAGCATCATCACCCCGTAAGCCACTAAAGTTGCGATCGCGGAACCGGTATAACTAATAAATGGAATAAGCAGAATATTGAGTGCCAGGGTAAATAAAGCGCCAACAACTGAGATATAGGCGCCAAAACGGGTTCTATCTGTTATTTTATACCAAACCGAAAGATTATGATAAATTCCCAGGAACAAGTTTGCCAACAGAATGAGTGGCACAATATGCATCGCTTCCCAATAAGAATTATTCTGAATTAAAAGTTCTTTTAAAAGATCTATAAAAACGATCACCGCTACCAGGATAAAACTTCCAAAAACTACAAAATACTTGGTGATTATCGCATAGGTTTCCCGGGCATTTTTTGCATCGGCATGGCTAAAGAAAAAAGGTTCTATACCCAATCTAAAGGCCGTTGCAAAAAGGGTCATAAACAAGGCTAATTTATAGCAGGCAGCGTAGGCTCCAATCTCCTCGCGAGCTATATCTTTCGGAAGCAGGTAATCCAGCATGAGCCTGTCGAAAACTTCGTTTATCGAAAAAGCAAGTCCGGCGATCAAGACTGGAAACGCATAAGACATCATAGATTTCCAAAGCTTGCTATTAAAGCTGAAATCTATTTTAAAATAGAAAGGCAGCATCATCAAAAGCGTAACACCGCTGGCCACCAGGTTGGAAATAAAGATATAACTGATCTCAAAATCTGGTACATAAATACTTTGAAAAACTGAATTTTCTTGGGCCAGATCTTTTAAAAACAATAAGAAGAAAATGTTTAGACCCAGATTTATAGATACATTAATAATTTTAATTACTGCAAAACGCATTGGCTTTTCGGTTGCCCGCAACCAGGTAAATGGGATAATCACCAAAGCGTCAAGAAAGAGAATCCAAATAACGATTTGAATGTATCTAAGCGGAAAATTAGTGATTTCAGCAATAAAATCCTGCACTAAAAATGCCGCAGCGAAAAATACTAAAGAAGTAGCAACAATAGACCAGCCGGAAGTGCTTAAAACCTCCTTGCTGTTCTTCATTTTATTGTAAAACCTAAAAAAGGCAGTTTCCATCCCGTAAGCCAGGATGACATTAAAAAATACAAAATAGGCGAAGATTATTGAAACTTCGCCATATTCCTCTCTGGGTAAAACGTATGTGTAAAGTGGAATCATGATAACATTCAGCATACGCGGCAACACCGTGGCGAGGCCGTAGATGAATGTTTGCTGAAAGAGTTTCTTGAAGGTACTCAACAGGAAGGTAAATTAGATTTAAGGCTTAGTTTTTCTCTTCTATTCCTGTTAATTTGTAATATTTGGTTTTGTCGTTTTGCGAAAAAACAAGAATAGCTTCATCGTCTTCAATCTCAAACGGTACTTTCTCAGCTTTCTGTGGAACCCTGTTTTTGTTTTCCTCAGTAGGATCAGAACTCATTATATGCATCCCATTGGCAGTACTGAAATTAGCAGTAAAAAGATTGGTTTGCTCGCTATCCTGAATCAGGGGAGATTTCATTCCTCTAAAATAAACGCTTTTCAGGTTTATACGATTATCCTGAATAGCCGCAACGGGAATGTGGAGATCTAACCCATTTTCACCCTGTGTATAATAAATATCCTGAAACTGTGCTGGAGCTCGTTCCTGCAATTCTTTATTGCTACCGCAACCAGTTACAATACTTAAAACCAATAGGAGGCTGGAAAAGAAAAGAAAATTTTTCATCTATATAAATTTAATATTCACTTTATTAATTGTGGCTGTTGGCATTAACCTTTTAACCAAATGCCCATTATGGGCTTTCAATAGAAATTTTGTTGTTTAAAAGTACAAAAACAAAACGCATACCAAATAAAAAACCCGTAGTTAACTTACGGGTCTTTAGAACGGAATTACTTCCGGAATATTATTAAATGATTTATCCATTTAGTGCTTCAGCACCACCAACAATTTCCAGAATTTCATTGGTAATAGAAGCCTGTCTTGCCTTATTATAGGACAATTTCAGATCGTCTCTAAGCTCTTTAGCGTTATCGGTGGCTTTATGCATAGCCGTCATTCGGGCACCGTGCTCTGAAGCAAACGAATCTCGAAGGGCCTTAAATAACTGCATTTTTAAAGACTTAGGAATAAGTTCCTTTACAATCTCAATCTTGGAAGGCTCGAAAAGATAATCCAGTTGTTTTTCTTCTGCAGTTTCAAACTGTTCTATTGGTAAAAACTGCTCATGTTGCACAAATTGAGTAGCCGCATTCTTAAACTGGTTATAAACTAAAATAATTTTATCATATTTTTCGTCTAAGAATAACTGCATTAATTCTTCAGCGATCTCTGAAACGTTTTCAAACGTAAGTTCATCATAGATTGCATTGTTATTTTTATAAACTTCGTAGTCTTTCTTAAGTACATCATTAGCTTTTTTACCAAGTGTATAAAGCGCTAAATTGTTGGACTTGTAATCATTTTTAGCTTTGTATTTAACACCTTTTACAATATTGGTGTTAAAAGCACCTGCAAGCCCTTTATTTGATGAAATAGCAACAACCAATACGTTTTTAACTTCCCGGTCTTCAGCAAATTTACTACTAGTATCATCATCCAGGGTTGCACTTAAATCCTGTAACAGTTGAGTTAATTTTTCGGAATAAGGCCTCATCTGCGTAATGGCGTCCTGCGCCCGGCTCAACTTTGCCGCAGATACCATTTTCATGGCACTGGTGATTTGCATCGTCGATGATACCGAAGTAATCCTGCTACGTAATTCTTTTAAGTTTGCCATAGGTTTATTATGAAATTTCCGCAAAGGCGGGAATGACCACCTCTTACTTTTTATATTTAGCTGAAAGCTCCTTTGCTACGGAAACCAATGTATCTGTAACTTCGTCGGTTAATTTACCAGCTTTTAGCGTATCCAAGACGTCTCGATGTTTCGTGTTAAGAAATTCAAGATAGTCTCTTTCAAATTCTTTAACCTTTTCTACCGGAACGTCTTTTAAAAGGTTTTTAGAGCCTGCATAAATTATTGCAATCTGGTCTTCTACCGGGTAAGGATCGTTTTCAGCCTGCTTAAGGATTTCTACGTTACGCTTTCCTTTTTGAATAACTCTTAAAGTTGTTGGATCAAGATCTGAACCGAACTTAGCAAAGGCCTCTAGTTCACGGTATTGGGCCTGGTCTAATTTCAAAGTACCGGCAACTTTTTTCATCGATTTAATTTGCGCTGAACCACCCACACGAGATACTGAAATACCAACATCAATTGCAGGACGAACCCCGGAATTAAATAAATCCGAAGTAAGGAAGATCTGTCCATCAGTAATGGAAATAACGTTGGTTGGGATATATGCGGAAACGTCTCCTGCCTGAGTTTCAATAATCGGAAGCGCAGTTAAAGAACCTCCTCCTTTTATTTTACCTTTTAGGGATTCAGGAAGATCGTTCATACTTTGTGCAATATCGTCATTATTAATAACCTTGGCTGCACGCTCTAATAATCTTGAGTGTAGGAAAAAAACATCTCCAGGATATGCTTCACGTCCCGGTGGTCGACGTAAAAGCAGAGAAACCTCACGGTAAGCTACTGCTTGCTTGGAAAGATCATCGTAGATAATCAAAGCCGGACGACCAGTATCCCTAAAATATTCACCAATGGCTGCACCTGCAAATGGGGCATATACCTGCATTGGAGCAGGGTCTGATGCGTTTGCAGCAACAATGGTAGTATAGGCCAAAGCACCTTTATCTTCTAGTACTTTTGCTATACCAGCAACGGTTGAAGCTTTTTGCCCAATGGCAACATATATACAATGTACAGGTTTCCCTGCATCATAAAATTCTTTCTGGTTAAGAATGGTATCGATACACACGGTAGTTTTACCAGTTTGACGGTCACCAATTACAAGCTCACGCTGTCCTCTACCTACAGGAACCATCGCATCAATAGACTTGATCCCTGTTTGCAATGGTTCGCTTACCGGTTGACGGTAAATTACCCCAGGTGCTTTACGTTCCAGTGGCATCTGAAAAGTTTCCCCTTCGATTTCACCTTTACCGTCTATGGGCTGGCCTAAAGTATCTACTACTCGACCTACTATACCCTCACCAACATTAATAGATGCAATTCTTTCGGTTCTTTTAACTACAGATCCTTCTTTAACTTTCTTAGAAGGTCCTAGTAAAACGATACCCACATTGTCTTCCTCAAGGTTTAGCACCATTCCTTCAAGACCGCTTTCAAACTGAACCAATTCTCCATATTGCGCGTTGGCTAAACCGTACACATTGGCGATACCATCACCTACAGTTAATACAGTTCCCACCTCGTCTAAAGAGGCTCCACTTTCAAAACCTGATAATTGTTTCTTTAATATTGCTGATACTTCAGCAGGATTTACTTCTGCCATAATTATTTAAGATAAAATGCCACGTTAATCCAGTGACTGTTTTTATTAAATTTTTAAAAACCCATAACGGGCGTTTTATAAAAATCAAAGCCATTACCTATTAATGACCGCTAATTTTATATAGATGAAATATAAGAGTTGTTCTTTAACTCTCTTTTTAATCTATTGAGATTTCGAGCTACACTGGCGTCATATTGCAAATCACCCACTCTTAAAATAAAACCTCCTATAATATCCTTATTGATAACATTTTTTATTTTAGCACCACTGCCAGTTAATTCTTTGACTTTCGCTAAAACCTTTTCTTCCAGTTCAGCCGTTAAAGGAACAACTGAAGTTACCACAGCTTCCTGAGATTTATTTAATGAGTTGTAACGAAGGATATAATTTCTCGCCACAAGACCTAAAATATTAATTCTTCCATTCTCTATAAGCACATCAAAGGCGCCCTGGGTAATGTCTCCTGCATTTTTAAAGATCTCCTTTAAACTGGCCTTTTTAACAACCCCATTTACAACCGGACTTTTAACCATATCCGCAAGATCTTCGCTCTTTGCGATAGTTTGAGAAATCTGCTGCATTTCAGTAAAAACAGTGTCTGCAGAATTTTTCTCAATTGCCAAGTCTAAGATCGCTTTAGCATAACGTTGTGCTGCCCTAGTTCCTTTCATTATATTTAGTTTAAGGTAGCGTCATTCAACATCTTCTCTATCATTTGATGTTGTTTCTCTTCGGTAGACAATTCCTTTCCAATTACCTTTTCAGCAATTTCTATAGAAAGTGTAGCTACCTGGTTTTTGATATCGGCCATTGCAGCGCGTTTTTCAGTCTCGATACTTTCTTTAGCTTTAGCAACAATTCTATCTGCTTTTTGCTGCGCATCTGATTCAGCTTCAGCGATCATCTTCTCCTTCAACTGGCGTGCTTCTTTAAGAATTTCATCCCTTTCAACTCGAGCTTCCTGCAATAATTTTTCATTATCTGCTTTAAGGTTTTGCATTTCCTTACGAGCATCTTCAGCAGAAGCAAGAGCCTCGTTAATAGATTCTTCACGGCTCTTTACCGCACCAAGAATTGGCTTCCAGGCGAATTTAGCAAGAACAAGCATCAGAACTAAAAATACGATGGTTTGCCAAAAAATAAGACCAACTTCCGGAGTAATTAAATCCATAATTTTATATTTATATAATATTTTACTTATTCATTCAATAGAATAAATCTGTTCGCAACCAACCGTTACGAACAGATTTTTAAATTTTAGGACTAAGCCGGTGTAGTAAGCACCCCTAGCAATGCAGCTACAACTCCAAAAAGGGCAACTCCCTCTACAAGAGCAGCAGCAATAATCATTGCTGTCTGGATTTTTCCAGAAGCCTCTGGCTGACGGGCAATAGCGTCCATTGCGGCACCGCCAATTTTACCAACGCCAATAGCGGCTCCAACAACTGCTAATCCAGCTCCTAAAGCTGCAAGTCCAATGTGTAAATACTCCATAATAATAGAATTAAAAAATTAAAATTAATGATGTTCATGTTCCGCTACCGCCATCCCGATAAATAAGGCTGACAGCATTGTAAAAATAAACGCTTGAAGGAATGCTACTAGCAATTCCAGTATTGTAATGAAAAGAGCGAAAGGAACCGAGATCCCGGCAACTCCAGCACTTTCAAGTATAAATATCAATCCAATTAAACTTAAGATAATTATGTGACCCGCTGTGATATTTGCGAATAAACGAATCATAAGGGCTACTGGCTTAATAATTAAACCAAGAACCTCAACTATTGCTAAAATAGGTTTTACAAAAGTAGGGATTCCCGGCATCCATAAAGTATGTTGCCAAAAATCTCTGTTCCCGTTAATTAATATTAAAGCAAGCGTAAAGAGACCAAGAGACACAGTTACCGCGATATTCCCTGTTACGTTGGCTGCACCCGGCAACAATCCTAAAAGGTTGGTAATCCAAATAAAGAAGAATACGGTTAATAAAAACGGCATAAACTTCATATATTTTTTATCACCAATTTGAGGTCTCGCAATTTCATCTCGAACAAAAAGCACCAAGGTTTCTAAAATATTATTAAACCCTGCAGGAGCATTTTTATTCTTTCTATGATGTCCCGCCAGACCAAAAAAGAAGATTAACATTAATATAACCGTTAAAAAAATAGCGGCTACATTTTTAGTTATAGAAAAATCCCAGGGTTTACTGGCATTTATTGCCACATGATCTTCATTGAATTTTAGGCGCTCAGCACCTTCATCCAATCTGTAAATATCCTCATGATAATTCACGAAACGACCTCCATCGGCTTCTACCACGTATTCTCCTTCGGTATCGTGATGAAATTTACTAGACATAAAAGTCACCAACCCATCTTCAGTAAGAAGAATTACAGGCAATGGTAATGTAAATGAACTATCCCCTTCCCCAAAAAAATGCCAACCATGGGAATCACCAATGTGATGTAAAATCATATCGGTAGGATTAAATTCATCTTTCGATTCTTTTGCCTGCGGATCAGCTTTGGCAAAAGCATTCAAAGGGAGTAAGGCTAAGGCTAGTGTAAACGTCACTATAATCTTTAAAGATTTATGTGCTATCATAGTACCTGTTCTGCTTAAAATTATGGGCTCTAAATTCGGCTGCAAAGGTATACTTTTAATTTTTATTTGAAAGCACCCCAACTAAAATTTTAGCAAAAGGGTTATTTTTATCATTTTTGCTGACAAACAGCAATTTAAGCTTCTTTGTTTATTAATTTCACGGCATACAAGGTCTCAAAGATTAAAAACAGAAAATAGGGAATAAAAAAAGCAAGAATATTAATAAACACATCATTTACTTCATTTAAAACCAAGGGGAGTAAAAAAATAACTGCCGCTAGCATTTTAATTAGGCTTAAGCCCATAAAAGCAAAACCAGCTTTATCTGGAAAAGCCCTGTAAACGAATACCAGGCTTAAATAGATAAGTAAGGTCGCCATAAAAAGAAAAAGGTAAATACTAAAACTACTATAATAAAATTCTACATCCAAGACATAAGTTTGTAGTAGAAATTGAATTAAGCATAGTAAAACACTAAAAGGGAGCAATCGTTTTAGGAAGGCCAGTAATTCATTTTTCATTTTTTTCATCTTCTTCACTCATTTTACTTACACTCCGGTACACCTGATAAAGGGCAATAAAAACTCCCAAAAGCGATAGAGATATGGTAAAAGCGGAATATTTATTCGGAAATTTTCCGTCCAGCCATATTCCAAGAAAAACTCCTCCGGCTATAATAATCCCCATTTGAAATGCAATATTTACAAAACCTAGATATTTATTTAAATTACCGTTTTTCATTATTTTTCTTAAAAAACCTATTCGTTTTCCACTGGGTACTCGTGGAGAGCTTTCTGAATCTGTACGATTCTGTAATTTTCTGCTGAAATCACTACCGGCTCCTTTTGAACTAAATATTTTTCATTTATCTGTAGCAGTTCAGCAAAACCTTTAGCTCGACTAAAATCCTCAAGCCCATGTACCATTATAAAAAGCTCATTTGGATTATAAATATCCTTAGAAACGGAAAGGCGATCATAATCTAATTCTGTAATTGCGGTATCTATTTTTGTTTTTAAGGCTAAGGCAGCTTCCTGTTCTGAAACATCAAATTTGTAAAGCAGTTTAAAATTCCCTTGGAGGCTATCCGTATTAAATTCCAAGCCCATTAATTTTGGAATAGTATTATTCAATATTTCTTGAGCTTTTTTACCTTCCCGTGTTTGCGGATAGGTTAATGCCACGTGATTTAATGCGCTTTTGTATGCTTCTACACCTAAAAGCCTTCCACTGGCCTGGGCTTTTAGGAGCTCCAACTTTGGCGTAATAGCGTCACCTTTAAATTCAGTGAGGTAACGTGTAGTTTCAGTTATAACATTACTATAATTTTGAGCTTCAAACTGCTGATAAATGGCTGCATAAACTGCCTCCGGAGAATTTTCCTCCTCCCTGATGCTCTCTGGATTTAAAATATAGGCGGCAAAACGGGAGTCTGGATATTTCTCTAAAATAAGCTGTCTGGTTTCTTCTGCCCTAAAATTCTGATTTGTGCCTTGGTAGATCTGGTACAGATTATACAATGAAGGAAGAACAAGTCTTTCATCTGAAGACATTTGCAAAACAGCCTCTAATCTATTCTGCGCCATTTTATATTCCCGGAAATTTTCTTTATAAATAATTCCCAATTGGTAATAAGCAAAATTCCTGGCACGAGCTATGGAATCCAGGACTGCGCCCTCTGTAGGGATTTGACTGATATAGGTATAAGGATCAAGCCGTGGGTCGTTATCTAAAATTTGTTGCGAAAGCTCGGTTTTTTCTAATACGGTATCTTCGGTTTCAAAACCAACTTCAGCCCAACGCCAATTATCGGCCAAGGGGCGACCTCCCCATTGATTTAAAAATTCCTGCAATCCTTGCTGCACTCTCGCCTGGTTGTAGAAATAAAACGTACGCGCGGATGCCTGCGCCTGCCTGGAAGAAATTTCTGGAAATGTCGACGGCAGCAAAGTCCCATCAACATCATCTTCTAATTGAATGCGCAGATCCTTGGTAAACTCTTTAAAATAATCTAATTGTGCGTCAGGTGTCATTTTACTTAAGCGCAGAATACTATCGTTTTTAAAGGCGATTGCCTCATATTTTATAACATCTTCTAAGTTCTCTCTTTTTTTCTTTATAGTTCTGAACTCCCGAAGTTGCGGATCCATTTCTGCAAGTGTGCTGTCATAATATTTGCTAGCTAAAATATAATTGTTACGATCAAAATTAATATTAGCCAGAATTTCATAATTGATTGACTTTAGATATACGTCACTAGAAGGCTGCCTTAAAGACCTTTTATAATATTTTTCAGCTGTTTTTGTCGAATCCAGGCTATTATAATATTCTCCGATTTGAAAATAGATTTTATCTAAAAAAGGACGGTTTTCCCGGTCTTCTTCCAATTCACGAAGCATTTCCCTTAATTCAAAATTATTTACCTGCCTACCTTGTAAATTTCGAGCTTTTTGCACATAAGCGTTTATCATGTAAATTCGAGGCGATTTTCTATTCAATTTTATAACCTCATCAAAGGCAGCATTTGCTTCGTTTATTTGTCCCAATTCGTTGTGAAGCTGACCGAGAATATAATAATAGCGTCCTTTTTTTTCTTCATTTTCAGCAAATTCTGCAGCACGTCTTAATGGTCCAACCGCACTATCTAAATGACGTAGATTGATATAGGCCTGAGCCATCGTTGCACTAGCATCAGCGATATCCTGTTCCTCCAGATAATCCAGATCCAGCACTTTTTTAAGATTATTGATCGCTAAACGATTATTATCCAGACGCATATGGGTTTTCTCGCGCCAAACCCGGGCGTGGATAATATTATTACTTGCAGGGTAACTTCTTAAAATATAATTGAAAGCTTCCAGTGCCGGAATAAAACGCTGATCAAAATACCGGGCTTTTCCCAGCAGCAAATAAGCTTCATCTATTTGTGGGTTTCTTTCCTTTCCTTCTATAAGCATAGAGTGACGCTGAATTGCCTTCACTGCCTTTTCTTCAGCGTAACCAAAATTCTGATTTCGAATACTATCGGGTAGAACGATGTTTTTGTCAATTTGCATACGCTCAATAGGCAGGAGATCCCAGTAGTTATCAGCATAATTCTGGTTTAGCTCTTCCTTTCCCTGTTCAAGGCCTAAGTAACCGTTATATAAGGTGTTGTACTCTGTAGTAACCGCATGCCAATTTCGGTTTACAAAAGTGTTCTTTTTACGTGAACAACCAACGATGCTCCCAATAAGTAGCAGCAGGAAAATAAATTTGATAATTGTATTCAAAATTAACCGGTTCTCGATGGCTTTATAACTAAAAATCAACGTATTTAGTATGCAAAAATACGCTTCTTTTTACAAACTCAAATCATATTACTATAGTTCTTCCGGGTGGGTAGCGCCCACTTCACGCGAAAAATAATTCTCCAATTCGTTTAAAGTAGCTTCAGAAGTATTGATATCTTTAACCAGTTCGCCTTTATCTAAAACTACAATACGCTCACAAACTTCGGTCACATGAATAAGGTCGTGACTCGAAATCAGGACCGTTGTTTCCTTATTCTCTGTAAGTTCTTTGATGATTTTTTTTAACCGAATTTGTGTAGTAGGATCTAAATTAGCAAAAGGTTCATCTAAGATTACCACTTTGGGGTTTCCAATAAGCGCCGCAATTATCCCTACTTTTTTCTGATTTCCTTTAGAAAGATCGCGCAAGTATTTTCTTCGGCCCAAAATCTCGCCATGAAAGAAATCTTCAAAATTCGATAAAAAGTTGTCAATATCGGCCTTGTTAGCTCCACGTAATTCGCCTACGAAATAGAAATATTCTTCAGGAGTTAAATAGCCTATCAAAAAACTTTCATCTATAAACGAAGCGGTAAAAGGTTTCCATTCTTCGCTCTCGCTTACCGTAATCTCGTTATTAAAAATGTTTCCGCTGCTAGGTTGGATTAAGTCCAGTAACAAACTGAAAAATGTAGTTTTTCCCGCCCCGTTATTTCCCACCAGGCCAAAACTTTGTCCTGCCGGAATATCCAGGTGATCAATGTTTAGAACTTTGGTCCCACCGTATATTTTACTAAGATTTGTAGCTGTTATCATAATTTTATATTTATTCGCCGGTTTGTTTAAAGCCGTTGATCATTGCATGTTTTCTTTTTCGGTATGCTCCCACAATATAATCCATCAAATTAGCACGAAAGAGGAGCCCTATCACGCCAAAGGCAGCAAGCCCGATAATAGCCGCTTCAAATCCTATAAAAAAATCGAAAAGCCAGAAAATAAAAACCGGCACCACCATTAATGGAATGGAAACCAACCATTGTGTAGCTCCTGTACCCTGATAATTCATAAATGGGCTTTTATCAAGATCTATCTTCTTTTTATTAAATGAACCCGCATAAAGCAATATAGGAACATTTACGCCTATGTTATATAAGGCTGCCACCATATTGATCAATAAGATATTCCAGCCGAAATAAATATAAGGGGTAGTGAGAATAGCTAAAATCACTACGCTAATGCTTATTAACAATGCTTTTGAAGCCAGGTAATCTTTCATTGGAATGTTCTGCGACATAATCATGGGGTAGTATGATGCATCCCACGAAGGCACAAATTGTCCGAAATTGATCATAAAAATACCCGTCATAAATATGCCAACAAAAACATAAAACGCTTCAAATTCCTGATAGGCATCATTGGGATAGAAGAACATACCATATCCCAATAAAATTAAAGACATATAAATCGTTGTTTTCGGTCTTTTATTTCGCCATATTAGTTTTAAATCCTGCTGCAAGAAAGGTGCGAGAGTCCCGAATTTTTTAGTCCATACAAAATCATGGGTATTGGCATCTTTTTGTTTTTCCTTTAGCCCGGCATCGAGGTAAAATTTACTGGTTAGGTTAAGCTGATTCCATTTGTAAAGCGCAAACACAAGAATTAAAGGTACAATTGTCAGATAAGGATTGATAACCAGGAAATTCATCATTTTCCCAAACCATAGACTTGCTTCAAAAATTTCAAAATATTCCAGCACTGCAAAAACTATTAGTATAAGAATTGCTGGAATTAATGCCTTTAAATTATCGGTGAATTTCTTTTTGATAATAAAATTCAGAAAATTTACACATTGGGTGATGGCAATCATTGTCATCATCCATGCTATAAGATTCCATGTTCCGTAATCGGCCTTATAAATGCAAAAAATTCCGAATGGAATTATTATAAATAACGGTAGAAAATTAAAAAAGGAGTACATCGACTTTATAAGTACAAAATTCACTGCCTTTCGCCTAGCAATAGGTAGATTTAAAAGTGGTTTAATGTCTAAAACTGGTAGTGATTGCATCATAAATCTAAAACCAAGATCAAAAACCACCCAGAGCAAAACCAAACGATTTACCATTTGCAAAGGATCCTTATCGGGAAAAGTTTCCCGCAACAAAGGGTAAAGACCAATCCCAAGAACGAGAAATGCCACAGAAAAATATAAAGCCAGGAAAATAAGCAGCACTTTAAGTCCAATATTCTTTCCGACACTTGCAGAACGAAAGAAAGATTTCCATTCTAGCCATAAAAACCGTTTAAACATAATTTACTGGTTTACCCGCTAACGGGATTAAAAAAGTCTATCCTAAAAGAGGTAAGCCGGGATAAAAATTTATCATATGGACATACCTGATTTAATTTACTATACAAGTATAGAAATTTAGGTATTTGTTACACTCTTTAATTTCACATACTTTGTATTTTTGCCAAAAATAATTTTTGATGAGTCAGTTTTTTCCTTTAGAGATAAAAGAAGTAATTCGAGAAACACCGCAGGCAGTGAGCTTGTCTTTTAATATCCCGGAAAACTTAAAAGAAGAGTTTAAGTTTGATGCCGGCCAGTATATCACTATAAAAATAAATCTAGGTGATGAAGAAATAAGACGTGCATATTCGCTTTGTTCCGCTCCTAATTCAGGAGAATTTAAGGTTACCATTAAAGAGGTTGAAGGAGGTAGATTCTCCGTTATTGCCAACAATAAACTAAATGCAGGAGATGTTCTCGAGGTGCACCCACCAGAAGGCAAATTCATTTTAAAACCTTCAGGTGAGGTAAAAAATTATGCAGCTTTTGCTGCGGGAAGCGGGATAACCCCGGTGCTTTCTATTATTAAAACTGTTTTAGCTGAAGAGCATAAAAGCCGGTTTGTGCTTACATACGGAAATAAATCCCCCGAAGACACTATTTTTTTTAGGGAACTTCTGGAGCTGCAGACTAAATTCCCTGACAGGCTTTTTATTGAATTTGTCTACAGTCGAACCAGAGAAGATAATTCTCATTTTGGAAGAATTGAAACCAGTACGGTGAATTATGTAATAAAGAACAAATTTAAAGAACACGCATTTGACGTGTTTTATCTTTGCGGCCCTGAAAAAATGATCAACCAGGTTAGTGATGTATTAAAGCAGAACGGTGTTACTGAAGATAAGATTCTTTACGAACTCTTTACCACCGAAGAAACCGGAGCCATAGAAACCAATGTTGCAGGCCAAACTGAACTCACCATAAGAGTAGACGACGAGGAATCAACTTTTGCTATGGACACAAAAACTACGGTACTAGATGCTGCATTGGAACACGATTTAGATGTACCATATTCCTGCCAAGGTGGGATTTGCAGCAGTTGTATCGCCAGGATTGTGGAAGGAAAAGCTGAAATGCGTAAAAATCAAATTCTTACCGATGATGAGATTGAAGAAGGTTTAATTCTTACCTGCCAGGCACAGCCTCTTACCCCAAAACTAAAGGTAGATTACGACGATGTGTAGTGAAAAAGCCTATCTTGTAGGAACAAAATTATTTTATGCTGAAACTCAAAAATGTTTCCTTTGCCTATGCTGAAGAACCAATTTTAAAAAATATCGGGTTTACGCTAGAAAA
This sequence comes from Salegentibacter sp. 24, assembly GCF_004362395.1. Classification (GTDB taxonomy): domain Bacteria; phylum Bacteroidota; class Bacteroidia; order Flavobacteriales; family Flavobacteriaceae; genus Salegentibacter. Next base: position 80,272 of record NZ_SNWE01000012.1, read on the forward strand.
AGGAGAAAATCTTTCTGTAATTGGGGAAAGCGGCTGCGGAAAAAGCACTCTGTTAAAACTAATTTACGGCTTGCTTCATACTGATGGGAAGATTTTTTGGGAAGAAAAAGAACTTTTAGGCCCAAATTATAACCTGGTGCCAGGTGAACCTTTTATTAAATATTTAGCACAGGATTTCGATCTAATGTTACCCTTAAGCGTAGCCGATAACATCGGAAAATATCTTAGCAACCAGTTTCCCAAAAAAAAGAATAATCGCATTAAAGAATTAATGCAAGTGGTAGAAATGACGGAGCTAGCGGATAAAAAGGCAAAACTTCTAAGTGGTGGACAACAGCAAAGAGTAGCATTAGCAAGAGCCCTTGCCAAACAACCAGAATTGCTTTTACTGGACGAACCTTTTAGCCATATAGATCATTTTAGGAAAAATAATTTACGACGCCGGCTTTTCGCTTATCTAAAAGAAAACAATATCGCCTGTATTGTTGCCACACACGACATTACCGATGCACTTTCTTTTGCCGATAAAACCATTGTATTGAAAAACGCAAAAATCTACGCTGAGAATTCTCCCTCAGAATTGTACGAAAAACCACCAAATAAATATGTTGCCTCCCTTTTTGGTGATGTAAACGAACTTATGCTGAAAGATTTAGTCCTAAATGAAAACAGCCGTAAGAAGGTCATTCTCTATCCTGAAGAAATCAAATTGACCCAAAAAAAAGGAATAAAAGCTGAAGTTAAAAAATCCTGGTTTAAAGGAGAAAACTGGCTAATTGAAGCCAATTTAAATGGAAAAACCATTTATTTTAATCATTTTCAAGCTCTAAAGGAAAGAAAAAAGGTAAACCTAAGGGTTGCAGAACACTTAATAGAATCAAGGTTAAGGTAGTTTGATTCTCTCACCACGAATTCAGGAATGTTTTTCCCTTATCTAAACTTTTTACCTCGCTTCTAATGGCATTACGAGCGACGCATGAACGAATTAAGCTTTCAGTTGTCAGATTGCTTCAGCCATGACCTCTTGGTAATGACTCAGTTGAGGCAGAAATTTATATTCAATCTGAATTTAGTACCTAAAACACTTCCAAAATTTTAGCCGATTTTCCGTTAAAAGTAATCTCCTCGCCAGGTTTATTATTCAGCAATAATTGCGCAATGGGTGAATTTGCGCCTATGGCAAAATATTCATCTCCATTTATAATAATGCGATCTGCCGGAATAGCAATAAAGTAATTAGCCATGTTCGTTTTTACTGCAGTTCCCAGCCGCGCAGTGGCAGCATTTTCATTAATCCTCCCTTTGACAATATTAAGTGTTTTTCTTAAATTTTTAAATTGTTGTAATTGTTCTGCCAGTTTATTCCATTCCAGGTTTATCATTTCCCGTCCGGTTTCATATTTATCCCCTGCGCTACTTTTAGTTTCGTTTTCAAGATCGGATTCCAAATCTTTCATCGCCGCATCAATGCGATGTATACGTTCTTCGACATAAGCTTCGCAAGCTTTATAAAGCTTTTCTTTTATTGAATTCATATTTTTATCCTTGGTTGAGAATCCAAGCAATTTTGGTTTCTTATATTAATTTACTTCAGAGTCTTCTTTGAAAATAGTCCGAAATCTAGCCTGTTAAACCTCTCGAAATATTAGAATATCAGACAAGTTCAGTTTGACAATAAATGAAAAATATTTCTTGAACTACTCCAAACTAAACTTACCGTAATTCTGCATTTGACGTACAATCCAATTTTTCCTTTGATTTATATAATTACTGGTAGGTTGAGCTCTGTACTCCCTTGGGTTCGGCAGAATAGCCGCAATCGCAGCGGCTTGGTAAACCGAAAGATTTGCTGCCGATTTATTAAACCAATATTGCGCAGCCGCTTCTGCTCCATAAATTCCTTTTCCCATTTCTATGCTGTTGAGGTAAATTTCCAAAATCCGTTCTTTACTCCAAAAAGTTTCAATTAAAAAAGTAAAGTAAACCTCCAAACCTTTTCGAAGCCAGTTTCTGCCTGGCCATAAAAAAACATTTTTAGCAGTTTGCTGCGAAATTGTACTGGCACCGCGCATTCTTTTTCCTTTTTGATGCTCTTCAATGGCCTTTTCTATAGCTTCAAAATCAAATCCATTATGCTTTAAAAAATTTTGATCCTCACTGGCAATTACACCCAGTTGTAAATGGCGAGAAATTTCTTTCATGGGAACCCAGGTATGCTGTATTTTTTCCTCGGGATATTCCAAATATCGAATGGCCATTAAAGGCGTAAAGGGCACCGGAACCCATTTAAATATTAGAACCAGTAAAAGGGAAAACAAGATTAAAATACCGGTAAATTTCAACAAAAATTTGTATATTCTTTTTATCATGAAATTAATTCTGAAAGTTCCTTACCAATAATACTACCAATTGCCACGCCCATTCCGCCAAGGCGAACGCCGCAATATACGTTTTCTGAAAATTGTTTTACTATCGGATTTTTTTGTGATCCAACGCCCATTATTCCACTCCAGTATTGATCGACTTTAAAAGATGAATCCGGTAAAATAGTAGTTTTTAGCAATTCTTCTAGTTTTTGTTGAATAATTTCTGTTTTTGCGATTTCGGTGGTTTCTTCCGTCTTAAAATCCAGATGTCTTCCGCCACCAAAAAGGATGCGATCATCGATATTCCTGAAATAATAATAGCCTTTATCCAAATGAAAAGTTCCTTTAATATCCAGGTTTTTAATCGGTTTGGTAATCAACACCTGGGCGCGAGCGGGTTTCACCTCAGTAATACCCAGTTGGGAAGCAAATCCGTTGGTAGCGATCAAAAGTTTACTTGATGAAAATTCCAATTTATCAGTCTTAATTTCTACGGCATCCTGTCTATCAGTTATTGATTCTACAGTAATATTATTTAAGATCTTAACACCGGCTTTTTGTACTTTATAAAGTAAAGCTTCCATCATTCTGCCGGTATTTAATTGCCCTTCAAACTGATTAAAAATGAGTTTTTTTTGAATATTTTTAAATCCAAAAATGTCCTTTTGGATACTGAAGGCTTCTATTCCTAAAATTGGCTTTAACATTTTATTGAGTTCTGGCATATGTGCTTTACAGCTTTCAAAAAGTGGCTGATCTTCTTTTGTAAACAGCTCATAGCCACCATACTCTTTATAGCCCAAATTTTGATCTCCCAAATTTTCCCGCAATAATTGCAAACCCTTTAAGCGCTTTTGTATGAGTTTCAGCACTTCTTCCTCCGTATGTGAATTGAGATCATCGAGGATCTCAGAAACACTTCCAAAGCAGGCGAATCCGGCATTTTTAGTACTTGCACCATTGGGTAAAATCCCACGTTCCAAAACGAGGATATTAGATTTTGGAAAGCGTTGTTTCAAACTAAGTGCACAACTTAGTCCGGTAATCCCGCTGCCGACAATACAAAAATCGATATATGAAAACCAGGTTTTGGTTTCCCAATAAGACAGGTTCATTGAAGTTGATTATTTTCAATGAAATTACGAAAATTAAAAGACCCCACAGTACCAATTAATATCGGGACTGTGGGGTCTAAATATTTAAATCTATAAAAACTTAATCTTCTTCCTTGAGGGGTTTCATTTTAAAATCTTCCATAAACTTGGTGGTATAGTTCCCTTCAATATAATCGGGATGATCCATCAGTTGCCTATGGAAAGGAATGGTGGTTTTTACACCTTCTATCACGAACTCATCTAGAGCGCGCTTCATTTTACTAATTGCTTCTTCTCGTGTTTGGGCAGTGGTGATCAGTTTGGCAATCATAGAATCATAGTTTGGCGGAATAATATAACCGCTGTAAACATGAGTGTCAATTCTCACCCCATGACCACCAGGGGCATGTAAATTGGTGATTTTGCCTGGAGAAGGCCTAAATCCATTAAATGGATCTTCCGCATTGATCCGGCATTCTATAGAGTGTAATTGTGGGAAATAATTTTTCCCGGAAATTGGAACTCCTGCCGCTACAAGAATCTGCTCTCTAATAAGATCATAATCTATCACCTGCTCGGTAATTGGATGTTCTACCTGAATACGGGTATTCATCTCCATAAAGTAAAAGTTTCGGTGTTTATCTACCAAAAATTCTACGGTACCGGCACCTTCGTATTTAATATATTCAGCCGCTTTTACTGCAGCTTCTCCCATTTTCTTCCGAAGACTATCGGTCATAAATGGAGAAGGAGTCTCTTCTGTTAATTTCTGATGCCGGCGTTGTACCGAGCAATCCCTTTCTGAAAGGTGACAGGCTTTACCTGTACTATCACCCACAATTTGGATTTCAATATGTCTTGGCTCTTCAATAAGCTTTTCCATATACATCCCGTCATTTCCAAATGCAGCTCCAGCCTCCTGTCGTGCAGAATCCCAGGCATCTTCAAGGGCTTCTTCTTTCCATACGGCTCGCATCCCTTTTCCCCCACCACCGGCGGTAGCTTTAAGCATCACTGGGTAGCCAATCTCTTTGGCAAGTTTTTGGCACTCTTTAAAATCTTTCATCACGCCTTCTGATCCAGGGACACAAGGCACCCCTGCGGCTCTCATAGTAGCTTTTGCAGTGGCCTTGTCACCCATTTTGGCGATCATCTCAGGGGAGGCACCTATAAACTTTATATCGTGCTCTCCACAAATTTTGGAAAATTTAGCATTTTCTGAAAGAAATCCGTACCCGGGGTGGATTGCGTCCGCATTAGTGATTTCTGCAGCAGCGATAATATTGGAAATCTTAAGATAGGATAAATTACTAGGTGGTGGACCTATACATACGGCTTCATCAGCAAATCTTACGTGAAGGCTTTCAGCATCTGCAGTAGAATAAACTGCAACGGTGCTAATTCCCATTTCTTTACAGGTACGAATAATACGCAATGCGATCTCGCCCCTGTTTGCAATCAATATTTTTTTAAACATACCTAATGTTTTTTTGGCCCAGGAAAAAATTCCTTAACCTAAATGGGCAGTAATTTATGATGGATCTACTAAAAATAATGGCTGATCGAACTCAACTGGAGAAGCATCGTCTACCAGCACCTTTATAACTTTTCCTGAAACCTCACTTTCTATTTCATTGAAAAGTTTCATTGCTTCAATAACACAAAGTACATCGCCTTCTTTAATAGAATCGCCAACTTCTACAAAAGTCGGTTTATCTGGGGAAGGTTTACGATAAAAAGTCCCAATAATAGGTGACTTGACCGTAATATAATTTGAATTCTCTTGGGATGACGATTGTTCTTCTTTGCTTTGAGGAGCATTCTCCTGAGATGGAGCTGGAGCCTGTTGCTGCTGCGGTTGCTGTGGCATCTGCTGCATTTGGCCACCCATTGGCACTTGTTGAACAATAGTTTCTTTCTCGTCTGAGCCAGTTCTAATGGTGATTTTCACATCTCCGGTTTCCAGTTTTACTTCACTGGCACCAGACTTGGCTACAAACTTTATTAAATTCTGAATTTCTTTTAAATCCATAATATTAGGGTGTTGGTTTTTTTAAGAATTATATGCCCATTTTAAGTAGGAAGCTCCCCAGGTGAAACCGCCTCCAAATGAAGCAAATACTAAATTATCTCCCTTTTTAAATTGCTTTTCATAATCGCTAAGCAATAATGGCAAGGTAGCCGATGTAGTGTTTCCGTAACGTTCAATATTCATAAGCACTTTTTTATCTTCAAGACCCATGCGACTAGCCGTGGCACCCACAATTCGTTTATTTGCCTGGTGCGCAACAAGCCAGTCTATATCTTCATTCCCCAATTGATTCCGCTTCATAATTTGCTCGCTTACATCTGCCATGTTAGAAACAGCAAACTTAAATACTGTCTTGCCGTCCTGTTTCACATAATGTAATTTTTTGGCCACAGTTAATTCTGTAGGCGGCATCAGTGAGCCACCAGCTTCTACTCTTAAAGAATCACGCCCAATGGAATCACTTCTTAGGATTTCATCCTGTAAACCCAAACCTTCCTCATTGGGTTCCATAAGTACCGCACCTGCACCATCTCCAAAGATAATACAAGTAGTCCTATCGGTATAATCAATTATAGAAGACATTTTATCGGCACCAATGACCAATACTTTTTTATAACGCCCAGATTCTATATAGGCTGATGCTGTTGACATCGCATATAGAAAGCCTGAACAGGCAGCTTGGAGATCGTAAGCAAAAGCATTAATGGCGCCAATTTGGGTCGCCACATGAACAGCTGTAGCAGCAACAGGCAAATCAGGAGTAACAGAAGCAAGAATTACCAAATCTATCCCTTTAGGATCGAGATTAGATTTTTTAATTAAATCTTTAGCTGCCTCTATTCCTAAATATGAAGTACCCTTATTAGGATCTTTAAGTATTCGACGTTCTTTAATTCCAGTTCGGCTGAAGATCCATTCGTCATTGGTCTCCACCATCTCCTCCAACATTTTGTTGGTCAACACATCTTCGGGTACATAGGCACCCACAGCGGTAATAGCAGCTGTGATTTTATTCATAGATTTGACTTTTAAACCCCATTTACGATTAAAAAGCGTAAAAATATTTAAAGAAAAGTACTGATTTTTCTTTGAACGGGGCTGCAAATTAAGGTCTTTTTAGGACTTATTCAACTTAAAACAAAAAACTCCCACGTGGGTGAGAGTTTTTATAAAAAGTTAAAGCTCTATGGGTAATTAAGCTTCTATTTCTTCGGTATTATCAATTAATACCTGACCTCGGTAATATAGTTTACCTTCATGCCAGTGTGCTCTGTGATACAAATGTGCCTCCCCTGTAGTAGGGTCCGTAGCTATTTTAGGTACCGAAGCTTTATAATGTGTCCTTCTTTTATCTCTTCTGGTTTTTGAGATTTTTCTCTTTGGATGTGCCATGGCTTGCTGTTATTTATCGTTTAATAAGTTTTTTAATTTATCCCAGCGAGGATCTATATCATCCTCATCATTTTTATTCTCGTTGTTATTAATACTTAATTCTTCAAGTTTATCAAGTACATCAGATTCTAAAGTGCCATCTTCTACCCCGGGATGAACCCTTTTTAATGGTATAGACAAAACAATAAGTTCGTAAATATATTGCTGAACGTTTACTTCAAATTCCCCGTGAGGCAGAATAAGCAAATCTTCATTTTCATCATTAAATTCTTCACCAAATTTTATCACCAGAAACAAACTTCCTTTTATTGGCTGATCGTAAGGCTCGTTGGTAATATCACAATTTACGTTTACAAAACCGGAAGCATTGAAAGTAAGCTCCATCATTGTTGTTTTCTTTTCTAACAACAAATCTATTTTTACATCGGCAGTATTTAAATCATCGTACTCAAAATGCTCAAAGAACTCCTTATTAATATCGTATTCAAACTGGTGTTTTCCCAGCTTTAACCCCACAAAAGGGATTGTATACGCTGCTAAATTCCTCATCTCATCGTCAATTTCTTGCCCGAGCCGCTTCGACTTAGGCGGGTGCAAATATATAAAAATTAATAAATTAGAGCGCTGTTATAAACAAAAATTTGTTTATAACTTCCTGCCCTGTTTCTTCAAAGGATTTTTAGTCAGTTCTTTGTATTCTTCACGACATTTATGAATTTCAATCGCCCGAAAAACAGCTTCTTTAAAAGAATTAATATTAGCTGAATTTGTTCCGGCAATTTCAAAAGCGGTACCGTGATCCGGCGATGTTCTCACTTTACTTAAACCGGCGGTAAAATTCACCCCATTTCCAAAGGAAAGTGTTTTAAAAGGAATTAATCCCTGATCATGATAAGAGGCCACAACCGCATCAAAATTCACGTAATTCTTTGATCCGAAGAAACTATCAGCCGAAAATGGACCAAAAACAAGGTCGCCTTTATCACGTAATTTCTGAAGGGTAGGTTTTAAGATTTCTTCATCTTCTTTTCCAATAACTCCATTATCACCGCTATGAGGATTTATTCCTAAAACTGCAATCTTTGGTTTCTGAACCCTAAAATCCTGTTTTAAGGTTTGCTGAATTATTTCCAGTTTCCTTTCTATTAATTGTGGGGTAATCGTATTAGCAATATCTTTTAGGGCCACATGATCTGTAAGTAAACCGATTTTTAAGGTGTCGGTAATCATAAACATAAGACTTTCACCCTCCAGCTCTTTCGCTAAATAATCGGTATGGCCAGGAAAATTGAAGTCCGCCGACTGAATACTATGTTTATTAATTGGAGCCGTTACCAGTACATCTATTTCATTATCTTTTAGGGATTTGGTTGCGGCTTGTAAAGATTTAAATGCATATTCACCTATTTTAGTATCTTCTTCACCAAAATTGATATTCACCCCTTCTTTCCATACATTTACCACATTAATTTTTCCATCAATAGCTTTAGAGGCATCATCTATACCAAGGTAATTTATAGAGAGGTTGAAATGCTTTTTTAAAAAGGTGAGTACTTTAGTAGACGCAAAGATTACCGGTGTACAAAAATCCAGCATGCGGGAATCATCAAAGGTTTTAAGCATTATTTCACTTCCAATACCATTTAAATCTCCTATGCTTATTCCTAATTTTACCTTTTCAGCGTGCTTCATCTGCTTATAATTATAGGGGCCTGTCTATTATATGATTTTCACTATTTATCTCCAAAATTAAATAAAGATTTGTTCCTGGCTATTTCATTAAACTTCCCTTGTTTATTTCTATTTTTACATCACAAATGTAAGAATAATCCAAAGATATGTTTACCGGAATTATTGAAGAAGTAGGAGAAATAAGTCGCATTGAAAGCGAAGGTGGAAATATGCATTTCACCATAAAAGCAACTATGACTCCCGAACTAAAGATAGATCAGAGTGTAGCCCATAACGGCATCTGCTTAACCGTCGTTTCTTTATCGGAAATTCAATACGTTGTTACTGCAGTGGCCGAAACCTTGAAAAAAACCAATTTAAGCAGCCTGGAAAAAGGTGGGCTGGTAAACCTGGAACGAGGAATGAAACTGGGCGATCGTCTCGATGGCCATATCGTCCAGGGGCACGTCGACCAAACCGCAATATGCAAAAACATAGAAGAAAAAGACGGTAGCTGGGTGTTTACTTTTGAATACAACCCCAATATGCAAAATATCACTATAGAAAAAGGATCTATCACTGTTAACGGAGTAAGTCTAACTGTTATAAATTCAAAAAAAAATAAATTTAGCGTGGCTATAATTCCTTATACTTACAATCATACAACGTTTAAATACCTTAGGGAAGGGGATGTTGTGAACCTGGAATTTGATGTCATTGGGAAATACGTAAAGCGAATTCAGGAATTAAAATAATTACTTCCTGTTTTTAATATGTTGAATTCCAAGGACCATACCGGCAGCTATTAAAGCAGAAATTCCAAAATCTATAGGAAGTCCTACGGGAGGTGGTATACTTGGCCCACCCTCCCTCATCTGTGGCTCAGGTAAATTATGACTGGGGGTTTGAGCCGAAACATCTAAAGATGTCAGCATCAATATTATAAGTAAATATATGTACTTCACTTCAACCCTCATAATTCCTGCGTAATGTAACACAATAATATTATTTGCCAAAAAACTTTGTCCTGGGGTATATTAACGTAAAAGTTAGTACGTTGGTTTTGTGTAGGGGCGACACCATATAAAAATAATACAATTTTGTTGTACTTTAACAAATTCTATTAATTTTAATTAAATCATCTTTTTATTATAAATGCTTTCATAAAGGAAATTAAATGGCATAGCCATTTGTATCTATTTCTTTGGCATTTTTTCTATTAATCCACTTTTCTATTTTTTCAAATAGTTGTTTTTTCTGAAAAGGTTTTCCTAAGTAATCATCCATTCCCACATCAGTACATTTCTGTCGTTCAACGGCCAGGAAATTGGCTGTTAATGCTACAATTGGCGTGTTTAATTTAAGTTCTTTTCTAATAATTTTTGTGGTTTTGTAACCATTTTTAACCGGCATTTGCACATCCATAAAAATAAGGTCATACCTATTATTTTTTAAAAGACTAAGGGCCTTTTCCCCATTTGAAGCAATATCAACTTCCAATCCTTTGCCTTTTAATAAAGCCTTTATTAGACGTTGATTCAGTTCGCTATCCTCACAGATTAAAACTTTTCCCGGAAATTTTACCTGAAAATCATCTTCCGCAATCTCCGGATCCCCTGCTTTCCCTTTCGTTTTGTCAAAAGGAATATTAAAAATAAAATCTGTTCCTTTTCCGAGTTCACTTTTAACCTCAATATTACCTTCCTGCTTTTCTATTAATTGCCTGGAAATATTAAGGCCTAATCCAGTACCTCCGTATTTTTGTGAGGTATTTTCCTCCGCTTGCAAAAATCGCTGAAAAACGGTTTCCTTTTTATCCTCTGAAATACCAATCCCTGTATCTGAGACTTTAAAATTGAGCATAATTGTAGTTGAAGTTTCTTTGGTCACACTCACATACAATTTCACACTTCCTTCGGATGTAAATTTTATAGCATTCCCTAGAAGATTAAGAAGTACCTGTGAAAGTCTGTTTTTATCTCCAACTAATAATTTTGGGACATCAGGACTAAGGTAATGTTCGAATTCGATTTTCTTTTGATGCGCTTTGAGATGTAGAATTGAAAAGACCCTAGTTACAGCCTCCCGTAGGTCGAACACATCTTTATCTATTTGTAATAAACCCGCTTCCATTTTAGAAAGATCAAGAATGTCGTTTACAATAAAAAGCAACGAATCCCCAGCAATCTTTACTGCATTTAGGTAATTGGTTTTATGTGAATCCTTTTCATTTTCCAGTAAAAGATCGGTAAAACCAAGCACCGCGTGAATGGGGGTGCGAATTTCATGACTAACATTGGCAATAAAATTATCTTTTTGTTCATTGAGGTTTTCGGCCATCTCTTTGGCTCTCTGTAGTGAAATTTCAGCTTCAATTTCCTTGGTGATATCCTGAGAAATCTTCACCACCTTAATGACGTCTCCCTGGATATTATGGATGGGATTATAGCTAGCCTGTAAATAAAATTCAGAACCATTTTTATGTATTCTACGAACACGACCGGTTTTATGTTCTCCTTTTCCTAAAGACTTCCAAAGTCGATTATTTTCATCATAATCTGCAGGGGTAATAAGCATTTTATGATGACTTCCCAGGAGTTCATCTTCAGTATAACCGGAAAACTTTTCAAAATTATGGTTAATTGAAACTATAGTCCCATCCGGTTTAAACTCAATCACGCCGCTAGAATTCTTAACCGCCTGCATGAGAGATTTATTTTCACTTTCTTTAAGCTCAAGTTTCTTTTGGGTTTTTTCTATTTGCTTCTCGAGCATTTTATTTAATTCGGTTCCTAAACTTTTATTTTTTTGCCTAACCTCTATAAGGTGCATCGCCTGTCGGGTAAGTAATTTGAAAGCTTTTCTTTGTTTTTCAGTGAGTTGTTTTGGTTTATCACCTACCACGCAAACTGTACCAATGTTATAGCCATTCTTAGCTTTTAAAGGCATCCCTGCATAAAAACGGATTCCATTTTCTGAAGTTACGTGAGGGTGGTTTTGTACCCGTTTATCTAATAAAGCATCTGAAATCTCGAGAAGTTCATCCTGTACCACTGTATACTGACAAAATGTTTCTTTAATGGGCGTTTCAGTTCCATCGATACCCACTTTGGCTTTGTACCATTGTCTCTTATCATCTATCATAGAAATGACAGCAATTGGGACATCACAAATAAGTGCAATTAACTGCGCAAGTTCATTAAAATCTTTTTCGTAGGGCGTGTCGAGAATATTGTAGGAAAGCAAGGTTTGAAGCCTTTCAATCTCAACAATCTCACGTAAATTAGTATTATTCATAGGGGGCAAAATCGGGCCGCTAATATATTAAAAAAGAAGAATCTACCCATATAAGTTAGGTTTATTCAAAAATCACCTATTAAATTTTCGGCCTTAACTAACTCTTTCTAGCGATTAAAGATTAGGTTTCCAGCCTGGAGCATATTCCCGACTCCAAAGTTTCATCGCATCACGGTCAAAAATTCGTCCTGTTTTATCGTCTATATCAAAACCTTTACCCAGCTGATCGGCGATATTGGTGTAATGAACCATCGTCATACTAATATTAGCATCATCTATAGGAGCATTTAATTTTGCTTTGCCTCGTATTCCATCAAAGAAATTTACCATATGTGCTGTAGACATATCGCCACCTCCTCCAAGTGCCGTTCCCGCTTCATCAGACTCAGAGTTATATTCCTTTATTATTTCTCCATTTCTATCAGTAAGTACGTATCTTTCACGGTCTACAAAAACACCGCCATCCGTACCATAAATTATGGTTCCGCGACCACCACCATAGGTATCATATGCATTTCGACTTTTAGAGTCCCATTGAATAATTTTATCATCTGCAAACTTAAAGGTCGCTTCCACGGTATCGTACATTTGCCAACCATCTTGTTTGAAATGTCTTTTAGCCGACTGTACATCGGTACGTAACGGAAGACCTACTTGCATTGCCCAACGAGCTACATCCATTTCGTGTGTTCCGTTGTTGCCTGCTTCAGCAGTACCATAATCCCAGCCATACCAGTGCCAGTTATAATCCCAGGTTTCTTCGGTATAATCTCTTCTTGGAGCAGGACCCTGCCATAACTCCCAATCTAATCCCTTTGGAATAGGAGCCTTTTTCTGATTTGGAACTTCTCCACGGCCATTTGAATAGAATGCCACTGCTTTATATACTTCACCAATAGCCCCGTCGTGGATGTCTTTTATAATTTCAATTGTATGATTTGAAGAGCGTTGCTGGTTACCCATCTGAACCACTTTTCCATATTTTTTAGTAGCTTCTACCAACAGTTCATTTTCAAACATATTATGACTGGAAGGCTTTTCAACATAAACGTGCTTTCCTGCTTTCATCGCCATAATAGAACCTGGAGTATGCCAGTGATCAGGGGTAGCATTAATAATAGCATCTACCTTTTTATCTTCCAGTACTATTCGAATGTCATTTTCCAGCTTGGGTTTATAATCTATATGTTCTGAAAATCGCTCTAATGCTTTTACCCGCTGGCTATCCATAACATCACATAAATACATAAGTTCTACGTTGGAATCCCGCCGCGCAATAGGATCGAAATACGCACCCAGTCTCCTTCCTAATCCTGCTATCGCTATATTAATCCTATCATTGGAGCCTATAATTTTACGGTAGCTTTTGGCGCTCATTGCCATTGCTGAACTTCCAAACGCAATGGCCGTACCGCCTAAAGCTGTTTTTTTTATAAAATCTCTTCTTGAATTCATATCTACTCTGATTTGATTTTAATATTTTTAAAGCTCACTTTATTTCCGTGATCTTGAAGTAGGATACGCCCCTTTTCCAATTCACCAAAATCTGGCCATTCTACATACTTGCTTTCAGCAACAAGCTTTCGATACTCTGGGCTTTTCCGCTCATATTCAAGCACTTTCTCTCCGTTCAACCAGTGTTCTACTTTATTACCTTTAGAAACAATACGGGCAGTGTTCCATTCCCCCACAGGATTAACCGGTTTATCAGGATCGGCCTGGATTAAATCATATAGGGAAGCCATGGTCCTGCTACCCTGGTGATTGCCCAATTTAGCATCGGGATGCCGCTGATCATCGAGAATTTGATATTCTAGACCAATTGATGAGCCTGGACCTTTATTAAGGTCTGTATCAACAAAATATTTTATACCACTGTTGGCTCCTTCCGTTATTTTAAAGTCTACTTTCAATTCAAAATCGCCATAAAGTTCTTCCGTAACGATATCACCCCCGGCTTCAGCTTCTCCCCCGCCACTGGCCAATACCGTAAGAATCCCATCTTCTATTTTCCAACCCTTTTTCGGGAAATCTTCTAAACGAGCGCCTCTCCAACCATTGGTGGTTTCACCATCCCAAAGCAATTCCCAGCCGCTAGCTTCTTCCGCTGAGGTTAGATTATTTTTTGTTTTCACAGGCAATAAAGGAGATTTAGTACTGTATTTATTTAAATCTTCTGTTAGAATTTTAATGTCTTTCCACATCACTTCAGTACCAGCTTTTGCATCTTCTCCTATGCTGTGGACTTGCAACGCAATAAAACCTTTTGCTGTTTTATTGTCAATTAAATGGGCTGAAGGAACCCCATTTATCCAGGTTTTAATGGTATCGCCAATTGCTTCAATTCGAAACTTGTTCCATTCATTTTGCTTAAAGGCTTCCTGAGCTGCACCATTTTTTGCTAAATCAACCAGCCAACCTCTGCGTGCTTCATCATAAATTCCACCGCTATAAGCACGGTCTGAGGGATCTATTTCCACTTGGTATCCGTGAACTCGGCCATTTCTATAATTCTCAAAGCTATTACTCCTTATTTGAATTCCAGAATTCATACTGGGATGGACTTTAAAATCCAGTTCCAAGATAAAATCTTCATAATCTTTAGCTGTAGTAAGGAAAGTATTAGGGGTATTGTGTACCGTAGAGCCAATTATTGCGGAATTTTCTACCCGGTACTGAGCATCGCCACCTTTTTTGGTCCACCCCTTGAGGCTTTCATCATCAAATAATTTCTTCCAGGGCACCTCATCTTTATGGGATTCAGCACAGCCGGTAAATAAAACTGAAGATACAAGCAGAATTAAGATATTTCTCATAGGTTAAGTTTAAAATACCTGTAAAATATACATAAATTATTAATCTCTTGCCAATTCATTAAAAATTGTCTAAATAGAAAAGACCAACATAACCCGGTGAAATGTTGGTCTTTTCTTAAAATTATTAAAAAATTCTATTTATAAACCTTTACATAGTCTATTAAGAATTGTTTAGGAAAAATTGAATCATCTACTTCAGGACCTCCAAAATTACCTCCTATGGCAAGATTTAATAAAAAATAAAAAGGATGATTATAAGGGTAAGTTTTCTCATTTTTATCGGAAGGCGAAAAGGCATATGTTTTTTCACCATCAATAAAAAAAGTAATGGCATCCTTAGTCCAGTGCATTTTAAAAACGTGAAAATCTGATGTTACATTTTGTATGTATGTAGACTTAATATTTTCAGTGTCTCCATGGCTATAGGGTGTATGGAGCGCATTATGAATAGTATCTGGTTGCCTGCCTACAAATTCCATAATATCAATTTCACCAGAACTTGGCCACCCTACTTCGTTTATATTGTTTCCCAACATCCATATAGCCGGCCATAATCCGTGACCATCGGGTAATTTAGCACGCACCTCAACCGTACCGTATTTAAATTCGAACTTATCCTTTGTATTTACTTTTCCGCTAAAATACTTATCACCAACCTTATCGGCCGTAATAACTAGGTTGCCATCTTTAACCTCAACATAATCTTGGCTGTAAACCTGGCGTTCATTGTTTCCCCAACCGCATAGATCCGGGCAACCGTCACCGGTCTCGTAGCTCCAATTTTGCATATTTAGGGAGTCTCCTTCAAAATCCTCTACCCAAACCAATTCTTGTGCAGAGATCTGCATGCCTAATAAAAAACAAAGGCTATAAATTATATAATTTCTATTCATATCTATTTTTCTAAACTAAAAGTGGCTTTTTTAAGATCTCTGGAATTGCTACCTATAAAAACCTCAAATTTTCCCGCCTCTGATTCCCAAGTTTCATTTGCATTGTAAAAGCGAAGCATAGGCTCGCTAAGCTCGAAAGTCACCGTTTTTGTTTCCCCGGGGTTCAATATTACTGGCTTAAAACCCTTAAGTTCCTTCACCGGTCTGGTAGTGCTTGCTACTAAATCTCTAATATATAGTTGAACTATTTCCTTACCTCTTTTATCCCCGGTATTACTAAGTTCTACGCTAACTTCAATTGGGTTTCCAGGGATTAATTCTTCTTTGGATAGTTTTAGATTTCCATATTCAAAGGTCGTATAGCTAAGACCATAACCAAAAGGATATAAGGCATCCTTCTTTTGATCAGTGTAGCCCGAATAGGTGACATGTACTGGATTACTCGGTCTTCCTGTACTTTTTTGATTGTAATACAGCGGTTCCTGACCAACAGCCCGTGGAAAAGAAACCGGAAGTTTTCCGGAAGGATTATAATCTCCTAACAAGACATCGGCAATAGCATTTCCGCTCTGAGAACCCAGGATCCAGGCTTCAACGATAGCCGGAATATTCTCTGAAGCCCAGCTTATTTCAAGAGGTCTTCCGTTTATAAGAACTAACGCAATATTTTTATTAACCTTATGAATTGCCTTTAACAATTCTTGCTGAACGCCCGCAAGACCAATATTCACCTGGCTCCGGCCCTCCCCGGTTTGAAATGCATCTTCTCCTAGTGCCATTATGACCAGGTCGGCCTGAGAAGCAATTCTGATGGCTTCTGCAAATCCTGAGGTATCGGTTTCATTAATTTTTAAAGGCATTAAAAAACTTCGTTCGCCAATAGCTAGATCCGCACCTTTGGCGTACGAAATATCTACATCCTCATCAATTGAATTTTTTAATCCTTCCAGCAAAGAAACAGCTGAATTAGCCTCTCCCTGAGCTCTCCAATTCCCAATAGGGGTATCCTTATCGTTGGCCAATGGGCCAATAACTGCAATTTTTTTAACTGATTCCTTTATTGGCAATAAATTATCTTCATTCTTTAACAAAACAATTGATTTCCTGGCTACATCACGTGCTACAGCTGTATGCTCTTCAAAAGGGATTTTTTCTAAAAGATCAGGATTAGAGTATAAGTATGGATTCTCAAAAAGACCGAGTTTGAATTTCACCCTCAATACTCTTTTAACCGCGTCATTTATATCATCTTGGCTTACCTCACCTTCTTTTACCAAATCTACCAGGCTTGATTCATATGCACCGCCTTCCATATCCATATCGCTTCCGGCGTTAAGAGCAATTTTGGCTGCGTGGCTCTTATCTCTGGCAAAACCGTGAGCCACCATTTCCGGAATGGAGCCCCAATCAGAAACGACGAATCCATCCCAGTTCCATTTTTTCTTTAAAATATCACGAAGCAATACTTTATGTCCAGTTGCCGGAATCCCATCAATTTCATTAAAAGCATTCATAAAGGTGGCTACGCCAGCTTTCGCTGCAGCCTTAAAGGGAGGAAGGATGCTATTATGAAGTTCATTATCTCCAACATTTACAGTATTATAATCCCTTCCGGCTTCTGCAAAACCATAGCCAGCAAAATGCTTGGCTGTAGCAGCAATACTCTGCGGATTTGAAAGATCTTCACTTTGGTAGCCCTTTATTTTGGCAACTCCCACTTTAGAAGTTAGATATGGGTCTTCACCAGATCCTTCCATAATTCTTCCCCAACGGGCATCCCGTGAAACATCAATCATAGGTGAGAAAGTCCAATTGATCCCGTTTGCAGCTGATTCAAGAGCTGCAATTTCTGCAGTCCTCTCCATAGCTTCAAGATCCCAGCTAGCAGTTTCTGCCAAAGGAACAGGAAAGATTGTAGTATATCCGTGGATTACGTCATACCCAAACATTAAAGGGATCTTTAAACGCGAATTTTCCATAACTAACTTTTGTGCCTCCCTGGTAGCTTCAACCGAAAGCACATTAAGCATAGCTCCTACTTTTCCCGCTTTAAGATTTTCTTCCTTTTGTTTATTATTCATTTCCGAAGCAGGACCGGTAAGATCCCAACTACCGTTGTATTGTACAAGTTGTCCAACCTTCTCTTGTATAGTCATCAAAGCTAAAACCGAATCGACTTTGGATTCCACATCTTTAATAGAACTCTTTATGGTTGCATTTTGCCCTGTGGCTATAAAATAGCTAAATAGGAAAAAACCTAAGAAATTTATTTTTTTCATTTTTATCAATAAAAAACCGCCTGTACTATGGTTCTTGTAATTAAGTCTGTGGCCGACAAACAAATCATCCTCAACCGTAAATTCAGAGAATAGTCACATAGTAATCAGGCAGTTCAACTTTAATTTTTTTTAATCTTGGTATACCCTTACATAATCTATTTCCATGGCGGTTTGTTGAAAATCAGGGTCTATTTCTCCACCAAAAGTGCCGCCCATCGCTACATTCAGGATCAAGAAAAATGGTTTATGAAATGGTGTATTTTCTGAATTATCAAATACGTGGTAAATTTGATTGTCCACCGCGAAAATAATTTGTTCCTCAGTCCATTCTACTGTGTAATTATGGAATTCAGTCGCTGCATTTTCAACAATTGTCGATTCAGTTACAGCGTTACCACCAGCGTTTCCGGGATAGTGCAATGTACTGTGAACTACGTTTGGCTCATTACCTTTGTATTCCATAATATCGATCTCACCGGTTTCTGGCCAGCCCACATCTTCAAAATTGGAGCCCAGCATCCATATGGCGGGCCAGGTTCCACCTCCCTCAGTCAATTTAGCACGGACTTCAACCCTACCATATTGAAATTCAAATTTATCCATCGTAGTAATTCTTGAAGAGGAATAGTCATATCCACTGGTTTCTTCAGCTATAAGATTAATGTTTAGTATTCCTTCTTCTATTACCGCATTTTCATCTGTGTAATACTGGGCTTCTTGATTTCCCCAGCCATTTTCACCATTTCCTATTTCGAAATTCCAGTTTTCATCACTTGGTATATCGCCTTGATCAAATTCATCAGACCATATGAGTGTTTCAAATTGAGTTTCTAGTTCGGCTTGTTCTTCTTCACCTTCTTCTTCTTGAGATGTGGTGAATTTTAAATACCAAGCCAAAGCGGGATCGGTTCCCGGTATTACCCTAACGTGCATTGTGGTAGGTGTAATATCGAGAACTTCGTAACTACTTGAACCAACATAATAGCTCATAGTTCCACCATTGGCAATATTAATTACCGTTCCGGTAGTGGCATCTTCGGGTAATCCAGAGGTCGAAGGGGAAAGCGAAACATTAAAGTCACCTGTACCATCGTATTCCAAGCATTGATCTTCCGCTCCACTTCCTCCAAAATCAGAAGTGTAAGCCACATTAATAAATGTTTGTCCGTTATTATTATAGTTGTATATAATATTATCACTATCGTTTAAGCTAAAAGTAAGCTCATCGGTATAGAAACAAGAACTTACAGGAGCTCCTGCTTTCTCATAAGGAGCGGCTGCATAATAAATAGGACTTGTAAACCCTTCTCCAGAGCTTGGCCCAACACCTAAATGACCAGGCTGGGAAGCCGCTACATACCATGTTTTTGAACTTCCACCCGTAAGCAGTTCTTTAGTTTCCGGATCGTTAAAATTACTAAAAACAGTAACTGTAGTGGTCATATTAGAAGAAGCCCCTCCAGTTCCTGATGCAACTACAGTTACTGTATATTCGTTAACACCGTTCTCATTGAAACTATGGGTGGTCTCACCTGAGGCAGAAACTTCTTCAAAACCGTCGCCATAAATAAATTTATATGAAATGGCATTATCGGCACTAACACTAAAATTCACCGTACCACTACCATCGCCATTAGGCATCTCGTCTGACTGCCCCACCACTTCGGTAATCACATTTAGGTTAGAAGGTGTTGTAATCTCGCCCATATCATAATCGTCGTTAGTACAAGCGCTAAAGAATATTAGCAAAAGTGCCGTAAGACTCGTTTTAATTATATTTTTCATTTTTATGCTTTTTAATTATGAAAGTAAACGTTGTTCACATATACATTAGCAGTTCCCGCAGGTAAGGCAGAGTATATCAGCTGACCGATATTGGACATGCCAGTGAGGTTTTCAAACTCTGACAATGGAATATCCAAACTCACCCATTGGTTTTGAGCAGGATTCTCTATTACAACTTCTGACTCAGAATCGTCGCCACCACCAAAAACTCCATCTGGACCCAGATTTACCAATTTCACTCTAAAAACTGTTGCATTATCAGTATAGAACTCAGTATGAAAGTGCGTCATATTCGAGACGTCAATCGGGTTAGCAATTGCTTCAATGCCCACAAAATCTAAATTGAAATAATGTTTTGATAATCTTTCATCAAATTCTACTTCTTCATATTCTGAAACCGACCAGCTAGTTTTCCAAGTATCTATGGCAACATTCTCATCAAGATCACTAAAAAGCGAAACATATTCTGTTTGCGGATCACCAATCCTTACCTGATCAAAATAAAAGCTGCTTCCTTGACCCGGGCTGTTAAAATCATAGAAAACAATCAACCTGTCATAACCTATGTTTTGATCAAAAGATTCAAAAGTGCTTAAATCGAAAGTAAGTTCTTCCCATTCGTTTGCAAGGGTGGTATTTTGAATAACTTCAACAAAAACTGATGGATTTCCGTTGGCATCTGGGGCAGAATCTGAATCCTCAAATTTCAGTAAAATAGGTACTCCAGCTTCTGGCGACCAGGTTTCCATTGTTACAGTTGTTCCATTTTCAAAATTCAACTCCTGGTCGAGATTTAAGGAGACTCCTGCCCAAACTTCAGAACCATCGCCTTTTTCAAGTTCGGTTACTTTGGGACTGGTATTTATTCCACTTACATCAGGATTATCTATTACCGTTGCTCCTGCTCCACCAAATCCGCTCCAGGAGTAACTAATGTTCTCAGATTCAAATGTTAATGGCAGTTTTACAAGTTCTAAACGGGTTGTTTTAATATTATCAAAATAATAAGTTTCCCCTGTTCCTGGAATATTAAAATTAAAAAACAAGGCAATTCTTCCGTAATCAACAGCGGGATCAATTGCATTCATATCAAATACTAAAGTCTCCCAACCTTCATCTACTGTGGTTGTGGCAATATCTTCAACAAAAATATCGGCATTTTCAAGATTCTCAATCTTTAATAAAATCTCTGTTCCAGCCTCAGGGGACCAAATATCCACGCTAATATAACGTTCGCTAGAAAAATCTATGGGCTCATCCAGTGCGATGGTAGTGCCTGCCCAGGATTCCGAATTTTCTGGTTTCGTGTAAGATGCCACTTTTTCGCTATTATTTACTTCGGATGGATCTGGATTATCTACTATTGGAGCACCAACTCCCTGACCACCACCAAAATTGGTGAACGTGTAATTAAGAGTTTCCGATTCAAAGGTTATAGGAAGAAAAAGAGGATCAGTAATGATTACTTGCTCAACAATCTCAGTCGTTGCTTGACCACCACTTAAGGCAACAACGCGAACATCGTAAGTCCCAACATTGCTATAAGTATAAGAAACAGTTTCTCCCGGCATTAACAAGGTAGGTTCTTCCTCTTGATTTTCTCCAAAATAAACCTCGAACATCGCAGCATTTGTAGCACTGGCTGAAACTGTCACCAAATAATTATTGTCGGCATCCTTTACAATTTCGGTCTCCAGATCTTCTGGAGCTAAAAAAGAAACGGTTAAGGGTTGAATTCCAGTAGCAGATTTTCCATTAATGTTAGACCCTGTTATTTCAACTTCATATTCGCCTTCTGCATAAATATGTTCAACGGATTCTCCAACCTGAATTGCTTCAGTCGGTGCAGTGCCATCACCAAAATCTACCGTGTATAAAGCAGCGCCCTCACCGGTTGGGGTAATTTCTACTAACCCAGAGTTATCCTGGGTAATTTGAAAAGTTGCTCCCAAATTTGCCGGTGCCTGAATTTGCTCAAGATTCACCAATTCGTTCTCGTCTGTTTCACAACTCACAAAAGGAATTGTGCACAAGAATGCAAAAATTAATTTATAGTATTTTTTCATAATTCTAATTTTTAGTATCCAGGATTTTGCTCCCAGTTACCCTGGGAAAATTCTATTTCTTCTAATGGAATTGGGAAAACCTCATTTTTTCCCGCGGTAAATCCTTCAATATTTTCAGCCGCTCTGCCAGTCCTTACTAAATCGAAAAAACGGTGACCTTCGCCTACTAATTCCTTTCTTCTTTCTTCGTAGATAATCTCGGTAAGGGCATTTCCTGAAGCCTCTACTGGCTCCAATCCTGCTCTGTCAAGAACTTCATTAAGATAAGTTCTGGCCTGGCTATCATCAATTCCACCACGATTTAGTGCTTCGGCTGCCATTAATAATACATCGGCAAATCGAATTGCACGATAATTATTTGGTTGAGTAAGATTGGCATCACCGACATTATCATTTTTACGCGGAAGATATTTGCGGTTAAAATAACCGGTGTGTTTATAACCTTCAGCATATGTTGCACCGGTTTCTTCTGCCCAGGCCTCAATATCTAAAACAGAAAGATCTCTTCTTATATCGTTCTCATCAAAAATATCATAAGTTTCCTGAGTTGGAAGATTAAAGCTGAAACCAGGTTCAAAAACAGGTCCTGAATAGTTCCTAATCCCCTGAAATCCTACGGCAACATTTCCTTCACTACACTGTAAACATCCAAAACCCGCACCTTCTTCTCCAGTATATTGTACTTCGAAAACCGATTCAATACTATTTTCGCCTTCCTGTAGAAAAAGCGTATCAAAATCAGTTAATGCATAAGGTCCATTGTTTATTAATTCAATTAGTACATCTGCAGCCTGATCAAATTCTTCCTGATATAAATGTGCTTTTCCAAGTAAAGCCATCGCTGCACCTTTGGTGGCACGACCTACTTGTGGTGCGGTATAATCTAAGTTTTCTATAGCGAATTGTAGATCGTTTTCAATTTGTGTATAAACCTGGTCTACGGGCGCTCGTGGTACTGAATTTTCATCACCTAAAATAAAACGTTCGTCACCTTCTTTTATGGGAATGGGTCCAAACCACTTTAATAATTCAAAAGTGAAATATGCACGTAAAAACCGGGCCTCAGCAATAATTGTTTCACGACCCTCAAAATCGGTCTTATCTTGATACTCCAGAATGTAATTGGCACGCTGTATACCAGCAAAATTCCAATCCCAAACATCGTCCAGGTTATCGTTTACCGGAGTATGCGTCATTTCGTCTATTTGCTGAAAACCAATTACATCATTGGCGCTTTCACCTCCGCTGACCGTATTATCTGAAGCGATTTCACCCAATAATACATTTACGTATGTAGATTGGAGAATATCGTATACCCCAATAAGTGCGTTATAATAATCTTCTTCAGAATTGAAATAGTTTTCCGAATCTATATTATACTCTTCGGTTTTATCCAGATAATCTTCGGTACATCCAAAGCTGAAAGCTACAAGGAGTAACAGAAGCATTTTATTGAATATGTTATTATATCTCTTCATTGTGCGATTTTTTAAAAGTTAAGGTTTAATCCAGCAAGGAAAATTCTTGGTACGGGATAAAACCCATAGTCAATTCCACCACCTATGGCTTCCCCTGTAGAGGCCGCGGGGTCAAAACCCTTGTAATTCGTAAAAGTGTATAGGTTTTGTACCGAGGTGTAAATTCTTAAACGGCTAATGCCTGTTTTCTCCAGAAACGATTTTGGCAGACTATATCCCAATTGGACATTCTGGATTCTGGCATAGGAAGCATCTTCTACATAAAAATCAGAAAAAACCACATTGGAAGTTGCACCTGTAGTTAAACGCGGTACCTCTGTGCTGGTCCCGGGACCGGTCCATCTTTCTAAATAATAAGCGTGACGGTTGACATTTGGCTGGTTACGCTCATAATTTCTAACCATATCTTTCCCTAGAGATGCGTAGGTATATGCAGTGAAATCGAAATTTTTATAATTGAAATTTAAATTTACACCCATTGTGGCACCCGGTATAGGATCTCCAATATAAGTACGGTCGTCAGTATTAATTACTCCATCACCATTAATATCCTCAAAACGTATATCACCCGGAGAAGCTACCGCGCCTAAAGATTCCTGAGAAGGATGAGCATCTACCTCCTCTTGATTTTGGAAAATGCCATTGGTTCTGTAGCCGTAGAAATAACCAATTGGAAACCCTTCCTCGAAACGTGCAGGTTGTGGTTGCCCTACTCCAAACTGGCCGCCAGGAAGAAAGTCGGTTCCATTGACCTGAGTAACTTCGTTTCGAAGGAAAGTAGCATTATAACCAATTCCAAAGCTAATATCCTCTCCAATATTTTGCTTATAATTTATTGCAAATTCCACCCCTTCATTTCGAGTAGTTCCCGCGTTTATAGTTGGTGCACCAGAACCTGGGGCTCCGCCACCAAAAATTCCAGATACCGGAATCCCGGCAACCAAAAGATCGTTACGATCTTCCCTAAATACATCAACGGTTATATCAAGTTTGTTATTAAAAAGTCTAAGGTCCAAACCAATATTAGTTTTCTCAGCTTCTTCCCAGCCTGAGGCTGGATTGGCAATTCGGCCTAAGGCAGTACCATTTATCAAATTTCCACCTAACACATAAGTGGCTTCTCCATTTAGTAAAGACCGGTAAAACTCCGCGCCACCAGCTTCATCGTTACCAAGAATACCATAACTCCCCCTTAATTTAAGGAATGAAACCACATCAGAATCCTCCAAGAAATTTTCTTCGGAAAGAATCCAACCCGCAGTAGCAGAAGGAAAATAGCCCACCCGATTCTCTGGACCAAACCTGGTTGAAGCATCTCTACGAAGCATTCCTGAAACCAGATATTTTCCTTTGTAATCGTACTGCAACCTTCCGAAGAATGATAATTTTCTAATATCATATTTGTACGCACTGTTATTCAACCCATCATTAGTTCCAGTAGTTAAGCTTATATCTGCAAAATCCCAGGAATTGTTTGGAACATCGTAACCAGTAGCATAAAGACCATCTCCCCATTCGCGAATTACGGTCATACCAGCAGTTCCTGTTAAGTGATGTGTATCAGCAAACGTGTTTTCATAAGTACCAAAAAGGTCGTATGTGTAAGAATTATCATTAATTCGGTTTTGGTTTACCATGCTGCGAACACTATTAAAAACCTTCCCGGGACCATAATCTATAATGGGTGAAAAATCCTTCCCTTTAGAATTTGATAAACTGTATCCGATCCTGGAAGTAAAGGTTAGTTCTTCTATCGGCGTATAATCTAAACTAAATGAGCCATTAAATTTATTAAGGTTATAATCGTTAAATGTATTCTCAATTTGTGAAAGTGGATTTATAATTTCGTTCCCCAATATCCCGTCAAGATCCTCCTGATCTAAAGCGAAAGTAGGCGGGATGTTTAGTGCATTAAAAAGAACCGAGCCCAGACCATTTTCGTTAATAGACCTTCTGTTTAAACTTGTATAAATAGAATTGGCAGTAAACTTAAATTCATCTGAAATATCAACTCCAATGTTGAACCTGACTGTGCTTCTTTGAAAATCAGATTTTTCAGCACCAATAATTCCTTCCTGATCAAGATGCGACGCTCCAAAGGAATAAGTTACTTTTTCGGAACCTCCACTAAGGGAAAGGTTATGGCTCATAATTGGGGAAGTATCAAAGACAGCGTCTTGGAAATTTGTCCCACGACCTAATTCACTAACATCCGGAAAAGGTAACTGCTGTCCATTGTTAGCGTAGCTTTCATTCAAAAGCAAGGCATATTCAGTTGCATTTAGTAACGGAAGTTTTCTTGAGGTTTCCTGTATTCCTACGTAAGTGTCGTAACGAACGGTAGGCGCTGTATTTCTTTTACCAGATTTTGTAGTCACTAAAACTACGCCATTTGCACCGGCAATTCCATATATTGCAGCCTGGGCATCCTTAAGGACAGAAATAGATTCAATTGCATTAGGGTTTAGGGTACTTAAGTCCCCTTTATAACCATCAATAAGAACAAGCGGTCCGTTCACACTATTGGAAGCGATACCACGAATGTTTATATTAATTCCAGCTCCGGGGGCTCCCGATGTAGAAGTTACATTTACCCCTGCAGCGGTACCTTGTAAAGCCTGCTCTACTTTAATCGGGTTAAGTTCTTCTATGGTTTCATTTGAAACAACCGAAACAGCCCCGGTAATATCTTTTCGTTTTTGCGTTCCATAACCAATCACCACTACTTCCTCTAAGGCCTCAGAATCTGGTTCTAAAGAAACGTCTATAACTTCCTGATTTTCTTGAATTGTAATTTCCTGTGGAAGAAAACCCACATAAGAATAAACCAAAACATCTCCTACCGAAACATCATCAATTATGTAATTACCGTCAAAATCGGTAACAACTCCGTTAGAAGTATTCTTTACGATAATATTCACTCCTGGAAGTGGGAGCTCTGTATCAGCTTCCACGACCGTTCCCGAAATCGAGGTTTGTGCTTGCAGGGAAAAGGTTCCTATGCAAAACAAAATTAGTACTAGTATTCTATTCATTTGTTGAGATTTTAATTCGGAAATCAATGTATTAAGAATGTATTAACAGCAGTAATAAATCACCCTTACAAAAAGTATACACAGTATAAAAAGGGGACTTTTTTTAGGAAATATACATTTGAAACCTACTGAAATCGAAGAAAAAACCGCTTAAAATAATTTCGCGAAAAGTCTTGATTAATTGTCAGTTAACCTAAATGTTGTGGTAATGTTGAGGAAAGAAACCAATATGTTAAGGCCTTAGAACTTCAAGATGTACTCTACCAAACCCTGATCATGGGCTAAATCCATCTTTTTACGCAAACGATATCGTTTAATTTCAACACTTCGTACCGAAATATTAAGCAGTGGAGCAATCTCCTTTGAGGATAAATTCAGTCTTAAATAAGCACAAAGTTTAAGATCGTTTGAGGTTAAATTGGGATGTTCATTTTTTACCGATTGAAGAAAATCCTTATCCGCATTATCAAATGCTTCTTTAAATAGTTTCCAGTTATCCTTCTCGGCAATATCTTTATTAATAATAGTGATTACCTCTTCTACATCTTCTTTTTTTCCAGCTTTAGAAAGTTTTTCCTTCAGCTGATTTAAAAATTCATTCTTTTTTATAAGATTCATGGTAGAGGCTGCAAGTTCACGGTTTTTACTTGCTACATCAGATTCTAGCTTTTGGTTTTGAAGGGTTATAATCTTCTGCTGAGACTCCAGATGTTTTATTTCCAGTTTCTTACGATTTCTTTCCAGTAATCTGCGTTGCTGTTTTCGATAATACCCGGTATAGACTTTGTGCAATACAAAAATTAGTAGCATAAAAAGTAAAATATACACAAGAACCGCTGTAGTTGTTGCATACCAGGGCGAAGCTATATTAAAGGAATAGGTTTTGACCTCACTTATATTATTATTATATTTTCCACGGACTTCGAAAATATAATCTCCCGCAGGTAGGTTTTCAAAAGTTGCG
The DNA here is from genome assembly GCF_004362395.1 of Salegentibacter sp. 24. Taxonomy (GTDB): domain Bacteria; phylum Bacteroidota; class Bacteroidia; order Flavobacteriales; family Flavobacteriaceae; genus Salegentibacter. The sequence goes on from NZ_SNWE01000012.1 coordinate 107,440, forward strand.
CTACCAATTCCCTGCCATTGGGTCCACCCAGCACTAAACCCCTTTATTCTATAACTATACTCTGGCCTGGCTAATTTGGAATACACCGGGATACTAAATTCAAAATGAATGTTATTAACTGAATTTGGGAGATCCAGTTCTTCAATTTCCAGATGGTGTTCTTTAAAATTCTCTTCCAAAGCAGCAGTAGAAACCTTATTGATACTAAGGTCTTTAATAGGTGGAAGATCCAAAGGGGTTGAAAATATAGTATAACCCAAATTGGACCCCACCAAATATTGACGCTCCCCGATTAGCGAAATATTCTCAAAGCCTTTGGCTATACTTCTGTAATCTAATGGAATTGCAGTGGATTTAAGATTTAACCGATCCTGAAAAGCATCACGCGTTACATATAACAGATTATCTTCGCCAAAACCCCACCATGTATTATCAGGTAAAACATGTGAAATTCCGCTTACCCTTTGTTCTTCAACTAATGAGTTTAATTCATTTTCAGAAATAAATTTATTAGTTTCCGGGTTGAATTTATAGATTTCGTCTTCGGTGGAATAATAAATAGAATCATTGAATTTAAAAACCTTAAGCCCCATTCCGCCCTTATAGGAAACACCATAATTTTCAAGGCCGATTACCTCGCTAACTTCCTGGTTAACTATAAGCTTAAAAATTCCTTTATGATCATGGCCTACCCAAATTACAGAATCGTTTTCCACAACCAGGTTTCTGGAAGATAGATCGAAATTCGATAAATAAACAGGATCATTTTCAAAGTCTCCATCCTTCCAGAAACTAATACCGTCGTAATGCCCCTGAAGCAATCCATTTTTAAAACCTTCGACTTCCCAAACACCCGGGCCATCAAAAATATGAGTAGCGGTATTGCCTTTTACGGCGAATACTCCACGATCGTGACCCGCATACAGTTTATTCTCAACTTCGTTAATACTCCAAACCTGTCCGCTAGTGCCGGGAATGAATTCATAATTATCAGAATTTTTCGTGCTCACATATAACCCTTGGTTGGTGCCTAAATATAAATGATCCTGAAACTTATAACTGGAATATACGGTACCAACTTTTCCGTAGATATCAGTGAATAAACGAAAAGGACTTTTACGATTGATAAGAACCAACCCATTATCTAGCCCACCCCATACATTGCCTGCATTATCCTCCATTATGGAAAGGACCGTATTATTGTTTATTACTGGTTGTAACAATTGATAATTTAAAGAGTTCTCTAAGTTATAAATATGTAAACCATTCCCGATCGTTCCCAAAACCAGGGTATTATCTTCCACTAATTTTGCGGTAAAAATACTTTCCTCTATAGGATAATCTTCTAATTGATAAGGTGACCAGGTATTATTATAGATCAAGAAAAGCCCATCATCTCTTGTAACGGCAAGCATTTTATTCTCCTCAAAAGGAAAAAGTCCTACAATTGGTTTATCCTGAATTTTAGAATTAGGAACTACACGTTCAATTATCCCATTGTCTATGGCATACAAGCCATCTTCGGCAACCTGATAATATAATTTATTATCTACACGAAATAGATTTGAAATAATATTACTTGCAGTAATAGTGCTTATCTCCCCGCTATACGTGTTGTAGCTATATAACCTTCGTAAACTTTGAAAAATAATATACTGATCCAGGGCTTCAATATGCCAGAATTGTTCCCCATCCAGAATTTCTTCTTTCGAAAGATCACTAAGGCTAAAGTATTCCAACTTACCTTTTGCGTTTTCTTCCCAGAAGCCAAAATCCATATAAGAACCGGTATAGATTCTATTATTTTCTGCTAAAACTGAGCGTACTGCACTGGCATTAGGGACTTTATTCAATTTCCAGTGTTCTCCATCAAAACTCAGTAATCCGAGATTGTTGGCTATAAAAATATGGTTATTGGATGCCTGGGATAGCATCCAGTTTTGGTTTCCAGCACCATAAACGCCAGGATCAAAATTAGTGATTGGAGGCAATTCCTGGGCAACCAGGTTGAAGCTGAAAAATAAAAAGAAAGCATATATACGCATAGTAATGCAAAAAACGGAAATTACTAAATAAAATGGGCTTATGCTAAAGGTAGAAATCAGGAAAAATTTAAACCTCGATAATATTAATTTAACCCAAAAGAAAAGGATTTTAGTTGCTTAATTCTCCTTCGGATAAAGGAGAAAAATGCCGCCTAAAAACCTCTTTTTAACATTAAAAGCGTTATTATTTCTTTACAACTGTCGGTTTCCTATAAAATTTTACTAAGCTTTTTTAGAGGGCTGGTCCAGGGAAATAAGATCTAATCTAACTTTATTTTCACCAATTTTTCTATCCTGATCTGGACTATCGTAAGCGATAAGGAGGTTATTATCGTCTCGCAGGGCAAGGCCTTCTGCTTTATCAATGCCGTGTTTTTCTTTCCGATAAGGAAAAACAAAAATGCTTTCTATATGGCTACGCTTTACCACTTGCTCATCGGTTTTGTCACAAGCATTTTTCCAGCGATAAATTTCCATAGTACCATCAAGATCCATCGTAGGACCAGCCAGTACTAAAAGATCTTTTCCCTGGTGTACGAGTTCTCTGATACCCATGCCATGGAGGTTAATGAAGTGTTTTTTTAAATATTTCCCGGTTTTTTTATTTTTTTTGAGTTCTAAAAGATGGGGCTCTGTCTCCTTTAGTTCAATTTCTATAATAATAGCCCAACCGCGTAATACCGGGCCTCGAAGTCCGAGAAAAATCCGATTTTCCAGTACGGCCAAGCCTTCAATATCAAATCCGTTGTCTTTACCCGGTATCCCTATAAAACTTCCTATGTGTCGATCGTCAATCAACTTTTTAGTCAGCTGACTCCATTTCTTTTTACTATGTTTCAATTTCCTAGCAGATAAAATCTTTTTAGGGTTGGAAGGATCTGGACATTCTTTCATTAAGGTAAATTCTCCAGCTTCATTTTTAATTATTGGTATTCGAGCAAGCAAATTTCTGTTTGGTCCCAGTTTTGTTTTACATAATCTTTCAATTTGAGCTTCTGCGTCTTCAGATTCCGGTTTTACTTTTTTTCTCTTATAACTATGCGAACCAACGATCCAAAGATAGTTTCCATAAACATCCATTCCTTCCACATCTGCTTCATCATCTTCAGAGGGAAGATCAATAAAATCTTTTAAGAAGTAATTACAGGCTTTCCCGTAAGAACCATCCTGCAAAATTTCCAGTCGTTGTATACTTATATTCTCATCTCCGGCAACCCAAAGATATTTACCTGTACAGGCAATAGAAGAAACACCATCCCTAATATTCTTGTCCAACAGTTCTGCTCTGGATGCCTCTTCAAAATCGATAATAACGTTTTCTCTCCTCATATTTTTAAAGGTAAAAAAAAGGAACTATGGCACAAGACAAAGTACACATAATTTTTTTTACATTAAGCCCTTGAAATATAGTCTGTATTAGTGTTGCCAGGATATATTGCTATCTTAAGCCTATCAATTATTTCATCAAAATTTAAGGTGTTGGTATCTACCCATCCATTTTTATTTCTTAGGGGACCATATATTTCTGGATCTGTCACATTAAATAATCCTATTGTAGTTGTATTAGTCGAAACAGATAAATGCATTATCCCACTATCGGCACCTATAAAAATAGTACAGTTTTCAATTATCGAGGCTATTTCACGTAAATCTTTACTGTAAAAATGAACACTTTTAAAATCTATTTGAGATACATTCTCTATGGGTAGAATTTCTAAAATATTATGGCCTTTAAATTCAGTCTTTAATTTTTCATAAAAATCCAACCACCATTCTTTAGCATGACATTTTTTAGCTGTTGCATAGGTGTAAATACAGATAGTCTCATTTTCATTATTAAATAATTTCCTAACTATACTTTTACCCTGTTCAACTTCATTGGGAGTAAGCTTAACAGAAAGTTTCGGGTATTCATAATCCTTTAAATCCATGGAGGGATCAAGAAATTTTAAAAGGTTGTAAATTGGTATTTTGCTATTATGCCGGGGTTTATAAGCATCCATAGCATCAGAATTATAAATTTTATTTTTTGAGCGCGATAACTTTACAAATATTTTAGAAGAATTCGATTTCTCATTACCCGCTATAGCTATATCATATTTTGTAGTCATCATGCTGACTGCTCTATTAACGTAGAGAAGAATATTATTAAATGGCTTTTTGGGTAAATTATATATCTTCCCTATATAATCATATTCAGAAAATAAGACCAAACCTAAATTTCCGTTTACAACAAGGTCAATCCTACACTGTGGAAATCTCTTTTTGAACTCCTGAATTAAAGGGGTCACTAATAATTGATTCCCCAACCTGTGATTTGGCCGTGCAATTAAAATTTTTACTGAGGAATTGGAATCAAAGTTTACTTTTGGACTTCTAGTATTTTGATAGGAGCCCGTAAGAAATTTAAAAATTCTAGTTTTTACTGAATTCAACTTCTTTATATTCATCAGTATTAAAATTAATAGTTTTTGTAAGGTGTTAAAAGGACCAAGATAGTTATTTATGAGATATTCCGAAATTGAAGGGTCACTGTTATAAAAAATTATATTTAGTGGTTAGCTAAAAACAAAACAATGGCAAACTTATGGTCATAGGGCTTTCTTAGTATTAAAATCGTTTCCTCCCAATTTCATTGGGACAAAATAGCGCTCCACCTTTCCGACTTTATCCATTTTAAATCATTTAGAATTCTGGCTCAAAAAAGTTTAAAAAAACACCTTTATAAATTCGAAATTTTTATTTCCTAGTCTGTTTTAATCAAGAGATTTCTGTGATTAAAGGTTAATTATACAAAGTTAGAATTAGTAATCTATTTAATTCTTTATAATATTTAAAAAATGAAAATCTAATACTATTTTTGGAGCTTCAAAAATATTTCAGGTAATCGTCCCTTGAAAAAAATCTTAGTCTTACTCAGCTAAACTCTTGGTAAGAAATTCGATAAAGATCTAAAAGATTTAGCATATATCGTAGGAATCCATAAGTCCAAGTTCACTTTTTTTTTTAGACATAGTTTTGCCATTTATATCAAAAGCTAAAAGGGTTGGAATCTATATCATAATTTAATCCTTAAGCGGTCCAGGTGTAAAAACAAATATGGCTTATCTGAATTATTACTGCTGCAATCGAAATGCTTATAAATTGGTGTTGTTAATTAAAATGATGCTTTGCTCAATAATTATATGATTAAGAGTATATTGGTTTTGGAAATCACATTTTTAAAATAAGGCTCAGAATTAAATGTGATGACCATGATAACCAATATCTTCTGCCAGAATGAATTTCCTTATAATTCTAAGTCAAACCTTATAAAAATAGTTATTTACGACTTTGTATTATTAATTTATAGAGGAGATTAAATCTGATGCAGTAAGATGGAACAAAGAAGAATTAAAAGAAATTTGTTTCCAGAATGAAAAAAATCTTTTTAATAAGTTATTTTTTAATTTTTATTTAAGAAGAGTATATGTATAAGTTATATTGGATAATTCTAGTTTTCTTTTCCCTTAATACAATTTCTTGTGATAAGAACGGTAAAGAAACTTCCTTAACTATAGGTTTTGCGCAGGCAATGACTACTGATAACTGGCGTAAAGAAATGAACAGGGCAATGAAGGTAGAAGCCTCAATGCATCCTGGTTTAAACCTAATAATTAAAGATGGAAAAAATGAAGTTTCCAGGCAGATTGAGCAAATAGAAGAATTTATTGAAAATCGCGTAGATGTTTTGATAGTTTCACCCATACAATCTGTACCCATTACTCCGGTTATAGAAAAAGCAATGGATGCCGGGATTCCTACAATAGTTATTGACCGTAAAATTGAAGGAAATAACTATACTGCCTATGTGGGAGCAAATAATGTTGAAATTGGCAGAAACGCAGCAAATTATATTGTCTCCAACTCTTCCCCAAATGAAAAAATAAACCTGATTGAAATAACAGGGTTACAAACTTCTTCACCTGCATTTGAGCGAAGCCAGGGATTTCGGGAGGTAATCCAAGAAAATGAGAATTTTGAAATTACGGCTACAATAGCAGGAGATTGGGAGAAAACTTCAGTCAGTGAAAATTTGGAATCCATTTTAGATACGGTAGCCAGCACGGATTATATTTTTGCACATAACGACCGCATGGCAATGGGTGCCTGGGAGGTGGTTCGTAAAAAAAATCTGGAAGATAGCATTCAAATTATTGGAGTAGATGGACTTTTTGGTCCTAGTGGTGGTATACAACTTGTAAAGGAAGGGGTGCTAACTGCCACTGTGCTTTATCCTACTGGTGGGTCTGAAGCTATAAAACTTGCAACTGATTTATTAGAGGGGGAGCATATTGAGAAGAAAAATATTTTGAATACGGTAGTTATAGATAAGGTTAATGTGGATATCATGCAAAACCAGTTCAATAAAATGAATCAGCAGCAAAATGATATCGAGCAGCAACAATCAGTTATTAAGGAGCAGGTAGCAACATACAATTCACAAACCAACCTTTTAAAAATTATGGTTGGATTATTTATACTGCTTCTATTACTTGGAATTTGGGCAGTTTACCTTGTTTTTAAATTGAAGAAGCGAAAACATATGTTGGAGCTAAATAACCGGAAGATAATAACCCAACGCAACCAAATTGAAAAATTTGCAGAAAAATTAAAGGTTTCTAATGAAATAAAGATCAATTTCTTTACTGCCCTATCTCACGAATTTAAAACTCCATTAACTTTAATATCTAGTGCTATTGATAGTATAGCGAAAAACCCGCTTCGACAACGTAAGGATTTTACTTATGAAACTAACCTCATCACCAAAAATTCGAACAGGTTGTTAAGACTCATCAATGAGCTTTTAGATTTTAGAAAGCTGGAAAGTGGAAATTTTAGACTCAAGCCATTAAGAACCAATTTATATGAATTTATAAGAAATATTTTTGAGGATTTTGAAACCGAAGCAATAAGGAAATCTATAGATCTTCATCTTGAGGCGGAAAATAAAGAGCTCATGGTTTATATTGACAGGGATATGATGGACAAAGTGTTTTTTAATATGCTTTCCAACGCTTTTAAATTTACCCCTAAAAATGGACAGATTAGTATTAAATTAGAAGAAAGAGGCGAGGATAAAGTTGAGGTACGTTTTAAAGATTCCGGGATAGGAATTCCAAAGGAAGATTATCAAAAGATATTTGATCCTTTTAGACAAGCCGGTAATAATACCAAGCCCAGCTCAGGACTCGGACTTTATATTACAAGGCAGTTTGTAGAACTTCATAAAGGCAATATTTCGGTTTCATCGCATCAGGGTGCAGAATTTAAAATTGAATTGTTAAAGGGTAAAAATCATCTCTCGGAATATGAATTCTCAGAAGATACTTCGGATATTAAAATTGAAGTAACAGAAAAGGAATTGAAGAGTAATCCCAGTGCTGAAGAGCTTCCGCAATCCCTAAATGAGAATGCTGAAACTATTTTGATTATTGAAGATAATGCAGATCTATCTTATCTCCTGAAAAAGAAATTGCTGGCAGATTACCGGGTAGAACTTTCTGATGGAACAGACGCAATTGAAAAAGCGCTGGAAATAATTCCGGATATTATTATTTGTGATATTAACCTACCGGAAAAAAATGGCTTTGAAATTTGTAATGAACTCAAAAGCGATTTACGCACTTCTCACATTCCAACTTTAATTCTCACAGCTTTAAGCGATGAAGAATCCCGGATTAAAGCCTTAAAAGCCGGTGCCGACTCTTATATTACTAAGCCCTTTAATTTTGATATTTTAAAAGAGTCTTTACGAACATCATTGTTTAACAGGGAAAAATTACGTTATTATTATACCAATAAAATAGATCAGGTAAAAGACAATAAATTTGAAGATTCTGAACAGAACTTTCTTAAAAATATGAATCAAATCATTGAGAAAAATTTAAAGCAAAACGGCTTTAATGTAGAAGATCTGGCTCAACAAATGGAAATCTCCCGGGTGCAACTTTATCGTAAAGTAAAAGCTATTATGGGAATTAGTATTAGCGATTATATAAATGCTCAAAGATTAAGTAAAGCTAAAAGTCTTCTGCAAGACACAAATTTAAACATCTCTGAAATTGCCTATGAAGTAGGTTATGCTTCTCCGGGCTATTTTTCCACCTCTTTTAAGAATAAATATGGTGTTACCCCAAAACAGTTCAGAAAATAGTTGAAACAACCTATATCGATTTCGGAAATTACTTTTGTTTATGTATCAGAATTGAACTTTTCGTATCATAATTTGAACTATAACGGTTTCGTTGATTTCTATAAAATGCTTAAAAGACCTGTAGAACAAGGACTTTACATTTTATTTTGATTTAATTAACAATTTTATAATTATTTTAATTATTGCTAAAATACCGGTAGCAGTTTTAAACATAGCTTAGTTTCACACTTAGAAATTACGATATGAGTAAAATTTTTGCCTGGTCAATCAGTGCTGCTTTAGCAGGTTTTCTTTTCGGATTTGACACCGTGGTTATTTCTGGGGCCGATAAACAGCTTCAGGAATTATGGGGAACTTCTGCTGCTTTTCACGGGTCCGTTGTGATGGCAATGGCACTTTGGGGAACTGTAGTGGGTGCTATTTTTGGAGGGATTCCAACTAATAAATTCGGAAGAAAAAATACCCTGATCATAATAGGGGTGCTTTATCTTATCTCAGCCCTGGGTTCAGCCTTTGCCAATGATCCTATCACCTTTGCCGTTTTTCGCTTCATAGGGGGCTTGGGTGTTGGTGCCTCTACCATTGCAGCTCCTACCTATGTATCAGAAATCGCACCCCCAAAAGACAGGGGTAGGTTAGTATCCCTTTATCAGTTTAATATTGTTCTTGGTATCCTCATCGCTTATTTGTCGAATTACCTCCTGCGTGATACCGGCACCCAACCCTGGCGCTGGATGTTAGGAGTAGAAGCAATTCCGGCTTTTATCTATATCGTTTTTGTAGTGTTCATTCCCAGGAGTCCGCGTTGGCTTATTTCTAAATCCAGAAATGAGGAAGCGGCCCGAATACTTCAAAGTATCAACCCGGAAGGCGACCTTGAAAAACGGATGGTAGAAATTAAAAAACAATCAGAGCGCCAGATCTCCGGGGAGAATATTTTTATGAAGAAGTATCGTTTTCCTTTAATTCTGGCGTTTTTGGTCGCATTTTTCAACCAGTTATCCGGAATAAACGCCTTTCTCTATTACGCTCCCAGGATTTTTGAATCGGCCGGCTTAGAAGCCAATACGGCCTTACTAAGTAGTATAGGTATCGGGGTGGTCAATTTACTTTTCACCCTACTTGGGGTTTTTCTAATTGACCGGGTAGGTAGGAAAAAATTAATGTTTGTGGGGTCTATAGGGTATATCATTTCTCTTTCCCTGGTAGCTGCTGCATTCTTTCTGGATTGGGGCGGACTCTGGGTACCTATTTTCCTGTTCCTGTTTATCGCGGCGCACGCCATAGGCCAGGGAGCGGTAATTTGGGTATTTATTTCTGAAATATTCCCGAACCACCTCAGAGCCTCCGGGCAGGCCTTTGGTTCCTCTACGCACTGGGTGCTGGCTGCGATTGTACCTTCTTTAGTTCCGGTACTTTTCACCACCATTGGTCCTGGGTATGTATTTGGCTTTTTCGCCTTTATGATGATACTACAACTGATCTTTGTCATTTTTATGATGCCAGAGACCAAAGGAAAAACCCTCGAGCAGCTCGGAGAAGAATTATCCCCCGGTAAATACAAAGAAGCATATCAACAATAAAATAATCAACCATGAAAAATAGATTTATATTTCTTTCTTCCTGTCTTCTTAGCGCGATGCTGCTGTTTTCCTGTAAGGACAACAATAAAGAATCTGAAGAGAAAACTACTGAAGTTACCACTCAAAGCGATACTGATTTTAGGCCGGCATTTCATTTTACTCCGGAAGAAAACTGGATGAACGATCCAAACGGGATGTTCTTCCTTAATGGAACTTACCATTTATTCTTTCAGTATTATCCGGACGGAAATACCTGGGGACCTATGCACTGGGGACACGCTACCAGTAAAGACTTGATTAAATGGGAAGAAAAACCCATAGCACTTGAGCCCGATGAACAAGGTTATATTTTCTCAGGGAGTGCGGTCGTAGATACTGAAAACACTTCTGGTTTTGGAGATGGTAAAACGCCACCGGTAATTGCGATGTTTACCTATCACGATCCTAAAGGAGAGGAAGAAGGCAGGGACGATTATCAAACCCAGGCCATTGCTTATAGTCTAGATGAAGGAAAAACCTTTACTAAATATGAAGGAAACCCTGTAATTGAAAATCCGGGAATTCGTGATTTCCGTGATCCAAAAATAACCCGCGATGAAGTACACGATCAATGGGTTATGGTACTTTCTGCAAATGATCAAACGATGTTTTATACTTCTCAAAATTTAAAAGACTGGAAATTAGTCTCTGAATTTGGCCGTGGTATAGGAGCCCACGGCGGGGTTTGGGAATGTCCCGACTTCATCCATATGAAGGTGGAAGGATCTGACCAGAAAAAATGGGTGTTAATACAAAGCTTGAATCCTGGCGGTTTTAATGGTGGATCAGGAACTCAATATTTCGTAGGCGAATTTGATGGTAAAACTTTCACTTTAGACGAGTCTATGAAAGATTTGAGCGAAGATCATAATTACTGGCTGGACTTTGGGAAGGATAATTATGCCGGGGTAACCTGGACTAACATTCCCGAAGAAGATGGCCGGCATTTATTTATGGGCTGGATGTCGAACTGGCAATATGCAAATGAAGTTCCCACCGAAACCTGGAGAAGTGCCATGACGATAGCTCGCGAATTAAAATTGACCAAAACCGGGGAAACTTATCGTATAGTTTCTACTCCAGTAGCTGAACTTCAAAAATATAAAGGTCAAAAGTTTACTAAAAATTCGATTGCAGTTGAAGGGAAAACACAAATTGCAAATTCTGAAGACATAGATCTCTCCCAGTCTGTCATTTCCTTTGAAATTGAAGACTTAAAAGATCAGGAATATGATTTTAGTCTAACCAGCGGAGGAGATGATGTTTTGAAATTTGGGTACGATCATAAAGCTGAAAAGTTTTATATAGATCGCAGCAATTCCGGCTTAACCGGTTTCAATGAGAATTTTGGCGATAAAATCTCAACCGCACCCAGACTTTCCGATGATTCAAATCTAGAAGTAAAAGCAGTATTGGATAATATGTCTATAGAACTCTTTTTTGATAATGGGAAAACGGTAATGACTGAAATTTTCTTTCCGGAACAACCAATTAACAGTTTTACTGCTGAAGGAAATGATTTCAGTATAAAGAATCTAACAATTAATGAAGTAAAACTCAACTAATCCATAATCTATGAATTTCAAGTTTTTAATATTATTTCTCCTACCCCTTTCTATGTGGGCCCAGGGGATAGAAGTTTCCGGAACAGTAATTTCCGAAGATGATCAAATGCCTTTACCGGGTGTAACTATTCAAGTGGAAGGGACAAATAAAGGTGTGATTACAGATTTTGATGGGAACTATACAATTAAAAATGTTGATCCCCAGGCTACATTGGTATACAGTTATTTAGGTTTTCAAACAAAAAAAATAGCTGTAAACAATCAAACAACTATTGATGTCTCCCTTAAAATGGATGATCAGCAGTTAGATGATGTTGTGGTCACTGGATATACGTCTCAAAGGAGAACCGACATTACAGGAGCTGTATCTGTGGTAGATATGGAGGAGTTAAACAAACAGCCCGAACCAAACCCCATAAGAGCATTGCAGGGAAGGCTTCCAGGAGTACAAATTACTTCTGACGGTTCTCCGAGTGGATCAAATACTCAGGTAGTAATTCGTGGAGTTGGTACTCTTAACAATACAGATCCATTATATGTGATTGATGGAGTTCCGACCAAGGCGGGGATGCATGAATTGAATCCGAATAACATCGAATCTATACAGGTATTAAAAGATGCTTCTTCTGCAAGTATTTACGGATCCAGGGCTTCTAACGGGGTAATAATTGTGACTACCAAAAAAGGTAAAGAGGGGGTAATGCAGATTAATCTTAGTACCTATGTCTCAACCTCGACCTATGTTAATAGGCAGGAAGTACTTAATGCAGAACAATATGGACGAGTTCTATGGCAGGCACATGTTAATGACGGTATTGATCCCAATTCTAATAATTTGAGTTACCAATTTGACTGGATTAATAATGAAAATGGAGTGGCTGTCCTAAATAATATAATTGTACCTGAATATCTGGATGAGGAACAAACCTTACTATCAGCGGATACGGATTGGTTTGACGAGATTTCTCAAACAGGCTTTGCACAATCTTATGATTTATCTGTTTCGAATGGAACAAAAAAAGGGAGTTATCTTTTTTCCCTAGGCTATTATGATAATGATGGGATAGTAAAGACTACAAATTTCAACAGGATTTCCGCGAGAATGAATAGTAGCTATAAATTATTTAATGATCGGCTAGAAATAGGGGAAAACTTTACGTTTAATAAAACTGAAGAAATCGAAAATCCGGGTGTTCTTGATCTGGCATTAAAAGCATCCCCCATAATTCCTGTTCGAACCGTAGATGGAGAAGGATGGGGAGGTCCAGTTGGTGGGATGAACGATAGGCAGAATCCAGTACGTTTATTGGAATATAATAAGGATAACGGCTATAAATATCACCGTATTTTTGGGAATGCCTACGCCGATCTTGAATTTATTGAAAACTTGCATTTACGAACAAACCTAGGAATTGATTACAGTAACTTTTATCGTCGTTCACTTCAGAGAAGTTATAAATCGGGATACCTACAAAACGATGAAACCGCAGTGAATATCGAAGATTGGAAAAGTTTAAAATGGACCTGGACTAACACTGCTACCTATGAATTAAAAATTAAGAAGCATGACTTTAATTTGCTCGCCGGTATGGAGATGTTTAGAGACGACTATAAAAATATCAGTTTAAGAAGGGAAGGTTTTATTCTTGAAAGTCCGGAATATATGTATCCAGATGCGGGAAGTGGAGAAGCCTTTAATGGTGGTTCTGCCACTTCATACAGTTTACTTTCTTTCTTCGGAAAAATAGATTATACATTTGATAGAAAATATCTGCTTTCGGGTACCATCCGTCGCGATGGCTCTTCGAGATTTGGGGAAAACAATCGTTTTGGAACCTTCCCCGCTTTTTCTGCCGGTTGGCGTATTAGCGAGGAAGATTTTATTCAGGATAACTATTCATTCCTATCAGATTTAAAACTTCGCCTTGGCTGGGGACAAACCGGTAATCAGGAAATAGATAACAACGCTATTTACTCATTATATGTTTCAGATTATGCCGGAGGTGATCCAACCTGGGGAACTTCTTATGGAACTGCTTACGATCTCTCTGGAGCCGGTTCTGGTCTATTGCCTTCTGGTTTCAGAGGGATTCAGTTAGGAAATGACAATTTGAAATGGGAAACCACTACTCAAACAAATGTTGGGCTTGATTTTGGCTTTTTTGGATATACATTATTCGGAAATATCGACTATTACTTTAAAGAAACCGAAGATATCCTGGTCTTGCCACCTTATTTGGGTACAATCGGAGAAGGAGGAAATAGATGGGTGAACGGGGCTTCTATGGAGAATGAAGGCTGGGAATTTGCAATAACTTATCGTGATGAAACCGAAGGAGAATTTAGGTATGAAATTTCAGCTAATATTTCCACTAACAGAAATGAAATAACTTATTTACCGGAGGAAGTACAAAACAGTTATGGTGGAGATGGAGGTGAAGATAATATTCTGGGAAGACCTATTAATTCAATGTATGGTTATGTTGCCGATGGTTTATTCACTACCGAGGAAGAGGTAATGAACGCGGCGGAACAAGAAGGTAAAGGTCTAGGACGAATTAGATACCGGGATTTGGATGGTGACGGAGTGATTACCGATGATGATCGTACATGGATTGGAATACCCCATCCAGACTTTAATTATGGATTTAATATTACACTTGGATACCGGAATTTCGATTTTACCTCCTTCTGGCAAGGGGTTGGAAATGTAGATGTGATCAATAATCGCAAATTCCAAACAGATTTCTGGAGTGTGGATGATGTTGGATCGAACAAAGGAACCAGACTTCTTGACGCCTGGTCTCAGCAAAATGTAAACTCATCCATTCCGGCTTTGACTACTATCGACAGCAATGCAGAATCTCGATTTTCCACCTATTATGTGGAGAATGGTCGATACCTTAAATTGAGAAATCTACAGGTGGGGTATAGTCTTTCGGATGCGCTGATGGAAAGAATGAATTTTACGAATGCAAGAATATATGTTAGTGGCCAAAATTTACTAATGATAACTTCTTCAGATTTTACAGGAGTTGATCCAGAAAACGCCGGATGGGGATATCCGCAACCACTAACATTAACTATGGGATTAAACCTATCACTCTAAACATTAAACTATTTATTATGAAGAAAATAACATATTTACTAGGTATAGTTCTTCTAACTGGCGCCGTTTCCTGTTCTGATTTCTTGGAGGAGGATCCTTATGCCGTTTTATCTGAAGAACAATTGACCACTCCTGAAAATGTTGATGGTTTTGTGACAGCAGCATATGCAGCATTGGGTAATGATCATTATGACATTCCCTTCAGTCTTTGGCCATATGGAAACGTTCGCTCTGATGATGCCTACAAAGGAGGAAGTGGTACAAATGATATTCAGGTCTTTCATTTTTTTGAAGTATCTGAAAACATTAGAACTGATTTTGGAGAATTAGATGCCTTTTGGTATAACACTTTCATTGCTATTTCTCGGGTAAATAAAGCATTGGCAGCTTTGAACCAGATCGATGAGGCCGATTTTCCTGAGAAGCAAACCAGAATTGCCGAAATGAAATTTTTAAGAGGACATTTTTACTTTATGCTGAAGATCATGTTTAAGTATGTCCCATACGTTACAGAAGATATCCCGGTGGAGGAATATGGAAGTATTTCAAATCGTGCTTTAAGTAATGACGAGTTATGGAGTGCCATTGCCGGTGATTTCGAAGCAGCTGCGGAGGTTCTTCCTCCCACTCAGCCCGAAGTGGGCAGGGCAGATAAAACGGCGGCGTATGCATATCTGGCGAAAACCAGACTTTATCAGGCTTATGAACAAGATGAAAACCATAATGTTGTAAATGTTAATCAGCAAAGATTGCAGCAGGTATTAGATGCAACAGCTCAAGTGATTGGGAAACACCAATTAGAGGAGGACTTTGCATATAACTTTCTTCCTGGAAGTTTTGAAAATGGCCCCGAAGCTGTTTTTTCCATTCAATTCTCCGATAACGATGGAACTCTGCATGGAAGACTTAACTATTCAGATGTTTTGGCAACACCACAGGGAATTGGATGTTGTGATTTTCATAAACCAAGCCAGAATTTAGTGAATGCATACAAGGTCGGCGAGGAAGGATTGCCTCTCTTTGCCAGCTATAATGATACAAACATAGAATTCAGCAACTTGGAAGACTATCGCGTAGATCCGCGGTTGTTTCATACTGTAGCAATTCCCGGTTTACCCTGGAAATATGACGAAGAATATATCTATCAGGAAGGGTGGGTCAGATCTCCTAGCACCTATGGTTATACTGCCTCGTTGAAAGAAAACGTAACGGCAGATTCGGAATATCTCGTGAACATCGATCCCTTTTACGGAAATTCTAAAAACAGAATTGAGATTCGTTATGCTGACGTATTATTGATGAGAGCTGAAGCCTTAATTGAACTTGGCCGTCATAATGAAGCGCTTCCTTTAATTAATGAGGTTCGGGAAAGGGCTGATCAAAGTACAACCTTAATATCCTCGTACGCAACTAATACTGGAATAAGTCCCTATGTTGACGGAGAAAATATCAACTGGACTCAGGGTGTAGCCCGGGAGGCACTGCGTTGGGAGCGCAGATTAGAATTTGCCATGGAAGGAAATCGTTTCTTTGACCTTGTAAGATGGGGAATTGCAGGAGAAACCCTTAATAGATATTATGATGAAGAAGCGGAAGAGATCAACTATTATGAGGGTGCATCTTTTGAAGAAGGTCGGGAAGAATATCTGCCTATTCCACAGGCTCAGATCAATTTCAGCCAGGATGTATACATACAAAATACAGGTTACTAAAACACTACTATTATGATGAACGTAGAGGTCTTTGTAAATGGAGGAGAACCTGTCATTACCTTTCTTATATTTCCAAATACTCAGTTTGACGATCTTCAGTTTCATTCTAGTTCTGGAACTGAGTTGGTTCGTTCATTACATATTCTACCGATGGCTAAGAATTAAGGTAGGACATTATTGCCCTTTTTAGAAAAATTAAGTTTAATAAAATGGTAAACAAAAAAGTCGTATGCTTCGGCGAAATATTATATGATATTTTCACTGATATGGAAAGAATTGGAGGCGCACCGCTTAATGTGGCCTCCAGATTATCCGAATTAGGAATTTCTACAGAAATGATTAGCAAAGTAGGAGATGATGAAAAAGGTGAGAAATTAATTTCCTACCTGAAATCAAAAAATATCAAGACGGAAAATATAACCAGGGATCCTCAGTACCCTACGGGAGTGGTAAATGTAACTTTATCTGCGAGCGGCTCGGCTACTTACGAGATAAAACACCCCGTAGCCTGGGATAAAATTC
Organism: Salegentibacter sp. 24; assembly: GCF_004362395.1. GTDB lineage: Bacteria > Bacteroidota > Bacteroidia > Flavobacteriales > Flavobacteriaceae > Salegentibacter. Next base: position 124,211 of record NZ_SNWE01000012.1, read on the forward strand.
AAGTTTCAGAGGCGATGAAGAATTCGGTACACAAAGCGGATGCTTTTATCTTCGGAAGTTTGGTCTGTCGCGATGAAATCAGTCGAAAAGCCCTTTTCGAACTTTTACCAAAGGCAAAATATAGGATTTTCGATATTAATTTACGCACCCCATATTATAATAAAGAAGTTTTACTAAAACTTATGGATCATGCAGATTTTATAAAATTCAATGATGACGAATTATTTGAAATCGCTCAAATGATCGGTTCACCATATAATTCAATTGAACAAAACCTTCAATATCTTTCTGAAAAAACCAATACAGAAACCATTTGCGTCACTAAAGGTCGTCATGGCGCGGTATTGCTAAAAGATAATAAGCGGTATTACAACAGTGGTTTTAAGGTTAAGGTAAAAGATACAGTAGGCGCGGGAGATTCCTTTTTAGCCAGTCTAATCGCAGGAATGTTGAAAGGAGAAGAGCTGCAAAAGACATTAGATTTTGCCTGTGCAGTTGGAGCACTCGTAGCAGGGGAAGAAGGTGCAAATCCTGTATTTAATAAAAAGAAAATTATAAATTTTGTGAATGGAGAATTAAAGTAAAAAGTACAACTAAGGCTTATCTCTGGGAATTTTTACCACCTCTAAACTAAATCACTATAGATAGAACATAAAATTTAGGGAGTCTATTAATCCTACCAGCTCTATATTCACTGGTTTTTCAAAGAATATTGCTTCTAGAAAATATTATTTTGTACAGTTTACTGAATAAAAAACTGGACATTATTGAAATAATTCTTAAAAATAAGTTTATTGCTTGTCTAACATAAAATAGAAAATGAGTACCAATTAAATGTGCTACAAAAAGTTGTAACGAGCCTTAAACATCAAACCACTCCCCGTTACCCTTAATTAACAAAGGATTTACCCCCACAATATGGCTGTAATTATCAATTTTGCTATCAAAATGGAATTGAATTTCCAAACGAGTAGTGATTTTACTTATATTCATCCCGAGTCTGAAATTTTATTTCTTACGTACCCTAATGGAATCAGAAGCTAGAATTTACTATTTTAAAAAGATTCTTCCACAATACCAATAGCGGAGAAGTATTGCTCACATTATAAATCATTCAAAATCATAGCCTTACCCCCTTTTTACAATAATATTTAGCAGAAGCTTAGCTAACAAGAAAATCAACCAAGCCGTTTTTATGACAAGGAGTAAACGAAAAAAAATGCCCTGGCCAACTAAGGATGCCATGGTTCAAATTTATGAAAACAACCTCTGGGGTGGTGATCAAAATGTTTATTACTCTGGTTTAGGTTCACATCATCCCGAACTGGTAGATCCCTATTTGGAAGCTTTGTCCTCATTTTTTAGTTCTTTGGAGTCCCCTCCTCAGGTTTGTGATTTGGGCTGCGGAGACTTTAATGTGGGAAAGGAATTAGTAAAATACTCGAAAAAATATATCGCGGTTGACATAGTTCCAGATCTTATAACGCATAATAAAAATGAGTTCAAAGTAAATAACTTAGAATTTCAGGTTTTGGATATCGCAAAGGATAAATTGCCTTCGGGAGATTGTGCTATTCTCAGGCAGGTTTTACAACATTTATCGAATGCGGAAATAAAGAGGGTAGTAAAAAAATTATATAATTATAAATTTATAATTCTAACTGAGCATTTACCACCTGGAAATTTTCTCCCAAATAAAGATATTATTTCCGGTCAGGGAATCAGGCTAAAAAAACAAAGTGGTGTTAACCTTTTAGAACCTCCTTTTAACTTTAGGATTAAAGAAGAAAGACAGTTATTATCTCTTGAATCACCGAATTTTACAGGAGTTTTAGTAACTACCTTGTATAAGGTATAAATCTTTAGCTTTCTGGTTCAATACAGAGACTCAAATGCCCTAATTATCATAATTTTAACGGGCGGTCCATTTTAGATCCTAAACTTTATTTTATAAAAAAGATATTACCATCAAATACAATATCCCTGTCTCTCGTCAAGCCGATGTTCTTTATTTTAAATTCTGAATTGTTAAGCTGATAATTCGAGGGATTGGTAATGAATTCATCAGATAGAGGAAGATTCTCCAGGTTTACTAAAACAGTAAACTCCAGATTACCCTGGCGTGGATAATCGTGTATTAAAATATTCTTATCCTTAACCTTTATCCTACCATTATTGACTGTTGAAGAAAGAATCTCTAATGAGAGTTGCTCGTTATATTTTTCTGTTGAAAAAAATGCTTCGTTTTTAAAGGTTTTATTCCTTTTCAGCTGAGTGGCAATATTACTTTCAAAACCATTCATAAGCGAGGCCGGTGCAATTACGAAGTAATAATATGGGCGATTTTTAACCCCTCTAATATGTTTATTATTGAAATCGTAGTAGGTACCATCAAAATCACTGGTAAAATGGTAAATTCTGGTTTCAAGATCATTCTGTTTAGAAGTAGCTTTCAGAAAGGCATCCTGAGTATAAGTCTTTAACTTATTAAGCGCTGAAGGTGTATTTTGTTGGCCATCGGGAGAATAAATAAAATCGGCCATGATAACCGAGACCACATCACCTTCCTGATTTTGGAGTACTGTATTCAGGATCTCTTCAAAATTACTACTCCCTTTATTACCCTTATTTGCCGTTGAACGGGGAGTTAGGCGTTCAGAGATCTTAATGTTCTCAAGACCAAAATCTTCACGAGTCAGCTCATTATTAACCAAATAAAATTCTGTTTCAAGGTCTATCCGGTCTTCATTATCGACCGCCACCAGCATTTCCCGAAAAACATCTTTGAAATCGGTATTACCATTGATATACCCATCCATACTCAGGGTGTTTTCAAAATAAATCTTTACGGTAGCATCTAGCGGGGTTTCAGGAGTTATTTCCGGGGCTTTTCCTTCTGATTCGGAGATTGATGAAGTTTTTTCACTTTGTCCATTGCGACCACCACTGGAAGAAAACAAAAATAGAACGATAAAAATTTTGAGTAAAAATGTTTTACGCATTAGTAGTTTAGATTTAGAGCTTCTAATCATTGATGTATTAGCGAAGTAAAGCTAAACCCTATACATGGAAATTCATTACGGTTTTCGGTAAAGCGTGAAAATAATTTAAGAAAATATTAAGAAGACAAAGGATTTTGGGGTCGCTAAAGATGTAGCTATTTTCTTATATATTTTTCAATAATGTAAGTCGTAATTGGTTTTAAAGTCTTATCGTTAGTGGGATGTGTTCCAGGAGCTGTAAAAAATTCTAGCTCATTGTTAGATTTATCATACCATACTTGAGCTTTTCCATTTTTAAAAAAAGTAGTGGTCTCTGTAGGTGCTATTTTTTTAAAGTTCTCGAGACGAAATGCCCTTAATATTTCTTCATTTTCGGCACCACTACAGGTAGTTTTTTCAAAATGATCTTCTTGCCAAATCATACACTCTTCTTTCCCATTTTGGTATCCAACATAGGCCGAAACCCCTATCAACGGAAATAGAATTAAAGCGATTATCCAGGCCTTACTATTTTTTTGAATTTTCACTCCTGCCTTCAAAATTGGCTCTGAATCATTCTTCACGAATTCACCATAATTCTTATGCCCTAAAAACTTCGAAAAATAATCGGTAAGCGGGTGAGAAGGCGAATATTCTTTTTTCTGATACCGGGTAAGTGTTTTTGATGAAACCTGAAATTTATACACCTCAGAAATATGTTCAGCCAGATATTCAGCCTTGCCATTCACGGAATCTTTTCCGGATTCCTTACCGGCTTTTTCAAATACGCGCTCAATTAATTTATCGGTCATTTTTCAGGTAAAACTTCAGCCATAAATGTATAAAAATCTTTAGACAAAATATTCAGACAAACTTGTCCGGCCTTTGTCTGCCTTCTGTCCACCAGTGTCGGTGGCTTTCATCTTTACTTTGACTTGTTACTGAAAAAACAATCAGTACAGCAAGGGTTTCCCGGAGTCTCGGGGAAATTGGGAAGTCTTCCCGATGCTCCGGCGAAATCCATACTTCCCAATCCAGTCCCAAAACCGAAACCATTTCGGGAGGGCTTAATAATGTCAAATTTTAAAATTTTAAAAGATGAAAAAAGTAATTTTTACACTTTTATTAATGGCCGGATTGTTCAATTTTACTTCGTGTACCGAAGATAACCTTGCCGAGGTGACCAATACCTCGGAAGATCATTACGCAAACGAAGAGGGAAATACTGATCCTGACGAAGAGAAGCCCGGGGGTGATTAAATTATACTTATGTAAAATTAAAAGGCCGCTTTAGAGCGGCTTTTTTTATTTTCGCTTTATGAAATCTGTTCCTCTAATCTTTTGTCTCCTGATCTTAGCATTATCCAGCGCTTGTAAAAATAGAATCCAGGATAAGTTGGATATGAGTATTGAAAATGATTCAGCTTATTATTTTTTTGAACAGGCTATAGATGTGGAGAAAATAAGTGCTAAGATTCTAAATTTAAATCAATCCTTAGCCAAACTTCGCAATAAAAAAGATACACTTTACCCGCTACTATTAGACTATAAAATATATTATCACAACCGTTTAGATGAATATGATAGTGCGCTTTTTTTCGCAGATAGCCTTGAACGTCTGGCAACATTCAGGAAAGATACAAACTGGATTGCCCTTGCATTTTACCGAAAAGCAGTAATTAATCGACATTTAGATAATCAGGAAGCAGTTTTTAAAAATGCTTTTGAAGCACGCAAGCAATACCTTCAACTTGGGGATAGTACAAAAGCGGCACGTAGAAGCTTGGAAATGGCTATTGCACAAAGCCGAATGCAAGATTATATTGGGAGCCAGGAATCAGCTACCGAAGCCTTGCGATATTTAAATGAAGTTGAAGATTCTCAATATTTAAGCAGCGCTCACAATATTATTGCTATTACCTATAATAATCAGGGTTTTTATGATGATGCAATAAAGGAGTACAAAGAAGCCTTGCGTTACGCCCAGAACTTGGAAGATAGCTTAATTTATCAAAATAATATAGGCCTAGTATATCAGGATCAAAAAAAATATAAAAAAGCAATTTCTGTTTTTGATAAACTCCATAGAAGCGTTTCTGAAGACGATTACAAATCACGATCAAGGTTTTTAGATAACCTGGCATTTACTAAATGGTTAAAAGACGGAAATATAGATGTGTCATCAGAATTAAACCAAGCTCTAGAATGGCGCATTGACCAAAATGATGACACCGGTAAAACATCAAGTTATGAACATTTAACCTATTATTATAAAAATCGAAACAAGATAAAAGCACTTGATTATGCTAAAAAGTGGCTCGAAACCGGTAGGAAAAATCACAACCTACAGGCTCAGGTAGAGGCATTAAAGTACTTATTAGTAATGAGCCCCGGCAGTACAAATTATACTTCACATTATATTGCTCTTAGTGACAGTTTAAATAAAATGAACTTACGTGCTAAAAATACGTTTGCCAAAATAAGTTTTGATGAGGAACGAAAACAGCAACAGATATCCAGCCTGGAAGCTTCCGCAGCACTACAAGCCTTAGAAAACCAGAAGATTAAAACCCGGAATTATATTTTGATGTTTGTCGCTATTCTTACCATAGCCTTAGCAATTTTCATTTTTTATTATAACAGACAAAGACATATAAAGGAAAAAATTATAGAAGTTTATAATACTGAAACTAGAATATCAAAAAAGATACATGACGAGTTAGCCAATGATATCTATAATTTAATGAGTGGCCTTGAAGCAGTTGTTCCTCCAAAAACAATAGATAAACTGGAAAGTATCTATAGCCGCACCCGGGATATTTCAAGAGAAAATAGTAAGATTGACACAGGATCCGGATATTTAAAGCAATTAGTTGCTTTACTTTCCAACATTTGCCCGGCTAATACCCGGTTAATTATAAGTGGGGAAAAGGAAATTACCTGGAGCACTTTAAATCGTGAAAAAAAACTGGTGATCTATAGGGTCTTACAGGAACTAATGGTGAATATGAGAAAGCATAGTAAGGCATCCTTAGTAGCACTTGTTTTCATTGAAGAAGAAAATTTTTTGAAGATTCATTATTCTGATAATGGCAAAGGCGCTACACAAGAAGCAGTTAAAAATGGAAATGGACTTCAAAATGTGGAAAACCGTATTTCTTCTATAAATGGAAAACTTACTTTTGAAACAGAAAAGGAAAAGGGATTAAAAATATTCATCTCAATTCCATTATAAAACTATTATGTTTAAAAAAGTCCTTGTTGCAGAAGATATGGACAGTATTAATCAAGCTGTAGCCATACTTTTAAATGATCTCGAAGTAGTCGATGTGTCTCATTCACAATATTGCGACCAAGCCTGGCTAATGGCTAAAAAAGAAATGCTGAATAACAATCCCTATGATTTACTTATCTGTGACCTTTCTTTTAAGCAGGATTATCGTGAGGAAAAAATAAGCTCCGGGGAGGAACTTATTTCTAAACTGAAAAGAGAAGACCCAAACCTCAAAGTGATTGTAAATTCTATTGAAGATCATCCTCAAGTCATTCAGAACCTGTGGGATTCAGGGAATATAGATGCCTATGTATGTAAAGACCGTCACGGAATTAAATATTTAAAACAAGCAATCCTTGCCTTAAATAAGGGGTTAACCTATAACTCACCTTCCATTGAAAAGGCATTATCACAGAAGAACCTTATTAGCCTTAATAATTTCGAAATAAGTATTGTTGAATTTCTTTCTATTGGTTACAATCAGGATAAAATAGAAAAGGAATTGAAAAAAAAAAACATTAAGCCCAATAGTAAAAGTGCCATAGAAAAGCGTTTAAAGGAATTAAGAGAAGAGTTTGGTGCAGATACCAATCCTCATCTTATTGGAATAATGAAAGACCTGAAGTTGATTTAAAATAAGGTATAATTTATATTCTTCCAAAACACATCTTTACATATAAATTATCAGCAACTTTTTTGGAGCCCCTTATTAGGCTTGATTATAATGTTGACTTCAAAAAATAAAGAGCAAGAGGCATACCAGCAGAAGATTTTAAATACTCAGAAGAAACAGGAATAAACTTTAACTAAAATGTCCAGCTCCAAAAACTTTTCTGTTTCAGATGAGCTGATAAAGCTTAAAGAACTCCGAACACAAAATGAAATTTCTGAAGAAGAGTTTCAGGATTTAAGAAGGCGCTTGCTCAACTCCTAATTTAATAACATTATAATATGATTAAAATGTTTATATTTTACACAAGAATAGTTTCAGTATAACAGGTATCCTTTAACCAGATCAGAATGATGGCTATTTCGGAGTGATGACGCCACCTATTTCGGTCAAATTGCGCCACTTTGAAAGATCTTACAATGATAAAAAAATTTAAGTTTATATTTCCTTTAAAGCTCCCTTTCTTAAAGAATTTCCTTTGAGATCGATTCGATGTGAGGAGTTTACGATCCTATCAAGCAAAGCATCGGCCTGAGTCCCGTCCCCACCTATAATCTCGTACCAGGCGGACACCGGTATCTGAGTGGAGATAATGGTGGATTTTCTATTATACCGATCATCGATAATATCCATTAAGGCCTCCCTGGCGTGATTATCGAAGGCTTGAAGGCCAAAATCATCAAGAATAAGTAAGTCCGGTTTTAGTAGTTTTTCCAGTTCCTTTAAATAGGTACCGTCTACTTTACTAAGTTTTAATTTTTTAAGCAGCCGGGCAGTATTGGCATATATAGTTTTGTGTTCCATCATGCAAGCTTGATGGCCTAAAGCCTGAGAGAGATAGCTCTTGCCTGTCCCACAAAGGCCACAGATGATAATATTCTCATTTCTGTCTATAAAATCCAGCGTTGCCAGACGCAGGAACATATTCTTATCCAGGTCGCGGTTATGAGTGTAATTCACATCGGCTAGTGAGGCTTGCTGACGAAAGCCTGCCTGCTTTAAAAGCCGATTTATTTTTCGGTTCTGCCTATCTTCCCATTGGTGATCGATTAGTAATGCCAGGTACTCATCGGCTGTCATATCGCTGAGCTGATTGTTATTCACATGCTGAAGGTGCAACTCGGCCATGGCTCCCAATCGCATTTGTTTGAGTTTTTCAATTGTCTGATTGTTGTTCATAGTATTTAGATTTAATTTATAGATCCTTGGTTATTTGTAGTACGAGGCTCCTCTTATATTTTCGTGTTTCGGGATATGAGCTTTATCCTCTTCCAGGTCCTGGTAAAACAGGGAACTTTTATCCAGGTTGTTTTTTAGAATGTTCTTTATGTGTCTGTAGGTGGTGGCATCAGTATCCAAAGCTCTTTTGCAGGCATTGTCTAATCTTTTGGAGCCGTAGGCCTTATGAAGCTGGATGAGTCCCATGGCCCGTTTATAACCAATCTCAGGATAATCCCCGGTTTTTAGTATTTCTTCTATACACCCAAGTACATTGTCGCCGTGCTTCTCGGCCATCTTTTTAAAGAATTCAGGACTCCAGTCGGAGTAAAACTTATGGGTGCTACTGAGATGGTCCTCCTTGGTATTGTAATTTCCTTTTGCCGGATTTCGCTGGTGCAGGGCTATGCGCTGGTGATAGTAATAGATCTCTACCACACTTGCGGTGTAATGGATCATCGTTTCTTTTCCTATATACCGGTAAGGTACACTGTAGTAACTTTTATCCGGGGAGAAGTACGCGTATCCCATCTTTTGCACTTTAGCTCGGCGATAATCCTTCAGTTCATAGGCGGTGGAAGGCAAAGGTTTTAAGTACTCCCGTTCCACCGACTGAAAGAGTTCCCGGCGACTGGCGTGTCTTCTTTTAAACAAGAGATTGTTATAAGGTTCCAGTAGGCGCCTGATCTCCCGGTTTAGATCCTGCAAGGAGAAGAAGGTCATATTACGAAGAGGATAATAAATGCGCTGGTAGGTCAGATTTACCGCATTTTCAACAAGCGCCTTATCTTGAGGTGCATACCCACGAGTAGGATTGATCACGCAATTGTAATGACGGGCGAAGTCTTTAAAACTACGGTTGATATCGGCCTCATATTTACTGGCACGTTTGACTGCGGACTTGAGATTATCAGAGACAATGGCTTTGGGAACTCCTCCATAGAATTGCAAAGCATTAGCGCAACAATTAATTAGATCTTCGCGCTTTTGGCTCTTACAGGCCTCCACATAGGTGTAATGGCTATTGGGCAGGATAGAGACGAAGACTTCCACAGCAATGATTTCTCCGGAGTCCCGATCTACGATATGAAGTTTTTTACCAGCAAAATCAATGAAAAGTTCATCACCGGGGTTATGGTCGAGCTTCATAGAGCCTTTCTGCTTTGCATATTTACGGTGGTAGTGTTCCATAAACTGCGTGTAGCTATAAGGATTCTTTACCTGCTGCACATATTCCTGATAGTGATAGAGAAAAGTAAACCCAGGATGATTTTTGGCCTTATTCATCCGCTCAAAATAACGGGTCAACTGGTCAAAACGGTTATTATCAATAGTGGTGTGAGAAGTAAACAAAGCCTCCAGAATGGCATTATCACACACTAATAAATCTTTGAGGTTATAATCGCTGGCTTTAAAAGCCTGCATATAACTATTTACAGTGTTGCGTGCAATTCCCAGGGTGGTGCTGATCTTGCGGTTACTAAGGCCATCCACCTTCAGTGAAATAATTTGTTTTAAGTCCATAGAATCAAGTGTATTTGCCATATCGCTTAATTTTTTAGCGATAAGGTAATTGCTTGATCCTTCAAAGTGGCGCAAAACGAACCGAAATGCCTTCTGGATTAGCAGAAGTGGCTCAAAACGAACCGAAATAACTGGCGCAAAACGAACCGAAATTCATTTTACACCCGGGCTAAAGTGGCGCAAATTGATCCGAAATTACTGGCGCAGTGAGACCGAAATGACTGGCGCAATTTGATCCGAAGTATCCAAATGAGGAAAATATTACTATAATCTTATCTAGTACACTACTATCTTTGAATTCTTCTACTCATTCTGAAGAATCATTAATCACTACGGCGTATATCTGCAAAGGGAAATACAGTAAAAAATATCATTATAAGGAAGATTGCAGGGGGCTCTCCAACTGCTCCACCAGCATATATAAAACAACCGTGGCCGATGCAAAAGAATCTGGTCGTGGTTTATGTGGTTTTGAGGATTAGGATCAAAAGAGTTCAGGCCAACGTCCTAAATTTTTATTTGCTTTAACTTTTTAAAACGGCAACTACATATTAAATTTTCCCTCTTACTCTTAAAACAGGTAGAACAAATTAGCTTTATACTTATCTAACACGAAGAATTAATTAATGCCGTATATAGTAATAAGTTTCACTATAATTTCGAAATACCCATTAAGATAGGACTCTAATGCAGCAAATAATATAATAAAGGAGCGATTTATTCTAATGAATTTTATTCAAAAAGCTCTTTTTCTTTATGCCTGATTATAATTGGATCAATATAAGTTTCAGTAGATTACATAATATTTAGGGAATACAATCCCCAAAAAACATTATATTTGGGGAATATAATCCCTGAATATGATTGAAAGAATATTAGAAAACAAAATTAAAAAACGTTTTGGAACCGGTAAGGCAATTCTTTTAATTGGTCCGAGACAGGTTGGTAAAACTACACTTTTCAATAAAATATTGGAAGGGAAAGAATATCTTTTCTTAAATGGGGATGATCCAACAGTCAGAAAACTCCTTTCTAACCCCAACTTAGAACAACTCAAAAACATAATAGGGAATTATAATATTGTGTTTATCGATGAAGCTCAGCGTATAGATAATATCGGGCTTACTCTCAAGTTGATTACAGATCAATTAAAATCAGTTCAACTTTTGGTCAGTGGCTCATCTGCTTTTGAATTAAATAATCAAACTCAAGAGCCTCTTACTGGAAGAAAATGGGAATATCAGTTGTATCCTATTTCCTGGGGTGAATTTGAATCAAACGTGGGCTTTCTTAAAGCCGAGCAACAACTAGAGCTAAGAATAATCTACGGAATGTATCCCGATGTGATTAATAATTTTGGGGAAGAAAAGGATATTCTCAAACAACTAACTGATAGTTATTTATATAAAGATATTCTTAGTTATGGCGGAATCCGTAAACCAGAGGTTTTGGAAAAATTATTGAGGGCTCTTGCCTTTCAAATTGGTAGTGAGGTAAGTTATAACGAATTATCTCAGTTGCTGGGTATTGACAAAAAAACCGTAGCAACCTACATTGATCTTCTTTGCCAGGCATTTGTAATATTTAAACTCCCAAGCTTCAGTAAGAATCTACGAAATGAAATAAAAACCAATCAAAAAATATTCTTTTACGATACCGGAGTTAGAAATATGATAATTGGCGATTTAAGTCTAATGGATGATAGACAGGATAAAGGTAATCTCTGGGAAAATTTTTTAATTGCTGAACGTTTAAAATTTCTGGCCTATAATAACTCCTTGGGTAAAGCATATTTCTGGAGGACGGTGCAACAGCAAGAAATTGATTATGTTGAAGAAGGTGAGGGAAAGTTGAAAGGTTTTGAAATTAAATGGAATCCAAAAAATAAGGTAAAAATTCCAAAGACTTTCCTAGAAGCTTATGATGCAGAGGTAAATATTATCAATAAAGATAACTTTAGGCAATTTTTAAAATAAAAAGTATTGATCAAAAACCTCTTAATCAAGTTGTTGCAAGTTCTAAAATTTAACTCATAGAATAATTTTTGCCTTTAAATGAGTTGTTTTAATGTTAAAATAAAGTCAAAAAAACTGTATGTACAAATTATGTGCAATAGAGTAGGAAGATAGGGATTAATTCCCTATCTGTCCTCTCACACCACGCGTACGTACGGTTCTCGTATACGGCGGTTCCTTAGTTTACCCTGA
>NZ_SNWE01000013.1 GCF_004362395.1 Salegentibacter sp. 24
TTTTCGATTACCAGGGAAACTTCTTTGGAAGCGGATAGGTAATTGCCAGTCTCTTCTGAAGAAATCGTAACAGGATAAGTTCCTGCATCGGTATATCCTTGTGTAGGAGCGTAGGCCAATTCAGTTTCTGAGTGGTTTAGCGTTGCTGAAACATTCTTAACAGTTCCGTCATAAGTGAAGGTCTGCGTAGCATCTGCAGTAATTATAGCTTCAGCTTTTTTGATCACAAGATCGGCGGTCAGTACCTTATCATTATAATTTTCCTGACTAACAGTTGCTGTTACCTTATAAGTTCCTGCATTAGTTTGTCCATTATTGGCATACTTAACTGTTGCACCCTCTGGAAGAGCACTTACCGAAATAGATTTGGAATTGCCATCGTAAGTAAAGGCTTTATTCTCAAAAGTCACTCCTGTAATCTCTGCATTTTCAATTACCAGCGACACTTCTTTTGAAGCTGATAAATAATTGTCAGTTTCTGCCGAAGCCACAACTACAGGATAAGTTCCAGCATCGGTATAGCCTTGTGAAGGAGCGTAAGCCAATTCAGTTTCTGAGTGGTTTAGCGTTGCTGTTATATTCTTAAAAGTTCCATCATAAGTGAAGGTCTGCGTAGCATCTGCAGTAATTATAGCTTCAGCTTTTTTGATCACAAGATCGGCAGTCAATACCTTATCATTATAATTTTCCTGACTAACAGTTGCTGTTACCTTATAAGTTCCTGCATTAATTTGTCCATTATTGGCATACTTAACTGTTGCACCCTTTGGAATAGCACTTACCGAAATAGATTTGGAATCGCCATCATAGGTAAAGGCTTTATTCTCAAAAGTCACTCCTGCGATCTCCGCATTATCGATTACCAGGGAAACTTCTTTTGTAGCTGATAAATAATTGTCAGTCTCTTCGGCTAAAATCGTAACAGGATAAGTTCCTGCATCGGTATAGCCTTGTGTAGGAGAATAGGCCAATTCAGTTTCAGTATGATTTAGCATTGCTGCAGCATTCTTAATGGTCCCATCAAAAGTAAAGGTCTGAACGGCATCTGCAGTGATGATGGCCTGAGCTTTGTTAATAGTGAAATCTGCCGTTTCATAAATAAGACTATAATTGCTGTCTAATGAAAGAGTTCCTTGTTCAATAACATAGACACCTGCCTTTTCTCCGGTCTCACGGTTCAATTCCCCCGTAAAAGTATCATCACCTACTAAAGCCCCGGCGGTAATTTGGTAAAAAAGTTTCGGATCTTCAGCTCCATAAATTTTAGATTTTGCCTCTGCCGAAACAGTGACAGTTGCTTTACTTACAGTTAAAGTTTGTTTCACAGGGGGAGCCGCTAGATGTTGGTCATTTCCAACCTGAGAGGCCGTTATTTCCGTTGTTCCGGCTTTTAATATAATAGCCTGATTTCCCGAAATTGATACGATATCGGGATCCTGGGCAGTATATATAACAGTTAACTCCTTATCGGTTTTTTCATCTCCCAAAATAAAGGCAGGATCTCCGTAGGTTTTCACCGAAATTTCAGGGAAGTTAATAAACTGATCCTGCTTAGTTGTAATGAACGTCCATATATTGCTGCTTGCCTCTATTGCCTCAATATTGTTGTTATGATCATCCCTAACAAAACCGTTACTAATTCCCACAGAAAGTGTAGTGTTTGCAGGGAGGTTTTCAGTAATTTCAAACGATAAAGTCAACTTGTCTTCAGAAAGATTGAATTTCTCCCGGTCTTCCCAAACTGAAAGATCATAGGTTTGCACCACTCCATTAGCATCTTCCAAAGTCAGGATTCCACTTGAGTTAAGCTCTACCGCTTCGTCAAAAGTGACTGATAAAGTGGGTTGCAGAGCAACCTCTGTAGTTTGATGGGCAGGAGAAAAATTCTTAACAACCGGTGCGGTTTCATCTACCGGGGGTGTGGTTGTAATACTTGTATTTCTGTACAATATAGAAATGGGACCATCGCTAGCTCTACCAGTAATAAGCACATCCTGATCGTTATCTCCATCAATATCGGAAAAAGCTACGGAACCACTTTCGACCCCTCGGAAAGGCATGTTGAAGATTTCCGTAAATCCACCGGTGCCATCATTTACGTAAAGCTTAGCAATCTGGTTATAATTCATATCATAACCAGTGATCATCACATCCTGGAAACCATCTCCATCTACATCAGCAAAATCGATGGAACTATTTTGCACTCCTGCTAAAGAGGTTCCTGATAATTCGGAATAATTGCCGGAGCCATCATTTTTATAAAGTTTGGCGATAGTCGTTCTATCAGAATAACTATAGCCCGTGATCATCACATCCTGGTCGCCATCCAAATCTACATCAGCAAATGCAATGGAACCTTGAGACACGCCTAAGAACGGAGTTTCTGTTATTTCTGAATACTTACCAGAACCGTCATTTTTATAAAGTTTGGCGATATAATTGGAATACTGGCTACTCCTACCAGTTATTAAAACATCCTGGTCCCCATCCCCGTCTACATCGGCAAAAGCGATGGAACTTTGTTGCACTCCTGTAAAAGGAGTTCCCGTAATTTCTGAAAAATTTCCGGAACCATCGTTCTTATAAAGTTTGGCACTAACATTCAAGGAAGAGTTACCCCACCTGCCTGTAATCAACACATCCGGATCACCATCTGCATCTACATCGCCAAAAGCGATGGAACCATTTTGTACGCCTGCTAAAGAAGTTCCTGTTGATTCTGAATAACTACCGGAGCCGTCATTTTTATAAAGTTTAGCAATGCCGTTATATGTATTATCCGCCCCAGTGATCAATACATCCTGGTCGTCATCCTTATCTACATCAGCAAATGCAATAGCCCCATTTTGCACTCCCATAAATGGAGTTCCCGTTATTTTCGAAAAGTTGCCGGAGCCGTCATTTTTATAAAGTTTAGCAATACCGTTATATGTATTATCGTGCCCGGTGATCAATACATCCTGGTCGCCATTTCCATCTATATCGGCAAAAGCTATAGAACTATTCTGCACACCTGTAAAAAACATACCTGTGGGTTCTACATAATTACCGGCACCAATATTTACATATAGCTTAACAACAGGATTATAAGAGTTACCCGCACCCGTAATTATTACATCCTGATCATTATCCCCATCTATATCTGCAAAACCTATAGAACTATATTGCACTCCTGCAAAGGAATTATTAATATCTTCAGTATAATTACCGTAGCCATCATTTTTATAAAGTTTAGAAAGGCTGTTATATGTATTATCGAGCCCAGTGATCAATACATCCTGGTCGCCATCTCCATCTCCATCTGCAAAAGCCACTGAACCGTATTCTACTCCTTCGAAAGCAGTATTCGGAACTTCTGTATAATTACCGGCTCCATTATTGCTGTAAAGTTTGGCGATGCGGGTGTTGGAGTTATCCCTACCCGAAATAAAAACATCATTACTACCGTCCCCGTTTATATCGGCAAAAGTAACAGAACTATTTCGCACTCCCGGGAAAGGTGTATCTGTAGATTCTGTAAAATTTCCGAAACCGTTATTTATATATAGTGTTGTAATTCCACCTATAGTGGATTGTCCTGTGATCAACAAATCCTTATCATTATCTCCATCAACATCAGCAAAAGCTATGGAACCGTACTGTACTCCTTCAAAAATATTATTGCTGTCTTGCGTATAATGTCCATTGCCATCATTCAAATATAGAATAGCACTAGGGACTCCCTCCCAGGTGCTACCAGCAAATCCTGTTATCAACACATCCTGATCTCCATCGGTATCTACATCAGCAAAAGCAAGTGAACTATTTTGTACCCCTACAAAAGGAGTGTCTAAGAATTCTGTATAATTACCCAAACCATCATTTAGATAAAGATAGGCTTGAGGTTCCGCCATTTCAGGCATCCCCATCATACCAGAAGACCCGCCGGTTATTAACACATCCTGGTCTCCATCTCCATCTACATCGGCAAAAGCTACGGAACCATTCTGCACTCCCTTAAAAGGGGCTCCAGCAACTTCCTTGTACAATCCAAATCCATCATTGAGATAGAGTATAGCGCTTGCTCCTTCTCCTTCTATCGTACCTCCGTTCATACCAGAACCTCCGGCTATTAACACATCCTGGTCACCATCTCCGTCTACATCGGCAAAAGCTATGGAACTATTTTGAACCCCTTCAAAGGAAGGAATAATTTGTGGGGCGGGAGGAGGAGGCATTACCTGTTCAAAAGTTTGCGCAAAAGCGATTTCACTTCCCAGACATAAAATAACTAAAATTAGAATTTTTGAAATGTAATTTTGTTTCATGTAAAAATAGATTTGTTACGCATAAGGATATCTCTGAATGTTCTCTCTAGCTAGGGGAGAGAAAAAAACTGTTAAATGAAAAACAAAAAAACGTTAAAAGAATTAAAAAACAGGACGAAATGCAAGTGAGATGGTGTTCAAATTCGATTTGGATACGTACATAACAGATTAAATTTCAAACAGTAAGAAATTATTCCGGCCCTTAAGTAGTTTTAGAGGATATTTGAATGTACAAATCGTATTTATTTGAAGCTTTCATTCATTTTTTCAAGCTAAACCTTCAATCGATTATTTTTCAGGTAGCTTTCTTAAATTAGTTTATTTGCCAGATCCATACCTAGGTAATTCTGATGGATAGAAACTCATAGTAATGACTATCCACTAGGTGCTAGAATCAGATTTAGATCTTTTGCACAGAGCGAATTGCAAAGGGATACCTGCTAACTACTCACGAATTTCACCTCTATTATTTTTTATTTTACCCTCCCTTTACAACCTCAAAAAGTGTTACCTACGAGATTTTACTGTCAGTAATTAATAATTTCAGGATTTCGAGCTCCTTTCTCAGCTGTACCCTAATTAAAACGGCAAGTCCAAAGAAAACAGCCCACGACAAATAAATGATGCATACATAGAATTTTCCCAAGCGCTCCTTTTCGATAAAAGAGAGCAGCATCGTAAAACCGTAGCTATATACGGCCAACCACAAGGGAGTCACTATAAAATGCATATATTTTCTAGTCCTATAGTAAGTCTTTAATTGGGACTTAAAATCCATTAAAGATTGATCTCTAGAATAATTTTTCTTTTTTACAATGGCATACTCCAACACAAGAAGCATCACCAAAGCGCTCGCCATAATTCCCAGTCCTCTATAGGTTTTACTACCAAAAAAGACGGAAATGTAGAAGAAAAAAAGTACAAGTATTAGTATAGCAATCCCAAATATAATAAGGTTAAACAACTTATTATTTAGAATTTTCTCTAACGAGCTTAATACCTCCTGAAAGCTTATTTTTTTGTCACTATTCATCCCTGCCGAATACTTATCTTTGAGCTCTAATCCAATGACCAAAGGCTCCTGGTGGTCTCATATAAAATCCAATAATTACAAAACAAAGCTAAAAGGATTAAAACCAGGGGTAAAATATAGGCGTAAGCGTATTCAAATTGTATTTGGACACGTTCTTAGCACCCTAAATTGTAATAAGGTCAGAAAAAAATAATTTTTTGGTAATAACAGAAATTATTTGCATTCCAGTGCATATTTACTGGGACTTACATCCATTGCATTTTTAAATGCTTTACTAAAAGAGGTTCTGCTGGCAAATCCGCAATCCCCTGCTAAAGCTTCAATAGTATTATTTCGCAGGTAACCTTTTTCAATAAGTTTCTTGGCATGGTCCATTCTTAAAGAGTTTTTATAGTCTGCAAAACTCATTTCATAATATTTTTTAAGAAAATAGGAAATATGATGAGACGGCATATTCAGTGCCCGGGCACATTGGGTAAGATTGAAACTTTGGTTTAGATAGGATTTAGTTTCTTTTAGACCCTCTAACTTTGATTTAACCTCCTGCTCATTCAGGCCGAATTTGAGGTCATCGGTTTGATCTTGTTTTTTAATATCAAGAATAGGTTTTTCCTGGTGTTGGGGGTAGCCATACAGAATACTTGGAAAATAAATGGGAATGATCCCAATAAGAAATAGAGCTATATAAAGAAAGAAAGTTATAATTCCCCCATTTTCTCCAATTACTAGTAAGTTGTGAAACAAGTTTTCTTCGAAGATTTTTTCTAATGCATAAAGAATAGCCAGGACTGCCATAATTATTAGAATGCTCCAAAATGTAACTAGCCATTTGTCAAGAATAGATTTTAGTTCATCATCCTTACCTTTTTTTATAAACGACCTTATTTGGGGCACTAACACCACTAAAACTCCTAACTGCCATAGGTGCCTCATAAGTAAGTGTTGGTCCAAATTCAAAAGTAAATAATGGACTCCCAGTCTTTTCTCAGGAGCCGATATTGTTGTAGATATAATATTATTATATAGACTCTCGGGTTGGAGATAAACATAAGCAACATCAATTAAGCCTAAAAGAAAGGGTAAAAATAGAATCAATTCCCCACTATTCCATTTGAGCTCATCGGTGATAATAACTTTGAAATAATAATAAATCGGAATAAATATTAAATGATACGGGAGCAATGGCCAAAGGAAAAACCACTTAAAATGCTCTAAAAAGCCGCCATCTATTATATAAGCCTGCAAGGCATAAACCGATAATAAAAAATAAAAACTACCTAAAATGCGAGTGGCAATAGTATTAGTAGATTCTTTAAAAAATAATGTTGTGGATAAAACAAAGCCGAATATGGCCGCTATAAGTAGAATTATAATCATAATAATTAAAAAATCATCATTTGCTTAGGAGAAATGGCATCCAATAAACGGATGCACCCCTATTGATAAAGGGCACATTTGGAATAGCTTTACATTATTTATCTAATTTATGAAAATATTAACAACAAATATAGAATTTTAAACTACAAAAATCTATGGTGATATGGTATTTAAGAATTTCGTAGGCTTTCCTCTTATTTCTGTAAAGGTTGATAGGATTTGCTGTCCCCCACCTCTTTACTTACAGCGCGAAGAATCCCTTTTGGTTTAACAATACACGGGATGGCATTCCATATTGTTATTAATTTTATACTCAATATCTCATGAAATATTTTACTATCCAAAGCCAGGCGAAAACATTTATCGCCCAGTGAGTAGGTCCGTTACACACATTAAAGCGGCTGTTTAAAGAGCATTAAATTTATTAATACCGCAATTTAATTTCTTTTAAATCGAAAGTTTTAAAAACGGAATCCTCCACTTCTATATTCAACCTTCCGGAAGTTGTGACACCCCTTATAATTCCGGTGAGATAAGTTCCGTTAGGGAACTCAAAGGTAGAAACCTGGTCCCTTCTAAACATACTCCTGGCATACTCCTCCAAAATAGCGGTTTCAGCCTGGTCATAAATTTGCGTCAGTTTCACTTCAAACTCATCCGTGATCCTTTTCAGCAATTCATCCAGGTTGAAATGAACTCCAGTTGAAAGCTTAAGCGAAGCGGCCTGTGGCAGGTCAGGAAACTCGGTTTGATTCACATTGAGGCCCACTCCTATTACCGAAGCCGCGATTTCATTATTTTTCAGAATGTTTTCAATGAGGATACCACCAATTTTATAGCGTGCTGACATTATGTCGTTAGGCCATTTGACCTTAAGACCAGGGATATTAAATTTTTTAAGCACATTTAATATCGCCAGAGACACCGTTGCACTCATTAAAAATTGATGGTTAAGCCCGACCCTGATCTTTGGATATAAAACACTAAAAGTAAGGTTTTCCCCAGCATTGGAAATCCATCCAGAGCCTCGTTGTCCCCGGCCTTTGGTTTGTTCTATAGCTACCACACAAAGCGGCTCAAAAGAGGTATTCCCCCGGTAGAGTTCCCTGGCAAATTCGTTGGTAGAATTGGTGGCATTAATTTTGATTATACGCATACTAATAGTAAGAAATGAAACGGGCGTTAAATGTTATGTAAACTAAGCCTATAAACAGCTAAAAAGTAATAACTTTGCGAAAATAATTAATTTTAATGGCAAAAAAAGAACCGAACAACGATCAACTTATTGCGCATATAATTAAAGGGATTGAAGAAGTAAAAGGAAACGACATAGATATTCTTGACCTTAGGCAAATTGAAAACACCGTATGTGACTATTTTATTATTTGCAACGGTACCTCCAACACACAGGTAAACGCCATTGTGAATTCCATCCAAAAAACTGTAAGTAAAGCTCTTAAAGACAAACCCTGGCACGTAGAAGGCGGAGAAAATGCTGAGTGGGTATTATTAGATTATGTAAACGTAGTTGTCCACGTTTTCCAAAAGCATATTAGAGAGTTTTACGATATTGAAAGTCTTTGGGGTGATGCTAAGATCACCTCCATAGCAACCAATTATTAATTATTTAATTTAGAATTTCCAAGAATGGCGAAACAGCAAACTAAAAAAAATACAGATCCTAAAAAGCCGAAATTTAACGCTTACTGGATCTATGCCGCTATAATTATTTTCTTTTTAGGACTTAACTTCTTTAGCGGAGGCGGTTTTAGCGAACCTTCTCAAACCAATCCGGCGGAATTTCTTTCTTACCTTAGAAGTGGTGATGTAAAGAAAGTTGAGATCGTAAACCGCAAAAGAGCTAATGTATATCTTACCGAAGAAGCTAGTCAAAAAGAAATCCATGAAAAAGCTACAGACCCTGAGCTTTTAGCCACTGGGGGTGATACTCCCGCCTATAGCTTTGAATTCGGAGATTTACAGAACCTTGAAAACGATATCAAGGAAATTAAAGCTGAAAACAATCTGGAAACTACCGTTGTGTATGATACACAAAGCAACGTGATGAGTGAGATTTTTTGGGCTTTGTTACCTTTTATTTTAATCATCGGGGTATGGATCTTTATCATGCGAAAAATGAGCTCCGGCGGAGGTGGCGGTGCTGGAGGCCAAATTTTTAATATTGGTAAATCCAAGGCCAAATTATTTGATCAGAATACTGATGTAAAAACTTCTTTCAAAGATGTTGCCGGTTTAGAAGGCGCCAAAGAAGAAGTGCAGGAGATTGTAGATTTCCTTAAACATCCGGATAAATATACTTCTCTAGGGGGTAAAATCCCAAAAGGAGCCTTACTTGTAGGGCCTCCCGGAACGGGTAAAACCCTCTTAGCAAAAGCTGTTGCGGGCGAAGCGAAAGTCCCTTTCTTCTCACTTTCAGGTTCAGATTTCGTAGAGATGTTCGTGGGAGTTGGAGCATCCAGAGTTCGTGATTTGTTTAAACAAGCCAAAGAGAAGTCGCCTTCCATTATTTTTATTGATGAAATCGATGCCATTGGACGAGCCCGTGGGAAAAGTAACTTTTCAGGTTCAAATGATGAACGCGAAAATACGTTAAACCAGTTATTGACCGAAATGGATGGTTTTGGTACCAACACCAATGTCATTGTTGTTGCCGCTACCAACCGTGCGGACGTTCTGGATAAAGCCTTAATGCGAGCAGGAAGATTTGACCGTCAGATCTACGTTGACCTGCCGGATTTAAATGAACGAAAAGAAATTTTTGAAGTTCACCTCAAACCACTTAAAAAAGTAGCTGAAGAACTTGATACTGAATTTTTAGCAAAACAAACCCCCGGATTCTCCGGAGCAGATATCGCCAATGTCTGTAATGAAGCCGCACTTATTGCCGCTCGTAAAGGGAATAAAGCAGTTGGAAAACAAGATTTCCTTGATGCCGTAGACAGGATTGTAGGCGGACTCGAGAAAAAGAATAAAATAATTACACCAGACGAAAAGAAAGCCATTGCCTATCACGAAGCTGGCCACGCCACTGTAAGCTGGATGTTGGAACACGCTGCACCCCTGGTAAAAGTTACCATTGTTCCTCGTGGACAATCTCTTGGAGCAGCCTGGTATTTACCCGAAGAACGGCTTATTGTAAGACCGGAACAAATGTTGGACGAGATGTGCGCTGCCCTTGGCGGGCGAGCTGCAGAAAAAGTGGTGTTCAATAAAATCTCCACCGGTGCCTTAAGTGACCTTGAAAAGGTAACCAAACAGGCTAAGGCCATGGTCACCATCTACGGACTGAACGAGAAGATAGGAAACCTTACCTATTACGATTCATCAGGACAGGGCGAATACAATTTCACAAAGCCCTACAGTGAAAGCACTTCTGAACTCATTGATAAAGAAATTTCAAATTTAATTGAAACACAATATCAACGTGCCATAGATCTACTTACCCAGCACAAGGATAAACTGGGCCAGTTAGCTGACATTCTTCTTGATAAAGAGGTAATTTTTAAAGATGATCTTGAGGATATCTTTGGAAGGAGGCCTTATGATGTAGAAAAAGAGAAAACAGAAGTACTTGGTAGCAAAAAGACCCCTGGTATAGAAGAGAAGATTGCTAAGACCAAAGAGCAAAATCCTACCCCGCAAGAAGATTCCTCAGAGAACACATTAACTGAAAAAAATTCAGTTAATAAATAGTTCACAACCATAGTTTAAAAAATCTTAATTTACATAAGTGTTAAATTAAGATTTTTTACCTTTGGTTAAAATGACGTTGAGAACCACACCCAAAACTCTATGAGTCTATTTAGAAGATTTCTTAACCCTAAATCTAAATCAGACAAGCAACAGGATTCCCCTGAAAAAGCTGATCGAGGGAAATATATGCCCGAGGTAAAACTACCTACCGATGAGCGTTTTATGCTCAATTTTAAAAATAACGGTGGTAAATTTCTCTATTGTGAGGACAATAATGAAATACAGGAAGCTTTTGATAATATCCTATTAGAAAATGACTGGTATGAAAATGACTGCTTTTGCCTGGACCCAAACCTGCAGGATAGATTTAAGGGTTTTAATCTAAATTTTACCAGGTCTGGTTCTGCACCTTTCTTTTTATCAACCTGCGAATATTTGATTTCCAACGATGGTTCTATTCTTATTTCCTCCAACCAAATCAAAGAATGCAAACTCAATGATCTACCAGATAATTTCGTCATTATTTCTTCTACCAGTCAGTTGATAGATACCATTGGCGAAGGCCTTCGTGGCATTAAATTCCGCAACAAACAGCGAATTCCTTCTAATATTACTACCATCAAAAATTTTGAAACTCAAAAAGAGGGAGATTTTATGAGCTATGGAAGTAGCACAAAAAACCTATATTTGCTCCTGCTGGAAGATTTATAAACACATGAGGGAAGCAATTATTAGAACTATTTCGGGATTGTTGTACGTATCCATTTTGGTTGCTTCCATACTCTCTTCCGAGTTTATATTTATCAGTTTATTTTACCTTCTTGGATTGGTTTGCCTGATTGAAATGCAAAAACTCCTGCATTTAAAAAGTTACGCTCTTTACGGGGTGCAGGCCTTACTGTTTTATCTATTTAGTTACCTGAAATTCAATCAGGATGCTACTATTCTGCTGTTATTTATAACGATTTTCGTAAACTTATTCCTGGTAAAGGACCTTCTGTTTGTCAAGAAAATCCCTGTTTTTGAAAAGAAAAAGTACATCATAATTATTTTCTATCTAATCTCCTCGGTTATTTTTCTTACCCTTATTCCAACTATAGAAGGTGTTTTTATACCAAGACTGGTGGTAGGGATCTTTATACTTATTTGGACAAATGACACTTTTGCTTATATTGTTGGAAAGAATTTCGGAAATAAAAAGCTCTTTGAAAGAATTTCCCCCAATAAAACCGTAGAAGGTTTCCTGGGCGGATTGATTTTTAGCGGTATAGCCAGTTTTTTTATTTTTTATTATACCCAGTTCCTGAGCTTTACTATTTGGCTAGGTTTAGCGATAATACTTAGTGTTTTTGGAACATTAGGAGATCTTATTCAATCAAAATTCAAGCGCCAGGCTGGCGTTAAAGACAGTGGGAGCCTAATGCCAGGGCACGGAGGACTGTTTGACAGACTGGATAGTATTATTTTCTCGAGCCCATTTGTTTATGCTTATTTATATATTCTAGACTATGTTTCATAAAGAAGGTTATAAAATTATGGCCATAGCGGCTTTGCTGCTAATTGCAATAAACGCATTATCATATACGTTAATATATACCTATTGGATAAAATTCTCGATCCTGATAGTTACGGTCATATTGTTTTTACTCATTGTTCAGTTCTTTAGAAACCCCAAAAGAAGTACTGTTTTAAATGATAGCCATGTAGTGGCCCCGGTAGACGGAAAAGTTGTTGCCATTGAAGAGGTTGAAGAAAAAGAATACTTTAAAGACAAACGCCTACAGGTTTCTATTTTTATGTCTCCTATAAACGTGCACGTCACAAGGCATCCTATTGGGGGTAAAATAAAATACAGTAAATATCATCCCGGAAAATTTTTGGTGGCCTGGCATCCAAAATCCAGTGAAGAGAATGAAAGAACTACCGTAGTTGTAGAAAACTCCTTTGCCGGAGAAATTCTTTACCGCCAAATTGCCGGTGCAATGGCTAAAAGAATTGTAAACTATGCCCAGGTCGGCCAGGACGTGGTTCAGGGAAGTGACAGCGGGTTTATAAAATTTGGGTCCAGGGTAGATGTTTTTTTACCGATAAATACACCTCTTTCTGTTAAACTTAACCAGAAAGTAAAAGGTGGGCTAAGTGTAATAGCAAAAATTGCAGAATAAGCAGTGTTATGCCTGAAATAACAGAAGAGAAGTTTTTAAAAGCCTATGATATGGCTAGTAATACCAACCAGCGATTTGCTCCGGATGTTATGCTTTATTTCTATGCCTATTATAAAAGAGCTACACAGGTTAACGGGTTTTATATCCCACCCACAAACGAGGGGGATCTACGTGACGCCTTCAAGGTAAATGCTTTGTTACAGGTTAAAAACCTAAGCAAGCAAGAAGCCCGTGAAAAATATGTGGAACTTGTAGAGGAGCATATTGGCGAGGTAACTGCATAATACCTCCCCGCCAATAGCTCTAAAATTTATTTCAGACTTTTAAGACTGGCTTTGATCGCTTCGATTTTTGCTTCTGCATCAGCTTTTTTTGCCTTTTCAACCGCTACCACTTTTTCGGGTGCGTTATT
The DNA here is from genome assembly GCF_004362395.1 of Salegentibacter sp. 24. GTDB lineage: Bacteria > Bacteroidota > Bacteroidia > Flavobacteriales > Flavobacteriaceae > Salegentibacter. The sequence continues at coordinate 13,009 of NZ_SNWE01000013.1, forward strand.
AACAAACCGCTCATTCGAAAGCTTTTTCTCCACGGACTTTAAAAAACCTTCATTATACTTTAATTCCTCTTCCAGCTTTTCTATTTCCGCATGCACATCAATGGACCCGGCGATAGGAATAAAATATTCGTTAGATTTTACCCGGAACGAAAGCGCCCCTTCCACCTGCTTATTTACATATCCAAAATCATTTATATTACCCATTTTTACAATGACAGGATCAAACAATTCAGAAGCTTTCTCATTATTCATCACCAATAGGTCAATGGTGTTTTTAAAAGAAATATTTTTTTCTTTCCTGATTTTTCTGATTCCCGCAATAACCTCTGATGCCAATGCGAATTCACTGATTATTTCATCATCAAAATCTTTTAGCTCTGGCCATTTGGCAACTATTAATGCCTGGGAAGGTTTTCTTTCGGAAATTTCCTGCCAGATTTCTTCGGTCACAAAAGGCATAAATGGGTGAAGGATTTTTAGGTTATCCTCCAGGATTTCAATTACCGCCTTATAGGTTTTGGCATCCATAGGTTGTCCATAAGCGGGTTTGACCATTTCCAGGAACCACGAGCAGTAATCATCCCAAATCAACTTATAGGTGCTCATTAAAGCATCACTCATCCGGTATTTGGAGTAATGATCCTCAATCTCAGCAAGGGTTTTTCTAAACCTTGCCTTGTACCAGTTCAACGCAATTATAGAAGTCTCTTCCTGCTCTTTATCCTGGGAAATCTCCCAGCCCTTAACCAATCTGAAAGCATTCCATATTTTGTTTGAAAAAGCACTCCCCTGTTTACAGAGATCCTCCTCAAACATTAAATCGTTTCCGGCTGGAGAACTAAGGAGCATCCCTACCCGAACCCCATCAGCACCATACTGTTCTATAAGGCCAAGTGGATCCGGTGAATTCCCGAGGGATTTAGACATTTTTCTTCGCTGCTTGTCCCTGACAATACCTGTGAGATATACATTCTTAAAGGGTCTTTCTCCCCGATATTCATATCCGGCCATAATCATACGTGCTACCCAGAAAAATAAAATTTCAGGAGCAGTCACAAGGTCGTTGGTGGGATAATAATAATTGATTTCCTTATTCTCGGGCTCCAGAATTCCGTTGAAAACACTAATTGGCCATAACCAGGAAGAAAACCAGGTGTCCAAGGCATCTTTATCCTGAATTAAATCCTCTGCTCTTAAGCCTGCATTTCCGGATTTTTCCCGGGCTTTCTTCAAAGCCTCTTCAGCAGTTTCAGCAACTACAAATTCCTCTTTTGCGTTTCCATAGTAATACGCGGGTATCTGTTGTCCCCATAAAAGCTGACGTGAGATATTCCAGTCACGTACATTTTCCATCCAGTGCTTGTAGGTATTCAGGAATTTATCCGGAACTAAATTAATTTGGTCTCCAACCACGGCATCAATCGCCGGTTTAGCCATGTCCTTCATTTTCAAAAACCACTGATCGCTCAACTTTGGTTCTATAACCGCACCGGTGCGTTCACTGGTTCCAACTTTATTGGAATGTTCTTCAATCTTGGTAAGTACACCCATTTTCTTTAATTCCTCAACAATTTCCTTTCTTACCTGGAACCTGTCTTTACCTTCATAATGCAGGCCGTGGGCATTAAGGCTTGCATCATCGTTAAGAATGTCAATTACTTCAAGATGGTGCTTATCTCCCAGCATTTTATCATTCTCATCATGGGCCGGGGTTACTTTTAAACAACCAGTACCAAACTCAATATCTACATATTCATCCTCAATTATTGGAACCACGCGATTGCATATAGGCACAATTGCTTTTTTACCTTTCAAATGAGTGAAGCGCTTATCGTTTGGATTTATACAAATTGCAGTATCTCCAAGAATGGTTTCAGGCCGGGTGGTGGCAATGGTTAAAACCTCATCGCTCCCTTCCACTTTATAATTCAGGTAATAGAGATTCCCCTGCTTCTCCAGGTGAATCACCTCTTCATCAGAAAGGGTGGTTTTTGCTACAGGATCCCAGTTTACCATTCGATAACCCCGGTAAATAAGTCCCTTTTCATATAGATCTACAAAAACCTTTATTACCGAGGCGGACATGTTTTCATCCATCGTAAACTTGGTACGCTCCCAGTCACAGGATGCTCCCAATTTCTTTAACTGCTCCAGGATAATACCCCCGTGTTTATGTGTCCACTCCCAGGCATGTTGTAGAAATTCCTCACGGCTAAGATCATTTTTATCAATTCCCTGAGCCTTTAACTTTGCCACTACTTTTGCTTCAGTAGCAATGGAAGCGTGATCTGTTCCCGGCACCCAGCAAGCGTTATAACCCTTTAACCTTGCACGTCTTACTAAAACATCCTGAATGGTATTATTCAGCATATGGCCCATATGTAAAACCCCAGTCACATTTGGCGGTGGGATCACGATAGTGTATGGTTCTCTTTGATCTACTTCAGAATGAAAATAATTGTTTTCCATCCAGTAGTTATACCATTTATCTTCTATTTTTTTTGAATCGTATTGGGAAGCAATCGCCATAGTGGTCTGGTTTTTGAAAATAAAGGCAAAAGTAATTATAACTTAAGGATTATAAAAGAAGTTGATTTGAATATAATTTTGTGTGTACATCATTTCAGTTTATATTTACCTTTTGTTTACTAAAACCCATTTATTATGAAAAAGTTTATTGCTATTGCCTTATTTGTCGTTACCGGATTTAGCGCTGTAACGGCGCAGGAGAAGGCCAAAATAGAATTCAAGAGTGAAACTATTGACTATGGTGAAATCAACAAAGGTAGTGACGGGGTTAGAGTATTTGAATTTACCAATACCGGTAATGTTCCCCTGGTGATTTCTGAGGTAACTTCCAGCTGTGGATGCACAATTCCTAAAAAGCCCGAAGAACCTATCCAACCAGGAGAAAGTGGGGAAATTCAGGTAAAATATGATACCAACCGTGTTGGTCCAATTAGAAAAACCATCACCGTATATTCCAATGCCGATCAGGCTACTAAATCGCTTAAAATTAAAGGAAGAGTTGTTGAGGAAAATGAAAGCAACACGTAATTCTAAGGTTTAAAACCTAGAAATGACCGTTTGAAATCTCTTTATAAAAGTCATTCTGTACTTTTTCAGGCTCTCCTATCATAGATAGCCGAAGCAGCTTGATTAATATAAAATTTTTCAAACGGTTTTTTTATGCCTGAAATTAAAACTCACCGGACAAACCCCTTTTTTAGTTTTAACCAATTATAACGCAAAATAGACCTATAATTTTACAGGAATTTTGCATTTTTGCATTTTATTAAAAACAATCTCATGCCAAATATTTCAAACAAAGGGCGCCTTATGCCCGAATCTCCAATAAGAAAATTAGTTCCCTTTGCGGAAGCAGCCATAAAAAAGGGAAAAATAATCTATCAGTTAAATATTGGGCAACCGGATATTGCAACTCCTAAAGCAGCTTTAGATGCGGTAAAGAATAACGATATTGATGTGCTTTCCTATAGCCATTCCGCAGGCTTTGAATCCTACCGAATCAAATTGGCTAAGTATTATCGTAAGAATGATATCCCGGTAGATGCTGAAGATATCATTATTACCACCGGAGGTTCAGAAGCTTTGTTATTTGCTATGGGCAGTATTACCGATCCGGGAGATGAGGTAATTATTCCCGAACCTTTTTATGCTAATTATAACGGTTTTGCAACAGCTTCAGGGGTGAAAATTGTGCCCATAAAAGGTTCGATTGAAGATAATTTTTCACTTCCTGCAATTTCAGAATTTGAGAAATTAATCACCGATAAAACCAAGGCGATTTTACTTTGTAACCCTGGTAATCCGACCGGTTATCTGTATACCCGTGAAGAAATTCAACAACTTGCCGAATTAGCTTTAAAACACGACCTTTTTATCGTTGCCGACGAGGTCTATCGCGAATTTGCATATGAAGGTGTAAAACACCATTCCATAATGAGTATTCCCGGGCTGGAACAAAATGCCATTATGGTCGATTCTGTTTCTAAGCGCTACAGCATGTGTGGTGCAAGAATTGGTTGTCTGGTTTCTAAAAATTTAGAGGTTATGACTGCCGCAATGAAATTCGCCCAGGCACGTTTAAGTCCGCCAACATTTGCTCAAATCGCTGCAGAAGCTGCACTGGATACTCCCGATGCGTATTTTGAAGAGGTAAATAAAGAATATACCGAAAGAAGAAACCTGTTAATTGAAGGTCTGGAGCGCATTAAAGGTGTAAAAGTAGCCAAACCAAAAGGAGCGTTTTACTGTATTGCAGAACTACCGGTAGAAAACGCCGATAAGTTTGCACAGTGGTTACTGGAAGATTTCGAATTCAATGGAGAAACCGTGATGGTTGCTCCCGCTGCCGGGTTCTACTCTACCCCAAACACAGGCATGAACCAGGTGCGAATAGCTTATGTTTTGAAAAAAGAAAACCTGGAAAGAGCCATCGAAATCCTCAAAATAGCCCTGGAAGAATATAACAAATAGGCTATGCAGGTTGCTGAAAATTTTTCGCTCAAGCAGTACAATACTTTTGGAGTAGATGTAAAGGCCAGGAAGTTTATTTCTGTGCACAGCACCGAAGAATTACGCGATGTTTTAAAGCAAACCTATGCCTCTGAAATATTTGTACTGGGTGGAGGCAGCAATATGTTGCTTACCCAGGATATAGATAAAACAGTTATTCAGATCGGCCTTAAGGGAATTGAACTTGTTTCTGAAAGTCAGGATGAAGTGATTTTAAAAGTTGGTGCCGGTGAAAACTGGCATCAATTTGTATTGTATTGTATTGAAAAAGGATACGGTGGAATAGAAAACTTATCCCTTATTCCCGGAAACGTAGGCACTGCACCTGTTCAAAATATTGGCGCATACGGGGTCGAATTAAAAGATACTTTTGAATCCTGCCAGGCGATGCGCATTCAAACCCTGGAGATGGAGACTTTTAGCCTGGACCAATGCAAATTTGATTACCGCTACTCTATTTTTAAAGGTAAGTTAAAAGGAGAATATATAATTAGCTCGGTAAACTTCAGGTTAAGCAAAAGAAACCATCAGTTAAGCACTACTTATGGGTCAATCCAGGCTGAACTCGATAAAAAGGACATTAAAAAACCGACCATTAAAGATGTATCGGATGCTGTGATAAGCATCCGTAAGGAAAAATTACCCGATCCCAGAGAACTGGGAAATAGTGGTAGTTTTTTTAAAAATCCAGTCGTCAGAGAATCTGAATTCAAAAAGCTTCAGGGTCAGTTTCCTGAGATACCATTTTATACCCTGAGAGCAAATAAAATAAAAATTCCGGCCGGCTGGCTCATTGATCAGGCTGGTTTAAAAGGATTTCGGCGGGGAGATGCTGGAGTCCATAAACACCAGGCCCTGGTTTTAGTAAATTATGGCAGCGCTACAGGAAAAGAAATTTTATCCCTATCTAAAGAAATTCAGGATAAGATCTATGGAAAGTATGGAATTAATTTAGAAGCGGAAGTAAATATTTTTTAATTTCTTTTTCATCATAAATAAAACAGTCTTTTATAAGAGTGGTATCCTGTTCCTTACACCTGCAACCTTGTTTGAAAAAGAAGGCTAAAAAAAAGCCAGACGGACCGAAGTTCCGCCTGGCATTTTAATGCTGATCTAGCTTTCTAATTAAGCAGCTTTTTTCATCACCACCGCATCAATCAAATGAACTATACCATTTGAAGCTTCAATATCAGTAGCGATAATTGTTGCCGTATTCCCGTTTTCATCTTTAAGTACTATATTCTCACCCTCCATCATAGCGGTAAGATCTACCCCTGCAAGGGTAGTGATAGTTGCTTCTCCATTTTCAGCGTCTTGAATCATCTGGCTCAAATCTGCGGCAGTGATCTCCTGATTTACCACGTGATACTTTAAAAGTTCCGCTAACTGATCCTTATTTTCACTCATCATCAATTCCTCCAGAGCTGCATCATCAACGGCATCAAATGCGCTATTGGTAGGCGCAAAAACAGTGAATGGGCCTTCATCTTCTGTAAAAGTAGCTGCCAGTTCTGCACTTTTCAATGCACTGACCAAAGTACTTAAAGAATCTGTTGCCATGGCCTTGGCGGCAATACTATTGGATTCCATTTCCATACGTTCTTTTTCGGCTTCCATTTCAGCCTGGCGCTGGGCTTCTGCCTGTTCCATTTCAGCTTTTTCTTCTTCCTTTTTTTTGGTGTCTTCACACGAGGTTAGACTGAAAGCAAAAACTGCCAGGAGTACCCATAAAAATCTAGTTTTCATAATTTAGTTATTAGTAGTTTAAGCCAACTAATTTAGTCTGTAAACTTTACATAAACAGTGGTTTAGGATTAAATTTTAGTTAAATTATGCAAACCTAATGCTAATGTAGTTCTGGATTTTTCCAAACGTTTATTTATTGCTATTTTTGCAGTAGTATTCTTCGATATTTTTCGGGAATATCTTTGTAATAAAAACCTTGCTTTGAAGAATGAGGTTTTAGAAAAATTTTAGCTATGGAATTATTATTGATTACCATTTTACTTCTAGGACTGGCATTTGCCGGAATAGCCATTAAAATATGGGGCAAAAAAGACGGCAAGTTCGCAGGAACCTGCGCCAGCCAAAGTCCGTTTTTAAATAAAGAGGGCGAAGCCTGTAGCTTCTGTGGAAAAATGCCCGATGAAATGGCTGACTGCTCTGGAGAAAAGAAGGCTAATTAGATCAAATGGCAACACTTCTACTGGGGTTTTTCTTACTGTTTTCTTTAATAATCCTGGCCTTCTACCTGGCATTTTTTGCCTTTGCAGGCGATAAAAGCAGGAATCCTGGCCCTGTAAACATACCGGTTTCGGTAATTGTTTGTGCAAAGAACGAAGCCGAAAACCTTAAAAACTTCCTGCCTCTTATCCTTGACCAGGAATATCCTGATTTTGAATTAATTATAATCAATGATGCCTCAGTAGATACCACCTTGGAGGTAATAGAAGCTTTCCAAGCCCTTGATGGCCGTATAAGCCTTGTGGATGTTAAGAATAATGAGGCCTTTTGGGCAAACAAAAAATATGCCCTTACCCTTGGAATAAAAAAAGCCAGACACCCGTATTTAATTTTTACAGATGCGGATTGCGCTCCCCAGAGTCGGTTCTGGATCAGACATATGGCTGCCGGATTTCACCAAGAGAAAAGTATTGTTTTGGGTTACGGTGGTTATTTTAAAAATAGTAGATCTCTTCTGAATAAACTCATAAGGTTTGAAACCCTGCTCACTGCAATTCAATATTTTTCCTATGCAAAATTAGGAAATCCTTACATGGGCGTGGGAAGAAACCTTGCCTACACCTCAAAACAATTTTATGATCAAAAAGGCTTTGCAGAGCATTTACACCTTCGTTCGGGCGACGATGATCTCTTTGTAAATCAGGGCGGAAACAAAGTAAATACCTTTATTTGTTATCATCCCCAGGCAAGTACCAGAAGTATCCCGAAGAAAGACTTAAAATCCTGGTTTCATCAGAAAAGAAGACATGCATCAGTAGCCGGGTTTTATAAAACAAAAGACAAGATTTTACTGAGCCTGTTTTATGCTTCCCGATTTTTTTTCTGGATCTTACTGGCAGCGCTACTAATGCTCCAGTTCCAGTGGCAATTGGTGCTAAGTATTACAGGACTTGTTTTATTAGTGCAGGCAGTGGTATATGCTAAATCAGCGCAAAAACTTCAGGAGACCGATGTGGTTTGGTTATTTCCGTTTTTAGAGGTATTTTTAATCTTTACCCAATTTGGCATATTTATAGCAAATAGTCTTTCAAAACCCAGACATTGGAAATAGATCAGAAATTGCTACTTACCAAGATTAAAGCTGCCAAAACCGGGAGTCAGTCCGCTTTTAATTATTTGCTTGACACCTTTTGGGATAGTGTTTACGGATTCCAGATTAAAAAAACCGGAAATGCTTATGAATCCGAAGATATTACCATTCAAACTTTTTCAAAAGCTTTTAAAAGGATTGAAACTTTTGATGAAGATTATTCATTTAGCACCTGGCTAATTGCCATTTCAAAGAATATCCACGTAGATATGCTGCGCAAACAAAAATCATCTATCAGGTCCCAAACCACTTCAGACCAGAATGATAGGGTTTATCGCATTGCCGATGAAACTCCTACCATAGAGGATAAATTAATCAGCGAACAGCATTTGGCGCAATTGCTTACCGATATTAAACAATTGAAGCCCCATTACCAGGAAGTGATTAACCTTAGGTATTTCCAGGAAAAATCTTATAAAGAAATTGCCGAAAGTTTGGATGAACCCATAAATAATGTAAAAGTAAAGTTACTGAGGGCCAAAAAACTACTCGCTAAAATTATTGAAGATCGAAAATCAATGTAAGTTTTGGTCGACTTAACGTTCTAATTTATGCAGTTCATCAGATTATTGTATCTTTGAAAACTAGATTTTCACTATGAGTATAGACACTATAAGCCCCGTAAAAGAAAAGCCAAAAGCCAAACCTAAATGGCTAAGGGTAAAACTTCCAACAGGAAAAAAATACACCGAACTTCGTAGCCTGGTTGACAAATATGATTTGCATACCATCTGTACTTCTGGTAGTTGTCCAAATATGGGTGAATGCTGGAGCGAAGGTACTGCTACCTTTATGATATTAGGAAATGTATGTACTCGTTCCTGCGGATTTTGTGGTGTAAAAACCGGTCGTCCAGAAACCGTTGATTGGGACGAACCTGAAAAAGTAGCCCGTTCTATTAAAATTATGGGCATTAAACATGCGGTAGTAACCAGTGTGGATCGCGATGATCTAAAAGATATGGGCTCTATAATCTGGGCAGAAACTGTAAAGGCCATCCGCAGAATGAATCCGGAAACTACCCTGGAGACCCTTATTCCGGATTTTCAGGGAAATGAACGAAACATTGACCGGATCGTAGAGGTAATGCCCGAGGTGGTATCGCACAATATGGAAACCGTCAAGAGGTTGACTCGTGAAGTAAGAATTCAGGCGAAGTACGATCGTAGTTTAGAGGTGTTACGCTACTTAAAGGAACAGGGAATTAAAAGAACTAAATCCGGCATTATGCTCGGCCTTGGCGAACAGGAGGATGAAGTTATCCAAACCCTGCATGATCTGAGAAGTGTCGATGTAGATGTGGTAACTATTGGACAATACCTCCAACCCAGTAAAAAACACTTACCAGTAAAGCAGTTTATCACCCCCGATCAGTTTAAGAAATATGAGGCCATTGGTCTTGATCTTGGATTTCGGCACGTAGAAAGCAGCGCCCTGGTTCGTTCTTCTTATAAGGCTCACAAACATATCGACTAAGATCTTCCTGAATCAACATCAATGGACAAGAGCATCAATATAGCCATAAACGGTTTTGGCCGTATTGGACGAAGCCTCTTTAGGCTTTTAATCGAAAACAAAAGGATAAAGGTCGTTGCCATCAACGACCTGGCCGATGCTAAAACCCTTTCCCATCTATTAAAATACGATAGTATTCACGGGGTTTCACCAGCTGAGATTTCTTCTCAAGGGAATACTATTATTGTAAACGGCAATGCCATCCCATTATTAAACGCTGCACATCCAAAAGATGTTGACTGGAGCAGTTACCAGGTGGATACCGTAGTAGAAGCAACCGGAAAATTTAAAACATCAGAAGATCTTGAGTTCCACCTTAACAGCGGGGCAAAAAAGGTAATATTAACCGTTCCACCGGAAGATGAGAATATTAAAATGGTGGTTCTTGGGGTCAATGAACATATTTTGAACGGCAGTGAGAGAATAGTTTCCAACGCGAGTTGCACTACCAATAATGCTGCTCCAATGCTTAAGCTTATTCATGAAAATTTTAAGGTAGCGCAAGCTTATATTACCACGATACATTCTTACACCTCAGACCAAAGTTTACACGACAAACCTCATCGTGACTTAAGAAGAAGCCGGGCTGCGGCGCAATCAATAATTCCTACCACAACTGGTGCAGCAAAGGCCCTGACCGGTATTTTCCCCGATATTAGTAATGTCATTGGGGGCTGTGGAATTAGGGTTCCCGTACCAAATGGTTCGCTTACTGATATGACTTTAAACGTGCACAAAGAAACCAGTATTGAGGTGATTAATGCGCTTTTTAAACAAGCCTCAGAAACTTCCCTGAAAGGGATTCTTAGTTATACCGAAGACCCTATCGTATCTATAGATATCAATAACAACCCACATTCCTGTATTTTTGACGCGCAAATGACTTCGGTAATCAGCGGGAAATTGATTAAAATTATTGGCTGGTATGATAATGAGATCGGGTATTCAAGTCGTCTCATCGATTTAATTTCAATGGTTAATGATAAATAACTATATTTATCAAGATTAAGCGTTTAGCTGAATTTCCTGAATGAAGAACTTTACTTTTATACTACTATTCGCATTTTGGGGCAATCTATGCTATTCATTACCGCAGGATGAAACCCAAGACTATCAGATAGCCAATGAAAGAATTCAGCAGTTAATCAACGATGCCGAAGTTTCGGTAAATATGCTTGATTTCGATAACGCTATTGAACAGTTAAATTCTTCTTTAGCCCTTTCAAAATCAATTGATGACAAGCATTTTATCGCCTTATCCAGCAGTATCCTCGCTAAGCTATATTATTTACGGCACGAATACGACAAGGCCATAACAGAATTAAACCGGGCAATTTCCATACAAAGAGAAATTAATGATGAAGAAGGTCTGGCCTATAGCTATGTGAATTTTGCAAAAATCTTTATCGCTCAAAAGGATAAAACCAGGGCCAATCGATATTTGAGTCTTGCTGAAGAATTATATTCCAAATTGGGTAATGAAGAATTTCTGGGTATCGTTGCTTTAAACCGTGCCATTATCATCCTGAATACTGAAGGAGAGCCTGGTCAATCCCTGAACCTGCTAAAGCAGGCCAAAACTCAACTAGAGGATTCCGATAAATTATACGAAGTCTCCCGGCTCTATTATTACCTGGCCAGGGCTTATATCAGCCTTGAAAACTATGAGCTTGCCCAGGAGTATTGTCAAAAAGTTTTAGAAATTGCAAAGGCCGAAAATTTCGGGGGAATGGTGATGAGCACTCATAAATTATTAAGCAAGATTTATGAAGAAAAGGAAGACTACAAAACCTCCTTAGCCTACCTGGAAAAAAGCTATTCCAGAAAGGATTCTATAATTGCCATGAATAAAGAAGTATTGGCGGACCAGGCCAATGCGAAATACGGGGTTGATGCATTACAAAGCAGCTTAAATGAACTAAGCCTTCAAAATGCGGAGCAGGAAAGAAATCTTAAAGTCAATAAGCTTACCACTATTTTAAGTGTAGCTCTTATCACGATACTTTCCCTTCTCACCCTTTCCCTATATAAAAACAATAATTTACGTGCGCGGGCCAATGAATTGTTGCAAAAGAAAAACACCGAGCTAACCAAAGCCAAGGAGAATGCTGAAAAAGCTTCCCTGGCCAAGGCCCAGTTTCTCTCTACTATCACCCACGAGTTAAGAACACCTTTGTATGCAGTTACCGGTCTTACACATTTATTGCTGGAAGAAAGTCCTACCGAAAACCAGAAGGAACATCTTAATTCCCTGAAGTTTTCTGGAGAGTATTTACTTTCCTTGATTAACAATATTTTAGATCTCAATAAACTTGAAGCTAACAAAGTGGAAATTATGGAAGCTTCATTTGATCTTAAAAAACGAATTTCGGATGTGCTGGTTGCCCTTAAAAATTCGGCTGACGATAAAAATATCAAGATTCATTTTAATTATGATGATTCCATACCTCAGGAATTAAAAGGGGACCCGCTTAAAATCTCCCAGATTCTCATCAATCTTATAGGGAATTCTATAAAATTTACAGAAGATGGGGATATATGGATCGATGTATCTAAAAACAGCCGGGACGGTAACAACGTACTATTGGATTTCGAAATTAAAGATAACGGCGAAGGAATTACCAAAGAAAAGCAAAAGGCTATTTTTGAAAATTTCACCCAGGGTTCTACACAAATTAACCGAAAATTCGGAGGCACAGGATTAGGCCTTTCCATTGTCAAAAACCTGCTCACTTTACTGGGCAGTGAAATTAAGCTGGAGAGCGAACTGGGTAAAGGATCTTCCTTTGCATTTCAGCTCAAATTTGAAGCAAAAGAGACCGACAATAAGCTTGAAAACAGTCCTGAAGTTCCAGAAGAACCCGCTAAAATTAAACTTGAAGGCAAGCATATACTTATTGTAGAAGACAATAAAATTAACCAGATGATTACCCGTAAGATTCTGGAAAAACACCAGGTGATTTGTGAAGTTGCAGATAATGGTACTATTGCCATAGAGAAGACCAAGGAAAAGGAATACGATCTTATTCTTATGGATATTCATATGCCCGGAATCAGTGGTATTGAAGCTACTAAGGAGATCAGAAAATTCAATTCGGCGATCCCTATCATCGCCCTAACGGCCGTAACCTTAGATGAAGACCTGGATGAATTCTTTTTAAATGGCTTCAGTGAAATTATTCCTAAACCCTATAAAACTGAGGAATTTTTCCTTAAAATCAACCGGCAGTTAGCCCTAAAAGAAAGTACGGTTTAGTCCTTGGCACAGCCTTTGTAAACGATACGTTAATTGAATTATATATCGAATAAAAACATCATATATAGTTTGAATTAGCCAAAATAAAAATGGGGTGTGAATGCACCTCATTTTTTGTTTACAAACTTTAAAATTTCTCTTTTAAATTCTGCTTCTTTATTTAAAAATGCTGTTTTGACCGGCAAATAAAACAAGGCTTTAGCCTCCATTCTTTTGTGAAGGCGTACATAATCTTTTTCTGTGGTCAGCAAAAAAGGTTCCTTTTCTAATTCCAGAATCTCGGCTTCACTGAAATTGTGATGATCTTTAAAGGCGAGATGTTTAAAGTCAAAATCTTTCTCCTTTAAATAATTCAGAAGCGGTTTTGGATTTGCAATTCCGGTAACCAAAGTAAATTTATCATTCTTCAGACTTTCCAATGTCATCTTAGTATCTGCTGAGATTATTTCTTCCCCATAGGCGATAAAACTAAAATAAAGCTTTTGATAATTCTGTAATTTGAGTTTCCGGCGGATTATTTCCATTTCCCGGGAGGTGAGTGCAGAAGGACATTTGGTAACCACAATTATTTTGGCCCGCTCTGCTCCCACTGTGGGTTCGCGCAGGTATCCCGTAGGCAACATAAAATCATTTACAAATAGATCTCCATAAGCAGTAAGTAAAATATCGAGCCCGGCCTTTACCTTTCTGTGTTGAAAGGCATCATCCAGTAACATTATTTCCGTATTCTCTTTGAGAAGTTTCTCAATTCCATTTTGCCTATCAGCGTCTACAGCAACAATTGCCTCCCGAAATTTTCTTTTAAACTGAAGCGGCTCATCCCCTACTTCCCCGGCAGTTTCAGTTCCTTCTAATAATTTAAAACCCCTGGTGCTCCGCTTATATCCCCGGCTTAGCGTAGCCACTTTAAAATCAGGCAGTAAAAATTCCAGTAAATATTCTATCATTGGGGATTTTCCGGTTCCCCCTGTATTAAGATTTCCTACACCAATTATGGGAAGGTCATAAGATTTGGAGCTTAAGGCCCCGGAGTTATAAAGCCAATTCCTGCTCCAGGTGATAAAGCCATATAATAAAGCAAAAGGAAATAGCATTTTTCGTAAAATCTTCATATAAGGCAGGCTATAATAATTATATTTGAGGTTGTACTCAGTGACCACTAACACGAAATTAGTAAAAAGCAACCTGCCAGGTCTATAAAATCCGAAAAACAAGATGCTTGTAAAAGAAGTTATTGAAATTATTGAAAAATTAGCGCCACCTGCCTATGCAGAAGATTTTGACAACACAGGCCTTTTGGTGGGAGATAAAAATGCTCAAGTAAAGGCTGCTCTAATCACCTTAGATACCTTAGAGAGCGTAGTGGATGAAGCCATTGAAAAAAATTGCAATCTTATTATTAGCTTTCATCCCATTATTTTTTCAGGCTTAAAGAAACTTACCGGGAACGATTACGTGGAACAAACCGTGATAAAGGCCATTAAAAATGATATCGCTATTTATGCCATTCACACCGCTCTTGACAACCAGTTTAAAGGTGTGAACGATATGATTTGTGAAATGGTAGGACTTAAAAAGCGACAGATATTAATTCCACGCAAAGACAGTATTAGGAAACTAACCACTTTTGTTCCCCACAGGCAGGCAGCAGCAGTTAGAAAAGCACTTTTTGATGCCGGTGGGGGCAGTATCGGGAATTATGACCACTGTAGTTTTAACTTACAGGGAGAAGGTAGCTTTAAACCTAATGAACACGCCAAGCCTGTTATTGGGGAACGCGGGGAAGTGCATCTTGAGAAAGAAACCCAAATCGGGCTTATTTATCCCGAGCATATTGAAAAATCACTTCTTAAGGCACTTTTTAGCACTCATCCTTATGAAGAAGTAGCCTATGAAATAAGTGTTTTAGAAAATGAAAACCAACATTTGGGAATGGGAATGATCGGGGAATTAGAGACCCCAGAAGAGCCAATAAGCTTTTTAAAACGAATCAAAAAAATCTTCCATTGCGGATGTATAAGGCATTCTGAGTTGAATAAAAATACTATAAAAAGGGTTGCAGTGCTCGGTGGTAGCGGTAGTTTCGCCATAAACCAGGCAAAGGCGGCAGGCGCAGATATTTATCTTACGGCCGACCTGAAATATCACGACTTTTATAAAGCAGATCATAACTTCATTTTGGCCGATATAGGTCACTATGAAAGCGAGCAATACACAAAAGATTTATTACATTCTTATCTTACAAAAAAAATTAGTAATTTTGCACTTATTTTAGGAGAGACAAACACCAATCCAATCAAGTATATATAACTATGGCAAAAAAGAACGATGTTACTGTAGAAGACAAATTAAGAGCGTTGTACGACCTTCAACTGGTTGATTCCAGAATTGACGAAATAAGGAACGTACGCGGTGAACTTCCCCTGGAAGTGGAAGATTTGGAGGATGAAGTAGCCGGATTGAGCAAGCGTTTGGAAAAAATGGATGCCGATATTGAGGTAATCGAAAATGATATTAAGAGCAAGAAAAATCTTATTGATGAGTCGAAAGTGACCATGAAGAAGTATGCTGAGCAACAAAAAAACGTGCGAAACAATCGCGAATTTAATGCACTTAGCAAGGAGGTTGAATTCCAGGAATTGGAAATAGAGCTTGCCGAGAAACATATCAAGGAATACCGGGCTCAAATTGAGCAGAAAAAAGAGGTTATTGAGCAAACCAGAGAACGTCTTGATGAAAGGAAAAAACACCTGGAACATAAAAAAAGCGAACTTAACGAGATTCTTGCTGAAACTGAAAAAGAAGAACAGGCATTAATCAAAAAGTCTGAAGAATTCGAAAAAAATATCGAAGATCGCCTTGTAAATGCTTATAAAAGAATCAGAACCAACGTTAAAAACGGACTTGCTATTGTACCCGTGGAACGTGGTGCTTCTGGAGGCTCTTATTTTACCATCCCGCCTCAGGTAATTATGGAAATTGCGGGTAGGAAGAAAATCATCACCGATGAACATAGTGGAAGAATACTGGTTGACGAAGAACTTGCTAAAGAAGAGCAGGAAAAAATGCAGAATCTTTTCGCTAAAGTTTAATTAGCATAAAATCTTATCACTAAAAAAGCCTTCAAAATTGAAGGCTTTTTTGCTTATAAAATTGTTGGGATATCTCTAAAGCGATTCCTCTCTTTTAATTATGGCATTCCAGGGAGCAGGATTCAATTCCGGTAAACCACCCTTTTCCATTATTAAGGGCTACTGTAGGAACTCCATTGGTCGCAGCACAAACTTCCATGGCGGCCCTGCAATCATTTACCAGCTCCTGCTGGGAAACTTCAATCATCGCACCTATTAAGTTAGAGGGCTCTGGCAATAGGGGTTCCCCGTGCCATTTATTTGTTGAGGCAGTCTCATTGCCGGGTTTGTAAGATACTGAAGATAAAGTCTGACCACTGCTCAGTGCTACATCGAAGCTCAAGAAACCATTTTTTAATTCTTCAAAATTTGAAAATATCATATGCTCACCAGTTTCGGGATTTGTTATGGTAAGTCCTTCAATAGCGTGTTTATTTGTTCCCGTGGTCTGATACGATATTTCATTGACAAACTTGAAATTGAAATCTCTTCTATCCTCCAGGAATTTAGTAGTTTCTCCAGTTTTCTGAAATATATAGGTAGCCGATTCCAGCTTTAGTACACCATTATGATCCTGAGCAAGCTCCTTTTCCAGTGCTTTGGCATCATCTGTTGTTTCCTGTGTTTCTTTGCTACAGGAATGAAGGCTAATTGTTAGCAGGAATATGCCGGTAAGTAATTTTAATTTATTTTTCATATTGATTTGGTTGGATTTATTAAACTTTTAAATTTTAAAACACAAGATCACTCTTGGTTACTTTTTTATGTCGATCTGTATTTTAGCAGTATCGACTTTGGGGGGGTTAGTCTTTGCTCACAAATTATCAAGTTTTTTAATTAAACTTCCTTTGAAATGTTTCTAATAAAACAAATACAAACATCCAGGATTTAATTTTATGTAAATCTATAAAATATTGTTAAATCAAAGGAATATTGTTTCATTATTATTCAAATCAATAATAATTGCAATTCGTTGAAAAATCTGATAATTTATCAGTTGTTTCATCCGGAGGCAATATTGATTAACAAGCTTTTCACACTTTTAAGCCAATTAAGAGCTACCTTTATCCTACCAACCAATCCCCGATATTATGAAATTTTACACCATCATACTCAGCCTGATATTAGTATTGGTTTCATGTAAAGACGATGATAAAAACCAGGAAACCAGTAATGATTTTCAAACCGAACAGGATAAAAATTATGAGCATTCTCAGGCCAGTGGTCAGGAGTCCGGTTCAAAGGGAACCTCTGTCCCTGAGAAAGAAAAAACATGGAACGCCCCGGATAAAAACCAAGGCAGTAACACCCAATCTGCTGAGGGTATTGATATGGGAACTATCTATGTTAAAACAGATCAAAACGATGCGAACTGCAGTTGTTATTGCATAGCCTTAGCTAAAGGTACAAATACTGAATTATGTCTTTCAGAAAACGAAATGTATATAAACGCGAGATATTCAAAATCCGGAAATCTGGTAAATTTCTATTACATAAACCCATCTAATAAGAACACCAATGAAGAGCTCCCATGGAAAGATTTCGACACCAATATTCCTATAGCTGTGTTAACTCCGGATGAAAATGGAGTGATGAATTTAGATTGGAAAGGATTTTCCATCAATGGCGAGCTCGCGGTAGATTATGCGCTTTATGGCAAAAAAACACTTGAAGGAACTTATAAAAAACAATAATCCAATGAAACGATTTTTCTTACCCACTTTTATATTCTTATTGATTTCCTGCGGGAATAACGCCCAGCAAAAAACAGCAACCAAGCCCGAAATAGCCAACGCCGCACCCATTGAGGTCGAGGCGGAAAATGGATATGAAAAGGCCTATTTTGCCAGCGGTTGTTTTTGGTGCGTCGAGGCTATCTATGAGAGCATAGAAGGCGTTAAAGAAGTAATTTCAGGCTACTCAGGGGGGCATACCAAAAACCCCACTTATCAATCCAGCAATACAGGAACAACAGGGCACGCGGAAGCTGTGGAAGTTATTTATAACCCGGATGTTGTGAGTTTCAAAACGCTGGTAGAAGTTTATTTTGGTTCCCAAGATCCTACCCAGGTCAATGGCCAGGGCCCGGATATTGGTTCACAATATCGTTCCCTTATTTTTTATCAAAATAACAAACAAAAGGAGCTTATAAATGAGGTTAAAAAAGAGGTCGCTAAAAATTACAAAGAACCTATAGCTGCTGAAATATTACCTTTTCAGAAATTCTGGAAAGCTGAAGATTACCACCAAAATTATGAAAGGAATAACCCAAACAATCCTTATATCCAACAGGTCTCTATTCCTCGTTTAAACCGTTTTAAAGAAAAATTCCCCGAAATTCTTAAAGAGGAATCGCATTAACTGCGGGTAAAAATCATGACTAATATTTTTAAATTATACCTATTCGGCTTTATTTAATTAGGCCGAATATGTATTTTTAACGCGAGAATTCCCGGGTGTTAAATCCTCCATAATTTACCACCGCATTTCCAATTTCACTTAGTGAGTAAGAGCACAAAACACCATGAGCATCACCATAGAAAATATTCTCTTAATTGGCTCTCTTTTGTTGTTTATAAGTATCCTTGCCGGGAAAACCTCTTACCGGTTTGGCGTACCGACCCTGGTGCTTTTCCTAGCCGTTGGTATTCTTTCAGGTTCAGAAGGTATAGGAGGAATTTATTTTAACGATCCCCAACTCGCCCAATTTATTGGCATCGTCTCTTTGAATTTTATCTTATTTTCCGGGGGGCTTGACACCAGTTGGAAAACCATAAAACCAGTGATGTGGCAGGGGATTTCTCTTTCCATCCTTGGGGTATTATTCACCGCAGTGAGTGTTGGTGTTTTTGTTTGGTATATCACCGATTTTACGATATATGAAGGTTTACTGCTGGGGGCAATTGTTTCTTCTACCGATGCTGCAGCGGTATTTTCTATTCTTCGATCTAAGAACCTGGCACTAAAATCAAATTTACGACCGACCCTGGAACTCGAAAGTGGTAGTAACGATCCTATGGCTTACTTTTTGACTATTGCCTTTTTAGGTTTGGTAGTGAATCAGGATCAAAGTCTTTACAGCATTATCCCTTTCTTTCTACAGCAAATTCTCATTGGTGCCGCTCTGGGATTTATTTTCGGAAAATTAAGCCGTCTGGTCATCAATAGAATTCGCCTGGATTTCGAAGGTTTATATCCGGTACTGGCCATCGCCTTAATGTTTATCGTATTTTCCGCCACTGATGTCCTTGGCGGAAATGGATTTCTAGCTGTCTACCTAAGTGGTGTTTATCTAGGAAACCACAATATTATTCACAAAAAGACCATTATGCGAATGTTTGATGGTCTTGCCTGGTTAATGCAAATAGTTTTGTTCCTTACTTTGGGTTTACTGGTTTACCCTTCGCATATCGTCCCCGTGATTGGGGTGGGAATCTTTATTTCCGCTTTTCTGATATTTATCGCAAGGCCCCTGGGTGTATTTTTAAGTTTAATTTTCTTTAAAATGAAGATGCGCAGACGCTGGTATATTTCCTGGGTGGGACTTCGAGGGGCCGTGCCAATTGTATTTGCAACCTATCCCCTGCTTGCCGGGATCGAGAAGGCAGATATGATTTTCAATATTGTATTTTTTGTATCCTTATCCTCAGTGCTCATTCAGGGCACTACCCTATCTGTTGTTGCAAAATGGTTACACGTGGCCTTACCGATGCAAGCCAAGCAAAAATCACCTGTAGATGCTTTTATGGCCGACGGGGCCAAATCTTTTTTAAGAGAAATAAATATTCCGGAACATAACCATTCGGTAGGAAAGAGAATTGTCCAATTAGAATTTCCAAAGAAGGCAATTATTGCCATGATCTCCCGGGATGACCAGTTTATCACGCCCAATGGAAATACGGTTATTGAAGCAGATGATATGCTTGTAGTTTTAACCGAAGATCATAAAACAATGGTGGGTGTTTACGAAAGTCTGAATATTGAATCGGAATTTGAAGAAAACTTAAACTGAAAACACAGGTTTATCATCCAGCAGTTTTAGAATTTTATTCTCAATTTCAATAGAATTCCATTTTTCTTCAATCCCTGGCACTTCCATTACCTGATCCATAATTTTTCGCTGATAATCTCCAATGGCCAGCGCCTCTGCATAAGGTTTATCAGAAAAAGTAACCCTTGAGTACAAAGGCACCCAGGTCTCGGGATGCTTATCAGAGAACCAGTTTTCTATTTTCTTTCGCAGTAGGAAATCAGGATCTGCGGTTTTACTGCTCATTTCCTTGAAATTCCGATAACTAAGTTCCGCAATGGCATCAGTATTGGGTTTACGGGCATTTTGATACTCTTCAAAAATACGTTCCCAATGGTCTCCGTGCTTTTTCATTTTCTGGCTTAACACCAAAATATCTTCAAAACCAGCATTCATTCCCTGCCCATAAAAAGGCACAATGGCATGCGCGGAATCACCAACTAAAGTTACTTTTTCCCAGTAAGACCAGGGAAAACATTTAATGGTGACCATACTACTGGTAGGGTTTTTAAAGAAATCCCTTTTCAGGTTCTCTATTTCATGATTGATATCAGGGAAATGTTTTTGAAAAAAAGCATCCGCATCGGTTTCGGTTTTGATGCTTTCAAAAGAATTTTCACCTTCAAATGGCATAAATAAAGTGCAGGTAAAACTACCGTCTAAATTGGGCATTGCAATGAGCATAAATTCACCTCGAGGCCAAATATGAAAGGAGGCATTATCCATTTTATGGCTGCCATCCTCATTTGGTGCAATACTTAATTCTTTATAACCGACATTGATAAAATGCTGCGAATAATTGAACCGACTTTGCCTTTGCATTTTATGGCGAACCCGGGAAAAAGCCCCGTCGGCTCCAAAAATAAGATCAAACTGGTATTCCTTCCACTGTCCTTTTTCACTTTCCCCGGTATATAACTTGGCTTCGGTCATATCTATATCCCAGACTTTTTCTTCAAACCTAAATTTAGCACCGGCTTCTTCGGCAAGGGTGATCATTTTCCGGTTTAAGACACCACGGGAAATTGAATAGATGGCTTCCTCTTTCTTTCCGTATTTTTGGTAATAAAGTGGTTTGTGGTAAAGATGCATGGCTCTTTTATCCAAGGGAAGCGCCAGTTTCTTAATTTCATCTTCTATACCAACAGCCCTTAAGGATTTCCAGCCTCGATTAGACATGGCTAGATTTATAGAACGTCCAGAAAACGCTACTTTCCTGACATCTTTCCTTCGGTCAAAAACCTCCACCTTGTGACCTGCTTTTCTAAGATAAATAGCGAGTAAAGATCCAACCAACCCTGAGCCAACGATGGCAATTTTTTTTGGTGTTTGCATAAAGTGCCTGCTGTGCATCCCTGAGAAAATATAAAAATCTACTTAAAGAGGATGCGAATTCATGTTACGAAAATACTTATTTCTACTGACTTTAGGCATTCCTGGAAGGTTTAAGAAAAATCTATTTACCATTTAATTAACAGCAGTTCGAATATGCTTTCTTTAAATTTAATTGAAAACTAGCTGTAAGCGAGTCTTCCGGCTAAATCAATTGAAAAAGAATTTAAAACAACTCTTGAATATTTCAAACCTCACCTAGAGCATAAAAACAACAAGAATTATGAAGGAAGATCAAGCTTTATTGAAATCAGTTCACATCGGGGACCTAGAATTAAAAAACCGGGTCATTATGGCTCCAATGACACGAAATCGAGCCGATAATAAAGATAATGCTCCCACAGAATTACACGTGGAATATTACGGGCAACGTGCTAGTGCCGGACTTATAATTTCCGAGGGATCGCAAATTTCCAAAGCAGCGGTTGGTTATATAAATACGCCTGGAATTTATAGTGAATCTCAGATTAAAGGCTGGGAAAAAGTAACTAAAGCAGTCCATGAAAATGAAGGTAAAATGTTCCTTCAGTTGTGGCATTGCGGCCGGATTTCCCACCCTAAGTTTCACCAGGGAGCTAAACCATTAGCACCAAGTGCGGTCAATCCTAATACCCAGGCCTACACCCCGGATGGTTTTGAGGATACGGTGGAACCAGAAGCTATGAGTATCGCGGATATAAAACAAACCGTTCAGGATTTTAAACACGCTGCAGAAAATGCTAAAAATGCAGGTTTTGATGGAGTAGAAATACACGGCTCAAATGGATATTTAATTCACCAGTTTTTCAATAAAAATGCCAATATAAGAACAGACGATTATGGTGGAAATATTCAAAATCGAGCCCGCTTCTTCTTTGAAATACTAGAAGCCATCAGCGAAGTGTGGCCAGAAAATCGTATTGGAGTAAGATTAAATCCTTCCCTGCATAATGCTTTTGGTATTAAGGCGTCTGAAGAAACAATTCCCACCTTCGATCATATCATTGAAAAATTAAACGCGTATGATCTGGCCTATTTACATCTCTCGGAACCCTTTACCGATATAAGTGAAATAGCTTATCTGGAACCAAATATCGCTCAACATTACCGTCCTATTTATAAGGGAAAACTAATGATCAATGCGGGCTTTGATAAGGAGTCGGGCAACAAGGTTCTAGAACAGGGAAATGCCGATATGGTTTCTTATGCGAAGCTTTTTATTTCCAATCCCGATCTACCGGAACGTTTTGCTAAGAATGCCCCCATCGCAGCGTGGGATGAAGATACTTTCTACACAGCAGGCCCGAAAGGCTACACCGATTATCCGAAATTTGATGCTTAAGGCTAACTTGAAATATTCATAATTTTAGATTAAATGTCCTTAAAATCGGGTTAATTCCAAGCGCACTTAGCAGGCAAATAATTAGTTTTATTGAGAACCCTAAAAATCAAAAAAAATGGATGAGTCGAAAATTGAACAAATGAGGTCTACCCTTAATAAGCTGGAAGATATAAAAAACAGCCAGGAAAGTATTATCGATAAGATCAATCATGTGATAACCGATTTGTTTCAGCACCCCGACAAAGAGTTGGAAAAGGCTATGAATGCCGCCCATCAAAAATCTTCAGACAATGTGGACCAGGTTCGGGAAGCCATGGAGGAATATGAAATGAGAATCAATAAACTGGAAAACCAGGGCTAATCAAATTATAAAGAAAAGCTAATGATTACCTGCTAAAGGTGACTAAAACTTAAATTTGTCAGGAAGCGGCATTTTTAGTTTGGTCACCTTTTTTAATATAACACTCCTATGCAACATATTACCTCAGAGCAAATCGCGGCTATGGAAAAACTATACCGCTTAAATCTAATAAATAGTGTCACCGGATATAAATCCGCCAATCTCATTGCTACCAGATCTGATGAAAAAGGAGCTAATGTGGCTGTGTTTAGTTCGGTCACCCATCTAGGAAGCAACCCGGCCTTGTTAGGTTTTATCACCCGCCCTACTCAAGAGGTCCCCAGAAACACCTACAAAAACATTAAAGAAAGTAACTATTTTACCGTCAACCATATCCAAAAAGATATGATTGAAAGCGCGCACCGGACAGCCGCTAAATACGAAGAGGAGGTTTCTGAATTTCAGAAAACCGGTCTTGAAGAAGAATATCTGGACAGTTTTTATGCGCCGTATGTAAAGCAGTCCACTGTGAAGTTAGGCTGTAAGTTTGTCAATGAATATTTCATAAAAGAAAACAATACCGTCCTGGTAATTGGCGCAATAGAGCATATTTATTATGATGAAAGCATACAGGCCCCAGATGGCTGGTTACGCCTTGACGACTCCGAAACAGTTGCTATAAATGGTTTGGATGCTTATGCCCTACCCAGTCTATTGGATCGTTTTCATTATGCCCGGCCCGATGAGGAAATAAAATCCTTCTTTAATCAAAAGGATTGATATAAAGATCATAAGAAAGCCGATTTGTGCGAAAAAACATGCCCTTAAAAGCCTGACAACAAGCAAAAAAAATGGAATGAAAATCGGGAGGTAACAATTGATTGCCGTGAAAAATAAAGATGCATTAAAAGATGAAAACAGGATTAGTTTGGTTTCAGAACAATTTACGTTGCGAAGATAATTTACCCCTAGCAAAAGCGTGTAAGGAAAATGACCGGGTAATTGCTATTTACTTTTTTGATCCCCGCCAGTTTGCCATGACCGAATTCGGATTCCCCAGGACGGGAAAATTTCGGGCAAAATTTTTAATGGAAAGCATCGCAGAATTAAAGCAACAGCTTTGCAGTCTAAATATTCCATTATTTATTTATCACCAAAAACCAGAAGATAGCTTCCCTGAATTCCTTCAGCAATTTGCTGTCAGCTGCGTTTATCTCCAGCAGGAATGGACCAGCGAGGAACAGGTGCTCCTGGCCAGGTTAAAAGGAAAGCTCCCGAAAGGCATAAGATTAAAAACCTATTTTGATCAATTTCTATTTCATCCCCAGGATATTCCGTATGCTAATTTCAGTGAGATACCGGAGGTTTTTACCAGTTTCAGAAAAAAATGTGAAGCTAAAATTTCAGTTAGAAAATGCACCCCGGTCTCTGAACCTTTAAAAAAAGAAAACTTCCATTTAAAAAATGAGACTGAAATTCCTGATTTCAGACAATTAGGTTTTCAAGAATTTCAGCAAGATCCAAGAAGCGCTTTTCCATTTAAAGGTGGGGAGAAACAGGCAAAAAAAAGAATCAACCACTATTTCTGGAAAACCCAGAAGCTTACAAAATATAAACAAACCCGTAATGGGCTCCTTGGAGAAGACTACAGTTCGAAACTTTCTCCCTGGCTGGCCAACGGTAGCATTTCAGCCAGACAAATTTACTGGGAGGTACAAAAATTTGAAAAAGAGATTATTCAGAACAAGGATACCTACTGGCTTATTTTTGAGCTCATCTGGCGCGATTACTTTAAATATATTTCTCTAAAACACGGAAATAGCATCTTCAGAATCGAGGGAATTC
Source organism: Salegentibacter sp. 24 (assembly GCF_004362395.1). Taxonomy (GTDB): domain Bacteria; phylum Bacteroidota; class Bacteroidia; order Flavobacteriales; family Flavobacteriaceae; genus Salegentibacter. Next base: position 37,712 of record NZ_SNWE01000013.1, read on the forward strand.
TCGATATGGATTTACCTTGGGATAACAACAAGGACACCCAGCAACAGTGGATTTCTGGACAATCCAGGGAGCCTTTTGTAAACGCCAATATGAAAGAAATAGCCGCCACTGGTTTTATGAGTAATCGCGGTCGGCAAAATGTGGCAAGCTACTGGGCTAAAGAGTTAAAACAGGACTGGCGCTTTGGGGCGGCATATTTTGAAAGCCTACTCATTGATTATGACGTGCACAGCAATTGGGGAAACTGGATGTATAACAGCGGAGTCGGCAACGATCCAAGGGATAGAAAATTCAATATTAAACGCCAGGCGGAACGTTATGATCCGGAGCAGAAATTCCAAAATTTATGGCTGGGCAAGTAAAAACCTTAAGGCTTATTTTGGGGGACCAGCTCAATTATCAACACAGTTGGTTTAAGCAGGAGCAAAAAAACCTGCTTTACGTTTTTATGGAAATGCGACAGGAAACCGATTATGTCCTCCATCATATTCAGAAAATAGTCGGCTTTTTCAGATCGATGCGAAATTTTGCTGAATACTTAAGAAAACGTGAGCACGAGGTGATTTATTTAAAGATCAACGACCTGAGGAATCAGCAGATTTTATCAAAAAACCTGTCATGGCTAATTTCCGAGTATAAAATTGAGAAATTTGAATACCAGCTTCCTGATGAATTCCGTCTGGACAAGCAGCTAAAGGATTTCTGCAAAGGATTATCTATAGTCTCTGAAGCTTACGATACCGAACACTTTTTCACTTCAAGAGAAGATCTTGCCAAATTCTATGAAGGAAAAAAGCAGATGACCATGGAATACTTTTACCGGGAGATGCGCAAAAAACATGAAATACTCCTGGTAAATGAGAAAGACCCTGAAGGCGGAAAATGGAATTTCGATAAAACTAACCGTAAGAAATGGATGGGCAAACCGGAAATTCCACACGAGCGTGGATTTAGAAAAGATATTTCAGAAACACTACAGGAGATAAGGAAAGCAGAAATTAAAAGTTTCGGAAACATTGATGCTGGAAAATACAACTGGCCAACCAGCCGGGAAGATTCACTATCGGTTCTAAACTATTTCTGTAAAAATCTGCTTGTTCATTTTGGCGATTTTCAGGATGCCATGCATATTTCGGAAGCTTATTTATTTCATTCCCGCTTATCGTTTGCCTTAAATACCAAAATGCTCAGCCCTAAAGAGGTTATCGATTCAGTAATTGGTCACTGGAGAGAAAACCAGGACCAGATTGATATCTCCCAGGTTGAAGGTTTTGTAAGACAAATTCTTGGTTGGCGAGAATATATGCGCGGAATTTACTGGAAAGAAATGCCGGGGTATAAACAAGCAAACAAACTTTCAAACCAGAATAAATTACCGGAATTCTACTGGAATGCCAATACCAAAATGAACTGCTTAAAGCATAGCATTAAACAAAGCCTGGACAATGCGTATGCACATCATATTCAGCGTTTAATGATCACCGGAAACTATGCGCTTCTCACCCAAACCCATCCCGATGAGGTTGACGCCTGGTACCTGGGAATTTATATTGACGCCATAGAATGGGTAGAAATCACAAATACCCGGGGAATGAGCCAGTTTGCTGATGGAGGCCTGGTAGCGACCAAACCTTACGTTTCCAGCGGGGCCTATATCAATAAAATGAGCAATTACTGCAAGGGGTGTGTATATGATGTGAAGAAAAAGACGGGGGAGAATTCCTGCCCGTTTAATAGTTTATACTGGAATTTTTTAAATACCAAACGAGAATATTTTCAAAATAACCGCCGGATGGCAATGATGCTAAAAATGTTGGATAAAAAATCCAACCAGGAATTATCTAAAATAAAAGAAAGAGACCACTCTATAATTAGCAATCCACAAAATTTTTAACATTCAAGTTAAACACTAGTTAAAAGATATCCTTTCAAATCACTTATTCTATAAATTCGTTTAATAATTGAAATTTCATTATTGATAATTATAGATTACTATAAATCAAATTTTTATAGTTTTCATTTTTTTTCGAGGCACGAATTTATTTATTAACTTGTATAAACTATTAACCAAGGTAGCTCAGCTACTTAAAACCAACCAGTATGAGAGATTTAATATGGCTTATCGTAGTATTATTAGTAATAGGATGGCTTGTTGGCTATTTTGCATTTCCAGATTTAGGAAGCATTATACACATTCTAATTGTGGTAGCCGTAATCCTGATTTTGTATAAGTTATTAACCGGACGACGTCTGTAATTAATAATTTATTTACATTCATTAAACCCTTTGAACTGTTCAAAGGGTTTTCTTATTTTCTATAAGGTACATCCAGGCATTTCATCCCTGCTTTGCTTAGTAAATCTTATCTTCGGACTTTAAATTAATCACTATGTGGAATCTATCGAATAAATTCGCCCTGGTAACCGGTGGCACAAAAGGAATAGGAAAAGCTACAGTACTTGAATTTCTAGATTTGGGTGCAGAAGTTCTGTTCACCTCAAGAACCCAGAAGGATATAGACGCTTTATTGAAGGAACTCAAAGCATATGGTAAAAAAGCTCACGGACTTGTTGCCGATGTAGCTATTGCCCAGGACCGGCAAAAAGTTTACGCCTACATTGAGAAACATTGGAATAAACTAGATATTCTGGTGAATAACGCAGGCATTAATATCCGGAAAAAAGCTAAGGATTATTCTGATGAAGAATTCAGAAAAGTGATGGAAATTAATTTGAATGCCCCTTTTGAATTCAGTCGCAAGCTTCATTTTTTGCTAAAAAAAGATAATCATTCAACAATAGTAAATGTAGCCTCCTCTGCGGCCATGCAGGATGTTGGTACCGGCACACCATATGCCATGTCCAAAGCCGGCTTACTGCAGCAAACCCGAAGTCTTGCCGTGGAATGGGCGGGGGATGGAATTCGCGTGAACGCAGTTTCTCCCTGGTTTACTGTTACACCGCTCACAAAAGGACTTTTAGAAGAGGAGCATAGAATGAATCCTATTATCCAAAGAACGCCTTTAAAACGCGTGGCTAAGGCCAGTGAAATAGCAGCGATAATTGCATTTTTGGCGATGGACAAATCCTCATACATCACCGGCCAAAATATTGTAGCCGATGGAGGAATGAGCATTAATGCTATTTAGTACCATTTTTTGTATCTTTAAAAGAAAACAATTACAATGAAAAGACTATTACTTTTTAGCTTTCTGATGGCTACCTTGATCAGCTGCAAGAATAAAGAAACTGAAATTGGTAAAGAAACAAGTGCAGAACCAGTTAAAACAGTACCTGAGCAAATCGCTGTAGCTCACGGATTGAAGAATTTCGATGATGTTAAAGAGATTCAGTTCACCTTTAATGTAAGGGTTGGAGATTCCATTAGGACCAGCCGTGCCTGGAACTGGAAACCACAAACCAACGAAATCAGGCTTACCCAAGGTGATATCAGTCAAAGCTATACCAGGACCGATAGTATTGCTGAGGAAGATAAGGACATCGACCAGAAATTCATCAACGACTCCTACTGGCTATTGTTCCCATTCCATATGGTGTGGAGCGACCCTGAGATCTCTGAGGAAAAATCCGGGATAGCTCCAATTAGTAAAAAGGAAATGACCTACCTGGAGGTATCCTACAAAGGTGAAGGTGGGTATACTCCCGGGGATACTTATGTGATTTATTACAGGGATGATCTTTTAATAGAGGAATGGATCTATAAATCGGCCGACGGGAAACGAGAAATGCCAACTACCTGGGAGAATTATGAAGATTTTGAAGGCCTAAAAATCGCCAAATCCCATGAATCGCCAGACGGAAGTTTTGAAATATTTTTTAGTGATATTGAAGTCGAGGCTCCATAAAAATTAAAAAAGTAACTAGTCACCATACCTGCAGTTCTTAGTCTATTGCTGGTTCATTATTTTAAAATATTGATTGGTACTCCTGCCCAGAGAGCTGCACGGGACTAAATTTATTTCGACCATTAATATTTTAAACCCCCTGGATTTTCACCGGGCTGCCAATTATAATCAGGCTCATAATAATCCCAGAGTAAGGCGGAAATATCCCTTTGTAATTGCCAGGCCTGATTATCATCTTCCCAGGAATCATCCTGATTATTTTTTGTAGCGATATAGCATACATAATCCCCGGATGGTGCATTTACCAAAAAAAGCTCTGAACGGGATGTATTCACCATTCCCTGCTTTGCGGCTGCCTGGACATAAGGTGGTATTTGTGAGAGCGCGTATTCCTGATAGAAAGAGTTCCCGAGCAACCTGTACATTTCCTCACTGGCCCGGGCGCTTATAAGCTCTCGTTTTCTTATTTTCACTAAAATAGATGCCATTTCCCGCGGCGTGGTCTGTCCCCAACCGTACTTCTCCCAGTCTTTATCCCTGTTTTTGGTCCTGGAATTTACACGGGTCTTTTCCAGCCCGATTTCAGCCATTAATTCATTGATGGCTTCCCCCCCACCGGCAAGTTCCTGATTCCAGAGTGATGTTACATTATCACTATAACTAATCATAAGAGCGACCAGTGTTCGAAGATCTGTTTTGGTGCTGTCTTTATAAAATTGCATCAAACCCGAACCGCCATAAATACGCTCCTTTGTATACAACAACGAATCCGTATAACGTAATTCACCCTTTTCAATTTTATCGAAGATCTTTATCAAAATTGGTACTTTCACAATACTGGCCGTTGGGAAAACCGTATCGGCATTGATCGCGACTTCCTTCCCGGTTTTTAAATGTCTCACATAAACCCCCACATCCCCCTTAAAATCTTTAATAAGATTTTCCAATTTGCTTTGAAGTTCCAAATCACGCTCCCTCTGCTGTCCAAAAGCTATGGTTGAAAGTATTAAAAAACTAAAAATAATTATCTTTTTCATCGGTAGTTGAATTAAGCAGTCACTAAATTTACACAGATTTTTCCTGAATTCCCTTTTTAAGAATTTGGCCGAACTGGTACATATCTTCAAAAGAGCAGTAAAAGGGTGCCGGGGCCAGTCGAATCACATTTGGCTCCCGCCAGTCAGTTATTACCCCATTTTTCATTAAATAATTAAACAATGCCCTGCCCTGTCCGTGTAAAAAAACAGAAAGCTGGGTGCCACGTTCATCCTGATTTTTTGGGGTAATAATTTCAAAATTACTATCCACCTCCTTATCTATTTCATGCAACACAAATTCCAAATAGGCCACGAGTTTATTTCGTTTTTCAATCAAGGCCGGCATCCCTACCTTATCAAACATTTCCAAAGATGCCAAATAAGGCGCAAGGGCTAAAACCGGGGCATTTGAAATCTGCCAGGCATCAGCCCCATTTTCGGGTTGAAATTCAGGCTCCATTAAAAAACGACGTTCTTTATTATGTCCCCACCAACCCTCAAAACGAGGAATATCTTTTTGATTATGATATTTTTCATTGATAAAACATCCGGAAGCATTTCCAGGCCCACTATTCATATATTTATAACTGCACCAGGCGGCAAAATCCACATTCCAATGGTTTAGTTTAAGTTCAATATTTCCAGCGGCATGAGCAAGATCCCAGCCAACAAATGCGCCGATTTCGTGCCCGGATTTAGTGATTTCTTCCATCGCAAGTACCTGTCCTGTGTAGTAGTTTACTCCTCCGATTAAAATAAGGGCGCACTCTTCTCCCACTTCCCGTATCGTTGCCAGAATATCCTGGGTTCTAAAATTATTTTCACCCTCCCGCCTTTTAATTTCCACAATAGCATCCTTTGGATCATAACCATGAAAACGAACCTGGCTGGAAATCATATACTGGTCACTTGGAAAGGCCTTTTCTTCACAGATTATTTTATATCGCCTGCCCTCTGGGCGATAAAAGGAAACCATCAGTAAATGAAGGTTTACCGTAAGGGTATTCATAACAGTCACTTCCGCTGGTTTTGCACCTACAACTTTGGCCAGTTTGCCTGAAAAACGCTCGTGGTAATCCCACCAGGGTTTTTTGGCAGAGAAATGACCTTCAACGGCGAGATTCGCCCAATCGGTCATTATTTCATCAACATAGTTTCTTGCAGATTTGGGTTGAAGCCCCAGGGAATTCCCTGTGAAATATATTACATTGTTACCCTGGTGCTGAGGAAAAATAAATTCCTCCCGATATGAGGATATGCTATCCTGGGCATCGAGTTCCCGGGCATATTCGAGCGTATTTTGAAATTGCATGTGTGGTTATATTTTAAATCGGCATAGCGTTCAAATGCTAACTTTGCCAGTAAAAATACAATTTATTCACAGACTTTATACCTTGGGAAAAGGATATAGCTTTCGTGTTGGAAAGCTGTTATTGCACCAGAATTAATTTCTTTAATAGAGGTCACCATTTAAATTCATATCTTTAAAGTCAACAAAAGCAGTACAATTATGGATATATTCAAAGGTCAAAACCTTCTAGAGTTCTCTGATCGGTTTAAATCGGACAATGATTGTAAAAAATACCTTGCCGATATTAAATGGAAAGACGGTTTTGAATGTATTAAATGTGGTCATAAGAAATCACAGGTCAGAAAAGATTTTTCACGCACCTGTAATATTTGTTCACATCAAGAATCAGCAACAGCGCACACGCTTTTTCATAAAGTAAAGTTTGGTGTGCGTAAGGCCTTTTTTATTGTTTTTGAGATGGCTACCAGTACCAAGGGCCTTTCTGCAAGCTATGTATCGGTTCGTTATGGAGTCACTCAGACCACAGCCCGGTTGTTTATGCATAAAGTAAGGGAGGCTATGTCTTCAAGTGGTAATAACCCCATGGACGGGGATGTCCATGTAGATGAATTTGTAGTTGGCGGCCGGGAAGAGAAAAAAATCGGAAGAAGCTATGATAGCAAGAAAAAGAAAGCTATTACAGCAGTTCAGCTAACCGAGGATGGAAAAGTACGAAGGATGTACGCTATGCGTATCAAAGACTTCTCAGCCAGATCCCTTCAGTATATATTCGTCAATCATATTAGTCGTGAAGCAAAAGTAACCACTGATAAATGGAGAGGGTACAGACCTATTGCCAAAGCTTATGACATCACTCAAATCGATAGTAATAAAGGGCTGAATTTTAAAGGGCTACACACCATGATTCATCAGGTAAAATCCTGGATAAGAACAACATATTCCTGGGTAAGTGATGTTAACATCAATAGGTATTTTGATGAGTTTTGTTTTAGGATTAATCGATCTCAAATACTAGTGATGCGTTGATTTTTTAAAAATGCTTATAATTAACTGATAATAAAATACTTATATACGTTCTTTGATTTTTTGATTTGAATTGATCTGTAGCTTTGCCCTTTTTAAGGCAAGCTATGAATACAGGTAAATATATTTTCGCTCAACTTTTGCAGTTTATCAACCGCTATGAGTTTGAAAAGTGCGTTTCCAAATACAATGGAGACCACGGAACAAGGGAGTTTAATTGTTGGAACCAATTTATTCAATTATTCTTTGGTCAACTAACAGCCCGAAATTCCTTACGTGATATTTGTACTTGCCTGAAAGCCCATCAAAACAAACTGTACCACCTCGGAATCAGAAAGCGAGTGAATCAATCAAGTATATCACGAGCCAATGAGCGCAGGGATTGGAAAATATTTGCAGACTTTGGTCAATATTTGATAGAGCAAGTCCGGCCAATGTACGCTGATTTTCCAATTCCTAACATTGATCTTAAAAATGAGGTGTTTGCATTAGATTCAACGACAATCTCCTTGAGCTTAAAACTTTTTAGCTGGGCTCCAGGAAAATATTCTCGAGGTGCAATAAAAATGCACACCTTATTGGATCTAAGAGGCAGTATTCCCTCTTTTATAATGATTACCGATGGTAAATATCACGATAGCAACATATTGGATGTATTAGTTCCTGTAACTGGAGCAATATATCTTATGGATAAAGCTTATATAGATTTTGCAGCATTATATCATATGCATGAAATGGGCGCCTTTTTCGTTTCCAGAGCCAAGACTACGATGGATTATACTGTTATTGAACATAATTACAACATCGATCTAAGATTTGGATTGAGAAGCGATAAGACGATCCTTTTAGCCGGCTATAAATCAAGTAAACTTTATCCAGACCCGCTAAGGTTGGTTGAATACTATGATGATCAAAACGATATCCTGCTTACTTTTGTAACCAACAATCATGAAGTATCAGCTTTAGAAATAGCCAAACTTTACCGTAACAGATGGCAAATAGAGACTTTCTTCAAATGGATAAAACAGAATTTAACCATAAAAAAATTATGGGGACAGTCTGAAAATGCAGTCAATATCCACATCTGGGTTGCTATATGTACCTACCTTATTGTGGCACGTGTCAAACATGAAATGAAGAGCAACCTCTCAATTTATGAAATCGTGCAAATTTTAGGGATCTCAGTATTCGATAAAACGCCTTTAAATGAGATCTTAACCGAATATCAAACAAATCAAAATGACAAAGAACAACTGGACTTATTTAACAACTAAAAATTAACGCATCAGTACTAGATCTCAAACTAAAACCACAATTTTCCATAATCTCACATCCAGAATGGTTAAAAAAGAGAAATTATACCACAAACAAATTGTATGCAGTTAAATACTGACCTCTATTCTTTAAATTTGACAAAAATTAAAACCTATGCATTTCTTGCCTGAAGCAATAGACCAGTATATTTTAGCTCATTCAGCTAAAGAACCCGAATTATTAGCAAAACTCAATCGGGAAACCAATCAGAAAATATTGCAACCCAGAATGCTCAGTGGAAACTACCAGGGCAGGATATTAAGCATAATTTCAAAAATAATAGCTCCAAAAAGTATTCTGGAGATCGGAACATACACCGGCTATTCTGCCTTATGCCTGGCAGAAGGTTTAGCGGCAAATGGAATGTTACATACCATTGATATTAACGAAGAATTATATGATTTTCAACAGAAATATTTTCAGGCTTCTGATTATAAAAATCAAATAAAACAATATACCGGAGATGCGCAAAAGATCATTCCAGAGATAAAAGAAAAATTCGATTTAGCCTTTATTGATGCCGATAAACCAAATTATCCAGCTTATATCAATTTAATCATCGGGAAAATGAACCCAGGTGGAGTTATCCTATCCGATAATGTATTGTGGAATGGAAAAGTAACAACACCGGTAGCATCCGATGATGAATCTACACAGGCACTTTTAAAGTACAACAGGATGCTTGTAGAAGATGAGCGCCTGGAAACGGTGATTTTACCAATTCGCGACGGATTAACACTGACCCGGGTTAAATAAATCGCTTTCCAGAGCGTTGGTAGAGGAAAAAGAAAATAATTGCGAAAATGATCCCCACGGCTGCGCCAACCAGTACATCGCCGGGATAGTGAACTCCCACATAAATTCGGCTCAACATAAACATCAGGGGCCAGATGAGCACCGCCCAGATCCACGGGTACTTTTCCTTTAATGAAAGTATTAAAAATAATGCGGCAGCAGAAGAAACTGCTGAATGTCCTGAGAAAAAGCTATAATTATCCGGGGTCTGTAGGATTCTAATAAAATCTGCGATTTCTGGCTGATTATTTGGTCTGAGCCTGAGAAAGAAATTCTTTACTAAATTGGTAAAACTATAGGTAGAAAGCGCTGTGGCAATTATAAATAAACTGGTAAAAAGTGCTTTTTTCCAGTGGAAGGCTATAAAATAAAGAATAAAAAAAGTAATGTAAAGCGGGATCCAGTTTTGGATGGTAGTTACGCTAATCCAGAAATTATCGTGGGCCTCAATACCCAGTCCATTGAGATAAACAAACAGCTCACGATCCCATTGTTTTAGCTGTTCTAACATAAAAAATGATTAAAATCTCCTTTTTACTGAACCGGTAATCTCGTCAATATCCTCCTTCACTTTATCAATTTCGCCCTTTACATCCTTAGAAATATCAGTATTTATTCCCTGCTTATCGGCACTTTTCTGAATTTCAGATTTAATATCGTTAGAGGCGTTACGAAGCATTTTCATTCCTTTACCCATTCCGCGGGCGATATCAGGAATCTTATCGGCACCAAAAACCATTACCAAAACAAACAGGATAAAGGCAATCTCGGCACCACTAATAAAAAGGGGTATGGTAGTCATAGCATAGCAAATATAGCCACAAATTTAAGCATAAAAAAAGCCGACTCGTTAAAGTCGGCTTAAAATATTTTAATTTCCAAGACTTTCTTTGAATTCTTCAAATTTACTGGTGGTCTCTTCTTTTGGCCAGGTGTTGTTGCTAACATCAACATCGGCTGTTTCAAGATGGGGATCTACAACCATTTTGGTTATTTCCTTACTGGTAGCTAATGATTTTGTAACCACCTCATCGTTCATTCTCCATAGCTGTGCAGGGTACCTTTTCATCTCGGTAGAACCATCAGCATAGGTTAACTGAACCAGCAATGGCATTGGGATTCCTCCTGGTTTCTCAAAAGTAACCTGATAGAAATACTTAGGATTTTTTAGTTCTGCTCTTTCCTGCTCAGAAAAATTATCCATTACATATTCATTTAGAGTTGGAGAATTTTCTAATACAGATTTTCCTTTTAAGCTTGGGTCAAAATCCTCACTATCTTCGGCTACTACATAAATAACATCAATCTCCTGGGGATCTGCCCCGTAACGTTCAAGAAATTCCTTTCCTTCTTTGGTAGCCTTATCGGTAATATAAAGCTCCTTAACTTCTCTGATTCCCATATCTACATTATCGGTAGTATAGAACCAGCTTCTCCAATACCAGTCTAAATCTACCGCTGAAGCATCTTCCATTGTTCTGAAGAAATCTTCAGGGGTTGGGTGCTTAAACATCCAACGTTTCGCATAGGTCGCATAGGCATAATCAAAAAGTTCTTTCCCCATTACCGTCTCACGCAAAATATTCAGTGCGGTAGCCGGCTTACCATAAGCATTATTACCCAGTTGGTATACATTCTCGGGGTTGGCCATAATCGGTGCAATATAATCCTGGTTCCCTTTCATATAAGGAACAATTTTAGCAGGGATCCCTCTTCGGGAAGGATATTGCTCCAGGGGAGCAATAGCTTCCGGATATTTTTCTCCGAATTCCTGTTCGGCAATATATTGACTAAAAGTATTTAGACCTTCGTCCATCCAGCCGTACTGGCGTTCATCACTGTTAACGATCATCGGGAAAAAGTTGTGGCCTACTTCGTGTATGATCACACTTATCATTCCGAATTTAACCCTATCGGAATACGTGCCGTCTTCATCGGGACGACCGTAATTCCAACATATCATAGGATATTCCATCCCCTGGCTTCTAGCGTGAACTGAAACCGCTTTATGATAGGGGTATTGAAAGGTTTTTTCAGAATAGGATTTCAAGGTGCTGGCCACTGCTCTTGTAGACCATTTTTCCCATAAGGGATTACCTTCTTTTGGATATAATGAAACCGCCATAACATCTTTTCCCATCACATCGGTAGCCATCATATCAAGAATAAATTTTCTTGAAGTAGAAAATCCAAAATCCCTTACCATTTCGGCTTTATATTTCCAGGTCTTGGTTTTGTTGGAAAAGGATTTCTCCGCTTTTTCAGCTTCTTCCTGGGTTCTAACTACCACCGGTTTGTCGAATGATTTTTTTGCTTTTTCATACCGGTTCATCATCTCTTCAGTATAAACCTCTTCCCGGTTTTGAAGTTTTCCGGTAGCCTCCATAATATGGTCTGCAGGAACAGTAATATTTACCTCGTAGTCTCCAAAGGGAAGCGCAAATTCTCCACTGCCCCAGAACTGCATATTTTGCCAGCCTTCAACATCATTATAAACCGCCATTCTTGGAAAGAATTGCGCTATAACATAGGCATTATTGCCATCTTCCGGGAAATGTTCATAACCACTTCTTCCGCTATAAACTATATAATCGTTGATATTATACCACCATTTGATATCAAATTCGAAAGATTCCCCGGGCTGTAAAGGCTCTTCCAGATCAATTCTTAGCATCGTTTGATTTATGGTATAATCCAAATCCTGGTCATCGTGGGTTAATTCCACTATATTGAAGCCTCCATCAAAAGGCTTCTGCAAATGATCTTCAACAAAGCGTCGGGGAGTAGCTACAGGATTCATACCGCTAGGGTTACGCTCTGCACTTGGAGACTCTTTTTTTCTTACATTCTGGTCTAACTGCACCCATAAATATTCTAACTCGTCTGGAGAGTTATTATGATAAGTTACCTCAGCTTCTCCATCTAAACGCGTATTCTTATCGTCCAGAACGATATCCATTTTATAGTCAGCCTGGTTTTGATAGTAGGCTTCTCCAGGAGCTCCAGCACCGGTGCGGTATTGGTTGGGTGTTGCAAAAGTTTGGTAAAGCTGTTTAAATTTATTATTATTTTCGTGACCTTCTTGTTTTGGTTGCTGGTCGGCCTCAGCTTCCTGGGCCTGAACACCTCCTACAAAAAGCATCACTAAAGCGAAACTTAAGAGTCTTAATTGGTTCATTTATTATGTTTTAATTTAAAGATTGCTAAAAATAAATATTTTTCTCAGGATTTCTAATATAATTTAGGGAAAAGTAAGTTTTTCTGTCTCCTGTTGTCGCATCAGAAGTAGACTTTTTGTCTTGTCATCTACCTTTACATGGACTACATTTTTTTGATCATCAAAAAGATCGGTCAAAATCTCGTTGGTGACTTCGATTTGATTAAATGGTGCTACGTTTTCAACCTCGATATAAAGCACCAGCTGGTCGGCCTCGTATTGCTTTCCTAAATAATTTAATTCCAGGTTTTGCCCGGGGATTTTCAACCTTAGTTTTTGTTCGAGATATTTGGCAATATTTTCTCTAATTTCTCCTTCTTCCGCTTCCTGGGATAATTGAAGGTCTAAACCATATCGCTGGTTTAAAACATTTTGAAAATCATCTATAAAAACACGGGTAATAATTTGCAGGCTTTGCTCCTCTTTGTTGTATTCAATTTCCGTAACACTTAAATAAAATTCGTGGGCACCGGATTTGAATGCCGTGAGCAAAAAAAAGCTGGCCAGGATTAAACTTATTTTTCTCATCAATGTTTTTTTGGTAGTTATAACAAATATTAATCCAAAGAAATAAATGTTTTAAATTCACTCGATTTAGAGCGGAAAAACTCGTGTAATTCCAATGGATTTTCCAGCAGCATTTGCAACTGGTAATTTTCAGCACAATAGTACACAAAATTCCTTACCTGATTTTTCGGTATTTTGAAAACTTCGATGAAGATATTCTCTGAAACTATATAAATAGCTTTATCAACTGTAAAGCTTAAATCGGCATGCTCCTGTCTTTGTTTGAGTCGATCTAAACTACCGTTGATCTCGTTCATTATTGGAACTAAAGGAATCCTTCCTGTCAATACCCCAAGCAGACTTAATTTACTGCCCCCAGGGCCTGTTGTGGCAGTGAAAGTTTGTCTTTCCAGTTGTGTAGGAGGCGGTTTTCTCGCCATAGGCGCATTTAAACTGAATTTATTAAAAGTTTTAATTCCTGAAATATCCCTAGCCAGGTTTCCCGAGAGATTATGAAGCTTTACTTCATCCAATTCGGTAAGGTCTTCAGTCAATTTAATAGTGAAATTTCCCGGGTTGAGGTTTTCCCTTGTTACTTTAAAAGTAACTTTCTTATACTGAACCGAAGAAAACAACAAAACATCCCCAATATTTACTTCCACCGAAAAAGCCCCAGAAAGCTCACTTAAATTACCTTTCTCCTGAGTGAGATTGATAATATGTACAGGAGAAGTTAAAGGTTTTTTAGTCATAAGATTTCCCGACAGCACTGTTGGTTCCTGCGAGAATGCAACGCAATTAAAGAGCATTAATAATAGAGTATAGAAAGAATTAGTCTTTGGTAAACTCATTATATGGGGTGATTGTTTCTTTGAGGAATTCTATGATCATCAAAGGTGCTTCTTTACTAACTATTTCTTTGAAAATCGGTTTTTGGGCACAGTAATAAAGGAAGTCCATTATTTTACTTTCATCTAAAGCAAGGGTTTCTCTATAGAACTCATCAGGCAACATATCTCTAACCTTATAAACCAGATTGCTCCTCTTATTGTTTTCTATTGCCTTTTTAAGCATTTTATTTTCCCCGGATATGATACCGTAAATTACTCCTACAGGATCGTTAGGGTTGGTCACGGCTACCAACTTTCGCTCTTCAATACTCAGAGGCTTTTTATCAGAAAGAGGAAAACCTAAGGCCCTTGGATCATAAGTTTCTATACCTTCAATATCTTTAGCTAGATTGCCACTAAACCGATGCAGTCTAACTTCATCTAGTTCAGTTAAATTCTTATGTAAGGCTATTTCTAAAAATCCAGCGGTTAAAATTTCAGAAGTGATGATTATTTCTTTCTTCTCAAACTCAACGGAAGAAAATAACAGCAGATCATTTTTCTTAACCTCAATTTCAAATTCTCCACTGGCTTGTGTTAGGGTCCCTTTTTCAGCTGTAATATTTATAATATGCACCGGGGCATCAATAGAATCGACAAGAATTTTTCCTTTGATTCCTGCGCGTTGCTGCGAAAATAAAGGAGTTATAAAAATCAGCAGGAGAAGAAAAAGAACGTTTCTTTTCATTTATTTTCAATAAAGTCAAGATATTCCCTGCTTTTCTTTTCTAAATATACGATCAGCTCTAAAGACCTGTCCTTCTCAAGTAATCGCTTCTGAAATCCATTTTCAAAAATATAAGAAAGGAAATTCCAAATATGACTGGAATCGATATTTAAATGATTGGTGAAGAAATAATCATCGAATTTATTACGCAGCCTGTTAACAACTTGCTCTTCGGCTCTGACCGGGGTATCAGTCTTGCCTAATGTACCGAAATTAGGCTTACCGGCAATAAGTCCCACCAGACCCAAAATATTACCACCTGTGGGCGCCTGGGTTTGACTTGCATTAAAGGCAGCATTGGGGGTGCCTGGGGAGGTGGTATATCCCGTGGGGGGCACACTTATAACCGGCATATCCACCACCTTAATTGTTGCGATATCCGCTCCGAGGTTACCGCTAAGATTATGAACTCTAACCTGTTCCAGCTCTGTAAGTGCCGGCTGCAGCTTTATCCTCAAGAATTTATCTCCAAGCATTTTTTCGGTAACTTCTATTTCCTTGCGTTGAAACTGAACCGAAGATATTAACAGCCGATCACTGGCAGTAACTTCAATCTTGAAATTCCCGGCCTTGTCACTCACGCTCCCTTTTTCCTGGCTAAGGTTAATAATGTGAACGGGAGCCTCTATACTGTCGGCTTCAATTATACCGGTTAATATTTGTTTTTCCTGAGCATTTACAATAAATGAAAAGCAAAGCAGAAAGGCGAATAAAAAATATTTCATGGAATTATAATGGTTAACAGGAACTATTCCCTGGTATTAAAGGCTTTGTATTCTTTACTTTTTTCGATCAAAAACTCGATAAGGTTTAATTCTCTTCCATCTTCCAACAAGTCTTTATCCAACCCGTGATCGGTAACATAATAAATAAAATCGTCGATGTTATCTCTTTCTATATTGAGGTTGACCCTAAAAAATTCATCATCATATAAGGCACGTAACTTCTCATCAAGCTCTTGTTTGGTGAAAGGATTATTCTCGACCTCAGCACCCACAAGTAATTTAAAAATATTCACGAAATTAAGTCCGTTAACCAGTCTGGTATTACTAGCGGCCAGGGCCGCGTTCCTTCCAGGACCCATTAAAGAATCAGGTTGCATTCTAATATTCATCGCATCTAATTCGGCTGCCGAATACCTGGGAACTTCAGGATCCGCAATCGGAATTCTAGCTACGTCTACCCTTATATCACCGGAAAGATCATTATCAGAAAGAAGTACTTCTGGCAATTCGGTAACGGTTTCCGTAAGAAAAACATTCATTTCCCCGGAGTTTATAACCCCCTCATCCACCACCACGCTAAAATTCTCGAACTGCAAGGCCGAAAACACCACGGTATCCTTTAGTGCTACACGAAGTTTGAATTCTCCATCTGAATTAGCAATAGTACCGCTAGCTGTATTTTGATTAAATATAGTCATGCCTTCGGATGAGTCATTTTCAGGAACAATAATTTTCCCGTTAACCATCATCCTTTCTTTTTCCTGGGCTAATAAAATACTACTAAATAAAAGTAATGCAATATATAATGTATTTTTTATCATAGTTAAGATCTTTGCTACTATTAAAGTAACAATTCTTACTTCTTATATTTAGTAAAGCAGCTTGTAAACTTTTGTTAAAACCCCTATTTAGACTAATTTTAAGGCAAGAAATCTTATACTCACCTCAGAAAAACACGATCAATGAGCAATGCATTATTAGCCAGTACCTCCACATTACATGGACAGGACTATTTAGAATATCTTATCCCGGAAATAGAAAGTTTTTTTAGTGAAGCTGATAAGGTCCTATTCATTCCATTTGCCCGCCCAGGGGGAATCTCACACGATCAGTACACAAAAAAAGCAGCTAAAACTTTTAAAAAAGCCGGAATAGAGCTCTACGGAATTCACCAGTTCGAAAATATGGAAAAAGCCCTTACCTCTGCAAAAGGAATTTTTACCGGAGGGGGGAATACTTTTTTACTGGTTTTCGAACTTTACCGCAAAAAATTAATGCAGCCTTTAAAAGAATGCATTCAAAATGGTTGTGCATATATGGGCACCAGTGCCGGAACGAATATTGCAGGTCTAACTATGCAAACTACAAATGATATGCCTATAGTTTATCCGCCAAGCTTCCAAACTTTAGGGCTATTGCCATTTAATATCAATCCGCATTATTTAGATCCGGATCCCGGGTCAACACATAAAGGAGAAACCAGGGAAACCAGGATTGAAGAATTTCATAAAATAAATACACAACCTGTAGTGGGTCTCAGGGAAGGTAGCTGGCTTATGATTTCGGATAATAAAGTTGAGTTAAAAGGCCAGTTAAGTGCTCGTATTTTTGAATCAGAAAAATTACCTTACGAGGTAGAAACCAATACAGACTTAAGCGAACTAAATTAACCTATGAATTACCAAAAGATATTAAATACAATTAATGACGAACTCAGTTACCGGGATGTAACAGGCAAAGTTGCCTCCTACATTCCAGAACTTGCCAAGGTAGATCCAAGAAAATTTGGGATGCACGTTTATTGCGGAGATCGCCAACATTTTAGTTTCGGAGATAGTGAAGAGCTATTTTCCATTCAAAGTATATCAAAGGTTTTCAGCCTTTCTATGGCCATGCGAATTATGGGTGAAGATCTTTGGGACAGGGTGGATGTTGAACCCTCGGGAGATCCGTTTAATTCCTTAAGCCAATTGGAATATGAAAGCGGTGTACCCCGAAACCCATTTATCAATGCCGGGGCACTGGTAATTTCAGATATTTTGGTGGATCAACTGGAAGATCCCAAACAGGAATTACTGGATTTTGTTCGGAAAATAACTGAGGATAATAGCATTAATTTTGATCCTAAAATTGCAGCTTCGGAACGATCTACCGGTTATAGAAATGTTGCCCTGGTAAACTATATGAAGGCTCTCGGGAATATTAAATGTGAAGTAGAACCTATTGTGGATTTCTATTTTCATCTGTGTTCCCTGGCGATGTCCTGCAAACAGTTATCACAGGCCTTTATGATCTTTGCTAATAAGGGGAAAATACTAGGCACGGATGAGGAAATTTTAACGCCTACCACGGTAAAAAGGATCAATTCTTTAATGCAAACCTGTGGCTTTTATGATGAAGCCGGAGAATTTAGTTTTGAAGTTGGCCTACCCGGTAAAAGTGGTGTTGGCGGTGGTATTGTGGCTATTCATCCGGATCAGTATTCCGTTGCCGTATGGAGCCCTATTTTGAATGAAAAAGGTAATTCGGAATTAGGTATGAAAGCCTTAGAACGACTTACTACCCTGACCGGTCTTTCGGTTTTTTAATCCCAAAAAACGATTAAAAATAAAAAAATGCTTTCCGCAAACGCAGAAAGCATTTTTTTATAATTGAACACTGTAATAATTCTTAAAGCGCGGCTACGTGCTTTGCTAGTTGCGATTTTAAATTCGCAGCTTTATTGTCGTGTATAATGTTTTTCTTCGCCAATTTATCTACCATTGAGATAACAGAAGGCAAAAGAGCTTCAGCTTCTTTCTTCTCAGAATCTTTCAATTTCTTAATTGCGTTTCTGGTAGTTTTGTGCTGGTAGCGGTTTCTAAGACGTTTAGTCTCATTGCTACGTATCCTCTTCAATGCTGACTTGTGATTTGCCATTACAAAATTGCTTTAATTATTTTTTAAAGTAGTCCGTAGGGGAATCGAACCCCTGTTACCAGGATGAAAACCTGGCGTCCTAACCCCTAGACGAACGGACCATTAATTTATTTCAAATTGCCTTTTCAGGACTTTAAAAACACAAGACTAAAACCTGTGTCTTTTTGTAGTCCGTAGGGGAATCGAACCCCTGTTACCAGGATGAAAACCTGGCGTCCTAACCCCTAGACGAACGGACCATTTTTTTGTTTCAATGCGGATGCAAAAATACAACTATTTTTGAATGGCACAAGAGTTCCACAAAAAAAATTTAAAATTTAATAAGCCTTTGCAAAAAGCACTCTTTGTACAGAAGGTTTCCCAGTAAGCACACAGCTTCCCGACTCTTTTTCGGAATCAAATGGTATACAGCGAATTGTGGCCTTGGTAAGACCTTTAATTTTATTTTCGGTCTCTGTAGTTCCGTCCCAATGTGCTGCAATAAATCCGCCTTTGGATTTTAAAACTTTTTTAAATTCATCAAAAGAATCTACCTTGGTGATATGCTCCTCCCGAAAAGAATTGGCCTTTTCAAATAATGCCTCCTGGATCTCCACCATTAAATCCTTCACCTTCTCCACGACTTCACTTTGGTCTATGAATTCTTTGGTCAAAGTATCCCTTCTTGCAAGTTCCACACTTCCTTTTTCAAGATCTTTAGGGCCGATAGCTAATCTAATGGGCACCCCCTGTAATTCATATTGTGCAAACTTCCATCCTGGTTTTTGAGTATCCCTGTCATCATATTTTACCGAAATACCGGCTTGCCTTAGATCGCTCTCTAGTTTATTGGCTACCTTAGAAATTGCTTCCAGTTGTTCTTCTCCTTTATATATAGGAACAATGACAACCTGTGTAGGGGCTAAATTTGGAGGAAGCACCAACCCATTGTCATCACTGTGGGTCATAATAAGGGCACCCATCAAACGAGTGGAAACCCCCCAGGAAGTCGCCCAAACATTTTCTAACTTCCCCTCCTTGGAGGTGAATTTTACATCAAAAGCTTTTGCAAAGTTTTGTCCTAAAAAATGGGAAGTTCCGGCTTGCAGGGCTTTTCCATCCTGCATCATGGCCTCAATACAATAAGTTTCCACCGCCCCTGCAAAACGCTCACTTTCTGTTTTGCTTCCTTTTATAACCGGCATGGCCATAAATTTCTCGGCAAATTCCGCATAAATATTATTCATTAACTCGGTTTCTTCCAGGGCTTCCTGTTTGGTAGCATGGGCGGTGTGACCCTCCTGCCAAAGAAATTCTGAAGTCCTTAAGAATAACCGGGTTCGCATTTCCCATCGAACCACGTTGGCCCATTGGTTTATTTTTATAGGAAGATCCCTATAGGACTGGATCCAGTTTTTATAGGTATTCCAGATAATGGCTTCCGAAGTCGGCCTTACCACCAGTTCTTCTTCCAGTTTCGCATCGGGATCAACAATTAATTTGGATTTATCGTTTGGGTCGGTCTTTAATCTATAATGAGTAACTACAGCACATTCCTTGGCGAATCCCTCGGCATTTTTTTCTTCAGCTTCAAACAGGTGCTTGGGAACAAAAAGAGGGAAATAAGCATTCTGATGCCCGGTTTCTTTAAACATTTTATCGAGTTGGGCCTGCATTTTCTCCCAAATGGCAAATCCGTATGGCTTGATTACCATACAACCCCGAACTGCGGAATTTTCAGCTAAATCGGCTTTCACTACCAATTCATTATACCATTTTGAATAATCTTCGCTTCTCTTGGTTAACTTTTTACTCATTTTATGAATTTGGCATAAATCTTGTGATTTTGTTAAACACAATCTAAATGCAGGTTTAGTTAGCGCAAAACTAACTATTTTTGTAATGTTCAACAATAAAATAATACGCTAATGATACGCAAATACGACTTCCCAAGAAAAGCAATTCTTTTAGTTGCTCCTGTGTTATTGCTATTGTTAGCATCTTGCGGTTCTTACCAGTACACCGGTTACCAAGACGGAATCTACAGCGGTTCTGATCAGCGGCAATCAGACTCTGAAGAGCCATCTCAATATGCTGACAATGATGAGGACCAGGGAAACACCTATTACAAGAACCTTTTTTCAGAAAAATCAGAATTTTACGGGCAAATGGCCGATAACATCATCTTTACTGATGTAGAATCTTATTCTTCAGCCGAAAGTCTCGAAGGAGAAGAAACCTATGATGGCCAACAGCCAGATTATGTTGGTGGAAATGCACCATGGGGCGAGGATCCGGACCAATACACCATTAATTTTTACAACAATGGTTTCTATGGCGGACTCTATAACCCTTGGCGCTGGAACAATTACGGCTATGGGTATGGCTTTGGTGGTTACTGGGGTGACCCCTTCTTTTGGGATCCATTTTATGGCCCAGCCTACTGGGGTGGAGGTTTTGGCCCTTGGGGCGCTGGTTTAGCATACGGTCCCGGCTGGGGCTGGGGTAATCCTTTTGGATATGGTTTTGGCGCATTCTATAGCCCTTACTGGGGAAGAGGATACGTAAATAACCCTTACTATTACCATCGTAATAATTATCCCCACCGCAACAATTACAGCGATATAGCCTATAATTCTGGGCGCAGAGCAAGTTATTCTGATTACGGCTCCAGTAGTAGAAATAATACTGGCCTCAGAGATAATGAATCTTCTTATTCCAGAAGCATACGAGCTATAAGAAGCAACCGGGATGCTGATAGAACCAGAAGTTACTCCAGGAGTTATGACAATAACGACAATGTGTATTCCCGTTCTAACAGAAGAAGTGAACCTGTGCGAGTTAACACTTCATCTTCAAGAAGAAATTCATCTATAAACAGGTCGACTAGAAGCTCCAGATCCACCCCTACCTATAATCGGTCTTCAAATACTTCTTCCAGAAGTAGTGGAACCGTTAGAAGTAGCAGCAGTAGTTCCAGAAGCTCCGGTACCAGAAGTTCGGGTGGAAGATCCTCTTCCAGAGGGGGAGGCAGAAGATAACAGACTTCTGTACTTAAAATTATAGAATAAAAATTATAGATCCGACCTTACAGTTTATCCTGTAAGGTTTTTTCTAAACTCATCAATTCAAACTTCGGTTCTATTCCGAGAAAACACCCCTTGTTGGGGATTAAAAGAAAATTATGAAGAAGATATTTTTAATAATGGGTCTCCTTTTTATCACGGGAAATGCCCTATCTCAAAACATTACCGATGCCTATAGGTATAGCGCGGAAGAATTAAATGGAACTGCAAGATTCAGAGCATTAAGTGGTGCCTTTGGAGCCCTGGGCGGCGACCTATCGGCTATTACGGTGAATCCAGCAAGTTCAGCTGTATTTTTAAATTCATTTGGAACCATTACTTTAGATCATACTGCATCCAATAGAAAAGTAAATTACTTTGGAACACGCACCTCTAGTGAAAGTTCGGATATTGATTTCAATCAGGCCGGTGGGGTCCTGGTCTTCGATTCGCGCAATGACAGCCCCTGGAAAAAATTTAGCTTAGGTTTAAATTACGGAGCAACCAGTAATTTCGATGATGCTTTTGTAGCCCGCGGAATCAGCCAGACTTCCATTGACAGCTACTTTTTAAACTACGCAAATGGGGTACCCTTGGATCTTTTACAAACCCGGGAAGGGGAAAGCATTTCAGATCTATATTCCTACCTGGGAGAAAACGAAGGCTTCGGGGTGCAACAGGCATTTTTGGGCTACCAGGGATATATCATCGATCAGGCTGTTGATTCTCCTGAAAACATATCCTATAATTCATTTATAGGTCCGGGTGATTTCAACCAGGAATATCGTTCTGTATCCACTGGTTTAAATGGGAAATTTTCTTTTAATTTCGGAACCCAGTACAAGGACTTCCTCTATCTAGGTGCCAATTTAAACACCCATTTTCTTAATTACGAGCGATCGACAAGGTTTCGCGAAACCAATGATAATCCAAACAGTGCTACCAACACCGTATTATTCAATAACAATTTAAGCACTGTGGGAGATGGTTTCTCTTTTCAACTTGGCGCAATTGCAAAAGTAAGCGACAGGTTAAGAGTTGGAGCCGCATATCAATCTCCAACCTGGTTCAATATAATTGAAGAATCCACACAATATCTTGAAACCAACAACACTGCAGATGAGCGAGTTGTGATAAATCCAAATGTTCTAAACGTTTATCCGGATTACACTTTGAAAACCCCGGGGAAACTTACCGGAAGCCTGGCTGTACTTTTTGGCTCCAAAGGATTGATTAGTTTTGATTATTCTTATAAGGATTATTCTACTACTGAATTTAAACCTTTAGACGATCCTGAATTCGAATTTCAAAATGAACTTATCTCCAATGAGCTTCAGGCAGTATCTACTTTTAGACTTGGTGGGGAATACAGAATTAGTAACTGGAGTTTAAGAGGAGGCTATCGCTATGAGCAGAGTCCCTACGCCGACGAATCTACTGTAGGCGACCTTACTGGGTATTCAGCTGGGTTGGGTTATAATTTTGGGAGTATGAAATTAGACCTGGCCTATACCAATGCCAGCTACCAGGAAAATCAAAGACTCTACCAAACCGGATTAACCAACGCGGCCAATATAGACAGGGAGCTTTCCAATGTAATTCTTTCTATAAGCTTCGGTTTATAGTAGGTAAAGAGATCTTTTGAAAATGAGAAACGCCCGCTTTGGGCGTTTTTTTATGAATAGTTTTGTAAAAAAAAACAAAATTTACTCAATATACCGCTATTTATCAGTAACTTAGAACACCTATTTATTATACCCTTCATCTATCATAGCTGCATTACTAACACTTAATTAAACAGCTTATGAAATCAATTTTCTATTGGATGATGCTAATTCCATTTTTAGTATTCTCCCAGAACGAGCAGGATAGCCATGAGGAATATCTTATTGTGGGCACCACCGTTTTTTCAGCTAAAAGCGATAAAATGAAAGAGTTTTCTGAAGGAATGAAAAATCACAACCAACAATTCCATGATCAGGGGGCGATGGGCGTTCGAATTTTCAATATCTTAAACGGCCAAAATGCGAATAGTTTTATGGCAGTTATGGGCCCCATGCCATGGAGCGCATTAGATGAACCCGAGCTAAACCAACAGGCCCACGATACGGACTGGATCAATAACGTGGTCCCTTATATAGCTGAAGAGAATGAGACAAATTTTTGGAAATTCCACCACAGGCTTTCCCATTTTCCGCCAGGTTTTGAAATGAGCAAACTCAAAGTTAGCGTTTGGGATATTGAAAGAGGAGAATATCAGGCAATGTTAAAGGGATTGGATAAAGTATCCAAAGTCTTAAAGGAAAAATTACC
This sequence comes from Salegentibacter sp. 24, assembly GCF_004362395.1. Lineage (GTDB taxonomy): Bacteria > Bacteroidota > Bacteroidia > Flavobacteriales > Flavobacteriaceae > Salegentibacter. The sequence goes on from NZ_SNWE01000013.1 coordinate 61,400, forward strand.
GGAAATGCCCTTTGGAATTTACACCAATGAGTTTTCTTCTACCAAATCGGGACAGGACTTATCAGTAGTTTATTTCTTTGATGAATTTTCCTGGCTGGCAAAGGACATACAACTCAAAGAAAAATACAATGAGGTTTACGGGGAAGGAGCTTTCGATACTTTTCTCCAGGAATGGATGGATACCACCAAGGGTGCCTCTCAAGAGTTATGGGTTTATAACCAGGATCTTAGTGGTATAGGACCACAGGTGACAACCGCTACAAAGGATTGATCAAGATGAAAATACTTTTGGCCCCTTCAACTTATTAAAATTATTAATAACCAACCTGCCAGGCCTGTTTTAATTTCATCCAGGCCTGGCCTCATTTTTTCAGATGCTATTTTATCCCCAAAAGATAGAATTTCTTATCTTGTAAAAAATTAACAACCTATCATGTTTGAGTTTGACCAGGAAACCTGGATTTACTTCGCGCTCATAGCAGCATTTTTAATTTATTTCATCTGGAATTCCCGCAGGGCTAAAAAGAATCGAAAAGCACGGAAAAACAGAAATTTCAGAAGGCGTTATATGGAACGCCGCAAAGATGAAAAAACGAACACCAGCACCTGATTTTCGTTTACAACAGCGCTATTGCTTAATTCTTCGTTTCGTACCTTTGAAATGCAAATTTCCCAGTTATGAATTATTCAGGTCAACTGGTAGAAAAAAGAAAACATTATTATGAAAATTTATACCAAGACTGGTGATAAAGGATCCACCTCCCTTTTTGGAGGTACCCGGGTTCCCAAACACCATATTCGCATAGAGAGTTACGGTACAGTAGACGAGCTTAATTCACATATCGGGTTAATTCGTGACCAGGACACCGGGGCCCATACCAAACAAATTTTAAGCAGGATTCAGGATAGACTTTTTACCATAGGTTCTACCCTGGCCACGGATCCCGAAAAACAAAAATTAAAAAATGGAAAAGACCGGCTTCAAATCCCCAAAATTTCTAAAGAAGATATCGAACTGCTGGAAAAAGAAATGGATTCCATGAATGAGAAGCTACCTGAGATGACCCATTTCATACTTCCCGGGGGGCACCAAAGCGTGTCATTCTGTCACATAGCCCGTTGTGTGTGTCGCCGCGCAGAGCGACTTGCCACCGCTTTATATGAAATAGAAGCTTTTGATCAAAGCGTGTTGCAATACCTGAATAGACTTTCTGACTATCTATTTGTGCTGGCACGGATGTTGTCTAAAAGATTAAAGGCCGAAGAAGTGAAATGGATTCCGGAAAAATCTTAATTTCTTCAAAAAGCTGAAGCAAGGATTATTTAGTGAAAATATAATTCTAGCGTATGTTCTTAACATTATTGATTAAATAATAGATTTTTTTCTTGGCTATTACCACAAAAAATTTATTTTTGCAAAAATAATAAACCTGATCAACCCATGTATTGGACTTTAGAATTAGCATCTTATTTAAGCGATGCACCCTGGCCAGCAACTAAAGACGAGTTAATTGACTATGCTATTAGAACAGGTGCTCCTTTAGAAGTAGTAGAAAACCTGCAGGCAATTGAAGATGAAGGAGACTCGTATGATTCTATTGAGGAAATTTGGCCTGATTATCCAACTGACGAAGATTATCTTTGGAATGAGGATGAATATTAAATAACAACGCGCAAAAAATAGAAAAAAGTCTCCAAAGTGAGGCTTTTTTTTTGCGTACATTTGAACCCCGTATTAAACAAAAACTATTATGAGTTTTTTAAATTCTGTATTGAAAGTATTTGTTGGCGATAAATCAAAAAAAGACGTCAAGGAAATACAACCTATAGTTGAAAAGATAAAGGCGCTGGAAGGTGAGTTTGAAGCACTATCTATAGATGAACTTAGGGCGAAAACCTCAAGTTTCAAAGCCAAGATCGCTGAAGCTTTAAAAGATATAAACAAACAAATTGATGAACTGGAGGCTGAGGCCGATTCTAGTGAAGATATTACCCGAAAGGAAGATATTTATGCTGAAATTGATGCATTGAAGTCCAAGTCTTACGAAATATCCGAAGGGGTTCTAAACGATATTCTACCCGAAGCCTTTGCTACTGTAAAAGAAACTGCGAAACGCTTTTTCCATAACAAGCAGTTAAAAGTAACCGCATCAGAATTTGACCGGGAGATTTCAGCGGAAAAAGATTATGTAAATCTTGAAGGAGATCATGCCATATGGGATAACTCCTGGGATGCTGCCGGAAAACCGGTAACCTGGGATATGATCCATTATGATGTGCAGCTCATTGGTGGTGTAGCCATGCACCAGGGTAAAATTGCAGAGATGCAGACCGGTGAAGGTAAGACCCTTGTGGCCACCTTGCCCATGTACCTCAATGCCCTTACGGGGAACGGCGTACACCTTGTAACGGTCAATGATTACCTTGCTAAAAGGGATAGCGCATGGATGGCGCCTATTTTCGAGTTTCACGGTTTGAGTGTGGATTGTATAGATTATCACAGGCCTAATTCTGCCGCAAGAAGAAAGGCTTACAATGCGGATATTACCTACGGAACCAACAATGAATTTGGATTCGACTATTTGCGTGATAATATGTCTCATGCCCCAAATGATTTAGTACAGCGGCCGCATAATTTCGCCATTGTAGATGAGGTAGATTCCGTGTTGATTGATGATGCGCGTACCCCGCTAATCATTTCAGGACCAATTCCAAAAGGAGATGTTCACGAATTTAATGAGCTTAAACCTGCTATTTCGAATATTGTTGAATTACAAAGAAAGCATCTTACCAAAGTCCTGGCTGAAGCTAAAAAACTCATCAAAGAAGGAAACACCAAGGACGGTGCATTTCTACTGCTCAGGGTTTACCGCGGGCTTCCAAAGAATAAAGCTTTAATTAAATTCTTAAGTGAAGAAGGTATAAAACAATTACTGCAGAAGACCGAAAATCATTATATGCAGGACAACAACCGTGAAATGCCAAAGGTAGACGCGGATCTTTATTTCACCATTGAAGAAAAAAGCAACCAAATAGACCTGACCGATAAAGGTATTGAATTCCTTTCGGCGGAAGGGGATTCCGATTTCTTTGTGATGCCAGAGATGGGAATGGAAATCGCCAAAATTGAAAAAGAAGGACTCTCCAAGGAAGAAGAGGCTGAGAAAAAAGAGGAACTTTTTCGTGATTACAGCGTAAAAAGTGAGCGTATTCACACCCTACGTCAATTACTTAAAGCCTATACCCTATTCGAAAAAGATGACGAATATGTGGTGATGGATAATAAAGTAAAAATTGTAGACGAGCAGACAGGCCGTATTATGGATGGGCGTCGTTATAGCGATGGATTACACCAGGCCATTGAAGCCAAGGAAAATGTGAAAATTGAGGATGCCACCCAAACCTTTGCTACCGTAACGCTTCAGAATTACTTCAGAATGTACGGTAAGTTATCTGGTATGACTGGTACTGCGGTAACTGAAGCGGGAGAATTCTGGGAGATTTATGAATTGGATGTGGTAGAAATTCCTACCAACCGACCCATTGCAAGAAACGACAAGGACGATTTGGTTTATAAAACCAAACGAGAAAAATACAACGCGGTTATAGATCATGTTACCGATCTTTCCAATGCCGGTCGACCAGTTCTTATTGGTACAACCTCCGTGGAGATCTCAGAGTTGCTTTCCAGAATGCTGAAATTAAGGAATGTACCCCATAACGTGCTTAACGCGAAATTACATAAAAGAGAGGCCGATATTGTGGCTGAAGCCGGTAAATCAGGTATTGTGACCATTGCTACCAATATGGCGGGCCGTGGTACAGATATCAAATTGAGTAAAGAAGTTAAAGCTGCAGGTGGTTTGGCAATTGTAGGTACAGAACGCCACGATTCACGTCGTGTAGACCGGCAGTTAAGAGGTCGTGCAGGTCGTCAGGGAGATCCGGGAAGCTCTCAGTTCTACGTCTCGCTTGAAGACAATCTGATGCGTTTATTCGGTTCTGAAAGAATCGCGAAATTAATGGATAAGATGGGGCTGGAAGAAGGTGAAGTAATTCAACATTCCATGATCTCAAAATCAATAGAGCGAGCCCAGAAAAAAGTAGAGGAAAATAACTTCGGAATCAGGAAACGTTTGCTGGAATATGATGATGTTATGAATGCCCAGCGGGAAGTCATATACAAACGTAGATACCATGCTTTATTTGGGGACAGGCTTAAAGTCGATATCGCCAATATGATTTTTGACACCGCTGAAGCCATTACAGAAAATAATAAAGTTGCCCAGGATTATAAAAATTTTGAATTCGAACTGATCAGGTATTTCTCTATGAGCGCCCCTGTTTCAGAAGAAGAGTTTGAGAAAATGGGCGTACAAAAAATCTCCGGAATTGTTTATAAGGAAGCCTACCAGCATTACCAGGAAAAAATGAAGCACAGTGCTTCCAAAGCTTTCCCTGTAATTAAACAGGTGTATGAGGACCAAAAGAATAACTTTGAGAGGATTTCAGTTCCCTTCTCTGATGGGCAAAAAACCCTTCAGGTAGTAACCAATCTTGAAAAGGCCTATCAAACAGAAGGCGTGCAACTGGTTAAAGATTTCGAGAAAAATATAAGTCTGGCCATTATTGATGATGCCTGGAAAACCCACCTTCGTAAAATGGACGAGTTGAAACAGAGTGTTCAGCTGGCCGTGCACGAGCAAAAAGATCCTTTATTGATCTATAAATTTGAAGCTTTTGAATTATTTAAAGCAATGCTGGATCAGGTGAATCGGGATGTAATCTCTTTTCTTTTCAAAGGGGAAATTCCAGAAGGCAATGTTTCCAGTATTCAAGAAGCCAGACAACGCAGAAAGGAGAAAGTAGAAACCCAGAAGGAAGAAATTCCTAATATTGATGAAAGGGCTGCTCAAAGCCGTGCTGCAGGGAATACCCAGCAGCAGCGTCGCCCGCAGGTTACGGAAACCATTACCAGGGACCAGCCGAAAATTGGTCGTAATGATAAGGTTACCATTAAAAATGTGATGAGTGGTGAAAATAAAACCCTGAAATACAAACAGGCCATTCCTCTTATTGAAAAAGGAGAATGGGTCGTGGTTAACCAATAACTGAATTTCAATTTCTTATAGAAAAGGACTATCTAAATTCCACAATACCGGAGCTTTTGGATAGTCCTTTCTTATTGCCTCTATTTTTTTGAGTAAATTAGCCGTTCAACCAACGGGTCAAAAAAATGAAAAACTACCAGATAGAAATAAAGTGGGGAGTTATCTTCTTCGCTGCCTCCTTACTTTGGATGTACTTTGAAAAACTGATGGGCTGGCATGATGTACTTATCAGCAAGCACGCTATCTACACCAATTTTTTCGGTCTTATCGCCATAGCGATTTACCTGTTGGCTATTCATGACAAAAGGAAGAATTTTTTCCACGGAAAAATGACCTGGACCCAGGGGTTCATCTCCGGAATTATTCTAACCACTGTGATCGCCTTACTTTCTCCAGTTGGTCAATTATTTACCCATTATCTTATTTCGCCTAAATACTTTGAGAATGCCATTGAATTTGCAGTAACTACGGAAAGGATGGAGCGCCAGGAAGCCCAGGCCTACTTTAGCTTAAATTCCTACATTATCCAGGCCATTGCTGGTGCTTTAATGATGGGTGTGGTCACCTCAGCCATTGTGGCCTTAATTTTAAAAAGAAAATAATCAGAAGTTTCTTAGTTTCAGCAGGTAATTAGGATCGGGACAATTTTGTAAATAAAAATCCAGGTCTCTTCTTGAGGTCACCCCCGGGAAATCGCCAATTTTCTCTACCAGGTCCTCAATGATCTGAAAATGTAAATGTGGTGCGTAATCGCCGTTTTCTTCCGGTCTGCCAAGTTCGGCAATCTTTTCCCCTTTTTTTACCATGGACCCCGGCACCATACCGTTCAAGGAAGCTTTACTTAAATGTCCGTATAGAGAATAGAATTTCTTTTCCTGAAACCGATGTTCCAAAATTATTGTTGGCCCATAATCGCCAAAATTAGAATTATCGTTAAAACTGTGAATCTTACCTTCCAAAACAGCTAAAACATCGGTATGGGCATCAGCCCAAAAATCGAGTCCCAAATGAATATTCCTATCATCCTGCTGGTCCTTGGAAGCCTTGAAAAGCTCACTTCTATTGTAGAGTTTGCGAACTTCGGAATAGCCGCCAAAAGCGACCTTTTTGCCAAAGGCATTTAAATAATCAGCAATATAATTGGAAAAAGCCCGGGAAGAAGAAATATCAACTTTCCCGAGCTCAACATTATTCTCAGATAAATCTATTACGATATAATCTTCTGCCTTCAAATTCACGTCCAGTACCTGGGTAAATCCAGTTGTTAGTTGCGATAGAAATTCAGAAAAATTAGTTGTTCCCATAAGCGATAATTGAAACGGTTTGCCGTTTAAGAATCGCTAAAATTACACCTTGAAATCTAATTTAACAAGACATCACTAAAATTAGCTTTAATACTTATGTTCCCACCTGAATCTTTGGTTTTATGATAACCACTTAGCTTCCTGTTATCATAAGATTCCGTGGAAGTTAAATTTAAAGCCTTGGGATGCTTAATATCGCTTTGTGTACCGCTATAGATAAAATCAAATGCTGAGGAAGGCAGACCCAGTTTCAAATCGCTGTTCTCCAGGTTGATATCCAGATTTTTAAAATTTGGAGCTACAGTCTCAATATTTAATTCCCCAAAATTTCCTGAAAGAATCCCCGTATCTTCGAGTTCGCCAATATGTACATTACTGGAATTCGAGCTCAGCTTAATACTCTTAACCTTATTGATTTTGAAGTCTTGCACATATTTGGCGTCCATAACTCCATAAGACCAGAAATTGATATGCACTGGCGTATATGCAGCCTCTACACTGGTGTTTTTACCAATTAACCTATCAGCAGTAAGTTTACTATGTGAGAGATCAGCACGCAGGCTTTGGGTAGTTCCCGAGAGTTTCACATTTCCGTGGCGGATATCTAGGTTAAGATTGGCATTGTTTGGTACTTTTAATTTTATGGTCTTTTTAGCCTTAGCATTATTCATACCAATTATATTGGGTTTTCCATGCTCTAGATCCCCAAACCGGGCTTCCATTTGTGCACCAAAGGATTCTCCCCAGGCCTCCATATCTTTTCCAAAGCTCTCTGCCCATTTTTCCATAGATTTCTCAAACTCTTCCTCGTTTATCTCCATCTTCATCTCGAAATTCTTCTCCCAGTTTTCAGCATTTTTCTCAAACTGACTAGCCCATTCTTCCATAGATTTTTCAAAATCTTCGCCGAAATTAGCTTCAATTTGTTTCTCGAATTTCGCAAGGTATTTATCTCCGTCCTTTTCGTAGGCTTGGTAATCGAATTTGATGTTCCCCATCTTTTCACTGAATTCCGGTGGAAGCGGCGCCCCCATGGTCTCACCCATACTGGCAATCAGCGGAGTAACCAAATCATTCATTAACGGCTCCAACATCTGGGGAAGATTACTAAGTGGTTTTTCTAGTCCGCTAAGATCTACATCGCCACTCCATTGCATGGCACCCCCTGAAGTAACTGTTACCCGGGAAGTATTTCCTGAAGTACTCAGCTTCCAACTATCGAGTAACTCCTGCATTTTTTCTTTCTCAACCTGCTGGGTTTCTAAAACAGCCTCTATTTGCACTTCATTCCTGTCCCAATAATCTACTATTATATTGGTGTGACTGGCATCGATGTTCACTTCCACATCACTGGAAGTCTTATAGGTTTTCTCCAGTTTTTTACTTTGTGCGCCAAGCATTGCCGGAAGGCAAACGAGCAGCGCAAACATTAAATTATACCTCATAGTCCTCATATTGATTGTCTTTTGATTGATTGATTTCTTTTAATTTGTTTTTAAGCTTGTACAAGAGCTCCAGCCTGAGCTGAAGGTTAGCGATCAGCGCTTCTAAAGTTTCTTCATTAGGCCCTGTTTCTTTAATTTCCAGATTAAGGCGCTGGTATTCTTTATCCAGTTCAGACATCTGGTGCATAAAAGAATCGATAAGAGCTTTGTTCTCTGAAGTAATATTGATTTTAGATAGTTCAATATTAAGACTCGCCATATAATAATCTTCAATTTTTTTGTATTCAGGAGAAATCTCACTTAGCTGAAAATTATCCTCATTGAGTTTTAATTTATTCTCTTTTTGATCTAAAACCTTAGCAGGAGTGTCTGCCATCGAAGGTTCCTTGTTAAAATTATTTTCACCTGAATTCAGATAAAAAAATCCTATGCCGAAGCTTACAATCAAAACTGCCGCAATCTTTAGGAAAAAGAAGGTATTGTTTCGCTTTTTCCGGGACAATTTTTTATCTAAGCGTTCTTCAAATCGTTTTTGATGCCCCTTAGGTAACGTATTTGGTTGAGGCTCTTTCTCATTTTTGAACATTTCTCTAATATCCTGTGCCATTTTTTATAGTCTTTAATTCTTCTTGCAATTTTTTCTTACCCCTGTGTACCAGCGTCCGCGAGGCTACCGGACTTATATTTAATATATCTGATATTTCCTGATGATCATAACCTTCCATTAAAAACAGCATCAGGGGATATTTATATTTTTCCGGCAGCCTTTCCATGCACTGCTTCACCTCTGCCATCCCAATTTCATCTTCTACCTGCCAATTGTCGTCTTCTTCCGCAGTGCTCAATACCTGCTCGTTTATAGCGATTAATTCCAGCTTCTTGGATTTCAGTTTATCAATACATTTATTGATAACAATTCGTTTAAGCCAGGCGCCAAAGCTTACCTCTCCTGTAAACTGCTGGAGTTTTGAAAAGGCTTTTATAAAGGCTTCCTGCATTGCATCCTCCGCTTCATATGGGTCTTTTAAAAAACGTAATGCCACGTAATGCATTCCCTGACTATACTGATTGTAGAGCTTCAGCTGAGCTCTGCGATCGTTGTTTTTACAGGCTTCGATTAATTGATGCTGTATCATTTTGATGGTTGGTTTCACCCACTGTGTGGGGTTAAATATACTGGAAACAAATAGCCAATTATTTTCGTTCTTATTGAAAAGATACGGCTTATTCCAACTTGGTTTCATTATAAAGACGAAGCCATTTTACCAATGTTGCAAGCTTTTGCTAATTTCTTGTTGAAAATACATTTTTTTCCTTTTTTTGTTTAAGATGAAGTTTGCACGCTTTTTGAACAGCTATTAAAAAATTAAAATAATAATGAAAAGACCGGTTAAAACCTTTTTAAAACTTGGCGGTATACTTATCGTACTGGCTGTGGTAGTGCTTTTTATAACTCGCTATAGCACCAAAGCCCATAGCCCTGAGGACACGGTAAGCTTTACAGAGGGAGAGCTAAGACTGGAAGTTTTTTATAACAGGCCATATAAAAAGGAACGGGTGATCTTCGGCAACCTAGTTCCTTTTAATGAAGTCTGGCGAACCGGAGCCAACGAGGCGACTACCTTTTCTACCAACAAGGATATTATGGTAGATGGTTCTCTTTTAAAAGCAGGTCAATACACGCTGTGGACCATCCCTATGAAAGATTCATGGAAGGTGATTTTTAATGAAAAAATGTATCCCTGGGGAATCGATCTTGATGAAAAGGCCTACCGAGAACCGGAATTCGACGCACTTACACTGGAAGTCCCTACCAAAGATTTGAGCAAAACATTAGAACAATTTACCATTTTTTTTAATGAGAAAAATGAATTTGTAAATTTAAACCTGGCCTGGGACCAAACCCTGGTAAGTGTTCCCATAAAACCAGAAGAAAAATTAAAAACCCCACAGGTTTCAAAGCTGTGAGGTTTTAATGGCTATAAAGCCGCTCTTTTGATTTTTTTTACTAGCGCCATTTCTGGATAAGATCCAAATCTGTGAAATAGTTCAATAACATCTAATTGAGTTCATTTTGCTAGTGGGAAACCAATTCTTTTTAAAGTCGATTTAATCCTCGTCTACTAAAAGATTAAGAGTTACATCTATATTATCTCTGGTCGCTCTGGAATAAGGACAAATCTCGTGAGCATCATTAATAATTTTTTCCCCTGTTTCTACATCTACTCCCGGCAGAAAGCAATCCAGGACCACCGCTAATTGTAATTCTTTATTATCGGTTAGACCCAGTTTTACCTCTGCACTTACACTTAGTTCTTCCCCTAATTTGATATTGTGCTCTTTAGCCGCCTGCACTAAAGCTCCCCCAAAACAAGCAGAATAGCCTGCACCAAACAATTGCTCAGGATTAGTGAAATCTCCACCTTCACCCCCCATAGATTTAGGCATACTCAACTTTAAATCGAGGATTCCATCTTCACTTTTGGCGTGACCATTTCTGGTTCCATGGGTAGTAACTGTTGTTTTATACAAATTTTTCATCGTTATTTAAGTTATATTTATTAGGCCTGAATATACCAAGCAAAAACAAGGCTCACAAAGATCGAATTCATAAATTTGTCATAAATAACCTTAGCTTGAGCGAAAATAAACACAAATCGGCATTAAATGAATCTGGCAGCAGACCGGTTGCAGGCAATGTTAATCCCAAATCGGCTCAAAAAATAAGAGCATCCAGAAAGCGTAAATTTTTAGAAGAAGATTTACTTCAGCAATTGTTGGAAGGTAACAAAACCGCTCTTGGACGTGCGATAACTTTAGTGGAAAGCAATCAGTTTACACACCAGCAAAAAGCGCAACAGCTTTTGGAAAGTGCGCTGCCCTATAGCCAGAAATCGATCAGAATTGGAATTACCGGGGTGCCAGGTGTCGGGAAGAGTACTTTTATAGAAAGTTTTGGCTCCTACTTAATCAGGCAGGGTAAAAAAGTTGCTGTATTAGCGGTAGATCCCAGTAGTAGCGTTTCTTCTGGGAGTATTTTAGGCGATAAGACAAGAATGGAAAACCTGGTAAAAGAAGAAAATGCTTTTATCCGCCCCTCGGCTTCCGGAACTTCACTTGGCGGGGTGGCAAAAAAAACCCGAGAAAGCATCATTCTTTGTGAAGCTGCAGGATTTGATATCGTTCTCATTGAAACCGTTGGTGTTGGTCAAAGTGAAACCACGGTTCACAGTATGACCGATTTCTTCCTATTGCTAAAACTGGCCGGTGCCGGAGACGAGTTGCAAGGTATCAAACGTGGAATTATTGAGATGGCAGATGCCATAGTGATCAATAAGGCCGATGGGGATAATTTAAAGGCGGCTCGCGAAGCCAAATCAGAGTTTAATCGTGCCCTACAGTTATATCCATCAAAAGAAAGTGGCTGGAAACCCAAGGTTGCCCTTTGTAGTGCTTTACAGCAAACAGGGATTGAAAGTGTTTGGGAACTTATTGCTGAATTTCAAAAAAATGTAAAAGAAAACGGATATTTTCAGAAAAATAGGAAAGAACAGAATAAGTTCTGGCTTTTACAAACTATAAACGAACACCTTAAAAACAGTTTCTATAGAAATCCGGTGATGAAAAAAGAACTGGAAATCCAGTTAAAAGCGATTGAAAGCAATAAAATCACTGCTTTTGCCGCAGCTGATCTCTTACTGGAAAAATATGAAAAACTGGATTAGGTTTTTTTGAACACTTCTTTCTGAACCCATTGGTGAAGTTTATAGAAAATAAAGCCTATCAATGCTCCCACTAGCATTCCCACTATGATATCACCCGGATAATGAACACCAAGATATACCCGGCTATAGGCAACCAATAAGGCCCAAAAGACCAGCCAAATCATCATTTTCGGATATACTTTTCTAAATAATAAACCCAGGAAAACGGCTACCCCCATCGAATTGGAAGCATGGGCTGAAAAGAAGCCGTAAGTGCCACAGCGAACAGCAACAAAACGAGCGTATTCCATCACACCTTCCTGCCGGCATGGCCTTAGGCGTTCAAAACCATCTTTAAACACATTGCCCAATTGATCTGTTGCGGTGATTAATAAGGTGATAAATACTACAGTAATCAGGCTGGGTTTCCATCCAAATTTCTTGAAGATCAGAAATAAAAGTAACGCATATAAAGGGAGCGCTGTCCATTTATAAGTAATCAGTAGCCAAATCCAATCCCAGGATTCGCTTCCCAGATTATTGAGCCAAATAAATAATCGATGATCTAATTCTATTAATTTTTCCATTAATCCTCTTCGTATCTTGCTATTTCCCTATCATAAAATTCGGAAGCTTCCTTGATAAGGTTTTCAGTTTCATTTTCGAGTTCTTCTTCATCGTGCTGGTCAAATTCTTCCAGCCATTCTATTTCATCGTTTTCCAAGTTGATTATAAAGCGTGGAAATTCGGTATGCACTACGAAAATTGCCGTTGGATAATCGGTATTATCACCGAGAAGAAATTTAGGGAAATCCATAATTATATTTTTGATTGAACAAGATTAGCTTCTTGCAAAATAAGTTTTTTTGATAAATAGTTAAATCGAATGTACAACATTAATGCCGAAGCAGAGAGTCCTGCCAAGAGGCCTAACCAAATTCCCATACTCCCTAAATTTTCGGCCTTTCCATAATACCAGGAAACCGGGAAGCCGATAATCCAGTAAGCTATAAAACAGATTACTGTGGGAATCTTCACATCCTGAAGGCCTCTTAAAGCACCGAGAATAACAACCTGCAACCCATCACTCAACTGAAATAACGCGGCAACTACGAGCAACTGGGACGCCAGGATAATTACTTCCGCATTATCTATATAAAATGTGGGAAGCCAACTCTTAAGTAGAATAAAACCCAACGCAAATACTGCTTCAATTAAAAAAACCAACAGAAAAGTTGACAGGGCCACCCGTCGCAAATTTTTAAAATTTGCCAGCCCCTTTTGGTTTCCCACCCTAATAGTTGCGGTAACCCCAAGGCCAACTGCAATCATAAAGGTCATAGAAGCAAGATTCAGGGCTATTTGGTTGGCTGCCTGTGGGTTTGTCCCGAGTAAACCGGCAAGAAATACCGTAGCGGTAAAAATACCTACCTCAAACAACATCTGAAGTGCGGTTGGAAAACCAAGGCTTAGTAATCTTTTAAAAACTTCAGCATTTAAGGATTCCTTTTTACCCCATTTAAAATATTCCGTAAATTTCTTTTTACGTCTTAAAATCTCCCACACAAACCACAACATAAAGAAACGAGAAATCAATGTACCGATAGCGGCACCTTCCAGTTCTAACCTTGGAAAGAACCAAATCCCATAGATAAGAAGGTAATTAAAAATCACATTGACCACGTTGGCTATTAAGGTAGCATACATGGCATATTTGGTCTGCGAAAGACCATCAGCAAACTGTTTAAAAGCCTGGAAAATCATCAGTGGAATCATGGAAAACGCCACAATATTTAGATATGGAATGGCCAGTTCCACCACCTCTGGTGGCTGATCTAAATAATACAAAACAGGTTTTGCCACCAGCAGGGTTAAGAAAAGAAGAATTCCATTTATGGTACACAAGATAACCCCGTGATGAAAATAGCTTCGGCCTTTATTGATATCCTGTGCCCCATCGGCCTCAGCAATTAAAGGCGTTATGGCAAATGAAAACCCAATTCCCAGGGAAAGTGCTATAAATACAAGTGAATTCCCTAAAGAAACCGCAGCAAGTGGTGCCGGGCCCAGTTGACCAATCATTAGGTTATCTACTAAGCCTACCATCACATGCCCCAACTGCCCGAGCATTACGGGGAAGGCGATATGTAGGTTTTTACCGAATTCTTTGGTGTAGGCGCTTAGTTGCAAAACATAAATTTTGGCGGCAAAGATAGCAGGATTTTGCCGCCCTAAAATTTAAATGGAATAAAGAATTAATAAATTTATGTTTATAGCTTTTGTTCTTTATTCAAATCTATATGCCTTATTCCGTATTTGTCAACCAAATAGATTAATGAGGTCATGGTAGCTGCACCTAATTCCAATTCACGTTTATTAACATGTTCAAAGGTATCCGTTGCGGCGTGATGATGGTCAAAATATCTTTGAGAGTCAGGCCGCAATCCCGCCAGAACAATATCTCCTTTTTTCAACGGCCCGATATCTGCTCCGCTTCCACCCTGTTCAAAATAATGAATTAGGTAGGGTTTAAAAAGTGGTTTCCAGCTTTCAATTTGTGCGAATTGGGCATCATCGGCATCAAAGGAAAAACCCCGGGGGGTAAATCCACCGGCGTCACTTTCTAAAGCGAAAATGTGGTTTTCATTTTTAGCATGAGCTACATCGGCATATTTATTTCCCCCACGTAAACCGTTCTCTTCATTCATAAACAGCACCACTCTGATTGTTCTCTTAGGCTGGTAACCGGTTTCTTTAAACAATCTTAGAACTTCCATGGACTGCACTACTCCCGCACCATCGTCATGGGAGCCGTCACCCAGATCCCAGGAATCCAAATGGCCACCCACGACCATAATTTCCTGCGGAAATTCACTACCGGTAATTTCTCCTATCACATTATAAGATTGAACTTCCCCGTGATTTTCAGAACTCAACTTATAGTAAAATTCAAGATCCTTTTTAAGTTTTAACATCCCTGAAAGGTATTCAGCGTCCTGGGTGCTAATAGCTGCAGCCGGAATCCTTTTGTTAATAGGCAAATCACCATAACTCATAGAACCCGTATGCGGGTTATCATCAATTTTATGGCTCAGAGATCTCACAATCACACCAGCAGCCCCGTATTTAGCCGCGGCTTCCGCTCCAGAATACCGCTGATCTACGCAACCTCCATAGGCCTCAAAGGTCTGGATCAGCTTGGGATCCATAGGTCGGTTGTAGAAAACGATCTTACCCTTTATTTGATCTTTGTAATTTTCAAGATCCTGAATTCCCTGTACCTCTATTACCTTTGCTTTTAATCCGCCCGGGCTGGTGGCCACAGAGCCTCCTAAAGCGGTAATATTCATCGGGGTAGTCATTCCAGGACCAGTTTGCAAATAAGCGTGCTCGCGTGCCCCACGAGTCCATTTAGGAACCATTACCGGTTGCAACCAAACTTTGTCCAATCCTAACTCTTCTAACTGAGCCTTTGTATATTCCACTGCCTCCTGCGCATTTAAAGAACCCGACAGTCGACTACCAATATTGTTGGAAAGATGCTCCAGCCATTGGTAACTTTTTCCATTGACCAGGGCGGCATCGTAAATTTCGCGGATCTTAAGGGAATCTTCTTTAACCTGCGGGGTCTGGGCCGCTAGGCTCAAAGTGAATATCAAAAAGAATGTAGCAAAAATGTATTTTTTCATTATGGAAACTGAATTTTATTATAGAACATATTGATTACGAAAATAATTATTACTTCCCAGGCAATTCATTATAAGGTGTTTTTTTCTGAAATTTTTTAAAGTATTTTATTTTTTTACCTGGTCCTTGTCATGTATAAACAATTAATGTGCCTGAACACGCTTTAATTTTTGCTGATTTATAGCCAGTTTTAATAAGCTTCAAAAAATATAAATTTTATATCTTCGCCCCTAAATTATAGCAGTTTGGATAAAGAAGAAAAACAGGAGATTATCACAAAAGTCACCAGCCTTTTAAAGGAGATTCCATCTTCTATGGATATCGTTAAAAAAGGAGGAAATCGCCACAAGCGCTTTGAATATCTTGCCACACATATGGTAGAAAAAGCTATTGAGAAGGATGCGCTTATCATTTCTGAAAACCGAATGGGAATTGCGATTTTATTTAAAACCAGCAGAAAAGAAGATAATTTCCTAAAAGATATCTGGACCCAAATTGGTCTGGTTCTAAATGTAACCGGCATTAAGAATGCTTATCAAATTGTAAAAAATCAGAATTATATTAAAAAGCAACGCCCACAAACTGGGGAATATCTTTATTGCTGGTTCTGGGGAATTTTAGCGGAATCCCGAGGTGCAGATACTCAGGTGGGAAAAGAAATGAAAGATGAATTCTACCGACAGGCTAAAGAATACCAGATCCCACTTTATGCTGAAACCAGAATGCGTAAAAACGCACTGGTTTATCAGCGATTTGGATTTGAGTTATTTCACCAATGGCTACACCCCAGTGGCGACACGATGTACTTTTTAAGGTATAACCCTCCAGGGAACGAGCGCTAAAGTTCTTTAGAATTTACTACCAAAAAGTTTTACATCTTCTTCGGATATTTTTTCCCCGCCCAGGATAATAAGACGCTCTATTACATTTCGCAACTCTCGTATGTTTCCCCGCCAGTCATAATCTTTTAGGAGCTTTAAAGCATCCTGGGTAAATTCTTTTTTACCCGAACCGTGTTCCAGGGAAATCTTTTCACTAAAATAATCGATAAGCAAGGGAATATCTTCACGTCGATCATTTAACGAGGGAACTTCTATTAGAATTACCGCGAGCCTGTGATAAAGATCCTCACGGAATTTCTTCTCCTCTATTTCACTTTTCAAGTCCTTGTTTGTTGCAGCAATCACTCGTACATCTACTTTAATATCCTTACCACTACCTACCCGTGAAATCTTGCTTTCCTGAAGAGCGCGTAAAACTTTAGCCTGGGCCGAAAGACTCATATCGCCAATTTCATCCAGGAAAATGGTTCCGCCATTGGCCTCCTCAAACTTCCCGGCACGATCTCTATTGGCCGAAGTAAAAGCTCCTTTGATATGTCCGAAAAGCTCACTTTCAATAAGTTCAGAAGGAATCGCAGCGCAATTCACCTCTATCATTGGCCCTTTGGAGCGTTCACTTTTTTCATGGATCCAATGGGCTACGAGTTCTTTCCCGGTACCATTTTGACCGGTGATCAGAACCCGGGCATCGGTTGGTGCTACTTTTTCAATTAAATTTTTGATTCTCTGAATTTCATCGGACTCACCGACCATCTCATAATTCTTGCTTACCTTTTTCTTAAGCCTGGTATTTTCTACCACCAGTTCCTTTCGATCCAGGGCATTTCTAACCGTATTGAGTAGCCGGTTTAAATCTGGTGGTTTGGCAATATAATCAAAAGCGCCAATTTTCATCGTATTAACCGCGGTTTCAAGATCACCGTGACCAGAAATCATCACTACCGGAATCTCGGGCTTTATTTTCATTATAGCCTCCAGTACTTCTACCCCATCCATTTTAGGCATTTTTATATCGCAGAGTACCAGGTCAAAATCCTGATCTTTTATTTTTTCAATTCCTTCAAGACCATCTGCTGCTTCCTCAACCTGGTAATTTTTACTCTCTTCGGTAAGGATTTTTACTAAAACCCTTCTTATGGATGCTTCGTCTTCAATTAATAAAATGTGTGCCATATTACAAAATACTAAATTTTAAACCGCTGCGGGCATAGAATGTATTGTTTTCATCTATTGTATACAGGTCCTCCCGGTCCTTATCTCTTAGCCGAATATCGTTTATAAGGGTGTAACCTGCATAGGCATAAAATGAAATATGCTCGGTGAAATTATATTGGTAACCCAGGCCACTGAGTACAATAGTCATAGACATGCTTTCTGCAAGTCTATTGGTGCCGGGATTGGTCTGCGGATAAGGATTGAAATTTTGCTGCAGATTTGCGAAAAACCCGTCTAAGGTTACAAAGCCCTGAACCTGGTGTTTCTCATTTAAATAGTGGATAAGATTTGTTTTTGGAATTCCAAGGGCATAGGACCATTTCTCATCAAAACGCTTATAATAGTTAATTACGGGTAGGGGAAATGGAAATCCTGTGGTTGTGGAATAACTCAAGCCTAAAATTAATCGCCAGGGTTCTACATAACGTGGGTCTTCCTTAATTTTTATAAAATATACAGAACCGGTATAGATAAAATCATCTTTCACCAATTCATCAGTTGTGAAATTAGAAGCCACCTTCACCCCTGTTTCGGCGCCAAAACGCCATAGATCGTTCATTTTAAATGTGTAGCCTATTTTCCCGGTGAAAGATTGAAAACGATCTAAATTGTTGGTGGAGAAAGTTTCATCGTTCCTATACCTGAAATTAACATTTCGGTATTCTACTCCAGGAATTAAATAAGCGTCATTTTCATTTAGTTTGATAGGGAAATTCACAAAGGTCCTAAATCTTCTAAATGAATTATCCGAATCCGACTGGGGAAAATAAGTGTATTCTATCCGTGCCAAATCTGTAGATTGTGCCATTACCGGAAAAGTCACAAATCCCAGTAGCAGAAAAACTACAACTAAATTAAGGGGCTTATTCATCTTTGGGTGAATTTTGATTTTGAGTAGGATAAAAATGAACATCCCGCTGTGGAAAAGGAATTGTAATATTATTCATCCTGAATTCTTCATCTATTTTAAATCGAAGTGCACTTTTTATTTTGGGATCTACAAAACTATCGGTTACATAAAAATGCAACGAAAAATCCAGGGCTGAATCGCCAAAATCCTCAAAGAGCACAAAGGGCTCTGGGCTATCCATGACATTTTTATTTTCCTTTGCACATTTTACCAGTACCTGTTTTACTCTTTGAGTATCACTGCCATAAGCCACACCCACACTTACCGATTCTCTTGTGACCTCATGATTTTGGGTATAATTCAGAATCACATCGCTCATAAACTTGTGATTGGGAATAATCATCACTTTATCATCCCTTGTCAGGGCACGGGTAGTTCTCAATTTAATTTCAAAAACACGTCCAACCCTTCCATCCATCTCAATCACATCTCCAACTAATAAAGATTTATCTAAAATGATAAAAATTCCTCCGATTATATCCTGGAAAAACTCCTGTAAAGCTAAACCTATACCTACAAAAAGTGCAGCGGAAGCTGTTAAAAGTATGGTAATATTTATCCCGGCGGAACTTAGGGTAATAAGAATAACGACCAGGTAGACGAAGTATTTTATAAATTTAAATACGCTTATAAATTTATGTTTGTCTTCCTTGGCTAATTTTCCGGTAATAAAGGAACGAATCATCCGAAGCACAATTCCGGTCACCACGAATGCCAGTATGACAAGCAATATTAGACTTACCGTAATCTCAATTGGCGTACCACTAACTTCATATTTAAAAAGGATGAGATTCCAGAAATCAACAATATTACCCCAAATATCTTCTTCCACTACTTCTTTTAAGGCTTCCGTGGTTCCCTGATCCTGTTCCTGCATTTTTTTAATATTTAAGCCATTTAAATAATTCTTTATAACTCGCTTTTTTACCATACATCAGAATTCCCACCCTATAAATCTTGGCCGCAAGCCAAATCACCGCAAAATTAGTAAGAATTAAAATCGTTACCGATATTGCCAGTTCCCACCATGGTACGCCAAATGGAATTCGCATGAGCATCACAATTGGCGAGGTTAGTGGAATCATAGAGAAAATAGTGGATACACTGCCGTGGGGATTTTCTATAACCGAAAAGAAACCGACATAGATTCCCAGCATAAGAGGCAAAATTACCGGAAACATAAATTGCTGCGTATCGGTTTCACTATCTACTGCTGCACCAATTGCAGCATAAATGGCACTATATAAAAAGTAACCGCCAATAAAATAGATAAGAAAGAATATAATCAGACTTAGGATGGGTAAATTAATCACATCCATAACCAGTTGGGCTACTTGCGGTTTTGCTATCTGTTCAATGCTTTCCAGTTGGGATTTTTGTACCGTAAAAATATCTATACCCAAAACATAAAATGAAATCATGGCCAAAGCCCCGGCAAGGATCACCCATATGGTGAACTGTGTAATTCCGGCTAAAGAAGTCCCCAGTACCTTTCCCATCATAAGTTGAATGGGTTTTACCGAAGAAACTATGATCTCAATAATCCTGTTGGTTTTTTCCTCGATAACACTGCGCATGACCATATTGCCATAAATAATAATAAACATCATTAGCAGGTACCCGGCGGCACCACCAAAAAACATTTTTATATAGTTGGACATTTTAGAGGTGCGCTGGCCAGAGAAATTCTGAATTTCAATTTTCACCTCGGTTCTTGCCTCATTTAATTGATTAACATCAATCCCGCGCTCAATTAATTCCTCTCTTGTCAGCCTATCGGCAATGGTTTTTTCTATAGCTTGTACAGTTCCCAACCCGGGCGATTCTTTACCAAAGAATTGCACGCCTTCCAGGGTCTTGTCAATATTTTCTGGAATATAGAGCAGCCCATAGTATTCCTGTTCATTAACTAAACTTTTTGCCTGTTCCAAAGTCTTGCCAGAGAGGTCCAAATATTGAACCTGCTCCTGATCCTTAAATTCTGTAGCAAACATTTCAGATTCATCATACAGGCCGATGATTCGCTGTTCACTGCTGTTCAGCATACTCAAATAAGCAATAAGGGCAAACATTCCTATTAAAAATAATGGACTCAGAAAGGTCATTATAATAAAGGTTTTGTTCCTTACCCGAGCCAAATATTCCCGCTGAATTATAAGCTTTAGATTACGCATTCTGAGTAACGGTTTTTATGAATATATCGTTTACCGAAGGAATGACCTCTACGAAATGATTGATCCTGGCTCTGCCGAGAAGATATTCTAAAAGTTGATTGGGGGTTTCCTGGTTATTTAATTGAATAGTCAATTTAAGATCGTCGTTTATACTTTTAAAATTGGTATTTCCTATCACAAATTTTTCATTTAATTCAGCAAAAAGCACAGCATTATTTTCAGATTCCAGACCAACCTCGTAAGTATTGGATTTATAAGCTCTTTTTATTTCAGAAACCTTTCCATCCAGTAGTTTATTCGATTTATGAATTAATGCCATATAATCGCACAATTCTTCTACGCTTTCCATACGGTGTGTTGAAAAAAGAATGGTAGCGCCCTCTTCTTTTAATTGAAGAATTTCATTTTTAATCAAACCGGCATTTACCGGATCAAACCCGCTGAATGGCTCATCAAAAATCAATAATTTAGGCTGATGTAAAACCGTAATGATGAATTGTATTTTTTGGGCCATACCTTTGGATAGCTCCTGGATTTTTTTATCCCACCAGCCTTCGATTTGTAATTTTTTAAACCAATATTCCAGGCGGGTTTTTGCTTCAGTTTTTGAAAGTCCTTTTAATCGTGCGAGGTACAAGGCCTGCTCC
The DNA here is from genome assembly GCF_004362395.1 of Salegentibacter sp. 24. Classification (GTDB taxonomy): domain Bacteria; phylum Bacteroidota; class Bacteroidia; order Flavobacteriales; family Flavobacteriaceae; genus Salegentibacter. Next base: position 82,439 of record NZ_SNWE01000013.1, read on the forward strand.
CCAACTTTCATTGACTTATAAAGCCCCCGTTCTTCCGGCAAATAACCAATATGAGCGATATCATCAGGATGTAATGGTTTTCCGTCTAAATACACCTGACCCCTATCGGGCATGGTAATTTGATTAATTATTCTAAGAAGCGTGGTCTTCCCAGCGCCATTGGGTCCTAAAAGACCAAAAATACTTCCACGCGGGATAGCTATTGAGACATTGTTTAGTGCAGTAAAATTGCCAAATTGCTTGTAAATATTTTCTGCTACTAAGAGATTTTCCATATAAAAAGCTTGGTAAATTTAAATTATCCTCTGGCGAACCTATAAGGAGATGTTCTTTCGAAAAAAAAATTCGTCACGGATGACGAAAATAAATCAATACATACATATTTAGTAAATATATTGAAATAGGTTGAAGTTTAGAATAATTCATAAAAAAATACCCCAGAAATATTGGGGTATTGTATATAAAACTTTGAGAATTTCCTTAGTCCATCGTTACATCTTTGGTTGCCTCTACAACACCATCCACAACGTGAATCACAGCATCTTCTGCTTCAATATCTGAAGCCAGTATTTTTGCACCACCAACATATACAACGTCTCCAGTTTCTCCGATCACAATTTCTTCGTCCCCGGCTGAATTGGCAACCTGAGTTTCGTTAAATTCATATTTCATTACCTTAGTAGGTAACATATGGTTTTTAATCAATTGAATGAGTTCCAACCTGTTTTCCGGATCACTAAGGTAGGCCAACTTGTCGACTTCCATTTCTGAGAAAGCTTCATTTGTAGGCATTAAAATTGTAAAATCATCGGCGAATTCAACCGACAAATCCAAACCTGATAATTCTAAAAATTCAACGAAGTTTGAAAACCGATCATCCATTTGCGCCAACTCAAGAGCACTGTAATCTTCTGTGTCTTCTACACCAGAGAAATAATCATCCTGTGCGAAACCTGCAAAAGTACCTGTTAAGAATAATATTGTAAAAATAAAAATCTTGTTCATCCTTTTCATAATAAGCTATTTAATTAGTTATTAAAATTTGTTTACACTAAGATAGGAAACAGATAAAGAATATCATTCTAATTAAAAAAAGCTTAAATAACTTTTAACGCTAGTGTTAAAAACAAAACCCACCCTTAAAAAATTAAGGATGGGAAAAAAATTGCTATGAAAAAGAAAAATTATCACTAAAAGACTTAGTGATAATCAAATATATAAATTTTTTTCTTAAAACCTAGGTGCTAAGAAAACATATCTTTAACTTTTTCAAAAAATGATTTATCGCTTTTCTCTGGATTAGGCTGGAAGTTCTCGTCATCAGCCATGTTCTCAAAGAAATCTCTTTGTTCTTTACTTAAATTCTTAGGAGTCCAAACATTTACATGGACCAACAAATCTCCTTTTCCATATCCATTGAGATTTCCGATCCCTTTTCCTCTAAGCCTCAGGATTTTTCCGGATTGCACTCCTTCTTCTACCTTTATCCGCACTTTCCCGGTCACCGTATCAATTTCTCTGGAAGAGCCTAAAACAGCTTCAGATAAACTGATGTATAAGTCGTAATGCAAGTTATCTCCTTCACGCTGGAGGCTATGATGTTCTTTCTCCTCTATAGCCACCAATAAATCTCCAGGGATTCCATTTCCGGGTGCATCATTTCCTTTTCCGGAAACTTTTAACTGCATTCCATCTTCAACACCTGATGGAATTTTAATAGAAACAGTTTCTTCTTTTTGCACCAGGCCGTGGGCATCTGCCTCTGGGGGTCTTTGGTCAATAATCTGCCCTGAGCCACTACACACAGTACAAGGAGATGCAGTTTGCATTCTTCCCAAAATTGTATTGGTAACTCGGGTTACCTGTCCGGTCCCCTTACAGGTAGTACAGGTTTTATAAGTTGTACCCGGTGCCTGAACTTTTCTTTTTACTTTAATTTTTTTCTCTGCACCATTGGCAATTTCTTCTAAGGTAAGACTTACCCTGATCCTAAGGTTACTTCCCTTGGCACGTCTTTGGCCTCCGCCAAAACCGCCTCCAAAACCAGAGAAGCCTCCGCCACCACTGAAACCACCACCAAAGATGTCTCCAAACTGGCTGAATATATCATCCATATCCATTCCGCCAAAGCCGCCACCACCACCGGCACCTTCAAATGCCTGGTGACCAAACCTGTCATAACGGGCTCGTTTATCTTCATTGCTAAGGACTTCGTAAGCTTCAGCTGATTTTTTAAACTTTTCCTCGGCCTCGGTATCTCCCGGATTTTTGTCAGGATGATATTTAATAGCCATTTTACGGTAAGCCTTTTTTATTTCAGCTGTGGAAGCACCTTTACTTATGCCTAATATGTCGTAATAATCTTCTTTCATGGTCTCGTTTTGCAGATTCTAAAAAGCTTTTATTTTCCGGTTACAACTTTAGGAAACCTAATAATACGCTCCCCAAGCATATAACCTCTCTCAACTACATCAACTATCTTGCCTTTAAGCTTATCCTCAGGCGCAGGTATTTGGGTAATAGCCTCATGAATTTCAGAATCAAAGGCATCACCTTCCTTTACATCCATAGATTCAAGGCCTTTACTGGTAAGGGTTTCTTTGAATTTATTGTGAATTAGTTCTACCCCTTGTATTAAATTTTTGTCTCCGGATTTTCGCAATTCGTTTAAGGCCCTGTCAAAATCATCCAACACTGGCAACATGGCTGCCATTACTTCCTGGTTGGCAGTTTTGAACAGCTCTAATCGTTCTTTGGAGGTTCGTCTTTTATAGTTTTCAAATTCAGCGAAAAGCCGTAAAAACTTATCTTTCTCCTTCTGAACCTCTTCTTTTAGCTTTTCCTCTTCCGATAGGGCATCCTGAGTATCTTCATCTTCAGTTTCCTTATTTTCATTCTCTACCTCATCTATAGCTTCGTCTAAAACATCCTCAACCTGATCTTTAACAGATTGATCTTGTTGGTCTTCTCTTATATCCTTTTTCTTCTTACTCATTTTTATGCATTTTAATACAGGCACAACGGGTCAAATTCATTGCCAATTATGATTCGATGTCAAAATGTCACTATAATTAATTACCAAAAATTTACCTTTATGGTATTTGATATTTATGTATTTTTGCAAGCTAATTTAAAACTAAATTGTTAACAAATGAGAAAATCAATTTTAAGCACTTTTGTAATTGCGGCCTTTTTAACTGCAGTTGTGGGATGTAAGAACGATAAAAAAGAAGCGGAAACTTCCGAGGTTCAGGATGCAGCAAGCGCACAAGCTGAAGCTATGGAATTCACGGTAGACACTTCAGCTTCTGTTATAGAATGGAAGGGTAGCAAGCCAACCGGAGAACATACTGGAACTATTGCCCTTTCAGAAGGTACCTTTAGTGCCAATGACAGCATTATAGAGAGCGGAAGTTTCGTGATTGATATGCAGTCTATTAATGTTACAGATCTTGAAGGACAGGATAAAGCTGATCTTGAAGCTCACCTGATGGGAACCGTAGAAGGTAAAGAAGGCGACTTCTTTAATGCCACAAAGTTTCCGGAAGCTACTTTTGAAGTAACAGGCATTAGTGAAGAAAACGGTCAAAAGATGTTATCGGGTAACCTTACCATAAAAGAGGAAACCAAAAATATCACTTTCCCAGTTAGTATCAATCGTACTGAAGATACTATTGAAATAACCAGTGAAGAATTCACCATAGACCGCACAAACTGGAATGTTAATTTTGGATCCAAATCAGTATTCGACGGACTTGGAGACAACTTCGTAAGTGACGATATCGCATTAAAAATAGATATAAAAGCTACTAAAGTTTAATAACATACCTAATTAAAAATTTAAAGGAGGCTGTCTGAGAAGACAGCCTTTTTTATGCTTTAGAATTTGTAAAAAATTAAATTAAATCCTCCAGCGCCTTGGTCAGATTGACATATTTAAAAGTATAGCCTTGCTGTTCTATTTTATCACTGCTCACCAATTGGCTGGATAAAACCAGGTGCGACATTTCTCCCAATACAAGCTTAAGGGCTACTTTGGGAACATTAGGCAACCATACCGGTTTTCCCATTTGAGAAGCCACCTCATTGACCAGTTCTTTATTAGTAACTGGATTTGGTGCAACGGCATTATAGATACCGCTTAGTTTCTGTTCCAGGGCAAACATAAAAATACCGCCAATATCATCTATATGGATCCAGGACTGCCACTGTTTACCACTTCCAAGAGGAGACCCGACACTAAAATTAACCGGTTCCTTAAGTTTCTGCAACATCCCCCCATTTTCAGCCAAAACAAGTCCTATTCTAATTTTAGCAACCTGGATTCCAAGATCTCTAAAATTATCCACTGCTTCTTCCCATTTCACGACGACTTCGCCAACAAAAGAGTCATCTACTCCCTGGTCCTGCTCAGTATATAATTTTTCTAAGGAACTGGGGTAAACGCCAATGGCACTGGCGGACACCAGGTTTCTCACCTGATGTTCATTTTCCTCTAAACATTTGTAAAGCAAACTGGCCGTTTCGGTTCGGCTTTTAAGAATTTTTTCCTTCTGTTCGGGGGTCCATCGCTCTGCAATACTGGCACCGACAAGGTTTATAATAGCATCAACTCCCTGAATGGCATTGGGATCAATTTCATTTTCCTCGGGATTCCAGTAAAAACCTTTGTAGTTCGGCTCATCTTCCAGTTTATCTTTACTGGTAGAGAGGTAATAAACATCTATTCCCTTTTCACGACATAACCGACTAATTTTAGATCCAATTAATCCGGTAGCTCCTGTTATTAATACACGCATTTTTATTTACAAGATAGCAACAAGCAAAGACCTTAGCTAAAAATTATTACTGATTTAACAGCAAACACCACTACTTTTTTAATGCCCTTAACATTTCGCGTTTTCCTGGAGGGCCTGGAAGTCGCTCAACTATAAAACCTGCCGTTTGCATGGCTCTTCGCACACTTCCTTTGGCCGAATAGGTGACTAGAACTGAATTTGGTTTCATAGCTACAAACATTTTAGCAAAGATTTCTTCTGTCCAAAGTTCTGGCTGAACCCGGGCGCCAAATGCATCAAAAAACACCAGATCATACGCATTGACATCCTGAATTTCTTCAAAACGCTTTTGCTGCTTTTCCAATTGAAAATTCTTTGAAATTGCTACTGGCACATCCCATGGGCTATTGTGCATTTTTTGAAAAAATGTTATTTGATTTCCTGGTGAGAGCATTTGAGCATAGTTCAGTTCCTGTATTTCATTCTCAGAAACCGGATAGGCCTCCACCCCCGTATAATTAATATTGAGCTCAAGTTTTTTGGCTTCAAGAAAAGTAATTAAGGCATTGAGCCCGGTTCCAAAACCAATTTCGAGGATAGAAAGCTCCTTCTCTTTATTCCAACCCACCCAGTATTCCAGACCCATTTTTATAAACACATGCCGAGCTTCCGCAATGGCGCCGTGTTTGGAATGGTATTGTTCATCCCACTGGCTTAAATGGATGGTTACTGAACCATCGCCGGTCCTTATAATTTTTCGCTCCAAATTATTATTCTTTTAAAAGTACAGCCTCAGCAATAAAAGCTTTAGTGGTTTTAGGCATAGTGATCTCTGACAGACCAGCATGAGGTTTCCCCTCATCTTGGGCATAGTGTTTTTGGTCTTCAACTGATATTTCATTTAAAAATGCTTTTCCCTCTACAATCACCTCTGTATTTTCGCTATCCTTGGGCACAAAAAAGCCATACTCTTTAAAGCTAACCCTCACCTCTTGCTCTGGAAGCTCCAAAATTATCCAACAGCCTTTCTTTTTACATACACTCTTGATTTTCGAAGAAAATTTTAGATTTAGCGTATCCCCAGGTTCAAGGGAGTTGAATTTCTCAAGGGCCTGGGTAGCACTCAAAGCATTTTCCGCGGTGATTTCAGTACCAAAAGACTTATAGGAAACAGGATTTTTCTTTGCTAAAGCTGACGCACCTCTATTAGAATTCCCTTCATTACAAGAGATTAAGATTAAGGATAGGACCAGTCCAAATACAATTTTTCTCATTTATTTATTTATTTCTCCAACCTTACGGGCAATCAAATTTACCAAAACTTTAGATTTTGATTCTGTTTTAATTTGGGTAAATTTGTTAACTAAATTAATGATAATGAAATACGATACTGACCAGCTCGAGATTAATAAAGTCCAAAAATCTAAAATTGAAAATGTAAATTTTGACAATCTGGTTTTTGGCGAAGTTTTCACCGATCATATGTTTGAATGTGATTACGAAAATGGACAATGGCAAAATCCTAAAATTAAGCCTTATGGTCCTATTCAACTTGATCCATCTGCTAAGGTATTTCATTATGGACAGGCTGTTTTTGAAGGAATGAAGGCTTATAAAGATCAGGACGACAGGATTTGGCTTTTTAGACCAGAAGAAAATTTTAAGCGAATAAATAAATCCAGCGCCAGATTGGCCATACCCGAATTCCCGGAAGAATTTTTCTTCAGCGGTCTAGAAGCCTTATTAAAGCTTGAGAAAGACTGGATTAAAAAAGGTTTTGGCAACTCGCTTTATATTCGCCCGTTTGTTATTGCTACTGAAGAATGTGTTTCTGCCAATCCCTCGACTAAATATAAATTTATGATCATTTGCTCTCCAGCCCAGGCTTATTATAGTGGCGAAGTTAGAGTTCAATTTTCAGAAAAATATAGTCGTGCTGCAGATGGTGGTGTTGGAGCTGCCAAAGCTGCCGGAAATTATGCCGCACAGTTCTATCCTACAAACCTGGCAAAAGAAGCTGGTTTTCAGCAAATAATATGGACTGATGCTAATACCCACGATTACCTGGAAGAAGCTGGAACCATGAATATTTTCTTTAGGATTGGAGATACCCTGATTACCGCACCTACCAGTGACAGAATTTTGGATGGTGTTACCAGAAAGAGTGTGATCGATCTTGCTAAAGACCTTAATATTAAAGTAGAAATCAGAAGAGTACCGGTTTCTGAAGTTATTGAAGCTGCCAGGAAAGGAGAACTTAAAGAGATCTTCGGTTCGGGAACTGCTACAGTGATTAACCCAATTGCCGGTTTTGGTTATAAAGATGAAAAGTTTGAACTTCCAAAAATGGAGGATTCCTATGGAAAATCATTTAAGGATCGTTTAATGAAAATTCAGTATAACCAAGCCGAAGACAAACACGGATGGAGACATCAGGTGAAATAATTTTACCTGGTTTCCTTTTATAACTAAGGCCTCTGAGTTTTTGAAAGCTGAGAGGCTTTTTTAATGGCAGCCCCTCGAATATTTAGGTCCAAAAGAACTACTGGATCCTTTCATTGGGGCGGAAAACGTACCGGCAGGATAAGTTCTCTATCAAATTCTGGCTTTCCCGAAGCATTGGATTTTTCAAAAATCAAATAACCAGGCTTACCCTCTGGGAAATTCTCAAAGCTAAGCGCTCCAGAGAAAGGCACAAAATTGCTAGTCATCCAATCACCGCTAGCCTTTATGGAGGTCCTGGCCAAAGTCCTGTAATTCTTATCGACTAGTTTTACCGGGGCTTCCCCTTCAAAGAACCAACTCCCCCTGGCTTTTCCGGTAATTTGTAATGGAGACTTAAGCTGAGTATTTGGTATAGGATTCTTAACTTTAATGAGCTCAGAAAGTTCCCTGCGTTGCTTTGCATCTTCGCTGAAAAAATAAAGAGAATTCAGCACCAGATCCAGCTTTCTTTTACTTGTTTTATCGATTTCTCCGGAAATTTTTATCCGATCTTCTCCCATAGGATCACATTGCTGCATGGGTTTTAGCTTACCGCTTGAAGAAAAGCAGCTCGCATTGAAATTTCTGATTGCATTATGCACAAAGATCCCACCGTATCGGTTCCATTTTTCAGGGGGCTGATCAAACCTGATAAAATAAGCCCAGGCCTGCCCGTTTTCAAGAAGATAAACCATGGACTCCTGCTCATTGATATTAAAAGTTAAATTAAAATTGATTTTGCTGTCCATTACAGATTTTTGTTCCCCTGAAGGAGCGTCAACCCCAAAACCCTTTGGCAAAAAAGCAATATAGGAGCGTTCCGGTTTTTCGTGGATTGCAAGAGGTTTATCAATATCAGCAGCTTTTGGATATACATTGATTACAATGCTGTTTCCTGGCAGCTTTCCTTTTATGACAGTATAATCTGAGGGATATTTAAAGGCAAAGTTCCAGATAGTGTCCTTGTATTTTAAAATACCACTTTGAAGACTGTCCTTTGTATGCCCTGCAGGCTGGGCTTGGGAATTTCCGGTATTATTTTTTGGATTCTTACATCCAGAGCTCGCAAGAAACAATAAGATCCAAAGAAACAGCATTTTCATTTTTTAAGCTTTTTTATAGGGTTCAAATACGGTCGGTTGAAATCAGTAATAGCACCAGGTAATTAAATCTTAAAATAATAGATCCCTTTGCCTTGCTTTTATTGCGCTGTGTGCATTTTTCAGAAGCTTAGGAGTCCTTATCTTCTAAGGCTCTTGCAATATCAGGTTTAAAATAATTCGGCCCTTTTATCACTTTCCCGTTTTCATTATACATTGGTTTTCCGTTTTCGCCAAGTTTACTCATATTGCTATGTTGAATTTCATCAAAAATCGCCTCAATTTTATGCTCCAGGCCATGGGCTATGATGGTTCCGCATAATACATAAAGCATATCTCCCAGGGCATCAGCTACTTCTTCTATATCACCTTTAGTTGCAGCTTCAAGGTACTCCCGGTTTTCTTCCTCCATTAATTCATAACGTAACCGATTTGTTTCCGGTCCCAGGGAGGCCTGCGGATTCTCAGCGATCCCCAGCTTAAAAGTCCTATGAAATTCCTTAACTGCAGCAAGTCTTTTTTTCATCTGTTTTATTTTTATATCATTGCGCCAATGCATCCGTAATTATTAAGGTTTCCAGATCACATCTGTTAGAGTTAAAAAAATTAAATCAATAACAGCTCCGCTTAAAACCTTAACTTTGCATAAAAGTAAATAAAATGTTTAGCACCGGCCAACTCGTTTTTGCAGGTTTATTTCTAATAACTTTTATAATAATTATAGTGATTAGCTATAAAAAAGACACCCTCTTGCATAAAAGACAATACAAGGGAAGCATATGGGTACTTTTGGCTTTCCTTGCCTTTATTGGTCTGCTCTTTATCCTTAAAGGCGTTTTAAACCCTTAAACTACGCTTTAAACCAATATTGTTAAATTAAGTATCTTCGCTTTCTAAACCTGCCAGTATGAAAATTTTAAAATACCTTTTCTTTTTATTGCTTATAGTAATAATAGCCGGATCTATTTATATAGCCACTCAGGATGGCGATTATCATTTGGAAGAAACCAAAGTAATTCCAGCGCCCGTAGAAATGGTATTTCGGGAAGTAAACGAGCTTAAAAACTGGGAATACTGGGAGCCCTGGTCTGGGGAAGCTGATGATATGATTGTTGAATATGGTATGAAAACCAGCGGGGATAGTGCTTCTTATTCCTGGAAAAGTGAGACTGCCGGGGATGGAGCAATAAAAATAATTTCATCCAAACCCTATTCTGAAATAGAGCAGGAATTAAGCCTTATCACTCCCTTGGGAGAATCTACTAGTATAGTTTATTGGGAATTCAAGGAAGTCGAAACCGGAACGGAAGTAACCTGGGGCATAAAGGGGGAGCAAAGTTTTATGGAAAAAATGGCCTTCACCTTTCAGGAACAAAGTATAATGGAATTGATGCGCCCTATGCTTGAAAAAGGCCTTAACAACCTTGAGAATGTGGTGCTCAATAAAATGGATGAATACACCATTAATGTTGATGGGGTAATTCAGCACGGTGGCGGGTATTATATGTATACCACAACGGCAAGCAAAATAAGCCAGGTAGACCAAAAGATGGGAGCTATGTTTTCTGAGGTTTCCACCTTTATGGATGAGAATGGTATTGAAAAAAATGGGAACCCATTTGTGCTTTATAACCAGTGGAACGAAACTTCCGGGAACGTCATTTTTTCCGCAGGAATATTTACTCCCAGCCAGGTCATTACTCCAGCTGAAAGTGAAATCCTAAATGGTTTTATGCCAAATCAAAAAGTTTTAAAGACCACTTTAAAAGGAGATTACAAAAACCTTAAAGAAGCCTGGGAGCAAACCCGTAATTACATTGAAAAAAACGGTCTGGAAGTTCAACAAGAGGCCAACAGCTTTGAAGTTTACTTAACCTCCCCTGACCAGGTAGCAAATCCTGCAAAATGGATTACCCACCTTTATATTCCGGTTAAATAAAAAATTATGTTTAAACAACTATTATTGATTTTCCTTGGTGGCGGGCTGGGGAGTGTTTTGCGATACCTGATCAGTAAAAGTTTAAATGTTGAAACGGCCTTTATACCCTATGGAACCTTTACAGTAAATATTTTGGGCAGTATAATCCTTGGGTTAATTCTCGGGATGGCGTCCAAATCTGACATTTTCAATTCAAATACCGTATTATTCCTGGCCGTTGGCTTTTGTGGCGGCTTTACAACCTTTTCAAGTTTCGCATTTGAAAATCAGGCACTTTTGCGTACCGGAGATTACCTAAATTTCTTCTTTTACGCTTTCGGAAGTATAATTTGTGGAATTTTGGCTGTTTTTTTAGGCCTTTTTCTCTCCAAACTGACCTGAGTTAACTTCAAAAATTTAGAAACTAACCAAAACTTTCCTGTTTTATAGATCAACCCCTAATTTTTAAGGGGTTGTTTTTATTTATTCCATATTTATTTAGCATACACCCCTATTTTTTAACGGGTGTTAAGATAATTTTATACATTTATATCCATTAAAAATATAGTTTTTATGAAAAAAATAGAAGCAATCATTAGAAAATCCAGGTTTGATGAAGTAAAAAAAGCACTTCACGAAACCGAAGTCAATTTTTTTAGCTATTGGGATGTTACCGGGGTGGGTAACGAAAAACAGGGTCACGTTTATCGTGGAGTCTCTTATAGCACCAGCGACATCCAACGCCGAAAGATATCCTTAGTGGTTTCAGACCATAATGTAGAAAGTACCGTAGAAACAATTCTAAGGGCTGCGCATACCGGTTCGGTTGGGGATGGAAAAATATTTGTGTCCCCTGTAGAAGAAGCATACCGCATTAGAACAAAAGAAAAAGGTACGGACTCGCTATCCTAAAAAAAATAAACTTAAAAAATCACTTTTATGGAATTACTTACTATTAATAATGTTTGGATGATGGTGTGTACCGCCCTGGTATTTTTTATGCACCTGGGCTTTTCACTACTTGAAGTTGGACTTACAAGACAAAAAAATGCCATTAATATCCTGTTTAAAAACGTATTTATTATTTGTGCCGGGTTACTTACCTACGCTATTATAGGTTTCAACCTGATGTACCCTGGCTCCTTTATTGCAGGAATAATCCCTGACTATTTCTTTGATCTTTTTGGATTAAGTGCACCTCTGGCGGACGGTTCTTTAGACTTAACTTATAACCAGGGTTACACCTACTGGACAGACTTTCTTTTCCAGGGAATGTTCGCAGCCACAGCTGCAACCATCGTATCGGGGGCTGTAGCTGAAAGAATTAAACTAGGAAGTTTTATGCTATTTTCTGTGATTTATATCACTATTGTTTATCCCATCGTAGGTTCCTGGAAATGGGGCGGAGGATTCCTGGCTGATATGGGTTTCTATGATTTTGCCGGTTCTACTTTAGTCCATTCTGTAGGAGGCTGGGCAGCACTTATTGCCATATACTTATTAGGCTCTCGTTTGGGAAAATTTGGGAAAGATGGTACTTCACATGCCATACCAGGACACAACATCCCACTGGCAACTGCCGGGGTTTTCATCCTTTGGTTAGGTTGGTTTGGCTTTAATGGAGGCTCAGTACTTTCAGCTGATCCGTCTTTAACTTCTATCACTCTGGTGACCACCTGCCTTGCTGCAGCTGCTGGAGGTATCTCTGCATTTATTGTCTCCACACTAACCTATAAGAATTACGATCTTACCATGTTCTTAAACGGAATTCTGGGAGGACTTGTAGGTATTACTGCAGGAGCCGATGTTATGTCTCCCTTGGACGCTATCCTTATAGGTCTTGTTGCGGGCGGTATAATTGTATTCGGGGTGGCCCTTGTCGATAAACTTAAACTCGATGATCCTGTTGGAGCAGTAGCGGTTCATCTTATCTGCGGAATTTGGGGAACACTTGCCGTAGGAATCTTTGGAAGCCTAGCAGGGTTTGACCAGTTGCTCATTCAATTGGCTGGCGTGGGAATAATAGGTGCTTTTTGTTGTATTTCAGCATTTATTATTCTATCGATTATTAAAGCCACCATGGGATTAAGAATGCAAGAAAAAGAAGAAACAGAAGGCCTGGATGCACACGAGCACGGGATGGATGCCTATGCCGAATTTGGTGCTGTGCACGATAGATAAATTTTAATAATTTAAAAGAAAAAAGGAGCGCTTGGCGGAGCGCTCCTATAGGTAAACCTTTCATAAAGCTTTGCTCAACACATTTCAACTCATTAAACAAGACTTTTATTATGAAAAAATTTACAATTACAAATATCCAAAAAATATTCCTGTTAGGAATATGTTTTGCCATAGGTTCTAACTTGCAAGCTCAGGAAGCTGATACTTCTGAAAGTGAAAGTTTTATGTCCAATTTTAGCATAAGCGGATCTGTTGACACTTACTTTCGAACCAATTTCAATGGATTAAATAAATATGCCTATAACGAAGCAGGGGAGATTATTGCTGTTCCCCAGGCTCCCGCCTCTTCTTTTGCCAATGACCCGGGTTTTGCTATTGGAATGGCCAATGTTATTTTGGGCTACGAGGGTGAAAAAGTAGGTTTTGTGGCCGATTTAGTATTCGGTCCAAGGGGGGAAGATGCTGTTTTTGCATCCTCGGCACCCAGCAATATTGTAAACCAGCTATATGTTTACTGGAATGTCTCGGACGCGGTTACCCTAACGATGGGTAATTTCAATACCTATTTGGGTTATGAAGTAATTTCACCAACTGCCAACTTTCACTATTCTACTTCATATATGTTTTCCTATGGCCCTTTTTCTCATACCGGAATTAAAGCTGACTTTGCGATAGATGACAATTGGAGTGCTATGCTTGCTGTTATGAACCCCACGGACTGGACTGAATTTAATCCTTATGGAAAATATACTTTTGGAGGCCAGCTTGGTTATGCCAACTCTAAGGGAAGCGGATTTTTAAACCTTTTATATGGAGAACAAATGCCGCTTTCGGATGAAGCTACTTTCCAGATAGATTTGACCACCGGGTGGGACTTTACCGAATCTTTTTATTTAGGCCTGAATACAACCTATAATACTACGGATGGTGCAGGATTTTATGGAGCAGCACTTTATCCACAAATCCAAACTTCTGATAGTTTTGCTATTGGTCTGCGGGCGGAATATTTTAAGGAACTAGAGGATGGAGGGCCAGTATATGGCGCTGATGCAGAAGCAATAGACTTCACCCTTACCGGGAGCTATTCAGTTGGAAGCCTAACTATTAAACCAGAGGTTCGTTTGGACCAAGTATCCAACACCCCTGATCCGGTCTTTTTAAACTCGGATTTAGAAGGAACCGATAATCTGTCCTCTTTTGTACTGGCAGCCATCTACGCGTTTTAAATTAATCATTTAAAGTTCTTTATCCCTGCCGGGATAGCAATTTCTAAATGATTATCGGCAGGAACTATAGGACAGGAAAAATTACCACTATAAGCACAGTAAGGATTATATGCTTTATTAAAATCTAACAAAATGGAATCACCCTCCGGTATCCTTAAGTCTAAATACCGTCCGCCGGAGTAGGTGGTTTCGCCATTAGTAAGATCTGTAAAAGGAAGAAATAAATAATTATAATATTCAGGGTCAGAAATAAGCTCCTGATTCTGAAAAACATTTAATTTAAAATCCTCTCCCTTAATTTTAAAATATAATTCTCCGTACTTCACATACACCGGTTTTCTATCTGTAGTAGTTTGCATTCTAAATGGCGCTTCAGCCGGGGTTCTTAAAAAATGAGCTTTCACTATAAAAGCCGAATCAATTTTAAAAAAATCCAGGCCTTTAAATTCAGCTAAATCTTTATCAGAAAGTGGGGTGCGTTGGGGATCACCGAACTTTTCATTTATTTCCTGTTGAAACTTCATTACGCTTTGCTCCTGCGCCAAAAATGAGTTGGACAGCAGTAAAAAGAATAGGAAACTGAATTTCAGCTTAATTGCCGGCTTTATAATATTTGGCCTCTCCAAGATATTCCCTGATTTTATCATTATAAGGTTCACTTATTTTAAGATCTAAAATACCTTTTATATCGTACAGAGCTTCCATATCGTCAAATCCGGTTTTTAGTAAATCCTCCAGGTATAGCAGTGCAGTCTGGTGATCCCCATCGTGTCCGGCTATTTTAATGATATTTAAATAAGCTTCTGGATCTTTTTTATCGAAAATCGTTCGCAGTATACTTACAAAGATTTTTGTTTTGGAATCCGCAGCAGAATTCACGTAATTATCATAATAATTTTTGCTTAACACATCCAGAAATCCCTGTAGCCTGCTGGCCATTTTCTGCTGCGCCCCATTAGATTTTTCTGCCATTTCTTCCAATTCTGCCACCTTTGCGGCCCACCAACCAATATTTTCAAAATTGGCTGTTACCACATCGGTCTCCATAAAATAAATATACTCTTGCTGACTTTCCTCCTCTTTGGCCGTAGCATTCCGATAATTTCTTCTTTGTTCCCTAAAGGCATCATTCCTTCTTATATCCCTTATCCTATCTTTTAAATCTGTTTCCAGGTCAAAATCTTCATATTTTTCCTCGATTTGCTGTAATTTTTCAAAAGCTCGATAATAATCGCGCCTGCGGCGTAAAACTTCTGCATAGGCTACTTCCTCATTAAAAAGGGTTCTCACCAAATCTAAATCTTTTGGTCGGCTGCCTTCTTTGATCGCATTCAGGGTAAAACCTGTAACTGCGTTTTGAATTACATCCACACTGGGCCATTCAATTTCTTTCTCACAGCTATAATAGTTCATTTCCGTTGGAAAGTCCTCCTGGTCCATATAGGATACGATTTCCTTTAAGGTATTCATGGAATTATTACGATCACAGGCAATTGCACTAAACATAAATTTATTGGACGAATTCAGGTATTGTGTGTTTATCCAGGCATCTTCGATGGCAAGTACCCCAGAGACATTATTGAAGATAAACGGAAGTGCAGTGGCTAATTGACCTCCCTCTGCAAGACCTGCTATATAAACCTGCTCCCGATCTAATGGCAGCATCCCGTCTACCTGGTTTACAAAAGGTCCTACTTTCTTAATATTGTTTTGCAATGAATCCTTTTCTAAATTCAAATTAGAGGCTGCTATAATATAAGACTGCTGTTCGGCAATTGTTCTAAAAAGTTGGGTAGCCGCTCTTCCCCTTCCTTTGGGATCGAAAACAAAGATGATCGGCCACTGCTCTTTTTCAGAATAATCCTGAGGAAGGTATAGGGAGAAACTGTTGCCAGTAGTATCAGCCGCTGGGATCGAATCTACAATGCTTCCTAAGGGAATTTTAATTTCCTGGCCATGCCCGATTTGAGAAATAAAAAGAAAACTTAATATTAGAAATGATGCTTTTTTCAACATAATAGTATATAATTATTATAAATATAAGCATTGATAACAAAGATCGTGCATAAAAAAGCCCTCATCAAAAGATGAAGGCATATTACTATATCGTTGATAGGTTTTACTTTTTAATACGTTGAAGTCTCAAGTTGTCATTTCTAAAGAAAAGACGGGCAATTAAAGATACTACAAGTAAATCTGCAAAGACTAAAAACAATACCCTCACTACTTCAATACCGGCAAAATTTAATCCGGAAAATCCCAAAGCACCGGTTAAAGCCGCTACAATTAGGAACAATGTACTATACTTTCTCATAATGCAATTTCTTTTAAGCAAAAATAGCTACATAATAGTCGTGTCGCTATTAATAAAATTACAATTTGCTATAATTTAACTAAATCAAATATAGCTATTAGCAATTCGTTAAAAACAAAAATAAAACCAATGGATTTTAACTAATTCATAGAAAAAAAGGCTTCCATAATTGGTTATTTGAAAATCTCTGAGAACTGGCTTTACTTATTTTTAACATTATAATAGCTTGTTTTTATGCATAGGTGCGAAATTCACTACCTGTGATAGTACAATATGGGTTTTTGTTTCGCCATAAGTAATTAACTTATCTATGAATTCTTCCAGATGTGCCTGATCACGGAGCACAACTTCCATAATAATATTTTCATTTCCGGTTATTCGGTAACAATTGCTTACCTCTTTAAATTCCCTGACCTTTTCCAGAAAAGGTTTTAGCCTTCCCATAAATGCACGTAGGGTTATTATGGCTTTTAACTGATGGCCGGTTTTATGATAAGAAATTTGGGTTTTATATCCGTGAATAACCCCAGCATCTTCCATTTTTTTTACCCTTTCAGCTACCGCTGGAGAACTTAATCCTATTTCTCGTCCAATTTCAGCAAAAGAGTAACGGGCATTTTTTTGCAATCGGTCCAAAATTTTCCAGTTTAAATCATCAATTTGCATATCAAAGTTTTTAACAAGTAATACCTTCAATTTTTAGGTAAAAATTCATTTCTGCATTAAAACCCAAAGATAAACTATTTAATTTCTCGCTAATTTTACTTTGAAATTAAATAGAATGCCACAAGCTTTTCCTAATAACACCTACCAAATGCCGGCTTATCGCAAAGCTTTGGAAATTTTCAAGCTTTCCAGAGCAATGGCCGTTCATTTTACACAAGACAAACATGTCCTTGAAATGGGCTTCTCCGCAAGTTCGAAGGATAGATTTGCAGGAGATCTTGTAACTGAATCCCTACAGCTTGCTCCAGGAGTGGCTTCCGTAGCTACGGCAAAAAATTATGGTTCCCGTCTGGAACGTATTCGAAATATCAGAAAAGCCAGTAAAAGCCTGAAATTACTTTGCAAAAACCTCGAATTTTCGGGAGTAAGGGAAAGTGAATTTCTCGTGCTGTTAAAAAACGAGATCCAAATTTTCGACAAAATGATCGTAGATTGGATTAAGCACATTAGAAAAGCCTAGTTTGTTCTGCTTATTTTCGTTTAAAAGAAAGCGATTTTAATTCCCTCGATAAGCATATTCGTACCAATAATGGCAATAATTAATCCCATTATTTTCTCTATCACAATAATCTTGTTTTGCCCAATGAACCGCACTAAATAATCACTGGAAATAAAAGCCAGGTGGTTTAAAAACATAATCAACCCGAACATTGCAACAATAATTCCCATATCCATATAACTGGCGGTAGTGGTATAATTCATCGCCGTTACAATAGTACCCGGCCCCGCAAGAATAGGAATTGCAAGCGGAGATATTGAAATACCTTCGTTAAAGTCGATTTCTTTCTGGTTATCAATACTTGACTGCTGCGCTCTAATCATTTCAAAACCAACAAAAAACACCAGGATACCACCAGTGATTTTAAAGGCAGGGATGGTTAAACCAAAAAGCTGAAAAATATATTTTCCCAATAAAATAAAACCGGTCACAATCACAAAAGCCGTAAAGGTTGCCTTCTTAGAAATAAAACGCTTTCTTGTTCCATCGGCCTGCTTGGTCAGGCTCAGAAATATGGGGATATTCCCAATAGGATTATTGATCGCAAAAAATGCGGTAAACGCACCTATGGCATATAACCAGACATTTTCCATAGATTAAATTTTTGGGTACTTAAAAGGTCGAAATTTAGAAGCTGTAAAACTAATCTGAAAATTTAGCCCCACCCAATAAAAAATAGGAAATTTTTAAGCCTTATACCTATCTTGTATTAGAGAATATTTCAATTTCCGATCCTTAAAAGAATAATAAGGCCAAAAGCAACTTATCCAATCATCACAAAGTGCACTAAGCTCTTGGGATTTTTAATTTCTAAGATACCAGATCAACTTTTAAAATATTTCGCATGAGCCCAAAAACCCCTAGTTAATCGGGATAACTGCTTCACGAATTGTTAGCAGGCAAAGGGGCTTCGAAAATTCATTCTCTGCTTACATATTTCTTCTATACTGGCCCCCAACTTCAAACATCGCCTTGGTAATTTGCCCCAGGGAACAAACTTTGGTGGCCTCCATCAATTCTTTAAAAATATTTTCGTTTTTAATCGAAGCTTCCTTAATCCTCTCCAATGCCTCTTCAGCGGAATCTTCTTTGGCTTTATGAAGCGTGTTGAGGGTTTTAAGCTGGTGCTTTTTTTCCTCCTCCGTAGCCCTGATTACCTCGCCTGGGGTGACCGTGGGAGAACCCGTCGAACTTAAAAAAGTATTGACTCCAATAATGGGATAATCTCCGTTGTGCTTCAGGGTCTCATAATGCAGGCTTTCCTCCTGAATTTTTCCACGTTGGTACATCGTTTCCATCGCTCCAAGCACCCCGCCTCTTTCTGTAATTCGATCGAATTCGGTTAATACGGCTTCTTCTACAAGATCGGTCAACTCTTCGATTATAAAAGATCCCTGAATTGGATTCTCGTTTTTGGCAAGTCCTAGCTCTTTGTTGATAATCAGCTGTATTGCCATTGCCCTTCTTACTGAAGCTTCTGTAGGCGTGGTAATGGCTTCATCGTAGGCATTGGTATGCAGGGAATTACAATTGTCATAAATGGCATACAAAGCCTGAAGCGTCGTTCTAATATCATTGAAATCTATTTCCTGGGCGTGCAGGGATCTCCCAGAAGTCTGAATGTGGTATTTCAACATCTGTGCTCGTGGGTTCGCTCCGTATTTATGTTTAAGTGCCTTAGACCAAATCTTCCGTGCTACCCGTCCAATTACCGCATATTCGGGATCAATTCCATTGGAAAAGAAAAAAGAAAGGTTGGGACCGAATTTATTGATATCCATTCCACGGCTCAAATAATACTCCACATAAGTAAAACCATTGGCAAGGGTAAAGGCCAGCTGGGTAATTGGATTGGCTCCGGCTTCAGCAATATGGTATCCGGAAATAGACACCGAATAAAAGTTCCTTACCTTTTCTTTGATAAAATACTCCTGGACATCACCCATTAAACGTAAAGCGAATTCCGTAGAAAATATACAGGTATTTTGTGCCTGGTCCTCTTTAAGAATATCGGCCTGAACCGTTCCCCGAACCACGCTGATAGTTTGTTCTTTGATATTAGCATACACCTCTGGCGGTAATACCTGGTCACCGGTAAGCCCCAGGAGCATAAGGCCAAGACCATTGTTTCCCTCGGGCAGATCTCCTCGATAAACCGGGCGGTCCAAACCATTGTCATCATAAAGTTCTTTATATTTTGCTTCAACTTTATTTTCTAGTTGGTTTTCTTTGATATACTTTTCACATTGCTGATCTATAGCCGCATTCATAAAGAAACCAAGCAACATGGGCGCAGGACCGTTTATAGTCATACTGACCGAGGTCATCGCATCGGCCAAATCAAAGCCGGAATATAATTTCTTAGCATCATCCAAACAGCAAATAGAAACTCCGGAATTCCCGATTTTCCCGTAAATATCAGGACGCTCATCGGGATCATTTCCATAAAGGGTCACCGAATCGAACGCAGTAGAAAGCCTTTTAGCCGGCAAGCCCATACTCACATAATGAAAACGTCGGTTGGTACGCTCCGGGCCACCTTCCCCGGCAAACATTCTTGTGGGATCCTCTCCCTGACGTTTAAAGGGGTAAAGCCCTGCAGTAAAAGGAAACTCTCCCGGTACATTTTCCTGAAGGCACCATTTTAAAATATCACCCCATGCTTTATACTTGGGCAATGCAACCTTGGGAATCTGCGAATGTGAAAGGGATTCCGTATGAGTATCAATTTTAATTTCTTTATCCCGAACTTTAAAGGAATAAACCGGCTCTACATATTTTGTTACTTTATCCTGCCAGCTCTGAATAATTTCCCAATTATAAGGATCCAGATCCATTTTCACCCTATCGAATTCTGCAAAAAGCATTTTTAGAAAATCCTTTTGAGAATCTTCCGCAAATTCCTTTATTTCCTCCTGGTTAATACCGTGTTTCTCCAGGTACTGAGATTGGTTATTGCTCAGGTCTAGACCGCACACAGATTCTATAGTTTTAAAAACTCCATATAGTTTCTGGGCGACCTCAGCCTGGCTTGCGGCCTTTTCATCATAGCTTCTGTTGTTCTCAGCAATTTCCGAAAGATAACGGGTACGTTTTGGGGGAATTACAAATATTTTTTCGCTCATTTCAGCCGAGATCTCAAAAGTGGAATGGAGATCCGCCCGGGTTTTTTCCGCTACCGTATCCATAATTTCACGATATAGGGTATTCATTCCAGGATCGTTAAATTGAGAGGCAATGGTTCCAAAAACTGGTAATTTTTCAGCGTCTTTATCCCATAACTGGTGATTGCGCTGATATTGTTTTTTCACATCCCTCAAGGCGTCCTGTGCCCCGCGCTTATCGAACTTATTTATGGCCACTAAATCAGCAAAATCGAGCATATCGATTTTTTCCAATTGCGTTGCGGCACCGAACTCCGGAGTCATAACATATAATGCTACATCAGAATGATCCATAATTTCGGTATCACTCTGGCCGATTCCTGAGGTTTCCAAAATTATCAAATCAAATTCCGCTGCTTTTAAAACCTCCACGGCTTCAGCCACGTGTTTAGAAAGGGCAAGGTTGGATTGTCGTGTGGCCAGGGAACGCATATAGACATGATCGCTGTTAATGGCATTCATTCGAATTCTATCCCCTAGTAAAGCGCCACCGGTTTTTCTTTTAGAAGGATCCACTGAGATAATCCCTATATTTCTTTCGGGGAAATCACTTAAGAATCGGCGTACCAGTTCATCTACTAAACTCGATTTTCCCGCACCACCGGTTCCTGTGATTCCCAGTACAGGAATTTTACTTTTTTCGGTTTCTTTTCTTAAGTTCCTAAAATGCTTAAGAAAAGCATCATGTTTATTTTCAGCAAGGGAAATAAGCCTTGCGATAGTGTTTACATTCTTATCCTTTAAATCTTCAGCAACAGATTTTTCTTCCGCCAGATCACGTGTTTCATAATCAACCCGTCTGACCATATCATTGATCATCCCTTGGAGTCCCATTTCACGGCCATCATCAGGAGAATAGATTCGGGTTATTCCGTAATCCATTAACTCCTTAATTTCCTCAGGAAGAATAACTCCGCCACCACCACCAAAAATAGCAATGTGACTGGCGTTCTTTTCCTGAAGCAAATCGTGCATATACTTAAAATATTCGGTATGCCCACCCTGGTAAGAAGTCATTGCAATGGCCTGTGCATCTTCCTGAATTGCACAATTGACCACCTCTTCCACACTTCTGTCGTGCCC
Source organism: Salegentibacter sp. 24 (assembly GCF_004362395.1). Classification (GTDB taxonomy): domain Bacteria; phylum Bacteroidota; class Bacteroidia; order Flavobacteriales; family Flavobacteriaceae; genus Salegentibacter. Next base: position 103,912 of record NZ_SNWE01000013.1, read on the forward strand.
CAGGTGAATTACCTCAACACCCGTAGACTGAATAATCCGGCGCATTATATTTATAGCTGCATCATGCCCGTCAAAGAGCGAGGCAGCCGTAACAATTCTTATTTTATTTTTAGGAGTATATGGTTTTTGTTGTTCCATTGCTAATTATCTCTGAATTTTGGACCTGCAATTTACGAAAATCGCATTCAAATATTGGTATTTTAAGTTTTTTATAAGGATCTTCCAATTGCTATTCCCGAAAAACATTGCATTGAAAAAGTAAATTCTCAAGTCCCAATCTTAAATTTATATCTTTGGTTAAAAAGCAATTATATGAAAAAGATTTTTTTGGTTTTTATAGTACTTATCTTTTCTTCCTGTGCCCAGTTGCAAACCATTGCCGAAAACTACCCACAAATTGGTGTTAGTAATACTGAAATTGCTTCCGGTTTGCGTCAGGCTTTAGATATGGGAATTGAAAAGCAGGTGACCAAGCTTACGCAAGAAAATGGGTTTTACAATAACGAACTGGTAAGAATTACGCTTCCCCCCGAATTGCAAAAAATTGACAAAACCCTTCGTGATGTCGGTTTAGACGCCTTAGCCGATGAAGGTTTAAAAGTTCTAAATCGCGCTGCTGAAGAAGCCGTAAAAGAAGCTACTCCAATCTTTGTAGATGCGGTGAAAGAAATTACATTTTATGATGCTCGGGATATTCTGTTAGGCCCTGATAATGCCGCCACTTTATACCTTACCAATAAAACACAAGAACCCCTCTATAATAAATTTAAGCCAGTAGTTGCTTCTTCCCTTGATAAAGTTGGGGCGACAGAAATCTGGGCTACTATTATCAAGCGTTACAACAACCTGCCCCTTACCAATGACGTAAATCCAGATCTTGCAGATTATGTGAGCGATCAGGCCCTTGATGGGGTTTATACCATGATTGCCATTGAAGAAAGGGAGATTAGGGAAAAGGTTTCGGCAAGATCTACAGCCCTTTTAAAACGCGTTTTCGCACTTCAGGATTAACTTTTTCATTTAAAAATTCCTAAAAAATGACTCACTTTCTAGCTATTGGAGCTCCTCAAATTATTTTGATACTCATAGTTCTTATTCCACTTTTATTACTACCCATCGTTGCTTTAATAGACATTTTAAGGAATGAATTTACCGCTAACAATAAAATAGTTTGGATCATTGTAGTAATATTCTTTAACTTCCTTGGAGCATTTCTGTATTTCATTATGAGTTCTAAACACAAGATGAGGGTTAATTATGACAAGGATTCACCAAATAAAAACGTTTAATTAATATTTTTAACAATTTGAGTTCAAACAGGATAATTTTTACATCAATCTTAACGCCCGCTTAGCATTTACTTTGCATAGATGAGGCTTATCTTTGTTCCAAAGACGAAAACAAAATTATGTTCAAAATCTTTGAGACAAAATCTACAGAAGAACACCTTAGTGATAAGTATCAATACCTTATGCATAAAGCTTATAAATTGGCACTTACCGACAAAGAAGAGAGTGACAGGCTGAACGCCCGGGCCAAGAAGATTCTAATGGAGCTCAAAAGAATGCAGTATGATAAAATTGATTAAAGGCTAAGGCTTTTAAAATAATCCATCGCCTTTATCAACCTTGACCCGTACCAGCTGAAATATTCCCCATCTACCAACTTTACTTGAGTATTTAATTCAGAAAAATATGCTTTATGCTTTTCCTGAAAAGGAAACGGCTCAGAAGATAATAAAATAATATCAGGTTTATTTGCTTTTAAGTCCTTCAGGCTTGTTTGGGGATAGCGAGCTTCATTAAAAACATTTTCCAGCCTATTCAACTTTAAGAGCTCATCTATAAAAGTATCCTTTCCGGCTACCATTAAAGGTTTTTTCCAGATTAAATAAGCTACTTTTTTTACAGGCCTGCCGCTAAGTTGCTTCTCCAGCGAGTTCATTTTTATCTTTATGGAATTCACCATGGTTTGGGTCAAAGCTTGTTTTTGAAAGAGCTTTCCATACTGATCCATTAATTCAAAGGCATCGGCAAGCTTTACGATATTTGAAACATGAACTGGAGCAATATCTTCTAACTGCATCACCATCTCACGGGTGTTCTCTTCTTTATTACAAAGAATAATATCAGGCTTTAGGGACTTTATTCTTTCTAGCTTTACCTGTTTGGTTCCCCCAACAATTTTCTTGCTTTTCCGAAGCTCTTCGGGATGAACACAAAACTTAGTGATTCCTACCAGGCTTTCTTCTAGGCCTAAGTCAATCAACAATTCTGTTTGGCTGGGCACCAGGGAGATAATACGTTTTGGCACATCGGGAAGGTGAATTTCTCTATGTAACTGATCTCTGAGCTCCATAAGCAAAAAAATTAAAGCTGCTTCAATTCCTCGGCCATTTGCTTTTGCAGCACTTCAGCTTTTGCTCCTGCTATTTCAGCGAAATTTGAAGATTCTGAAGCGTATATTATTTTTCGAGAAGAATTTACCAGAAGTCCTACATTTTTACTCATTCCATAGGTACACACATCTTCCAATTTCCCCCCCTGGGCCCCCACCCCGGGCACCAGAATAAAATTTTCGGGAATTATTTCTCTAATTTCCTTTAGAAACTCCGCTTTCGTAGCTCCGACCACGTACATAAGCCGGTCGGCATTCTTCCAGGTTTTAGAAATTTTAATCACCCTTTTATAAAGCTCTTCCCCATCTATAACCTGTGTTTGAAAATCGAAAGCACCTTCATTGGAAGTCAGGGCCAGTAAAATTGCCTGCCTGTTGTCAAATTCCAAAAAGGGTTCTACCGAATCTTTACCCATATATGGTGCCACTGTCACGGAGTCGAACCCGAGATCCTGTAAAAAAGTTTTAGCATACATTCTGGAGGTATTACCAATATCCCCGCGTTTTGCATCTGCAATAGTATAGATTTCAGGATACTGGTGATGAAGGTAATTTATCGTTTTTTCTAAAGCAAGCCAACCTTCAACGCCACTTGCTTCATAAAAGGCAATGTTCGGTTTATATGCGACACAAAATCGATGGGTTGCATCAATAATGGCTTTATTGAATTCAAAAATAGGATCGTCTTCAGATAATAAATAAGTCGGAATACGATCTATATCCACATCAAGGCCTACACACAAAAAAGAGTTCTTTTTCAGGATCTGCTCGGTTAATTCTTGTGGAGACATAGGTTAGATTTTGTAATTAAAATATGTTTGAAAATATAAAAAGAAAATTCCGCTTTCAAGAAAAAGTAATCCTTAAAAGAAAATAGATTTCCAGTTCCGGGATGCTGGATTTAAAATATATCAGAATTCTCCTTAAGCTTCTCGGTGTTTTCCACCAAACGCAATTCATCTATAATTTTCTGAATATCCCCGTTAATGATATTAGAAAGATCATATAAAGTAAGGTTTATACGGTGATCAGTAACCCTTCCCTGGGAATAATTATAAGTTCTAATCTTGGCACTACGATCCCCACTGGAAACCATTGAGTTTCTCTTGGCGGCATCGGCTTCCTGCTTTTTAGCAAGTTCAATTTCATATAACCTGGACCTTAAAACCCTAAAAGCTTTTTCTTTATTTTTATGCTGAGATTTCTGATCCTGACACTGTGCAACCAAACCGGTTGGTTCGTGGGTCAGACGTACTGCAGAATAGGTTGTATTTACGGATTGACCACCTGGACCAGAAGAACAGAAATAATCAATCCTTACATCTTTCGGATCTAATTCCACATCAAATTCCTCAGCTTCAGGAAGCACCATTACCGTTGCTGCCGAGGTATGTACCCTACCCTGAGTTTCGGTTTGAGGTACACGCTGAACGCGGTGTACACCAGCTTCAAATTTCATAGTCCCGTACACATCTTCCCCAGAAACTTCAAAAATCATCTCCTTAAATCCCCCGCTGGTACCCTCGCTATAATCTACAATATTATGTTTCCAGCCTTTGCTTTCCACATACTTAGTGTACATTCTATAAAGATCTCCAGCAAAAATACTGGCTTCATCTCCACCGGTTCCCGCTCTGATTTCCATCACCACGTTTTTGGCGTCGTCCGGATCCTTAGGGACCAGCATCATCCTGATCTTTTCTTCGAGTTTGGGCACTTCCTTTTCGGCTTCCTCAAGCTGCATTTTGGCCATTTCAGTCATTTCGGGATCGCTCCCATCTGAAATAATTTCTTTGGCTTCCTCTATATTATTGGTAAGCTCCAAATATTTTTCTCGCTCATCCATTAAAGCCCTAAGGTCTTTATACTCTTTATTTAATTCTATATATCGCTTTTGATCTGAAATTACATCGGGCTGAATAATTAAATCATTCACCTCATCAAAACGCTGCTTTACTATGTTAAGCTTCTCAATCATATAATCACACGGATTTTAGGAAAACAAATTTACGATAAATTGCCCGAAATCTAAGAATGGCTTTAAATGTTTTCCAATTCAGAAACTGCCGAGTGTTTCCTGTCTAAAGAGGCAAATTTAACCAGGGCTAAAAGAGAAAGAAGGTAAAAAATCCGGTCGGCATAAAAGAATTCATAAAACTCCAGGTAATAGGCTATAAATGAAGTGATATCAGCAAAAACTATAAATAAAGTCGCGGCTGTATAATAAAAGGATGGATTGCTTGCGTAACGGTTGCTATAGGAAACCGCTGTAATTATCATCGCCATCATCGCCATTCCATAAGCAAAAAACAATACATTCAAATAAGGGTAATTAAATTTTTCCGGTACCATCTTCACCAGAGAGACGAGCATGGCCAGGTTTAATCCCAAAATGGCAAGAAAAAGAATTTTTTGAAAAAGATTGGTTTTTAATTTCTTTAGTTCAGGTACCACAAGTAAGGAAAGTAAGATATAGGCTGAGATCTTGACGATGAAGGTTAAGGCGTTAAATAAAACCTGTTCATAAAAGAAAAGCAAGATATCTGCAATCAAAAAAAGCGCAAAAATACTGCGTACTTTTTTCGAATTAGACCTTTGCAATACCAGCATTAAATAAATTAGACCGGTACTTATAAATCTGGACCAACGATTCAGGACAAGTTCTTGTTGGGATATTACCAGACAATTGAAAAATAATAAAAGTAGGACAAATAAAACCAGTACTCTATTGGAGGGCATAATTATTAATTTGGTGGCCTCCTAACTTACGTAAAATTATCCAAAATGGTTTTAATCAAGTCCTTTGAAGGCTAGAAAGGGAATGCGAGAAAATTTAAAAAACCTGAAGAATAAAATATAAAAACCGACAACCACGAAAATTTTCCTAAATTTAACTATTCATCTTTATTCTTAAATAAATTGTTTTTTAAACTAAGGCTGGCTTTCCATTTTTATCAAAGGCTTATAATAAGTTCGGTGCTCCTGAATTTAATTATGATCTTTTTTGGTAATCCCCAACAAGTCACGCTGCTAGTAAAGATATTTTTAATAGGATTGCTCTTTCTTCATCACCGGTTTCTGGCTTCTAATGACAAATTACTTTTCTATCGCAATTTTAGCATTACCCCCCTATATTTATTCGGTTACTGCATTTTTACAGATTTAATCATTATGATGCTATGTTATAAGGTTTCAATAATTATGCTATGATCTTTGAATTGGATAACGTGGAGCTGAGTTTTGATGAAAAACGTATTTTATACGGTGTTTATATCAAAGCGGAAAAAGGAAAAATCACTGGTCTGCTCGGTCCAAATGGTTCTGGAAAAACGAGTCTGCTTAAAATTTTCTTCGGAAGCCTTTCCTGTAACAACAAGCTAGTGCGAGTAAACCATCAGGGGAGCTTAAAGCCACTTTATACGCATAAAAATGTAAAATTTTTACCTCAGGAAGATTTTCTACCACAGGATATGAGAATTATTTCAATTTTCAAATATCATAAGGTCTCATGGAAGCATTTCACCCAACGCTTCCCTTCCTTTAAAGCCTTCAAGAATTTTGGTTTGAAAAAACTTTCCGGCGGAGAGAGAAGACTTATATCGAGCTGGTTAATTCTCAAGAGTCCTTCGGATATGGTCCTTCTGGACGAACCTTTCTCTCACCTGGCGCCGGTTTACTGTGAAATAATTAAGAGAGAAATTCTCATAGAAAAACACCATAAGGCCATCTTGATGACAGATCATCTCTATCGCGATATTCTGGAATTAAGCGATGATTTATATTTTTTAAAAGACGGATGTTCCCGGCTTATTACTACACCAAAAGAACTTGAAGATCATCATTATCTACAACAAGGGACCTTATGATTTTTGAGAAACAATACGGGTCTTTTAGGTATAAGTGAATCATTTTAAAAGGATTCAGTATATTTTTAATATGAAATAAGCCGCAGCTATCACTATTCATACTGAAACGCTCCAAATTCACTTTTAATGCTAAGTTTCTTTTCTTGCGAATCTTCAACCTTACCGATAATTTGTGCATCTACATCAAAGGCTTTAGAAATTGCTATAATCTCCGGTGCGATTTCAGGGTTTACATATAGTTCCATCCGGTGGCCCATATTAAAAACCTGGTACATTTCCTTCCAGTTGGTTCCGCTCTCCTGTTGAATAAGTTTAAAAAGGGGTGGGACTTCAAATAGGTTATCCTTAATTATATGTAGTTTATCTATAAAGTGCAGAATTTTTGTTTGTGCTCCCCCACTGCAGTGCACCATCCCATGAATGTCTTTATTACTGAATTTAGAAAGTATTTTTTTGATAACCGGGGCATATGTCCTTGTTGGAGAAAGCACCAGCTTACCGGCATTTAAAGGAGAATTAGAAACAGTATCTGTTAAGGATTTTGTTCCGGAATAGATCAGGTCTTGTGGAATATCATTATCAAAACTTTCAGGATATTTCTGAGCTAAAACTTTAGAGAATACATCATGTCGTGCAGAAGTAAGTCCGTTGCTACCCATACCCCCGTTATATTCTTTTTCGTAAGACGCCTTTCCAGAAGAAGAGAGGCCCACAATCACATTTCCGGGTTTGATATTGGCATTATCAATTACATCGGCTTTTTTCATTCGGGCAGTAACGGTAGAATCTACAATAATGGTTCGCACCAGGTCCCCAACATCAGCTGTTTCTCCACCAGTGGAATGAATTTCAACACCGAATTCTTTCAATTCAGCAATCAGTTCCTCGGTACCATTGATAATTGCAGAAATTACCTCCCCCGAAATTTTATTCTTATTCCGGCCAATGGTGGAGGAAAGCATTATATTATCTGTAGCCCCCACGCATAATAGGTCATCAATATTCATAATTAGTGCATCCTGGGCAATCCCTTTCCATACCGAAAGATCTCCGGTTTCTTTCCAGTACATATAAGCCAGGGAAGATTTTGTACCAGCTCCATCGGCGTGCATAATAAGACAATGATCTGGATCACCGGTTAGATAATCGGGCACAATTTTACAAAATGCTTGTGGAAATAAACCCTTATCTACATTTTTAATTGCATTGTGAACATCTTCCTTTCCTGCTGAAACCCCACGCTGGGCATATCTTTTGCTTATTTCCTGACTCATAATTGTGTTGTTGAAATCCCAAAGATAAACAGATTAGATTTTTCAACGTAAGATGTCGATTATTAATTTTACATAAGAAAAAAACCACGTGTCTTTCAACACGTGGTTTTTAATAACTATTTGTTCCAGCAAATTATCGTGTAAACAACAATTCTCTGTATTTAGTTAATGGCCAAAGCTCATCATCTACCAAAAGCTCTAATTTGTCACAGTGATATCTTATCTCATCGAAGTAAGGCCTTACATCATCACAATAAGCGAAAGCACGTTTTTCAGCGTCATCGATTTTATTGGCAACCTTTCTTGCCTCGATCATAGCTTTTACCCCACTATTGATTTTAGCGATATGAGCAGAAATCTCTTCGATTATTTCCAATTGTTCATTAGAATGCTTCTTGAAGTCTTCATTATAAATATGTTTCAGTCCTTCTACATTCTCAATAAGAATATTCTGGTAACGAACAGCAGTTGGGATCACATGATTCCTGGCGATATCCCCAAGAATTCTACCTTCAATCTGAATTCTCATCGCGTAATCTTCCAGCTCAATTTCATGACGAGCTACAATTTCCACTTTATTCATCACTTTCATTTGTTCATAAAGCGCGATTGTTTTTTCGGAAACCTGCGCTTTTAATGCCTGTGGGGTGGTTCTGTTATTGCTTAAACCACGTTTTTTAGCCTCTTTTTCCCAGGCTTCCCCATAACCATCACCTTCAAAACGGATGTTCTTGGATTGCTTGATGTATTCTCTAAGTACGTTAAAGATAGCATCATCTTTCTTCATTTTCTTGCCTTTGATCAGCTCATCAACTTCTGCTTTAAAGTCGTTGAGTTGTTTAGCCATAATGGTGTTTATAACCGTCATAGGGTTCGCGCAGTTCGCAGTGGAACCAACCGCCCTGAATTCAAATTTATTACCTGTAAAGGCGAAAGAAGAAGTACGGTTTCGATCTGTATTATCCAGTAAAATTTCAGGAATTTTACCTACTACATTAAGTTTTAACTCGGTTTTCTCCTGGGGTGATAATTTCCCATCAGTTACTTTTTCCAATTCATCTAGCACATTAGTTAACTGAGAACCAATAAATGCTGAAATAATTGCCGGGGGTGCTTCGTTAGCTCCCAACCTGTGATCGTTAGATGCACTTGCAATGGCTGCTCTCAACAATTCTTCATTGTCGTGAACCGCTTTAATTATATTGATGAAAAAGGTTAAAAATTGAAGGTTCTTCATTGGGGTAGAACCTGGCGATAAAAGATTTGTGCCTGTATCAGTAGCCAATGACCAGTTATTATGTTTACCACTTCCGTTGATTCCAGCGAATGGTTTTTCGTGAAGAATTACCTTGAAATGGTGTTTCTCGGCAATTTTACTCATAATATCCATAATTAATGAATTATGGTCTACAGCAAGATTCCCTTCCTCAAAAATAGGAGCCAACTCAAATTGATTTGGTGCTACCTCGTTATGACGAGTTTTAACCGGAATTCCGAGTTTCATACACTCGATTTCCAGGTCACGCATATAGGCCAGTACCCTGGAAGGAATGGAACCAAAATAATGGTCATCTAATTGTTGCCCTTTTGCCGGAGAGTGTCCGAGCAAAGTTCGTCCGGCCAAACTAAGGTCTGGACGTGTTGCCGCTAAAGCGGAATCTATTAGGAAATATTCCTGCTCCCAACCAAGGGTTGCAGTTACTTTAGTTACATTCTTATCAAAATATTTAGCTACTGAAGTAGCAGCCTGATCTACAGCCTGTAAGGCTCTTAAAAGCGGGGTTTTATAATCTAAAGCTTCTCCGGTATATGAAACGAAGATGGTAGGAATACAAAGTGTAGTTCCCCAAATGAAGGCAGGTGAAGTAGGATCCCACGCTGTATAACCACGAGCTTCAAAGGTATTTCTTATTCCTCCACTGGGAAAACTTGAGGCATCCGGTTCTTGTTGTACCAATGCACCACCCCCAAATTTTTCTATTGCAGTCCCGTCAGCCTGAGTTTCAAAAAAAGCATCGTGCTTCTCAGCAGTTGCTCCGGTTAAGGGTTGAAACCAGTGGGTGTAATGGGTTGCACCTTTGTTGATGGCCCATTCCTTCATTCCCGTAGAAATATGGTCTGAGACTCTACGGTCAATTTTCTTACCAGTTTTTATAGCTTCCATCACATTTTCGTAAGCTTCCTTGGTAAGGTATTGCTTCATGGAGGCTTCGTTGAACACATTTGTTCCAAAGAGCTCAGATCTTCGGGCCGGCTCTTTAATTTTAACCGGCTTGCGGTTAAAGGTTTCTTTTAAAGCTTCAAATCGTAAAGTTGACATATTGGTGTTGTTTGATAATTTTAAATTTCAGCTACCAAATGTATGTAATTTTACACACACCCCGCTAAATAACAGCACCTTGATTTATATTTTTATGTTTTTCTTAATACACCCCCTTAAAATTACCCCAAAAATGCAAGACCCGTAAAAATAACATAACTTATAAATAAAATCACACCTTTATACCTGGTGAAAAGAAACCTTTTTGGAAGATAAGTTAAAGGAGCAATGGCAAATGCCACCCCAATCATCCAAATAATGTCATTACTTAGAATCTGTTCTGATTTGAGAAAGATCGGTTGGATCATGGCAGTAATTCCTAATACGGTGGCTATATTAAAGATGTTTGAACCTATAAGGTTCCCCAGAGAAAGCGCTTTTTCCTTTTTTAAAGCGGCTATTACTGAGGCAGCGAGTTCAGGCACACTTGTACCAACTGCGATCATAGTCACCGAAATCACCCTTTCGCTCACCCCAAGTTTTGTAGCAAGATCCACTGCACCGCTCACCAATAATTCAGATCCGCCATAAAGCGCTATCCCTCCGATAAGAAGCCAAATAATCATTTTAATATTAGAAGTATATTTCAGAGAATCATCGATGCCTTCTACCGCAATTTCAGTTTTTCGGCGTGATCTTTTTATAAGGAAAAAAAGAAAGACAATAATCCCCAAAAAGAGGATAAGACCTTCTAAACGTGAAATATTGCCACCAGTACTCAAAAAATAATAAAGCGCAATGGAAAAAATCATCATAGCCGGCCAGTTAAACCGGTAGAATTCCCTGTCCACAGCTATGGTTGAGATTACGGCAGTAATTCCCAGGACTAATCCCAGATTGGCAATATTAGACCCGATGACGTTGCCAAGGGCGATATCTGAAAACCCGCTTAAAGCAGCCTGTAAACTCACCAGAAGCTCTGGAGCGGAAGTAGCAAAGGAAACTACCGTCAAACCAATTACCATTCGGGATACATTTAATTTAAAGGATAGTGCCACCGAAGCCCTAACAAGAAATTCTCCCCCTACCACAAGTAAAGCCAGACCTATAAGAATAAAAATAATACTCATTTAATTTTAATTTTTTGCGAATATAAAATAATCTCATCAACTCAGCTTAAAAGCATCATAAATCAAAAAGGAACTATTTATATAGTAAAATAACTATACATTTCGTTATATTTGAGGAAACCAAACAAATTAACGATGAAAAGATTAACTAATAAAGAAGAGGAAATAATGCGCATCCTCTGGAAGTTAGAAAAGGCATTTGTAAAGGAAATAATACCTCATATACAGGATAAAAAATTGCATTATAATACCATCTCCACCATAGTGCGCCACTTAGAAGATAAGGGTTTTGTTTCCCACCAGACCTACGGGAACACCCACCAATATTACCCGGTGATTTCCAAAGAAAAATACAGAAAGCATATTATAAGCTTAACATCCAAGCGATTCTTTGACAATTCTTATAAAAGTATGGTTTCCTTTTTCGCTAAAGAGGAAAAAATAAGTGCTCAGGAACTAAGGGAAATCCTGGAAATCATAGAAAAAGAGAAAAAAAACTAGGACATGGAAACATTCTTAATTTATCTTCTAAAAAGCGCTGGGTTGCTTAGCATTTTCTATTTAGCTTATGTTGTTTTATTAAAACAAGAAACCGGTTTTCAGGGGAACCGAAGGTTTTTACTTGGAGGTATTCTGGCCTCCGCTGTATTACCGGCCATTTATTTTACCAAAAAAGTAGCTGTTGAGACACTCCATTTTTCATCCAACGATCTCCCTATAAGTTCATCGGGAACTGCCAATGGCATTACCTCGAATTTTGGAATATGGGAAGTCCTGGGGAGTATTTATTTTCTTATCGCGTTTTATTTTATAATCAGGCTTGCTTCCCAGCTTTACAACATATACAAACTCATCAGGAAAAATAAAATACACAGATCAAAGAGGCTTAAGTTTATAAAAACCGAAACTGCTGTAAGTCCCTTTTCTTTTTTTCAGTTCATCGTATATAACCCCAAGGCCCACTGCCAGCAGGATCTAAAAATGATCTTACAACACGAAAAAATTCACGCGGCCCAATGGCATTCTGTAGATATTTTAATGGCTAACCTTACCACTGCCCTGCTCTGGTTTCATCCCCTAAGCTGGTTGTATAAAAGAAGCCTGGCACAAAACCTCGAGTATATCGCCGACAGGGAAACCGTAGCGATCTCAGGGGCAAAAAGATCCTACCAGCAAGCCCTGTTAAAGGTCTCCATTGCCAATTTACAGCCCGCCATAACCAATCCCTTTTATCAATCATTTATCAAGAAACGAATTCTTATGCTAAATAAAAAAACTTCTCCAAAAGGCGGACTTTGGAAAAAAAGCCTGGTTTTTCCTTTCGTACTGGCTTTTATGCTCGCCTTTAATGTAAAGACCGAAGCACAAGCAAGTAGATCTGCCGGGACCACTGAGGGTCATGCATATGATGAATCGGTTTCAGCGGTGATCTCAAAATTTTCAAAGCAGGAAAGCCTGGAAAAAATCTCCGACATATTTAAAAAATTCGATGTTCAACTGGAATTTTCGGAACTTCAATATTCCCACGCAGGACTTACTAAGATAAAAGTTTCCTTCTTAAACAAAGTGACTAAGCAAACCAGAGGTTTTTCTACTGCTAATTCTGAAGGAATCGAGTCTTTTGAGATCTTTAAAAACAGAAAAGAAACCGGTATTAGAAAAGCCAATGGTAAAAAGAAGATAAAACTCGCCCAGGTTTCTAAAAAAAACAAAATCCCCGGGAATCAACTATATATTCTAAACGGCGAGGTTACCAAAAAGGAGCTTGTAGATTTTTTAAATCCCAACCTTATCGAAAGCATAAGGGTGTTTAAAGGTGATACGGCTACCTCCCTTTACGGAAAAGCAGCCAAAGAAGGTGCGGTGGTAATTACCACAAAGGTTGTGGATAAATCAAAAAAGGAATCGACCAGGCTTAAGGCGAATACTTCTCAGGTTTTATCATTTAAGAAAAAAAATGATTATAAAATAATGACTATTAATAGCTTTGGTTATCCTGATGAACAGGTAAATGCATTTCAAAAATTTGAGGAAAAGCCAGCCTCCCAGAAAATAAATGCTTATAAGGCAAAAGCGACAATTTTCACAAATGGAGCACTACCAGCTGCACCATTGGTTATCATTGATGGTCAAAGGAAACCCTCGGAATATTTAAAAAAGGAACTGCAACCAGAAGATATTGAAAAGATCAATGTTCTTAAAGGAAAAATGGCTATTGAAAAATATGGTAAAGAAGCTAAGGAGGGCGTAATTGAAATCACCACGAAAAAAGAGAGCAAAGAATAAATCCTCCTTTCGTCATATGGATCCCAATAGGGAGTTTCAAGAACTGTCTTTTTCTTTTACCTGATTTTCAATATCTTTGGATGAAATCAACCGGTAATGAAAAAGCAATTCTTTAAGATGCTTTCCAGGCTAAATAAAAAAATCCTGCCCAGTTACACCAAGCAGGAATTGGATCTTAGAAAAGCCAGTAAGGTACAGATGGCCATTATTGGCTGGAAATTATGGGTTACAAAAAATACCCTCGATTAGAAAAAAGCACTATCAAAAAAAATATCCAGCCAAACCTTAACCCCCTATTTACTCATTTTTTCAGCTTTTTCTCCAAGTTTTTTGACATCCGTAGGATAAGGATTCTGTTTCAGGATTTTTGCCAGGTGCACCAAGTTATTTGCCATTAGCAGCATCATATTATTGGTAAATTCGTGCTTGTTGCCCTGGGCTTCAATATAACTTGGCCCGGGACCAGCCTTCCCCACATAATAGCAAAACCCGTTCACAGGAATGGTAAATCCATGTTCGGAGAGATCAAAAACCATACTGGAAATGGCTTTTTTGGCACCGTCTTCATTCCCGTCTACCATTACCCCGGCCACTTTATTATAAGTCGGGAACTGTCCGTTATCCTCATCCCCTTCTTCCATAATACCATCAAAACGTTCAGCCACTAATTTGGCAACTGCGCTGCGATCTCCACGCCATATTGGAGTGGCAAGAATTAATATATCTGCGGCTTTTACTTTTTTTAGGATCTTAGGCCACTGATCGCCATTTTCCTCGTCTGAGGTAACCCCAAATTTCACATCGTGATCTACAACACGCAAGATCTCAGTAGCTACATCAAGTTCCTTAAAAACTTTTTCAGCTTCTTCAATAAAAGCTTCTGTATTAGAAGTTTTTGGGGATTTCTTGAGCGTACAATTCAAAAATAAAGCTTTCAATTCCATTATTTTAGTTTTATGGTTCATCTTTACAACTTACTAAGAATGCAAATTAGAAGCAGTTAATGCTTGGTTAAACCTAACTTAGAGTTTTGTTAGAAACCTTATATTTATGGTCAAAGCTTAATTATGATAAAAAAATACATCCTGCTTAGCCTTTTTTGTTTTTCGGCAATAGGCTTAAATTCCCAGTCCTGGAAAAAGCTACCTGCAAACGGGACGCCCCTGGAACGGCATGAAAATGCTTTTGTGCAGGCGGGGAAACGCTTTATTTTAATTGGAGGTCGCGGCAACAAACCCATAAATATTTATAATACCGAAAACCAAACCTGGAAAAAAGGTGCACAACCACCATTGGAGATTCACCATACTCAGGCGGTAAGTCTCGATGGTCTGGTTTACATTCTTGGTGCCTTTACTGGCGACTGGCCCAGTGAAGATCCCATTGCCAATATTTATATATACGATCCCCTGGAAGATCTATGGATCAAAGGCCCGGAAATTCCTAAGGACCGAAGACGTGGGGCTGCGGGAGTCGCGATCAAAAATAAAAAGATTTATTTGGTAAATGGGATTACCAATGGTCATACCTCTGGCTGGGTGAATTGGTTTGATGAATATGACCCTTATAAAAATACCTGGAAAAAACTCCCTGATTCCCCAAATGCACGGGATCATTTTCAAACCATAACCTCGGGAAACATTCTCTTTGTCGCGGGGGGCAGGAAATCAGGAAGTGTGGAAAACAGTGGGTTCGCGGGAACCGTAAAGCCTACTGATCTCTATGATTTTGATACACAAAAATGGACAACAGTTGCTGAAATTCCAACGCCCCGTGCCGGGACGGCTATAGGGCTTCACGAGAATAACCCCGTGATCTTTGGAGGGGAAAGCCCCAAAGTGGAAGCTGCGCACCGGGAAGTAGAAATTTTTGATCTCTCCAAGGGCACCTGGGACAGTTTAGCTCCAATGGAACAGGGCAGGCACGGTACCCAGGCCATCACCCTCAATAATCAAATAATCATTGGAGCCGGTAGTGCCCATCGTGGCGGTGGCCCTGAACTCAATTCATTTGAAATATTCTCAAAAGACAATAAGTTGAATTTCAGCACCGAAGCTATCCTTGCAGGGGAATTAAAACCTTCACAAGAACATCTCAGTTTTTCGAAAGATTCCATACAAAGCCTGAAAATTGCCCATAACGGAGGAAACCAGGCCATTGTTATTACTGATATCATTCTTAGTGAGGGTTTCCGTATGATCGATAAAAAGGAATTCCCTATTATCCTGGCCCCGAGATCAGCATTTGAATTTAAAATAAAAGGAAATCAAAACCCCGGGAAATTACTGATAAAAAGAGCGGGCAAGAAAGAAGATATTTCTGTTTCCTTAAATTAAAAGCATCTATATTGTACAAAGCCTCCTTAAAAATACCATCTAAAACAAGCGTTAAAGTTTGATTAAAACTTAATTAAAAAATACTTTGAAATTTATTTTTGCATACCCAGAAGGAGATTTTTAATTCCTCATAGTAAAATTTAATGAATAAAATAAAACCAGGCACGACCGTAAAACGACTGTGGAATTTACTCAAATTAGATAAGCGAGATGTAAAGCATATTCTTTTTTACGCACTTTTTGCTGGTTTAATGAACCTGACTGTTCCACTGGGGATCCAGGCTATAGTAAATTTAATCCAGGGGGGAAGAGTAAGTACCAGCTGGGTGATTTTAGTAATTCTGGTTACCCTTGCCGTAGGTTTGGTCGGTGTTTTTGAATTGCTTCAACTTCGTTTAGCTGAAAACATCCAGCAAAAAATCTTTACCCGCGCCAGTTTTGAATTTTCATACCGGTTTCCTAAAATTAAAAGTGAAGCATTACAAAATATATATCCCCCCGAACTAGCCAACCGCTTCTTTGACACCATCACTGTTCAAAAGGGGGTAAGTAAAATGTTACTGGACTTGCCATCGGCCACAGTTCAAATTATTTTAGGAGTCATCCTGTTGTCCCTGTACCACCCATTTTTTATCCTGTACGGATTACTTCTTGTCCTTTTACTCTATATCGTTTTTAAATTTACCGCCGCAAAAGGCTTAAAAACCAGTTTAGATGAGTCTAAGAACAAATACCAGGTAGCCTACTGGATTCAGGAGATCGCACGGAATTTAAACAGTTTTAAAATTTCAGGCCGCAGTAAATTAGCGATAGAGAAAAACGACAGGCTGACGGAAAAATACCTAAAAGAAAGAGAAGGGCATTTTGATATACTTAAAATCCAGTATATAAAACTTATTGTTTTTAAGGTTTTAGTAGCCGGTGGGCTGCTTGCCATCGGAGGGATGCTGGTATTGAATCAACAAATGAACATCGGACAATTTGTAGCCGCGGAGATTATTATTCTTTTGATCATTTCATCGGTAGAAAAATTAATTCGTGGTCTGGAAGATATTTATGACACGCTTACTTCCCTGGAAAAACTGGGACAGGTGGTCGACAAACCATTGGAAGCCTTTGAAAACCAAAATCAGGTTGATGCTTCCCAGGGGATTCAGATAGAATTTAAAGATGTGGCCTTTGAACCCGAAGGCTATTCGGTTCTAAAAAACATTAACTTTACTATTGGTCCAGGGAAAATCTTATTAATTTCCGGACCTGCCGGTAATGGCAGAACCAGTTTATTAAAACTTATCTCGGGCATATTCACTCCTACCCAGGGAAAGATATATATAAACAATACCGCCCGGCATTCCTTGGTTTTAAATCAATATAGGCAGCACCTTGGCACCTTTTTACCCGATGAAGCTCCATTTGAAGGTAGTCTATGGGAAAACATTACCTTTGGAGATGAATCAATTTCAGACCAAAATATCGATTGGGCCCTGGAGCATTCCGGCTTAAAAGACTTTGTGAAGGATCAGGCCGCGGGACTTTACACACGGATTCATCCTGAGGGTCGTTACCTATCAACACTCATTGCCAAACGTATAATTCTGGCAAGAGCGATAGTCAAAAAACCATCAGTCCTAATTTTAAAAGAACCCCTCGAGAAATTCGAATTTCGAGAAAAGAAAAGGATTTTAAAATTTTTAACCGATCCCCAAAATAAATGGAGTCTTATTATTGCCAGTAACGACGAGTTATGGAAAGAAGTATGTGATCAACGCCTGGAATTACAGGAAGGTAGAATCGTCAATTCCCTGTAGTTATGCTAAATATTTCTGAAGAAAAACTCAACCAGCACATAGATATTACCGATTCCAGATCGGGTAAATTCGTGTTTTTTAGAAAACACTACGCCATCTTTAATAAAGTTCTTATTGGGTTATTTATATTATTTATTGTTATTCTATTTTTACCCTGGACACAAAATATAAGGGCTACAGGGAATGTTACCACCCTTAGCCCTGAGCACAGGCCACAAACCATCCAGTCTCCCATTCCGGGAAAGATTGAGAAGTGGTATATCGAGGAAGGAGATTTTGTGCAGAAAGGAGATACTATTTTAAAAATATCAGAGGTTAGTAGTGACTATTTTGACCCTCGCTTAATTAGTAGAACTTCCAGTCAGATAGAAGCAAAAAATCAATCGGCCCTATCCTACGACGATAAGATAGCTGCCCTGGAGGGACAACTGGCAGCCCAGCAAAACGAAAGAGCCTTAAAACAACAACAGGCGGCCAACAAATTGATACAGGCTGGTTTAAAGGTTCGAAGCGATAGCATCAAACTGGAAGCAGCCAAAACAGAAGTCGAAATTGCCAAAACGCAATTTGAACGCATGGAAACCCTGCAGCAGGAGGGCTTAAAATCTTTAACCGATTTAGAAGCCAGAAGACTCAGGCTTCAGGAGGCACAGGCACAGTTGATCGCCCAGCAGAACCAGCTTTTATCCAGCAGAAATGAGGTCATAAATGCTGAAATTGAAATAAACAGGATTACCTCTGAATACGCCGATAAAATGTCCAAAACACGGCAGGAAATCTTCACTACCCAAAGTATACAGTATGGTACCCGTGCTGAAGTTGATAAGCTGGAAATTCAGCTTTCAAATTATCAGCAACGCAGTGATCTCTACTACATTGTAGCTCCCCAGGATGGTTACATAAATCAGGCCTTAAAAGCTGGACTGGGCGAAACGTTTTCCCAGGGAGAAAAACTGGTAGGGATCATGCCTTCCAATTACCAACTGGCAGTAGAGACTTATATTAGACCTTTGGACCTACCTTTAATCCATGTAGGAGAAGACGTTCGCATTCAATTTGATGGCTGGCCTTCGGTAATATTTAGTGGCTGGCCAAACCTTTCCTTTGGTACCTATGGGGCTGAAGTTGTGGCTGTGGAGAATTATATTTCTGCAAATGGAAAGTACCGCGTTTTACTGGCTCCCGATCCCGATGACAATCCCTGGCCACAGCAAATTGGAATTGGTAGCGGTGCACAAACAATTGCACTTCTGGAAACCGTTCCTATCTGGTATGAACTTTGGCGGAACCTAAATGGTTTCCCTCCCAATTATTACCAGCCAGGAAGTAATTCCCAGGGTGAAAACACCATGAAAATCAATAAAAAATAGAACGGTAATATGCGTTTAGTACTTTATTTTTCTATTGCCTTTTTAGTGACTTCTTCCGCCTTTGCTCAGGGGGACAGCCTTGGTTATAATGAATTTTTAACCAGGGTAATTAGCGAGCATCCCCTGGTCAAACAGGCAAAGCTCGTCAGAAATATAGCAGATGCACAAGTCCAGTCAGCCAGAGGTGCATTTGACCCCAGATTTGTTGTAGCTTATAAAGAAAAAGAATTTAAGGGAACCGAGTATTACGATCTACTGGATGCCCAATTACAGGTGCCGATGTGGTATGGCCTTAAATTAAAGGGTGGTTTTGCGCAAAACCAGGGTACTTATTTAAATCCTCAAAACCAGCTTCCCGAGGCAGGACTCTTCCAGGCGGGTATGATTTTATCACTAGGAGAAGGTTTATGGATTAATTCCCGAATGGCGGGTTTAAGAAAAGCACAGGCCTACAGAGAACAAAGCCGTGCTCAGCAAAAATTGATGGTAAACAATGTATTATTAGAGGCATCTTTTGCTTATTTTGAATGGCTAGAGGCATATCAAAAATTACAAATTTTCACAGCTATTTTAGAAAATGCCAATGAGCGCTACAGCGGCATAAAACGCGGGGCACAGACTGGTGAACTGGCAGGCATAGATACCCTGGAAGCAAGACTTAACTTACAAAAACGAAGATTAAAAGCCAATCAGGCGCAGGTGGAACTTAACAAAGCAAAGTTAGTGCTTTCCACTTATTTATGGTCACAGGACCAACCGTTGCTTTTGCAGGAACAGGTCTGGCCAGTTGGTTTCGATGCTATTTTTTCCAGTTTAATCTCGGAGATTCCGGAAGAAAATTTGGAAACACATCCCCAGCTACAGTATTACCGTCAGAAAATAGAAGCTCTTGAAATCGAAAAACGCTATCGTTTCAATAAGTTATTACCCAAAATAGATTTGGAATATAATTTTTTATCGCAAGAACCTGATAATTTTGAAACCTTTAATTCCAAGGCTTATAAGGCTGGTTTAAAATTTTCCATGCCATTATTTCTTCGTAAGGAGCGCGGGGATCTTAAAATAGCAGAATATGAGTTACAGGATGCACGACTGGAACTTAGTCTAAAAGACACCCAGTTACAAGCTAAAATCAACGCTCTGCAGCAACAACTTCAAGGCTTTCTGGTACAAATTGAAATGACAGAACAACTGGTAGCCGATTCCAGAACTTTACTCGATGGGGAGGTGCGTAAGTTCAATTTTGGGGAAAGCTCCATCTTTTTAATCAATACACGGGAAACAAAATTAATAGAGGCAAAATTGGAACAATTAGATCTTCAAATTAAGATTTTAAAAATCCAGGCGGAATACCTGCAAGCACTGGGCAGCCATGCGGGGCAATAATTATTAACAAGATAACCCGAGCCATCCCAATCCGAGTAAAATCGGAATTCCAAGGACCTTTAGATGTGAAAGACCACTAAAGATCTAGTGAATTAACGCTCCGGTATATCAAAGTTTGCTATTTATTCAAAAAAGGAATTCTTATTTTGTAAGTTAGCGTAAACTAATAATAACTTTAAAAATTAAATCTATGCTAAGTAAAATTTTAAAACCTGTTGCTTTTTTAAGTGTATTTCTTTTTATGGTTTCCTGTGGAGAGAGTACAGATGTAGTTGAATCTGGAACATACCAGGGAACAATTAAAGAAGTAGAGCCTTCAAAAGATGAAATTTACGTAACAACTGAAGATAACAAAACTTTGGAATTGTATTTTAAGGAGGATACGGAATTAACCAGAGATGGAAGTCCAGTAGAATTTTCAGCCCTGGAAAAAGGACAAAAAGTTGAAGTTGAAGTTGAAAAGGTAGGAAAACGTTTGGATCCTATTTCTGTGAAAATATTGGAATAACATGGATCAGTTACCTGATTTTTGGCGGACAGAGGTTTTTCATCCTTTGTCCGTTCATTTTCCTATTGCGCTTTTACTGGTTGCTTTTTTATTCAAGCTTGTTGCTTTGGGCTACCCTAAAGAAGTTTGGAAACAGGGAGGAACCATTTTACTGGTTTTGGGAACTATTGGGATTTGGATCGCCATTTATACCGGAAATCTTGCCGATGGTATCGTATCAAGAAAAATTTGTGATCCCACGGTGCTCAAAGACCATCAAAATATGGCCTATGTCACTGCCTGGCTTTATACAGCCTCTCTCCTATTAGATCTACTAAAATTCTCAAAACTTAGGATCTTTAAAACGAAAGTGAAATTTTTATCCTATATCTGCATTCTTACTTTAGCCATTGGCTCTGGTTACCTTATGTATGTGGGCCATTTAGGGGCTCGCCTGGTTTATCAGCAGGGTGCTGGGGTTTATCATCCTTCTCAAGATTGTATTGAATTCAATTAAGAAATTCACTGGTGAGAGTTAATTTGTCAGTTTAAAGCCTTAAGGGTAATCTCGTGAAGGTTTCTTTCTTCTGTTTTTAGATATTTCCATAAATAAGTCGATTTGTCGTCAACTTATTTTAGCACGGGACAAAGTTATAAATTAAAAAGCACCGCCTGGGCAGTGCTTTTTTCTATTTATGTATGTTTTTTGCTTAATGCACAATTATTGCATCTGCCTGACCATCAGGGTCACCATTTACGTTTCCATCAGTTAATGCATTTCCTAATAATAGTACTCCGGCTGCATGGGGTGAAGCCATCGAAGTTCCGCTTATGGAATTATAACCACCATCTTTCCAGGTAGAATTAACAGCCACGCCTGGAGCCGCATAATCCACGGGTGGATTACCATAGTTAGAAAAAGAGGCCCAGTTGTCATTTATATCCATAGCTGAAATGGTTACGATATTAGATCCATTGACTCTTGCAGGCGAGCTGTTATTGGCATCAGAACTCTCATTACCAGCGGCAAGAGCGAAAACAATTCCTTTTTCCGATGCGGCAAGTACAGCATTATCAAGAGCATCTGAAGGTGGTCCTCCAAGACTCATATTGGCAACATCTCCAGGTTTTCCGTATGCAGCCACGTGGTCAACCCCTGCTATGACACCAGAATAAGATCCACTACCACGGCTGTCTAAAACTTTAACCGGAACCACTGAGGCACCGGGAGCAACCCCGACAACCCCAAAATCGTTATTTAAGGCTGCAATGGTACCGGCAACGTGAGTTCCATGTCCATTACCATCATCAGTAGATTTTGCATCTCTTCCTGAAGTAAAGGCATTAAAGCCTCTGGAAGCATCTACATTTAAATCAGGATGATCTGTATCGATTCCACTATCAATGATCCATGCAACATTTGAACCAGTGTAGGACGAAACTCCGTTGACCCGAACTATTCCATAAGGCACATCCTGGCCAGTGTCACCACCGCCTCCAGGATCACCATCACATGGCCCCCCGTTTGGTGAACCACAAGGGGGAGCGAATTGTACAATTCGATCTTCCTCAATATATGCGATCTCCTTTTTTCCCCTTAAGGTTTCTACTTGCTCAGGAGTAAGTTTAAGAGCAGCACCATTAATTGTTTTACTATACACCGCCAATAATTCAGTATCGGCAATTTTTGCATCAGAAAGGACCTTTCTGGTAGTATTTGCCACTGCCTGCTGAGCTTTTGAATAATTCTCCGGATACTTTGAGGAAACATCACCGATAACGTCTTTATGGAAAACAATAATATATTGTCCTTCAATAATATTTGCCGAAGCAGGAGCTACAATTTCTTCAGCTGCTTCTTGCTCCATAGGCCTGTCTTGAGAACAGGAAACAAAAAAGGCGGCAGCCATAGCAGTTACCGCGAGTGGTTTGAATTGTTTTAATTTCATAAAATCAAATGTTTAGTTAATAAAAGGTTAATAGATTCATCAAATCTATCACTTTATCGATAAAAACCAAACTTTAATCTATTTTATTTGAGAATTCCATCATTTAATGTGTCGAAAACCGATTAGCCGAATAGTAGAAAGATTTATAGTAATTTGTAAAAGATCGGGAAATCATGGTATGTTTTTACTTTTTAAGTCATTCACGATTAAAAATTTAATTTAAAAAAAAAGAAAAACCCAGTTCAGGGGTCGCCACCCCAAACACTTCGCAGATTTTTTTAAGACTTTGCTTTACCACAAAACAAGTGATTCAAACGATTCTAAAGCGATTTTAAAAAATTTTAGTAGGACCTAACAAGAGAAAAAAGTTCCGTTAAAAAAATTACGGTTCTCGCAGATCTTTGATCTTGGTTGAATTGAATATATTCCAAACGCGGGTTCAGATAATGCCGGTAGAATTCAACTTCCTTGTAATTATTCAGAAATGAGAATTCACCCAGTTCGTAGGCTTTGAATAAAAGTTCTTCGGAATTCAGGTCCTCAAAGGTCTCCTGGTATTTCTCGTATTTTTCTTTAATAATTGATATTGCTGATAGTTTTCCTGAAACCAGGTATAAAGTTCGGCAGTTTCAGCGCCCTTATTGGCCTGAGTATACTCAAGATTTGCTTTAGCCGCTTTCACCTTATTCTTACTGTTCCAAAGCGGAATCGAAAGTCCGCCTAAAAGCCGGAATAATTACTAGAATTCACTCCCTGGTAATTATACCCAGAAGTAAGATCTGGCAACAGCTTATTTTTTTTTAGCTTCACTCCTTGTTCGGTAACAGATTCCCGAGCGGACAGCATCTTAACTTTGGCATCTGCGGAAAGTTTATCGGCCCAGAGCATCTGCATTTCTGCCACCTCGTTATCACTAACGAAGATAATTTGGTCTGCCTGAATTGGGTTCCCGCCATTAAGTTTCTGAAGTTCCATAAGGGTATTATTTACTTGAATATCTAATTGATCCAATTCAAATTGCTGCTGCAGCCAGGCCACCTTCGACTTGTTCAGCGCCTGGTTGGCGGGATCGACAGCAAAAAAACGCTGTATCTGATCATATACCCTTTTGGCCTGCTCTACTCTTTTTTCTTCCAGTTTCTTTCGTTTCTGCAAAATTTGTAATTCTAGAAGCTGTTTCTTGGCATTCAGTAATACTTCCTGACGTAGCAATTCTTACTCCAGTTCTAACAATTCTTTTTGCTTTTCTATCCGTTTACCTCGGGCTCCGTAAACCGTTGGAAATTCAAAACGCTGAGAGACCTAATATTCATAATAATCATCGGACTCGTGCTCTCCGAATACTAGATAAAAGGCCGAAACCTGAGGAGCCTGTAAGTTATTTCCTGACTTATTATCCAGATTCTGACTTTCTATATAAGACTGGTATGCCTTGAGTTGTCTGTTATTCTGGCTAATCTGATCTAAAACACGCCCGATACCTGTATCCTGGGAAAATGACCCCATGGAGATTAGTATTCCGCATACCACGGAAACTAAATATCTGTACATAAATTTTTATTTTTGGTTTAATCTATATAATAAGGGTAGGTCTGCTAATTCTTATAGCAGCCTAGCTAGATGATCAAACTAATGATGGGGGTCCTCGAAGTGAGAGTAAAAATAAATAAGGGTTAAAATATTCATTGGGAGGCTGATAAATTTCAGATTTTTTTGAATCCTGATCTCCCTCTTCTTGATGCTTATAATTCGCATGATGGATAACCCAATGAAACGACATCAGAATAAAGACCCTAGAAGGAAAAAAGCTTTTATTTGAGATTTAACTCGAACCTTTCAAGGTTAAAAATAAATAACTAGTTTTTTAACTATTTAAACAATATTTGATATCTAAAAATGATATTAAAAAATTTAAGTAAAAATAAAAGTATCTTCATAAGAGGGAGTTCATTTTCCTATTGTTGCAAATCCTTTTAAAAGTAAATTTCAAAAATTCTAAATCACCTTCAAGCAAAGAAATTTTACAAATTAGCTTTATATAAATAGTCGCATCAACACTTTTTCTTTCAACCTGCATAAGCTTTGTTTCAAAAAGAAAGGAAACTAAAAAGTACTTGGCACAAGAAAACTTTTGGAATTATTGCTGGAGGAGATAAACTTTCCCGCTATGTCTACTAGTTTCATTACTTCGAATTAAGTGATTCCTTAACTTTTCCCCCATTAATCATAAAAAATAAAAAATTCCGAAGCGAAGATTTAAGGCTTTCCTCTCTAATTTTTTTCAGAGAAATACTAGTAGAAATTTCTTTACTCACTAGGAGTAATTGTTCTTAATTAAGCGGTTTACGGATTTCTAAAGCTGTATCTTTAGGGAGAACCATTTCCAGATTCACCTTGGAAGTCAGGTAATGGTTTTTCAACTATATAACCCGGAAATTATGTGCTTTTCTTCAACCGCAAGTTTTGGAGCTTCAGGAGTATTACTGCTCATAGGAGTGGCAAGCATAATAAAAACAGACCAAAGTAAACTATTACCTTTTGCTGTAATACCCCTAATTTTTGCTGTACAGCAATTCACAGAAGGTTTTTTGTGGTTGTCCTTAGAAGGAAGATTGCCGGGGTATGAAAAACTATTAACTTATTCTTACCTTTTTTTTGCCCAGATTTTATGGCCTGTATGGATTCCTCTTGCCTTTTTGTGGCTTGAAAATAATAACACCCGTAGAATATTTCTAAAGATCCTGGCAGGGGCTGGAATTTTGGTGAGCCTATATTTAGCCTACGGATTACTTTCCTTCAACGTAGGTTCAGAGATCGTTAACCACCACATAAAATACAGGCTTGACTATCCCCAAAGGCTTCAGGGCTTTGGAAATCTTTTTTACGGTCTTGCAACTATAGTTCCTGCGTTCGTTTCAAGCATAAAGGGAATGAAAATCTTTGGATTACTCGTAATTCTGGCTTACTTGGTTGCGTTCCTTTCTTTTAGAAATGCTCTTATTTCAATTTGGTGCTATTACGCTGCAGTCATAAGTATTTCAATCTGGTTTCTACTACCGGTCTCCAATCCTAATGAGGTTAAGGAAATTAATTTAAAAAATAATTGAATAGATTTATAGGCCTGTTACCGGTATAATCTAAGAAAGTTTTTCTCCGGTCTTTTGATCCAGCACCATAGCAGGTTTCTAACTGGACAGGTATTCATTATAGATAAAAAATAACTATTTATTTCCTGTCCTAGTTTGCTTAGCACACTATCAGGAATAATGATAATTTGGATGCAAACTTGTTAGCCTAGGAAAGCTTCATGGATTATAAAAGTAGACCTCAATGCTATTAATTGGACTTACAGATGAATTTACCAGTTTTAAGAACATTAGGCAACTTTGCTGTTCCCCTGAATAATGCGACAGACAGGAAGCAGTTTGAAAAGGAAGGTCAGCATAAGTTTAAAAGGTATCTTTAACTAAGAATTTGCTGTTTATGCAAAGTTTTACAGGCTAAAAAGCATAACAAGCTCACCAGAAATTATTTGAACGAATTAATAGTCAAAGGAAAAGTAAGAGACTGGCCATGAAATGTTATCTCATTATTTGAGTACCAACAACGCCAGCAATTTTTACTATGCGATCAGAAGCCGCTCTACTTTTCAAATTTATCTGCAATTGGATTCCTAGAACTAATACTACATTCAAAGCCAAAATAAAGTCCTTTTGTTTTTTAAGCTTTCGTAATCTTGGGTTGAAAAGCATAAGTAAGTAAATCTAACTTCAGAATACTCTTCTTGTTTTCGCAATCTAAACATTATACAGTTTTGGTTTTTCGAAATCTAACCACAAAACTATTTGCTGTATCCTGCTTTTGATAATATCAAGAATTTGCTGGGTGTGATTCTGACTTTTACAGTTCTCATCACACATCGATATAACGTGTGAATTCTACCCGATTGTCGTTATTTTCCCGCATTGCTCAAACCATACTAAAGATAAAGGTTCATCAGTAATGGAACTACCACCTCCCCTATGGAGTTCCTTTTCCATGGTTAGATCCTATATCTCCCTACATAAAATTAATAGGCCAGCGATTCATCGTGCTATAAAATCTATTGGTTTTACTTGGCTACAGAAAAAATTGAGAGGGAATGGACAGCTCCTTTGTCTATTAGAAGTCTTACGATTCTATAATTTTATATTAAATACCAAAACAGCATACAACTGACCATAAAAAACAAATTCCCCTGGGGTAAGCCCCAGAGGAATTGAATATGAGAGGTTAATTTAGCCCCTATCCCATTAGGATACATTTACCGTTTTAGTCTTTTTGTTCTTATCCATTTTTCTTTTTTTAAGGCTCATTTTAAGGATACCATCCTTGTATTTGGCTTCAATTTCTTTATCTACATCTATTTCCTCAGGTAATGCGATATTTCGGGAAAAACTGTTGTAGCTAAATTCTTTTCTGACAAAACCTTCTTTCTCTTCCTCGATTTTATTTTCATTCTCTGCTGAGATAGATAAGACATTATGCTCAATGGAAATTTTAAAATCCTCCTTAGAAAGACCGGGAACGGCGAGTTCAATTTCAAACTCCTTATCTTTTTCTTTTACGTTCAAAGCAGGAAACAGGTCTTCATCAAAATCTCTATTAAAGAAGCGGTTCAAATTAAAGATACCACGTTTAGTATCCATCAGATCCGAAAAAAAAGGATCCTGGCTTAAAAAAGAACTTCCTAATGCTGGTGTTCTACGATTGTTTGTTTTTGTAAGAACCATAATTTAAATTTTAAATGGTTAATAATATGAATTACTAATGTATCACATTAGTGATTAATTTAATATTTTGAATTTCCGTTGATTATAAATTATTTATTTCAAATTTAGAGAGGTTTAAAAAAAGAAACAGGAGACCAATGTCTCCCGTTTCCTAAGAAGATATTAAGTTTACTCTTTAATCAGTGTGATATCAGTGATCTTACCTCGGTAAAATTTATATATCCGATTAAAAAATATCATTGATATCCTCTCACTCCGATTCCAATCTCTAAAAAGAACTTGGAAATCAGATTCTCTTTATATTTCCATAATTTATTTCTTAATATTATAATTTAAAAGTAGAACATAACCGTAAATAAATCTATGACAAATATCAAGTGAGGTATATTTAACAAAAAATTGTAAAATATAAATGGAGCCCATTACTACAAGTTCATTAAAGCCTAAATATAAACACTTTAAGAAAAATCCAAATTTTAATTTTGAACCATGGTCTATTTAAAAGTCCGTAATTTTTCAAGTTCCATTATTACTATTTGTTTCCCCTTAATATCTATCAATTTTTCTTTTTTTAGCCTTGAGAGACTTCTAATGAAACTTTCTGTGGAAATACCGGCAGCGTGTGCCAGAGCACTACGAGAAACATTATTTAATGCATATTTTCCATATTTTTTTCTCAGCAAACTGTAATAAAGTATATATCGTTTTTCCCATTACACCAGCGTAGGCCATTTTTAATAATTGATATCTTAAGGACTACTACTTTATTGAATAATAATTGAGCTATCACGCGAAGTAAAATATGGTTCTCACTTAAGGTCTGATTAAACCTCTTGTAAGATATCCTCATCAGCTGAGTGATTTCGAGTGTATAAGCACTTTCGAAATATTTCCCATTTGTTTGAAATGAGCACAATCCCAATAAAGAACCTGCACGAGTAAAAGAGGTGACAATTTCATTACTAAAATCTTCCTCAAGATAAGATTTAGTTAAATAATCATTTGTTTCATAGTTCATTGTCTTTCTTATTTAGTAAATCTGTCTTTCATTATCAGATAGAACTTATATGTTTTATAGAATAAATACCTTTAAAATCTTGGATAGTTTCTAACTCGTCTTTAATAATTCATCAACTGAAATAATGGGCACAATTCCTTATAAAACCTTAACCCTACCTTTTTTCAAATTATTGAATTTTGAGATTTCAAGGATTAAATTAGATTTTAATTAATATATCTCATCAGTAATATGCTTTTTACATTTCTTGTAAAAGTTAAATGAATTTACCAAATAGTTACATTTAGGAAAACCCCCGTATTCCAATAAACTAGTTATTTAAAATTACATGCTCAGGAATTAGTGGAAATGATATATATCATTTACTAAGAAACAACTTATCGTTAAATTTCAGGCTGTTATATGTATCGAAAATGAAGGCTTGGTATAGAGAAAGCTCAGTTAATAACCATTTAATTACTGAAAAAGTAAGTAAAGAAAGTATTCTGTGGTATTCACTACTTGAATTAGTCATCAAAGACATTAAGTTCCGAAAATCACTACTCCCTCATAAATTTGAACGGCTACCTTCTCCCGAAATCGGTCTGCTAAATATTGAAATGGAAGAAAGTATAAAAGAAGCTACAGAATTACTAACGGTTTTGTATAAACATGCTCGAGATATAGATAAAATTTTAGAATGTGACGAGGTCGAATGTGAAAGCTTTCACTTAAATAAACACACCTACTTATTTAGGCAAATTGATGATGAATTAATACATTTTTTCAATTTAAAGTTTAGAATTAAGAATAGTTTAAATTAAAACCTTTAAAACGTTTTGTTATCAATAAATAACGAGTGGGATTTTATTAAAAGTATTTCTAATGGTTAATGATAGTAAATCGATAAAACGAAACCTGTTTACGGTAGCGAATCCAGATGATAAAACTCTATAGGATGGGGGTCTTATTATGATTTAGGCATCATTAAACTAATATGAATAATATAAAGTATATTGTTCAGGTTTTTGTAAAATACAATCTAAGTCCTTACCATCACTCCCTGGGACAAATTAATTATTACCCGAATTTTAGTTTTTAAGCTTTCAAACTTTGCAATTAAGGATAATAAACAGAAAATTGAGCCATGAAAAAAATTCTATTGCCTACAGATTTTTCCCTTAACGCTTATAATGCTATAAAATATGGAATACAATTATTTCATAAAGAAAAGTGTGAATTCTATCTTTTAAATACCTACACACCAGCTTTGTATAATTTTGAGTATATAGTATCCACTAATTTAAGTATAGAAGAAGTTTATACGAAAAATTCTGAAAAAGGACTTTCAAAAGTTTTAAAACGTATCAAAAAAGAATTTCCGAATGATAAACATACTTATAATATAATTCCTGCCTTTAACACTTTAACAGAAGAAATAAAATTCCAGGTAAAAGAAAAGGGAATTAACTTTGTAATAATGGGAACTCAAGGTGCAAGTCGATCAAATAAATATGTTATTGGAACCCAAACAGTACACGCTATAAAAAGTAACATCTGTCCCTTATTGGCCATTCCTTCTAAATTTAAATATACATTACCTAAAAATATTCTTTTCGCTACAGATTATGAAAATTTTGAAATTCAAACTTATCTGCCTCCCTTAAAAGAAATTGCTAAAAAATCTCAAGCTACAATTCACATATTGCATATGATTGAAAAAGCTCCGCTTAAACCGGAACAAGTGGATGCTAAGAATCAATTGATAAGTTACTTTAAAAATATTCCCCATTACTTTTATGAACTTAAGCAAGAAACGGTTGTTAAAGCAATTAATCAATTTCGTAAGGAAAAATCAATAGATTTACTTGCAATGGTAGGGAGTGTAATCTGAACTCTGTCCTTTGCTTCACTCCTTCGGGGGTACCCCCGAAGGAGTGGTTGCCAAATCGAGCCTAATGCGGTCTTCAAATC
>NZ_SNWE01000014.1 GCF_004362395.1 Salegentibacter sp. 24
TACCCCCAGGGAACAGGGATACCGTTGTTAATTAATTTAAAATGGTATACTTTTGAAATGAAATAGTGGTATACTTTTCAGTTGAAATAAACAAACAGTTTTTCCTGACCTGTTCAAGTGCCTGATGGGCACTTTTATTTGGTCTATATCCGTAAGAGTTTGTATTGAATACATTTTCTAAACGGGGTTCTAGGTACATTTTTACCACCATCTGCCCTATACGGTCACTTATCGTGGGAATCCCTTACTTACGGACTTTACCATCCTTTTTCGGGATTTCCACTTCTTTGACCGCAGGCGGGAAATAACTCCCCGATGCCATACGGTTCCAAAGTTTGTACAGGTTCTTGGATAAGTTCTCATCGAATTGCTCAATGTTTACTGCATCGATCCCTGCACTTCCTTTGTTGGCGCGCACTCTTTTATAAGCTTGCCATATCATAGCTTTGCTTATAGGTATTGATTTTGTTTCATTGCATAAAGTCATCCTCAAAAACTGAGTTGTTAAATGTAACGTAACTGTATAACCTAACCCCTTTGCTCCATTTCCATTACAGAAACTTCATTGCTACTACGGGTTAGTCCGTCCCTGAAAACAATATTGGTATTCTACCTCTAGGTTGAGCCTATTGTGTATTTCCCTTAGCATCTGTTATCAGGTTCCCGAGTTCCATAACTAAGCCTGAATAAGAGTCATGCCCCCTGAATGACGCCTGCCGTATAGCCAATAAATAGGTGATCGCTATACTCTTTAACCCCGCGCGATACTTCGTGGCTTTTGACAGGGTGTAGCAACTTCTCGACACCTCTGAAGGGGTTCACTTTTGTTCATCTCTCTTAATCATACCTGACCAATTCTTAACTGGCCGTTTCCCAAACGCTCAATACCCTGGCTCTTTACCAAAGCACCTTTGGGTGGTTTAATGCCTTCTCCTATAAGACGACATTGGTAGGTCGGTTCTACCATCTTAATTATAGTTCACAATGACTATTTATTGCCGGTCATTGTTTGCTCGGCACACTACCGCAAGTTTCGGGAGTAGGGATGCGGACTTGTCGGCTTATAGGTTTTCTTTCCTGGTCTCTAAAATTACACTTTTTCTATAAAACCCGTTATTTGCGGTGAACCGATGTTATGTGGCGTTAAGCTCCAGTATTAAACTTCTTTCTGTTTTTTATATGATCTATAATCTCATAAATAATTTGTGTTGTCAAATTTGTCAATTCGATATTGTTTCTTGATACATCTGTAGATATCTCGAATAAATTTTCAAAATGTTTTTTCTTGAAATCAATTAGATCTTTTGCTTTTTTTGTTTTATGAGCTGCGGCATTATTTCTAATTTTTCTTAATTCAGTATTATGCTGTTTTTTAATTTGAGCGAATTTTTTATTTATTCTATTTAATTCGTTTTCATATTTTTCCATTCCGTTCTTCTGCAACTCTTGCCTTAAACTTTTACCTAACATACCATTTATTTCATCTAAGAACTCAATAATTGTCATACTTAAAATTCTACCAAATAAATTTTTTTCATTTTCATTATTTGTGAGATGATAGTTGTTCCAAAGAATTCTAATATCTCTACCTACGATTGCTGAGAATAAACAAACATTGTAAAACTCATCATAATTGTAAATTTTGGCTGCTTGGAGTTTTTTCCAAATATCCGATAACGAATCAATGTCCTGATCGGTGGAAATATCAGCTTTTTTAAGAGCTTTTTTTAAATTTCTTTTCGTTCTACGTTTTTCTATATTTATCCAAAAATCTGTAAAGCTCTTAATCATTTTTTCTTTTTGGAATTTTGATTTAATGCCAAATAACTCGTTATATCTCACATGATTTATCTTTTTAATAATAGATATAACGGGATAAACGCAGGTTTCGCTAAATATAAAACAATAAAAGAAAAGAAAAATACGCAAAACAGTAAAGGAAAGAGGATAGAGATTGGTTAGGAGGGAAAAAATTGGAAATATACGTTACTACAGTGGTTTATCTAGCCAAAAATCTTTAGAAGAGCATTCAAGTATTACTGCAATTTCGTTTAAGTGGTTAAGGTTGTATTTTGCTCTTCTATTTTTTGATCAATATGAGAAACGAAACTATTACTTAGATAGATTTTCATCAGTAACTAGTAATAGAAGTATTCCCGTTCAGCCCATTCCCACTACATTCCGGAAAAGCTTCATTCCGGGAAAAGCGCTTCTCTTTAATGGTCTTGGACACCATCGAAGAAATTGCGACTTCCATTACGCTAACCCGATAAAAAATCGGAACGCTCCACTCCAGTTCGAAATTTTCAATGAAGTCCGCTTGGTTGAACTTCCCATCATAGTCCTTCTTTCTCAAAAAAATAGTGGTATTTCCTAATCCATATGCAAACGTCATCCTTAAGCCCCCTCACCTTTTTAAGATGCAAAGAACAAAATCCTTTCCTGGACAGCGGCATAAAACCGCTTCGGCTTCGCCTACTCTCTTTATACGCTTTACCAGGCCAGAATGTTGTAAAATAAATGCATCGAAAAAAGGTAATGTGAAGGCACTATAGGAAGTAAATCTAAAAAGAAGCGGTAGTCGCAGTTCAAAACCTTAAAAAGTTTAGATCGATTTTTTGGTCAAAATTCAATAAAAGGGAAAATGCGCG
Source organism: Salegentibacter sp. 24 (assembly GCF_004362395.1). Taxonomy (GTDB): domain Bacteria; phylum Bacteroidota; class Bacteroidia; order Flavobacteriales; family Flavobacteriaceae; genus Salegentibacter. The sequence goes on from NZ_SNWE01000014.1 coordinate 2,652, forward strand.
GGATATAATAAGTAAATCAGTTAAAACTTAATTCTATGATTGGAGTGTAGCCTTACCCAATTAATAATAAGTGCGTAAATAGGGTACTCTTAAAATAGAATTAAGGCCAAAAAAAATTATTGCGTATAAAAAAAACCCACCAGAATATGAAACTAATCGGTTGGTTTTACTAGTGTTTTGTTTTATTAAACCAAAATAAATCACTCATTAAAAAGGTTAGGGTTTTCCTCTACTTTTTCTAATATTTCAGGAGTATTAGTATTTATACCTCGTTTATATAGATCCCTGGTTACCGGATGTGCTTTAAAAGGCTCTCGCATAAAACTCGTAGCCAGCACTTCCTCAATTCCTTTGTCGTTTAAATCGGGATCAAGCCATTCTCCTTCAAAATTACGATCTACGGCCAATGGCATTCTTTTCTTCTTATTATGGATTTCAGCAAAGAAATCATTCGCCTCCCTAGTAATTAAACTCACTGTCCAATAGCCCTCATCATAAGTATTATAGATTCCTGCAAAGCTAAAGAGTTTACGGTCTTCCAGATAACAATAATATGGCGTAGCCGGACCACTCATTTTTTCATAGTGAGGTTCAAAAAAACCATCTGCAAGTATTAAACAGCGACGTTCCCTAACAGCTTCTTTATACATATTACTGGTTAAAAGTGTTTCTGCTTTCGCATTAAGGGTGTTATATTTTTTTCGGAATTTCATAATGTCGTCTGCCCAGGGCGCAAGAAGCCCCCACTCCATCGGTAAAATAGTATCAGGTTCGTCCATAGGAATGCAAAACATATTAGGATGAGAAAACCCCGAAAAATGATACCAGGGTTCATAAACTTCCGGGTATCGCATAACTGCACCGGTATATTTCTCAATTGATTTTAATTTCTTGGACAGGCTGGTTTCGTAACACATAATTTTAAATTTGGATTATATCCATTTAAATGGATTTTTACCTAGTTTTGTTTTCCAATGTTTGCTTATGAAAATTTACAAAAAATATTCTTTACATAACCTTATAATGCCGCTTTCTACCAATGGTATCTCTGCGGGCTTCCCATCTCCTGCAGATGACCACTTAGAAGATATTATTGACCTTAACCATCAACTGATCAAAAATAAAGAAGCCACATTCTTTGGTCGCGCTGAAGGAGATAGTATGATTGGTGCCGGGATTGGTAACGGCGACCTGTTGGTCATCGATAAAAGTCTAAGACCAAAGAATGATAATATTGCGGTATGTTTTTTAGACGGAGAATTTACCGTGAAACGGATTAAAATCGAAAAGGATATCATCTGGCTTGTAGCTGAAAATGAAAAGTATCAGCCAATTAAAGTCACCAGCGAAAATGATTTTGTGATATGGGGTATCGTGACTCATTGTATAAAGGATCTTTAAAATGTTTGCCCTGGTAGATTGCAATAATTTCTATGCGAGCTGTGAACGGGTTTTTGACCCCTCCCTCCGAAACAAACCGGTGGTTGTACTTAGCAACAACGATGGCTGTGTAATTGCGCGAAGTAATGAAGCTAAGGCCATGGGAATTCCTATGGGAGCCCCTGCCTTTCAATTTGAAAAGGATTTTGAAGCTAAAGGAATTTCCGTTTTCTCCAGTAATTATTCGCTTTATGGAGATATGAGCAGTCGGGTAATGAATATCCTCTCTCAATTCACTCCGGATATTGAAATTTATTCTATTGATGAATCCTTTCTTAAGTTTACCGGTTTTGAATTATACGATCTGGAACGAATTGGCAAGGAGATGGTGGAAAGGGTGGCCAGACAAACCGGAATTCCTATAAGTGTTGGACTCGCTCCCACCAAGGCCCTGGCAAAAATTGCTAATAAGATCGCTAAGAAATTTGCCGACCGTACCGGGAGTGTTTATGCCATTGATTCGGAAGAAAAGAAAGAAAAAGCATTGCGATGGACGAAAATTGGTGATGTGTGGGGTATTGGCCGACAACACGAAAAAAGATTAATAAGCATTAATGTAAAGAACGCCTGGGATTTTATTCAGTTACCCAATGAATATGCCCTGAAAAAAATGAGTGTAGTGGGTTTAAGATTAAAACGGGATCTCTCAGGTGAAAGTACGCTGGATTTTGAGGAAGTAAAGAATAAAAAAAACATCGCGGTTACCCGAAGCTTCGAGAAAATGTATAGTGAATTCGACGATCTTCGGGAGCGGGTAGCTACTTATGCAGCAAAAGCCGCAACAAAACTCCGCAAACAGGATTCAAATTGCACGCTGCTCTATGTATTTCTGATTACTAATCCTTTTAGAACCGACCTTAAGCAGTATCGCGCCAATATGGTGGTAAAACTTTCCACGCCAACCAATTCCACTATGGTATTAACAAAAGCTGCTTTATATGGGCTTAAAAAGATTTTCAAACCCGGTTATCAATATAAAAAAGCTGGAGTAATTATTATGGGAATTACGCCAGCTTCTGAGCGGCAGCTTTCCCTTTTTTCTGAAGAGGATCCCAGGCACCATATCCTTATGAAAACCATAGACCGCCTGAACCAAACAGAAAACGGGAAAGTAAAATTTGCTGGAATGGATCTTGGTCGTACCTGGAAAATGAAACAGGAAAGACTTTCAAACCGTTACACCAGCAGAATTGATGAAATTATTCGGGTTAGGTGTAAATAAAACAAGAAAATTTCCATGCTTAAAATTTATCGATCATTTATGTGGGCAGCAGCCTTAAAACATTTATAAATTATAAGCTTCGGAGAATAAAAACTCCTTTCCTAAATTTTAAATTGCACGTTTTTTCCTAGTAGCGAAGGAAAGGCACACTTTTGAACGTGGGACATAAAATTTTCTCCCACTGATAAAATTAATAACCTCACTGGTTATGCATTTCGGGTGATCTTCTGATAATGTTTGGGGGAGACCTTGGTCTTTTCTTTAAAGCTTTTCGAAAAATGCGGATAAGCCCCAAATCCTATCTTATCAGAAATTTTAGCTAAACCAAGATTTGTAGTTTCAATAAGGAATTTACACCTTTTAATTCTATGGCAGCCAACGGTTACGGTTACCGCAAGCTGCGGGAGTAAGGACGCGGGCATGTCGATTTAACCATTTTCTTTCCTGCTTTCTAAAATTACACTTTTTCGATAAAACCCATTATTTGCGAGGAAGCGGTGAGAGCAAAAGTATTTTATCGAAGATTAATAATAAAACTTAGCTTACTCAAATAAGCCTCTTTTAATAGTTGAAAATAGGGTAGTTTACGTTTGGTAATACTTTGATGAAAATCAAAAGTTTCTTCTCCAGAGAATTCATCATTATAGTGTCCAATTCTCATTGCTCTAGCATAAGCTCCATAATGACTACTTGAGGGTTGAACTTTGTATGCAACTCTAATTTTGTATTTTTCGCTTTGATAGATTCTAGTTTCCCCGGATAAGTCGAAATTATTTTCCTCATTATCGATGAGCATAATTAAATTTCCAATTCTAGCGTCCCAGAAACTTTGATAAGGAGAGAATTCTTTACGAGGATATCTTTCAATTGTTTTGTCTAGAGCTTTTAAAAGGTCTTCCTTACCTCCCATTAAATTTTCCAGTAAATCTAAAACCCCTAAAATTGGTGTCTCGGTAGAATATATTTTAGCTGTATCATCTGTATCTAAAGTGTAATTTGGGAATTTATATTCTTTGTTCAAAAAATTAACCAAGGCTCGTGTACTTAAACAATTAGCATTTACAAAATGGTTTAAAATAAATTCTAATTCATTAGTATATATATTTTCGTGACCAGATTGGAAATAATCTTGTACAATGGAGTGATTAGTTTTTATACTTTTAAAGAATTTGTTTAAATTCTCTACAATTATAGATGAAAAACTATAATGAAAAATTTCTGTTGAGTAGAATTTATCGATATATCCGGAGAAATCGATATTACTCCCATATCGACTGCGAAAAATCTCTCTAATATTAGCTATATCACATATCAGAATTACTTTGTCAAAACCAAATTTATTTTCTCCTTCATAATCATAAAAATCAAAATGACTGGAGAAAACGTTTAAAATCCTAAAAATATGTTCTGGATCTATACGATCTAAATCATCAATTGTGAGAACAATTTTTTTATTAGGATTATTAGACTTTACGGTTTGGACTAAATAATTAATTAATTCTGTAATACTATCCTCTTCTCTATAAGTACCTTTCTTTAGTTTAAAATAATCTAAAAAACTTTTCAATTCTTTCTCATCATCAATGCTTTTATCTTGTCTGAACTGATCAATTTTTTTACCTAGTTCTATTGCCGGATTTACAATTGTATTTAATCTTTGATCTAACTTGGATAAGTTTTTAACTAGGTTTTTTATAATCTCATGATAATTTTCAATTAGATAATATTGCGCTGAAAGAAAAGTATCCATTTCTATCTTTTCGAATTCTGGATCCAAGCTAAGAAGTTGAAAACCAATATCAAATTTTATTAATTCAAATATATCCTGATTGCCGGACACAGAATAATTAACTGGATTGAGCTTTATTGATATAAATTTTTCTTGATTATTTTGGAAAAATTTAGTGATAAAATATGTTTTTCCTAGTCCAAAAATGCCCGATAAAATAATTCTTTCATTTTCTTGGTAAGAGAGATGTTCGTGAAAACGATTAGATTCGTTTTTGATTGATAGTTCTTTAAAAATCATAAAATTATTTAAATATTCTTACCAACGGTTTGCGGTTATCGCAAGTTTCGGGAGTAGGTACGCGAACTTGTCGGATTAATTGTTTCTTCCTTGGTTTTCTAAAATTACACTTTTTCGATCAAACCCGTTATTTGCCATGAACCGATGTTGTTCCAAGTTTTTCTTTGCTGCAGCTATTACAGCACTCCAGACCAAAATTTTCCAATGTTAATCTTTGAAAATCCTTTTCTTTTAAATTGAAGTTCCACCTAAAAAATTCCAATAGATTAGAAATTATTTCAAGCTTAATTTTTCTTGAATATTTAAACTTTTCCTTAAGGTTTTTAATTCCGTAATTATCTACAAAACCTGATGAGAATACTTCATTCATTTTTTCTTTTACCTCTGCATCACTTTTATTCCGTAGATAATCGAATTTTGAAATTATTCTTGTTGTCTTACAAGAAAATATATTGTAAAACTGTTTTATTAATATATCCATCTTTTTTAAGAAATCATCCTTATCAAATGAGTAGTCACAATTCAAATTATTTGAATTGGGAATTTTTTTTATTAATTCATAATTCTCATTAAGAACAGGAACTTTATATTTAGGTGGAAATTTCATATTGTATTGAAATACCACTAAAGATTTTTCCAGTTTATTCTGATAATAAAGATCAGCAAATCTTTTTTCTTTGAACCAATCTCTATATTCCTCAACGACTTTTTCTCCTAATTCTTTAATTTCAGGTGGGATATTAAAATCAATAAAATCTTTGGCTAATAATTTACATTCGTTTGTTAAGTGATATTTTAGTTTCCCTCCACTCTCGAACACATATGTTTTAGAATCGATTCGTTCTGGAACTTTTTGGTAGTATTCTGCATAAAATTTATTTTCATCTTCCAATAACGCTTTATAATTGAATAGATAATTTACCTCAAACTTATTCAGAATGTAATATACATGAGGATCATTGTAAACGAAATCCAAAAATAGCTGTAGGTCAACCTCTTGCTTAATTTCAAGTTTTCTACATAATTTGAAATATGTGTAATTTGTTAAATGTGCCATTCTAAAAAATTTACTACAACTCGTTTTATACAGCTTAATATAGATTTTTAAATAAACCCCCTGGGATAAATACAGTTTCCTAAATATAAACCAATAAAATAAAGGAGATTACGGAAAACCGTAAGAGATAGTGAATGTTAAACTCTAGCAGGATAGAGGATAGTTAAGACATGAATACCAGAAACTTTAATTTCAGACTTTGTTGTCCATAAATTCAATTTAAGCTTTATAAAAAATTCATCTTTATCATCAGGATTTTTGGCTTATATTTTTTCAGAAAAAACCAGTCGAATTTGAAACATTGTAGAACTAGCCCACCGACAGAAGAAAGGAACCAGGATTGCCGGTATCAAGTTTCCTGCATAAAAAACAACCAATACGATTGAAGCAATTAGCGCAAGGACTTCAACATGGAAAATTCCTAATTCTCTATAGTTTATCCTGTCCTGAAATTTATCCATAGTTACTTGACTTAGGAAAAAGTAAGTCATCCAAATTTCCACCTTTCTAACATTCTAAGGTGAACTCGATATTTATTTAGTTTCCATCTCATTGTTTTATAAAATACGAAAAATTACCATGTCCATTTTAAAAGACAAATGAACATTGCAAGTATGAATAATATGAAAAAATGATTCTACTTATTGGATTTCAACTTTGGTAAGAACCAACTTCGAATCTTCCATATTTATTTCATAGAGCTCAAAAGTTGGACTCTTCCCCTCTTTGTCTGCTTCTGACTGAGGAGTACCAATTCCTGAGATACTAGAAATTAAACCAGCAACGGAAGTTATTGTCTCAGGAATTTTGGTATCTGCTTTCGAGCCGTATGTTTTGATCATTCCGTTCTCCAGTGTCAGATTTAACTCAGTTGAGCCTAATCCACTCTTTTGCTTTAGATATAAAGGTTTTTCAGTGTCCGGTAATGAAATTAAAGAAACTTTTATTTCACCTTTAACACTAGTTTCGGAATCACCTTCGGTTTCAGTATACCCTCTTTCTACTAATATGTATGGTTTAGGAGGGTAAGTTAAAATTCCAGCTGTTTTTTCACCACTTGGATTCGTATACTGAACAGAGGAACAACCGGTATTTAGAAATACACACAGACCGATTATTAAAAGAATTTTTTTATGCATATTCTGAATAGTTTATTGTTTAAAAAAATTTCCAGCGGTTTCAGAATATATCGAAATTAAAAAATGACGGTTTTAATTCTTTTAAACTTGACATCGCTTAAAATTTATAGATTAAAATTATTTTTTTTAAATGAAAACAAACAGGGGATTTTCCCCCTTTTTTTATTCTATTTAAATTAAATATATCAACACTATCAGGTGGCAATTTGTTAACAAACGGAACTTAAAAGTCGTTTTAAAGAGGACTTTTTCCATATTTTTATAGTTGAAAGATATCATTCATGCAAAAAATAAAAAGCTCAAAAATAGAAGGAATAATCGACGAGATTATAGATCAATACGCCTTTGCTGATACTTCTGAAAGACCTTGGATTATAGGCTTTAGTGGCGGCAAAGACTCCACGGTATTACTTACCCTGGTATGGATCGCCCTTCAGAGAATAAGAGAAAATCAACCATACCCTTTTCAATTACGCCGCCCGGTTTATGTGGTTTGTAATGATACTATGGTAGAAAATCCCATTATTTCTTCGTATACGGACGATGTGCTTGCGAAAATAGATAAAGAAGCAAGGGAACAAAATTTACCTATTTTTGTCAAAAAGACAACGCCTAAACTGGAAGAATCTTACTGGATTAATGTACTTGGAAAAGGATATCCAGTTCCAAACAACACTTTTAGATGGTGTACCACTAAACTAAAAATAAGCCCAACTTCAGATTTCCTTCTAGAACAGATAGATGAAAAAGGAGAAGCTATTGTTTTACTAGGAACTCGCTATGAAGAAAGTAAGACCCGGGAACGCTCCATGAGGAAACATGAAGTTCGGGGTAAAAGGCTTTCCAAGCACAACTCTACAGCAAATACTTATGTGTACGCTCCCATTAAAGAATTAATGTTAGAAGAAATATGGTACATTATAAACGCTGTTAAGTCTCCCTGGGGATTTGATAACTCTATACTTTTTAAAATTTATGCGGATGCCAGTGCCGATGACTACGAGTGTCCCACTGTGGTGACTAACAAAGAGCATGCCTCCTGTGGCCAAAGCCGTTTTGGTTGTTGGACCTGTACGGTCGTTAAAAAAGATAAATCTATGTCGGCCCTTATTGACAATGGCCAGGAATGGATGAGGCCTCTACTAGATTTTAGGGATAAAATGCAGCGGGAAAGAAATGATCAGGATAAACGTTCAGATAAAAATAGGAATGGAAAAGTTGCTATAACTGAGGATGGTCGAAAGTATGGTCCATATTATCCATGGTATAGAGCTCATTTGTTAGAGGAGTTATTAAGGGTGCAAAAAAAGGTGCAGAATGATAAGCCGCATGTAACCTTGATTTCAAATCAAGAACTAATTGCTATACAGGTAACCTGGAATAGAGATATGATTTTTGAGCATAATGTAGGTGATATTTATAGAAGAGTCTATAATAAAGACATAAGCACTAACCATTTTAATTCTTTAGATGATACCGAACAAAGAATCTTAAGAGAAGTATGTGAAGAGGATTCTAATTATTATCAGTTAATCGATAATTTGCTCAGTATCCAGGAAACTAAAAGTCTTATGCTTTCTAAATATGGTTTACATAACGATGTAGAGCGAAGAATAGAGAATTTTGTTAATGCTTCCGATTCATGAAAATAGCTCAAATTAGTCTGCATAATTTCCGTATTTATCACGGGCATAATTCTATTAGTTTTAGCAGTAAGGATAAAAGAAACCTAAGCATTATTGCCGGTAAAAATGGTTATGGAAAAACTACCTTACTGACTTCCCTGGTGTGGGCATTTTACGGAAGGTTGATGGCGCAGGTAGAGGAAAAATATCGAAAAGATATTAAAAGTGCTGGCGGTTATGAAAATTATCTAAATGATCTTTTTAATCATCAAGCAAAGATTAATCTTGGGGATGATAGTAATTTAGAGGATAACCTTTGCTATGTAAAAATAGAACTCACTGACGTTAGCATTCCGTCAATACCTTGTGAACGGGTTACTATCACTCGATCATATAACATTAAAAGCGGCGAGGAAAACCTGGAAGTGTTAATAGACGGTGCTGAAAATGAGCTAACAAAAGAAGTTGGTTATGAAATTTTTATCAATGATTTTATTCTACCTAGAGAAATAGCCAAATTTTTCTTTTTTGATGCAGAAAAGATAGTTTCCCTTGCTGAAGCCCGCTCAAAGAACGAACTAAGAAATTTAAGCCGAGCTTATTCCGAAGTTCTGGGAATAAAGAAATATGAAGAACTTCGTAAAAATCTAGAATCACTTTTATCTAAACTTAGAAGAAGTGGAGTCGATGGATTACAGAAAGTTCAACTGGATGAATTTGATGCTAAAATAGCTGAAAAAACTAAGTTAATAACTTATAATCAGGAGCAACAAGATAAGGTTGATCAAAAAGTAAATGAATTAAAATCTCGGAATGATAGCCTACAAGAAAAACTAATTAGGGAGGGTAATTCATTGAGTCTAGAAGATTTAAACGAATTAAAATTAAAACGTGACAACCTTAAAGAAAATTCAGATTATCTAAAAAGAAAACTTAAAAAACATTTAGATATAGCTCCTTTGGTTATTTCCGGAAAACATTTAGTAAGGCTTGATAAACAACTAAAACTTGAAGCTAAATTAAAATCTAACAAACTAGATCCCAAAATTCTGGAAAAGGAGTTAAAGAATTTTTCTGAAAAATTTGTGACTAGCCTTAATAGTCTTGATTTAGATAAAGAGATTCAGGAAAAGATTAATCAATCTTTAAATGAAACTTTTAGAACGAGTACAATGACGGAATCAAAAGCTGAACCTGGTAACACAGAGATTTTACTTGATTTTTCAGAGGAAAAATTGCGAAAATTCCAAACCTTATTAGATTATATTCAAACTTCTTTCCAAGAAGATTTCAATAAAATAGTACAGGAAGAAAAAACGAATAAAATCCTATTAAACCGAGCCTTAAAAAAGATCAAACAAGGTGAAGTTCGTAAGAACAACCACTTAGCCAAGAAAATAAGGGAAGAAAAAAAGGATGTTGAAAATGAAATTCACGAACTTTTAGTTAAAAAGGAAAATCTAATTGCCGAATTCGGTGCCCAAACCCAAGAAATCAATTCCCTAAAGATGAAGGCCTCGGAATTTGAAAAGAATTTTAAGCTTCAGCAAACTGACGAAAAGAAATATAAGGTAACCGAAACCTTGCTCGTAAAGATAAATACAATAATCACTCGGATTAAGGAAGAAAAACGATACTCGCTTCAAAAGGCTATTTTAATGGGGCTAAAACGCCTTATGCATAAAAATAACTTTATTGAAAAAGTAGGGGTATCAATCCGGGAGGAAGTAATGGATATTGATTTAATTAGTAATACTGGTAATATTATAAATAAGGATGCATTATCTAAAGGTGAGCAACAATTATATGCTACAGCCCTATTAAAAGCTTTAGTTGATGAATCTGGGATAAATTTTCCTGTTTTTATTGATAGTCCTTTGCAAAAATTTGATAAATTTCACGCTGAAAATATAATTCAGGAGTTTTACCCTACCATTTCTGAACAGGTTGTGCTTTTCCCTTTACTGGAAAAAGAATTATCGGAAGCTGAGTTTAAATTAATTACGCCCCACTTAAACCAGGCTTTTTTAATTCAAAATTCAAAACAAGGCTCACGGATAGAACCTGTAGCTGCAGATCAGTTATTCTTAGAATTCAAAAAAGAAACAAGTGCTCAAGCATATTAAAACCAGTAAAGAGAATAAAGAGGTCGTTTCAAAACTGACCCGGAAATTTAATCTCGGGGCAGAAAATACTATTGCGCGTATTGCCATTAGCTATTCACTTTCAAAAGATCGTAAACTATCGCTGGAAGAATTGAGTGACTCACAAGGTAAGGAATATGCAAAAGAAGTTTTGTTTGGGGAGTATATAGATTATTATACAGGTATGATTGCCCTTCATTATAGCATTCACATTTCCAATAAAGACCTTGCCAGGTATGTAAAACTCCATTTAGATGATGGCTTACGTTTAATTAATTCCGATTTCCAGGAAAAAGATAATATTGACGGGTTTGATTTTTTGACAGATCTAATCAATAAAGGATTAACAGATTTATAATGGCAAAAAAGGAGTTACTTAGAAATGTCATTATTAAAGTACTTAAGGGAGAGAGTAAACCACTAAGAATAAAAGAGATTTACCAAAAAATCAAGGAAGATAATCTGTATAGCTTTAATACTGATAATCCCGAACATATAGTCAGAACGCTTTTACGCAGGCAAAGTCAAAATATAGATTTCCCATCTTCACATAAAAAAAAGTATTTTGTTTTTTTAGAGGATGGAACCTTTTGGCTAAAAAATTCACCGTTAGAAAAGAGTAATAAATTCGAAGAAAAAAAGGTTGAAGTAGAATCTAATTCTCGCCAAATAATTAAGTTACATAAAAGCTATCTTTCAGATTTCAGGAATGATATTTTAAAACAATTGTCTTCCATAGATCCTAAAGTATTTGAAAACTTTTGTAAAGGGCTATTAAAAGCCTATGGTTTTAAAAATGTAAATATCACCAGTTATTCTAAAGATGGTGGAATTGATGGTTACGGTAATCTAAAAATGGGATTAACTGCTATGCCTGTTGCTTTTGAATGTAAACGCTGGTCAAAACCGGTTAGTCGGCCCAAACTCAGTCAATTTAAAGGTGATATTCAGGGTAAGTATCAGCAAGGTATATTTTTTACCACTTCAAGGTTTACTAAAGAAGCTAAAGATCAATCTATGTATCCAGGTTCCGTACCAATCGTATTAATTGATGGTCCGGAAATAATAAACATCATGATTGAAAAAGAGTATGGTGTAGAAAAGGAACTATTACCTATATATACGAATGCCTTAGATTTAATACTAGAAAACAAATAGCGTGAAAATATGAGTAATTTCGAAAAACTTTCAATTAATGCAGATAGGATTTGTGAAGCAATCTCAAAAATTGGCTACCGTCCAAGTTCAGCTATTATGGATATTGTTGACAACTCAGTAGTTGCAGAAGCAAGTAATATTACTATTAGACTTTTTATGAAAAAAGGTAAAAGTCTAAATAATGCTCAAAATATTGAGAAAATTCAGATAGTAGATAATGGCAATGGAATGGATAATTCAGGAATTAAGAAAGCATTGCAATTAGGCTCTGATGTGGAATATAAAGACCATAGCCTATCTAAATACGGATTAGGACTAAAATCAGCTGGGTTTTCTTTAGGAAGAAGAATTGAAGTCGTTAGCAAAACTAATGAGAATCTTAGTAAAAAGTTTTTCTTAGATAGGGACGTGATTAGAGATAAAGATGAATTTGGATATGAAATAGAGGAGCCTTCAACTGAGCAAGTTGAAATGTTGAAAGAATTCCAATCGGGCACTGTGGTAACATTTCGAAAGCTGACTTACACTAGTAAAGTTTCTGCTGGCAAAATAATGGAAAAAGTTGCCGAAAGATCAGGAGTGAGCTATTGTGATTATTTAAATAAAAAAAATGCTCAATTTGATATTCATGTCCTTCGAGAGGATAGTAATGAAATCCTTAAAAAGAAAAGTGTTAAATCCAAAGACATGCTTTTTTGGCAGGAATCTTTAGAGTCATTTGTAAAAGAAAGTTATGATTGTAAAAAACCCTGCAAAGTCCTGGATGATGAGTTTGAAAACCCTCTAAACCCCGAAGGGGAAAAAATAAAAATTCAAGCGACAATTTTCCCTAAGGATTCAATGAAAACCTATCCAGCTTTTACTCCAGAAGAACAGAATAACATTAAAAAGTATCAAGTCGGTGCAAAAAATAGTGGTTTCTATTTTTATAGAAATGGAAGGTTAATAAAGTGGGGGGAGAAACTTTTTAAAAGCCGACTATACGGTTTCCGTGCTAAAATTTCTTTTTCTACCGAGCATGATGAACTTTTCGGGGTAGATGTTTCTAAGCAACATTTAACTGTGTCCGATGAAGTTGAGCAAACAATAGATTTGATGACTAAAGTTCCTAGAGGACAATCTCAAGAATTATTTAGACTATGTGATGAAAAGTTTCGAGACTACAAAAACAAAGGTACCGAAGGTGAAGAATTTAATAGTAAAAACTCAACTCTGGAAGAGGAAGAGGATGAGACTGGAGAAATATCTGCTCAAGAGGTTCTAGATAGAAAAGCAAAATTAGAGCAAGATTCTGAAAAATATGAGAATGAGGATAATCCAGATTATCAGGAAGATGGGGATGAACAAATTTTTAGAAGAGTGCGCTATTGGAATAGGGGTAGAAATTTGTACGAAAGAGCTATGGATCGAGTAGAAGGAACTTATGTTCTAATTAACACTAATCACCCATTTTACGATCTAGTTATATCAAAATTTGAAAAAGGATCTTCTCAAAGGCAATCTCTCGAAGCATTAATTTTTTCTTTGGCAGTTGGAGAAAATCAAACAATACAGAAATTCATGGATGTGAATGCGGACCTTGCCATAGAAGTTTTTAATAAATTTAATAGATCTTCTTCCAACCAATTAGATAATTGGGTAAACAACAACCAAGATTTATATGAAGGCGAAGATTAGGACTTCAACCAAGCCCGAACTTAATGGGTCATTTGTATATTTTATATTTTCAAAAGATGTTATCTATGTAGGCGAGACCCAAAAAATTAGTTTTTCACGATGGGTACAACATTTCAATAAAAGTGGTACTTTTTCAAGAAAAATTAAATCAATTGAAAATAATTATAATTACTTTGAAAAGGTAAATTTAATATCAATTGAACTTTTGGAGATAAGGGAATTATATCCAGATATTAAGTGGAAAACATTAACTCAAGCTGTTGAACATTCCTTGCATATTTTATTGAAGAAGTCTCCTTCACTTTTATTAAATTCATACTATACCAATTATGAACCCGAATTTGAATCTTTTAAAATAATCTCGGATACCTCTAAAACGGCACCTAGATATTTAGGGAGTTCTGATTGGCATTTTGCAAATCAATATTCTAATCATATTTTAAAAAAAGTTATTGAACATATTACCTAAAATTGTGAAAGCTAGAACTTGTAAAGACTTAAATTCAGTAGCCTCAATAATCTTTAGATTGGTAAATTGTAATAGTAATCATAAAAAAGAGTTAGACCAAAATCATCTTCTGGCACCTTTTTTAAATGTAACCGACTAAGGATATAACTGCTGTTTAGATAGTCATCATCTAACTCCTCCCATTTGGGGTTATTAAATAAATTATCAATGAAGGAATAAACCACGCCTCCTTTCTCATTTAATAGAATTAAGCCTTGAATATAACATAATATTATTCGTGAGCTAGCTTTGACAAGTTCAATAATTATTGGAGGTGAATCAGAATTAGATTTCATTGATTCAGGAAATCTTAAATCCCCATGAGCAAATTTATTGCGTAACTGATAAATTATTTTTAATTCCTCATTACTAAAATGTTTCTCGGGATAGATATACAAATGTTCATTAACTGCCTCTCTAAAACAAGATGAAAACTCACTTTTTATATACTCATATCCATATACAGGGGGATCATTAAAATCCATAGCTTTCAAACTTAAATTAATTTTTCCTTTTTTGTTAATTTGGGTCTGTGTGAAAATTTCGGATATTAAATTTTCGAAAGCCCCCCATATATAGTTAAATGTGGTTAATTCTGTTATATACTTTTGGTTAATATCACCGCGTTCTTTATCATATTCATAAGCCGGCCGACACCATTCCTTAGCTCCGGTTTTATCAAACCGATTCCAACTAAATTCAACGTTTGAAATACCGGATGCAATCATTAACCAATCATATACTCCCTTGTAACCCAATTGGACAATAATTAATGCTAAATCAGAACTATGTTCTTGCGTATCTTTGAAATTAGACTGATCAAACATTTAAACTTGGTTATTTAACGTAATGCATGGAAAATAAAGAAAAACTCTCTGATTTAAAGGGGCGTAAAATAAACTCTGTCTGAATTGAATTACTTATATAAGTCAACAAACAAATAACTCGAATTAATCAAATTATCATTTTCCCATTCTTCTTGAATGTATTGTAAGCCACCATTAGCATAACTTTCAATAAAATCTATGATATTACCCACAACTTGATTGAGTTCTTTTTCGTCCATATCTTCTAATTCATTCCAGTTAAAACCGATGTCATCACAATGGCTGAAAATTATCATCAACAGAAAATCAACTAGGCTAGAGTCCCTCTTCCATTTTCCTATTTCAATAAAGTCTTGTGTTGAGTTCCGTGGTGGCAATGGCAGTTTTAAACCTTTTTTTAACCCAAGTCTAAAAGCATAAATATAAAGCTCATAGATAGGCCCAAATTGGCTATATTCAGATTTGGATTGGCCTTTATTTGCAAAAGCTTCTATAACTGGAATTTTACTTTTTGCGTATCTTGGCCGCTTGAGTAAAATGGCGTTTCTAAACTCTTGTGCTGTCATTTTAATTTGGTTTGTGTTGTTACTAAATCAATTTGTTCTGCATTTTCTGGAACGTGATTTACATACATTGTTTTTACTTTAGGATCTTTCAATAATTTCTTGCCTAATTCATTAATTTTTATGTCCTCCTCTCTTTTATAGAGTTCTTTTACCAACACAATACTTTGGGGGAAAACATCTCCAATAGCTTCAAAGAAACCTTCGGTAAAACCTTCACCGAAAGCAGAAATAGGTGCATCTGCCAATAATGGATAATTATACTCTGCATTATTAGCTGAGATAATAGCCATTACTACTGAAAATTTTTTCATACGTTGAAAACCTTCTGAACTTCCATAAACAGAATTCCCATTGCTATCTAAATAATTAAAATTTATCAAACCATTTGGATTTTTCTCAAACTTCAAAATTCCCCCAGATAGGTCATTATTCTTGATTAAATTTTTAAAATGAACATTAGCATGTTTTTCAAGTAAATCTATCATACCATCAAAAACCCTTTCTTTTGCCTTATTTGAGGCTTCTTCTAGATCACTAAGTACCTCATAATTTTCATTAAAGCCATTCGGAATATCATTTGATTTATTAATACTTTTTATTTCATCATTGATGGCTTTCAAATCTTTTTTAAGTTTATTTGTTTTTGGGATAATGATATCATTAATTTTACTGTTGGCATTTTCCATTCTTCGAACAGCTCCGGTATAGTTATTAATTATATCGCGTGCAGATTGCTCAGCATCATGTCCAGTTATCAAAATAGAATTTCTATCATCATCGATTGATTTAATTCGGCTTTTTAATTTCTCTATATTTTCTATTAATTCATTCTCTTTCTCTTTTGTCTTAATAATGGAGTCTCTTATGCCATCAAATTTATTATAAAAAGGCTGGGCATTAATTTGAAGTTCTCCAAAAAAATTCTTCAAATCATTTTTCACAAATGGCTTTTCCGATTGCTTATCCTTAGGTCTGTTTTTAAGCTTAATTATATTTTTATATTCAGGTGTTCCTTTTTTAGCTTCCCTGTTACATACATAGCAATGTTCGTCATCAATCATATTTTGGAGAGAGACAGAATCTGGCGAGTTTTCAGGAAGAAAATGGAAATATTCGTTTGGATTGTCTTCAACCTCTTTCAAAGCTTTTTTTTCATATCTGCTTTCGATATATTTATCATTAAGTTCCCTAAATTTTTCAATTTCATTTTCAAAGCCCAGAGCTATCCACGCAAAATTACCATCAAAAAAACGGTTGTTGATTCTATCGAGAAATGTTTCAAACTCTTCTTGTTTTTCTCTAAGTCTCTTCCTTAACGGCTTAAGTTTATCGTCTAATTCTTTTCTTTTTTCTGCATTAGCATATAATTTATCCAATTCATTTTTTTCATCTTGGGCAGCTTGAAGAGTTTCATTCCATTGTTCTAACTTGTTTTTTTCTTGATCTAATTGGTTTTCAATGTTCTCTTTCTCTGATACAGCACTATCAAACCTTTCATTTTGTGCATTATTTGCTTTAAGTTGTTTTTGAAGATCTTTAAATGCCCTTCCTTTAAATTCTTCTAATAGTTCATGGATTTGTTCATACTTTTTTATATCAGTTAAGTTTTCAACCGCTTCCTCAATACTTTCTTTTTTACTAAAGTCTATAATGTCATCAACTTCTTCTCCTTGTAGAAAAGAATATTTCCTGAATGCTTTCATTATTAGACCATTAATGATCCTGGTTTTCTCATCTTCATCATAGACGGGTTTATATCTATGCAACACAAGTTCGGTCTTGTTTACTTCTATATCATTCATTACAAATTGCCAACTTTTTTCATCAGTAATTTGTTCGTCGATCCGGGTTGCTGAAAATGATTTAATTATCTGGTATTTATATCTGGTGCCACTAGTGTATTCTAACATAACTCCACATTCAACATAATTATTAATTGAAGTTTCACTTTTAGCCTTATCTGAAACTACTTTTACACCGGCATTTTTAATATTTATTTTCTTCTTAGTATCAGAATCCAATATTTGATCATAAAATAACCATAGAAAGGCATTAAAAAATTTTGATTTACCGGCGCCATTATCAGCAACTATAATATTTATACCTTCATCAAGCTCGTATCTATTATCTTCAAATTCACCATAATAGTTGAAGAAGTTTTTAAAAGATATGCTATTTATTATTGATGCCATTTTTTAAATTTTATGAATGTTTTTGATAATAGGATATATCTGTCTAGCTGAACGATTATTATCATTTTCATTAATTATTGTAGCTAATATCTCTATAATCTTATTATGATATGGGCCGGATGTGGTAAGGTTTTTTACCTCGGTTTCGCTAAGATTATATTTTTTAATAACCTCTTCATCATTTAAAATTTCTCTTAAGATTTCATTTCTCTTACTCATAATTCCTGGATTATTTCATCAATGTTCAAGTCATATTTTTGACATATATCTTGTAAACTATTTTTGGTATCATAAAAGTTCATAGAAAGACTAGAAAAATAAGCAACACGACGCAATTCATTTTTCACTTGATCCCTTTCCATTCTATAATATTCGGTATTAGGATCGTTTAAGGGTGGTACAACAACCATATCATATATTAGAGCATTCGTTTTATCTTTATGCTTACGAAGCAATCTACCTCTTCTTTGGATAAATTGTCTTGGATTGCCTGTACTACTTGCAAAAATACCAACTTCCGCTCTAGGTACATCAACCCCTTCATCAAGCATTTTCATTGCAAAGAGCATCTCTATTTTACCATCTGAAAAACCTCTCAATATACCTTTTAGATCTTCATCTTTAGCTGTATATGAATTTATCTTTAGGTTTTGATTTACTTCTACAGCTGCTCTCATAAAATCATTAAGCAATCTTTCTTCTTCTCCGTATTCATCATAAATATATCCTTCAGGTACATATGTAAATACATATTTTAGCTTTTTGGATTCAGTAAGTTCTTTTACTATTTCCTTGAAGCTTTCAACTTTATTATGAGCCTTATGTATAATATTTTTTCTCCAAAGAAGTAGCTTTTGTAAGCTTCCCTTAAAAACGAACTGTTTAAAAGTATAATATATTTTATAACTTTAAACCGTAATTATGAAGAAGAGTAGATATACACCACAGCAAATCGCAAAGATTTTAAAGGAATTTGATAACGGAAAAACGGCCGCAGAAATCAGCCGTGAATATGGCATTAGTACAGCTGCATTCTACAAGTGGCGGGAACGTTATGGCGGAATGAACGGCAAAGAGCTGAAGCGCCTGAAGGACCTTGAGGAGGAAAACCGAAGGCTGAAGCAGATGTATGCCAATCTATCTCTGGATCATCAAATGGCCAAAGAAATCATTGAAAAAAAGCTTTAAAGCCCTGCCGTAAAAGAACCATTGCCAAAGAACTTACGCATTACGGTATTAGCAGGGCGTGCCGTGTTTTAAATATGAGTAAAAGCGTTTTTTATTACAGGCCGATTCCAAAGGACGATACTGCTATTGAAGCGGCCTTACAACAAAAAGCTAAAGAACATAGCGAAGAAGGCTTTTGGATGGCTTACGATCGTCTAAGAAATGAAGGCAAGCCCTGGAACCATAAACGGGTATACCGGGTCTATAAAAAGCTTGGCCTAAGTTTGAGACGAAAGGTAAAAAAGCGGTTACCTGCCAGAGTTAAAGAACCCCTGGAGGCTCCCATAGCTCCTAATCGTAGCTGGAGTATTGATTTTGTAACCGATGTTCTGGAAAATAAAAGGCGCTTCCGTGGTTTAACCGTAATCGATGATTACAACCGGGAAGCATTGCATATAGAAATTGATTTTTCACTGCCCAGCAAACGTGTGGTCTGGGTACTAAACCATTTAATTAATCGCAGAGGAAAACCTCAAAAAATAAGAATGGATAATGGACCTGAATTTGTTGCTAAGATCGCTTCAGAATGGAGCCAGATGCAAGAAATCGACTTTCAGTATATTCAACCCGGGAAACCAACTCAGAATGCTTTTATAGAACGATTCAATGGAACCTATCGAAGGGGCGTTCTCAATAAGTACCTTTTTGAAAATCTCAATCAGGTAAGGGAACAAACCGAGACCTGGATGGAAGATTACAACAATGTAAGGCCACATAATGCACTGGGAAAAATGGCCCCCGTAGCATACGCAAAAACTCATTCTCCTGGCGGTACCGCCAGGAGAATGAAAAATGATATTTTTGGACAATCAAGCAGTTCTAATTAGGGGAAGCTTACACTTTTCAACCATAGGATCCTTTTTAAATTCTCCTTTCTTAAAGTCAAAATATCTTAAAAGTTTTTGGGATATTTCTATATAACGATCAAGTTCTTCATTTTGTAATTCTACTATTTTTGGATAATACTTATATTCTGTCAGACGCTCTTCATTTAGAGCTCGCTCCATCGTGAATGAATATGTATATGGTGGTTTATCTCCAAAAAAATAATCTATTGCATCGGTGCCTTTGGGATCGTAAATTCTTTTAGGTGTTGCTGATAGTCCTATTTTTTTCTTTACTTTAATATTTTCTAATCCTTTTTTAATTTGATTTGCCCCCATATTATGAGCTTCATCAGCAATTAACATAAAACTATCCTGTATTTTCTTAAAATATTTTTGAAACTTATCAGTCACAAAACTCCCATATGTAGTTATGATAATTAGATCTTTCGAAACACCCCATGAAAGATTGCTAACAAAATTTGCTAAACCTTTTTCCCATTTATTACCTCCTCCAACTTTAAGAATATTATTAAAATTAAAGGATTTGACTTCCCCTTCCCACTGATTTAATAAAGCAATGGAAGGAACTAATATAATAGCTTTGTAAGTTTGTTCCTTTTTATAAATATTTAATAGACAATTCAAAGATGTTATTGTTTTTCCTGTACCAGTAGCCATAGCAAAGACTCCAGAATAATTATTTTTCACCCAAGCCTTAAAAGCATCTTTTTGATACTCTCTAGGTCCTTCAAAATAAGGGAATTTAGGTGTTTGACTTATTTCTTGAATTTTCTCTTCAAATCTTAACTTCTTCTTTTTAAGAATTTCCTGAACTTTTTTACTATAAACTTCATTATTCAGATTCATTGAGTCATCTAAAAGATCTCTTATTTCTTTTTCTCTTCCCAATGCATTAATTACTACTTCAATTTTATCAGGTGAAATATATTTATAATTCGGATGTACCTTATTAATGATTTTATTAAAATTCTCTCTTTCATCTTCAATTCTCTCACGGCTAACATTTCCATTCCAAGGTGTTTCAACTTGAAAGCTTTCAGAGTTCTTTAGTAACGCAGGAAGAGTAAAATTTATACTGCCTTCTGTTGATATGTATTCCTCTCCATCGAAAAGAATCATTCGTTTACAATGTGCGAGGTCTACATTATTAAATTTAACCGGCATAATTTCAAGTTTATTATTCTTGAGCAAGAACCTTAAACAATCAAAAAAATGCTGGGAGTGAGAGCTTAAGACGTTCTCCAAATGCTCTAAATCAGAAAAAATTTCGATTATTTTATCCTCCTCCTTTAAAAGACTGGAATTTAAAAGTTCCTGATGATCTTTTAAACTATATATGTGATTTGTAATTATTCTTATTTTACCATCATTAAGGAGAAATTCAGCAAAGCTTTTAGAAAGAACTCTAATAGCATTAGAACTAAAATATCCAAGTAACAAATCAATTTGCTTAGCTTTAGGAAAAGCTTCTTCATAAAACTCTAATGGAATATGTTCTGAATCTGAACTATATCTATATGATCTCGGAAATGGGATATCTCTAAATCTGGTCATCTAACAAATTATTCTTTGCGATAATAAAGGGTTTCATAATATACATATTCGACCAAATAATCTACAGGATATTAGTTGTTTTCTATAAAAATACTAGCATTTTAAGAAGGAAAAATATGGAGAACCATAAAAAGGAAAATTAAATACCCATAATAAGCTGTTTATAGTGGATTTTCAGGCATAAAATCTTTTATACTACATTCAAGGTATTTTGCCAGTTCGTTTAATTGATCAAAAGAATACATGCTGGAGTAGCTTTCCATTTCAATTTGTCCAATGTAGCCTCGGGTAACCCCAAATAGTTTTGCAATATCTGACTGGCTCCGATTTAATTTGCTTCTCCTCGCCTTCACGAGCTTAACTATTTTCAATTCTATTTTTGATTTTGGAGCAATTTTTTTTGCCATTTTGAAAAAATATTCAAAAACATTTGCTTAGTACGAACTAACTTTTTAAATTAGCATAGTTATTACTAAGCACTTGTTGTGCTGTTTAACTTGATTACTACATCTATTATATATAGATTGTGAGTTTAATGAGCCTCAGCGTCCGAAGCTAGCATTTCGACACAACACGAGGCGGTAGAATTAAACCCACGTCTAAAGATATTGTGTAACTTTGCACAATTCTTTAGGCTGGTTTCTACTGAAAACCGTGTTGTAGGCTTGCTAGCGCCTGGACAAAGGTTGGAGGTAGAATTCCAGCCTTTTCGCTTTTTAAACTTGTTCATCATAAGCTATTGAGGTATATGAAAACGAGTAAAGCAAATCTATCAAAGCACCCCCACTGCAAATCCTTATCAGCGGTAATCACCAATTGTAGCCCTGAACAGGTACAATCTCATCCCCTTCAATCTATCTTAAAGAACATAATATGTGCGCCAGAATAATGTGGCGTAACCGGTAGCAAAAAGCCAAGCCTTTTGCCCGATCATACCGGCCCGCTATCCAAGAGTTAACTAAATAAGGTAGCAATAGGGATTTAGGCCACTACAATAATATGGTTATTCGCACTGCTATAAATGTAGTAGGTTTTTTCTCTTCGTGCAAACGCGAAGTTTAATTTCGTAGGTAAGCGGAGCAGGTTTTTTGCCCCTACATTATATTAGGCCAAAGAGGTCGGCAGTAGCTATTACTGTATTCACTAATTCTCTCGTTTGCGGGAACGAGAAAATCTTATAAACAATCCCGTGGGTTGCTGTTATGTGCCCTATTATTTAATAACAGCTTTGGGTGGGGCCTCTTTGAGGCACTGGGAGTATTAATTTGGGTTAATAGGTGTTAACGAATAGGGTCGTTAAGTTTTAAAAAAAAGAAATTGTTTATGAAAAGAAAAGTGAATTAGCCTTAGTTAAAGGTATTAAGCTAAAAAGCCTTCCCTTACTAAAGATTGGCGTCTGAGTGGGGAAGGCCTAAGCTTAAATAAAACAATGTTTCATTTAAATACCACACGAAATTATGAAAAATAATTACTCGCGCCTTAAATGGGTGGCGCTAATTATTCTTGGCGGGATACTATTCTTTCTGTCCAAGGCTGCATTTGCAGCAACTACTATTCCCCTGCCCTTTCAGAAAGAAATCTCGGGTGTAGTAGAAGATAAAAACGGCCTTCCTATTCCAGGCGTGACCGTAAAGGTTAAAAATATCAATAGAGGAACAATAACTAACCTGAATGGCGAGTATAACATCACTGCTCCTGCTAATGGCATTTTGGTTTTTTCCTATATAGGTTTCAGAACAGTAGAAATCCCGGTAGAAAATAATGCAGAGATAAATGTTCAATTGGAAAAAGATGTTGCCTCACTTGGCGAAGTAAAAATTAATGCTGGATATTATACCACTACTGAAAGGGAACAAACAGGGAATATTTCTAAAGTTACTGCAGAGGAAATAGAACTGCAACCGGTGGTGAGCCCAATACAATCCTTACAAGGGAGAATGGCCGGGGTAGAAATAACTGCGGGAGGCAGTAATCCCGGCACCGCTTCAACTATCCGAATAAGGGGCACAAACAGCCTTCGTGAAGAAGGAAACTACCCTTTATATATTATTGACGGGGTTCCAGTAAATTCTACACCGGTAGAAACCAATTCAATAATAGGAACGGCTGGTATCGACCCACTCAATAACCTGAATGTTTCCAATATAGAAAGTATTGAAGTTTTAAAGGATGCCGATGCTACTGCTATATACGGGTCGCGTGGGGCTAACGGAGTTGTTTTGATTACCACTAAAACCGGGAAACAACGTGGAACAGGGCTAGAAGCCAGGTTTTATACCGGCGTAGCCACAGTTCCCAATCGGCTGGATCTATTAAATACTGAAGAATACCTGAAAGTTAGAAGAGTAGCTTTTGAAAACGACGGGGTTGAACCTACAGCACAAAATGCTTATGATTTGGTAACTTGGGATCAGGATCGCTACACCGACTGGCAAGACTTCTTTTATGGTGGAACTGCTGAAACCACCAATGCCAATATTTCCTTCTCAGGAGGGAGCGATAAAACTTTCTTCAGATTAGGTGGCTCTTATTTTTCTCAGGGCACGGTCTATCCAGGAGATAATACTTACAATAAAATAACTGGTAATTTTAACCTTGACCATTCATCTGAAGATGAAAAACTAAAACTCAATTTTTCTGCGAATTACGGGGTGGATATAAATGATCTTTTCTGGAGCAATAGTATAAGTTCGTCAACAGTTTTATTGCCTCCAAATGCACCTGATCTTTTTACTGAAGATGGTAGTTTAAATTGGGAAGAATGGGCAGTAGCAGATTTAGAAAACCCTCTGGCCGGTTACTATAATCGCGGCAGAACGGAAACCAACAATTTATTGTCCAACATTGGTCTATCCTACCAAATTCTAAATAACCTTCAGGTACGATTAAATGCTGGTTATACATATTATGAAAGTCAGGAGTTAATGAAACGCCCAGGCAGGTCATATAATCCTTCGGCAGGAGAACCTAACAATTCTTTTCATTTAAATTCCCATAGAAAATCCTGGATTCTTGAACCTCAGTTGATCTTTAATGACAATTTCGGTGATTTCAATTTAGATGCTATAATAGGTGGAACCTTTCAGGAAAATACGAATAGCCAGGTTAGATACCAGGGATCCGGTTATGTAACGGAATCACTTATTGGAAATTTAGATGCAGCTGAGCGGGTAATTAATGCTTCAAGCCAAACAAATCAGTACAGATATGCTGCAGTCTTTGCCCGAATAGGAACAAACTGGAAGAAAAAAGTATTTATAAATTTCACAGGTCGACGTGACGGCTCATCCCGCTTCGGTCCGGAAAACCGTTTTTCGAATTTCGGAGCCATAGGTGCAGCTTGGATTTTTACCGAGGAAGAACTAATTACAAATGCGCTGCCATTTCTGTCATTTGGAAAATTAAGGGGTAGTTATGGTAGTACGGGAAATGATCAGATTGGCGATTACGGTTATTTGGATGCATACGAGGCAACCCCTGGCCCAGGAGGGTTATACCCCGTTTCCCTGGCTAACCCCTCATTTTCTTGGGAAGTTAACAAAAAGTTGGAAGCCGCACTGGAATTAGGTTTTTTCAAAGATAAACTGAATCTTGGGATAAGCTGGTATCGTAACCGTTCTTCCAACCAATTGGTAGGATATCCCTTGCCCGCTATTACGGGGTTCAGTACCGTTCAGGCAAATCTTCCCGCCACAGTAGAAAATAGCGGTTGGGAAGTGGAAATATCTTCTTTAAATTTTAACTCAGATAATTTTCACTGGCAGACTTCATTAAATTTTAGTATCCCAAAAAATAGGTTAGTAAGTTATCCCGGTATTGAGCAATCATCCTATGCCAATACTTATCGAATTGGACATCCTGTAAACATATCACTTTTATATCGATATGAAGGAATTGATCCAGAAACGGGATTATATCAAATTGCGGATATTAATGGTGATGGAAGTTTTGATTATGAGGATCGGGTAGTAATCCAGGATTTAACCAGAGAATATTACGGTGGAATAAATAATAATTTAAGTTTTAAAAATTTTAGTCTCCAGTTTTTATTACAATATGTAAAACATGAAGGTATCGCTTCCTCTTTTAATGCCGGTAGGCCTGCCAATCAAAGGGATGTAGTTTTAGACGCTTTAAATTCAGGCGAAGATTTCCAAAGAATATCTCAGTTACCAGCCTTCAGTCAAGCTTATAACAATGCTATAAATTCAAATTTAACTATCCAGGATGCTTCCTTCTTACGGTTAAAAACATTTTCGTTAGGCTATAATTTACCGGAAAGTCTTCTACAATCAACCGGATTAAGATTAAGGGATGGAAAATTTTTTCTTACGGGGCAGAACTTGTTTACAATTTCTCCTTACGAAGGTTTAGATCCTGAACTTTCATATTCCAACACTTCATTTGGAAACCTTCGGACAGTAACTGCCGGTCTTCAGTTTAACTTTTAATTAAAAATTATGTTCATTAAAAAAATAATAAAACAGATAATTGTAGTTTTTATCGCTTCCATTTCAATTGCCTGCGAAGATTTTGTGGAGGTTGATGCCCCCGATTATAAAATTATAAGAGATGATGTTTTTAGTAGTGAAGAAACGGCTAAAAGCGCTATGACAGGAATCTATAACGAGTTATTCAGGACATCATTTAGTAATGGTTCTCCATATAGTGTAACAGTTTTGGGTGCCTTGTCGGGAAACCTCTTAAAAAATATAAGGGAAACCAACCTTACTCGTATGGAATTTCATCAACACCAAATAACTTCTGAAAATACCTCAAATTTGTTCCTTTGGACCAGTGCCTATAATATGGTTTACATTACGAATGCCTTTTTGGAAGGATTGCAATCATCCGAAAATATAGGATCGGAGGTTAAAAATCAGTTAGAGGGAGAAGCAAGATTCATAAGGGCATTTACCTATTTCAATTTGGTTAATCTTTACGGAGATGTTCCTCTCATACTTACAACAAACTACAAAGAAAATGAACTTGCTTTTCGAACCCATGCGGAGGATATATATACCCAAATTACCCTGGATTTAGAGGAAACAATAGAATTATTACCAGGAGAAAACGGTAATATGCGTACAAAAGTGAATAAGTATACTGCAATTGCAATGTTGGCCAGGGTTCATCTCTATAACCAGCAGTGGCAAATGGCTGAAGAATTGAGCAGTCAGGTGATTTCGAATAACTCCTATGTCTTATTAGAAGAATTGAACGACGTTTTTCTGGCCAACAGCCAGGAAGCTATTTGGCAAATATCTCCCGCAGGAAGAGGAGCGGCAACGACCCATACCAATGAAGGTAATTATTTTATTATAGATCCTGTTTTTTCATTCCTGGCAAGTGTTCAACTAGATGAAAATTTTATCGAAAATTTTAATGAGGATGATATTCGATTTTCAAACTGGATCAGCTATAATGAAAGCCTTAACGCTTACTTCCCCTATAAATACAAAATATGGAATAGTAATGAGCAGCCAAGTACGGAGTATTCTATGGTGCTACGATTAGCCGAACAGTTTTTAATAAGGGCTGAGGCTAGACTTATGCAAGATAATTTTACCGGTGCAATAGAAGATATTAATACCATTCGACACAGAGCAGGCCTGGCACCACTTTCTAATACCAATAATCTCGAAACCGAAGTACTTCTTGATGAAATAATGGAGCAACGGAGCAAAGAATTATTTACCGAATGGGGTCATAAATGGTTAGATCTTAAAAGAACAGGCAGGTATGAAATTTTGTGGCAAAATGACCCATTATGGGAAAATACAGACCTACTTTATCCCATTCCTGCAGAGGAAAGAATGAAGAACCCTAATCTAACCCAAAATCCTGGATATTAAATTATGAATTCATTAAAAACATTAGTAGTCTGGAGCTTGATATTCTTATGGATTCTACCAGTGTTAGCACAAACTTCTTCCCATAATTCTGAGGATAGTTTGACTCTGGATAAAAGCATAAGAACAGGTGTATTAGATAATGGCCTTACTTATTTTATAAAACCTCTGCAAAATTCTAATCAACAAATAACCATGAATTTTCTAGTAAAAGTAGGATCCCAAGATGAGCAACAACATGAGTTAAATTTCGCTCATCATATTGAACATCTATCCTTTAGACCGAGCGATAATTTCCCTGATGGTCTTAAAAATAATTCTAAAATATTGAGCCAGTTTGGAATGAAAATGTATGATATTTACGGAAGAACAGGCGCCGGGGTTACACGATATTTCTATAATGTTCCCTATGAAAATGAGAAGGCAATAAATACTGGTTTACTCTGGTTTAAAGACATTGCTTCAGGTCTGGACCTTAACAAAAAAAGTATAGATAGGGAAAGAGGTGTACTACTGCAGGAATATCGAGGTGGTGTGGCCAGTCGTGCTCAAACAACAGCGTACAATGATGTGCACAGCACACTCTTTTCTGTAGTTAATAGCAAAAAATCTTTTTCTTCACATAATAGAAATTTTCCGCACCAGGATTTACAAAAATTTTATAATAAATGGTATCAACCGCAGCGAATGGCTGTGATAATTGCTGGGAATATAGAAAATACTGAACAACTAGAAGAAAACATTAAATCCATTTTCCAGGAATTAAAGTCTTCAGAAAATAAAGTAGAACCCAAAGGAAAGGAACAAAGTAATCCAAAGAGAGAAAAGAATTTCACAAGCGTTGTGCGAAATTCAAATGGAAATTCTGCATATGAGTTTAAAGCTGTCAACATGTATTTTTTTTATAAGCATAAGGTCGACAAAAAAAAGGATGAAGGGTTGGGCAGACTACAAAGACAAATACAAGGAGAAATTGTTACGGATATACTTAAAACGAGGTTTAGTGAAAGTTCTAAGATAGACGATAGAACAACTATCTATAGTTCATATACCCCTGTTTGGAATATCCCTCGAGATATGTTAACTATTACTATCAATACTGAATTGCAATATGAAAAAGTAGCGCTGGAGAATACTTTATATATTTTAAGACAATTCGTAGAATATGGAATTACAGAAGAAGAATTTAAAAACGCTAAAGATAATATTTTAGAAACCCTAGAATCTTATGATACTTCAAAAAACCGATATTGGGTAAACGAAATAGAAGATTATTTTGTAAACGGCCAAGCCCTACCGACTAATAAAAAGGAAATCATTACTAATTGGCTATCAAAACTTTCCAAAGAGGAAATAAATCGTCTAATAAAAGAAATAATAAAACCTTCACCGGACAAGATGGGCTTGATATTTCCTGAGGACAGCGAATCTCCTTTGATCTCAAAAGAAAAGACCCAGGAAATAATTAAAAAAAAAGCTATGAAAAAAGTGCTTCCATATAAACCTAAATCTGAAATAAAAAGATTATTGAGCCAAAACCAAATGGATTCACTGCCAATTGGTAAAAAATTGAACGCCAAACCAGGCAAATTAGATACTGAAATTTATTCACTAAAGAATGGATCGAAACTCATCCTAAAACCAATGAAAAGCACAAATTCCAACGCTTTAACCATTCGGGGATTTTCACCATTTGGGGCTTCTTATTTTCCGAAAGAAGAATACAACAGTACAATGTTTGCTACATCAATTATAAGAAGCTCAGGAGTCGGATCTTATGAAAAGAAGGATTTAAAAAAATTTTATGAAAATACGCAATCAATAAAATTGGGTTTTAATCCTTATATCTTCAGTAATGAAAGTGGTTTTGAATCTGAAGTATCTATTAAAGAACTAGATAAATTTCTTCAGCTTTTATATTTATATTTTACAAAACCCCGTAAAGACCAGGCAGCTTTTGAAAACTGGAAAAAAGGATATTTACAGGATGCTAGATATATTATAAACCCCTCAAAGGACCTTATTGATGCTTTGAAGAAAGTAACGAGAGACTCCACAAGGCTTCCCATAGCCTCAGATTTGGTAAAAGCATCTCAAAGGGTAAATCTTAATGTAGCACATAGAAATTATCAAGAACTATTTGGGAATATAGGGAACTTCACTTTTATTGTTACAGGTGATTTTGATAGTGATGCGGTGCTCACCGCTTTTCAGAAATATGTAGGAAATATTCCCTCCAATTCAAGAACAATTTGTACTGATAAAAACAAAGCAATTGAGATACCTGATGGCCCCAAATATTATGAGCTAAGCGCCTCAGACCTTTATGAAACAGAAAATTCATTTTATGGAATAAGATTTGTTCATAATCCTCCAGACAAAAAAGTTTGGCAAGAAGAACTAAAGATTAGGGTACTGGGCCAAATGCTTAATAGTTTAATATATGACTTAAGGGATAAAGAGGAACTTTCATTATATACAATTAGTGCTGGTGCCTATTTTGATAGAAGGACACAGCGATTTGAAGTACAGTTTCGTTTCAGCTGTCTACCTGAACAATTACCTATCATAAGAGAAAAAACAAATAAAATAATTGAGAATTTAAAAGAGGCTGATATTTCGGAAAAAGTATTTGAAAATCAAAAAAACAGAATAAGATCTATTTACACACCCCAGGCACTCAATCAGCCTTCTTATATTGCAAGGAAGTTGTATCGATATTACAGATTTGAAGAACCTCCGATAGCATCATCAGCTATAGAAAATTATCTCAAAGACCTAACTTTTAAGGAAATCATTCAAACAGCTAAAACATATTTAAAACCAGAATACATGCACGAAGTAAAAATGGAATAACATTTTTTTAAAATTATCAATAATTAACCCATTGCAGCTGTGCTCCAATGGGTTAATATTCAAGCCTTACTTTTTAATCAAGATTAATTACAGTAGGCTCCTGATCTGCAGGACTTAACTTTACTGTACCAAGATCCATTTCATCATAGACATCATAGACAGGTCCTCCTGCACCAATCTGAACTCGACAGTTTTCCTCGGTTCCCTGGCATTCCTGCTCAGGTATCGACTGCCAATTATCATTACCCAGATAAATAAAATCAGTAGTTTGTACATCTGGCTTTGGCTCAGAATTAACGCTTGCAAAGGTCAATCCTATGGCAAAAATTATTGCCAACATCGGTAAAATTACTTTTAGATATTTCATAATAAAAAGTTTTAATATACACCTACTCTTTGAAGGATTTTCGGCTTCTCCTACTTTCTGCGCAAAAAGATTTATAACGTTTCTTTTATGGTGTAAATATTCCAGTGCATTACTGAAAATTGAAAGTAGTATAAGCTTATGGCTACTATCATTTACAATAGTAAATTTCATCAAATAAGCTCAAAAAAAATGGTCGCTAAAGCCGAAAAGCTATTCTGTTATTGAATTGACCAGGCATTCTCCATTCTATATTGCGAAGGCGTCTGACCATATTGGAGTTTGAAATTTTTAGAAAAATGTGAATGATCCTTAAAACCGCATTTTTGCATAATTATGGATATAGGCAATTCCGTACTTCGAATTAAAAGGGCACCTTTTTCGAGCCTTTTTTTCATATGGAACCGGGGTATCGTAGTCCCATACATTTTCTTGAATTCTTCTTTGAGTTTAGTTTTGTTCGTACGGTGAATAAGCCCCAATTCCTTAAGGGAGGGCAGCTCCGTATGCAGGTTCCGGAGAATATAGAGACGCACTTGTTTTAGCAGTATTTTTGTTGCGGCACTTTCCTTTTTTCCTGGTTTTGAAGACCGGGCGGTATTCCTATCTTTCTCATCCTCCTCATCTTTATTTCCGAAACGAAAAGCGGTAATTGCAAAAGAACAGTCTGAATTAATGCCCGTCATCTTCTGAATCGTACAAGAAGCTCTGTAAAGGCTTTTATTTTCAGTTAGAAAGTCTAAAGGGATTAATCGCTGATAAGGTTTTTCACCATTTGATTCCAATTCCTCTTTTAAAACTTTTACCGAATTACTGGAAAGAATTTCTGAAACTGGCCTATTAATTTTCTTTTCATCCCATTTCAGGATCTTGGGAGTTTCGCTAGTATAGGAAGTTATATGATAATTTTCATCCAGGAATATTGAAAAATGGAATTCCGGGTGTTCTTCCCGCTGCTGGGGTTTGAAACAGGAATTATAAATTTCTTCGGACATCATATTTAGCAATACACCAATAGTGTCTAGCGGATCCCTACGACCGGACGGTTCCTGGCGAAACATAAAATTGCCACAGGCAATTTCGATGATTTGCTGGTACAAAGAATTGAATCTCATTTTCTCCTCGTTGCTGATTTCCTTTTCCATAATTATTATTTTATTAATGGATACTTTTTATAGTCCTGCAAAAACGCAAGCGCCTTTTCCTTATCAGTAAATACTCGGGTAGGATAAGCCGGGTTATTTGTTTTAATATACATCTGGGCGATTGCCATGGCGTGCTCATCTTCAACGAGTAGGGCGAGTGCCGTTGTCATATATGCACCTTCAATAGCCAAATAATCCCTGGCTTGTTTTTGTGCGATGGTGACAGCCCTTAGGTCACAAAATATAGGATATGAATTTTCATTTTGCAGCTGTAACCGCTGGCTTACGATCTGTTGGGCCATACTCCTATTGATCTCATAAATTTCTTTATAGACAAAGTAAAGGATCCCCCTGGAAATCCACATTTTTGCATAGGTACCATCCACAACCATCCCGTAATAATTTGGATATCACTAATATAAAACAAAATTTCAATACGTCTTACCAGAACATTTTCTTTGATTTTATGCACTATGTTATAAAGTTATTCTCATAGGTTTTAATGGCATTTGAACGAAAAGCCGAATAACTGTTCTGAAAAGACTTTTTATTATAACGGTCAAAATTATAATAGATATTTATCATAGCTTGAAATGGAAATTTTCATATCAAAAGTTATGGCTAAGGTTAAACACAATAATTTCCTGGATACGGTTGATGAAGTAATCACCAATGCAACAAATGCCGGGGTAATCCATCTCCATGCAGAAGGCAATGAATTAAACGGACGGCGTATAACCATCAACGGGAAACCTTCTTATCACTTCGGTACAACGGGTTATTTAGGCCTTGAACAAGATAAAAGGTTAAAAAGCGCAGCAATAAATGCTATTGAAAAATACGGAACCCAGTTTCCTTTGTCCAAAACATATATTTCGCACCCGCTCTATGCGCCCTTAGAAGAAAAAATTTTCCAAATGTACGAGCATCCCATACTCATTACAAAAAATAGTACACTTGGACATTTAGCAGTCATTCCCACTGCTGTAAGAGCTGGTGATGCGGCGATCTTGGATCACCAGGTACATTGGAGTGTACAAAGTGCCACGGAGGTTTTAAAATCAAAAGGGGTAACAGTAAGAATGATCAGGCATAGCAATATGGAGATGTTGGAACATTATATCAAAGACTTAAGAAATAAGGCCAATAAAATTTGGTATATGGCAGACGGGGTTTATTCCATGTACGGGGATTTTGCCCCTTTACAAGACTTAATGGAGTTATCCAAAAAGTACCCGCAGTTACATCTTTACATTGATGATGTTCACGGAATGAGTTGGAAGGGAAAGCACGGTTCGGGGTATGTTATGTCTGAATTGAAAGAGCTTCCGCAGAATATACTATTATTCGGCACTTTAAGTAAAACTTTTGGTGCTAGTGGTGCGGTGCTGGTATGTCCTGATAAAAAATTGCATAAAAAAATTAAAAATTTCGGAGGACCCCTTACATTTTCAGCCCAATTGGAACCTGCTTCAGTTGCTTCTGCCACTGCTTCTTCGGAGATTCATCTCTCCCCTGAAATCTATGAACTACAGTCAGATTTAGCTGCTAAAATTGATTATTTCAATCAACTATTAGAGACTTCGAATTTACCCCTGGTACATAAGAATACCTCCCCGGTATTTTATATTGGTACAGGGCTCCCGGCTACAGGGTATAATTTTGTAAGCAAAATGATGGAGGCCGGTTTTTTTGTCAATCTTGGTTTGTTTCCGGCAGTTCCGGTTAAAAATACCGGGGTTAGGGTGACGATTTCCAGACATAATGATTTGAAAGATATAAAAGCACTGGTAGATGCGATGAGCTATTACTTTCCCATAGCAATGGAAGAAACCCATACTGATTTAAACAGGATTTACAAATCATTTGGAATTCAAACAACCGAAAAAACCAATCCTCCAACTACTCAAATGAATGAGCTAAACCTGGAATACTTCGAAACCATTCAACAAATAAATAAACTGGAATGGGATACCTGCTTTTCCGGGAAAGGTACTTTTGACTGGGATGGTCTTGATTTTTTAGAGAAAGTGTTTACCAATAATAATTTACAGGAGCATAACTGGGGCTTCCATTACATTACGATAAAGGACAAAACAGGGAAAATGATTTTGGCGGCACCCCTTACCAGTGCGCTTTTAAAAAATGATATGCTTTCTGATGTAAATACCTCGAAAGCCATTGAAGAAATTCGTGAACAGGATCCCTATTATATGACCGATATCGTTCTATCCTTAGGTTCGGTTTTTTCAGAGGGAGCCCATTTGTTTTTAGACGATGATCATCCATTACATATTCGCTCGCTGCGGTTATTTCTGAAGAAAATTGATGAAATAAAGACCAAGGCGGGGGCTAAACTCATCATTTTAAGGGATTTTAAAAAAACAAATACGTTGAACACTTTTCTTCACAAACAAGGTTTTATTTCCATAGATATGCCCGATTCCTGTGAAATTGCCAATTTCAATTGGCGAAATGAAGAACAATATATTTCCACACTCAGCAAACGCTCCAGGAAACATTTCAAAAAGGACATCAAGGCATTTGAGAACTATTTTAAAACCAGGATCGTATGCTCCCCTACCCCAGAACAAATTGACAAATATTACCAGTTATTTGAAGAGGTTTGGAGTAACAATTTAGGAATTAACACTTTTAAATTTCCTAAAAAGCTATTTACTGAAATGGTTAAAAGTCCGAAGTGGGATTTTCTAACATTATATCTTAAAGCAGATAATCCCGACGCATTGGATAAGATCGTAGGTGTGATGTTTATAACGCGATCTGGAAAAACTTTCATACCCGCTTTTGTAGGCGTGGATTATGAATATAATGAAAAATTAAATGTCTATCGCCAGCTTTTATTCCTGGCAATAAAAACGGCCGGGATTTTAAAGTTCGAAAAAATTAATTTTGGCCTTAGCGCCAGTTTTGAAAAAAAGAAATTGGGAGCCACTTTAATACCTAAAATAGCCTATGTTCAAGCGGATGACAACTTTAGTCTTGAAGCTTTAGATTGGTTACGTAAAGATTAACACCCCCCCCTTTGAAGCATATTTTTTAATATTTACCCTATAAAAAGCCGTATTGAAAATAGCACAGCAAAGGCATTATTTGTTTTTATTAAATACAAATCTCATGTTCGAGAAAACAATGTCGATATTCAGCGAAAATGTTGAAAGCCTAATTCAGTCAGGTAAATCTGATTTGAAGAAAGCTGAAGATGGCATTAGTTTATGTATTAAAATTCTTTCCAAATTACAAAAGCAAGTTGATAAGGATGATTTTGAAAATACTCAAGCGGAAATTGAGTTTTTTAAAAATATAAAACCTTTCCCGATGAGCTATCTTATTTATTTTACCGAAGTCAGGTCTTGTGAATTAAAGCTCCCAAAAGTCGGTAATTCTCATAAAGTCCGTTATTTGGAAAAGGAGATTAAAAAGATCAATAGATTTTTTTCTGAAAATAACAGTTTTGTCAACTATATGGAGCAAAACCACAATTACCTGGATCCACAATTTTTCAGTCGCAGTGGAAAAATGGATTTCTCCTTTAGCCCAACTATTAACTATTATCAAAATCCTGAATTTTCGACCAGCCACGATATGCTTTGGTCTAAAGTCCAGGCTTTATACAGGTACATCCATTATATCCGAGAGAAATTAGAATTGATACAGCCCGGAAGCATTGGGAATTTCCGGGAACGCCAACCAAATTTATTACGATGGTCCGGATCCAAAACTTCTTTAGTAGAAGTAATCTATAGTTTATACCTTAAAGGGGATATCAACCACGGAACTGCAGACCTTAAAACGCTTATCTCTGCCTTTGAAGACTTTTTTAATATTAAGCTCGATAATTATCATAAAACTTATAGTGAGATGAGAGCCAGAAAAGATCCAAGAGCCAAATACCTATACCAAATCGCTGGCAACCTGGAAGCAAAAATGCGCCAGGATGATGAAAAGTAATTTTTCGTAGTAGATCGTACTACGAAAATCAGCTCTCCATTAATTTTACATAGAATTCGCACTTCTTCCCTCCTACCTGGACCTCAAATTATAGCAATCCTCGTCATTTTCTATTAAACGTTAAATTTTTTCGTACTACGAAAAACCTGGGGAATTATTTTCTGGAAACAATTTCAATTTTATAGAACAATTATAAACCAGGTCAGGAACAAACAAATGAAATGTTCCAAGCCATAAAATTTGATCTATTATGCCAACATCAATTATTACCACCGACGATCTTCGGGATTTTAAAATGGAATTGCTCGATGATATTAAAGAACTTCTTACCAACCAGGATTCCGGAACTCTTAAAAAGTACCTGAAATCTCAGGAAGTTATGAACCTGTTGCAAATAAGTCCTGGCACACTCCAGAATTTACGTGTAAATGGTACCCTTCCCTATTCCAAGGTAGGAGGCATCATTTATTATGATGCTGCGGAAATTCAAAAGGTTATGGATGAGAACCGGATACATCACTTAAACTTTTAGACAAATGAACTATATCAAGCAATTAAACGCCGCCTTTGAGAAGTTCTACTTTGATGACCGTTTAAACCCAACCCACATTAGTTTATACATGGCTTTATTTCAGGAATGGAATAGCAGCAGGTTTGCCGATGAATTTTTTGTGAACCGCAGGGATCTGATGAAAGTAGCTAAGATCGGTTCCAAATCTACCTACCACAGGTGTGTTACCGATCTTAATGCCTGGTCTTACCTTTCCTATTATCCCTCTAACAATCCTTACAAAGGCAGTAAGATCAAGATGTTCATTATCGGGACGAGTGATGAATCGCAACCGGACCAGTATGATCCCAAATTGGAACAACTGGCAGATCAGTACCATCCCATACGGGAACCTGTAACGAACCGCCACCGATCCGTCAGTGAACAGGTAATGGACTCGCAGCGTCCTGTGAGTGGACAAGCATTGGTATCTACTATAAACAATACCAAACTAATAAAACATAATAAACAACCAAACAGCCTGGAGGTAGTTTTGAATTTTTTTAAGGATAAGGATCTTGATCCGGATTACGCAAAAACATTCTTCGAATATTATCAGGATCGGGATTGGCTTACCAGCGATGGCTTGGAGGTCAGGGATTGGCGAGCCCTTGCTTTGTACTGGGCTGAAAAAAAATCGCTGGCGAGACAAAAAAAGAAATTAAATCAAAAGGAGGAGTCCCAGTTTCGGGACAACTTGCGAACCACTAAAAATAAGGATTATGGACAACCCCTCTAAAATAACCGAAGGTGGCGTGGAATATTCCCTGGGAAAGTTCGATGGAAATTGTGTGCATTATGATTTTCCTAAGATCTTAGTGTATCTCAACGCTAAGGGAAAACTCCTTTTTGGAAAGAAATTTAAAATTTACCAAGAAGATAAAGCGGTCCTGCTAAAACTGTGTTCGTACTTTATCCGTGATAAAGAAAATTGCAAAAAGTACGGAATTGATATCGATAAGGGGATTTTACTATCAGGCCCTGTGGGATGTGGAAAAACCACTTTGATGAAACTACTGCGGCATCTGGTCCCTAACCAGAGACCTTACGAAATGATTCCCTGCCGGAACGTCACTTTTAGTTTTAATCATCTTGGATATAAAACTATCGAAGACTATGGTAGCACTAAATTCTTTTGTTTTGATGACCTGGATGTCGAACCACCCGGTAGGTTTTATGGCAAGGATTTAAATGTTATGGGCGAGGTACTGCTATCGAGGTATGAACTTTTTCTGGAAACGAAAGGAAAACTTAAAACCCACGCCACCACAAATTTAAACGCTGAAGAACTGGAAGAGCGCTATGGAAATCGGGTTCGCAGCCGAATGCGGGAATTGTTTAATTTATTGGCATTTAATAAAGAAAGTATGGATAAACGTGTATGACAGTTCTAAGAGACTAATTATTAAAAGGGATAGGAAGGTCTGTAAATTAGAATATCTAGGAACACATTTTAAAGTTCGCGTAATTTTTTTTGGACACTATCATAATATGGACATCTTAACCTTGAAGCTCGGTCACCACCAATTCATTCCCCTCATTATCAAAACAATGAAAAAAAGTATATTCAGGAGTTGATTCCAGCTCCTGTTTTATTTTCACTTCATTGGATTTCATGTTTTTATATAGTTCCTGAATATTCGAAGTGTTTATTACAAGTGCTGGCTGTCCGCCGGTTTGGTTGCCCACAAGCTGCTCCTGCTCTTTTCCTTCTGCCTTTAAAAACCAAATTCCGAAATTATTCTCCTTATCTCCCAGGTGTAAAAAACGCTGACCATCTTTGGTAGTTTGATCGAACAGAACCTGAAAGCCAAAATTCTCCTCATAAAATTGTGAAGCAATTTCATAGTCCCTAACCAATAAAACCATGCGTCCTAAATAATTCCTCATCGTATTTAGTTTTTCACAAAGTTAATATTTATAAAATATAAAGGTGAATTTAATAAAAATTCAATTTGTTATTACATATAGACCCCCATTAAAGATGACCAAAATAAAATAGAAAACCGGTATAGCCGGTATTGAACTTATAGTAAATTAAATTTTGAGGGCTTGTACACCTTATAAGATGGTGTTGAAATCACACTCACTATATACTCGTGGCATATACAACATTGCGGGTACAGAAAACGTCTCCTTTATACAAATATAGTTTTAAGTTTAGCATAGGCGTGTAGGCAATTACATTATTGGATAGCTATGCCCAAATAACTATACCTGAAAAATTCTTGCGGTTACATCCGTAAAAGAAAATTAAACCTGA
Source organism: Salegentibacter sp. 24 (assembly GCF_004362395.1). Classification (GTDB taxonomy): domain Bacteria; phylum Bacteroidota; class Bacteroidia; order Flavobacteriales; family Flavobacteriaceae; genus Salegentibacter. The sequence continues at coordinate 40,867 of NZ_SNWE01000014.1, forward strand.
TATGCGGGAAAGTTCTTATAATCTACTTGAATTCCATCATTTGTTAAATTTTATTTACCTTTTATTCATCCCATTTTCAGTCTGAAAATCGGGATTAATTGATAAAATCAGGATAGTTTAGGCTAAAACTATTTTTAGTAATGTCCGCATGTCGCTAAAACCAAATTAATATGAAGAATTCTACATCCTATAAAAACGTTCCGGAAAAAGTGAGTAGTAAAAAATTAGAAGCCGAAATTCCTGATATTTTTCATCCCGGTGCTAAAGGTATTAGACCAGACAAAACATTTTTCTATTATTTCCAGGACATTCCTAAAAGTCTGAAGTTTGAAGACGTAAATCCAGATATCTTTCTTGAACTTTTCAAAAAGCAATATTCAGATAAAATTCTCAAGGATTTTTTTGAAAAGTCTATTTCAAGAAATGGAAAGGAAACGCTAAAATCCCAATATCTTATTCTTCGGGATAATGTAATAATTCATTGGGAATTTGGAGATATTAACTTATTATACTCTGGGTCCGAAGAAGATCTAGTTATTGAATTAAAAAAAATAATTTTAAGTTGTTATAAGGAGAAAAAAAAGAAACCAGAAATTGCCGTTATTGTTTCAGAAGGTAGCGGATATCTTAGTACGAAAAATATAAAATTTAAAAAACCCATAATTAATTTTCAGGAAAATTATTGTGATGATTTTTTGGCTGTTCATCAGGAGGTGAAAAATCAACTTAAGAGGAAAAATGAAAGTGGACTTTTTCTATTCTACGGAAAACCAGGTACAGGAAAAAGTACGTATTTACGTTACCTGATAAAAACAATTAAGAAAAAGACAATATTTATATCACCAAAAATGGCTGGGAATCTTGATAATGTTGAAATAACAAGACTTTTACTGGATAATAAAAATTGTATAATAGTGATAGAGGACGCAGAGGGGTTGGTTGTCTCCAGAAATCATGAAAAGAATTCTAACCTTTCGATGATTTTAAATTTAACCGATGGAATCTTGGGTGAAAGCCTGGGAATCCAGATTATCGCAACATTCAATACAGAGTTGAAAAATATAGATTCGGCATTAATCCGAAAAGGTCGGCTAAAACTTTCCTATGAATTTAAAGAGTTACCGGAAGAAAAGACTTCCCGGCTTCTTCTTAACCAAGGTATAGAATTAAATAATCCAGGTCCTATGACTTTAGCCGAAATCTTTAACTATACCACGAATAGCAATTCATCAGAATCTCAGAAATCCATGGGTTTCATGAGAAATTAAGAGTTGATCTTTTTAAAAATTTCAGGCACTGTAAAGTACATATACAATTTGCGGTAATAAGGGTAACACCCGTTCAGCCCTTCTCACTATATTTCGCAAAAGCTTCATTTCGGGAAAAGCGCTTCTCTTAAAGGTCTTGGACACCACCGAAGAAATTGCGACTTCCATTTCACTAACCCGATGAAAAATCGGATCGCTCCACTCCAGTTCGAAATTTTTCGATGAAGTCCGCTGGGCTTACCGGGAAGTCATTGTTCATCTTCCAAAGATTATAGTGGTTGTTACTGGTACTTCCATAAACTTCATTCCCACAACCCTCCCTTTTTAAAACTTAAAAACATTCTTATCAGGACTGTGGCATAAAGCCGTTCCGAATTTCCCTACTCTTCTTATACGCTTTAATAAGACAAGAATATTGTAAGCAAAAGCATCAAGAAAGGCTAATGTGCCTGCTCTAAGGAAGTAAATCCACAAGAAGGAGGTGGACTCAGCTCAAAACCTTAAAAAGCTTAGATCAAGTCTGGGGTTGATATTTAAAAAAAGGAAAATGTTCTAGATATAATAAGTAGATCATTTAAAAATTAATTCAATGAGTGGAGTAAGTTTTCTAAAATTGGATATGATTTTTTTTTAAAATTAAACGTGGAAATTTTAAATGGTTTTTAGCCTCCGTAATTAAAAATCTGCCGTCTCAAAAATCCTGATTTGAGATATTTGGAGGTTTTTAAATCAATTTAGATCAATCGGCACCAAATCAAATGAAAATTTCATTTTCAATGAAGCTGTGGAAATAGTATTTTAAAGTGTTGACTTTATGGTAAATATCATTAAAGGAGTTCTACGGTTTTGAGGTTCGCTGAATAATAAAATGGTTCGAAAAGGAATAGGATTTTTCTTGATTCCTTTTTTAAAAAAGCAGTTGGTGCAAACCAACTTGTATGAAAATTTTGTCCCGCCTGCGGGACGAAATCGAAGAGCAAGAGGGTGACACGCAAAGCGGTGTCTTTCGATTTCTTTTTTAGCTAAGCCCTGTGTTTATAAGGGTTTCTAAAATTAAAATTTTATAAAATATCCACCCTACTGGATATACCCCTCTGGAAAGGCCCGTAAAATAAAGATGGCGGTAGCCAGTAAATAGTAAAATAGTATCCATTATGGCGAAATCAAGACTACAATTAAAAGCAAGTACGGCAAAGCGGTTCCGGGAGTTTTCAAAGAAAAACAATAGTAACCAGTCTGAAACTTTAGACTTGATCCTGGACTTTTTTGAACAAAATAACCTCTCTCCTTTTGAAACTTTAGTGCCTTCAAAAGTGAGCCTGGAACAACTAATTAAAAAAAGGATCGATGCCGTAATTGCAATCCTTAAAAATATTGAGAAGACCCAGACTAAACCAAGTTTATTAATGCTGGAGTTACTAATGGAAGGCCGCTCAGGCCCAAAACTTCAAGTGGCCAAAAAAGAAAAGGTTCTTGTTACTGATAAAAAAAGCCTGGCACAATTGGAATTGGAAATCTCCAGGCTTCAGGATTTATTGAAAACTAACAAAAGAGATCTGGAGTACCTCATTCAAAATGTGGAAATAAAGAGCAGCGCCTTTGGCCCAGATTATCTAAAGCTCAATATTCCCCGGTCGGAGTTTGCGCATTATAAAATAGCTATTAAACAAAAGAACTAATGTATATCAGCATCTCTCCTCAGAAAACTGGTGCCGCTTTTTCCAAAAGTGCAGGGGATTTTGTGAGCTACCTGGAAAAAGAAAATGAAGGTAAAAGCCCGATGGAAAAGGAATATTTTTTTAATCAGTATGATGATAACATACGACCTTACGAAGTAATTAAAGGAATCGATGAGAATACGGCGAAATTAAAAGCCAAAGAGCCCAAATATTACTCAATCACTATGAGCCCTAGCCAGTACGAATTAAAACACATTCGAAACAATCCTGAAAAGCTAAAGGCTTTTGTCCGTGACGCGATGAAGGAGTATGCCGGTTCCTTTAACAGGGAGATAAACGGCAGACCGATCAATGTTGACGACATTAAATATTACGCCAAAATTGAATATGAGCGAACGTATAAGAGTAACGATGTAGCGGTAAGGGAAAACAAAGCCTATAGCAAGCAGATCGCCCATCTTAAAAATGAACTTCGGAAGGTAGAACGTGGGGAAATTCCCGGAAACACCAGAAAACTTGAAAAGGAGATTCAGAAGCTGGTGAGGGATGCGCCTTATAAAATTCGCGGACAGGTGGTAGAACCGGGAATGAAAAAAGAAGGATTACAAAGCCATATTCATATCATTGTTAGCCGGAAAGATGCTTCTAACACTTATAGCCTTTCCCCGGGTAGTAAATACAAAGCTTCTGAAGTGGAAATGCATGGCAAAATGGTCAAGCGGGGTTTTGAGCGAGATCGCTTTTTTCAGAATTCAGAAAAAACCTTTGACAGGATGTTCCAGTACAACCGAAATTATGTGGAAAGCTATGCTGCCAAAAAGATGCTGAGTAAAGATCCAAAACAATATTTTTTAGGCTTAAGAAGCCTGGGAATCAATGAGAAAAAGATTGCCTTTAAAATGATCCGAAAAGCGGGCTTGCAATTACCCATATTAAACCTGCCTACTAGTAAAGTAGGCTTCGCCTATAAACAATTAAAAAGAATCATCGAAACTGGAATTAAATCAAGTTCTATCGGTTATTAAAATCACCTGTTATGCTATCAAATATTTCTTTTCCAGAGAAAGATCTGGAATTGAATTTTCCAAAGGATATGAAGAAGCAAGAGTAATATACAAACCTGAAAACTTACGGACATGAGCGAAGTCAATTACATTAGCCACCTAAACCGGGTATTGCGGAAATTCGCTGAGGATGACAAGATCTCGTCCTCACACCGCAGTTTATACCTGGCATTTTTTGAATTATGGAACCAAAAGCGTTTTCCTAAAACAATTATACTTAACAGTAAAAAGGTGATGGCCCTAGCCAAAATACGTTCCTAGACGACCTACCACAAATTACTTCGGGAGCTAACAAACTGGGGATATCTTAAATACCATCCCTCCACTAGTCCCCAAATGGGATCACTTGTGGAGATGTCCAGATTTGATATACACCCTGATCAAAAAATGGACAGGACTTATCCAGTTTCTGAACAGGTACCTGTTCAAAAATTGGTATCTTATAATAAACATAAGAGTAAACATATAATAAACTCTTTTATAAATACTTGTCCAAAAAATGAACAAGTGGTTATTGACCACTTCAAAGAAAAAAATAGAAGTTCCCGGGAGGCTAAAAAATTTTATAATTATTACGAATCCATAGGCTGGAAATTAAATGGTAAAAATCCAATCACAAATTGGCAGGCCTGTGCTCAAAATTGGATGCTGAAAGCTGATGAAATAAAAAAAGATTTAAGGTCTAATTCACCGTACCATAAAAGGGACAACTTGCATACCAGTAAGAATAAAAATTATGGGGAGCCTTTATAAATTTAATGAGAGTTTAAATTCAAATTTTCATTAAGATCAGAAATATAGTTTAAGGTTTTTACTCAATATTAAAGAAAATCTCAAATTAGTGAAATATTCAAAATATTTTTCGCCCTAGCGATTTAAAACTAACTTTAAAAACTTACATTTTCAGATGATATCTTGTACTTTTTCTTTCACCAGTTTTTTTAAATGCTCCTAAATCGACCATTTTTTTTAAATCCCTGGTAGCGGTCGAAGCTGTTGTCCCCGTTATTTTTATATAGTTATCCGCACTCAAACCTCCCTGAAAACCTTCTATACCTTCTCGAAAAATTCGATTCACCACTTTCCTTTGGCGATCATTAAACTTTTCCTCAAATTCTAGAAAAAACTTTGTTTTACCAATTAGAAAATCAATCATTCTTTGTGTATAATCTTGAGCATCTAGTATCGTTTCACAAAAATATTCCAGCCAATTGGTAATTTCAATTTGCTTACTATTTAGATGTAGGGATTTATAATAAAGCTTTTTATTGTTTTCTATAATATGGGAAAGAGCAATTAAAGTGGGACGTTCAAGATATTGCGACAATACTTTCTCCGATATCGCACGACCAACTCTCCCATTTCCGTCTTCAAAAGGATGGATACTTTCAAAGTATAAATGCGCCATACCAGATTTAACCAATGGACCGGGAAGTTCACTACCCGTATTATTAAACCACGAAATATACTTATCCATTTCTTTTTTCACCCCTGAGGAAGGTGGGGCTTCAAAATGAATTATAGGTCGACCCATTGAACCTGATACTATTTGCATTGGATCTGAATGCGTTCTATAACTACCGATATTCTGTAGATCACGGCGACCATTCATCAACATTTCATGCCATGAAAATAATTGTTCGTGAGTTAAAGGAGATGAATAATTTTTGTACAAATCAATCATCATTTCCGAGATGCCATGTTCTGCCGGGGATATTCTTTTTTTACTGGTCTGAAGACCAAAATGCCTTCGAATTGATGATTGTAATGAGTCTCTATCTAGAAACTCACCTTCAATTTTAGACGTTTGAAAAGCTTCATCACTAAGTAGCATCACCTTTAATTCATCCTGACCTTCATCGCTAATATGCTTCATACTACCATACAACATACCCGCTTTTTGTAAAAATGCTTTTTCATACGGAAATAGAACTTCCGAAGTGAATTCAAAATTAGGCCAGTTTTCAAGTTGCCAATTCCAGGTCATGAGCTATAAAATAAAAATTATAGCTCAATATACATCTAAAAAATGAGCTATAAAAATATGTTTTATGGCTCATTAAAATGGGAACTTTAAAATTTCAAAACTCTTTATTCAGCCAAAATATAATTCCATACTTCCTGCAAATTCCTCTGGATTACGGAAACCCGTAACGAAATTTACTTGCAAAAAAGTAGGTTTGGGGTAATTACTGATCCATAGTTCATCTTTTCGCGTCACTTGTTGAAGCAACCTCTAATTAAATTTGGCTTTTAAACTCAAAAAGATGTATGCATATCGTGAAAAAATAATCTTAAGCTATCGCGTTCTATTAAAAACCCATCAGAAGTTCCAGGAAAGAATCATCAATGTTGGAATGACCGGGGAATTTGCTGAAGTAAATACAGTTTTTCAGCCCGGCGATACGTACAATTTTGATCTCGATCAATTCCGGGGAACCAATGATATTAACCTCAATACTTTATTAGCTTTATTTGATGAACTGGAAAATTCTATGAATAACCTGGCGAGTATTAATGGAATCACTGAAAAAGAATTGGAGGATGAGTCTTTTTAATACTGAATCTATCTCTTTTGAAAACACTCTGTGAAATTTACAAAAAAGATAATTTACTTTAAACGACATAATTTGTCGCTTACTAAGTTTATTATTGCAATATAAAATAAGAACGATGAGAAAATTAGAAATAACACTTTCTGATGAACAGTATGAGCATATTCAACAGGAGATAAAATATGGTGGTAGAACAATGCTTGAAGAAGAAATTTTTGGAGGTTTCGAAATCATCCTTCACGTGGGAGTACCCAATATTTATACCTACCTGGAGATGAATTATATCAACAAGATCGATCTCGGAGAAGTGGAATGGAGTTTCAGTAAGAAAATTCAAACTTTAAAAAATTAATAATAGCCTGCATCCCCCTATTAAATTATAGAAATGAGTAGATCTAAACGAAACACACCAATTCTTCCCAATTGTAAGGCTTCATCGGAAAAAACTGAAAAGCAAAAAGCCAATCGCAGATTAAGAAGAATCGTAAAAGAAAGATTAGCCATTTCAGAAGAAGAGTTTCCGCAGAAAAAAGAAATTTCGGATATCTGGAATTGGGGGAAAGATGGTAAATCTTACCGAACCGATCTAACCAACAAAGAAAAAACAAAGTAATATGAATATAATTTACCTACACGGACTCAATAGTAAATTAAGTGATGAAAAACGAGAAGTACTGGAAAAATACGGCCAGGTTTTCGCACCTGATATAAATTATTCAGAAAAACATTTTCAGCCCGATCATATCCTAAAGCAATTTTCAAATACAGAATTGAATGTGATTATGGGAAGTAGTATGGGTGCGTTAAATGCTTATGCCATTTCAGAAATTATCGGCAGACCGGCATTATTGTTTAATCCGCCTTTGGCTAAATACCGAAAAATAGAATTCAGCCATAAATTTACTCACGGACTTTCTCCGAAACAGATTTTACTGGGAGGAAGTGACGACGTTGTGAATGCAGCCGAAACTCTGAACTTTTTAGGCAAAAATCTAGGAAAATCAGAATTGAAAATTAAAGTGTTACCGGAATTAGGTCATCGAATTCCTATAGATGTTTTTTCTTCACAAGTAGAAGACTTTTTCAAGAAACTATGTTATTGATTCCATTATCTGGGGGCTACCAATTACTATAATTCAAAACTAAATTATGTCTGTACGTCAAACTATAAAACGCCATTATAAGATCATCTCCCTGTTAAGGTTACGTCCTATGAGTTATGAGGAAGTTCAAGATGAAATGGCTAATGATCCAGATGCTGTTGAAGAAAATTTACTGAGTTCTCAGCGTACCTTTCAGCGAGATATTAAAGATATCGAATCCATTCATAATATCGAAATCAGTTGTAACCGGAGCAATAATAAATATCATATTGTTGATGATGTTGAAGAAACACATTCTCAAAGAATACGGGAGAACTTTGAACTATTAAATGCGATTAGGCTTTCAAAAAGTTTTGGTAACCAGCTTATTTTTGAAGAGCGAAAACCTCTTGGAACTCATCATTTAGCGGGATTATTACACGCCAGTCAGAATTTTTTAGAAGTAAACTTTGAATATTATAAGTTTTGGGATACTTCAATTAGTAATCGCAAGGTTAAACCCATTGCACTTAAAGAAGCTCGAAACCGTTGGTACCTAATTGCAGAAGATACCAAGGACGATATTATTAAAAACTTTTCCCTCGATCGAATTAAAAACTTGGAAATTACCAAAGACAAGTTTAAGCCAATTGAATACCAGGCATACGAAGAATTCAAAGATAGCTTCGGAATAATAAACGGCACAGATGAAGATCCGGTTAAAGTTATCCTATCGTTTACAACCAGGGAAGGCAGGTATGTAGAATCACTTCCACTACATCATAGCCAGAAGTTGATTTTGAATAACGATGATGAGATCAGGTTTAGTTATTTTATTCGTCCTACCTACGATTTTCGAATGGAAATACTCTCTTATGGCGACCAAATTAAAGTAGTAGAACCTAAAGCTTTACAGACTCGGATCAAGAAAGAGCTGCAAAGCAGTATTTCAAATTACGAGTGATTTTTATGTCTAACACTTATTTTTATATTCCCTAAAAATATTTTCAAAGCTTTAAGAAAATATTTAGATTTACAAACAACTCCGCAGTCCCTACCCCGCGGAATTATAACACCCAAATAACCCACTTACTATAAATGGCAATTAAAAAATCTGAATTATACAGCTCCCTTTGGGCAAGTTGTGATGAATTACGTGGAGGTATGGATGCCTCCCAATATAAAGATTATGTTCTTACCCTACTTTTTGTAAAATACGTTTCCGATAAATACGGGCATAACAAAAATAGCCTAATCCAGGTACCGGAAGGCGCTACTTTTAAAGATATGGTTGCCCTTAAAGGTAAATCTGATATCGGTGACCAGATCAATAAAAAAATTCTAAAACCCCTGTTCGCAGCAAATGGTCTTGAAGGTTCTATGGAACTTGTTGATTTTAATGATGAAGACAAGCTGGGCAGCGGTAAGGAAATGGTCGACCGAATTTCCAATCTTGTCGAGATCTTTCAAAACGATTCCCTGAATTTTAAAAATAACCGTGCTGAAGATGACGATATTCTGGGAGATGCCTATGAATATTTAATGCGTCATTTCGCTACAGAATCAGGTAAAAGCAAAGGCCAATTTTACACTCCTTCTGAAGTTTCAAGAATATTAGCTAAAATCATTGATGTTGATAAAGCTGAAACTCCCTCCTATACAGTATATGATCCAACGTGCGGATCGGGAAGTTTACTTTTAAAAGTAGCCGATGAAGCTCCCAATGGTTTAACCATTTACGGTCAGGAAAAAGATATTGCTACCAAAGGATTAGCAATTATGAATATGTGGCTACACGGAAACCCAGAAGCGGCCATAAAAGGAAAAAACACCATTTCAGACCCTCAATTTAAAGAGAAAGATGGTTCTTTAAAACGTTTCGATTATGTAGTTGCCAATCCACCGTTTTCAATTAAAAACTGGAGTAATGGTATTACATCCTCCAGTGATGAATTTAGAAGATTTGATGGCTACGGGATTCCGCCAGACAAGAATGGTGATTATGCTTTTCTGCTTCATATTATTGCTTCCTTAAAAAGCACCGGGAAAGGAGCAACTATTTTGCCGCACGGGGTTTTATTCCGTGGAAATGCAGAAGGAGCTATAAGACAAAACCTGATTGAAAGAAAAATAATTAAAGGCGTTATTGGTTTACCGGCTAACTTGTTTTATGGTACAGGGATTCCTGCCTGTATTATTGTAATAGATAAAGAGCAAACCGAAGACCGGAAGGGGATCTTTATGATAGATGCCAGCAAAGGTTTTATAAAAGACGGGAACAAAAACAGGTTGCGGGAGCAGGACCTACATAAAATTGTAGACATTTTCAACTTTCAAAAGCCGCTGGATAAATTTTCCAGGTTAGTGCCTTTTGAAGAAATTGAAGCTAATGAATTCAACCTAAACATTCCCCGTTATATAGACACCCAGGAAGAAGAAGATATTCAGGACCTGGATGCGCATCTAAATGGAGGAATCCCGAATCGGGATATTAAAAAACTTCAGAAATACTGGAAGGTTTATCCTTCCTTAAAAAATGAACTTTTTGAACCGCTTCGTGAAGACTATAGTCGTTTAAAGCTACCGGCTTCAGAAATAAAAGAACGCATTTTTATCCATTCCGAATTTACTGCCTATTCAGAAAAAATAGATAAAGTGTTTAGTGGCTGGAAAGAAAAGGTTTATCCAGAACTTACTTCTATTAATAAAGAGACTGCACCAAAGGAACTTATTCATCATATTTCAGAAGAACTGTTTTCGGCTTATTATGACAAGCCATTGGTAGATCCATACGATATTTACCAACACCTAATGGATTATTGGAAGGAAACAATGAAGGATGATGTTTATATCATTATTGAAGACGGTTGGCAGGCTAAAGTAAAACGCATTCTGGAAAAAAATAAGAAAGGTAAGGAAGTCGATAAAGGCTGGACCTGTGACCTGCTTCCTAAAAGGTTTATCGTAGATAATTATTTAGCTAAAGAAAAAGCAAAATTACAGGAACTTGAGGCACAACTGGAGTCACTGGAAGCTGAACAAAAATCTCTTCAGGAAGAACATTCTGGAGAAGACGGAGCTTTTAATGAGGTAAGTAACAAAAAAGAAGCTGAAAATGCCCTTGCCGAATTTTTAAGCCTGGCAGCAGAAGCCCATTTTCCGGATAAATACAAACTGCTAAAACAAGCTGAAAACGATATTGAAAAACATACCGAAGCGAAAATAGCATTAGAACAAAAGCCGGTATTTGAAGCTCTGGCAAATGCGAAGGGTGCAATTACTAAAACCGCAGTTTCAAAAAGACTTAAGCAGTTGAATGAATACGAAAACGAATACAAACAGTTGTTTGAGTGGGAAGAAAAATACAAGGCTCTTGGAGTAGCCGTAAGGAAGCATAAAAAAGAAGCTTTATTTATTAAAATCCTGGTAGATGAATGGATCAAAAAAGGTTCAAAACAAGAGTTTATTCCTGAAGTAAAAGTGATCCATACCTGGCTCGACAATGACGATGCCATTAAAGCCCTGAAAAAAGAAGTTAAGGAACAGGAGCAGCAGTTAGATGACCTGGCTTTAAAACAATATCCGAAACTCAAGGAAGCCGAAGTACAGGACTTGGTGCTCAATAAAAAGTGGCTGGCTACATTACAATATACCATTCAAATCGAAATCGACGCCATCTCTCAAAGCCTTACCGGCAGGATCAAAGAACTGGCAGATCGCTATGGAAACACTTTAGAAGAACTGGATACAGAAGTGGAAGAATTTGAAACCAAAGTTACTGCTCACTTTGAAAAGATGGGACTGGTATGGAATTAATGGAGAAAGACAAAACCGGATTTAAAAATACCGCAATTGGTTTAATCCCAAAGGACTGGTCTGTATTAAATCTTGGATCAAGCTCAACATTAAAAGCAAGAATTGGCTGGCAAGGATTAACGACGGCCGAATATTTAAATTCCGGAGATTACTTCTTAGTAACAGGTACTGATTTCGAAAACGGTTTTATTGATTGGAATAATTGTGTATATGTAGAAAAAGAAAGATATGATCAAGATAAGTACATCCAATTAAGGAAGGGAGATGTATTAGTTACCAAAGATGGGACTATTGGAAAAGTTGCTTACATTGATAGAGTACCGAAACTGACTACTTTAAATAGTGGAGTTTTTGTAATCAGACCGAAAGGTGATGCTTATGATCCTAACTATTTTTATTATGTATTAAGGTCCTCCGTTTTTCATAGTTTTCTTTCAAAATTATCTGCAGGTTCTACTATTAACCATTTATATCAAAAAGACTTTATCTTTTTTGATTTTCCTGCTCCACCAACTCTTGAAGAGCAAAAAGCCATCGCCACCGCTTTAAGCGATACCGATACGTTGATCGCCGGTCTGGAAAAACTCATCACCAAGAAGAAAGCCATCAAACAAGGCGTGATGCATCAGTTGTTGACTCCGCCCTCCAAAGGGGGAAAACGTTTGCCGGGGTTTAGTGGAGAGTGGGAAGAAAGGCCAATTTCCTCAATTGTAAAAAAGGACGGTCTAATCAGAGGTCCTTTTGGAGGTGCTTTAAAAAAAGAATGTTTTGTAAATAATGGATATAAAGTTTATGAACAGAAAAATGCAATATATAAATCTATTACGCTTGGTGACTATTATGTTGATGATAATAAATACAAAGAGTTAAGAAGGTTCAAAGTAGAAGCTAATGATTTTATTTTAAGTTGTTCGGGAACAATTGGAAAAATGTTCAAAATTCCTTCTGATTTTCCTGAAGGAATTATCAATCAAGCGTTGTTGATTATTCGGTTAGATGCAAATTATAATAATCTTGATTTTTTCTTTCATCAATTTACTTCTCCTAAAATTCAAAATAAAGTAATTGATGATACCCAAGGAGGAGCTATGAAGAATTTAGTTGGTATGGACGAATTTAAAAAAGCTGAATTGCCCTATCCTCCAACAAAAGAAGAACAGGAGGCTATTGCCACCATCCTATATGATATGGACAAAGAAATAGAAGCTTTGGATTCAAAAAAAGCAAAATATGAGCAGGTTAAGCAGGGGATGGTGCAGGAATTGTTAACCGGGAAAACGAGGTTGGTGTAGGTATGTGGTATGAAAGTCTAAGTTTATGGATTGATATTTCGAAAATTATTGCACCGGTTGCACTGGGTTTACTTGTTTGGTTTTCTACTAGGAAATATAATCAGACTCAAATCAATCTTTCTAATGACAGACTTGAAAAAGAACTCTTTACCGAATTTAATAAGCGTTATGATAAGCTTAATGAATGGCTGGAGTTGGTAGTTGAATTTGAAAGTTTAGAGTATTTGCAAGAACATGAGGAATGTGACCTATTAAGGTATAAACTGAATGATTATTTCAACTTATGCGCCGAAGAATTTTACTGGTATAAGAAAGGTCGAATAAACCCTCTTATTTGGGTTAGTTGGAAGAAAGGGATGGATAGCTGGTTTGAAAATCATTCAATCATCAGGGAAGCCTGGAAGGATGAAATAAGCAAATACGGGCGAACCGCTTTCTATATGGATGCTAACGATAGATTATTTAATTTAGAATAATGAAATTGGATCAAAAGATTTTTGAACTGAATAATGTGTTAAGAGGTTACTTTAAAAAGAAACCACGGAAAACAAAGGTTCCTGCCAAAGACCTTATGCCGGAATTTATAAAGCATGGTATTTTTCCCAAAGACCACCGAAATGGGCTTCCTATTAGAAAATTGCTACGAGATCTTGATAAGAATAATGAATTAAATGCCATTCCCTTTGCCTTTGCAGAAAGAGGTGATACGAATACCAATTGGTTTTTTGTGCGCTCGTCAAAGAGCTTAGATGGCCAGTCGTTTTCAAAACCAGCGAAAATTCCCAAAACCAAGTCTTCAAAACCTGCAAAGCAGAACAGTGATGAATCTTATGTAATTGATCTTTGCGATGAAATTCTGGGACAAAAAGCGTCCCGGCAACATAAGTTTGATTTTCTAAAAGGAGACTCCGGTCGAAGATTACCGGTAGATGCATTTTATGAAAAATTAAACCTGGCCATAGAATACAGGGAACGTCAGCACTCTGAAGCTGTTTCTCATTTTGACAAACCTCATAAAATTACCGTGAGTGGCGTTCATAGAGGTGAGCAACGTAAGATTTATGATCAGCGAAGGAGAGATCTCTTACCCAAAAACGGAATCCACCTAATTGAAATAGATTATAATCAATTTGAATACGATGGCAGGAAGAGGATTGTGAGGGATAGAGAGAGGGATTTGGAAGTTGTCAATCAATTAATATCTAAGCAACGAATTAAATTTTAAAAATAAACCACAATCAATGGAAGCAATCAGTAGTATCAGACAAACCATTCCAACGGAAGAAGTTATCATTGAAAATGATATTTGTCCAAAAGTTTTGGAAGACATAATGGGGCCACACTACAAATTTTGCATACCATCATATCAAAGGGGATATAGATGGAATGATAAGCAGGTGGTTGATTTACTTGATGATTTGTTTGATTTTATGCAAACCCATGGGACAAAAAATTACTGTTTGCAGCCTATCGTGGTAAAGTTAAACTCAAAAGAAAGGTGGGAAGTCATTGATGGGCAGCAGAGACTTACTACCATTTTTATTCTGTCGAAATTTTTGAAAAAAAATGATCCAGATTTTGAACCTTTTGCGATAGAATATGAAACAAAAAAAGGGAGCACCCTTATTTTAAATGAACTTCAGAATGAACTAAATTTTTCCAATATAGACCTCTTCCACATCAGCAAGGCTTATGTAACAATTGAGAATTGGTTTAAGGATAAATTTGAAGAGCATAAAAAAGCAAAATTTACCTCCAAACTTTTTATTTTTCTTATGGAAAAGGTTGAGGTCATCTGGTATCAGATCAACGACAAAACGAATCCAATTGACGTTTTCACCCGACTTAATGTGGGGAAAATTCCACTTACAAACTCGGAATTAACTAAGGCTCTTTTTCTAAGTAGCGAGAATTTAGACATTATAAATGATTCAGAGATTGCATCAAGTGTTTATCACAAACAGCTAGAAATAGCCGGTGAATGGGATAGAATGGAATATAAATTACAAGATAACGATTTCTGGAGTTTTATAAATGATGACTTTTCTATATCAACTCGGATTGATTATTTACTGGAATTATCTTCGAGAGCAATAAAACAAAATGACCAGGATAACTATTTTACATTTAGATATTATTACGATGGACTCAAGGTTCTTAAAAATAATAAAGATGAAGTTGAAAAATTAGCTAAATCCGGTAAAACAGTGGTTGATAATTACTGGCAGGACATAAAAGAATGTTTTTTAACTTTAAAAGAATGGCATTCTGATCCAACATATTATCACCTAATTGGTTATCTGATCCACAGCTGGATGCCTGTTTCTGAAATCTATGATGTGTATAGGTCTTCTAACAAAACAGATTTTGATAAATTTCTCAAAAGAAAAATCAGAGAATCCATTCATGATTGTAATTTGGAAGAATTAAAGTATGGTAGCAAAACTCAAAACGATAAAATCACACGTATTTTAATTCTATTTAACGTTATCAGCACCTTAAATATTCAAGATTCCAATATAAGATTTCCATTTTTAAAACTTAAAGACCCTAACGTAAATTGGAGTCTAGAACATATCCACGCCCAAAATTCAGAGGAGATTAAGAAGTCTGACTATCAACAATGGCTAAAAAACCATAAAAAGGCTTTACAGCGTCTTGATTCAGATAATTATAGTGTTTTAATTGAAGAAATAGATGAGCTTTTAGAAAAAATAGAAGGTAAGGATAATGAATATGTAGATCTAAAGTTCGGAGATATTTTCCAGGCGATCATCAATATTTTTACTATTGACGGTGACTTTGAAACAGAAATACATGATCTGAGCAATTTAGCTCTCTTAGATTCAGATTCTAATTCCTCTCTAAATAATTCCGTTTTTGATGTAAAAAGAAATAAAATTTTAAAAAGAGAACAAATGGGACATTATATACCAATAGGTACTCGTAATGTTTTCTTGAAATATTTTACTCCTTATCCCAAAAATCTTATTTACTGGACGGAGGAAGATAGAAAAGCCTACACTGAAAACATTAAAAAAACTCTAAGTATTTATTTGCCTCAAAAAGAACTTTTAAATGAAAAATAAACAAACCCTTTGGACTCTTTTAAACAATCAGGCGAATCCAAAAGGTATTGAGATACCTATGATTCAGAGAGATTATGCTCAGGGAAGGGAGAATAAAGTAGTTTCTAATTTAAGAAAAACATTCTTAAAAGATATTAGAAAAAAAACGGAGGCTTATTTGAATGGGGAAATTTCACAGAAAATAGAATTAGATTTTATTTACGGCAGTCTGGAAAACAGTAAATTTATACCGCTTGATGGACAGCAAAGGCTTACAACTCTATATCTCTTAAATTTTTATTTATCTATCAGAGATCGCAATTGGGCAAGTGAATCACATGTCTTCAAAAAATTCACCTATCAAACTAGAACTAGTTCTAAAGATTTTTGCAGCCATTTAACCGATAGAAAAACCTTTGAAACTCTGGAGGCTGCTTTCTTACTTAGCGAGGATAAACAAAGTTTAAATTTAAGCAAAATAATAAAAGATCAACATTGGTACTTTTTAGCATGGAATCATGACCCTACTATACAGTCTATGTTGGTCATGTTAGATGAAATACATCGAGAATTTTTTGCTTCTAAAATAACTTTTGAAAAGCTTATCGATGCAAATGAAGAATTGATTTCCTTCTATCAATTAAATATAGAAACTTACGGGCTTTCGGATAGTCTTTATATAAAAATGAATGCACGAGGGAAAGTTCTCTCTGATTTCGAAAACTTCAAAGCAAAATTCCAAAATTGTTTCAGAGAGAAGCACCCAGCTCTAATAAAAGAATTTTCAGATAAAATTGATGGTATCTGGTGTGATATGATGTGGGATTTCACAAAGCCTACAGAATTGGATGGAACGATGGAAAAATCAAATCTTGTTGACGTTCCGCTTTTAAATTTCATCCAGTTCGTTTCTGAAATGTTATACTATCATTCAGGAGTGGATAGTGAACAGGATTTCCATTTTGATTTTGAACTGATCGAGAAAGTATACCAGCTGGAGGATAATCTAAGATTTTTAATTGATTCTTTTGACTTGTTTTACAACCTTGGGATAAAGGATCATTTGAAAAAAATTGATTTAACTTTTGAAATGATTTTTTCTGACAGCTATGTTCCTGGTAAGGTGTCTTTATTCGAACCTAACGTTAATTTATTTAGGAGGTGTATATTCAAAACTTCATTCGATATACGAGAAAAGCTAATGCTTTATTCTCTCTTGTTGTATGGAACAAAACAAAACTCTTCTATAGAAGTTACTACCAATTTAAAGGATTATTTACGCATTTGTCGTAACTATATTTTTAATATTAATCAGTTTCAGAAAGACACCGTTGGATCTAATCTCAGAAAAGAAAACTATGCTGCAATCTGTAAAACTTTGGAAGAATTTTATGAGGAGAAAGATGTGTACACTAAATTATTATCCGAAAATTTTGAAGTAAATTTTTACAAACTCTATGTGAAGCACGAAAAGGAAAAAGCTCTCCTTTTTAATTCTAAACCAGAATTAAAAGAACTCATTCATAAGTTAGAAGATCACAACCATCTAAAAGGAGCTCTGTACAATTTGCCTATCAATGACACAATTGAAAACATCCAAGCACTCGTAGACAATTTTTATGAAATTTGGGAAGAAAGATTCGATGGCCAAATTGCTAGGGCACTTCTGGCGATAGGCGATTATTCTATTCATGTGGGAGGATCCAACCTTGGAGGCATACATTTCTTTGGAAAAAAAGATAAATGGAACAGAATTTTGGTAGCCAGGGATAAAAATAGTGGGTATAACGAAAAAATAAAAAATGTACTTGATCAATTTTTTAAAGAAATAAGAAGTATAGAAGGATCAATGGTTCAGAGGTTTACAACTTTAAAACGTAAAGCTAATGTGAATGAATTATGGAGAAAGTTGTTCATAGATAATTCAATTATTTGGAAAGGTGGGTCCAACAACTTCTCATTTTACTCGGATGAAGATAATGACCTTCGTATTGAGAAGTTAAATGGGACTAATGTTCTTGGTATTCATAAAAATGCGATCCTGGAAATTATTTTTAATAAAATAACAGAGCAGGGGATTGAAATAGAATTTAAAGAAGCACGATATTCTGAACAAAGTTATCTTCTGTTGAAAACAACTATAAGAGTATATGCTCACAGAGGAGCTTTTCAATTCGAGAATATTGATATAAAAAATGATCACTCTCATCTGTTAAATCAATTTTCTGTGGTAGAACTTACCCCAACTTCATATAAACTAATAATTGGAAATAATGATAATTTAGAAACAGTACTGAATTTTATAAACAAGATTTTATAATGCATTCAATAGGCAAGCCCGAACGCGAATCCCAGAACCGTATTATCCAGCTTTTTCAAAATGAGCTGGAATATGTATATCTAGGGAACTGGCAGGATGAAGAAAGAAGCCTTCCTTTAGAAGAAGGTCTTCTTTTAAATTATCTTTTAGGAGCAGGATACACACAAAACCTTGCTTTAAAGGCTATTGCTAAGCTATATTCGGCAGTTTCTAATATTTCACAGGGTTTATACGATGCAAATAAGGAAGTTTATAAATTGCTCCGATACGGCATTCAGGTAAGAGCTGAATTAGGAAAGCCTAAAGAAACGGTTTGGTTGATAGACTGGAAAAATCCTGATGGTAATGATTTCGCGATCGCCGAAGAAGTAACTGTAAAAGGAAAGTACGATAAGCGGCCGGATGTAGTAATCTATGTTAATGGGATTGCTGTAAGTGTTCTTGAACTTAAAAGTAGCCGTAAAGGTTTGGAATTTGGAATCAGGCAAAATCTGGATAACCAGAAAAATGAATTTATTCCAAAGTTTTTCACCACACAACAGTTAGTTCTTGCAGGAAATGACACGCAAGGGTTGAGGTATGGCACCATAGGAACTCCGGAAAAATATTATTTAAACTGGAAGGAAGAATCCACGAGAAATTTTGATTACAGCATAGATAAATACCTATTTCTACTTTTTCAAAAAGATCGTTTTCTGGAGCTAATTCATGATTTTGTAGTATTTGATAAAGGCGTGAAAAAACTATGCCGTCCAAACCAGTTTTTTGGAATTAAAGCCGGCCAGCAGAAAATAAAAGAAAGAGAGGGTGGTATTTTCTGGCATACTCAGGGAAGTGGTAAGAGCTTAACTATGGTGTGGCTTACGAAATGGATAAGAGAGAACATTGAAAACAGTCGTGTTCTCATTATTACAGACCGTGAGGAACTCGACGATCAGATCGAAAAACTTTTTATTGGTGTAGATGAATCTATTTATCGAACCAAAAGCGGAAAAAATCTTATTAGTACACTCAACAATCATTCGCCCTGGCTTATCTGTAGCCTGGTACATAAATTTGGGAGAAACTCAGAAGAAGGGGATTACATCTCATATATTCAGGAAATCAAAAAGAATTTGAGTAGTGATTTCAGGCCTAAAGGGGATGTTTTCGTATTTGTAGATGAGTGTCACCGTACCCAATCTGGCAAACTACATGATGCAATGAAAACCATTTTGCCAGATGCTTTATTCTTTGGATTTACCGGTACTCCCCTACTAAAAAAAGATAAGCAAAAAAGCATAGAAGTATTTGGTCCTTATGTAGGTGATCCTTACAAATTCGATGAAGCTGTAAAAGATGGAGTGGTATTGGATTTACTATATGAAGCGAGAGATGTAACCCAGTTTATAACGGACCAACAGAGTATTGACGAATGGTTTGAAGCCGAAACAAAAGGTCTAACCGATGTTGCTAAAACTCAACTTAAACAGAAATGGGGTACTATGCAAAAAGTTCTGGGTTCTAAATCTAGGCTTGAAAAAATTGTTTTCGATATTGTAAAAGACTTTAAAATTAAACCACGTTTATCCAGTGGTGAAGGAAGTGCAATGTTGGTTTCCGGAAGCATCTATCAGGCCTGTAAATATTACGAACTCTTCCAGAATGCAGGATTCAAAGAATGTGCAATAATCACTTCGTATGAACCTCATCATTCTGATATCAAGGGAGAGGAAACCGGAGAGGGTATTACCGACAACCTTGAAAAATATGCGGTTTATACCAAAATGTTGAATGGTAAAACTACTGAGGATTTTGAAACGGAAGTAAAAGAAAAATTTAAAAACGAACCGGCAAAAATGAAGTTACTTATCGTTGTTGATAAGCTTCTAACCGGTTTTGATGCCCCGTCGGCCACGTATTTGTATATCGATAAGAAGATGCAGGACCATGGATTATTTCAAGCAATTTGCAGGGTAAACCGGGGTGACACCGATGACAAGGATTATGGTTATATCATTGATTATAAAGATCTTTTTGAGAGCCTGAAAAGCTCGATTACAGATTATACTTCGGGCGCTTTTGACGAATACGATGTTGAAGACGTAAAAGGATTATTAAAAGATCGGTTTGACGAAGGAAGGGAAAAATTGGAAACCGCTTTGGAAAAAGTTAGGGCTATTTGTGAACCTGTACACCCTAAAGATGAACCTTCATTTATTAGGTATTTCTGTGGAAACACAGAGCATAAAAATGAACTAAAAGAAACCGAACAAAAAAGGTTGAGCCTTTATAAAGCTACTGTAAGTTTGATAAGAGCCTATGCTAATCTTGCAAATGAAATGTTTAAAGCCGGTTATACTGAAGCCGAAGCAAAAAGCATAAAGGACGAGGTAAAATATTATACCGATTTGCGAGATACTATTAAGCAGGCAAGTGGCGAACAGGTAGATTTCAAAAGATTTGAACCCGGAATGCGACAATTAATGGATATGTATCTGGATGCTCAAAGCAGCCGGAGAATATCAGATTTTGAAAATAGATCTTTGGTAGATCTTATTGAAAAACTTAGTGAGCCTGAAGAAGGTTATCAAAAACAGAAATCGAAAGAAGCCGTTGCTGAAACAATTGAGAACAATGTTAGAAAAGTAATTATTGAAGAATCCCAAACTAATCCTAAGTACTATAATAAAATGTCTTTACTGCTGGATGAGTTAATCCTACAGCGAAAGACTGAAACGATGTCTTATCAGCAATATTTAGAAGAAATAAAACGGCTTGCATATAATCTAACTTCCCCAACTAAAACTAATAATTATCCTTCAACACTATCCACTCCAGCCCAGAGGGCGCTATATGACAATTTGGAAGAAAACGAAATGCTTGCACTTGCTCTAGACAGCGTAATACAAAACAGCAAATTAGATGATTGGAGAGATGGAGGTATTAGGGAACGCAAGCTAAAATTAGCTGTTGACGAATTGATAAAGGATGATGAAAAGACCGAGAAGCTGATGGATATTATCAAAGCACAAAAGGAATACTAAAGTGGAAAATATACAAATAGGAAGTATCACAGTTGACGTTGTTCGGAAGGATATAAAAAACATGCATTTAGCAGTCTATCCACCACAGGGAAGGGTTCGCTTATCCGCTCCCAGAACAACTGATAGTGAGGTATTGCGATTGTTTGCTATTTCTAAACTAGGATGGATCAAAAAACAAGTAAAAAGTTTTAAAGAACAGCCGAGGGAAACACCTCGCCAATATGTGTCTGGAGAAAGTCATTACTTCCAGGGAAAAAGATTTTTACTGGAAATTATAGAAACTGATAAGCAACAATTCGTTGAGCTGAAAGGCACAAAAAAAATATTAATCCACTGCAAAAAAAATTCCTCTAAGGAAAAAAGATCTATTCTACTCAAAGAGTGGTACAGGGAACAACTTAAGAAACAGGTTCCAGAATTAATTAAAAAATGGGAAAAGAAAATTGGAGTAAAATCTGAAGAATGGCGGGTTAAACAGATGAAAACCAAATGGGGCGCTTGTAATATTGAAGTGAAACGTATCTGGTTGAATTTGGAACTTGCAAAAAAACCACCGATTTGTTTAGAATATATTATTGCACACGAGTTAGTACATCTTTTGGAACGAAACCATAATGATCGGTTTGTAGCCTATTTAGATGAATACATGTCGAAGTGGCGGCTGTATCGTGATGAACTAAATAGTTTGCCAATTGCACATAGTGATTGGGGGTATTAGACAAATCTTATTCGGTTTACTGTATGAAAGGAATTATTGTATGTAGGATCCATATCTGGTATTTAATGAGAAGAATTAACTAAAATATTACCCCTGCTTTAGAATATTAAGAAACAAAAACAGCTAGATAATATGAGAGCTTTTATATCTTACAGTCACTTCGACGAAAATCATCTTAATCATTTACATAAACACCTACGCCAATTACAACGAGATGGAATAATTTCCACCTGGACAGATAATGAAATCCCTGCAGGTGGTAAAATTGATGATGTAGTTATTGAAACCTTAAAAAATACTGATTTGTTCATTGCACTTCTTAGTCCCGACTATATCAATTCTAATTACTGTTATGAAAAAGAATTTGAAAAGGCTTTGAAAATGCAGGAGAGAGAAGAAATTATTATTGTACCCATTATTGCAGAGCCGTGTGATTGGCTCAATACCCCATTCCAAAAATTTAAAGCGCTCCCTAAAGATGGTAAACCTATTTCCGAATGGAGTAATACTAATACCGCGTACTTGAATATAATTCAAAACTTGAGGAGCTTGTTATCAGGTCCAGATCAAAACCAATCCCTTCAACCAGGGAACAAAAAGGCTCCGTCCAGAAATTATAAAATTCAAAAAGATTTTGATTCCATACAGAAAATGGATTTTTTGGAAGAAACTTTTGATAAAATAAAAATCCATCTTAAGGAAAACATTCAGGAGTTAGATTTTTTGGATAATATACAAGCCAAAGTTACTGTAGAAGAAAAGAACAAATTTGAAGCCATTTTGGTCAACAGAAATAAGATTAATAGCGAATCTCTGCTCTTAATTACCACAGATGAAAAATCAGCTATTCCACGAATCAACTTTAACAATCCAGCATACATTATTTCATACTCTACTGGCGAAGATAGGCCTCGACATTTGAAGAATACATTTAGTCTTGCCAATGACGAATATGATTTGTTTTGGGAGAACAATTCTGAATACTCTTTTTCGTATGGTCAAAATAAGGAAAGATTTTCAGCGAAGGATATTGTTGATGAAATCTGGAATGAGTGGCTAAAAAGTGTAGGGATCGAGTTTTAAAAATATTTATTTAGCTCTTTTTTAAAATGAAGATATATCTAGAATTCACACACCTCTCTAAAATACTCATAAATCATCACCATCGCCAAGGTATCCAGCTCGCAATAGCGAAGCAAAGCTTTATTGATAGCTTCTCTTTCACGGGCCGAAAGATCCGGGAACTGCAATTTTTGGTAGGCAAATAGCGCTGCTCCCCCATCGGCGATCTCGGAAATACTTTCCGTAATTTGTTCTAGCTTATCGCTGTCCCAGTTTTCAAATACAGGAGGTAAAGCTTTGTAGGGACTCACTGCCTTTCCTTCCTCCATTCTCAGAAAAATATGGTTGGGGTTAAAGTTCTTGCTGCTCACTCCAATTTCTGCCAGCCGTTTTTGATACTTCTCCTGAAGATAATTACTGAATTGTAGCGCAGCGGGTAAAACGGCTTTAATGGAATTGGAGCCACCGGTGATGGGATCATAATAATATTTCACCACTGTCTTCTGTAAATCTATCATATCCCTCTCCCCCTTCCAGGATTTTGCATTCTTGTTAGTACTATGACTTATGCTCTCAATAAATTTCATAAGTTCCTTCTTATCGGATTCAGTAGAATTTCGCAGCTGATTATAGATAACATTTACAATCGTATTTTCGTGATTATGATATCTAAAAATACTTCCGCTATTAATTTCCAGAGACTTTTTCAGCGCCCGGATGAAATCAAAATTTGGATATACTCCAAGCCCGGTATTTAGGTATTCGTTAAAATGTTCCACCCTACCATCTTCGTAAACTATATGATGACTAAACTGGAAAGCCAATTGTTCATAAGGCTTCATTCCTTTAAAGAAAGGAAGGGCAACTGCCGTGGTTTCAAAATCGATAAAGTTTAATGGAAATTTCCAGTACGCGATTTCTGGTTTAAGGTTTTCCAGGTCAAAATAGGGCGTGTTGTCATTTTGAACGGTTTTCTCAATTTGCATCCATTGTCGTTCAGATCTGCTGAGTTTTCCGGCTTCAGGTTTTACCTTGAAATCTTCTTCTGAAATTTCTTTCATAAAATACTTCCTTTCCTCTAATAATTTCCTTGCCGGGTTGTACCAAACATCATAGATCTTTGGCTCATCTATTTCCCCCACCGGAAGCTTTAATTCCTCTGTCCAGCATTCGTGAAAACCGCTTTTCTTTTCGGAAACTTGTTCGGCCTTAAACTCACAGCCTTTACAGTGACCACCTATTCCCAGAAATAGTTTCCGATCCTCCCGATAATGATCCCTGAACAATCTTAGCATTTCTTCGAAACTTAAAACTTCATCAATTGGATTCTGATTCAGGATTAGGTTTACTTCAGGATCTATATTGATCTCAGTAAGAATAGAATCTCCCAGGTCTTCCCTGGTAAGCCTTTCTTTTTTCTCGATCCTAGTTCGTAAATTGGAATCGGCCACTACTTTAAAACATTGGTGCAGGCCATCTATAGTTGTGAAAGCATCTTTATTAACCAACTTCAGAAAGCTGGAAATCTCCCATTGCGGATAACATAACTGCATAACATATTTCTGAAATGTCACGTCATAAAGGTAATGGTCCATGCCGCCTTGTAATTTATTCCCTTTTGAATTAAGGTAAGACTCATGTCGCTCTCTCGAAACAGATTTTGCCTTAACCTCCAGCAATCGTACTTTATTTCCTTTTTTAACCAGAATATCTACCCGAATAAAAAGTCCATTGATCAGAAAGGCAGGTTCGAAAATCGTCACTTCATCCTGAGTCAAAAGTTTCCGGGTTTCATCAGCCAATTTCTGATAATCGTAATCATCACCAATGAGTGCAATACCTCCCGGATGCTCCATCCGCGCCAGTTCTTCTACCTGGAAGCCACCCTGAGCCAGCTGCTCCAGGAAGCTATCGGTATCGGCACTGTTTTCATATTCCGGTTTTCGGGTATAGTAAAGTTTTGTTGGACAGTCCAGAGCGAGTTTAAAACGGGATTTGGTAAGATAGCGTGGTGATTTCAAAAGTTTTATTTTATAGTTTTAAAAAATACGATTTTGAGTTTTATAAGGTCAAAATCAAATACTACTCATTTAAAAATTTAATATAATTATTCAGCAATCCCCTTATTTGTTCTGCCGCCACCGGATTAGCGGAGTGGACTTTAAACCGCAAATCACGAAGGTCTAAACTCGATTCGTAAACAAGCCATTTCGCTGCTGCATAGCCATCTGGCGCAACCTCCCCGAGTTCATTTAAACCCAGATCATTGTCGAAGCTGATAAAGTCCGGTAGGCCATTTTTCTGAATATACGCCACAAACTCATCATAACTTCTTACCACCTCAAAATCTGATATTTGGCTATAATCATAAACCATATCCACGGTGCGCAAATCATCGAGAAATAATTTCTTCATCATAAACTACCTAAATCCTACCGCTTTTCTAGCAGGATACTTATATTGTTCTTCTTCACTAATGTTGTATATCTCGGCCAGGGTCATATCATCCTCTGTGGAATAATTTACGCTCAGGTCTTTAAGAAGATGAGTTGCTTTTTCTGCGGACAGAGCCTTGAATTCATAAGCTGATTTCAATCTACCTTTACGTTTTAAAGCCGGATCGATGCGTTGAACATCAGTATTAAAGGTAGCTATGATCTGAATGCCCAGGGATTCTCCCAAAATACCGTCAGTAATATTTAGGATCATAGCCAGGTTGGAATTCCGTTGGTTGTCCCGTGAAACGATCAACTCCTCAGCGTCTTCTATGACTAATACTGAGTTAGGGTTATCCATAAGGTATTTTGTCATCGCAATATTATCAAGATTCTGGGCCATCTGTCCCGGTAGAAAAACAATTTCCTTCTTTACAAGTCCGCACAAATGCCTAATATATGTACTTTTTCCGGTTCCCGGTTTTCCGTAGAGCAGATGGAGGCCGCTTTTATTATCTTCCTGTAGGATTTTCAGCATTTTAGAATGAAATCTTGGAAAGTCATCATTGTAGCTTTTTGAAAGATCGAGATCTGGTTTAGTAAAATCTATCTTTTTATTATCGAAACCATGAGGTTGCATTATGATAAGATTGATATGGGCTTTGTCAGGCTTTTCTTTTTTAAACCCTTTTATAAACACTAAGAGCTGATCGAGAAGAGCCGAGTTCTCATCCTGAAAATAGACATTAATTTCATCCGGATCCTGTTCCACCATTATTTCGTGTTTTAAAATATAGATGATTTCTGCTTTGTGTTCATCCTTATCATAACACCGTCTAAAATGCTTTCCCAGGATATTGGTAGTGAAAGTTTCTAAAAATCTTTGATGAAACTTTTCGATGTCACGATTGGAAAAAGAATAATAACTGGGAACTTTCCCGAAATAGGCCAGATACATTTTCTGTACATGATAGAAGTTCATCATGTGATTCACATGCTGCAGGTTGAAATCTGGTAAAAATTTGGGTTCTTTATTATTCCTGTAATCCATAGTAATTTTATTTAACTAATTAAATAAGATTCCGCTTCGCCCTTAGTTCTCCTATGCCCCTACCTATAGAAAAAGTCACAGACTGAAGCGGATTTATTCTTAACACTACGAAGCACTGAGCTTCGTTATATATATTTACAAAAATGCAGGGAGTTAACGTCAAAGTGTGACGCAATGAAAGATTTGCTTTCGCCAGTATAAAACAATCCTCTGGGTGTGCTACTTGATCAAGAGATTGTAATAACTCTTTTTGAACTCGAACTTTGAATAAATATGTAATGCAATTAAACCTAAGAAAGTTTAAAACCCAATTCCAGTTTTCTTTTCATAGTACGTCTTAGTCGTGGAGCTAAGACTCTTTCGCGGCACAAAATCTTTAGACTTGACCCATTCTAAATCTAGATTCATTAGAATTAAAGGTAAATGCTAGCAATTAACATCAATTAAGAATTTGCTTTTGAATAAGGAGTTATTCTGTACCTATTCTGTACCCATTGCAAAAAAGAAAGGCTTCACATTTCTGTGAAGCCTTGTCTTTGCTAGTAGCGGGAACTGGACTCGAACCAGTGACCTTCGGGTTATGAGATCTCTTAGTTTTAATTTAAATTTTTTATTAGCAAAGTTTTTATTACTCTTATTTGACTTAGGTACAATTTGATGTTTTCAGGAATTTAGCAAAATACCCCAAACAACCTTAAAGAAAATTATAGTCTAAGGAAATTATGAAATGTCGGGAAGATGTCGGGAAACTATCACGAATAAAACAAAAAAGCCTTGAAAATCAGATGATTAACAAGGCTTTAAGTACTCGGGACGGGACTTGAACCCGTACGGCCATAATGGCCATTGGATTTTAAGTCCAACGTGTCTACCAATTCCACCACCCGAGCGTAATAGAAAAATAATGAGCGAAAAACGGGATTCGAACCCGCGACCTCCACCTTGGCAAGGTGGCGCTCTACCAACTGAGCTATTTTCGCGTTTTAAAAAGAACATCCCCGACTAATCGCGGCTGCAATAGCGTATTGCGGATGCAAATTTAATATAAATCTTATAATGTCAAAGGCTTTTTATAAAAAATAAAAAAAAACTGAAAATAAAATTTCTACAATCTGGAACAGACAAAATATTGGGATTATAACGGCCTGTTTACCAACAATCGCCCTTTGTAAAGAGCAGATTATAATCTTAGGCTTGGCTTGCATCTTCTCGACCAGAACAATGTAGGTAAAAGGCTTAAGCTTTTGCCCTTTCTTTCCCTAACAGAGTCCTTTTAATCTCGTTAAGCTTCATTAAGGCCTCTACCGGAGTCAATGTATCAATATCTATATGAATCAATTCCTCTTTTATTTCTTGTAAAATAGGATCATCTAGATTAAAAAAGCTCAGCTGCATTTCTTCTTCGGCCGATTTCTTTAAGACCTCTCCAGAATCTTCCATTTTATGAGATTTTTCAAGCTTTTTCAGGATTTTATTAGCACGATGCAATACCTGTTGTGGCATTCCAGCCATTTTGGCTACATGAATTCCAAAGCTGTGTTCGCTGCCACCGGGTACCAGTTTTCTAAGAAAAAGTACATTATCCTTTAACTCTTTTACCGATACATTAAAATTCTTTATGCGTTCAAAAGTATCACACATTTCATTGAGCTCATGATAATGTGTCGCAAAAAGCGTCTTAGGTTTAGCAGGATGTTCGTGTAAATATTCACTTATAGCCCAGGCAATTGAAATCCCATCATAAGTACTGGTTCCGCGGCCGATTTCATCTAGAAGCACCAGGCTGCGATCAGAAATATTATTAAGAATGCTTGCTGTTTCATTCATTTCCACCATAAAAGTAGACTCTCCCATAGAAATATTATCGCTGGCACCAACCCGTGTAAAGATTTTATCCACCAAACCAATATTTGCAGTCTTTGCTGGTACAAAACTACCCATCTGAGCCATAAGAACAATTAGAGCCGTCTGTCGCAAAATAGCAGACTTACCACTCATATTTGGTCCGGTAATCATAATTACCTGCTGATTTTCCCTATCTAAGCTAAGGTTGTTGGTCACATAAGTTTCCCCAATTGGTAACTGCTTCTCTATAACAGGGTGGCGGCCTTCCTGGATATTTAAATAATAATGTTCTTCAATTTCAGGTTTACAATAACTTTCGGTTTTTGCTTGCTGGGCGAAAGAACATAAACAATCCAATTGAGCAATGAGCTGAGCATTTTGTTGTACGGGTTGGATATAATTATTCATCCAAACTACCAGCTTACCAAAAAGTTGCTGTTCCAGTAGCAAAATCTTTTCCTCCGCCCCTAAGATTTTCGCCTCATATTCCTTTAATTCTTCGGTTATATAGCGCTCGGCGTTTACCAAAGTCTGTTTTCTGATCCAGGATTCAGGCACCTTGTCTTTATGTGTATTTCGAACTTCTATATAATAACCATATACATTGTTACTTCCTATTTTCAGAGAAGAAATGCCGGTAATTTTGGTTTCACGTTTGAGCATATTATCGAGATAATCTTTTCCAGAAAAAGCTATTTTTCTGAGATCATCAAGTTCCTCTGAAAAACCTTCAGCAATGCAATTCCCTTTCAGAATATTTACAGGAGCTTCTTCGTGTAAACTTTCGGATATTTTTTCCCTAAGTATTTTACAAGAATGCAAATTATCTCCAATAATCTTAATGGCTTTATTTTCACTTTTTTGTGCCAGTTCTTTTATTGGAATAACAGCCTGCAGGGAATGCTTAAGTTGAAGCACCTCCCGGGGCGTAACTTTTCCTGTAGCGACTTTTGATATTAGCCGCTCCAAATCACTGATTTTTTTAATATTTTGCTGAATTTCCCCTAGAGCTGAAGAATTATCCAGTAAAAAGCCAACCACGTCGTGACGCCTTTTTATTTCCTCAGAGTTCTTTAATGGTAATGCAAGCCAGCGCTTTAATAGCCGCCCTCCCATTGGCGAGATTGTTTTATCAATCACATCCAGTAATGTGACTGCATTTGCAGCGTTAGATTGATACAACTCTAGATTCCTAATGGTAAAGCGGTCCATCCAAACATATTGTTCTTCTGCAATTCGATTTATTGCAGTAATATGCTGTAGTTTGCGATGTTGGGTTTCAGCTAAATAATGTAGAATCGCCCCTGAAGCAATAACCCCATCTTCCAAGTGTTCCACCCCAAAACCTTTCAAGGATTTGGTATGAAAATGTTCAGTTAAGGTTTCGTAGGCAAAATCCTGTTTAAAGACCCAGTCTTCTAGATTAAAAGTATGAAAATCTTCCCCAAAAACCTGGTTGAAATCTTTTTTATTTTTCTTTGGAATCAAAACCTCGCTTGGGCTAAAATTCTGAAGTAGCTTATCTATATACTCCGAATTTCCCTGAGAAACCAGAAACTCTCCAGTGGATATATCTAGAAAAGAAACTCCAAGTACTTTCTTACCGAAGTGAACAGCGCATAAAAAATTATTTGTTTTACTATTAAGAACCTCATCACTTAAAGCCACTCCCGGTGTTACCAGCTCGGTCACACCACGTTTTACAATATTTTTAGTCATTTTAGGGTCTTCCAACTGGTCGCAAATAGCAACCCGCTCCCCTGCTTTTACCAGTTTGGGCAAATAGGTATTTAAAGAATGATGTGGAAATCCAGCTAGTTCGGTGCGCTCACTCCCGTTATTTCTGTTAGTACAAACAATATTTAAAATACGAGCTGTTTTTACTGCATCTTCACCAAAAGTTTCATAGAAATCCCCAACGCGAAACAACAACAAAGCATCTGGATATTTATCCTTAATGGTATTGTACTGCTTCATTAATGGAGTGACCTTAGGAGATTTTTTGGATGACAAAATTTTAAATTTTATTTCCAGCTAAAGTACATAATCCCATATTTTTAAAGGAAACTTATCCCTGGAAGTTATTCAATTTTTTTCACAATGATTCAGAAATGATTTCTCCATACGATCCATTTTCTGAAGGAATTAAGCGAAAAACAGCTTTTGGTTGCAGCCCCTTTTCTATTCTGTGTGACACAAAAATAACTACGGTCTCACTATAGTTCGCGATATAATTAATAAGCGAAGTCATTTTGAAGGCACTTTGATCATCCAGAGCTGTGGTGGGTTCATCCAAAATAAGTAATGGTGGATGTTTGATCATCGCTCTGGCAATCAAAATTATCCTTTTATGCAGTTCAGACAATTCTATAAAAATTGCCTCCGATTTATATCCTAAATTTAGAGTATCCAACCATTTTTTGGCTAATCTAGCTTCTTTATCACTTGGTATTTGATATAATCCTACACTGTCTTTTAAACCTGAAATCAACATCTCCATAACAGTATTTCTTGTGGTAAAAAGTTCAATAAGGGATGGAGAAAAATAACCTATTTTACTCTTGATTTCCCAAACGCTCTCACCGCTGCCTTTTTTGTTTCCGAACAAATATAATTCCAAGCCAAATGCCTTTGGATTATCACCATAAATCATTGAAAGCAACGTAGTTTTTCCGGAGCCATTAGGCCCGATAAGTTGCCAATAATCGCCTTTTTTAATTTTCCAGTTAATGTTGTTTAAAATCTGATTTTTCCCGTAAGAAACTGAAACATTTTTCATTTCCACCAAAATTTCTGGTGTTTTTTGAAAAATTTCAGGTGCAGGAGGAATAGCTTTAATTTCTAAACAATCAGCTGCTTTTTTACTTTCCAAAAAACTAGTAGCGTTATACTCCTTAAATCTTCCTTCTTCCAATTTCAAAACCGAACCAATAAATGGTAATAAATCTTCTTTGCGATTAAAAATCTGAATAATACCTGTATTTTCTGAAATTTGCTTTAACCTGGAAATCAATTCTTCCACTGAAGTCTTATCCAAACTATCAAAGGGATTATCCAAAACCAGAAAATCAGGTTTTTGATCCAGTAGGTAATTCAAAAAAACCTTTTTCTTTTCTCCGCTGGAAAAGGTTCTTAAAGAACGATCATCATTTGGAATTAATTCCGATTTTCCGTGTTTATAGTCCTCTGCAATAAATTCATATAACAACACTTCCGAAAACAACAAACCCTTCTTTCCTTGCAATTCCTTTAATTCAGATGGTGCATTACCTTCTAAAAGTTGGTGCATCCATTTGCTTTTTACTGAAAAATCATCTCCAACAATTGCATAATGTATTAAATTCATACTGAAGTCTTATTATTGGTAACCCTGAGCCTGTAGATTGAACAACTCAGCATACAGTTTATCATTTTTAATTAGTTCCTGATGGGTTCCAATTTCCAGTACGGCACCATTTTTTAATACCATAATCCTATCGGCTATTCTTACCGTACTGAAACGATGAGAAATAATTACAGCTGTTTTACCTTCGGTTAACTTAATAAAACGGTCGAAAGCTTCGGTTTCTGCCCGGGCATCTAATGCCGAAGTAGGTTCATCCAGAATCAAAACCTCAGCATCTTTCATATAAGCCCTGGCAATTGCAATTTTTTGCCATTGTCCGCCTGAAAGATCCTTGCCTTGTTTGAAGCGTTTCCCTAATTGCTGATCATAGCCTAGTGGCATTTCAGAAATCACTTCATTTGCCAAACTTTTTTCAGCTGCACTATCTATGCGTTTCTGATTCTGAATCTCTTGAATTTCGCCCATCGCGATATTCTCCCGCAGTGTAAGTTCAAATTTTACAAAATCCTGAAAAATCACTCCAAAGTATTGTTGATATTGGGCTCTACTATACTGCTTAACTGGAATATCGTCCAGTAAAATTTCGCCCTCAGTAGGCTCATAAAAACGAAGCAATAATTTAATAAGTGTGGTTTTCCCAGCGCCGTTTTCTCCGACAAAAGCAAGTTTTTCTCCCGCTTTTAATTCAAAGTTGATATTTCTTACCACCCAGGATTCAGATTTTGGATATTTAAATCCAACGCCTTTAAACTCAAATCCTTTTTGGATTTTTTTCGGAAGTGATAATTTTTCTTCAGAGGTTTTATCCGCATAACGTAAGTCCAGGAACTCAAAATAATCCTGAAGGTAAAGAGCACTCTCTGTAATTGCCGTAAAGCGAGTAAAAAAAACCTGTAATTTAGATCGTAACCTATTGAAAGATCCCGAAAGAAAAGTAAGATCCCCAAGTGTAAAAATTCCTGTCACTGTTCTAAATACTATTAAAAGATATGCGCTATAATAAGCTCCCGTACCAATTATATTAAATAAAGAACCCCAACCAGCCCGCTGCTTGGCCAGTTTTTTACTCATTAAATAGTAAGTGTCAGAAAGATTTTTAAAACGCTCTGAAATGTAATTGGAAAGCCCAAAAAGCTTCACTTCTTTGGCGGTCACATCACTGGCTCCAGCATATCGTAAATAATCCAGTTCGCGACGTTCCTGGGTCCAACTGCGCGCCAGGGAATAACTGGTTCCACTAAATTTTATTTCATTGATTATAGTAGGAATCACTGAAACGACAAGCAAAATAATTAACCAGGGTTCAAAGGCCACCACCCCGGCCAAAAGGGTGAAAATAACAACAAGATCTTCAGCCTGGGTAAGTATATTAGACATAAGCCCAACCCGACCTGTAGTTTGTTGCCTGGCGCGTTCTAATTTATCGTAAAATTCGGAATCCTCCAACTGATCCAGATTCAGCTCCGAAGTTTTTTGAATGATGCGCACTGAAGTATCTATACTATATTGATCACCCAATAAACCATCAGTGAGGCTAATCGCCCTACTCATCAAATCTGATAAAATGGCAAGTCCGAACTCAGCTGCAACAAGCATCCAGAGTCTATCCATATTCTTTTCTTCTGCAGCAATTTGTAAAACCACTTCATCGATAATTAGCTTACCTACCAAAAGAATGATTACCGGTAATGCTGCGTTTACGGTCCTGGCCATCACGTTGGTGAAAAATAATGATGGATTTACGCTCCTGATTTCCTTAAAAAAACGAGGCACAAACTTTAAGGCAGCAAAACTTCCTCTAAAAGTGACTTTGTTGGCTTCTAATGATTTTTTTTGTCGTGGCAAGGATCGTTTTTATTTGCAAGTTAAGACGTAATTTTTAAAAATACAGGATAAAACCAATTCCGAAAACCTTCTAAAAAATAATGGAAAACTTATTTTTGCATTATGGAAAACCGAAAATTAAAGAATAGCGAACTGGATCGTAAATCTATTGAAGAATTTAAAAAGGCTGAAAAAACACCAATTATCGTAGTGCTGGATAATATTAGAAGCTTAAATAATATTGGTTCGGTTTTTAGAAGTGCTGATGCATTTCTAATCGAAAAAATTTATCTCTGTGGAATTACGGCGCAACCACCCCATAAAGATATTCAAAAAACGGCTTTGGGCGCTACTGAAACCGTAGCCTGGGAATATTCCGAAAACACAATAGATGTTATAGAGAAATTAAAAAATGAGGAAATAAAAATTTTTTCAATAGAACAGGCGGAAGGTTCAGTTATGCTCAACGATTTCAAAGCTCAACCGGGAGAAAAAATAGCTGTAATCTTTGGAAACGAGATTAAGGGTGTACAGCAAGAAGTGGTTTCAGCCAGCGATGGGATTATAGAAATCCCTCAATTAGGTACGAAACATTCCCTAAATATTTCAGTAAGTGTGGGAGTTGTGCTTTGGGATTTGTTTTCTAAAATCTCTCAAAATAAAAGAGAGCAGTCATATATGAACCATTAAGTGAACAAAGATTTTGAAATCTTCTTACCATCCAATTATTTAAAAAAGACCTTATAGAAAACAAAAAGGCTTTTGGTTAACAAAAATTAAATTGAGGGCTATTCCTACTATTTAAAGGTTAATGGACTTTAATTTCTTCCAGAATCGACAGGTAGTCGGAACGTTTATTCACAAAATCTTTACCTGATATATCTATGATTTGCACCCTCATATTGGTCTGAGTCTTTATAAAGTTCAGGTAGCTTTTATTGATTTCCACTAAATATTCAGGCTGAATGTTTTGTTCGTAATCACGTCCTCGGGCTTTGATATTTTCCAGCAAGCGTTCTGTATTTTGGTAGAGATAAATATACAGATCGGGTTTGACCAGCTCCTTATACATTAAGTGAAAAAGCTTGTGATATAAAGCATATTCATCTTCGTGTAGGGTTATTTTCGCAAAAATAAGTGACTTAAATACATCATAATCTGAAATCACAAAATCCTTAAAAAGATCATATTGGGCCAGGTCATCAGAAAGCTGTTGGTAGCGATCTGCTAAAAATGACATCTCTAATGGAAACGCATAGCGTTCTTTGTTTTCATAGAATTTTGGCAAAAATGGGTTGTCTTTAAACCGCTCTAAAATGAGTTTTGCATTAAAATCCTGGGAAACCATAGTAGAAAAACTGGTTTTTCCGGCTCCGATATTTCCTTCCACTGCAATGTAATTCAGGTTGTTAAAATCGAAAGCTTTTTTCGGAATTTCCAGCTTTTCTGAAATAGCTTTTATTTGCGAATCATCTTCCACCTTCTCAAGCAGCTTTTCAACCGAAATTTGGAAACCCGGATGGATCTCCTTGGAGGCGATATCAGATAAAGGGAGCAAGACGAACTTTCGATTTTGCATTTCTGGATGCGGTACTACCAAATCCTTTGTTTGCAGAACTTCATCTTCAAAAAATAAAATATCCAGATCCAGACTTCGGTTTTGATAATTCTTCGCATCTGATCTAACTCGACCAGCATCATTTTCAATTTTTAATAGTTTCGCAAGCACTTCTTTCACAGAAAACCTTGTAGAAACAGAAATACATGCGTTTAGAAACGCGTGACCGCTAAATCCCCAGGCTGGAGTTTCATAAACTTTTGAAACTAGGTGTATCTCACCAATTTCAATATAAATTTTAAGAAGCGCGGTTTGCAAAAGTTCAAAGCGGTTACCAACATTGCTTCCCAGCGCGATATGTACTATTTTTGGGGAATTCAAATTAAATGAAGAAAAATTATTATAGCTTATCTAGTAAATTTCACAGCAAATTAAGTAAAACAAAACCACATACCCCTAATTTTGCGGGAAGACTTAAAAAATAAATTTGGCAGAACTTTTATTCAAAGACAAACTCACCGCGCAGCGCATATATTTGATATTAGCCGGACTATTTATCGCCTCGCTAGTTGTTTCCAATTTAATATTTCAGAAATTTTTTAGTTGGGAGTTTTTCGGCATCTACACATTTGAAATTTCTGTTGGGATTTTACCCTATCCCATCACTTTCCTTATCACTGATATCATTAGTGAAATTTACGGAAAGAGAAAGGCTAACCAGGTGGTAACAACTGGAATTTTCGCCTCGATTTTTTCGTTATTGATCATCTATATCGCTGATGCAGTACCGGCAACCAAATGGTCCCCCATAGACGATGTCTTATTTAGTAAAGTTTTTGGCGCCACCACTATTGCTGTTTTCGCCTCAATGGTTGCTTATTTACTAGCGCAGTATATAGACATCCAATTATTCCATTTCTGGAAGAAATTAACCAAAGGGAGGCATCTATGGCTTCGGAATAATTTTTCAACTTTTCTCTCACAGTTTGTTGATACGTTTTCGGTCCTGTTTTTGCTCTGTAGTTTTAATAAGATTGATTGGGATTTATTTGGTCCGCTTTTACTTAGTGGTTTTCTGTTTAAAGTAATTATTGCCGCCTTAGATACGCCCTTGCTCTATGCTTCGGTTTTTGCATTTCGAAAACGATTTAAGCTTAAGCAGGGCGAAGAATTAAAATATGACTAACTTTAAGAAACCTCGTTAAACAGCAACCTGGTTAAATAATATAATGATGAAAAAAGTATTTAAAATAATCGGTATTGTTTTACTCATAATTGTAGTAATTCTTATTGCCGCCCCTTTTTTGTTTGAATCACAAATAAAAGATTATGTGCGTAAAACTGCGAACGAAAGTGTAAACGCACAGGTCGAATTCAGCGATATTAGTCTTAGTTTCTTTAGGAGTTTTCCACAGGCCACGGTTATTATTGAGAATTTTAGTGTAATAAACAACGCACCTTTTAAAGGCGACACCCTTGCCATAGGCGAAGAAGCCTTGTTGGAAATGTCTATTAAAGAATTATTTAAAGGCACGGATGAACCAAAAGTTCTGGACGATATCAAGTTGAATAATACTTTTTTGAATTTAAAAGTAGATTCCCTGGGAAATGCAAATTATGATATCGCCCTTGAAGAAGTCAATCCATCCCCTAGCGATACGGCTTCAACAGGATTTAGTTTCGATTTAAAACATTATGAGATCAATGATTCTCGTGTAAAGTATGTAGATGAAGGGCAGAATCTTCTCTTAGATGTAGAAGAATTAAATCACCAGGGTACCGGAGATTTTTCTTTAACGGAAAGTGAATTAAATACTAGTACCGAAGCTTTGGTATCACTGAATTATGACAATATAAATTATCTGGAGCAAAACAAAGTTTCCCTGGATGCCGTAATACAAATGAATTTGGAAGCAATGCGCTTTACCTTCTTAGAAAACGAGGCTATCATAAATCAATTGCCGCTTACTTTTGATGGGTTTGTTCAGGTAAATGAAGATAGCAACGAAATAGATATAAGTTTCCAGACGCCTTCTTCTGACTTTAAGAACTTTTTAGCGGTAATGCCCGCAACCTATGCTAAAAACATTGAAAACGTTCAGACCAAGGGTGATTTTATCGTTGCAGGTGAAATCAAAGGTATTATAAATGACACTTATATTCCAAAAATGGATATTAATGTAAGTTCGGATAATGCCTCTTTTAAATATCCTGATCTTCCCAAAGGTGTGGAAGATATAAATATTGATCTCCAGGTTCTAAATAAAACCGGATTATTGGAAGACACTTATCTTACATTTGATAATGTGACCTTTAGGATAGATGAAGACAAGTTTGCTACACAGGGAAGTATAAAGAATTTAATGGGAAATATGCTTGTAGACATGGCTCTTAAGGGAACTATAAATTTAGCGAATCTTGAAAAAGCTTATCCTCTGGAGCTTGAACAGGAGCTCAATGGTATTGTAACTGCTGATTTTACCACGCAGTTCGATATGAATTCCATAGAAAATGAACAGTATGAGAATGTAAAGAGCAATGGGACGGCCAGTATTGATGATTTTAGTTATCAATCTCCCGAAATACCAAATGAAATAAAAATAGATAATGCCCAAATGATTTTTAACCAGGGTGATGTTCGCGTACCTGTTTTAAAACTCACCACAGGACAGACCGATATTACAGCCTCTGGTACTATTGAAAACCTGATGGGCTTTTTATTTACTGATCAAAATTTAAAAGGGAATTTTCAGATCGATTCTGATGTATTTGCAATCAACGATTTTATGATTGCTGAAACCAAAACCAGCACTGACACTGAGGAAACTCCAGGTGAGATTTCCACTCCAGAACCACAAGAATCAGTTAAAATTCCTTCCTTCTTAGATACAGAATTAGCTTTTAACGTGGACAAGGTGATTTACGATAATTTAGAGCTTAAGAATGCTACCGGAACTATCAGCCTAAAGAATGAGACCGCCACCTTAAAAAATATCACCACCAATATTTTTGGAGGCAATATCGCTTTGGACGGAAATGTGTCTACTCAAGGTAGTACGCCAACTTTTAATATGGACTTGTCGCTCAATGCGCTGAACATAGCAGAATCCTTTGAAGGATTGGAAATTCTAAGAGGATTAGCACCGGTAGCCAGGGCGCTGGAGGGTAAATTGCAAACTAGCCTTAATTTAAGCGGGAATTTAAATGAAGATCTTACTCCGCAATTATCGACCTTGGCCGGTAATGCTCTTGCCCAAATTCTAACTGCTAAGGTAAATCCTCAAGAACTAGCCTTGCTCTCAAGGCTTGATCAACAATTAGATTTTATTGATTTAAGTAATCTCAACCTGGATAAATTAAAAACCAAACTAACATTTAGCGATGGAAGGGTGCAAATAGAACCTTTCGATTTTAATGTAGAGGGCATAAATGTGGAAGTTTCTGGGAGCCATGGATTCGATATGAATATGAATTATACGCTAAACCTTGATGTACCTGCAAAAATGCTGGGTAGCCAGGTAGGCAGTGCGATTAGTAAATTAAGTGGAGAGGAATTGCAAAATATGATGGTAGGTCTGCCCATTGGTTTAAAAGGAACTTTCCAAAACCCGCAGATCAATATTAATATGGAACAGGCCGTTAGCAATCTAAGCCAACAAATTGTTGAAAAACAGAAAGAAAAGCTTAAAGAGCGGGGGAAGGATGCAATAATAGGGATTATTAATCAACAAATCGGGCAAAAGCCTCAGCAAAAAGCTGATACCGCTGCGCTACCGGACTCTATCAAAACCGAGACTCCGAAAACTGAAGATCAACCCCAAAGCCAGGAAGAACAGGTTAAAGATGCAGCAAGAGATATTCTAGGTGGAATTTTCAAAAATAGAAATCAGAAAAAAGATACAACTAACAATTAAAAAATTACCCTCACCTACAGTTTGTGAGGGTTTATAATCTATTAGTATAAATAGCGATCTTGATTATTTAAGGGGGTTACTACTAAATGATTTTACCAGGTTGGCTTTCGAAAGATCCTATAAATTAACTAACACCTAATTCCACAACAAAACCTTCGTGGGCTCTTACATTAAAAACGGTACCATCTTCAAAAATTAAATACTGACCTTTAATTCCGTTTAAAACCCCTTCATAAAAAGGAGTTTTGCTCAAATTCAGGGTTTTTATTTTTTTTGGAAACTCCAAAACCGGGAATTCAATTTCTAGTTCTTTTCTATCTGTGAGGAAATATTCTTTGGCTTCCTCCGGAATAAACTCTTTTAGTTTATCGCGTTCTTCAACCAAATTAAGATCTAAAACCTCATTGGTCAACATTTTTCTCCAATTTGTCTTATCCGAAACATGGGTTTTCAAGGCTACTTCTGTAATCCCAGCAAGATACCTATTTGGCACCTCAACAATTTCAATCGCCTCATGTGCTCCCTGGTCTATCCAACGCGTGGGAATTTGCGTTTTCCGGGTCACCCCAACTTTCACGTTACTGGAATTGGCCAGATAGACTATATGAGGTTGTAACTGGGCCTGTTTCTCAAAATCCAGGTCGCGGTCCTCTTCATCCAAATGTGCTTTACTAAGTTCCGGGTTCATAATCCAATCTCCAGCTTGTGGAATAGAAGTAAAGCAATCATAACAATAGCCCTGGCGGAAAATTTTCTTCTGCAACCCGCAGTTTAAGCACTGAAACCTTAGGAAATTAAGGCTTATTTTTTTTCCGAGAATCTGGTTCATATTAATAAAATCCCCTTCAAAAATGAGGTAATACTGAACCTTATCAGTAATCTCGGTTCTCATTTTTCTAAACACCCCTTCGTATCTCATCTTTTTTTCCCTATTTTTAACCGAAGCTTTGAAAGCTTCGAAGTTTAAATTAATTTTAGCTAGCCAACCAGCTGAAGCATTGTCAGCGATAAAGATATAAAGAATAATGCCAATTCCATTAGTAAACTCCATCGCTTCGTGGTTTCTAAAGAAACGAATTCACCAGATGGAACTGTTCATAAAATATCCCCACGAGGTGCAGGATGAGCTACTTAAAAACTTACTTACCAAAGCAAAAAATACTGAAATTGGCAGGAAGTATAATTTTCCGGAAATCACAAATTATAATCAATTTGCAAACCGGGTTCCCATTCAGAAATATGAAGATTATGAAGCCTGCATAGAACGTAGTCGACAGGGAGAGAACAATATTTTTTGGCCCACACCAATTAAATGGTTCGCCAAATCAAGCGGAACCACAAGCGCTAAAAGCAAATTCATCCCGGTAAGTGAAGATTCACTGGAACACTGCCATTATCGTGCAGGCAAAGATTTGCTTTGCATGTATTTGAATAACAACCCCCAATCACAGTTCTTTACAGGAAAAAGTTTAAGGTTAGGGGGAAGCAAAGAAATTTACAAAAATAATGGTACGGCGTATGGAGATTTATCTGCCATTCTTATTGCCAATATGCCTTTCTGGGCAGAATACAGTAGCACCCCGGGTAACGAAGTTTCTCTGATGAACGATTGGGAAGTGAAAATGCAGGCAATTGTAAACGAAACCATTAAAGAAAACGTTACTAGCCTAGCAGGTGTACCTAGTTGGATGTTGGTTTTATTGAATAATATTCTAGAGACTACCGGCAAAGAGAATCTCTTTGAAGTTTGGCCAAACCTGGAAGTTTATTTTCACGGGGGAGTAAGTTTTGATCCTTATGCACCACAATATCAAAAGATCCTCCCCAAAGAAGACTTTAGGTTTTATGAGATCTATAATGCTTCGGAAGGCTTTTTTGCATGCCAGGATCAAAATGATTCCAAGGAGCTTTTACTAATGCTGGATTACGGAATTTATTACGAGTTTATTCCTATGGACAGCTATGGAAGCGAAAATGAAAAAGCAATTCCACTATCCGAAGTAGAAACTGGAAAAAATTATGCCGTTATAATCACCACTAACGCAGGCTTGTGGCGTTATAAAATAGGCGATACCGTTAAGTTTACTTCACTTAGTCCTTATCGCATCAAAGTCACTGGCCGAACCAAGCATCATATAAATGCATTCGGGGAAGAATTGATTATAGAAAATGCTGAAGAAGCTCTCAAAAAGACTTCCTTGGTAACCAATTGCGAGATTGTAGATTATACCGCAGCTCCTATTTTTATGGAAGGCAAAGAAAAAGGGGCCCATGAATGGATTATCGAATTTAAAAATCCACCCAGAGATTTTGAAAAATTTAGGTTTGAACTCGATTTGGCTTTGCAGCAGGTAAATAGTGATTATGAGGCGAAACGTTATAATAATATGACACTCAATATGCCGAAAATTCATCAAGCCCGTGAAAAATTATTTTACGACTGGTTGAAGAAACATGATAAATTAGGCGGACAACATAAAATCCCACGACTTTCCAACTCCAGAAATTATGTGGAAGAGTTGTTGAACATGAATAAATCTTAATTTAGAGCCGGATAATTACCCCCCCTTAACGAACCTAATGAAGTATCCCATGGTTCACTGTTCTTTATAAAAGTTTGCTCACCCACTAGCATTCATACCAAGCAGTGACTATGAGTGATTTGAATCACATAGTGGGTTTTGAAATCTTTCGAGATTACCTTAAAGTGTTTTTGCCACTTTGCTCACAGCTTTAACCGTAGCGTCTAGATCTTCATAGGAAAGTGCATCACTTATAAACCAGGTTTCAAAAGCACTTGGTGCAATGTAAATACCGTTTTCCAGCATCCCGTGGAAGAATTTATTGAAAATTCCATTTCGTGCCGACTTCGCCGCTGATTCAAAATCTACCACGGGATCTTCCCCAAAATGAATAGAAATCATGGAACCAACGCGGTTTATGCTGTGGGCAACGTTATTTTCAGTCAGCACCTCCTCTATGCCATTATGTAGATAGGCCGTCTTTTTATCTATACTTTTAAAAATGCTCGGATTATTATCTAATTCCGTTAACATCGCCAATCCAGCTGCCATTGCCAAAGGGTTTCCGCTTAAAGTTCCTGCCTGATAAACAGGGCCAACTGGTGCCAGATAGTCCATAATTTCATTCCGTGCTGCAAAGGCTCCCACCGGCAAACCACCACCAATAACTTTTCCAAAGCAAGCTATATCAGCCTTCACACCCAATCTTTCCTGGACCCCACCGGCAGCAAGTCTAAAGCCGCTCATTACCTCATCAAAAATCAGTAAGATTTTGTGCTGATCACAAAGTTCGCGTAAACCTTCTAAAAATCCTTCCCTAGGAGGAATGCATCCCATATTTCCGGGTACCGGTTCTATAATAATACAGGCAATCTTATCATCATTGGCTTGGATTAAAGATTTTACATTTTCAAGATCGTTATATTTTGCAAGTAGCGTATCCTTAGCCGTGCCCTTGGTAACTCCTGGACTATTCGGTGTACCAAAAGTAATCGCACCACTTCCAGCTTGGATAAGGAAAGAGTCGCTATGCCCGTGATAACAGCCAGCAAATTTGATGATCTTTTCTCTCCCGGTAAAACCCCGCGCTAGTCTAACGGCACTCATGGTGGCTTCGGTTCCGGAATTGACCATCCTTATCTTATCGATATTTGGTACCATCTTTACCGCTAGTTTAGCGATTTTCGTCTCAATTTCGGTAGGCGTTCCAAAAGAAGTTCCTTTTTTTGCGATATCTATAACCGCATCAATTACCGATGTGTGAGCGTGACCTAAGATTAAAGGCCCCCAGGAATTTATATAATCTATTAACTTATTTCCGTCTTCATCATACAAATAAGCCCCCTTGGCTTGTTTTATAAAAATTGGTTGGCCACCTACGGCCTTAAATGCCCTTACCGGAGAGTTTACTCCGCCGGGAATCACTTCTTGTGCCGAAGCGAATAATTCGCTACTTCTTTTATAGATCATAAGATTTTATTCTGATGAGATAATTACCAGCATCTGCCCAACGGCTATAGTGGTATCCCTTAAATTATTAAATCGCTGTAAATTTTCTACAGTAGTATTATGTTCCTTCGCAATTGCATATAACGTGTCTCCTTTCTTTACACGGTAGGTAACAGATTCCGGTGATTCCGGAGTATGGGTATAACTGGGAGACGGTCGCTTTAAAACATCAGCATCAAATTGATATAGTTTATATCGTTCAATTAAACCAATCAATTTATCAGGGTAACGCCTGTCCGTAGCATAACCTGCTTTTCTTAATCCTCTGGCCCAACCTTTATAATCATCTTTATCCAATTCAAAAAGCTCGGCATAGCGCTTTCTTTCCGTTAAAAAAAGTGAATGATCCCGGTAGGAATATCTGGCATCTTTATATTTCCTAAAACACTCGTTACGCCTGTCATCATCATGATAAGCACGCGCACCTTCCCAGTCGTGACATTTTATTCCAAAATGATTATTCGCGCGCAAGGTAAGATCTCCCTTCCCTCCGCCAGATTCAAGAATGCCCTGGGCCAGGGTCACACTGGCTGGAATATTATAAAGGCGCATTTCTTGCATGGCAATAGCGGCAAAATCCCGAATATAATCTTCTACCGTATACAACCTGGGATTTACCGGTGGCAGCTTGGGCTCTCCGCCTAATGGTTTTATTCCTTCAGTCCTCTCACCTTCTAATGATTCAATTCTTGCTCCTTCTTTTCTAGAATCCTTTTTGGTGGTCACCACTTTTCTCCTGCTCCCGCAGGAAATCACAAAAATGGCCAAAAATACCAAAATAACAAACCGGTTAATTCTCATATTAAAAATCGATTAAAGGCAATTTTTTCTTCTTCAAAAATCTGTTCATTCCCGGAATTCCCTGTACACCTCCCGTATGAATTGCCAGGATTTTACTCCCGGAAGGAAAATATCCTTTTTTTATCAGTTCAAAAATACCAAAAACTAATTTTCCAGTATACACGGGATCCAACTGAATTTGATATTTATCTTTGAAATTATTAATAAAATTTATCAATTCCGAATCTACCTTTGCATAACCCCCAAAATGATAATTTAGTATTAATTTCCAATTATCCTGGAAACTGAACTTTTTAATTTCTGCTGCAAGAAAATCACCTTTTAAAGCTGGAAAGCCAAGAATTTCCTGACCCTGGCAAGATGCATTAATCAAACCGGAAATTGTACCGCCGGTTCCGGCTGAAACGGCTATAAAATTGAATTCCGTGTCATTTTTATTTAAAATTTCCTGGCAACCTTTTACAGCCAGGTGGTTGGTTCCACCCTCGGGAATGTAATAAAACGCTCCAAATTCTTCTTTTAATTTGTCCAGAAACCCTTGATCCCCCTTATTCCTATAGTCACTTCGGGAAATAAATTTGAATCGCATCCCGCAGGAATTTGCAAACTGAAGTGTTGGATTTTGATTTAAGGTGCTTTTGAGATTTCCTGCTAATTCCTCTCC
This sequence comes from Salegentibacter sp. 24, assembly GCF_004362395.1. Classification (GTDB taxonomy): domain Bacteria; phylum Bacteroidota; class Bacteroidia; order Flavobacteriales; family Flavobacteriaceae; genus Salegentibacter. The sequence goes on from NZ_SNWE01000014.1 coordinate 85,286, forward strand.
ACGGATAATCCCAATAGTTTTAAGTCCTGCAAGTTTTCCCGCTGCTGCCGTAGCAGAAATATGATTTGAAAAGGCACCCCCGAAAGTTAAAAGCGTTTCCATTTTCTGGTCCAGTGCCTCAGCGATATTATATTTTAATTTCCTGAATTTATTCCCTGAAACTTCAGAATGAAGCAAATCTTCCCGTTTTATGTATAAAGAAATTCCATTAGGAAATTCATCAACAAACTGGTTCTTAGAAGAGTTTTCAGTAAATAACGGGGAATGATTTGGCATAATACAAATATCTAAAATCTGCGAGGAGGCACCTACACAAACTGGAGAAATGCCCATAATTTTCGATCCTGCAAATAATTTTCTTTCATTTCCTGACTGTATGCTTCCCGTTCAAAACTTATATTTTTATAAGCTAGAAACCGGTCTTTATAATAAATCAATCGTAGTAAATATTCCATTAAATACCAGATATAAAAAGGGATAATAAGCATTTCGAGCTGTTGCCTTAGGTGAATTTTTTCGTGATTGATAAAGGTAATATCATCCTTAAGCTCCTTATTTTTAAGGATTACAAAAGGCCATAAACTCACCCCATTAAATCCTTTTCCCAGCAGATATTTGTTAACTATTAGAATCACTTGCGGAAGTTAAGAAATTGTATTTTTGTGATATGAGTTTTTTCAAAAAAAGAATTCCGCTAGAAGAAGGAGATTATTATACAACTCCCGAAGGCTATCGCTGCTTTACTGAGCAATATCACTTAAAAAGAGGATATTGCTGCGAAAGTGGCTGCAGGCATTGCCCTTATGGTTACAACAAAAACACCAACAATCAGGAATAAGCTTTAGCACGATCAAATCTAAACAAATGACCGCACTACATTTTAAAGAAGAAATTTTAAGGGGAATACCTAATGAACTTCCTACAAAAAAGGAATATGACACCTCTGTAAACCACGCACCAAAACGAAAGGATATCTTAACTAAGGATGAAAAACAATTAGCGCTTCAAAATGCCCTGCGTTATTTCGATGCCAAACACCATAAAGAACTGCTCCCGGAATTTCAAAAAGAACTTGAGCAGTTTGGCCGGATATATATGTACCGGTTAAAACCCGATTATGAGTTGTTCGCCCGGAGTATTGAAGAATATCCCGGAAAAAGCATGCAGGCCAAGGGGATTATGTTGATGATTCAAAACAATCTCGATCCAAGTGTAGCCCAACATCCTGATGAACTTATTACCTATGGTGGAAATGGCTCAGTTTTTCAAAATTGGGCGCAATACCTTCTCACGATGCAGTATTTGGCAGAAATGGAAAATGACCAAACTTTGGTGATTTATTCAGGACATCCACTGGGTTTGTTTCCTTCCCACGAAAACGCTCCACGGGTTGTAGTGACTAACGGCATAATGGTTCCAAATTATTCCCAACCCGATGACTGGGAAAAATTTAACGCATTAGGGGTAACCCAATACGGGCAAATGACGGCAGGGAGCTATATGTATATCGGTCCCCAAGGAATTGTGCACGGTACTACGATCACTGTATTAAATGCGGGGAGAAAAATATCAAAATCTGGGGAAGGCCTTGAAGGAAAATTATTCGTAACCTCCGGACTTGGCGGAATGAGCGGTGCACAACCCAAGGCCGGAAATATAGCCGGCTGCATTACGGTATGTGCCGAAGTAAATCCCAAAGCCATTCAAAGGCGTCACAGCCAGGGCTGGGTAGATGAAATAATTACCGATTTTGCTGTCTTGGCAGAAAGAGTTCGGGATGCCAAAGCAAATAAAGAAGTGGTTTCTATCGCTTTTCAGGGAAATATCGTGGAAGTATGGGAATATTTCGACAAAGAAAATATTTACATCGATTTAGGCAGTGATCAGACTTCGTTACACAATCCATGGGCCGGAGGTTATTATCCAGCAGGCTTAAGCTTGGAAAAAGCCAATAAGATGATGGCCGAAGAACCTGAATTGTTTAAGAAGAAGGTACAACAGAGTTTGATAAGACAAACTACAGCGATTAATAAACACACCGCTAAAGGAACCTATTTCTTTGATTATGGAAATGCATTCTTATTAGAGGCTTCCCGTGCAGGAGCCAATATTCTGGCCGCAAACGGCAAAGATTTTAAATACCCTAGCTACGTTCAGGATATAATGGGGCCCATGTGTTTTGATTATGGGTTTGGTCCATTTAGATGGGTTTGTGCTTCAGGAAAAGAAGAAGATCTTAATAAAACCGATAAAATAGCTACCCAAGTTCTACAAGAACTTAAGAAGATTTCTCCTCCCCAAATTCAGCAACAAATGGATGATAATATTCAGTGGATAAAGGGCGCTCGGGAAAATAGATTAGTTGTGGGATCCAAAGCACGGATTCTTTATGCTGACGCTGAAGGTCGCGCAAAAATCGCCAAAGCTTTTAATGATGCTATTGGTAGAGGCGAAATAGGTCCCGTAGTTTTAGGAAGGGATCATCACGATGTTTCCGGCACGGATTCGCCTTATCGTGAAACTTCAAATATCTATGACGGGTCGCAGTTCACAGCTGATATGGCGGTACAAAATGTGATTGGGGATAGCTTTAGGGGTGCCACTTGGGTGAGCATACATAATGGAGGTGGTGTTGGCTGGGGGGAGGTTATTAATGGTGGATTTGGTATGGTTCTTGAAGGAAATAAGGCATCGGAAGAGCGATTAAAATCTATGCTTTTCTGGGATGTTAACAATGGAATTGCCCGCCGAAGCTGGGCCCGAAATAAAGAAGCGGTCTTCGCTGCAAAAAGGGCTATGCAAATGGAACCAAAGCTAAAAGTAACTATCCCGAACCTGGTAGACCCGGCTCTTTTCGACACTAACATCTAAAATTTTATTTTATGAAAGTCTTTAAAACTACACCGGTATTGCTTCTGCTGGCTATTTTGGTTACATCCTGCAGTAGTGTAAGAGTTGCATCAGATTACGATAGAGAAGTGAATTTTGATCAGTATGAAACTTATGCATTTTTTAAACCTGGGATCGATAAAGCCGAAATATCCGATCTGGATAAAAAAAGAATCCTTCGGGCTATAGAAGAGGTCATGCAAAGTAAAGGTTTCACTAAATCTGAGAACCCTGATCTCTTAGTAAGCATTTTTACCAAAACCAATGAAAACATCAACATATACCAGAATAATATGATGGGCTGGGGTTACGGCTGGGGATGGCATCCATGGTATTGGGGCTCGGGTTTTAATACCGTAAACCGCACCAGTGAGGGCACCCTTTATATAGATTTAATTGATGCTCAAGACAAAGAATTGGTTTGGCAGGGAATGGGAACCGCTGCCTTAGCTAGCGATGTAAGTAAAAAACAGGAAAGAATAAACGAAATTGTAGAGGAAATACTTGAAAAATACCCCCCGGAAATCGAGGAATAACCCCACAAATTTTTTAACAAAAGTGCCCCTTACATAGGGGCATTTTTAATTTTAAGCGCATTTGATTATCAATTTATGAATTTCAGCTTAATTTCTTATATTTATATTGAATTTTAGTCAATCACTGATATGCTCAATAAAATTGAATCAAACGCGATCTTAGACCGCTTACCGGTCCATCTTCAGCAATATATAAAACCACAAAATTACGAGGATTACACCCCAGTAAATCACGCTGTTTGGAGATATGTAATGCGTAAAAATGTAGATTACCTAAGTAAAGTCGCGCATGAGTCTTATTTAGAAGGTTTAAAGCAAACCGGAATTTCTATAAATCACATTCCAAATATGTACGGGATGAACCGTATTTTAAAGGAAATTGGCTGGGCCGCAGTGGCCGTTGACGGCTTTATTCCGCCCGCTGCTTTTATGGAATTTCAGGCTTATAATGTTTTAGTAATCGCCAGTGATATCAGGCAACTTGAACATATAGAATATACCCCGGCGCCGGATATTATCCATGAAGGCGCCGGCCACGCCCCTATTATTGCTAATCCTGAATATGCCGAATATTTAAGACGATTTGGGGAAATTGGTTGTAAAGCGATTTCTAGCTCTAGGGATTATGAAATATACGAAGCAATAAGGCATCTCTCTATTATAAAGGAAGCTGAAGACACTTCGCAGGAGCAAATCCAAGCAGCTGAGGAAAAGGTGGACAGACTTCAAAATGAAGCATGTGAACTCAGTGAAATGGCTCAAATAAGAAATTTGCATTGGTGGACGGTTGAATATGGACTTATAGGTACGCCTGAAAATCCCAAAATCTACGGAGCAGGTCTGCTTTCCTCTATTGGGGAAAGCGCCTGGTGTATGACCGATAAGGTAAGGAAAATTCCTTATTCAATAGATGCCTGTACACAAGAGTTTGATATTACTAAACCTCAACCTCAGCTTTATGTAACACCGGATTTTGCTCATTTAAGCTCAGTTTTAGAAGAGTTTGCTAATAAAATGGCCTTAAGAAGAGGTGGATTGGAAGGAGTGCAGAAATTAATTGATTCTAAGAATCTTGGTACCATTGAAATGAGTACTGGTTTGCAGATTTCGGGAAATTTTTCAAAAGTGATCGCCCACGATGGCAAACCAATTTATATTCAGACTTCCGGAAAAACTGCGCTTTCACATCGGGAAAAAGAATTAGTCGGGCACAGTGTCAAAAATCATCCAGACGGCTTTGGTTCCCCGATCGGATCGTTAAAAGGAATTAATCTGGCCATTGAGGATATGAGTCCTCGTGATCTTAGAGCATATGATATTTATGAAGGCGAAAAAATTGAGTTTGAATTTGAGGGCGGAATAAAAGTAAAAGGAGAAATTATTACCGGAACCAGAAACCTTCAGGGGAAAATTATATTGATCAGTCTTAAAGCTTGCAGTGTCACTTATGGTGATGAAATCCTGTTTAAGCCGGAATGGGGCAACTACGATATGGCTATAGGAAAAGAAATAATTTCTGCCTTTGCAGGTCCCGCTGACAATCTTTCTTTCGATTTAATTACGCATAAAACCTCCAGTACCACGATAAAAAGTAAAAAGACTCCAGAGCGAGAAGAACTGGCCTCTCTCTACGCCTCGGTTAGAAATATCAGAGAAGGGAAAGATGCAAAGTTTTCCCTGGAAGCTGCATTTGATCTGACAAGGAAACACCATCCAAATGACTGGCTGCTTTCCGTGGAAATCTATGAACTGGTTGTGGGGAAAGAAGGAAAACTCACCAAAGACGTTTTAAAGCATTTGCAAGAGGTCAAATCGAGAAGACCTGATATTTCGCATTTAATCGAAGGGGGGATAAATCTTATCGACGCACAACTAGTGCCCTAGTCAAAACAAACCATCGATGATAATTAATCGAAGGCATAATCATTTAGTAAAACCACTATAGAATTGCAACCCGTAGAGGCCATATAATAATTCAGAGTTTTATTTTTTCCAACTCTTCCGAGTTATCAAAATCCTGGTTCTTATACTGGAGCGTCCAACCCATTGAACTGGTTAAGATGTAGATCTTCTGCAATTCGCTGATTAACCTATTTTCGGCATTTGATTTCAACGAAGAAGTTTCAACTTTTTTCCTGATCGAGGTCTCAATACGCTTTCTTATTTTATTGTAATCTTCTGCATCGAACTGGTTTAAATAGTCCTGGGTCACATCATAATATTCTATCTCAGGGTTTATGGTGATTTCTTCTTTGGGAATATAAATAATACGAACAACCTTGTTTTCTTCGTCAATTTCGGTTTGCAGTTTACTTAAGTCATAAGCTACCGTGGCAGTGGCATTTACAACAATCAATGCCTTTTTTCTAGCTGAAAAAATATCCAGATAAAATTTCTTGGAATCTTTATAGGAATAAACCTGTGAAAAAGTACCCTCGGTCACCACCAACTTCCCGACATTTTTTATTTGCTTTTGCAGCAAGGCAGTACTTTCTTCTAGTTGATTTTTTTCGTTATTTCTATTTTCACAATAGCGAATTCCAAAAACAATAAGCAAAACCAAAACGGCTCCGAAAAGGAAATTTTTCATTAATCAATTTTTCTAGATGTATAAAGAATGTGAATTTAGGGTTTTTGAAGAAAACATTAGGCCCATAAAATGCTTATGGACGGCCCCACCCGTCCATAAGTTGTTAAATTTCTAAAATCTACCCCAACAAATTTTAGAAAACGAATCAAAATATTCATCAAAAGCCTAAGGCCTTTAGCCTTTCTATTTCAACGATTTATATTTCGAATTCTGTAATAAAAGTACAAAATATTTTTATACCAAGTCAAGTAGAAATTTAATTTAAAGATATTTTTACAATAAATTAATTTAAAAATCCAAGTGGGGGTATTGTTTTTTAAGCCTTGAAATTTGAGAATTCAGTCTTTCTAAAAAACGGGAATGGGCTTCGGAGTTTACATTAAAAGCACGATGTCTAAGTCCTTTCTGAATGTTCTCTACGTCTTTTAAAACCGAAAAAGAAGCTTTTGAAAACCAGGTTTCTGTAAATCGTTCCCAGATATAACTTATAGCTTTTTGGGATGGATGCAGCATATCCTCTGCATAAAATCGGTAATCCCGCAGTTCATCCATCATCAATTCATAGGCGGGAAAATAATTAGTGTTTTCGTTTGCCTCACAAATTTGGTGAACAGCATAGATCAAATGAGCCTTACTGCGTTGATTTTCGATAAATCCATCCTTGATATGCCGAACTGGAGAAATGGTGAAGATGACTTCAATTTTAGGATTCAATTGCTTTAAATTTTCGAGTATTCCGTCAAATGCGAATTGAATTTCTTCTGAAGATTGCAATTCTTTCCTGAAAAACTTCTGAGGAAGTTTGTGACAATTTGTAACTATCTGTTGTTTTTCCAAATGAAAATAACTCCAGGCGGTTCCCAAAGTAATTACCACATGTGAACTATCCTGTAGAAATTGCCGGCCATTCACTAAAGCAGAATTAAGGTTCTTGAGTAACTCATCAGCATTAGAATGGCTCAGAGAAGAGTGTGCATCGAAACAGTGCCAACGTTCCTGGTATTGAAAAATGTCTTTTTCACAATAAAATGAATTTTCAATGAGCTTCTGAAAAAACTTCGCGATAGCTAATGGATGGAATAGAATCCCCAAGGGATTCTGTAGATTTTTCAACTTATAAAAATCCAGTTTCTTGCCAATATTTTCAACAAAACAGGAACCGATGAGAAAAATTTTAGATTCGTAATCTATCTTAAGTTCCCCCTGATGAATAGGTATTTTAGTCCTGAATTCCATATATTTATTAAATAGGGCATAAGTTTTAGCAACAAACTTATGTTGCACATAGTTCTATTTTATATACGAGGCTGCTTCCCGCAAAGCTTCATTTATTCCTTCAGGTTTTTTCCCACCTGCAGTTGCAAAAAATGCTTGTCCACCACCACCGCCCTGGATATATTTTCCCAGTTCCTTAACAATATTTCCTGCATGAAGGTTTTTTTCTTTGGCTAATTCTTTTGAAATATAGCAGCTTAAAAGCGCTTTGCCGTTGTGTTCGGTTGCAAACAATAAAAATAAATTTTCAAATTCATCTCCCAGTTGAAATGCAAGATCTTTTATTCCACCCGCATCAAGATCGATTTTCTTAGCGAGAAATTTCACTCCGTTTATTTCAGAGATCTCAGTCTTTAACTCACTTTTGAGGCTCTTGGCCTTGTCTCTTAATAAAGCTTCTACCTGTTTTTTCAAACCGGTATTTTCTTCCTGCAAATTACTTACCGCCTTTACCGGGTCTTTAGCATTTTTAAGTTCAGCTTTTATTTGCTCTAGAATCTCATCTTGAGTGGCAAAATATGATTTAACCCTATCTCCGGTAATTGCCTCAATTCTCCTAATTCCGGAAGCTACAGCAGCTTCCGAAATAATTTTAAAATACCAGATTTCTGAAGTGTTTTGCACATGTGTTCCGCCACAAAGTTCCATCGATTCTCCAAATCTGATAGCACGTACAGACTCGCCATATTTTTCCCCGAATAAGGCCAAAGCACCCTGATCTACAGCATCTTTAAATGGAATATTTCTTTGTTCTATCAAAGGTAGTTGTTCGTCGATTCGTGTATTCACCATTTTTTCTATCCGATCGAGTTCCTCCCTGGAAACTTTGCTGAAATGAGAAAAATCAAAACGCAAATAATCTCCTTTCACCAAAGAACCTTTTTGTTCTACATGGGTACCTAAAACCTCTCGAAGCGCCTGGTGCAGTAAATGGGTAGCCGTATGATTCGCTGCCGAGGCCGCACGGTTTTTTGCATTTACTACAGCTCTGAAGTCAGCTTTTAGATTTTTAGGCAGAGATTTGGTAAAATGAACTATAAGATTGTTTTCCTTTTTGGTATCGAAAACCTCGATCTGATTGCTATCATTATCCTGAAGAAAACCTCTATCACCTACCTGGCCGCCACCTTCCGGATAGAACGGAGTTTGTGTAAGAACGATCTGATATGAGGTGCCTTTTTTGCTTTCTACTTTTCGGTAACGGGCAATTTTAGATTCTGTCACTAATTGGTCATACCCAACAAAAGCTTCCTCATCCATCGGGTTTATTTCTTCCCAGTCCCCAGCGGTAACCTGGGTTGCTGCACGAGAACGTGCTTTTTGTTCCTTAAGCTGAACTTCGAATTCTTTTTGATCGAGATCAAGTCCTCGTTCCCGTAAAATCAGAGCAGTTAAATCAATTGGGAACCCAAAAGTATCGTAAAGTTCAAAGGCTTTCTTTCCTGAAACAATTTCTCCCTGGGTATCCGAAATTATATTTTCCAATAATATCAGGCCCTGATCCAAGGTTCTTAAGAAAGATTGTTCCTCTTCCCTTATCACATTCTCACATAAGCCTTTTTGGGAAATAAGCTCCGGGTATGCCTCTCCCATTTGCTTACTAAGCACCTCGACAAGTTTATAAATGAATGGTTCTTTGATCTCTAAAAATGTAAATCCGTAGCGGATGGCACGTCTTAGAATTCTTCTAATCACATAACCTGCCCCAGTATTTGAAGGTAACTGCCCATCGGCAATAGAAAAAGTCACCGCTCTAACGTGATCTGCAACTACCCGAATGGCGATATCTGTTTTCTCGGATTTACCGTAGGTAGATTTTGTGATTTTTTCCAGTTCGGAAATTAGGGGGGTAAAAACATCAGTGTCATAATTTGATACAGTTCCCTGCAAGACCATACAAAGACGTTCAAATCCCATCCCGGTATCGATGTGTTTTGCTGGCAATTCCACCAGGGAGCCATCAGCTTTTCGGTTATATTGCATAAAAACCAGGTTCCATATCTCTACCACCTGGGGATGATCGGCATTTACCAGTTCTTTGCCTGGTATTTTGGTTTTTTCCGCCTCAGAACGAATATCTATATGGATTTCAGAACAAGGCCCGCAAGGCCCCTGGTCCCCCATTTCCCAAAAATTATCTTTCTTGTCACCATACACAATTCGGTCTTCAGGAACAATTTTCTTCCATAGTTCCAGGGCCTCGGTATCTAATTCTAATTTATCTTCCTTGCTACCTTCAAAAACTGAAACATACAGGTTTTCTGGAGCAATCTTAAAAACTTCCGTAAGCAATTCCCAGGCCCAGTTTATAGCTTCCTCTTTAAAATAATCACCAAAACTCCAGTTGCCCAACATCTCGAACATCGTGTGATGGTAGGTATCCATTCCCACTTCTTCCAGATCATTGTGTTTTCCGCTAACGCGAAGACATTTTTGGCTATCAGTAATTCGGGAATTTAAAGGTTCGCTATTTCCTAAAAAATACTCCTTAAACTGGACCATCCCCGCATTGGTGAACATTAAGGAGGGGTCATCTTTCAGCACCATAGGGGCTGAAGGAACTATTTTATGAGATTTGGATTTAAAAAATTCTAAAAACTGGCTTCTTATTTCCTGAGATTTCATCTAACTGCTCTAATCTAAAATTATTAATTTGTGTAGGTGCTGAAACAATTCCCTATCTTTGTTCGTTTACCATTCTAAACTTAGCACGGTAATTGCTTAGTATTGTTGGCAAAAATAGCATAAATTTGACTCATGTCGAAGGTTAAATATTATTACGATAGCGACACGCAATCCTATAAAAAAATAGAGCGCCGAAAAGGCCGCCGCATAGGGATTGTACTGCTCAGTATCTTAGGATCTTTCCTTTCCGGTTTTATTTTGCTGGTTATTTACCTGAACATTCCACAGATTGTAACCCCCAAAGAAAAAGCATTAAAACGCGAACTTCAAAATATGGAGCTACAGTATGGTTTGCTAAATAAAAAAATGGGGCAAATTCAGAACGTACTGGCTAATATCCAAGACCGGGACAATAATATTTACCGGGTTTATTTTGAGGCCAATCCAATTCCGGAAGAGCAACGAAAAGCAGGTTTTGGGGGGATTAACCGTTATAAAGATTTGGAAGGTTTTGATAATTCTAAACTGATTATTGAAACTACTAAACGAATGGATATACTAACCAAACAGTTGGTGGTACAATCTAAATCTCTCGATGAAATTGCTGCATTAGCAAAAGAAAAAGAAAGTTTGCTTGCTGCTGTTCCTGCTATACAACCGGTAAAAAACGAAGATCTTAGCAGGATTGCTTCTGGTTACGGATGGAGAACCGATCCATTTACCAAAGTGCGAAAATTTCATCATGGTATGGATTTTAGCGCCCCGAGAGGCACACCGGTTTATGCGACTGGGGATGGCAGAATAGAAAGAGCTGACAACCGTTCTACCGGCTATGGCAACCATATAAGAGTTGATCACGGGTATGGATATACAAGTCTTTACGCTCATTTATACAAGTATAACGTGAGAGTTGGCCAAAAGGTTCAACGCGGCGATATTATTGGGTATGTAGGAAGCACCGGAAGATCCCAGGGACCACATTTGCATTATGAGATCTTTAAAGATGACCGACGAATTAACCCGATAAACTTTTATTACGGAAACCTTTCGCCGGAAGAATTTGATAAAGTTCTTGAAAAGGCACAACAAGAAAACCAATCCCTGGATTAATGCACCTTAATTTACCAGACAAAAGATATTATGGCATTGGCGAAGTAGCAGAAGCCTTTAAGGTGAACACTTCCCTTATAAGATTTTGGGAAAAGGAATTTGATGTCATTCAACCTAAGAAAAATGCAAAGGGAAATCGTAAATTTACACCGGAAGATATTAAGAATTTAGAGCTAATCTATCACCTGGTAAAAGAACGAGGATTTACCCTGGAAGGTGCAAAAACACATTTAAAAGAAGAAAAACATAAAACCCTTAGCAACTTCGAAATAATTCGTAAGTTGGAAGGAGTAAAAGCAAAACTAATCAATTTAAAAAATCAGTTATAAAAATGAGAAAATGGTTAATCCCTTTAATAGTTATTGTAGTTCTTGGTATCATTGTCTACAGTCTTACTGCAGGAGTAAATAACACCGCTGTAGAATATGAAGAAGGAGTGATTAAGAACTGGGCCGATGTTGAAAACTCTTATCAGCGAAGAAGCGACCTTATACCGAATTTGGTAAGTACCGTAGAGGGCTCAGCCGATTTTGAACGCGGTACGCTCACCGATGTCATCGAAGCCAGGGCCAAAGCTACTTCTGTAAATGTAGATGCCGGAAATTTAAATCCGCAGCAAATTCAACAGTTCCAACAGGCACAAGGCGGATTATCTTCAGCATTATCCAAACTTTTGGTTACTGTTGAACGATATCCTGATATTAAATCGAATCAAAATTTTCTTCAGTTACAATCACAATTAGAAGGAACCGAAAATCGGATCAGTGTAGCAAGAAACCGCTACAATGAGGCCGTAAGACAATACAATACCTATATTAGAAAATTCCCGAATAACATTTTTGCCGGAATGTTTGGTTTTGAAAGAAAGCCATCATTTGAAGCGGAAGAAGGTGCAGAAAACGCACCAGATGTTGAATTTGATTTTTAAACGAAATGAGTAAGGTAAAAGATTTTTTAAGCAAAAAAGACGAAGAAGAAATCATTGAAGCCATCAGGACTGCAGAGAGTCACACATCTGGAGAAGTAAGGGTGCATCTTGAAATAACCACGGGCGAACAGGATATTTTTGATCGCGCGATGGAAGTTTTCCACATGTTAAAGATGGATAATACCAAATACGACAATGGTGTCCTCATTTATGTTGCAGTTGAAGATCACAATTTCGTCATCTATGGCGACAAGGGGATTAATGATGTAGTTCCAGATGATTTCTGGGAAAGCACAAAGGATGCTATTGTAGAAAAATTTAAAAAAGGAGCCTTTAAAGAAGGATTGGTTGACGGAATATTAACCGCAGGCCAACAACTTAAAAAACACTTCCCGTGGAGTGAAGATACTCGGGACGAACTCTCCAACGAAATTTCAAAAGGATAAATGCCACAATTCACCAAAAAGTTCAAACTATTTTTTTTATTATCCCTCGTTTTTTCGGGGTTTATATATGCGCAGCGCGATATTCCGCCTAAACCATCAGAAGAAACCAGTGTTTATGATGACGCTGGAATTTTATCTTCTTCGGAAGAAAATCTGCTGGAGCAAAGATTGGTTAACTATGCAGATACTACCTCAACCCAAATTGTAATCGCCACAATAGAATCTTTACAAGGGGAATATGAAGGGATTTACGCTGCAGAATGGGCTCAGGAATGGGGAATTGGACAAAGCGAAAAAGATAATGGATTGCTGATTCTTGTTGCTGAGAATGACCGAAAAATTTGGATTACAACCGGCTATGGGCTCGAAGAGTACTTAACCGATGCCCGGAGCAAACAAATAATAGAACAGATTATTCTCCCCGAATTCAGAAACGGAAGTTATTACAAGGGTCTTGATGCCGGTGCTACAGCAATTTTTAAGGTTTTATCAGGTACCTTTGAAGGCGTTCCACAGAAAAGCAGTAAAACTGGAGGGAGTCCTGTACGGCTTTTGATAATGGGAGTTATCTTACTTGTTATTATCGTATCTCTAGCTAATAAAAATAAAGGCGGAAGAAATGGAGGTCACAGAGGTGCAGGAGGCACATTTCTGGACGCTGTTATCTTAAGCTCATTAGGACGAGGCACATTTGGTGGCGGCAGTTCTGGTGGTGGTTTTGGAGGCGGAGGCGGCTTTGGTGGCGGTTTCGGCGGAGGCGGCTTTGGTGGCGGCGGTGCCGGTGGAAGCTGGTAAATTCACTACTAGATGTTTACCATCTGATAATATTTCTACCAAAGAATTCAAAAATTATAAGGGGTTAATTCAAGTAGGAATTTTTACCCCTTATTTTGCAAATTAGTGGCTACCTATCTACTCTTGTTCGGGTCTTTTCCTCCAAATTTGCTGATTTTATAAGTAAAACTCAGCATAAAATATTGTTCTAAAACGAGTTCCTGCGTATCTTGGATAAAGTCATCCCCGGTAAATCTTCTTGTCGCAATATTTTGATCCAATAGATCGAAGACTTTTACCTTTATGGTTCCATTATCTCCAAGAATTTCATATCCCAAACTGGCATTCCATAAATAGAAAGAGTTTTCAAATCCTGGGGAAGCATTTCCTATAGACTGATATGCAATATCGCTGCCTATGACAAATTTTTCTGGCCAGAACGAAGTAATGGCTAAGGAAATATTCTCATTCTGATATTTTTCCTCCCTGTTATTAAAGCTGTACTGTGCATCTACAAATTCAACGCTATAAAATGGTTCAATGGTTACCAGGTCCCTGAAATTGTATTCCACACCTAAATTGGGAGTCACGTTCAAGGTTTTTGAGTTAAAACGTTGCCCGTTAGTAAAGCCTATATTTTTATTAAAATTTCCATAAACGCCTCCCCTAATTTTAATAGAACTCTCTTTTTCAAGTTCAAATGTTTTATCGATACTTCCCCCTCCGAAATAATTATAAGCACCATCTACATTGGTATAAGTAGTGGTTCGCACTAAATCTTCTCCAACAGTACTACGGGTGACCACCTGGTCATCAGTAAAGTTTCCACCTAAATAAGCATAAAAACCGGAGCGGGTTTTAAAATCATAATTATTAAAATTTAAATAGAACCTGTGTCTTAGGGCGGGTCTTAGATCGGGATTACCAGTGATAATATTTAAGGGATTCACAGTGTTGGTTACCGGCTGCAACTGATTCAGGGAAGGGGCATTCCAGGAATTATTATAATTAAAATAAATGGCTTTGCCCTGGGCCAAACTGTATCTAAAATATGCATCGGCAAAAACATTTTCGTAGGTATTATCAATTGCAGTTTCAGTAAATACATCCTCATTCTTTAAGCGTATACTTTGAAATCCACCTGAAAGACTGGCTCTTAATTTCTCACCGTTATAAGCCACCCCCAAACTCGGACGATGGATAAAAGATTCCGAAACAAATTCATTACTCAATTCATCCACCAGAAAAACGTAATCTCCTTCCTCATTGGCGTCATAAACCAAGCGCTCATTTCTACCATTCACCTTTTCAAAATCATAACTGACATCCAACATTAATTCTTTGGTGATAGGAAAACGAGTATTTATATCGAAGCCATAATTGTTATCAATATTTTCTTCCGATATGAACTGATCCTGCACATCTGTGCTTACCAGTGCCCCCTGCTCATTATAGATTTCTCTTTCCGAAAAGAAATTATTATCCTGGGAATACACATTGTTCTGGTTATTAAAACCTAAACTATAATAGCCTCCGTTTTTACCGAATTTCCGTGTAAAATTTAGTCGATTAGAGAAATTCACACTGTGCACTTCCGAATAATTATTGGTTAATGCAGTATTTATTGGAGTCCCGTCTGCCTCCACCGATTCGGTAAAAGACAAACTTGAAAACCTACCATTGTTGGTATTTATATTTGGCCTTACCGAAATCCTGGTGAGAGTATCTGGTTGAACCTCAAAGCCCAGACTAAAACGGTGATTATTATTCACCCGATTACTGCTGGATTCAGAATAATTAAAGAACCTTCTATCAGGTAAAATATTCTCTCTTTGGGTTCTGCTTTCAGTACGGTTATCTGCATTACTGTAAAAATAATTGGAGGATAGCTCGGTTTCCTGTGGCCATTCATTTACAAAACTAAACCCAGCATTATCAGATTCCGTTATCCCGTTTCCGGTTCCAAAACTATTCCCGTTAATACTAAAATTCCCACCTCTGCTTCTGGTAATTGAATACGCATTGCGGCCCATAGCATCATAAATTTCATCAAAGGAAAAACCTGTAGAGTTAATATTATTTGAACTGGCTAAAACACTTATTCGCATGTCGTTTTTAAAATAATTCCCAATGCCACTCAATTCATAGCGATCATCTGTTCCGCCGCCTGCAGTAAGCCTGGAAAAAAATCCCCGGTTTTTATCTTCATCTATGGTGATGTTGATTGTTTTATTCTCAGCATCCCCTTCCTTTCCCGTAAATTCTTCAGATTTTGTTTTACTGTCTACGACCTGAATTTTATTGATTAATTCCTTGGGAAGGTTTTTTGTGGCAATCTTGGGATCGTCACCAAAGAATGCTTTTCCGTTCACTTTAATTTGCGATACAGGAGTGCCATTAACAGTAATACTACCGTCAGTAGCCACCTCTACACCAGGCAATTCTTTTAACAATTCCTCCAAATTTGCATCTTTTCGGGTTTTAAAAGAAGCTGCGTTAAATTCAAGCGTATCCTTTTTAATACTCACGGGCGCTCTGGAAGAAGTTATAGTGATTTCATCCAATGAATTATCCGCCATCTGCATTTGTATAGCGTCAAGCATCACCTGCTTATCTATTTGAATTCGCCGCATATAGGTTTTAAAACCGGCATAGGAAATAAGCAAATTTAAAGCCTGAATGTCACTCTCTCCGGAAAGTTGAAATTCCCCAGAATTATTTGAAATTGTATAAGTTACCAAACTACTATCCGCAGGTTTTTCCAGGTAAACAGTGGCCGATTCCAGGGGTTCCCCCTGGGGACCGGTTACTTTCCCATTAATTTCAAAATTTTGAGCTGTCAGGTTTCCTGCAAAAAATAGCAAGGTCAGGAAAAGAAGAATTCTCATTTGAGAGCTAGGTGTTAAAAAATGGATAAATCAAGACATAACAATGCCTCACTAACTATATTAGTAGTTAGACTCCTGATTCGTTACAAAGTTTAACAGGTATTTTATTTTTTTCTGAAATAAACTGAAATTGGAACCCCGGTAAGGTCAAATTCCTTTCTGAGCTTGTTCTCAATAAAGCGTTTATAAGGATCCCTCACATACTGTGGGAGATTGCAGAAAAAAGCAAACTGAGGCTGTGGAGTGGGTAACTGTGTGCAAAATTTGATCTTTACGTACTTGCCCTTATAAGCCGGCGGAGGATTTTGCTCGATTATAGGAAGCATTATATCATTAAGTTCGCGGGTTTTAATTTTCTTGCTACGATTTTCAAAAACCTTAACGGCAGTTTCTATCGCTTTAAAAATACGTTGCTTGGTAAGCACCGACATAAATACAATGGGCACATCGGTAAAAGGTTCAATTTCGCGCCTGATCATAGCTTCGAATTCTTTCATGGTATTGGTTTGCTTATCCTCAACCAAATCCCATTTATTTACCAGAATAACGATTCCTTTTCGATTTCTTTGAGCCAGCCAAAAGATATTCTGTACCTGTCCGTCAAAACCACGTGTGGCATCTAAAATCACCAAACAAACATCGCAATTCTCTATAGCCCTAACAGAGCGCATCACAGAGTAAAATTCAAGATCCTCTTTAACTTTAGACTTCCTTCTAATTCCAGCAGTGTCTACCAGATTAAATTCAAATCCAAAACGATTATATTTTGTATCCATAGCATCACGGGTAGTTCCCGCAATATCGGTAACTATATACCGCTCTTCCCCTATCAATGCATTGATGAAAGATGATTTCCCTGCATTTGGACGTCCGACCACTGCAAATCTTGGTAATTCGGTTTCCTCTTCAGCTTCGTTTATGGGCAGAGCTTCAATTAAAGCATCAAGCAGATCTCCGGTACCGCTTCCATTGGTGCTGGCAATAGGGAAATATTCCCCAAGACCGAGAGAATAGAATTCCACCGCATTTTCAAGTCTTTTATTGTTGTCCACCTTATTTACGGCCAAAAGCACCGGCTTGTCCACTTTTCTAAGCAGTTGCGCAACATCTTCATCCATAGGCGTCACCCCGCTTTCAACATCTACCATAAAAATAATGGCGTCGGCTTCATCGATAGCTAGCTCAACCTGCTTATCAATTTCCGCTTCAAATATGTCGTCGCTCCCAACCACGTAACCACCCGTATCTATTAGGGAAAAATTACGCCCATTCCAGTCAGATTTTCCATAATGGCGATCGCGGGTTACCCCACTAACCGAATCCACAATCGCCTCACGGCGTTGAATCAATCGGTTGAAAAAAGTAGATTTGCCAACATTTGGTCTTCCTACAATGGCTACAATATTGCCCATAAGTCTATTCTTTATTAAGTTGCAAAATTAGTGGATTTTTTGCGCAATATTACGGAGGTTAGGAAAAAAGATGTTTTCTTCCTCTAAGCTGCATAAAATGGAAAACTTAGATTATTTGGTGTTTATTAAAATCACTCCATTTCTACCTTTCTCTCCGTAAATAGCCCTAATTGTAGGTGTCTCCGGTAGGATCCTATAACTTTCCATTGTAGAAGTATTTAACAAATTAATACTTTTGAAATTTGCTGGCTTTTCATTTATAAATATCATAGGGAACTCGGTTGCGGGAGTCTCCTGGCTTATTTGCAATTCACTTTCTGCATCCTGAATCACTTTTTTATAAAAATCAGTTTTTTCTTCTGCATCCCCTATTAAGTGGTCTACAGAAATCACACCCATTCCTATCCGATAATTCCCTTGAGGTAAGTGATTTATAAATCGATTTCTGAGTGATTTTGATGAAAATTGTTCATAAGAATCTAAAACAATTTCATTTAACTCTTTACTCCCGTAGCCGGAAAACTGGTGATATGCTTCAGATGTATTAATTTCTATGGTAAGGGGATATTCATCGATTTTACTTCGTTCCTCCTTATTTTTAAAAAAGTTTAAACCTGGAATTCGCGCTTGCAAAGAATCTAAGTTAAATTTTTTTTGCAAAGTATAGGTTTCTGAAATAGTCTTTTCACCTTGGGAAACATAATAAGTTATCTCAACACTTTCACCAAAAGTCAATATTTCATTTTGTCTCCAAATTCTGATTTTTTTGTCCTCACTAACACGTAAATCTTCTAGATTTAAATGACTCAGTTTTTCATTTAAATCTTTATGAAATATGTGACTAGGTTTATTTTCTGCAACGACAAGCTGCTTTTGGCAATAGCTATTTACAGTGATCAGTAAGCTCAGAACTAGCAAAGTATTCTTCATAAGAAAAGACTGAATTTTTAATCATTATAACCGAAACGCTTCAGTTGGCGTTGATCACTTCGCCAGTTTTTGTTAACTTTCACATAAAGCTCAAGATGAACCTGTTTTCCGAAGAATTTTTCGAGATCTTTTCGTGCTTCCACACCTACCCTTTTTAAAGCCGCACCTTTATGTCCAATAATAATTCCTTTTTGCGTTTCGCGCTCTACCATAATAACGCTTCGCATTCTAATAATTTTATCCTCTTCAAAAAATTCCTGCGTATCAATTTCTACCGCGTATGGAATTTCCTTTTTGTAGTGCATTAAAATTTTCTCACGAATTATCTCATTAACAAAGAACCGTTCAGGCTTATCGGTGAGTGTATCTTTTGGATAAAAAGCTGGAGATTCAGGTAATAACTCTATTATTCTATTAAAAACTTCAGCTACATTGAAACCTTCCAGCGCCGACACCGGAAAAATTTCTGCATTAGGTACTTTTTCAGTCCACATCTGCACCTGGTTTTCCAGTTCTTCCTGATTGGATTTATCAATTTTATTCAGTAATAAAACAACAGGAATGTCAGCTGCGATTATTTTATTAAAGAAGGCTTCATCTTTCAGCTCCTTTTCACCAATTTCTACCATATACACCAAAACATCGGCATCTTCAAAAGCGGATTTAACGAAATCCATCATAGATTCCTGTAACTGATATGCCGGTTTTATAATACCAGGGGTATCACTAAGAATCATCTGAAAATCCTCACCATTGACAATTCCTAAAATACGGTGACGCGTGGTTTGCGCCTTAGAAGTAATAATAGACAGCTTTTCGCCTACAAAAGCATTCATAAGGGTGGATTTTCCTACGTTTGGGTTCCCTATAATATTTACAAATCCTGCTTTATGTACCATTTTACGAATGTTTATGTTGCAAAGGTAAGACGATTACCTAACAGATATCTCCTTTTGGTTTAATTTTATTTCTAAAGCAGGTTATCTGCTAATGCTCCAGGGATTTTCATTAGCAGATTGATAATCAGCCTGCCTGATATTATGAAAGTATTAAAAATGCATACTTAATATATTATAAACTTTTCTATTGAAAATAATTAACTAATTTTACTGGCTCTTATGAAGTACAGAAGCAATAAACAGTCATCTCCACTTACTCCGCCCTAGGGAGTTAAGATTTTATCCTCTTATATTCTAACAATTTATTCCCTGCGGAAAAATCCGCTTTCCAATATTTATTAAAATTAAATTCTGATGCAGAAAATCTTCAACCTGTTTGATTTTTCACAAAAAGTAGATTACAAAAACGAAATTTTAGCTGGACTTACCGTAGCACTCGCCCTAATTCCCGAAGCAGTAGCTTTCGCCTTAATTGCAGGGCTTTCTCCTTTGACGGGTTTATACGCCGCATTTGTTATGGGGCTGGTTACTTCCATTTTAGGCGGAAGACCCGGTATGATTTCTGGCGCAACAGGGGCCGTAGCCGTAGTTATTTTTGGGCTTGCAGTTTCCCACGGCCCTGAATATATTTTTGCCACTGTTGTTCTGGCCGGATTAATCCAGGTATTGGCAGGAGTTTTAAAACTCGGCAAACTTATACGGCTTGTACCGCATTCTGTTATTTTCGGTTTCGTGAACGGATTGGCAATTATTATTTTTATGTCCCAACTAGACCAGTTTAAGGCCTTAAACCCACTGACAGGAGAATTAGAATGGATGACCGGTGCGCCAATGTACACCTACCTTGGACTGGTAATTACCGCCATTCTAATTATTTGGCTATTACCCAAACTCACAAAAGTAGTTCCCGCAACTTTAGTGGCTATTTTAGTGGTTTTTGGAATTGTTACTGCCCTGGGAATAGACACCAAAACAGTGGGAGATATCGCCTCCATTAAAGGTAGTTTTCCTCCCTTTCACATTCCAGTGGTTCCTTTGAACCTTGATACTTTAGTCCTTATTTTTCCATATGCGGCTATTATGGCCGGGGTTGGTTTAATTGAAAGTTTGTTGACATTAAATATTGTAGACGAAATTACCGAAACCCGTGGTAGTGGAAACAAAGAATGTGTAGCTCAGGGTACTGCAAATGTACTTTCTGGATTTTTTTCCGGGATGGGGGGTTGCGCTATGCTCGGTCAGAGTCTAATTAATGTGTCATCCGGAGCTCGAGCTCGACTTTCAGGAATTGTAGCAGCTGTAAGTTTATTACTCTTTATTATGTTCGGCTCTTCTGTGATTGAATTACTTCCTATGGCTGCACTTACCGGAGTTATGATTATGGTTGCAGTGGGGACCTTTGAGTGGGCCAGTTTAAAAACTTTTAGAAGGATGCCCAAATCTGATATTCTTGTAATGGTTTTGGTTACGGTGGTAACTGTAATACTTCATAACCTAGCTTTAGCGGTATTAATTGGAGTTATTATCTCGGCACTTGTTTTTGCCTGGGATAACGCCAAACGTATTCGAGCAAGAAAACGTATAGACGAAGACGGCATAAAACATTATGAAATCTACGGCCCGCTTTTTTTCGGATCTGTTCAAGCCTTTAATGATAAATTCGATGTTTTAAACGATCCTACAGAAGTAATTATAGATTTTTCTGAAAGTCGCGTGGTAGACATGTCCGGGATCGAAGCATTAAATAAATTAACGGAAAGATATCATAGACAAGGCAAAAAACTTCATCTGCGATATTTAAGCCAGGATTGCCGAAGATTGTTAAGCAATGCCGATGCAATTATTGATGTAAATATTCTTGAAGATCCAACGTATAAAGTTGCTGTAGATAAGCCTTAAGTTTCTTAACTTTAAACTTCAAACTAAAAACGCACAAGATGACTATAATTGCAGAAGGAGAAAAAAAGTTTGAAGAAATAACTTCCGTTCAGAATAAGGCTATGCGCCTTAATCTTAACGAAAATATCTACGGAACTTTTGCGGAAATTGGCGCCGGACAGGAAACCGTCCGCCATTTTTTTAGGGCTGGAAACGCTTCAGGTACTGTGGCAAAAACCTTAAGTGCCTACGATAAAGATTTTAGTGATGCTATATACGGGATTGAGGATGACGGCCGTTACGTTACCGAAGATCGACTAACAAGTATGATGCGTTATGAAACAGGTCTTATTGAAGAACGAATTTCACGCCTTAAGCATCCCAATAAATTATTTTTTAGTTACGCCAATACCGTTGCCACCATAGATTGGGCTAAGAAATATAAGGGTCACGGGTGGCTGGGTATAAGATTCCAAACCAAACCAGGAGAAGATTACAGCGAAATTGTCCTTCACGTTCAGTTTCACGAAAATAATGCATCTCACCAGCAAATAAGCCTGGGAATTATGGGCGTAAATCTTATATATGGTGCATTTTACCATCATGATAATCCAAAAAACTTACTCAAACATTTATTTGATCATCTTACCATTGATAAAATTGAAATTGATGCGATTAACTTCAGCGGCCCCGCTTTTAAAGCTGTAGACAACCGCTTAATGAGCTTAGAGTTACTTAAAAAAGGGATCACCGAAGCCATTATGTTTGCTCCAGACGGTAATAATGTGCTGCCAGCCAGTATACTCTATAAAAAAAATATTCTTACCCTTCGCGGAAGTTTCAGGCCCGTTACAAAGGTAAACATGGCGATGTATGAAAAATCGCTAGAGCTTTTCCTTAAGGAAAGAAAAGTGGATAAGGAGAAAACGGTAGTGATATTTGAAATTACCCTATCCAATTTAAAGGGCGAAGGAGAAATAGACGAGGAGGATTTTCTTGACCGGGCAGATTTATTAGGCTCTTTAGGTCAAACGGTGATGATTTCTAATTTCCAGGAATACTATAAGGTGGTTGAATATTTTGGACAACACACCAAAGAGCGAATGGGCCTTACCATGGGTGTAAGTACGCTTCGGGATATCTTTGATGAAAGATATTATCGCCATTTAAGTGGTGGTATTTTGGAAGCTTTCGGAAAATTATTCTTTAAAAGTCTTAAGATCTATCTCTATCCCCTGAAAGATGAGGATACCGGTGAGATTATCACCAGTGAGAATTTAAAGGTTCACCCAAGAATGCAGGAACTCTATCAGTACTTTAAGGATAATGGTCGCGTGGTAGACATTAAAGATTACGATCCTGAAACTTTAGATATCCATTCCAGACAAGTGCACCAAATGATCACGGAAGGAAAATCTGGCTGGGAATCTATGCTTCCAGAAAGCACCACTAAAATGATTAACGAAAAGAAATTATTTACCAAAAAATAATCTAATATTAGAAAAACTGGTAACCCAAGGTTTTAAATATTTGCGAGTAAAAGATTTTCATTTTTTATATTTTTTTAGCTAGAGCAGCTTATAAGCAACAAACTTTCAGGAGAGATCATTAACATAGCAAGGACATTAGTTGTTATAGCGTATATATAAAATCGAAAGTTTTAATTCAGCTTGCCTTTAGCCGAAGGCATTCACCCTGTATTCTTGATGGCTCCAATGGGAAAATTCTGCCTCTTCTATTGATTGGTATAATAAGTTCGCGATAGTTAATTAGATAATTTTCATTTTTTAAATTTCAGTTCTAATTTTATCTATTACCTCTTCAATATTGATTTTTTTCTACCCCTTTAACATGTGTAAAGTATTTTTTTTTTACAAAAAAGAATGGAGTTAAGATGCATAAAAGCTATTCAGAAGTAACCGAATAGCTTTTTGCATAATATTTATAAATAAAGTTATCTATTCCAGGGATTAATTTGATGTCAATTAATCCTGGTAAAATGAATTTGGCCAGGCATCATTACCGGAATTTATATCTGGTAAAATTTTGGTCGGATCTAGTTCTACATTTTCTATAGTTTTATCTGTTCGGTGTAAATAATTCCAGGTATCACCACGTTGCCAGATTTCCACCGGAAGCTTAACTAATTCTGTAGATCCATCCCCATATGTAATTTCCATCTTAACGGGCATTGGAATTTCTCCTTCGTTTGCGAGAGAAATTATATAATTTCCTTCATAGGGGCTTACACCATCTAATGCAATATCTATATTCCCTGTACCATAGAACCATTTTTTAAAGAACCACGAAAGGTTTTCTCCAGTAACACTTTCCATATGATTA
Organism: Salegentibacter sp. 24; assembly: GCF_004362395.1. Classification (GTDB taxonomy): domain Bacteria; phylum Bacteroidota; class Bacteroidia; order Flavobacteriales; family Flavobacteriaceae; genus Salegentibacter. Next base: position 108,809 of record NZ_SNWE01000014.1, read on the forward strand.
AAAAAATCTGCTGGTTGCGGATGTTTGTAAGCCCAGGTTTCTATATAAGAGATGAATGCGTTATCAAAACGTTCTTCCCCCACGATATATTCTCTTAACAACAAAAGGCCAATTGCGGGCTTGTAATAAGCCGTCATACCAAGGTTTCTTAAATTAGTGACATCGGGATAGGTATTGATTCCCTCGCGCTGTTCGCTGGTAAACCAACCAGTCATATTCCTGGTTTTATTTAAACGTGCAGGATATTCACCCTCATTAAAGGCAAGGGTACTGTAATAATTGATAAAAGTATTAAAACCTTCATCCATCCAGGCATACCTTCTTTCGTTGGTACCTACAATCATTGGGAACCAGTTATGCCCGAATTCATGATCCGTAACCCCCCAAAGCGAAGCACCCTCACTTTTCCAACTGCAAAAATTCAATCCGGGATATTCCATCCCGCCGATATCAGCGGCAACGTTAACTGCAACTGGGTAAGGGTACTCAAACCACTTATTAGAATAATGCTCTACAGAAGCTTTAGAATACTGGGTAGAACGGCTCCAGGCTCCATCTCCCATACTCTCTTTAGGGTAAGCAGACTGTGCCATGGCTTTGTTCCCGCCAGGCAGGTCTATCTTTGCTGCATCCCAAATAAAAGCTTTAGAAGAACCAAAAGCAACATCACGGGTATTTTCCATTTTAAAATGCCAGGTAAGAGTTCCTTCCTGCTTCGCCCTGAGAGACATATCATTTACTTCTTCAGGTTTAATCAGATAAACAGTAGAATCGCTTTCTGCAGCTCTTTCCATTCTTTCCCTTACCGTAGAGGATAATACCTGTCTAGGATTTTGCAATTCTCCTGAAGCTACCACTATATGACTCGCAGGTGCGGTGATTTTATAATCGTAATCTCCATAATCTAAATAAAACTCACCAGCTCCCAGATAAGGTTCAATATTCCAGCCTTCTATATCATCTAGTACTGCTGCTCTTGGGAACCATTGCGCCATAGCGTAAATAGTACCATCTTCGACTTGCAGTCTTCCCATTCGGTCCATCCCCTCTACAGGGATTTTATATTCAAAATTCATAGAAATGGTAGCTTCACCTCCATTGGCCGGAATGGCTTTATCAAAGAAAACCTGCATTCTGGTATCAGTTATTAAATATTCTGAAGAAGAACTTCCTTTGACTTCTGCTTCCAGGTTAGAAATGGTATAACCTCCATCTATATCTCCATTATACCGATTTCCTTGGATAGGAGTAGTTAGGGTTCCCCGCGAATCTTCGGTAAACCTGTTTTGTTCTAAATGCATCCATATAAATTCCAAGTCTTGCGGACTATTATTGGTATAGGTCAAGGTGATATGACCTTTCATGGTATGGTTTTCATCATTTAAAGTGGCTTCAATCTTATAATCGCTTTCGTTTTGCCAGTATTCTGGACCGGGTTTTCCTGTAGCAGTACGGTACATATTACCAGTACGGTCCATGAATTCACTAAAATCACTTTGGTTGTTCTCTACAACCTCCTGAGCCTTGGCGCCGACCGAAAACAGTCCGGCAATTACAAGTCCCAGCATAGCTTTGGATAAGTATCTCATTATTTTTAAGTTTTTATTGTAATTCGCGCTAATTTAACCAAACTGATTAAAAAATCCTGAAAAAACGAAACTTATAAAAAGCGGAAAGTATGAATAAATGAAGATTTATAATTCCCGAACTTGATATTGAATTCTCCCAAAATATGCTCTTATTTCCTTCAAATTCCAATTGGCGTAAATTTTACTTAAATTAGTTTACTATTCCTGTCATACATTATAATACTACCCGCCACGGAAACATTGAGACTTAAACTGGACTTAAATTTTACTAAATAATGTGATTTTTCTATAGCTTCCTTGGAAAGACCGTGATCTTCCGCACCAAGTAGATAAACGCAACGCCTTGGATGGGTAAAAGTTTCTAAAGGTTTAGCAGTTGCTGTTATTTCAACCCCTACAAGCATTGCACCCTTGGGCAAGTGTGAATAGAACTCTTTAAAGGTTTTATAATGAAAATAAGGCATTGCACCTACAGCTTTATGGGTATCACAAGCCTGTTTGGCATACCTATTCCCAATGGTAAAAATAAAACTAGCCCCCAAATTTTGTGCAGAACGCCAAAGTACCCCTAAATTTTCGGGAGTTTTTCCATTTTGTATACCAATACCAAAAAAACCCTGTTCTAAATTGTCTATCTTCATAAGGGTCCAAAAATAAAATAATTATAATTTACACGGGATTTCTAGCCGATTAAACCTGATATTTATCATTTTTTATAGTGTAAATGCCCTTTAACTTTAGGTGAAATATTAAAATTATGAAATACATACTTATACCAACCGATTTCTCTGAATCTGCAGTTAATGCTTCAGAATTCGGGATTGAAATGGCGAAGGTCCTGGGATATCCTTTACGTTTTCTGCATAGCGTTCCAACGCGTGTGGACTGGTCTAAATTAAATGTGGAGGAGGAGAAAAAATATCCGGAAACTAAAGAGCAGATTAACACGGCAAGGGAGCAATTAAAAAACTGGGAGAAAAATGCGATCAAAGAAGGTGTGGAGGCCGATCATAGTTTAATTTTTAACACCGGGATGGATGAACTTATCAATTTTGTCAATCCTGAGCATTATGAGCTAGTAATTATGGGTACTCACGGAACCCAGGGTTTTGAAAAAATAATGGGTTCTAATACTCAAAAACTTATCCGTCAATCAAAAGTACCGGTTTTAGCTATAAAACACCAATTTGATTTTAATAGGCTGAAGAAAGTACTTATTGCAACAGATTTGAAAGAAGTTTCCCAAAAAGCCTTTCAGAAGGTATACCGCATTCTGCAAAAATTGAATCTTGAAAAAGAACTGGTTTATATAAATACTCCGTATGATTTTAAAGAACAAGATGAAATAGATAATATAACGAAGACATTTTTGGAAAACATCCAGGTAAAAGAGATAAAAATAGCATGTTTTAATGCAAATAATGAGGTCAGAGGTATAGGGATGGCCCTAAACAAAATAAAACCAGATCTTTTTACAAGTATAAGCCACAAACGGACCGGTTTTGACACCATTTTTAGTCCTAGTATTACCGAAGAGATTATTAATAACTATGATATTCCTGTACTGAGTATAAATCGCGATATCTAAACTGAAAACGCAAGATTTTCCCCATAGTTGATATTCCACTGAATTTATAATTTCGATAATTACAAATCAGTAATTATGAAATTAATAAAAGCCTTATATAACCTTAAAGAAATTTCTTTGAGTCTATATGTTTTCCTGTTTTTTTTATTTGTTCCCATGGTATCCTGCCAGGATAACAAAGAGGAACATATAGAGAAAAACCTCATGGCTGAAATACGGCAGGAGAAAAAACTAAGTAAAGAGACGATTGAAAATAGAGGGAAGTACCTTGTAGAAATGATTGGTTGCCACGATTGTCATTCTCCAAAAAGAATGGGAGAGAGTGGCCCTGAATTAATTTCAGAATTAGCCTTTTCAGGTTTTAATGCAAATAGCGAGCTACCCAAAATTAATAAACAAGCCCTGGAAAACGGATGGATGTTAATGAATGCTGATTTAACGGCATTTGTAGGTCCCTGGGGAATCAGCTATTCAGCAAATTTAACACCGCACCAGACCGGGATAGGCAGCTGGAATTTTGAACAATTTAAAAGAGCTATGGTAGAAGGTAAATATAAAGGCCTTGAAAATGCTCGAATGTTATTACCTCCAATGCCCTGGCAACATTTCAAAGATGTTGAAGAAGATGATCTAAAAGCTATATATGCCTATTTAAAAAGTTTGGAGCCTGTAGAAAATATTGTGCCCTCACCTAAGCCCTTAACGGAATTATAATAAATTATTCATTCCCTATAGGGTAAAAAAAAGACCCTTACAGTCTAACTGTAAGGGTCTTTAAAAAAAAGGCGGTGACATACTCTCCCACAAATAGCAGTACCATCTGCGCTAACGGGCTTAACTTCTCTGTTCGGAATG
>NZ_SNWE01000015.1 GCF_004362395.1 Salegentibacter sp. 24
ATTCTTTCCAGGAAAAAAAACCAGCGATCAAATTTGAAACTCAAACAACCAATCAAATTGCACTGTTCTATTAAATCCTTAGATCGAATTCAGGTCTATAGGGTCCTGATCTAAACTACAGCTCATAAATATTCCACTCAGAGCTATAACAATTGTTTTGCTTATTTTTTTCATTTTAATTTCTTTTAATTAATATAACTTTTATAAAGTAATATTTGCACCGAATAAAACGGTCAATGATTGAGGATAAGTCCCATAATCTATCAAGGCTGTAGATTCTGGATCAAGACCCGTATAATCTGTTATAGTAAAAATGTTTTGTCCGGATACATATAGTCTCAAATTTTTAATTCCTAAATTCTTTTCCAAATTTAAACTATAACCTAATTCAACATTCTTAAGCCTTAAATATGAAGCATCTTCAACATAGATATCGGAAATCCTGCTACTACCGTTGTCTGAAAAACTAACTCTAGGTATAGAATTAGTAGAACCTTCACCATCCCAGCTATTTAAAACCCGGGTTGTATAATTAAAAGGTCGGGTATCATAATCAATTATCTTCTTCAAATCGTTAAAACGGTCTACTCCGTTAACTCCTTGAAAAAGAATATTGAAATCGAAAGCATTATAATTAAAACCCATATTAAGTCCATAGCTGAGCTTGGGGTTTGGATTACCAATAAAATCTCTATCATTATCATTTATTTTTCCATCTCCGTTCAAATCTTTAAATTTAATATCACCAGGCTGCTGTGGGGGATTCGCAGTTCCATTTAAATGTTCTAACACTTCTTCTTCATTCTGATAAATACCTTCCTGAACAAATCCATAATAAGAATTTAAAGCTTCCCCTGGTTGGGTTCGGGTAACCATACCTGAGATATAAGGTAGATTTGGATGAAGGGAATTTACTTCATTTTTTAGTGATGAAACGTTTCCGCTTATTTTGTATTTGAATTCATTATCATAATTTCTATAGGTTAAGCCAAATTCAAAACCGCTATTAGTTACTTCTCCTGCATTTAAAAAAGTAGGAGAAACATCTCCAACAAATTGAGGTAGGGAAATAGGCAATAAAATATCAGAAGTTTCCTTTTTAAAATAATCTAGAGAACCAAATAATCTGTTTTCCATTAATCCGAAATCTAAACCGACATTGGTTTGAGTTGTAGTTTCCCATTTCAAATCTGGATTCCCATAACGGTTTATTAAATACCTATCAGCATCCCGACGGTATAAAGTCAAATATGCAAAATTTGGTATCTCCTGGTTTCCCAATTGTCCCCAACTTGCTCTTAATTTCAACTCTGATAACCAGTCTAAATCTTGAATAAACTCCTCTTCAGAAATCATCCAACCAGCAGACATTGATGGAAAGTATCCCCATTGATTTTCCTCTGCAAATCGGGAGGATGCATCCGCTCTTAAATTAGCAGTTAACATATATTTATACTTGTAACTATAAGTTGCCGAACCAAAAAAAGAGAACAACGACCATTCCTCAGCAAGTCCACCATTCCAAATATCTTGTTCTGTATCACCAAAATCCATATATCTGAAATTTGGTTGAGTAAAGTCAAACCTGGTACGAGATGCGTTTAAATTTGAAAGACGGCTAGTGATAAATTCAGAACCTACTAAAGCATCAATAGTATGCTCTCCAATTTCCTTTTTATAGTTCAGACTATTATTCCAGGTTAAAGTTATATCCTCTCCCCTTACCTCACTTAAACTATTAGGCCTATTTTGTCTTCCTAGTCCACTGTCCTGGCCAGCGCCACCTCCATCATCATCACCAAAATTAACTCCGAAAGCCTTATTGTGAATAAAATTTATATCTGCTCCAAAATTCGTACGAAACTTTAAAGATTTATCACTTAAAATACTGTATTCTGCGAATAGATTTCCAAAAGTTTTAAATGTTCTGGAGGCATCATCAGTAAAATACGCAAGCGCTATTGGATTCTGAGAAAATTCGTATTTACTACTTTCGTAGCTGTCTGGACTTTCGAAAAATGGAAGATCTGTGAATGGATCAGCCTCAGTATATGTAGGATCGGAAGGATCTTTAAAAACCGGAATAATAGGAGGTCTTAAAAAGGCGTGCCTTATGATTCCTGGAGCATCTCCACTAGAAGATATTCTATCTTTATATTCATAAGATACCTGAATATTTGCCCCTACTCTTAAACGGTCATTTAAATTAGAATTAATATTAGATCTAAAATTTATTCTTCTGTATTGATCATTATCATAGACTACAGGGCCATCCTGACCAAAATAACCAGCGGAGAGGAAATAATTTGTTTTTTCATTGCCTCCTGAAGCCGAAATACGAGCACTCTGGGTGATGCCCAACTCAAATAATTCATCCAAATAATCAACGTTTCCAAAATCAGCTCTTCCTTGGTCTTCAATATAGGGATTAACTCCTTCATAACCAGCATTATCCCACGCTCTCTCCACAGTTTGCATATACTGTTCTGCATTGAGTAAAGTAGGAAGGTTCTGTACTTTTTGAATTCCTCTAAAATAATTTACCTGAATACCACTTCTGTCACTACCTGTTTTAGTTTCAATAACTATTACTCCACCAGCTGCTCTAGAACCATAAATAGATGCCGCAGAGGCATCTTTTAGAACCGTCATTGATTTAATATCATTTGGGTTTAAAAAAGTTATTTCTCTTGTAGGAATTCCATCCACTACATATAAGGGATTATTATTTCCAATAGTCCCATTCCCCCTTATTCTAACTTCTATCCCATCGCCTGGAGCTCCTGTACTCTGAGTAATATTTACACCAGCAACCTGGCCTTGTAGTGCCTGAGAAACATTGGAAACTCTTCGTGATTCCAGATCCTCGACATTAACAGAACTTAAAGCACCCGTTATGGTTCGTTCTTTTTGAGAAGTATAACCAACAACTATTAAGTCATCCAATTGTGAAACCTCGCTTTCTAAAGTAACGTCAATGTTAGTTTGTCCATCGACTTCCACCTCTTTGGTTTTAAATCCTACATAAGAATAAACTAATATGGGATCCGGACCCGAAATTTCAATACTGTAATTTCCGTCAAAATCAGTCACAGCTCCGTTATTAGTCCCTTTTTCGACGATTGAAACCCCTGGAATAGGGCCTTCTGAATCGGTAACCACCCCAGTAACAGTTTGAGCAAAAGCAGTCCCAAAACTAACACTGGCAATAATTAGTAGAAGGCTTAGAATTAAACTATTTTTTTTCATAATTATTAATTTAAGATTAGTAAGGTTGATATAAAGATGTTTCTTCTGTATTTTTTCTGTAATCTGGATCCATATCTGGTGTTCTTTCTCCTATTAATTCATTTGCCATTAATACGAAAACATTCCAGCTCAATCCTCTAGTAGATGGCCACCATTCTTCGAAAGATTTCCATTTTGTAGGGATGAATTCCTTGCTATATGGCCAATTAGGATTAAGGTTTTTTTCAGCCCATAATCGGTTTTGCATACGTTTTTTTGCTGGCTTCCATCCATGCAAATATCCAACTGAATAAGCCATATACTCTGCCCTAAGCCAGCTACCTCCATTATAATAATATCCATCCCGATTATTATTTCCGTAATTATCATGACCAAATTGTCCAAAAGGTTGATATTCTCTATCCATATAAGTATAACCTTTTGAATCATCAGTGAGTCTCACAATTATGGGTGCTGTGGTCCCTAATTCAGGATAAGGAGAGTTCTCAACTTTGTTCAGCGCAGGGATCTGATTTAAATGGTTTTGTACCATTTCATCAGTCAGTAATGGTTCATCAAAGAGCCAAAGAGAAAGAAATTCCGGCACAAGATCAGTGAGACTTATTAGATCAGGATAATTAGAGTCAAAAAGCAAATGTTCTCTATTAATATCATAAAAATTACGATATTCTTGTTCTGCTTTTTCAACATAATCTTCGTCTATTTCTAATCCTAATTCCTTAATTGTTTTTAGAGCAACAGCAAACATTCCCTGATTAGCTGCCATTCTTTCAGTTTTTGGGTGATATTCCATCACATCTACTTGACTCATTGAAAAATGAGAAGCACATTTTCCATCTCTATTCTCATCAAATTCATTTAGGATGTAATCAGCCGCACGTTTAATTTTATCTTTGGGAAGTTCTACACCAAATCGTCTTTTATTTAAAAGGCCCCAAATAAGCCACTCAATAGTTGCTTCATTATCCTTGGCTTCTACAGATCCCATGTACGGAGTAATAATTGTTCCTATTGCTCCGTTTGAGTTCTGTGTTGCAGCCCATTGATTCCAAATAGATAAATTCAGGTATTTATTATATGTTGAAATTACCGACCAAAATGAATCCCGGTTATACATATCAGGAGAATAATTTAAGTTCGGGACATTGAAAGGCTTTTCATCATCTACTGATGTTATCCAGGTCATCATCTGAAAATTGGCATATAGCATTTTTTCAATTTCATTTCCTTGAAACCCCATACCTTCAGCCAGTTTGATCTGGGAGGCCACCTTAAAATCCTTGTGCCCTTCCCAGGGCTTTGAAAAAATATAAACCACCTTCTCAATAGTATCTCCCATGGACATCCTATTGTAATTTTCTATAAAAGGCCGATGCCGTTCTATTTTAAGGTTTTTCAGTGATATTGAACCTTTTAGGCCGTTTGTCCGGCCGATAAACATTTGAATACTATCTCCCTGGATGTAAGGAACCATAACACTACCCGTAAATTCTTGCCAAGTATTTTTCTCTATGGTAAACCCATCTATATATTTTATTCCATGTTCAAGTTCAGCACCCTTTTCACCATTTTTAAAGCGGTAAAGCTTAATTGCCAGAGGCATGTCTCCTTTAGCCAAAAATGATATTGTATAGATTTTCTGAGACAGCATTCCGGTTTCCACATTTAATCCAGCTGTTCCTTTATCGGAAAATTTCATTTTTATTAAGGAATCGTTTTGGCTTAAACTTACTTTCCCTTCAGGTTGATAAGGCTTTTTTAGTGTCATTTTAAAACTACTCCCCCTGTTTAGGTCAATAGCTTCACCGAAAGTATATTTAACGAAATGCTTGCCATCTCTTTGTTGATTTTCGTTAGCTACAGATAAAAGTCTAAGATCGGGAAGTATCCTCATTCCGATCATCCCTCCCCCTCTTCCGGAGAAACGCCTTCTAGTAGTTCTCGTAAAATTATTCTTATATCCGGGATTGGTTAAAAATCCTAACACAAGCCCTTGTTTTGTAATAAAACCTGCAGAAGGATAGAGCTCATGGATCATACCTCCAGGGAAGTCTTTATGCTCAAATGTTACATACTTCTGGGGTGTTTTTGCAGGTTTACTACTTAAAATCAGGGAAAAATAAAAATTAGGAATAGAATTTTGACTTAACCTCACCGTTTTTTTTATTAAACCACGTTTTATCTTTTCATAGATAACTTCCGTACTAAGATTAGCATCAAATTGCTTTAAGTATAGATTTTTTTCAAGGATAATACCTGATGATGTTCTTTTATAAGAGGATGCCTTCCATTCCTTAATATCCAATTGCACACTTGAATCTAAATTGGAGAGATCTAAATCAAATTCTCCTTGGCTTTTTAATAAAAGTTCGGAATTATTATAAATTTCCACATAGTATCCAGATTTTTCATCACCAACTACCTTTGGTTCCAAATATTGAGTATAGCCCACTACTGATAGCAATGGAGTTAGAAACAAAGAAAAAATTGTCTTGAATTTCATAACATCGAATTATTAACCAAAAAATATCCGAAAACGATCTAGTAAAACGTTTTACCTTAAAGCGAATGTAACTATGATATTCTTTTCTACCAAATAAATTAAACAAAAGTGAAAATTTTTAAGAAATAAAGAAAGGCAGGAAATCACCCATATGTAAAGAAATAATAGACTACTGAGATTTACGAATAATCAGTTTTCCTTTTAGAGCTTTTTGGTAAAATGCATCTTCCTTAAACGGTTTTGTTTTTAGCAACTTTAATGTGCCCTTAATTAATTGCTCTGCTAATTCCTGTACCGGTTGGGCTATTACACTAATTGGTGGGGTAAATAATTCAAAAACATCTCGGTCATCAAAAGAAATAATACCAAGATCCTCAGGTATTAATAAACCTTTATTCTTAATCACTCTGAGGCCACTTATAGCAAGATTATTCGTAGCGAATAAAATCCCATCAATCTCTGGATGTTTTTCTAGAAAAAATTTAATATCATCTCGACCTTTTTCAGTTTTTATATTATCAAAAAGGATAAGTAAAGAATATTCTTTTAAATTATATTTTTTTATTGAATCCCTATAACCCTCTAATCGATTGGATAAAGGTGAAAGAACTGATTTAATTCCAATAAATGCAATATTTCTTTTTCCAGAATCATACAGAGATTTGGTCGCCTCCCTTGCTCCATTATAGTTTTCCAGTACTACATAATTATGTTTAAACCCATCAAAATGTCGATCGAATACCATTACTACCTGATTTTCGCCATAAATTAAATTTTTTAATTCATCCTCAAATCCTTCCGGAGGCGTAATTATAAATGCATCTACTTGCCTGTCCTTAAAAAGATTAAGTAACTCCAAGGCTCTTTCTTTCTTGTTCTCTGTACTACAGTAAATAATTTTATATCCATTATTGAATGCAATTGTTTCCATTTCCTTAGCTATGGCGGAAAAAAATGGATCCGAAATATCCTCAGCCATGAAAACAATAGTTTTTGATTTCCCCGTTCTTAAGCTTTGGGCTGAGGAGTTAGGTTTATATCCTACCTTTTCGATATAATCTTTTACTTTTTTTATAACCTCTTTGCTAATTTTATTCTCAGCTTTGTTATTTATAATAAAAGAAATAGTAGTAATTGATATCCCCAGTTCTTTGGAGATATCTTTCATTGAAATTTTCTTGTTTTTCTTCATCGAATTGGTAAAACATTTAAATTATAAAATAGGAAAGAAATAAATTAACCGGATAATTAAAACAAATGTATAAAAATGAATATAGCTTAATTTGCTTAACAAAATTTAGTTGAAATTAATGGAATTAAATTCTTTCAGCATATCTAATAAACAGCCTTTTGATTAAGATTATACTGACTGAGAAAAATTGATATAATTCTTTTACTACAAATTGTATAATTAGTAAGTGTAGAAATGAAAGTTTTCGCGAAAAGCTATTTTACAATGCTTACCATTTTTTAAGATAAAAGTTAGGCAATGAAAAACTTAGTCAGTGTATAAAGAAAGCTTTAAACCATCGAAAATCGGAATTAACGAAATATAAGTTTTATAAAAACCACAGATCCTAAATATTAAGTAATTCGCTATAGGTATTAGAATATTCAAAGAAAAACCCAAAATTCTATAAGAGGCTCAATTCCTTTATTAAAACTTTTTTTAGCATTAGTCTTTATTTTCTCTACTGCTCGTTCAAAATTTACTCTTCTGCTTCGTCAGGGTTTATTTTCTTAAGAACGATTACTTTTCCCTGAGATTTTGTCATCAAGGTAAAAAACCCTTTATAAAGGTTTATTGCTTCAATATAGGCACAGAATATATTTCCGTTTTTATTAATTTCTTTAAGAAAGAATTGTTGATCTTGAAGTTCTTCCCCACAACAAGTTTTAGTTATTTCATACCTATTAGTAGATTGTAATTCATCTCCAAAATATCTTTTTAGCATACCATTTTCTAAAAAATTCAATCTAGTCCGTGGATCATTTTCAAGATGCCAGGACCCCAAGATTTCATTTTCTAAATCAGCATATGATTGATGATTTTGAGCGTAAATGGAATTTCCCGCTAATAAGAAAAAAAATGTTATTTTTAAATATTTCATAATATACAATTGAACCTGAATTTTCATTTCGGAACTGATTTAAAATTTTGTTTTTACCTTTTTATCTTCCGCAATTTTCCTTATTTGCCAACTGTTCCATACTTTTGAAATACCTGTCGAGCCAATTTATACCTTATAGGTTAACTCCTTATTGATTTCTGAAACCCCATGATCGGTGTACACCATTTCATTCCTATTACCTTTTCTGCTCATAGCGTAGATTCTTTATCAACCACAAATAAGGTCTTTTGGTAGTTTTAACCTAAAGATAAATATAAAAGAATCCCAGAATTCCTTATGTTTTTTGAGATAATTCTATAAAGTGTGGTGCAGGCAAATCTTTATTCTGGCACAGTTGATGAATTATATTAAACAACAGACACCAAAAACTTGAGCAGTTTAAATTTGATAGGCAGTAAGATTAGTCTTCTGTTAAAATAAAATCAGATAACACTATGAAAATCAATAAATTATTTGCAATACTGGCTTTATCGGCATTCTGTCTTACCTCATGTGAGAAGGATGATGAAGCACTAAATGATACAGTCTCAGAAACTGAAAAAAATTCTAAAACAGAACAAGCAAGTGAATATGAAGTGGAACAATTCATACATAAGGGTATGAACGAATTGTATCTTTATAAATCAGAAGTGCCTGAGCTCGCCGACTCTTATTTTGTAAAAGATTCAGAGAGAAATGAGTTTCTGGCCAGTTTTGGATCTCCCAAAAAACTTTTTGATGCTATTCTTTTTTCACAGGATAGATTTAGCTTTATTACAGATGACTATATATCGCTTGAGGAAAGGTTTGAAGGAATCAGCAGTAGCACGGCAGGGATGAAATATGGACTGGGACAAATCAGTGGAACTGACAATATTTTTGGATTTCTTCAATATATTATTCCAGGCACTTCAGCTCACGAGTCCGGCCTGACCAGGGGAACTGTCTTTACTGAAGTGGATGGAGTGAAATTGACTATGGATAATTTTTCAGCCTTACTTGATAAGAATTCGTTATCAATCAATCTTGGCGAAATTCAAAACGGGGCGATCGTAATGAGTGATAAAACTATTACCTTGCATCATTCCCAATATACAGCAAATCCGGTTCACATAGCTAAGACTCTTAATGTTGAAGGTCAAAAAGTAGGGTATTTAATGTACAATAGTTTTGTCGCCGATTTTGATGATGAACTCAATGCTGCTTTTGGTCAGTTCAAAGCTGAAGGTGTTACAGCCCTTATACTAGATCTGAGATATAATGGAGGAGGATCTGTGGAGTCAGCAGTGGATCTTGCCAGCATGATAACGGGCCAGTTCGAAGGAGAGGTCTTTATGAAAGAACATTGGAACAAAAACTATCAGGATCATTTTGAAAAGAATAATCCTGAAAGACTGGTTAACCGTTTCAATCCAGAGATTAGAACTACAGAGGCAATTAATAGCCTTCATCTTTCCAGAGTTTATGTCCTTACTTCAGGAAAGACAGCCTCGGCCAGTAAGTTAGTGATCAACGGACTTGAACCCTATATTAATGTTATTCAGATTGGAGAGACAACTACTGGGAAATTTCAAGCTTCGGTAACACTTTATGATAGTCCAGATTTTTCCCGTAATGGTGCCAATGAAAATCATAAATATGCGATTCAGCCGCTAGTTTTTAAATCTTCCAATGTAGAGGGAAAATCAGACTATGTTAATGGCTTGCCACCAGATGTAGTTTATGCAGAAAACCTTAATGAACTGGGGGTTTTGGGAGAAACGTCAGAACCCCTTTTGAAGGCTGCTCTAAACCATCTGCTGGGGAAAGCCCAGGAAACAAAAACCGCCTCTGATAAGAGGACTTCCGAAAAATTCAAAACCATTGGTGAGAGTGGCATGAACAGTCCTATTTACCAAAAGATGTTTACAGACAAATTGCCACCGGCACTTCCGGAATAATTTTGCAGCAATATAAAAAGAACCTTCTCTTTTGGTCAAATGGCTCCTAGCCATTATTCCCAAAAGAGCATATCTCAGTAGGCAGATGTGTCAGTTTTCAATTCCCAGGAAGTTTGATTTATCTATTTGGATCATATAGCTGAAAGCTTCTATAGGTATGAGTTTTCTGAAGAATTACCAATAAACATGATTTAACTCTTGCTGCTAAAGAGGTTTCCTACCATTTACCTGATGGATTTCTACAAATATTATTTTTGGATTGGCTCTATTTAGTAGTAATTCGTAATGACCTTCAAACAGGTTAGCTTTTTAACCAATTCAGGTTAATCTAATTCATAGAAGTGTTCCCTGCAAATATATTTTTGAATTTTTCTCTTTCTCAGGCATATAAAATTTATAATCATGCGATCAGTTTCTTTAATTATCGTAAAACCTTAATTCTTTCAAGAAATTTAAATTATATACGTATAAATACGTATTTATACTTAAATTTGAATCAAACTTACGTAGTTATGAGGAAAATAGTTGTAGTAGGAAATGGAATGGTTGGTTATAAATTTTGTGAGAAATTAATCGCCCGTCCTGTTAGAGGAGACTTTCAAATACAGGTCTTCGGGGAAGAACCGAGTCCAGCTTATGACCGGGTGCACCTGAGTGAATATTTCTCAGAGAAAGGAAAAGATGAATTACTTATGGCTCCAAGAAGTTGGTACGAAGAAAACGGAATTCAACTACGTACTTCCTCCCTTATTGCAGAAATTAATACAGAAGAAAAGGAAGTTGTCACCTATAAAGGAGAAAAGCAAAGCTACGATTACCTGGTACTTGCCACAGGTTCTTCGGCTTTTATTCCACCTATAAAAGGTTCAGAAAAAACGGGAGTTTTTGTGTATCGTACTACAGAAGATTTGGATGCTATAAAAACCTATGCGAAAAAACTTCGGAAGAAAAACAAATCAAAAACCACGGTGCTTGGAGGCGGACTTTTAGGACTGGAAGCAGCCAATGCTGCCAAAGAACTCGGCCTTGAAACCAGCGTGATAGAATTTGCGCCACGATTAATGCCCAGGCAATTAGATGATGCCGGTAGTAACACCCTTATTCGTAAAATAGAAAATTTAAATATAAAAATACTAACCAATAAAGCTACTTCAGAAATATGTGGGGAAGAAGAAATTGATGCACTTACCTTTACAGATGGTTCCCGTTATGAAACTGATATGCTTATTATTTCTGCTGGAATCCGCCCACGCGATGAACTGGCAAAAACTGGCGGACTTAAAATTGGCGAACGTGGTGGGATATTGGTTAATAATAAGATGGAAACATCGGCAAAAGATGTTTACGCCATTGGAGAGGCTGCACTCTACAACAACGCTATCTACGGCCTTGTCGCCCCAGGATATAATATGGCCGAGGTTGCTGTCTCTCAAATTTGCGGTGGTGATAAAACGATGGCCGATCATATTGATATGTCCACCCAGTTAAAACTAATTGGCACCGATGTGGCCAGTTTTGGTAATCCGTTTATTGAAAATGATGAAGTATCTGCCATTACCTACGAAAATAAACGATGTGGGATTTATAAACGTATAAACGTATCCCGCGATGGTAAAAAACTTCTCGGTGGAATTTTAGTAGGCGATGCTTCAGAGTATCAGAATTTATTCCAGATATATATCAACGGAATGAAACTCCCTGAAAACCCTGAGGATCTTATACTGGGAAGCCGGGGTGGGGAAAACACGGCCATGGGTTCAATGACCGATTTACCCGATACCGCACAAATTTGTTCCTGCGAGGCCATTTCAAAAGGAGATATCTGCAATCCACTGGAAACGGGGCAGTGCAGCTCAATGGACGATGTAGTGGCTAGAACCAAAGCCACAACAGGTTGTGGTGGCTGCAAACCTATGGTTACCGATCTTTTTAATGCTACTATGAAAACGCTGGGAAAGGAAGTAAAAGAGGTGATTTGCGAACATTTCGATTTTAACCGACAGGAACTCCTGGATCTTATAAAAATTAATAAAGTCAAAGATTTTAATGAAGCACTAAATCTCTTCGGAAAAGGTCATGGTTGTGAAAAATGCAAACCCGTTTTGGCTTCGATTTTTGCAAGTATTACTATGGAAACAGCCAATAAACAGGTAACCATCCAGGATAGTAACGACAAGTTTTTAGCCAATATTCAACGAAACGGGACTTATTCTATCGTTCCACGTATACCGGGCGGTGAAATTACCCCAGATAAATTAATGACTATAGGCGCCGTAGCCAAGAAATTTGACCTTTACACCAAAATTACCGGCGGACAACGTATTGATCTGTTTGGTGCTGAACTGCATCAACTTCCTGAAATATGGAAGGAATTAATCGATGCCGGATTTGAAAGCGGCCATGCCTATGGAAAATCTCTGCGAACGGTTAAAAGTTGTGTGGGTTCTACCTGGTGCCGTTTCGGAATGCATGAAAGTGTAAGTTTTGCCATTCAAATCGAAGAACGCTATCGCGGTTTGCGCTCACCGCATAAATTAAAAGGAGGGGTTTCCGGTTGCATTAGAGAATGTGCTGAAGCGCGCGGAAAGGATTTTGGAATCATTGCTGTTGAATCTGGCTGGAATTTATATGTATGCGGAAATGGAGGCGCCACCCCAAAACACGCCATTTTACTTGCTGAAGGTTTAGACGATGAAACAACCATAAAATATCTTGATAGATTTCTGATGTATTACATCCATACGGCTGCACCATTAATGCGTACCGCTCCCTGGCTGGAAAAATTGGACGGAGGCATTGAACACCTAAAAAAAGTAGTAATCGAAGATTCTTTAGGTATTGCCGAAGATCTAGAAAAAGAAATGGAGGGGCTAATTACCAATTACGAATGTGAATGGAAACAGGCTATAGAGGACCCGGAAATGATGAAGCGTTTTAAACATTTTGTCAATTCAGATGAAGGAGATGATAACATTAGTTATGTCCCCCTTCGTGACCAAAAAATGCCGAGAGCGTGGACCTAAGTTTAAAAGGCTTTCGAATCAATTCCTAATATCAAACTTTAAAACAATGCAAGAATTATTAGCTCAATACCAAAGTGTAGCGTTACCAGAAGTAGTAAGATGGGTAAATGTAGGGAAAGCCGAAGAATTTCCTGAAAATGGTGGTGCCTGCATAAAATATAAAAATAAGCAAATTGCGGTATTTAATTTTACCCGGGAATCATCATGGTATGCCTGCCAGAACCTTTGTCCGCATAAACTTGAAATGGTGCTATCTCGCGGGATGATCGGCGATAAAGAAGGAATTCCAAAAGTAGCATGCCCTATGCATAAAAAAACCTTTTCCTTAAAAGACGGGAATAACCTTAATGGTGAGGATTATAAAATTGCCGTCTATCCCGTTAAAATTGAATCAGAAAATGTCTATATTGGTTTTATAGATTAAGAAACCTCCCAATGAGTAAATTCCAGAAAGCCATACAGCATATAGACCAAAAAAATGCTGAAGACCCTAATTTAGAAAAAGCAAATGGAAAGGAATTTCCGAAAGAATTACTGTATTCAAAGCGTATGACGGATAAGTTGCTGGATTTTCATCCGCAGGCTTCCCAAGAATTACAAATTGCCGTACGTGCCCAACATATTTGTCGTTGGAAAGTACCGCGCGACACCTACCCTATGAACCGGGTTGGATACTTAAAATGGCGCGAAGAACTTAAAAAAACCCACGCTGAAATTACATATGAAATTTTGGATGATGTAGGTTATGATCAAGAATTTCTTGACCGGGTTTCTTTTTTGATTAAAAAAAAGCATATTAAAAAAGACGAAGAATCTCAAATTATGGAAGATGTAGTGTGCCTGGTTTTCCTTGAACATTATTTTGAAGATTTTGCAGCAAAACATAATGATGAAAAAATAATAGACATTGTAAAGAAAACCTGGGCTAAAATGTCGCCTGAAGGCCACGAAGCTGCCCTTAAACTCGCCCTTTCCAATCGCAGCGAAACTCTAATACAAGAAGCTTTAAAATAGATAATGGCATCGCATAGCTCTCTAGACCAACACACTTTTATTAAACTTAGAAAGCTATATATTCTGGCACTAACGGCTATTGCGCTTTCGGTAATCATTAGTCAATTATTCATAGGCAAGTTTCTAGAGGAACAGGAAGGAGATTCCAAACTTATCAATATCTCCGGGCGCCAGCGAATGCTCAGCCAGAAACTCACCAAAGAAAGCCTTTTACTCCTTGAAACTGAAACTATAAACGAGCGCAATAACATTGTACAAAACCTGGAAGAAAGCCTTACTCGTTGGGCGCATTCTCACGAAATTTTACAAAATGGCAGTGACAGTTTAAATATTGCTTCAGTACAGAGCGATGAAATTGAAGACAAATTCAATGACATTCAACCTTATTTTGAAGCTATTAGTGAAGCATCCCAGAATTTAATACTGAAAATAGAAGAAAACCCCGGCCGTCCTATAGAAGATTTTTCAGCTGATATAGGAAAAATTCAAGAAAATGAAGCCGCTTTTCTTGAAATTATGGACGCTATAGTAAATCAGTATGACCAGGAAGCACATAGACGGGTGGAGCGACTACAAAACCTGGAATTATTTTTAACCATTTTTACGCTTTCAATTTTATTACTGGAATTTTTCTTCATCTTTTTACCCACGGCCAAAGGAGTTCAAAGCAATATTAAAAATCTCTTGCACGCCGAATCCCGGGCCGTTAAAATGGCCCGGGATGCTGACGCCGTAAGAGAGGCCCGGGAAAAATCGGTAAAAGAATTACGGGCGCTTGGGCAGGCAATGGATAAAATATTACTTTTTGCCCGAATTACCCCAAATGGTGATATTTTGCATATTGGCGACCGGTTTTCAAAGCTATTTCAGTATAAAAAATTTAATATGGAGACTAAATTCTCCGAAGTTTTATCACCTAAAGAAAACGAACAACTCAATATTGAAAAACTTATTTCAGCGCATAAAAGATCAGGCTGGCAGGGGGAAGTAAAAGCTTCGACAAAAGAAAAAAAAGATATTTGGCTTGAGCTTTCTATAGTTCCGTTTCAACCCGAAAAAGATAAAACCGAACTTACCATAATTGGGGTAGATATCACGAAAAATAAAGAATCCCAATTAAAAATCGAGGAACTTACCCGCCAGAGTTACGAAGAAAAGATGCGGCAACAGGGACTGATTGCGAAAAAAATTATTGAAAATCAGGAAAATGAACAAAACCGGATTGCTAAAGATATTCATGACGGAATTGGCCAAATGCTAACCGGACTTAAATATAACCTGGAAAGTATAGACTTTAAGTACCCGGAAAAGGCAGAAAGTAAAATTGAAAATTTAAAGGAATTAAGTACAAGAATTATTCAGGGCGTGAGGGCTGCTACCTTCAATCTAACTCCTCCTGAACTTACTGATCACGGGATTGTACCGGCCCTTCAAAAACTTACCCAAGAGCTTTCAAAATTAACCGGAAAAAATATTATTTTATTCAATAAAACCGGGTTTTCACAGCGATTGGGAAATATTATTGAAATCAACCTTTACCGCATCACCCAGGAAGCTGTCAATAACGCTATTAAATATGCTGATTCCACCCATATTATTGTGAGTGTAAGCCACAGTAAAGAAATTTTAAGTATTAGCATTGAAGATAACGGCAAAGGATTTGATCCCGAAAGTATTTCAGCAGAAGAAAGCGGTTATCGTGGAATGGGACTCACCTTTATGAAAGAGCGTGTGAAATTTATAGACAGTCGACTTTTCATTAATTCCTCTCCTGGAGAAGGGACACGAGTAACGCTTAATCTTCCATTACAACAAGAGTAGACTTATATTTAAAAATGCGTATTTTCGTACGTATAAAATCAAAACGATTATGGGGCAAACCAAAATTCTTTTAGCCGATGACCACGAATTAGTACGTGATGGCATTAATGCCCTATTGGAAAATGAGGAAAACCTAACTGTGGTAAATGAGGCGGCCAACGGAAAGGAAGCTCTTGAAATCATTGAAAAAGATACGCCTGATTTACTTATTGTAGATATTAGAATGCCAGAACTAAACGGCATTGAAGTAGTAAAAAAAGTAAAAAAGGATTTTCCAACTCTAAAAACTCTAGTTCTTTCTATGCACGATTCCACCGAATACGTAGTACAATGCGTAGAAGCAGGCGCAGATGGTTATTTATTAAAAGGATCCAGCAAGGAAGAATTCCTTAAAGCCATTAATAAGATTGCTGGCGGAGGGAAATATTTTAGTGGTGATATTTCTGCAATTATCGTGAACAATTTTGTGAATGGAGGTTCTGAAAAGCGTGTAGATGCAAGCGCTCAACAACAGGATCCTGCACTAAACATACTTACCAAAAGGGAGAAACAAATCCTGGAACTTATTTTGAAAGGAAAAAATAACCAGGAAATTGGCGATAAGCTTGAAATTAGTAAGCGAACTGCAGAAGCCCACCGATTTAATTTGATGAAAAAACTAGAAGTAAAAAACCTTATGGAACTCACCCATAAATCCCGCGAGCTTAATTTAATTTAACCATATGTCCCTATACCAAAACAATCTGGGCACCTTTTGAACTCATTTTATTTTCAAGCTTACTGCTAAATACTATCTCTTACCCGAAAATTGATAATTTACCCCTTAAGTTTTTGAACATTTATAATTCTAAAGCTTCCTTTTTCCAATTTTCGTATTAATTCATCTTTACTTATTTTTCTAAGTATTTATACTTATTTTTAAATACTTAAAACTAAGTATTATGAAAGATGTGATCACTGGTAAAGCAACTAAATTAGATTTAAGAAATTTAAAAAGTATCCCAATAAGAACATTTTGGATTTCGGCCATAGCCTTTTTTATCTGCTTTTTTTCCTGGTTTGGAATTGTACCCTTTATGCCCCAGGTAGAAGAAGATTTAGGACTTAGTCCATCCCAAAAATGGAACGCTATTATCCTGGCTGTCTCGGGAACAGTATTTGCCCGTCTACTTATAGGCAAATTATGCGATAAGTACGGCCCTAGGATTTGTTACACCTGGTTACTGATGTTAGGAGCCATTCCCACTATTCTATGCGGGCTGGTGCAAACCCCTCTGCAATTCCAGCTTTGTCGTTTATTTATGGGGTTCATCGGGGCCTCATTCGTAATAACACAGGTGCATACTTCACTGATGTTCGCGTCTAATGTAGTGGGCACGGCTAATGCAACTTCTGCCGGCTGGGGTAACCTGGGTGGTGGTGCAAATAGGTTGGGAATGCCATTAATTGCCGCCGGCCTCGTTGCTTTCGGAGTGGCGGAAGCCGAAGTCTGGCGTTATGCCATGGTAGTGGCCGGACTGGTATGTTTCATTATGGGTTTTGTTTATTATTTCTTTACCCAGGATACCCCGGAAGGAAATTTTTCAGACTTAAAAAAATCGGGAAAAAGAATTCCCATTAAAAAAGATCAAAACGGCTTCTTAACCGCTATCAAAGATTATCGCGTATGGATACTTTTTGTAGTTTACGGAGTTTGCTTCGGAATAGAACTTACCGTTTACGGGACCATGGACAGCTACTTGCAAAACACTTTTAACCTGGAACGCGTAACAGCCGGAAACATTATTTTAGGCTTCGCACTAATGAACCTTTTTGCCAGGACCCTGGGCGGATACTTTGGTGATAAATCAGGAGAAAAAGGTGGGTTAAGGGGTCGTGTATTCTTTCTTACCCTAATTCTAATTGCCGAAGGTGTTATACTTTCGTTATTCTCCATGGCCGGAAGCCTTATTATAGCCATTGTACTCCTCACTGCATTCAGCCTAGCTGTACAAATGGCCGAAGGTGCCACATTTGCCGTGGTCCCGTTTATCAATAAAAAGGCCATCGGCTCTATCTCCGGAATTGTAGGTGCTGGCGGAAATGTTGGGGCGTTTTTAGCAGCATTATTCCTAAAAATTAAATCAGTTGCAGCCGAAGAAGCAGCAATTGCGGCTAACCAAGGACGTAGCAGTGAAATTGTTGAAGCAGCAAGAGCTTCGGCATCTTCAGCAGCAATTTCTGATGCTTTTCTATGGATTGGTTTCAGCATTCTAGCCGCAGGACTCGTTAGCCTGGCAATTCGTTTCTCACACGAAGACGAAAAAAAGGCCGCAATAGAGTTACGTCATCAAAATGCCTAAAAAGTCTTTAATAAACGCCCGAATTATATGAAGATTTAGCAGAAAAAACCCCTTCTTTTAATAAATTATAAGCGCTTAATAACCAGCGTTTAAGTATATTTTGTCGCTGAGTTTATGAAAAAAGTACTAAAAGAAAAAATAAAAACTACCTGCTCCTATTGCGGAGTGGGCTGTGGTATTGTAGCAGAAAAAGGTCCTGATAATAAAATCACGGTTAAAGGTGACCTAAACCATCCTGTAAACCGCGGAATGCTATGTTCTAAAGGGATGAACCTTGACTATGTAGCCAATGATTTATCCGACAGGATACTGCATCCGGAAATGCGTTGGAGCAAATCCCATCCACGAGAACGTGTAAGCTGGGACCAGGGCCTGGATCGGGCCGCTCGGGTTTTTAAAACCCTAATTCAAAAATACGGCCCGGATAGCGTTGGTTTCTATGTGTCGGGACAATGCCTTACTGAAGAATATTACATCGCTAACAAACTCACCAAAGGATTTCTTGGTACAAATAATATTGATACCAATTCCCGATTATGCATGAGCTCCGCGGTAGTAGCCTATAAAAAAACATTTGGTGAGGATTCGGTGCCGGTATCCTATGATGATATTGAACTGGCTGATTGTTTTTTAATCGCCGGAGCCAACCCGGCCTGGTGCCACCCTATTCTGTTCCGAAGACTGGAAAAACATAAAGAGGAAAACCCGGAAGAGGTAAAAGTAATTGTGGTGGACCCACGTAAGACCGATTCTGCGCGCTTTGCCGATCTCCACCTGCAACTTATCCCAGGGACCGATATTATTTTGTTTAACGCTATTGGTCGCCGCCTGATAGAAAGAGGCTATATCGACAAAAATTTTGTAAAGGAACACACTGAAAATTTTCAGGATTATAAAAAGCAAGCCTATTCACTTTCTCTCAAAAAAGCTGCTAAAGCATGTGGTGTGCCGATAGATGAAATTAAACAAGCCGCTGAATTGGTTGGTCGTTCCAAAGGTTTTATCAGTATGTGGGCTATGGGGCTTAATCAAAGTTCTGTGGGCACCGATAAAAATTTCGCATTACTTAACCTTTCCCTCATAACCGGGAGGGTAGGAAAACCCGGCAATGGGCCCTTTTCTCTAACGGGGCAGCCCAACGCCATGGGTGGACGGGAAGTTGGTGGAATGGCCAATTTACTCGCAGTTCATAAAAATCTGAATAATCCGGAACACAGACAGGAAGTAGCTGATTTTTGGGGCGTAGATAAGATCTCAGAAAAACCGGGCTATACTGCAACAGAAATGTTTGATGCCCTAGAAAGCGGTAAATTAAAGGCGGTATGGATTGCCTGTACCAATCCGCTGGTGAGCCTGCCCGATGTTCGTAGAGCAGAAGCTGCACTTAAAAAAGCCAAATTTGTAGTGGTTCAGGAAATCTCGCATAAATCTGACACCCTGGAATATGCCGATTTGGTATTACCTGCCGCCGGATGGATGGAAAAGGAAGGTACTATGACCAATTCTGAAAGACGGATTTCATATTTACCTCAGGCACTCACGCCCCCCGGGGAAGCCCGTGCCGATGTAGAAATCTTTTGCGATTTTGCCCAAAGAATGGGGTTCTCTGAATTTAACTATAACGCTACAGAGGAAATTTACGCGGAATACTGCCAAATGACTAGAGGCACTAATATTGATATTTCCCATCTAAATTACGACCGTTTAAAAAACGAAGGAAGTATTCAATGGCCAGTACCGCAATATCGCCATCCCGGGACTAAAAGGCTATTTGAGGATCACCAGTTTTATACCCCCTCTAAAAAAGCGATTTTTAATATTCCTGCGTCAATTAATAACACATCTATTCAACCCGATGAAGAATTCCCATTAATCCTAACCACAGGGAGGGTTAGGGACCAGTGGCACAGTATGACAAAAACGGGAAAGGTCTCGCGGCTACGCACCCATTATTCTTCACCGGTCTTAGAGATCAATCCTGTAGATGGTATTAAGAATTTTATTAAGAACGGCGAGGTAGTTGAAGTAAAAAGCGAAAATGGAAATGTTAGAGTCCGAGCGAAAATTACCAAAGATGTAAGGCCGGGTGTACTATTTTTACCAATGCATTGGGGGAAACAACTTCGGAGTGATCTTAACCGGACAAATAATTTAACCTTTAACCGGGTTGATCCGCAATCAAAAGAACCCGATTTCAAATTTACCAGGGTTTCGGTTTCAAAATATCAAAAGCCGGTTGAAAAAATAATAATCATCGGTGCGGGAGCATCAGCATTTCGGTTTGTTCAAAATTATCGCGACCATAATAAGGATGATGAGTTGCATGTCTTTTCAGAAGAAGAGCATCCTTTTTATAACAGGGTTTTACTGCCCGAATATGTTACTGAAGAACTCAGCTGGGAAAAACTTTTAAAAATCAAGGAAGTTGAATTGGGAAAATTAAATCTTCAACTCCATAAAGGCCGTTCTATTTCCAAAATAGATGAAAAAGGAAAGTTGGTAACCGACCATTTGGGTGAAAACCATTATTTTGATAAATTGATTATTGCCACCGGTAGTCGGGCATTTGTACCAAAAGACGCCCAGCTTGGTTCTCCAGGAAGATTTACCATGCGAAGTAAGTCAGATGCCGATCAATTTAAAACCTACCTGCAAAATACCGGCCTACCCCCAGAAGAGCAGCACGTAGTGATTGTTGGCGGTGGCCTGCTTGGCTTAGAGCTTGCGGCAGCCTTGCAAAAAGAAAATGTGAATATCACCATAGTGCAACGCTCATCACGGCTTATGGAGCGCCAACTGGATATCCTATCCAGTAAACTACTTGCCAGGGACGTCCAGGAACGGGGAATAAATATTTATTTCGATAACGAGGTGAGTACGGTTTTTGACGCTCAGGATGATCCCGGGGAATTAAATATCACTTTAAAGAGTGGAAAAATCCTAAATGCACACGCAATTGCCTATGCTATCGGTACCCGTCCAAATATTGAAATTGCAAAAGAAAGCGGCCTTTTGTGTGGACGCGGTGTAAAAGTCAATGAACATTTACAAACCAGTAATCCCGATATTTTTGCTATTGGAGAAATTGCTGAATTCAAAAACCAGTTGTTTGGAATCACCTCCGCTGCGGAAGAACAGGCCGAAAGTCTTTCTAATTTCCTTGCCGGCGATGTAGGTAGTATTTACAAGGGGTCTGTACTTATGAATATTTTAAAATTCAAAGATCTTGACCTGTGTAGTATAGGAGAAATCAATGTTCCTGAAAACGACCCATCCTATGAAGAAATTGTGTTTACTGATGTTAGCAAACGCTACTATAAAAAATGCATAGTAAAAAATGATCTGCTCGTTGGCGCCATTTTAATGGGTGATAAGAACGAGTTTGCTGAATTTAAAACCCTTATTGAAAGTAAGATGGAACTAGCCGATAAACGAAATACATTGTTGCGGGGTTCATCAGGTAATAAACCGGTAAAAGGAAAGCTTGTTTGTTCCTGTTCCCAGGTTGGAATCGGAAACCTGAAAGATGCGATCAAAACTGGAAATAATGACTTTACGGCGCTTTGCAAGGAAACCGGTGCAGGGTTGGGTTGCGGAAGTTGTAAAACCGAAGTGAGGGAGATTTTATTAGCTGGATAGCAGGCTTATAGATTAAGATTGACCAGAAAGCCGAAGAATTAAAAAAAGTATTCAGGTCGGTTTAAATTAAATACTATGGAAAAGACATTCTCAAGAATAATCATAAAAGGAGGGGTTTTATCTCCCGCGGAATTGAGAGAAATTGTGGAATTGGCCGAAGCTTGTGGTTCAAATTCAATATCGCTGGGATCACGTCAGGATGTTTTAATTACAAAAATTATTGATCCAGAAAATTTTTCCCAGGAAGATAAATATCAAATTATTCAACCCAAAACCCTTGGAGCTGAAAATATTGTTTCTTCTTATGTAGCTGCAGATATTTTTCCGGCTACCCCTTGGCTTACTGGTGACCGTTATTTATACGTACTGGAGCAATTTAGAAATCCGCCCAATTTAAAAGTAAACATCACCGATCCTAAACAACGCCTGGTTCCTTTATTTACAGGCCATCTAAATTTTATCGCTTCAGCTCATCAGGATTATTGGTTCCTTTATATCAGATTACCACAATGGAAAAAAATGCAGGTGTATCCGGCGCTAATTTATACCTGGGATGTGGGCGAGGTTGTCTATGCAATCGAGGAACTACTAAAGGAAGAACCGGAAGAGGTAGATATGATCTTTAATATATTAAGCGATGCACTTGAAACAAACAATCGCACCATCGATAAACCTCTTGAAATCCCTTATAGGCCATTTCCATATTACGAGGGAATGAACAAAATTGGAATGGATAATTACTGGCTCGGGCTTTACTGGCGAAATAATAAATATTACACCAGCTTCTTAAAGGATATGTGTGATCTATGTGCAGCGTCTAAAATCGGTAAAATTTCCATTACCCCCTGGAAATCTTTAATTATTAAAGGAATTCCGAACAATTCAAAATTAGAATGGGAAAAGTTTCTGGGGAAACGCGGAATTAATGTTCGCCACTCTATGCTGGAACTAAACTGGCATATCCCGGTTGATAATGAAGATGCGCTGGAACTCAAGAAATACCTGGTTTCTAATTTTGATCAAAATGATATTAGTACCTATGGGCTTACCTTCGGGATATTTGATTCAGTAGTAAAGAGCAACTATTTTACAACTGTGGTGATAGAGAAAAATCAAGCACCTCAGGGATTAAAAGAAATCAAGATACGTGATACTTATAATTTACTCTATGCGCAAAATTTCGATCCTAATAGTCGGGATTATATCATGCACGTACAGGATGTAGATAAGGTAGAACTACCCGGGTTACTTATAGAATTGAGTAAAATGTATTTTGATCAGCTGGGGCAGGAAGAAGAAAAACCCGGAAACAAGTCTGAACCTGAACACAGGAAAGAAAACTTGAGTAAAGAAATCTGGCAATGTAAAGCTTGTCTCAGTATTTATGATGCAGAATACGGTGACATTACTAATGAAATCGCTCCGGGCAAAAGCTTCGAAAACCTACCTGAAACCTATAGTTGCCCGCTCTGCGAGGCATCAAAATCAGAATTTTCAAAAAAAACAGAACAACAAGTTGGATGATCTATGATTACAACCACTGCGAAATTGAAAGAAAAAATGTGCAAATTGATTTATGGCTTTTCTCCAGGAATGATTAATTAAATTTAGTCCGGAGCAATATTAATACGCCCAAAAGTAATCTATCACTTATCCTCCAATAGTAATCATACTACGGTTATTACTGTGTTTTTCTGGGTTTTGAAGTTTTTTAAAACTGTCCATTCCCGCACGTTTAGCTTTCTTTTTAAACATTCGGTTTTCTATTAATGGCTCAATATTTTCTCCATCTCTAAAAGCACCGAGCAAGTCGGTTTCTTTGTTAGAAAACAAACAATTCTTGATTTTTCCGTTAGCGGTTAAGCGAATGCGGTTACAGCCATCACAAAAAGGATTGGTTACCGAACTGATTATTCCGAAGTTTCCCTGAAATCCATTTATTTTAAAATCGCGGGAAGTAAAATTCGGTTCATTATCTAGATCGAGGACATTTTCAATCCCGAAAAAAGAGATTATTTTCGCCATAATTTCTTCCTGGGAAACCAGTTTATCCTTGCTCCACTTATTTCCATCAAAAGGCATAAATTCGATAAACCGAACGCTTATTGGCCGATTTCGGGTAAAAAGCACAAAATCGTTGATTTCATCTTCATTAAAATACTTCATCAAGACCGCGTTAATTTTCACATTAAAACCTTGATCAATTAGCAATAGCATATTATCATAGGCTTTCTGAAACTGATCGCGCCGTGTAATTACCCTAAATTTCCCTTCATCTAAAGTGTCCAGGCTCAAATTGATTTTTTTGAGTCCGTATTTTTTAAAATCGGCTATAAACCTATCAGCCAAAATTGCGTTTGTGGTGATTCCAAGTTCTACATCCAGGGTGGAAAGTTTTTTAAGAATTTCCGTAAAATCTTTTCTAACCAAAGGCTCTCCTCCGGTTAACCTTATCTTATCAACCCCGTTTTTCACAAAAACCTTTGCGATTTGGTAAATTTCTTCAGCCGTCATCAACTCGCTTCTGGGCGTGAGCGGCACCCCGTTTTCAGGCATACAATAATTGCAGCGCAAATTGCATTTTTCCGATAAGGAAATACGCAAATAATTATGATTTCGACCAAATTTATCGGTAAGCACTGCGGTTGTCTTAGACATTTTCAGGATGTTTTGCTCCCCTTAAAATTTTAAAAACGTGAAGCAGATGGGGGAAAACTGCTTCCATAGATTCGCGAGCACCACTTGTTGAACCTGGCAATGCAAGGACCAAACAATTGCCGATAGTTCCCGCCAGGCTTCGTGAAAGCATTGCATACGGCATACGCTCCTGCCCGTAATTTCGAATGGCCTCTTCAATTCCGGGAATTCGCCTTTCGATAATCGGCTCCAAAGCTTCGGGAGTTACGTCTCGAAAAGAAAGTCCCGTTCCTCCAGTATAAATCACCAAATCATTTTCCCCTGAATAGGTTAATGCTTTATTTCGAATAATTTCGGCTTCATCGGGAATCACCTCGTAAGAAGCGATTTCAACGCCGCTTTCTTCCAGTTTTTCAATAATTGCCTTTCCGGCGTGGTCTTCTTTTTTTCCTTCCGAGATGCTATCGGAACAAACCACAACGCAAGCCTTTAATTTTCGTCGGCTATTTTGCTGAAAACTGCTTTTCCCGCCCGATTTTTTTACCAGGGAAATATTTCTGATTTCAATATTTTTATCCAGAGGTTTCAGCATATCGTACATCGTTAGAGCCACAATTGATGCGCCGTGCATCGCCTCTACCTCTACCCCGGTTTTATAAACGGTTTTTACGGTGACATTTATGGTTACTTCCAAGCCCTCAATTTCATAATCTACTGCTGTAAATTCCACCGGAAGCGGGTGACAGTCGGGAATACTCTGACTCGTATTTTTTACCGCAAACAATCCCGCGGTTTTTGCCATTTCAAAAACATCGCCTTTGGGAACTTTATTCTCCAAAAGGGCTTTTTTTGTGGCTTGGTCACCCAGTTTCACCACGGCTTTTGCCGTGGCGGTGCGCAGGGTTTTTATTTTGTGTGTGATATCTACCATAATTTATGTATTGACTTTCCATTGAAATTCTTTTGAAGCGAAAACCTCTTTTCCAAAAATCGGGACTTCGCTTTTCACCCGGTTTACCAGGTATTCTGTGGCTTCATAAACTTCTTTTCTTCTTTTTGAAGAGACAAAAACGAAAAAACATACTTCCCCCGCTTTAATTTCACCCAGGCTATGATAAATATGCATGCACGTAAGATTAAACTTTGTAAAAGCATCTTCCCGAATCTCGTGCATCTTCTCCCTGGCCATTTCTTCATAAGCCGAATAGGTTATGGCGGTGACTTCTTTCCCGTCAACCTCATCGGCTCGAATTTGACCAAGGAAAATATTATGAGCACCTATATTTTTCTTGCTTTGATGTTTCGCAATGGCCTGGGCAACAAATCCGGGTTGAATAGCTCCTTCTATAAATACTTTTTTCATTTTTTAAAATTTAATAATTATTGAATCAGCGACATTTATTTATTTCAGAATATAATGACCTAATTTGCAATTGTTTTGCAGATTTCGCTTTTTAGGATATTTATTTAAGAGATTGCTTTAGTCGTGCCCTTGTCAAGGAGAGGTTCTTTCGTCATTGCGAGCTACGCCAAAAATGCGGTAGCCTGTAGTTTGCCATACCATAGACCCTGAATCAAATTCAGAGTCACCTTAAGTTGTTTCGACCACTTCATTCAATTTATGCAGAGCGATCACCCCTCCTGAAATACTTTTCACATTTTTAAAATTATAAGCCTTCAAAATTTTTACGGCGGCCAGGCTGCGTTTTCCACTTTGGCAAATCACTTGAATTTCTTCTTCAGGATTTAGGAGGCAAAGCTCATTTTCCAGGTTTCGAAGCGGAATTTCAAGCATTCTCGGAAAAGCTATCTTTGGCTGTTCGTAGCCTTCTCTTACATCCAAAAAAATGGCATTTTCATTTATTTCTTCCGCGGAAATTTCTTCGGAAAAAGGTTGAATATATTGCCTATTATAGAAATCATTATCGATTTTTAAGTCCTCAATTTTGCTGAACTCAAAAATATCCTGCCGGTTAAAAAGCGTGTTGTACATCAAAAGTTTTCCTGAAAGCACTTCCCCGGCATCCATTATGATTTTTAGTATTTCGGTAGCCTGAAACATTCCCGACAGGCCAACGGTGGTACCCAAAACCCCTGCGTCTTCGCAATTCTGTACTTCGGCTTTTTCATCTGGAAACAAACAGCGGTAAGTCGGCCCGCTTTTAAAATTAAAAACCGAAACCTGAAATTCAAATTTATAAACCGAAGCATAAACAAAGGCTTTCCCGCTCAAAACACAGGCATCGTTAATCAGGTAGCGAACAGCAAGGCTATCGGTGCAATCCACTACTAAATCGTAGTTTTTAATCAATTGCAGCGCATTTTCTCCATTTAGAAATTCCTGGTAATTTTCAATTTTCACTTCAGAATTCAATGCTAAAAGCTGTTTCCGGGCTTCGGTTACTTTAAACTTCCCAACCGTTTTTTCCCGAAACAATACCTGTCTTTGCAAATTGCTCTCATCAACCCGGTCGCCATCGACAAGACCCAATTTTCCAATGCCGGCCGCTGCGAGATAGGGTAAAACAGCGCAGCCCAGGCCGCCCACTCCTATTACAAGGACCTTGCTGTTTTTTAATTTTTCCTGACCATTTTCGCCAACTTGTGGCAGGCCGATTTGTTTCTTATATCGCTGCATAATTAGCCTCCTGAAAATGGCGGTAAAACCGCTATTTCATCGTTATCCTTTAACCTGAAATTCTCGCATTGTTTTCTAATTTTTCGATTTACGGCTACCTGAACCGCTAGCTTCTGTATATTATACTTTTCGTGCAAGACCAAAATTAAGTTTGAAAAATTAGTTTCATTTAAGGCCAATCTCTCTTCATCACATCCTGCGACTTCGGCCATCATTCCAAAATACTTTATTGTTAACATAATTCAGCTGATTTTGGGATATGCAAATACCCCAGATTCTGAAGAAGAAATTCATCGACTTCTGTAGTGCTGAGCTGCTTTTTATAAGCTTCACATTCTTTAACCACTTCCCCTATAATGATGATTGCCGGGGTCCCTAATTCATATTCTTTGGCAAGGTTTTCAATATTCCCAATACTCCCGGCAATAAGCTTTTGTTCCTTTAAAGTGCCATTTTGGATAATTGCAACCGGCATTTCATCTTTGGCTTCATTTTTATATAAAGCAGCTATTTCAGCGAGTTTTCCCATTCCCATTACAATTACCACCGTTGCCGAGCTTTTAGCAGCCAGGCTCACATCTTTAGAAAGCTTATGCCCTGAAGTTGTTCCGGTAATCACCCAAAAACTCTCGGCAATATGGCGCTGTGTTACTGGAATTCCAACCGAAGAAGGTACCGCAACAGCCGAAGAAATTCCTGAAATCACCTCAACTTCTACTCCGTGCGCCTGAGCATAATTTTTTTCTTCACTCCCCCTACCGAAAACAAACGGGTCACCGCCTTTTAAGCGAACCACTGCACCTTTTTCCTTTGCAAATTTTACGATAAGCTCATTGATTTGTTCCTGGGCATAGGCGTGGCATCCTTTCCTCTTTCCCACAAAGATTTTTTCAGCGCGGGGGGCATGCTCCAGCATTTCAGGATTCACCAGGGCGTCGTAAAGTACAACGGCTGCATTACTGAGCGATTTCACCGCTTTTAAAGTCAACAGATCCGGGTCTCCCGGGCCTGCGCCCACTATCGTACATTTAGGTATTTGGGTTAAAGTTTTCATTTGTTTTCAGATTAATTTAAACTCGCTAATTGTTGCTGTGTATTGATATTTTTTAACAAATTAGCTTCTTCGGCATCCACAATTATTTTTCTGGAATATCGACTTTTCACAAATTGTTGTACTCGTAATTCATTATACTGAAGGCTGAATTCTAAAGCTTTGGTCAATTTTTTTTCATAGACACCGATAAGCGGAAATTCATTTTCGGAATCGGCCAGGTAACTGATTTCAGCATATTTTTGGGCCGTTATTTTTAGTAGTCTTTCAATGATTTCGGTACTAATAAGCGGAATATCACAACTTAGAATTAAGTTCTTTTCTGCTGAAGAGTGATGTAAAGCAGTGTAAATCCCGCCCAGCGGACCTTTTTCAGGAAAAATATCTTTAACCAGTTCTAATCCGAACTTTTCATAATCCCTGTTTGAGGTGACCAGACAAATGTTTTCTGATATTGGTTTTACCGCATTTAAAATGCAGCTCATAAAAGTATTTCCGCGGAAATAAACCAGGCCTTTTTCAGTTCTCATCCGCGAACTTTTTCCGCCGCACAAAATATAGGTGTTTATTTGGTTTTTCATAATATCACCAGTTTTAGACAGGCTAAAGCCAAAACCCCAGAAAGAATATATCGCAGGCTCAATGCCGAAATCCTTTGACTTCCGAAATACGCGCCCAGGCTTCCGCCAAGTAAAACGGCTGGCAACAACCAGAAGCTTTCAGCAGGAATAAATCCGCCCTGAACAAAAAAACCTGTGAGACCGGCTAAAGAATTAACCAATATAAACAAGGCTGAAATCGCCGCAGCCTCTTTCATTGTTCCCCATCCTAAAATCACAATTAAGGGACTCAAAATAATTCCACCACCAATTCCTATCATACCTGACAATAATCCGATAATCATACCAGCAATGATGACTATAAGTAATTTTGGCTGAACAATCCTGCTTTTTTCCTTTCCGAAGAAACCTGAAATCCGGAGTGCACCTATTAGTAAAAATCCACCAAGAATTAGTTTAAAATACTGAGCAGGAATACTTAAATATCCACCTAAAAAAGCAGCGGGTATTGAGCCCAGCACCAGCCATAAAAACAACCGGCGATTAAAATTTCCTTTTCTGAAAAATAAAAATGCTACTGCCGAAACCACCACATTAAGTACGAGCGCTGTGGGTTTCATAAAACTTACCGGAAATGCACAAATGGCCATAAGTGCCAAATAACCGCTAGCCCCGCCGTGTCCCACAACCGCATACATGAATGAAACCATAACAAGAATAAATAAAAATACTATGTTGAGTTCGGGGTACAGCATTACAGGTCCAATTCAAAATATTCAACTTCCCCGTTCTCCGGGATTTCTTCAACATTTTCAGGGATACAAGCCAGGGCGTTGCTTACAGCAAATGAATGTAACATGGAAGACGACTGACCCTTTAGGATGCTTAATTTACCATCTTCAACTTTGGCTTTTTGAAAGAAGGTTTTTCCTGCTGGTTTAAATATTCTCTCCGCTGAAATTGCCGTCTTGAGATTGGCCCTAAATTTTTTTCCGGTCATTTTCCGTATTGCAGGAAGGACATATACATAAAAACAGCTTAAACTCGAAGCCGGATTTCCGGGCAGGGCAAAGACTATCTTTTTGTCTTTTTTACCAAACCATAGCGGTTTTCCGGGTTTTTGTTTTACCATATAGAACACCTCATTGATATGGTTGGCCAGCAGTGCTTTTTTTACAAAATCGTAATCGCCCACTGAAATTCCACCGGAAATAAGCAACAGATCATTCTGATCCAGAGCTTTTTCAATGGCCTGCTTAGTCCTTAGAAAATCATCTTTGACCCGATATTTTGTGATTTGATCGACTCCAGCCTTTTTTAATGCCAGTTCGAGCATTATAGAATTACTTTCATAAATACAACCGGGTTTCAAGGTTTTGCCAGGTTGCTGTAATTCATTTCCGGTTACCAGTATTCCTACTTTTGGAGTTGCATAAACCTCAACCTTAGCAATTCCGAGTCCGGCTAACAAGCCTATAGAGGCTTCATTTAATACCAACCCACTTTTAAACACCAGTTCCCCGGATTTTAACTGCTCACCTTCACTACGTATATTTGCGTATTTTTTTGGTTTTTTTATAAATTTTACGGTATTCCCGTCTAGCTGCGCCCATTCTTGAATAATTACAGTATCGGCATTTTCTGGTACTGCAGCCCCGGTAAATACCCGAGTGGCCTCTCCCGCCTTTAACCGAATTTTAGCAGAATCGCCGGCTTTTAATTCCTGGTTCAACGTGTAAGAATTACAACTATTGAGCATTACCGCATAACCATCCATTGCGGAATTTCTGAAGCTAGGTAGGTTTATCGGTGAATAGGTATCAAAAGCCAAGGTCATTCCTTGAACCTCCGCAAGAGGAAGCATTACTGGCTCCATCTTAAATATGCTGGATGCTATTAATTCCAATGCTTTATCTACCTGAATCATGGTGTTCCAATTATTATTGCAAGATAATAACTGAAAAAACAAATTACGTATTTTTACGTAATTAAATACATAGAAATGCTTCTTTTTATGACTTTAGTAATTTTCCAGGTATTTAATTATACGATATAATTTTAATCACGATTTTTTTAAGAAACTCTAACTATCTAGAGGTTCATAATTCTTGAATTGCTTAAAGGAAGTGAGCCGGACAGTTTCTTCAACGATAAAAAACCGAGCCATTAAAACAATGTTTATTTCTTTCATATGAGCTTAACAATTGAAGTGTATTGAGAAAGGATCTTTAACGATTAATTTCAGATTCTAAAAATTGAAGCACCCTTTCTGGGTAATCGGTTATAATCCCATCTACCTCTAATTCTAT
The DNA here is from genome assembly GCF_004362395.1 of Salegentibacter sp. 24. Lineage (GTDB taxonomy): Bacteria > Bacteroidota > Bacteroidia > Flavobacteriales > Flavobacteriaceae > Salegentibacter. The sequence continues at coordinate 30,838 of NZ_SNWE01000015.1, forward strand.
CATTTTCTTAATGGCCTCCGGTTCGTTTACAGTCCAGGGAATTAATTTCATATCCATATCTTTAATGGAATCCACAAACGCAGAATCTTTAACTAAACCATAATTGGGGCTATAAATTTCCGGCTGAAAATTAAGTAAATCAAGGTTTCTTTGAATGCCTTCGATGTAAACCAGATAAGCGGTTTCAACTTCAGGATAACTTGCATGGATTTCATTGAGAATATTCACATCAAAAGATTGCAAATTCATTTTATTCTCAAGTCCTTTTTCTTCAATAACCTGCATCACTAATGCTACAAATTCCTTTGGGTTCGGCTGAAAAATTCCATATTCGTTTTCAGAAGATTTCAATTCAATATTATATTTCACCGGCTCCAGCTTATTTTTCAAAATAAAATTTTCTACCGAATCTATAGCCTCGGCAAGTAATGGTTTGTAGGTCTTTTGTTTCTGCTGATCAGGAAACAAGCTATTTCCTTTTGAACCCACATCAAACCTCCTGATGCTATCATAAGTCATTTCGTAGAGATTAAAGTTCTCCTGATTTTCCTCTGAAATCGTATCTCCTGAAGGGGTCGACACATACAGTGAGTGCATAAAGGGCTCGTGAGAAACCACTACTTTATTATCTTTGGAAATCACCACGTCCAATTCTATCACATCGGCATCTTTTTTTACTGCACTAAGAAATGCAGGAATACTATTTTCCGGGAAATTCCCCCTATCTCCCCGATGTCCCTGTACCTGAATCGAAAGTCTTTCTGATTTGATTTCCTGGAGCTCTTTGTCCTGTTCCTTTTTGTTCTTACAACCAATAGCAACAAGCAAAAGTGATAGCCATATGACTTTTATAAATTTCATTTTCTTAAATTTTAAAATAAAGGCCCACCCGAAAAATAGAGAACTGTGGGCAGGCCTTGCAAACTAACACAAAATTTAAACTATTCGATGGGTTCTGCCAACCTATAATTGCTTTTGGCTGTATGGACTTGTCCAAACATATCGGTGGCTTTTATTTCTATTGTATGTTCCCCAGTTTTCAGCTTAGTTGGAATATTACCGCGCCATAGATGCTCACTTTTTATAGGGTTGGATGACCTTCTACCTGCCATTAATTCTTCCGTTAAGTCCCATTCATAAACCATCTCTACATAAGAAGGATCATATTCTTCCAAATACTGCATTTCTTTCCACGGCTCATCGTCTATTCTGTACAATACCTCATCACCCTGGGTACCCATAAAGAAATTAACATAAATTCCAGCGCTGGTCCCTCTTCCCTGCGCCACAACCTTAGGCGCGAAAATTTCCATTTGATAAGCTGCAGGTTTTCCAGCAACTTTATAATCTATACTGTATTTATTTCCCTGGAATGTTATAAATGCATAGCCTTTTGGAGTTCCATCCCGCATAGTGGAAATCGGAATATTATTTTCATCTAATTTACCGGAATACCAATCTCCCGAAGTCGTTCCCACATTATAATGATGGTGCGGTTTATCCTGCTGCCAGCCCTCTTCTTTTCCAAAGAAATCCTGGCGCTGGATATGGGTATGCGCTGAAAGCGAAAGGGTGTTTGGATACTTTTTTAAAAGTTGAAAAAGCCTCTCCCTGTCCTGATCCCGAAAAGTATCCCTTCCATCTGGTTCACTAAGCGGGATATGCATTGCAATAACAATTAAATGATCTTTAGGAACGTGTTTTAGATCATTTTCTATAAACTCAAGTTGATCTTCCCTACAGCCTCCCCAATAACCTTTTCCATCTCTGGGATCTGGATATAAAACATCATCTAAAACCAAAAAGTGAACTTTCCCATAATTAAACGCGTAATTAGCCGGGCCAAAATGAGCTTCAAAAGTTTCATCGGAGATCGTGTCGGATTCCACATCAAAATTGAGATCGTGATTACCCAATAAATTATACCAAGGGATTCCTATATTTTTGACTGCTTTAATATAGGGGTTGAATAGATCCAGATCGTCACCTACCAGATCTCCAAGACTTAAGCCAAATGAAACATTTTCTACACCTTCTACTTCTGCGACAATTCCATCAGCAAAATAATCTACCTGTTGTGGAGTATAAGGCTGTGGATCTCCGAAAATAAGGGAGGTGAATTCTTCATTTTCCTGGGAAGGAATTAAAGCAAAATTTACCTGCTTTGGTAATTCACCTGTTGGTTCTACTCCGGTAAATTTTAAATCTGGTGATCCCTGCGGTTTATGATTATAAAAAAACTGTGGCAGATTGTTTTCATTTTTTATCAGCTTGTAACCTGCAGGTTTTATGATGGAAATGATATTATTTTTTCCAACCGGCAAATTATATTTCCCCTCTCTATCGGTAAGGACAACATTCCTTCCATTGGTAACGGCTACCTCAGCTATTGCTTTTTCCCGTCGGTCTTTTCTTCCGTTTTGATTGCTGTCTTCAAAAACATAACCCGAAGCAGTTTCCTGTGAACTCAGGCTCAAATTGAAAAAGCCGAAAATTAAAAGTGCAAGTATTTTTTTCATTATTTAAATGTTTTTCGATTATTAATTATCCCACCAAACCTTTACATTGATGTCATCATTGCCTCCAAGCATTTCAACGGCCTCTAAATAATTCTCCCTATTATTTACCTGAATATCCTGAGGATAAGGAAATCTCACCGGCATCACTGCATCGTTCAGCATTGCTTCTGTCTTTGGAAGCTGCGGAAAACCTGTTCTTCTATATTCAAACCACTGCTGATAATCGGTAAAATAAAGTGCATAATATTTTTGAAGCATTATTCGCTCTAAAGTTCCATCATACTTTATCATTTCATTTTCAAAATAATTCTCAGGTACTTCGGTCTCCATCTGTTTAATAGCAGCCTTCACCCCGTTTAGATAATGGGTCTGGGCATCTCCGACAAAACCTCTTTGTGCCACTTCAGCTTTTATGAATTCAACCTCGGCATAAGTCAGCAAAAATATCTGCATCGGGTTTTCTACCTGTTCAATATTGAAGGTGGAAGGATTAAATTCAAATTGAGATTCCGGTCCCTCATAAGCGCTGGGAATTCCTTTGTAACCGATTGGATTATTATCTAGATCCGTAGCCATTGTTGCGATAACAGGACGTCTGGGATCCTCTAACTCGTTTAAATTATCTATAAAGAATTCTGATAAGCTCACACTTAATCTAAAATCCTGCGGCCTTCCCCAGGGGGAAACATTTGGAGTCACTCCCGTAACCTGTAAGATGGCCGATTCCTCAGTATTCTCGAAAACCGGATAGATTGTAGGATTATTGATCATAGTGGATAATTGCTGAAAAGCGTTCATTTCTTCCCGGCCTGAAACTCGCAACAATAATCGCATACGTAAAGAATTGGTGAATTTTTGCCATTTGTTTACGTCATTTTGAAATAAGATATCCTCGGCATAAACCATGGTGGCTTCGGTATCATAAAGCTGATTGGCGCGTTCTAAATCAGCAAGTATGGTTTCATAAATAAAAGACTGGGAATCGAAAGCAGGATAAAGATTTCCTTCCTCTCCTTTGACCGCCTCTGTCATGGGTACCGGACCAAAAATATCGGTAAGATTGGAATATACCCAGGCGTTTAAAGTAAGGGCAATAGCTTCATAATTAACATCCCCTGCATCTACAGCAGCGGTTCTCATTTCACTGATATTATTCAGCCATTTGTAGTAATTGTACCAGGAGGAATTCCCGATATTGGGGCTAACATCATAGCGGTGCAAACCTCCAGAAACACTGGGGAAGGGTAGGGAAACCTGCATAAGGTCAAAAGTGATACTGGCACTTCTGTTTGCATTATGTGTGGCCAGGCCATAAATAATGGGATTGATAAGGGTCCCCGGGCTTATTTCTGCTATTCGATTGGGATCTTCGTTTATTTCTTCGAAATTGGAGGTACAGGCAACTAGCGATAAACTTGCTATCACCACGATACTAAAGAATTTTATACTTTTCATCTTCATTTTTTTATAAATTCACTTGTAAATTAAAGCCATAGGTGGCAGGAGAAGGCATCTGGCCCATCTCTACACCCGGTAAAATTGTATCCCCGTTTAATGCCGCTGTTTCCGGATCATAAATCGGAAAATCTGATATGACCGCCAGGTTTCTCCCAAATATGGAAAGATTTATATCCTGGATAGTACTCTTTGCAAACCACTGTTTTGGGAAATTATATTGCAAACTAATTTCGCGAAGCTTTAGGTAGGATGCATCGAAGGAATTAGACTCTACATTGGCCCTTCGATAATAACGGTTGTACCAGTCCGGCGTAATGGCTTGGGTAGTATTGGGGGAATAGGTCCCATCTTCATTTAAAACCACGCCTTCCCCTATAATCACTCCTTCTTCTCTTCCTCTAAATGTAGATTTCAATTTTCCCTGTTGAACCATTTTGTGATGGGTTTGTGAATAAATAATCCCACCATATTGACCATCAAGCAAGAGATTGAGTCCAAAATTCCCATATCTGAAATTATTTTGTAATCCAGCACGCCAATCAGGGCTGGCATCACCTATATACATAATATCATCGGGATAGGCCGGTAAACCAGCATTGTCATAAACTATATCTCCTTCGGGGGAACGAACAAATCCAGCTCCGTAGATGGAAGTAGTGGTGCCCCCTACTTTGGCAATAATTCTCGCCTGCCCTCCTGTGCCAATTTCTTGCTGACCGTCTATACCATCAGCTAGTGCGAGCACCTCGTTCCAGTTTCTCGCCCATGTTAGATTCGTGGTCCATTTAAATTTATCCGTATAAAAAACTTTAGCATTTAAGGTAAGTTCTATACCCCTATTCCTAACCTCGCCCGAGTTCAATACTCCAGAGCTGTAACCTGTGGTAATATCTAAAGGCACAGAAATAATCTGGTTTTTGGTAGAGGTTTGGTATACTGTAGCATCCAGGTAGATCCTGTTCTTTAAAATCCTGGCTTCTATACCAGTTTCATAACTGGTAGTAATTTCAGGTTTAAAATTGGCATTGTAAAGGTTTGTAGGTGCTACTGCTGAACTAGGAAACGCATTTTGGCTGTAATATTTGCTGGTTTTGTAAGGATCGGTATCGTTACCTACTTGTGCAAAAGAGAACCGGTATTTTAAATAGTCGACGGGACCTGAAAAATCAAAGATGTCAGAAAGGATAATACTGGTGTTTGCTGAAGGATAAAAGAACGAATTGTTTTGCACGGGAAGCGTACTGGACCAATCATTTCGCCCGGTTACATCCAAGAAGACCATGTCTTTAAATGAAAAAGAAGCCAGGCCGTATAAACTGTTTATCTTCTTGTTACGATCGTAAGTATTTACAATGGGATTATTAATTCCATTGGCCAGTTTATAAACGTTAGGTACAACTAAACCATCTATATAGGCATCAGTACGGCGATATTTGTAATCCATCGCATTTCCTCCGGCTGATACGGAAAATGAAATGTCCTTGCTAATTTTATCTTCATAGGTCAGTAAAAAATCAGCGTTTACTTCCTGCTTCCATATATCCTGTGTTTTAAAATATCCGCGGGCATATCGGTTAATACTGTAAGGACGCTTTTGCTCCCTGTCCTGGTAATAAGTATTTAGGGATGTCCTTAATAACAAATTCAATTTAGGTGAAAACCGCACATTGGTAAAGATGTTGCCAATTAGCTGATTACTTGCCAGCGCATTTGTGGCCTCGTAAGCGATTAAAAATGGATTATCTATATAAGAGCTAAAAGGTTGAATCTGCTCAAGGTTCTCCTGCCCTTCCTGCCAAATGGGTCTTAGCCAGTCTAAATCAACATTTGGATTTTGAAAGATCATAAAATAAGCGATAGAGCCATTATTGTAACCAGTTCCTGGAAGGTTATCACTACTCCTATTGTTATAATTTAAAGTTGATCCAACTTCAATGGCTTGTGAAACCTTGTATTTGGCATTCACTGAAGCGGTGATGCGCTCAAAACCGGTATTTGGCATAATCCATTGGTTTAACTGATGACCTACCGAAGCTCGCATGGAACCATTTTCATCACCTCCCTGAAGGGTAATATTATTGTTAGTGGTAAAACCAGTGCGCCAAAAGTCTTTACGATTATCTTTGTAAGGACGCCAAAGCTGGCGCTGTTGAGACTGACCGCCTATTTCTGGATCGTATTGATAATAATATTGTCCATCAAATCGTGGTCCCCAGGCACTACTGGTTCCACCAGTACTATTGCCGTCTTCTGACCCTCCGTAAGAATAGTAAGGCTCCCCGGCGTCATTAAAGGATTTCCCGGTACCCTGCCCATATTCATATTGAAAATCCGGCCAGCGCTGGATTACATCAAAGGTAGTACTGGTATTATAAGAAACTCCAAGGCCTTTTTGATTGGCCCCTGATTTCGTGGTGATAATTAAGGCTCCATTTGCAGCGCGGCTTCCATACAAAGCAGTAGCTCCGGGGCCTTTTAAAACGGAAACACTTTCTATATCTTCCAGGTTAATATCTGAAATACCATTTCCGAAATCTACAGGAGAATCCCCTCCCATATATGCACTGGAAGATCCAGAAGTTGTCATTTCTGTATTAATAGGTACACCATCAACTATGATAAGGGCATAATTTCCATTGGGATTAAGCGAATTATTACCGCGTAAGGTGATTTGCTGAGAATTAATAGGCCCAGATCCCGTGGAAACTATATTCAAACCAGAAACTTTTCCCTTTAATCCAGCAGACCAGTTATTGGGAACAGTTTGAGAAAGATTTTCCGCCTCTACTGTTTCCTGGGAAAACCCTAACCTTTTCTCCTCCCTTTTTATACCTAAAGCTGTTACTACGACTTCGTTAAGTGCATTGGCATTCTCATCAAGCCTTACCTGAATGGGCTCTGAATTCTCAACGCTGAGCTGATACGTATTAAAACCTATGAAGGAAATTTCCAGATTAACCGGGAATTCAGACACATTTAATGTGAAATTACCATCAAAATCAGTGGTAGTCCCGTTGAAGGTTCCAACTTCTAATACAGTGGCACCCGGGAGGGGAAGCCCATCGGAATCAAGGACTTTTCCATTAACACTAAGTTGGGCCCTATCGGGACTTACCACGCTGATAGTGTGATTTATTCTCTTAAATTCTAAACCTGTCTTAGCAGTTATTCGCTTAAAAATACTCGCTAATTCTGCATTGCTGACCTGGAAAGTAAAACTATGCTTTACCTGGCTTATACGATTGTCAAAGACAAAGGTGAATCCGGTTTTAGCTTCAATTGCTGAAAGAACTTCTCTTATTGAAGCATTTTCAACTTCCATACTTATCTGTAAATCGTTATTTGATGCTGCCCAAGCTTTGGGCCCGGTTGAGAAAATGAGCATTCCCAACACTAAAAGCAGTAGGGTTTTAGTTAAATAATTTAGAAAAAATTGTAGTTTAGTATTCATTACAATTTGGCTATAGGTTAATATTTGTAGTCTGATTATTTATAGCCCGTTTCTGTTGCAGCAGAAACGGGTTTGTTTTTCTTGGCTAATTCAATTACTTCTTTCCGTCTGTTCTCTTATAACTATTTTTTTAGGGTTTATATAATCAATATGTAAATCTTTGATAAGCGCGATGCTCTGGAGTATTGTCGGGAGTTTTTCATTATTAAACTTTCCCGAGATCGTGAGTTTTCTCAGAACAGGATTAGAAAATTCAATGGTTACATCAAACCAGTTTTCAAGAATTTTTTCGGTTTCCCCTAGGCTCGTATTATTTAGAACAATAATATTTTTGGTCCAGGCATTGAAGTTGGCACTATTGTCTTGCGTAATTAAGGGTTTAGCGTCGCCGCGAAAACCAGCCTGCATATCTTTGGTAAGCTTGATTTTTTTAGAAAGATCATTGCCGTATGCAACTTCAACAACACCGGTATTAACACTTATTTTTTCCCTTCCTCTAGTGTATGCGTTAATATTAAATGAGGTACCTAAAACTTTGGTTTGTGTCGTGCCTGCTAAAATTCGGAAGGGCTTTTTTGGATTGGGAACGACCTCAAAGAAGGCCTCCCCCTCCAGGGATATTCTGCGGTCTTCTTTAAAGTTTTCGGGATAGCTGATTTTAGAACCAGAATTCAGAAAAACCCTGCTCCCATCCTTGAGTATAATTTCCCTCTTCTCCCCTTTAGCAGCAATTTGGGTAAGATTATTCTCCTGAAGTAAAGTAAGCAGAACGCTTGCCATTAACAGCAAGAGAACTGCAGCAGAGGCCAGTATTCTTTGCCAGTGCTTTTTTCGGGAATTAGCCTTGAACTGAATTTTATTCTCTATGCGACCAAAGATTTTATCACGCATTTCCTGGTTCAGGCTCACCAGGGGGTAAGCTTCCTTTTCCTGCACTTTTTTGAAGAAAATATCTACCGCCAGCTTTTCCTGGGAATTCGCTTTTCGGGCTGCATATTTTTCTGCTAGATATATAAGTTCGTGTTTATCCAAAACCTGCTTTTAACTATAAGTCACATTTTTCCAGGGGAACACGTACTAAAAAATCACATCTTAAAAGAGTCTTAATATTAAGCCGGGCTAGTTAACATTGGAGCAACATTGCGGTAATAATTCCCGCAAAATGGGAACTATCTAAATTAGCTTTAAGGTAAGAAAGGGCATTACTTATTTGCTTTTCCACGGTACGAATAGAAATATCCAGTTTCTGGGCAATCTCTGAATTGCTGTAATTATCAAAACGACTAAGGATAAAAATTTCCCGGCATCTGGGCGGCAGCTTTTTTACTTTGGCCAGCACCTCTTTTTCGAAATCCTGGTACTCCAGGTTAAGAATTGAGTTGGAAGGATATGGAATACTTTCAAGAATTTCTTCCTGGCTATCGGAGAATTTAAGACTTCTTATATGATTAGCCACCCTGTATTTGACCGATCTTAATAAGTAGGCCTCAAGGTTCAGTATTTGGGACGCTGCGGCCTTCTCCCAAAGACTAATAAAAATCTCCTGAACGATATCTTCACAAACCTTATCGTCACGATAGATTTTAAAGGCATAGGAATAGAGCCTTTTCCAATACCGGTCAAAAATTAAAGGAAAAACAGTTTCATTGCCATTCCTTAAATCTAGTAATAACTGTTGGTCGGATAGAATAGTTTCTTTGGTTTCCATTAAAATTTGGGCTTATCCAAAAGAAAGCTTTTAAATCAATTCTACCGTTTTCTAAATTTTAAGCTTAGGTTATGAAAAATTTAAACCACCTAGGGCTATAGTTCAAATAACCTTCTGCGCCAGATATCTCTGAACGGCATAAATATCAATACTTTGATTAAAGCGTTTGCTGACACTTGGTTCATTTTCGCTGGATATCCAGATCTTTAACTCTGCATCTAAATCGAAGGTGCCGGCGGTTTCCAGGGAAAATCGCGAGATATGTCGGTAAGGAAGCGATAAGTATTCCTGTTTTTTACCCGTAAGCCCCTGTACATCGATTAAAATAAGTCGCTTACTGGTAAACATAAAAACATCTCTTAATAAAGAAAACCCAAGTTCAATTTCTTCGGTTTCGGTCAATAAACGACCATATTTCTCAACCAGATCTTCCTTAGAAATACTGGATGAATTACCCATTAATTTACTTAATAAACTCATAATTATTATTTTTATAAAACTTATTGATTAGCCATTTATGTTATTATTATTCAATTGTAATATTATATTTATCAAGCAACCCACTGATCTGCAACAGGCTAAATTTAGCTCCTTTCAATATATTATTTTCAGGATCTAAACTGTAATTATCAGCATTTCGAAAATCGGCTTTGGCAAGAATCGTATTTTGAAAAATAGCACCGGAGAGATCAGCGTTTAAAAATATTGAATTTGACAAATCCGCATCGGAAAAATCTACCTCTTTTAATTTTGAGTTTTGAAAATTTGTTTTTGGCAACGTCATACCGAAAAAAGATGAATGGTTTAAGATGCATTCATTTAAGGAAATAGAAAAGGCGAATGGTTCACAATTATTAAAAAGCAGCCCTATCATTTTACAATCTGTAAAATTGCAATTCTGAAAAGAAGTATGACTCAGGTTGGCATTGCTCAGGTCGCATTCCTTAAACTCACAATCAATAAAAAGTATTCCTTTTAAATTAGCATTAGAAAAATTAGAATTTTTAAAATGACAGGATTCATAGCTTTTAGCAAAAGTATGGTTAAGAACATTTATATTATTAAAATCCTGCTCTTCAATTTGTTGCTCCATAAGTTTAAAAATACATCTTTGTTGGTTTTTCAAGGCCTCACCTTATAGTATCAATGACGCAAATACTTTATAGTAATTTACTGAAATGAAATCCCTGATTCCCGAATGACAGGCATAAATTACTGTCTGATCTTTTTTATTAAGTAAGGTCTGAATATAAATATCAATAAAGATATTGTAATTAATGCAATTATTACATAGGGCATTTTTTGAATGTGGACCCAAATTGCGGCAATAATTGCCAGGCCGCAACAGATGGCCCCCACCAAAGAAAGCCAGTTACGTTTTACCTCCTGCTGATATGCAATTAAATTAACAACGCCGAAAGTGAATAGAAAAATAATACTTGCAGCATCAACCAGTTTGGACAAACTACCAATCATCGCCAGCAAAGCAGCCACAGCTGCTATAAATAATACCGCATAAAAAGGAATCTTATGTTGATTCTCCTTGGTAAACAAATGCGGTAAATCTTTTTTCTCAGCCACACTTTCCATTAATCTTGCTGTAGAAAAAAGGGTGGCATTAATGGCGGAACCCGTAGAAAAGGCAGCGGCTATGGTAACAATTATTAAACCCGTGGTACCTAATATTTCTTTTCCTGCTATTGATAATGCTATTTCCTTATGTTCAATTAATTTTTTTGCGCCCACAATCATGGTTGCACCAAAGCTTACTAAAATGTATATGACAATTACAGCCAGTACAGCCCAGATAGTTGCTTTGGGTAATGTTTTATCTGGTTTTTTTAAATCCTTATAGTCATAGGATAATAATTGGAAACCTTCATATGCCATAAAAATAGTACCAGCCCCAATAATGGCCATATGCCAAGGCTTAGGACTAATGCCCTGGGTGAGTTGCTGCGGATTCCATTCCACAAGACCATAAGCGGCTAATCCAATTAAGACAAAAACTTTACCGTAAACAGTTATGACTTCAAGTCTGGAAGCATCGCCAACACCCCTTAAATTTATTCCGGCAAGAACGGCAATGATCAGCAATGCCAGAACACGGGGCAGCCAGTTCCCCATATTAAAAACGTATGCTACATAGTGGCCAAAGGTGAATGCATATACAGCCATGGTTAAAATATAACCAAGGATCAGAATCCAGGAAAGGCTCCCTGCAAATCCACCGTGGTTAATTTCTCTCAAAAAAGTAAATGCGCCACCCCCTTCGCTATATTTAGTAGATAATTGGCTATAGCTATGGGCAGAAATTAAAGATATGACACCTGCAATAAGAAAACTCAACCAGGCCCACTGGCCAGCTGTCTCGATAATCACACCTAATACAGAAAAGATACCGCCGCCAACCATTCCGCCAACCGCCATAGACCAGGTTGCTCTGAAATTCATTTTCTCTCCAGTCATTTTCAAAAGTTTTATAAAGGTTTGGCCAAAAGCATCATCTAAATCCCTTTAGCTTTTGTCTTATTCTTTTTCCCCTGAATGCAGTGCTTCAAAATTTAGCCGGTTTTATCAAACTAGCAATTTTGCCAGGCACATTATAAACTAAAATTCCTAAACCAATTTCCTAAAGTTAGATTTGTTTCACAAAATCTGCAAAGACTTTTTTATGTAATGCCAGGTCTAAATTTGGAGATACTGATACCCGCGCAATATAATCCTTATCGTCCTCTTTGGTTGTGCCCTGGGTAGAGGTTGCCGGTATGGTCCAGTAGCAACCCTTTAATTGTCCATAGCTTACACAGTATTTACTTTCATTTGGTATTTCACTGATCATCATTTCAATCAGTTTTTGATTTAATGCACGCTTATATACCTCTCTTTCCTGATCTGTATTCCCTTTGGTTGGAAGATCTAAAGAAAATACGGAGGGGGTAAATCCTTCCTGTGCCAATTCCTCAGAAACAAAATTGATTTTGGCCGCAGGTAAAGTCTCTTCGATAAAGCTTACGAATTCACGTGTATTTTTATAAGCCTCTTGGATCCTTTGATTCATTGATGGTAATTGCTCGGCTAATATGGCAACCTGGAGATCCGTGGCTTGGTTATCGCACAGTACCAGATGTTTTTCAATTTTATCCATTAAAGCTTCCGCCTTTTTATTGGCTACACAATAGCCTGCGGTACATTTCCCTCCACTAGGAAATTTGGAACCACTAACATATGAAATGGTCCTGATATTGGATAATATCCCGTCTTCTCTTAAAAACTGTACATTAGGACAAAATGTTTGATCTAAAATAAAAACTGGACTGATAGCGGCTTCCCCATTAGCAGTTTTGCGCGTTTTATTTAAAACCTCTCTCAATTTGTCCAGATCAGGAACCTCAACTCTGGGGTTGGTTGGTATTTCCGCGATGATGTAAGGCACTGCATCCTGTTTAGCAACTTGATCCAAAACCAAATCTGTACTTTTAACCATATCATTGACACCATCCACGGGTAAATCTACTACTTCAACATTTTCCAGGCACGCAGCCACACGTCTTGCCTGGTCATTTGTTCCACCATAGCAGTTCGGAGGCACAACTATTTTAATGGCTTTCCCTTTATGCTTTACCAGGGCATCATCAATGAGCCCCATCATAATCGCATATTGAATAGACAAACCACAGGATCCAATAAGGGGTTTTGTAGCTGTTCCTGTTATCTTTTTAATCGAATCTTCTGCACTTTCTTTGTCGGTTTCTGTATTGGTTTTATTGGCAGAAGAAGACTTTCCCGTAAGCCTCTGCAATAAAGAAAAACAATCGGCGGGTGTCATCGCGATGGTCTCCCTCCTTCTCACATGTTGAATTTCCGAGATGTAACTTTCATTTTTTTGCCCATTGATCACTAAAACGCTCCCAAGATCACCTTGAAAGCTGATATAAAAATCAATATTTGGACTAAAGGTGAGCTTGCTTAATTCATCTTGTTGTGCTATAAAAATTGTACTGCCATCAAAATCAGCAACCTTGGTTATGTCCTCTACCTGTTTTAATTCGAGATTATATCCGTAAACCTGTTTTAGGACATCAACTTTAAGAAATTTGGGTAGTTGTCCGGTATACATGATCCGGGTTTTCTTTTTACTGAATAAGTTTTTTCGCAGAACCGCTAAAACAGGAAGCGACCTTGATGAAAAACTAATTACATTTTCCGGTTTTGTATTATTTAAATTAGCAATTCCCCATTCCAGTACAGAAGATAGTGGATGACCCAAACGGATATAATCAAAAGCTGTGGGTAATTCACGAAGTGCGGAAGGCTTGGAATTATTTGCTGCGTATAAGTTTTCGAATTTTGTTAAGAATTCCGTTTTCGCCAATTTTTCATTATAAATATCCAGTCTATGGGTTGTAAGCTTCAACCAGTCAGATGGCATATGTTCTAACACATCCTTAATATATTTAAGTATTTTAATGGCTTCCATAATCGTTACTTTTAGATAGGTTGGCAATATAGATTGCTTAATTTTATTTTAAAAGCCTTACAGGATATTTATGAGATGATATCTATTGATAATCCCGAATCCATTTACTATTACAAGTTATTCAGATAAAAAAATTTAACCAGAGAAATTCTAAAATAGAAGCTTTTAAACTTAGTCTTGGTAAGTATTGTTTCCTGGAGACCAGTTCTTAAAAGATAATCCTCAATTTTACCGAATTTTTTATTAAATTAGAATCTTGAAATCTTTCATTATCAAGTGTTTTTGAAAGAGATTGTACCCACCCCCTAAATTTTATAATGCCCTCCCGATTTTCTTAACCTATAGTATGCTATTATCCAAATGAGATATATAGGCTCATACTATTGTTTTGAATATTGTAAACCACCTGTGCTAAATGATCCATCCAATCCATATATTAATAGTCGAGGATGAAATGATTATTGCTGCAAACATTTCCCTGCAACTTAGCGAAATGGGCTACGAAGTTTCAGGCATAATTCCCAGGGGTGATGATGCCTTGAATCATGTAAAGAGTAATCCTCCGGATATCGTATTAATCGATATCCAACTTAAAGGAGAACTCGATGGGATTGAAACTGCTCAGAAAATGCAGAAATTCCATAGTAATCTGGCCATTATTTATCTTACTGCAAATGCCGACGAAGCCAATTTCAACAGGGCTAAGGAGACACATCCTTATGCTTTTATTTCAAAACCATTTAAGAGGTTGGATTTACAAAGAAGCATTGAGCTAACCATTAATCAGTTAAAATGTAATATTACCACTGCTGCAAATGGATCGAAATTTCAAAACTCTACTTTCGTTTTAAAAGAATGTTTATTTATACGGCATCAGGAAACGATGGTCAAGGTTGATATTAAGGCCATACGTTATATAGAGGCCGATCGCAACTACTGCAGAATATTTTCTAACGAAAAAGAATATTTAATGGTAACCACACTTAAAGATATGGACAGAAAACTGCCTCAAAGACATTTTTTCAGAATCCATAGGTCTTATATAATTAACCTTTCCAAAATAGACGAGATAGCTGGGACACACGTGGTAATTGCTAAAAAAGCAATTCCCATGTCTAAAGGTTTGCGACCCGAGCTTCTAAAAAGGCTGCAAACCATTTAAGCCTTTGATAAAAATAATGTCCATTAGGACAGTATTTCAGTCTGTTCATCCTAAACCATTTGTTTTCAGTTATTTCCAAAAGTAAATTGTCTTATAATTATTTAAAACCAGGAAATTATGAAAACTGTAAAATTTAATGTCTTGCTTTTTGCAATTGTAGCATTGCAAACCACCAACCTCTTTTCTCAAAATACTAATCAAGCCTTTTGGGTACACGAAGACCAGGTAAAACCTGCTATGCAAAAAGAGTATGAAGCCGTTACCAAAGATTTTATTGCTGCCTGCAAAGAGCATAATCTTAAAGATGCAGACTGGGCTACGGCAAGTATTGATGATGGAAAATATTTAAGTATATCACCCATTGATAATATGGCCGATTTTGATAAAAACCCTATGGCACCATTGGTTGAAAAAATGGGAGAAGAAAACTTCAGAGCCATATTTGATCGTTTTAATGAATGTTATGATACCCACCGTGATTATATGGTGTATTTAATAGACGAACTCTCTTATATGCCTAACGGGCTTACCACGAATACCGTGGGGGAGGATTACCGAAAATGGCACTTTTTTCACGTGGCACCAAAAAATGTGGCCAAGCTTAGAGATAAGATGAAAGAAATCAAATCCTTATATGAAACCAAAGGTGCTAAACAACATTATAGAATCTACCGCAGTGGGTTTGGAAGTAATGGCGATTATTATCTCGCGGTAATTTCAGCAAAAGATGCGCAATCTTACGCAAAAACTTCTGCAGAAACAGATGAACTTCTTGGTGAAGAAGGTGAAAAGGTATTTGATGAAATGATGCAGTACGTTCATAAATACGAAACTAAAACAGGCCGTATGCGTCCCGATTTAGCTTACTCCGCAATTACTGACTTTAAAGATTGAACGATGAAAACATTACCGCTATATTTTTTCTCTTTGCTAACTGTATTGCTTTGGTCAAACTACTTGCAGGGACAAAACAATGAAATTGTTGTTAAACAGGTATATGAAGTTTTACAAAATAACAAGGCAACTTCAAATGAGATTTCAGCAATAGCAAACGGAATAAATTGGGATGAAGTAAAAAGCGAAAAAAGAATCAAAGGCAGGTACAACATTTCCCTTAGTTCAATAATGGAAAATGAATGGGAAAGCATATTGTTTAAAATCCTCAAATTTCAAATACCTCAGAAGAATAAGGTAATGGTAAGCGGAACAGTAAATGGTCGCAAACTCACAGAATGTGAATTTATCTCTACCCAGTTTAAACATTATTGGTCTTTAAAAGATGGTAAAATCGTCCATTTCTTAGAATAACTAAAAAACACGAATCATGAAAAACTTAGTATCATTTGCTCTTGCAACAATCATATTCATAGCCTTTAATCCACAGGAGAAACGCTATACACAGCAATCAGCAGAAATAGACACTTATAAGAAAGTTCTGGAAGCTTATGAGGAAAGGGATTGGGAATCCATGGCTTTACATTATGCTGATACGGCTAAAATAATGAACAACGTGGAGGAAAAACATGCACAAAACCTCTCGCAGTTCTTAGCCCAAACCAAAGAAGATGCAATCCAGTTTTCAAACTGGAAGTTTGTAGATACTGAATCCGAATACGAAATGGTAGTAACCGATAAAGGAGAAACCTGGGTGAACTTTTGGGGCCTTTGGCAGGGTACTTTTAAAGCTAATAATAAAGTATATAAAATTCCCACCCATATTACCGCTGAATTTGTAAACGGAAAAATAGTGAGGGAAGCCGGTTACTGGGATGTTTCAAAAATATTATTGGACATCCAGCAGCTCCAGACAGAGGAATAAGATTTATCGGAAAAAAACATAGGGAATTAAGTTGCTCTTAAAAAGATATATAATTCAAAATTTGATGAAATGATGAAGACGGTTGGAATAATAGGAGGTTCAGGCTTTATTGGGAGCTACATCACCAGAAAATTTTTGAAAGAAGGCTTCCAGGTAAAAGTCTCGGTTACTGATATCAATAAAAGTGAAAAGTATCAGCACCTTTTTGATCTTAAAAATTCAGAAAACCTCAATATACGGGGATTTAGATTAGAGAATTTAGATATTTTAAAGGAGTTCATAAAGGATTGTGACATCATAATTCACAGCGGCACCCCATTCCAACTCGCTGTGAAAAATCCGCAAACTGAACTTTTTGACCCCACTATAAAAGGAACCCAGAATTTCCTTGAAGCCATAAGCCAATATCCACAGCTTGAAAAAGTTATTTTTATCGCTTCCGTTGCAGCCTGGAATACAAATTTCCCAATGCCCGCAGAAGGCAAGAGCTATAACGATACTTTTGATGAAAATCACATCAGGTTTAGTAGTGAACAAAGTCATCCGTATGCCCAGGCTAAATTTATGGCCAACCAGGTAGTGATAGAATTCATCAACCATAATCCAGACCCTCCCTTTGAAATTTGTTCGGTTTCTCCGGTAATGGTTATGGGTAAATCTTTATCCTCCAGAGAAGATTCTACCTCCACCGGCTTACAATTCCTTATTAAGAATAAAATTGCTCCAGATGATTTTATTCAGAGCATTTATGACAACAACATACCCTTTGCGGTTGTAGATGTGGAAGATGTGGCACATGCAACTTACAGTGCCGCCACAAGAAAAGGTTTGCATGGAAAAGACTACCTCTTAACTAGTGAGACCTATAAAGTGTGGGATATTCACCTGATGCTAAATAAAAAGGAACCCAAAGAAAAAGCGAAAATCGTCTATAAAAACGATCTGGCAAAAACTGATCTGGGTATTCAATTCCGGCCCGTAAAAGAAACATTACACAACTATTCAAGCTAAAAAAACTAATTTAAAAATCCTCACTTATGAAAAAATTATTAATGCTAAGCCTACTCTTTCTGATTGGCTATCCTAGTATTGCTCAGGATAAACTTTATTTAATTTTTGAGTTTATGAAAGTGGATAATGAACTGGAACAGGCCTATATGGAAACGGAATTATTCTGGGAAGGAATTCACAAGCAACGGGTTGAAAATGGAGATATTTTGGGATGGGACCTATGGAGTTTACAACCTGGAGGAGAAAATCAGGGATACCAATACCTTACGGTAAGCCTATACAATGATCCCGTAAAAATGATGAGTGGTACAGGGAATTTTCAGGCAGCTTTAGAAGCAGCTTACCCGGTCATGTCCGAAGAAGATCGCATTGCAAAATTTTATAATACTGCAAAATCAAGAGCCCTGGAGGTAAGGGTATATCTTGAACAAATAGCTGTCACTGAAGACGATTTTGAAATGCCCTTAGGGACTATTGCCGGAATTAATTTAATGAAAGCAACAGGTGGAGATTCTGAAAAATACGAAAGATTTGAAACAGAAATTTTCCAGCCTATACATCAGAAAGAAATTGAGGAGGGAAAAATGGAAAACTGGAGTTTGATGCGATATATGCTACCGGTTGGAAGTGATGTTTACGCCTCACATATTACCGTGGATATGTATAGAGATTACCACCAGTTATTTAAAGGATGGACTCAGCCCGGACCATCTATGTCTGAGGACCTACTACAAAAAATCCAGGAAGGTTTAAGCTCAAGAGATTTGAAATATAAATACATGGCTACGCTTATAAGAAAAGTGAGATAATAATTAGAAGAAGTAGCGACAAGACCATTTCAAAACTGAAAACACTTCATCAACTTTAAAGAACCGCGCCGCTTTTGATTAACCTGAATATTCACAAGCTGATTCGGCTTTTCAGTAGAAATGAAAGAATAGATTATTTAATGAAATTTTTAATTATGAAAAAGTTAAACCAAAAACCTGAATATTTTAAACTTCGCCCGGAAGTCGAAGAAACATATGGCTATTCCCATGCCGTAAAAATTGGCAACAGTATAAAAATTTCCGGTGCCGTAAGCATGGACGATCAAGGCAATCCGACTGCCGTAGGTGATTTTGAACAACAAATGAAAAACTGCTATTGTGATCTTGAAAAAATACTGAAACACTTCAACTGCACTTTTGATGATGTGGTCAAGGAAGATGTGTTTACCACCAACATGCCAGGGTTTCTTGAAGTGGCGGGTTACAGAACTGAAATTTATAAAAACCACTTCCCTACCGGCTCCTGGCTTGGTGTAAAGGAATTGGCCTTACCGGAACTTTTGATTGAAATAGAACTGGAGGTGCATAAACCTGAATAAAATTTTAAAAAAACCAACATGAAAACAATTAAAAATTATCTCGTTTTACTAGTCTTCCTAATAGCAACAGTAGCCGTTTTCGGACAGGAAAACAAGGCACATCAAAAAATAGATTATAAAACAGGTGATCCTGCTACCTGGCCTGCAGAACTGGATGCCGTTAGAGCTGCTCCAAAGAATCATAAAATTTTAATGGAAAATGACCAGGTCCGGGTACTCGAAGTTTCCCTGGCTCCTGATGAAAAAGAACCACTTCACTACCACAAATGGCCGAGTGTTTTATATATACAGGAAGCTGGAGATTTTATTGATTATGACAGTGAAGGCAAAGTAATTTTTGACACCCGGAAACTGCCCGAACCCTTAAGCCTTCCGCTAACCATGCAAAAGGAACCGGAAGCACCGCATGCTGTTGTGAACCTGAGCAAGACAAAACCTATACGGCTCATTCGGGTGGAGCTGAAACCGCAAAGTTCAAATAAAAATACAACCATAATTGACGGTCTCTATAAGGCCTTTTCTGCCGGCGATATTCCCGCGGTTCTGGGCGCAATGGATGCAAACATTCTCTGGAATGAAGCCGAAGGAAATCGTTACGCTGACGGCAATCCATATACGGGCCCGGATGCTGTCCTTAATGGTGTTTTCTCACGTATAGGAGCAGATCACGAATATTTCAAACTTGAATATATTGAGCTCCATGAAATGAGCAACAATAAGGTATTAGCTACCCTACGCTATAATGCTAAAGTCAAAGAAACCGGCAAAACTTATAATGCACAGGCGGCGCACCTTTGGACCTTAAAAAATGGAAAAGTTAGTGCCTTTCAACAGTATGTGGATACTAAAAAGTTGTATGATGCCATGGGAAATCAATAAATGAATGGCGATGAACAAATCGTATTAAGCACCTATATTTACTTAAAATCAAGGAAGTCTGTGTACCTTAAAATTAAATAAATATTGAGTACCGGAAGTATAAATCACCTTCATGGTCCCATCTAATTGCTTGGTAAGCAGATCGATTAGTTTTTTCCCAAAGCCCGTTCCTTTAACGGGTTCATCTTGTGTTTGACCAATCCCATTATCTTTAACTAAAAGTTGAATTTCGTGAGGCGATTTTTTATCTAAAACTATAGTAATTTCTCCCTTGTATTTATTAGGAAAAGCGTATTTAAGACTATTTGTTAATAATTCATTGACTATCAACCCCAGTGGGACTGCAGTGTCTACATCTAGGTGCAACTCCGACATTTTATAATTTATATTAATATGTTTCTCTTGACCAAAAGAATCCAGAACATGGCTGCCAAGATTCACGAAATAATCCTTCATCTCGATGGAGGAAAGATGATTGTTTTGATATAAGCGCTGATGAATTATGCTCATAGAATACACCCTGTTTTGGCTTTCCTTCATAGCACTCACAATATTGGGATCTTTAATTTGTGCGGTTTGCAGGGCCAAAAGACTGGAAACTACCTCGAGATTGTTTTTAACTCTATGGTGAATTTCTTTGAGCAGAAATCCCTTTTCTACATTTTGTTTTCGTAAAAGTCTATTTTTCTTTCTGTTATTGCTAAAACTGACAAATAAAACCAGTAACATCAGAAATAATAAGCCGGCGATAAGACTGGTAAGATTTTGACTTGTTCGTTGTTGCAGCAGTTTTGTTTCCTGAAGTTGAATAGTATTCTCCTTTTGTGCTACTTCAAATTCAGTTTGAAGCTGAGCGATTCTTTGATCTGCTTCTGCTGTAAAAACAATACTATTCAGGGAGTCAAATTTAGCAAAGGCCGCATAAGCTTCTTTATACTGCTCATTTTGAGCATAAGCTCTTCCCAGGCTTTTATAGGCTTTACTGAGAAAAAAACCATCGCCAAAATTCGGAGTAGCTACTTCAATAGATTTTTGAATGTTTTCTATGGCGGCAGGATAGTTGTTGGTCTGGATCTGTAATTCACCAACAGAAAGATAGGAACGCATTAGCATAAAAGCATTATCTAAAAGATAGGCATATTTTATGGCATTTTCACCAGCTGCCTCAGCCCTTTCAAATTGATTTAAAAAGGCATAAAGCTCTACCAGAGAAATATAGACATCGCTTAAATTATTATAAAAACCATAGCGTTCCCCAATGTCTATGGAACGCCTATAGTATTCCATAGCCTTCTTATATTGTTTAAGGCTTAAGTAATTATTACCAACTACATAAAGTGTAAAATCATAATCAAGATCAACTACATTACGTTCTTCAAAAAAAGAAAGGGCTTTTAAGCCATACTCCAGACCTTCCTTGTACTTTTCCTGTTTCCAGAACAAATTACTGAGATCACTATAGGCAAGCCCGATTGCTTTTTTATCATTCAACTTTTCTCCTAAACGTAAAGATTCGAGGGCAAAATCGGCAGCTCTCCCTAATTGCCCTCGGCGTTCATATACGTAGCCCAGCTGGGTATTGAGAAAGGCCAGATCACTTTCTTCAACTTTTGCTTTAGCTTCAATAAGGATTTCTTCGGCAGCATCTAGTTTTTCCTGCCGCAACAAAATAGCGGCCTGGGTAACCTGAAATCTCCCGTTCCAAAGTGGGTTACTTTTTTTGGAAGAAAGCTTCAATCCATTTTCAGTGAATTTTAGTGCAGTATTTAGATTTCTGGTGTGCCAATAATAAGCCAGATCGTTTAATACCTCAAACTTAAGGGTATCAGCCTGAATTTTACTAAGCGAAGCTTCCAGCTCTTCTAAATATGAAAACCCAAAATTATCGGTTTCTACAAATACTTTCTGGTAGGGGTCAACTTTAGCAGAATCAAAGATCTGCCCATAGCTCAATGGACGGAAAAACACCGAAAAGAAAAGCAATAGTATTATTTTCCTCTTTATAATCAAGGATTGAAATGTTAAGACAACAACATAAATATACCACTAAATAACTGTAATTAAACATGTTATTAAATTAAAGACATAAAGATAATCCCTGAAATTATGAAGAATATTTTTTTGAGATTTTATCCTCTAGAATACATGACATACTTTTTTAAAGCAACATTTTGGAAAAAAGAAAGACCATACTTTTAGAAAACAGGTCATTGCTGTCCCATTAAAGTTTAAAATAGTTCTTTGAAATGTTTGAAATATAGTTAGTTACAGAGGTTTTATAAGCGAACGGACTTGAAAGACATAGTTTTGTATCAGATGTATCTGATATTCATATGTTCCAAGATAAATACGTTTTCGCTCAGTTGGTCTCGTTTCTTAATCGAAGTAAATTCAATCGTATTGTCGCCAAATATGAAGGAGACAAATATGTAAAGCATTTTAGCTGTTGGAATCAACTGCTTGCTTTGATGTTCGGCCAGCTTTCTAATCGTGAAAGTTTAAGAGGTTTGATTGTTGCTCTGGACGCTCATCACTCCAAAACTTACCATCTAGGGATGGGTAAAAATGTCTCAAAATCATCTTTGGCAAGAGCCAATCAGGATAGGGACTATCATATCTTTGAAGAGTATGCTTACTACTTGGTAAATCAAGCAAGAGAGAAGCGTACCACCAATATTTTTAATCTCGGTGGTAACGTCTACGCTTTCGATTCAACGACAATTGACTTATGCCTTTCCGTATTTTGGTGGGCAAAGTTCCGTAAGAAAAAAGGCGGTATCAAAGTGCATACATTGTACGATATAGAAACACAGATTCCGACATTTTTTCATATTACAGAAGCTTCTGTGCACGATTCAAAGGCTATGAAAGAGATCCCTTATGAGCCAGACTCTTTCTATATATTTGACCGAGCTTACAATAGCTTTAAGATGTTGTACAAGATTCATCAGATAGGAGCCTACTTCGTTGTCAGGGCAAAGAAAAACCTTCAATACAAAACCATCAAATGGAAACGCAGGTTACCCAGGAATGTACTTTCTGATGTGACAATTGATTTAATAGGCTTTTATCCGAAAAAGTACTATCCAGGATCGCTTCGCATGGTTAGATACTGGGATGAGGAACAAAAACGTGAATTTGTCTTCTTGACAAATGCCACCCACATCTCAGCGCTGCAGGTTGCAGAACTTTATAAGAACCGCTAGCAGGTGGAACTGTTCTTCAAATGGCTAAAGCAGCACCTTAAAATCAAGAAGTTCTGGGGTACTACCCAGAATGCCGTTCGAATCCAGATATATGCCGCTCTATGCACCTACTGCCTGGTGGCAATCGTACAACACGATATGAAACTGGATAGAAGCACATATGAAGTACTCCAAATATTAAGTATATCCTTGACAGATAAAACGAATCTTCGAGAACTCTTTAGCAAAACTAAATTTCAAAATGACAAAGAACGAACTAGGCTTAATGGGCCAAATTTATTTGATTTTTAAAATGTCCCAATTTTAATGGGACACTAGTGAAAACAGGTTAAAAACTGGTCAATTCTTCCCAGGCTTTTGTTTTCTGCTTTGCGATAGAATCTATTTTGGAAGAGCTATTCTTAATTATGGAATCATATTCCTTAATCTGTTGGGTTCCTGATCGTACAACGGAATCTAAAGATTCTACCTTTTCAAGACCTTTATCTATCTCGCTGTTGATATCGTCCGCCTGTTGGCTAAACTCATTAAATTTTTTAGTTGCTCTTTCCCTGGATTCTTCACAAGAGCTTAGAAAAGCTAATGTTAAAACGGAAAAAATGCTGTATCTAATTAGCTGTTTCATTGTTGTTAATAGCTTTATATTAATACCACAAAGATACAGTATATAAAATTGAAGAGGTATTTTAAAAAGACTTAGTTCCACTTCATTACCAAAGACTTAACAAAATAAAAGACCTCATTAATCAGCAAATTAAATTTTAATGATTCTTGTCATATTTTTTCTAAAGATTGAGATGTAAATTACACCTGCCTATGGAATTATAAATTCTTAGATCATTTAATAACCAACCTTTTAAACAGTACTTCAATGAAAGCCTTGACCTTAAATGAAAGTATGCAGCTCCTTGCTGAGAATTACATTGGCCGACTTGGGTATATCTCCAAAGAAAGGTCCCAAATCGTTCCAATCACCTATTATTATGATCCTGACCTTAAAAGTATTTTGAGCTATTCGGGGCCGGGAAGTAAAATAGATGCCATGAGAAAAAATTCTTTGGTATGCTTTCAGGTAGATGAGATTACAAACCTAGAAAATTGGAAATCAGTTTTAATGTATGGCCGGTTCGAAGAAATGGAAAGAATCGATGCTAAATATATGTTGCATTTATTTTCTCAGGGTGTAAAGCGGGTGATAGAAAATAAAGAAAAAATATTCCCGGATTTTATTCACAATTTCTCCAGTAAAACCAATGATCTTAAAACCCCTATAGTATACCGCATTCATATTGAGGAAATCAAAGGACGTCAAAGAAATTCCAATTCAGGCGATTAAAAAATTTAATAGTACTTCTGGGTTACCATCTTTTATCAAAAAAGAAATAAAGATTTAAAAATCCTTTTATTCTTTTCTTATACGCTATCTTTAAAGGAGTTCCCATTTTATAAAATTTGCGCTATGAGGGTTTCTGTAGAACGAAAGGACATCAGGTTTATGCCAGACTCCAGTAGGGTTTTGGTGAGATTTTTTATGAATGGTGATCAGAGAACTCAAGACCTGGTTACCCGTATTATGGCCATGAGTGATTTTCAGGTAGCTCAAACCTTAGAACAGACTTTAAGAGAATTTTCCAGACGGCATCGTAATATTTCCCAGGTATTTATCAAGCATTGTTCAAAAATTCGCAGCATCATAGAAGGCATGCAGTTGAACTATTCGCAACTTTCTGAAGATCGTAAATTACTTATTGGTTCTTATTGTACGATGGAATTTTCTCTTGAGTCCGCTGCTTTTTTTAATCCTTCTATGATAGAGGATTTTGATCAGACCTATTTGGAAGAAGGAGAAAAAAGAGTGATTATTTCATTTAGAGCCACCGGAGAGGGACATATTTCTTCGCTGGTATTTAGAAGAGCTATTCTCGATAAGAATAATGATTTACAGTTAATGAAAATCGGCAATCATATAGATAAAGCAGAGATTTCTCACAAAAAATTATATGATAAAAAGCGGTTTATAGAGCGGCTTGAGCAAATGGATATTCCTACCAAATTCTCAAGGGCAATTATGGACAGGCTGCCCGAGAGGTTTGAGTACTACGCCCTGAAACGTGAGGTTAGCGAAATATTAAAGGATACTAATATGATTTCAGAGCGAAGAATGGCGCTCGAAGAAATGACCTGGCTGGTCGACTCTTTTTATGATGTCCAATTTAAACACGATGCTGATATTTCTGCCCGTGTAATTTTTCCAATTTCAGAATCAGAAAGTAGAGGGATAGAAGACGCACGTTTTGTAAGGTTTATTGATGACGATGGAGAAATAAAAATTTATGCTACCTACACGGCATATAACGGGCATACCATCCTGCCAAAGCTTCTTTCTACGGATGATTTTTATACCTTCCGTATAATGCCCTTACACGGTGCAGGCGCACAAAACAAGAATTTAGCGCTTTTCCCAACAAAGATAAAAGGTAAATATGCTATGTTGGCCAGAATTGATGGCGTAAATAATTACATCATGTTTTCTGATAGAAACACCTTATGGAAAAATCCTATCCTTCTTCAAAAACCAAGATACCCCTGGGAATTCACGCAAATTGGCAACTGTGGTTCACCATTGTATACTACCGAGGGTTGGTTAATTATCACCCATGGCGTGGGCCCAATGCGACGCTATTGTATCGGAGCTTCCCTTTTTGACCTGGAGGATCCTACAAAGGAAATAGGCAGGCTGGCTGAACCTTTAATTACACCACTAGAACACGAAAGGGAAGGTTATGTCCCTAATGTAGTATATTCCTGCGGAGCTTTAATTCATAACAACAGTCTTATTTTGCCATATGCCGTTTCAGATTATTCTTCCACATATGCCGTAGTGAAGCTGGAGGAGTTATTTAGGGCCTTAAAACGAAGATAGTTTTTCTCAGTTAACTTTTATTATTCTGGCCTATTACTGTATGATAGGCTTTGATATAAGCGCTCACCATGGTATCCAGGCTGAAGTATTTTACGGCATGAGCTCTACAAATACTGGGGTCCAGTCTGGCTAAAGCTTTTACAGCTAGAACAGCCTCGGAAATAGTATTGGGTAAAAATCCGGTTTTTCCAGGTACAATAAGTTCTGGCATGCTCCCCCTTTTAAAAGCGATCACCGGGGTACCGCAAAACATGGCCTCCAGGACACTCAACCCAAAGGGCTCTTGAAAAAATATGGGATGAAGCAAGGCCTTCGCGCCTCCCAGTAATTTGTCCCGAACTTCTGGTCCGACATTCCCTAAATACTGTACATTTTTATTATCTATAAAAGGTTTTATTTCGGAATTAAAATAGGCTTCATCCTGGATAAGTCCGGCTATTTTTAGCGCAAAACCTGATTTTTTTGCAATTTCAATAGCCGCATGAGTTCCTTTATGCGGGTGAATTCTGCCCAGGAAAAGTAAATAATCCTCTTTTTCCTTTTTAAAAGTGAATTTTTCCGGATCAAGGCCATGATAAATCGTTGCCAGGTAATCCAGATCTTTATTTCTATCGGAATCAGAAATTGAAACATAAGCAGCCGTTTTATTGTACTTTTTATAAACCGGCAAAATCTTAGGAGAGGAAAATCCGTGAATTGTAGTTATCATGGGTGTCTTAATAAGACCTGAATAGCTCAGAGGCAGAAAATCGAAATGATTATGAATAATATCAAAACGCTGAGCTTGTTCCATCAAATGACTAATATGTAGGCACTCCAATACCTTAGGGTCGTTTTCCTTATCTTCTTCATAAGGCAACTTACAAACCCAATTCAATTCAGCTTTAGTCAGGGAATTGCCGGTTGCAAAAAGACTAACCTTGTGGCCCTTATCCACTAATCCTTCGGTAAGATTGGAAGCCACCTGTTCCCAGGGTCCGTATTTTTCGGGGGGTGTACGCCAGGCTATGGATGATAAAATGGCGATCCTCATGGCTTATTCCCCTTTAGATCCGAATCTTGTGTAGGCTTCGATTCTTTGGATTGGTATAGTTCCTGGTATGCTTGTAACACCGTAAGATGAGAGATTAAATAAGCCAAGGAGCTCTCCGCCCCCTGATTTCTGTTAACCCCATAATTTTCCAGTCCATCGCAACAACCCTTTGTATCAAAATCATAAAGGCTCATTCGTAAATCGTTTTCGCCTAAAAACCACATAAATGACAGGAATAATTTATTTAAAAACTCTTTATCTTTGGTAACTAAATATCCCTGGTAATACAATAAAACCATAGCCAGAGCATCTACCGGTTGCTGGGCGAACAGGGATCTTTCTTTTCCTTTTACATACCAGTTTTTATTACCTATTATTGAAAGATATCCATTCTTGAAAGTTTGCTGGGTAAGGAAATTCATGGTTTTTATGCCGACCGATTGAATAGCGTCATCATTTAAAACCTGAGCGGCGTGCAGCAAGGATAAGGGTAGAATGGCATTATCATAGGCCAATAAATTCTCAAACCAGGGCCATTCTTTAGAACTATTCTTTTCAAACTGCAAAATCAATTTTGAACATAGGCCCTTTAAACGAATGATCATATCCTCATCGGAGGGATTGCTTTTTAAATAATAGCATATCCCGATGATCGTATTGGCAATACTTCTAATAGATTTTAGCTTGTCAAAAATTGGAACAGCGTTGAAAAACACCAGTTTCCCATTTTGATAATAGGCGTCATTAGGCGCATTCCCCATTAAATAACCCAGGGCCCAGATGGTCCTTCCAAAGGAATCTTCAGAACCCATTTTATCCAGAAAATTACGATTAAAGCTTAGAAAATTTCTAAAGCTACCATCTTCATTTTGCATATAATGAATATAACTAAGGTATATGGGCATTAACCTCAATGCTAATGGATTTTTTTTCTGATTAAATGTCATCAATGACATCAGTAAGGCTCGAGCGTTATCGTCCAGACAATAACCTTCCTTAAGATTAGGTATTCCGAATTTAGCATGTTGGATTATGCCCGTATCATCGGTTAATCTTTTGATATGTGCGAGTGAAAATGGCGGAAGAATTAAAGGATCTATGATTGTTCCTTCTTTCTTTGAGATTTCTTTTTTTGGCGATTTTAGAATAGTGGTAGCAAGGTGCAAATATTTTTCCCCTATTTTGGGCCACTTAATTTCTTTCCCGTACCTATAGGCCTTCTCTTGGATCGCATGGAGTTTCTCCGGCTTATCCAGTAATGTATTAAGTGTAGAGGCAAGATCATCCGGATCATTAAAATTAAAAAGACAGCCCTTTCCATCCTGAAGTAATTCGGCTGCATGCCAATAGGGTGTGGAAACCACGGCGCAACCTGATCCCATAGCATACGAAAGAGTTCCACTGGTGATTTGGGCTTCATTGAGATAAGGGGTGATGTAAATATCACAGGCAGAGAGATATCGAAACAATTCCGTTTCATCAATAAATTCATTCAACAAAATTATATGATCCTGAAGCTTTAAATTTTTTATCAGTAACTGAAGATAGTTCCGGTATTCCTCGCCTGAATTCCGCAAGACGTTTGGGTGAGTCTTTCCCAGAACCATATATAACACTTCCGGGTGAGATTTTATAATTTGAGGTAAAGCTTTTATAACTGTTTCAATACCCTTATTTCTTCCAATAAAACCGAAAGTCATTAATACTTTTTTCTTTTTCAGTTTTAATTCCTTTTTGGACTGCTTCTTATCAAACTCAATATTGGGCACCCCATGTTCTATAAAAGCAATTTTATCCTTGGGAACATCGTAAATGGAGGTTAAAAAACTAATGGCCATTTGGCTCATCACAACAACTTTATCAGCCATTTTGCAGATCTCCTTTAAAATAGCCTTTTCCGTATAAGAAGGAACTTCCAGAATTGTATGAAGAGTTACGATAATAGGTATTTTAACGTGGTGTAATAGAGGTAGGATATAAACCCCTCCATTACCACCAAAAATTCCAAATTCATGTTCAAGGATGCAGACATCAACCCCGTTGGAATTTATAAAGTTTGCCGCTTTTAAATAATCGGTTTGTTGCTCCTGACCAATAGTTAATTTTACTTCCGGTGGATAAACATGGGTTTCATCATAGTCATTAATGGCAATTACAAGGCGCTTATGATTTTTTTCCCCATGATGTTCTTTTAATGTCATAGCAAGGGCCAGGTTTTGAGTAAAGGTCCCAATTCCGCATTCCCGTGGTGGATATGTTCCTATAAATGCAATTTTCATTTTAAATGAATTTCTGATGGTTTATGTCGACATTTTGTCATTAATAGTCAACTAAATCGTCTTCTATGAATGTTACGATTAATTGTTCTGAATAAAATTTGAGGCAATTTTACCCGGTTCTTTTTATTCCAAGTAGGAATGCATATTTCTACCTAAAAAACCAGGATTAGGAAATCAAATCGGAAGCGTCTTTAAAGATAAGTTTATTTCTCTTAAGCTTTGAAATTACAGCTGTTAACTTTTACCAAAAATTAGATCATTTAGAATAAAAAAATTAACTATTCCCCCTAAATGAAGCTTCTCTTATCTCGTCAAAAAAAAGGGTTCTTTTCTCCTCAACACATTTCACGGCGTAAAGATAAATTGCGGCACTCCAGGTTTGCCAATCCTGCCCCATGGGCTGGCCGGTTTGTGATTTAAACCATTCATTAAATCCGAACTCCAGGTCTTTTGTTTTGGGAGCTTTTATAAGTTTAGTTAGCTCCAAAAGTTTTATTTCAGCTAATTCATACTTTTCTGCAGCAACAAGAGATGCTACATAAAGTCCACATATAAAAGGCCATACCCCTCCATTATGGTAGTTCCCCGGTAAATTGTAATCGGCATAGCGCTTATGCCAATCCGGATCCTCTGGATTGATAAACGGATAAAAGTTTGGCGGTAAATCAACAGCAAGTATTCCTCGGGCTTTCATTTTTGTACATTCATTCTCCACCCACTCAATAATGGCATCTGCTGTTTTAGAAGAGGCCATTCCTGAAAGAATTGCAAGACTATTTCCAAGCAAATCGAATCTTTCACTTTTAAAATTCTTATAAGTCCAAAAAGCATAATAAGGTTTATCTCTTGTGACCAGATCCTCTTGTAACGGGCGATCCTTGGTATCCCTGATAAGGATAAATTCCTCCATTTCCTGATGCATTTGCCTGGCACGCTTATGGAAACCCATTAATTGTAAATAACTATATACCAGTGTATTTACATAAAGCCCGTAACCAAGTACCCATTGTTCATCCCGCCAATCGCTGGTAGGTTGTTGGGCGACGAGACAGCGATCCTTGGGACTCTGATATTCCATCCACAGTAAAGATTTTTTGACAGCCTTATCTAGAAAGTCAGGTTCTTTTACAGTTTTTCTAAAAATTTCCGTGGCCAGTAAAAATAGAGGTGTTGTATCACTTGCCCCCCTATTTTCACTATCATGAACCAATGAAGGAATATGCCCTTTTTCAGTCTGAGTTTTAGCCAGGGTGTCTAAAACTTGACGGATACTGGTTAAAAGTTCGGCATTGCCTGAAACTACGATCCCCAGTACAGAAAACATTAAATCTCGGGTATAAGGCTCTGGATATCCCCACCCAGCTGTACGAGGTAAACCTTGAAAGGGACCTTTCGAATTATGCAGAAGAACAGCAATAGCTGCCTGCTTTGCCAAACCAATTGCTAATAAATTATCTGATGTCATTATTTTTTTTTAAACCAACCCCAATTTATCCTCCAGAATTTGTAAAAACCTTCTGGCAACTACTCTGTAATCAAAGTTTTCAATCACCCGTGCTCTAGCGTTTTGACCCATCTTTTCCCGAAGGGTCTTATCCTGCATTAAACTTAATAGGTGCTTTGCTATATCCTGAACATCTGCACGATAATCTACCGTACGCGGGGTATCAAATACTATTTTATGGTTGCTCTCAAATCCAGATTCTTCGCCCAGAATAACTTCCTTGGTTACAATCTTTTGAGCCACCCCAGCAAGTAAGGCTGTTTCATTATGCACCAGCGTATCCAACATTCCCATGGCACTAATGCCGATTACCGGTTTACCACATGCACCAGCCTCAATCTGGGGCATCCCAAAGCCTTCAAGCCGTGAAGGAGCTGCATAAATATCACAAGCACCTATTAAATAAGGAATAAAGTTTCTGGAAATGGTATTGGTTGCATAGATGATTTTTTCATCCAGACCAAGCTTACGTGCCAGTTCTCGATCCAATAAATTTTGCGCTTTTGTTCTGGGTTGCGGCCAGACTTTACATATGTATTTCCAATTTGGGGAATTCTCATCTATTATAGCTAGAGCCTCCATTACTTCTCTGGCCCCTTTGGAAGCCGCATCACCCCCAATGGTTAGAATCATTAATTGATCTTTTGAAATACCCAGGGCCTCCCGAACTGCAATTATTTTGGGATCATTCTTTTCAAAAGGAATAAATGCATCAGTATTGCAACCCACAGGCAATACTTCAATATTATCTGGGTTTATGCCATCTCGCACATACATTTCCTTTACCCAATTGGAGGTGACCAAAATAAGAGGTAATTCGTTCAAAACCTTTTGATAATTGGCAATGTATCCATCGGCCACCAACCAGGGCACTGGCAAAACCCCTTGTGTTTGGGGGTGAAGAATCAAATCTGGAGTATGTCCCCAGTAGCCTACTCCCACGACAACATCAGGCTTGAACCAGCGGTAATACCATTCTTTTTCCTGGGCTGATTCAAAATGTACAGCCTGGGCATTTACCCCGAGCTCTAATAATCCTTTGTATAGCAAATCTCCTTGTGTAGCCAGGCCTCCGGGAGATGGAGGATAATCATAAAGCATTAATATTTTCATCTTATTATCCTTTAGTTTGCTGTTAATTTACCACCTTGTTGCAACCATTGATATACTTCTTGTGGATTATTAAATTTCCAGAAAGCCTCAATCCTAGGAGTGGTTGTAGCTTCAAAACCCTCTGGAGGGAATCCATAGGTCTGAGTGATGAGGGTGTATTTTTGCTTCCAGATTTTTTCAGATAAAGGAAATTGCCAGGCCATTTTTTCTGCCCTGGGTAAATATTCTTTATTCCCGTCTTCATAGGCAAAAGTCCAAAGTTCATTTGCCGAAATTTTATGCTGATACCATGACTCGATTACGGCCCGGCTAACTTCCTCGTGTCTTCGATGTCGGGTATATTCTCCAGAAGGATTATGGGTTATTACTAAATCAAAAGGCTCATCTGGTAATAAATCCAGCAGCACATCTTTCACTATTTTATTTTTCAAAGGAGTTTGAGCCGGCCCATCGTCTAAATCTCCCATGATACCTTTAGCCTTTAAAATTTTAAGGCACTGGTAAAACTTCGGAGCTCTTTCCGCATCCTTTCCCCTACAAAGAGAAACCACAAACCAGTTACATTCGGGATGTGTCAGGATCATACCCCCACACCATAGTGTTTCATCATCCGGATGCGCTATGATAACGATGGCATTTTTTGCGATAAAATTATTCTCAGTCCCCACTTATATAGATGATTTATTATAATTTCTATCGATTTTGAAGCCATCTAAAGTTAGTTCTTTTTACCTTTATAATGGGCTGAAATAATTATACAATTCACATTTTTAATAATTTACAATTCTTTAGTAGGATTTAATTATAGATTTTACCTAATGACAATAGGTTTTTAGTATGGAAAATGAAATTCTATAAGAAAAAATTATAGTATTTTTAGAGTATTAAATCATTAAAACCCTCCAAATTATGGAAAACAACAATCATTCAAAAAGCTCCGATAACCACAAAGTTTGGGAAGTAAACGAATCAAGTCGCTGCCCTTTTATGGGTGGTTCTCTAAATAAAACTGCCGGTAGCGGAACTTCAAACCGAGACTGGTGGCCTAACCAATTAAACCTGTCCATCTTAAGACAGCATTCGAATTTGTCGAACCCGATGGGGGAAGAATTTAATTATGCCGAAGAATTTAAAAGCCTTGACCTGGCTGCCGTAAAAAAAGATATTTTTAATCTTATGGAAGATTCACAGGACTGGTGGCCGGCGGATTATGGGCATTATGGCCCCTTCTTTATTCGTATGGCCTGGCACAGTGCAGGTACCTATCGTATTGGTGATGGTCGCGGTGGAGCAAGTTCAGGTTCCCAAAGATTTGCACCACTAAATAGCTGGCCCGATAATGCCAACCTGGACAAAGCTCGATTATTACTTTGGCCAATTAAGCAGAAATATGGAAGAAAAATATCCTGGGCAGATTTAATGATTTTGACCGGAAATTGCGCACTGGAATCTATGGGATTACAAACCTTTGGTTTTGGAGGCGGACGTGAAGATATATGGCAACCGGAAGAAGACATTTACTGGGGCTCTGAAGGAGAATGGCTGGGAAATGAAGAAAGATATTCACAAAACAGAGAACTTGAAAGTCCTCTAGGGGCTTCTCATATGGGACTTATTTATGTAAATCCAGAAGGCCCTAACGGAAATCCCGATCCCGTTGGAGCTGCAAAAGATATTCGTGAGACCTTTGGCCGTATGGCTATGAATGATTACGAAACAGTTGCCCTTATAGCAGGTGGTCATACTTTTGGTAAAACCCACGGAGCCGGAGATGCCGAGCAATATGTCGGGGCAGAACCTGCAGGCAGTTCTATTGAAGAAATGGGGCTTGGTTGGAAAAACAGCCTGGGTAAAGGAAATGCTGAAAATACCATAACCAGTGGAATTGAAGGAGCCTGGACCAATACCCCTACCAAGTGGAGCAACACTTTCTTTGACAATCTTTTTAAGTATGACTGGGAATGTGCAAAAGGACCAGGTGGCGCCTACCAGTGGAAGCCTAAGGATAATGCCGGAGCCGGTACTGTCCCCGATGCTCACGATCCTACAAAAACCCACGCCCCGTTTATGCTGACTACAGATTTAGCTTTACGAGAGGATCCTGCCTACGAAAAGATCTCACGGCATTTTTACGAAAACCCTGAAGAATTCGCAGATGCCTTCTCTAAGGCCTGGTATAAATTAACGCACCGGGATATGGGCCCGCTATCCCGTTATCTGGGGCCTGAAGTACCTTCCGAAGAACTTATCTGGCAGGATCCCATCCCTAAAATAGATCACGAATTAATCGATGAGAAAGACGTATCTGAACTTAAGAAAAAGATTCTTGATTCCGGGTTAACCGTTTCCCAATTGGTGGCTACCGCCTGGGCTTCGGCTTCTACTTTCAGAGGTTCAGATAAACGCGGTGGAGCCAATGGGGCTCGTATTCGCTTAGAACCACAAAGACACTGGGAGGTAAACAACCCCCCACAATTGCAGAAAGTTTTAATGAAGCTTGAAGGTATTCAGAA
This sequence comes from Salegentibacter sp. 24, assembly GCF_004362395.1. Classification (GTDB taxonomy): domain Bacteria; phylum Bacteroidota; class Bacteroidia; order Flavobacteriales; family Flavobacteriaceae; genus Salegentibacter. The sequence goes on from NZ_SNWE01000015.1 coordinate 65,265, forward strand.
AGCCTTTAATGATTCCCAGTCTGGAAACAAAAAAGTTTCTCTTGCAGATCTGATAGTCCTGGGAGGATGTGTTGCCGTTAAGAAAGCTGCAGCAGATGCAGGATTTGATATTGGCGTTCCCTTTACACCGGGAAGAACAGATGCCACTCCTGAGCAGACTGATGTTGAAGCTTTTGAGCCCTTAGAGCCGAATGCTGATGGTTTTAGAAACTATTCCAGAAACAGGGATAACATTTCTGCATCAGCTGAAGAAATGCTTGTGGATAAAGCACAGCTACTTACCTTGACCCCGCCAGAAATGACGGTTCTAATAGGTGGAATGCGTGTTTTGGATACTAACTTTGATGGCTCAAAACATGGGGTATTCACCAATCGTCCAGGTCAACTTACCAACGATTTCTTCGTGAATATTCTTGATATGAAAACAACCTGGAAAGCTACCTCAGATGCTCAAACAGAATTTAAGGGAACTGACCGATCCTCAAACCAGGAAAAATGGACTGGGACCAGGGTAGATCTTATTTTCGGTTCGAACTCAGAACTCAGAGCACTAGCCGAGGTATATGGATGCGGGGATGCACAAGAGAAATTCGTAAAAGATTTTGTGAAAGCCTGGGAAAAAGTAATGAACCTGGATCGTTTTGATCTAAAATAAGAAACGCTCCAAGCTTATAATTATCACTACTTAAACACCCCGTAATTCTAAAGAATTATGGGGTTCTTTTTTTCAAATCGACATTACAACTATTAATTCAATTCGAATTTCTGTTTTGGTTGCCTAAGTAATTGTTCTAGGCCCAAAAGCCGCAAAACAAAAACCCCGATCAATATGGTGAGGGCAATTTTAAAATAGTACAATAGGGAAGTAATTCCGGAACTGGATTTATAATGAGCCATTAACTGCTGTCCCACTTCCGGCTGAATGCTGGCTATATTATGCAAATTGAGATTCAAGGTCTTGAAATAATCGTTTGCATTTCTATTAATAAGATAGTTTGCGGTACTAAAATCTTTCTCTTTTAAATTTTGAAGGATGGTACTTTCCAAAAGTAAATATTCTTCATAGTTCCTTTTAAAGTCTGCGAAATATAATTCTTCGCGCTCTACAAGATAAGTTTTTCCGTATTCCAGAAGAATTTGATCGATTTGATTATTGTAGGTATTAATCTCTTCTATATTTAATTCAGCAATAAATTCACGATCATCACTTATATTTTCAAAAAGCATCCTTTTTTCGTGCAATAATTCAGAGAGCTCATACATTTGAGAAGCGGGCAATAAACGATCCTGATACAGGGAAGAAAAATCCTCATCAATGCTTTTCAAACTTCTTTTTTCAATAAACTCCGTAATCAGCAACAAAACAAAAAAAGCACTTAAAATTAAAATGAGACGTTTGCGCTTTTTAGGTTTAATGGAATAGAGATCATTCATTTCAGTTAAATTTAACCATGCAAATATACTTATCAATTTAATGATTTTAACCGGAATATTTTAGAATAATGCATATAAAAAAGGCCTTAATTGCAAATTTAACAATTAAGGCCTTTTTTACTCTGAATAACTATTTCTAGAAATAACAACCTCCGCCTCTTCTGCGGCCGGTATTGGACTCACTATCCCCTATTTTGAAACTAAGACTAAGAAGGATTTGGTTTAACCTGGTATCGGTAAACTCTGCACGGTTCACTCCGTAATCTCCATTATTAATATCGATTGTCTGAGTTTCCGGCGAGGCCAAACTTCTATCGTACCTAAGGTCGATCTCGAAACGGCCAAACCCGACCTTCACACCTGCTTGAGCAGCTAATGGTGTGTTTTGCGCAACAATGGTTTGATTTATAGGTTCTGTTCCCTGCAAGGTTGCCTTCATAACATTCTGATACGCGGGTCCGGCATAGACATCTATTGGCCCCCAAATATTATAGCCAATTAACAAGGGTATACTTAATTTTTCCACCGAATAAACTGAGTTTTGTACAGGAAATGCAAATTCGGTTTCCATGGAATTATAAATTACTTCGGGACGAACAAAGAATTTGCCGAAGTTCAGTTCAAAAAATATTCCTGCATGAAATCCAAACTTAGATTCTGCATTAAAGGTATCAGAATTAAAACCTTCTCCAGAACTCAGCCCTGTTAATTCACCGCCCATAACGTAATTACCTCCACCTTTTATTCCAAAACTATATTCCTGAGCCTGAGCGAATGAAACACAGAAAATGCCAATAAAAATCAGTAGAAAATATCTGTTCATAAAAAATAGATTTAGTAGGTCTGTTCTTTGCCGGTAAATATATCAATAATAAAAAATAATCATAGAGTTCCCGGTTTCTTTTTAACGCATAAAATTTCGATTCCGTATATCTATCGGGTGTAAAAAACCATTTAAATAAGAAAAGCGCCTCTAATTAGGAGACGCTTTTTACTACTTTCTTAGAAATTTCAATTACGAAATGTCTATTAATCGTTTAGCCTGAACTTTGGCTTCTTCGCGTTTGGGTAACAAAATTTCCAAAACTCCGTTGTTGTAAGCAGCAGATATTTTTTCGCTATCAACTGAATCAGGTAGGCTGAAAGCCCTCTTAAAAGTACTGTAGCTAAATTCTTTCCTGGTGTACCTTCCGTTTTTCTCCGTGGTTTCCTTTTCCGATTTGTCTTCAGAGGAAATGGTTAATACATCATTATCCAGCTCAATGTTAAAATCCTCTTTGGTTTTACCGGGAGCAGCAACTTCTACACTGAAATTATCTTCGGTCTCCTGAATGTTTACCGCCGGAATACTGGTTCCAATGCTGTTTACGTTAGTGGTTCCTCCTAACCAATCAGTTTTAAACATATCGTCGAAAACCGTTGGCAGCCAATTGGCCTCATTTCTTTTAATTAAACTCATGACATTTATTTTTTATGGTTATACTTTTATGTTTTGTATAACCAATAGCAATTTAAATTCCAATTCAATTTTTATGCCTTTTTGGCATTTTTATTCAGAAGTTTCACGCCATTTTGTCAATTAAATTAAATAAGGTAGATTTAATGGGATTTCAGTAACTTTCCAGTAAAAATTAAATGAAGCATTTTTTCAATCGCATTTATATTCTGCTTTCCAATCTCCAAAGTAAAATCGCGTTTTACCCCAGTGTCTTTGCGATTTTTGGTTTTCTTATCGCTTTTTCACTTATTTATTTCGAAAACCAGGGTGCTTCTAAAGATCTCATAGAACAAATACCAATGTTAGTGGTAGATAATGGTAATACCGCCCTGAGTATCTTAACTGCATGCATCACCGGTCTTATCTCTATGATGGTTTTCAGTTTTTCTATGGTTATGGTGCTCCTAAATCAGGCTGCCAGTAATTACTCCCCAAGATTGTTACCCGGTCTTATTTCTGATAAAAATCACCAGGTGATTTTAGGAATTTACCTGGCAACAATTCTCTATTGTATCTTTGTTGCGGTTTCCGTTCAACCAGAAGGAGATTCTTTTCAGACCCCTGGTTTATCAGTCCTGGTAGGAATTATCTTTACTGTGATTTGCATTGGAGCTTTTATTTATTTCATTCATAATATTTCACAAAGCATTCAAATTAATAATATTCTTGACCGAATTTTTCGTCAGGCCAAAACGCGTTTAAATTTCCTGCTAAAAACAGAGGAAAACAATTCTCAGGATTTTCCTAAAACCGAAAAATGGTACGAGTATCATTCTGAAAAAAGCGGATATTTTCAGGATCTCTCTTCGGATAACCTCCTGGATATTTGTAAGGAAAAAGGCACTCAAATCGAAATTTTGCCCATAAAAGGAATTTTTGTCCTAAATGGGATACCCCTTTTTAAATCAAGGGAAAAACTTGATGAAAAAACGCTTAAAAAAGTGCTTTCAAATTTTAGCCTTGCCCGGGGCGAACTTGTGGAAACCAATTATGTCCTGGCCTTCAAACAAATAACTGAAATTATTGTAAAATCCATGTCGCCTGGCATTAATGACCCCGGGACAGCCTTAAATGCCATTGATTATCTAACTGAACTTTTGGCCCTGAGAATGCAAAAGCAGGATAAACAATTTCTGAAGGCAGATAACCAAACCTTGATAAAAATGCGAAGTGTGGATTTCGACGTCCTCCTTTACCAGGTCTTAGCTCCTATAAGGACTTATTGCAAACATGATATTATCATTATTCAGAAACTGGGTATGTTGTTTTTTTACTTAAAATCTCAAAAAGCGGTTGACGACAATTATTATCAGGTACTGGAGGCAGAAGCCAGAAATATGATCGCTGATGCTAAATCGGCTATCAAGAGTGAAATAGATATCAAAAAATTAAACGCTATTGAAAAACAATTAAAGCTGGAAAATTAAATGCAAAACTCATGAAAATCCTAAATTTGCCCTATGGGATTAACTAATAACGATATTTTCAAGAAATTAAGGGTCGCTCACAAGTTGCGGGATGACGATATTGTAAAGATTTGCGCCTTGGTAGATTTTAAAGTAACCAAAAGTGAAATTGGGGCCATTTTCAGGGCTGAAGATCACCCGAAATATGTAGAATGCGGCGATCAATTTCTGCGAAATTTCCTAAACGGGCTCATTATTCATCTCAGAGGTCCTATGCCCCCTAAAAAGGAAAGGAAGCCTAAAGAGACTAAATAGCCAATCGAGCAGGAAAATAGGGATCCGTGCGTAACTCGCATTATTGTGAAACCCAGGGGTTGGTCTTGGGGGTGTTGACGACAAAGGCCGGATGCTTTTTTCTACAACGCTTTTTACCGAACCTTTTAAATGCAACAATATGTAGGTGGTTTGAACCTTATGCCTGAATGTAGATTTCGAGCGGCCAACCCTCATCGTTTATAGGTAATCAAAGTTTATAAATAATTTGATCGAGTCCCACAGCTATAAACCCTCCTAACGGACTTTACCTGTCAAGTAACACGGCCTTGCACGGCGCACCAAAAAAAAACCTCACAAATTTGAAAATCTGTGAGGTTATTTCAAAGAAAACCAGTAAGCCTATCTTACAAGTTTTTTATACTTAATACGTTTTGGCATAATATCGCCACCCAAACGCTTCTTCTTATTTTCTTCGTAATCTGAGAAGCTTCCTTCAAAGAAATACACTTGAGAATCTCCTTCAAAAGCGAGGATATGGGTACAAATTCTATCCAGGAACCACCGGTCGTGGGAAATAACCACCGCACAACCTGCAAAATTTTCCAAACCTTCCTCTAACGCCCTAAGTGTGTTCACATCCAAATCGTTGGTCGGCTCATCCAGTAGCAATACGTTTCCTTCTTCTTTTAAGGTCATCGCCAAATGAAGTCGGTTTCTTTCCCCACCGGATAGCATATTCACTTTCTTGTTTTGCTCGCTACCACTAAAGTTAAATCGACTTAAATAAGCTCTTGAATTCACCTGGCGCCCTCCCATCATGATCAATTCCTGCTCGTCGCTAAAATTTTGCCAGATGGTTTTTTCAGGATCAATATTGGAGTGTGCCTGGTCTACATAGGCAATCTTTGCTGTTTCTCCTACCTCAAAACTTCCTTTATCGGGTTTTTCCTCCCCCATAATCATTTTAAAAATAGTGGTTTTACCTGCTCCGTTTGGACCAATTACCCCCACAATTCCTGCTTGAGGTAGCTTAAAGTTCAAATCTTCATAAAGTAACTTGTCGCCAAACGCTTTACTAACCTCTTTAGCCTCGATCACATTGGTACCAAGCCTGGGCCCGTTTGGAATATAAATCTCCAGTTGTTCGTCCATTTGTTTTTGATCCTGGCTCAACAACTTATCATAGTTATTTAAACGTGCTTTTTGTTTGGCCTGTCTTCCCTTAGGATTCATCTTGGACCATTCCAGTTCGCGCTCTAAAGTTTTTTGACGTTTGCTGGCTTGCTTTTGTTCCTGCGCCATTCGTTTAGACTTCTGGTCCAACCAGGAAGAATAGTTTCCTTTCCACGGAATACCTTCTCCCCTGTCCAGCTCTAAAATCCAACCAGCCACGTTATCCAGGAAGTAACGGTCGTGGGTTACCGCGATGACCGTACCTTTATACTGCGCCAAATGATGCTCTAACCAATGCACCGATTCGGCGTCAAGGTGGTTGGTAGGCTCATCTAAAAGTAAAATATCCGGTTCCTGAAGCAATAATCGACAAAGGGCCACGCGTCTTCTTTCCCCTCCGGAAAGTACCGAGATTTTTTTATCGGCTTCAGGAGTTCGCAAGGCGTCCATTGCAATTTCCAGTTTAGTGTCCAGTTCCCAGGCATTAGAGGAATCTATTTTATCCTGAAGTGCGGCCTGCTTGTCCATAAGCTTCTGCATCTTATCGGCATCTTCATAAACCTCTGGCAATCCGAACTGATCGTTTATTTTATTGTATTCATCCAGGATAGCCACCGTTTCAGCAACACCTTCTTTCACAACTTCCAGAACAGTTTTATCTTCATCAATCTTCGGTTCCTGCTCCAGGTACCCAACTGAATAACCTGGTGAAAAAACCACGTCCCCCTGGTAGTTTTTATCTTCCCCGGCAATAATTCTAAGCAAAGTAGATTTACCTGAACCATTTAGACCGAGAATACCGATTTTTGCACCATAGAAAAAACTAAGGTAGATATTTTTCAAAACCGGGGTATTCGCATTTTTAAATGTCTTGGTTACCCCAGACATTGAAAAGATTACTTTTTTATCGTCTGCCATATATTGAAAATTTTATGCTTTTTTAAGACTGCAAATATCTGAAAATAAAGTCAGAATTAGAGCCAATTATTTATAAAGGCCCAGTAGACGTAAGATCATTACCAATTGACCGCTGTGGTAGGCTGTATGCTCGATGACCAGCATAACTTCCCTGAGCAGGGTATGATTTTTAGAATTCCTAACCACAAGATTCAGATCGTTTTTTGGATCTAACAGGAAACTTTCTAAAATGCTGCGATCGTCGAAATAATCCTTTTTGAGTTTTTCCCAGGCTTCTGCAGAATTAGGAGCCGGTTCTTTTGGCCAGTAATCATCAGGCCATTTAGATGTTCTGTAATCTCCTGAAATCGAAAATTCCAGAATATCCTTTTGTGCAAAGACTATATGATAAAAAATCTCGTAAAAGGAATACGGTAGATTATATGGACGATCACCTAATTTTTCAAAAGGAATTTTTTCTATAAAATCTTCTAAGGGAACAAAGGCTTCTCCTGCCTTTAAATGCTTTACTAATTGTTCTTTCTGCTTTATATCTGACATTTCATAAATTTTTATATTCTGCCTTTTAGAGCATTAAAGGCCCAGGATATCGCAAAAAATCCAATTCCCACCACGGAAAAACCAATAGCATAATCCCGGTATTTAAGCACGCCCAGTAAAATGATTGCGGCACCAATGATAAACAAGCTAAAAGATGCCCAGGCAAAAATGGTATTTTTATTCATTCCCATAATTTCAGGTTTTAAACAAATATCGGGTATTTTACCTTCATTTTCCAGTTTAAGAATAAAGCCTATTTTGTATTTTAGCCAAAAGACAGCCTTAAATGCAATAATTACTGAAATTTTGATAATAATTCCACCTTATTAAAGGATATTATTAATTTCAGAATTTAAAAATAACAATATATGAATATGAAATTCAATAAAAATGAAGACCATAATAAACTTTTGGTTTCTTCATTAAATCATAAACTCAAACGCGTAAAACTGGGGGGTGGTGAAAAACGAATTGAAAAACATCACGCCAAAGGAAAAATGACCGCCCGCGAACGTATCGATTTTTTGCTGGACGATAACCTTAAGGCAATTGAAATCGGTGCTTTTGCCGGGGAAGGAATGTACGAGGAACATGGCGGCTGTCCTTCGGGTGGGGTCGTGGTTAAAATAGGATATGTTTCCGGGAAACAATGTATAGTTGTTGCCAATGATGCCACTGTTAAGGCAGGTGCATGGTTTCCAATAACAGGAAAGAAGAATCTTCGTGCCCAGGAAATTGCTATAGAAAACCGACTTCCAATAATTTATTTGGTGGATAGCGCCGGGGTATATTTACCTATGCAGGACGAGATTTTTCCCGATAAGGAACATTTTGGAAGGATCTTTAGAAACAATGCTGTGATGAGCAGTATGGGAATTACCCAAATTGCAGCGGTGATGGGAAGTTGTGTTGCCGGTGGTGCATATCTACCCATTATGAGCGATGAAGCATTAATCGTAGAAAAAACCGGAAGTATTTTCCTTGCAGGTAGTTATCTGGTAAAAGCTGCTATTGGCGAATCTGTAGATAATGAAACCCTTGGTGGGGCTACCACGCATAGCGAAATTAGCGGTGTCACGGACTATAAAGCAAAAGACGATAAAGACGCCCTTAGCAAAATTCAAAATATTATGGATAAAATGGGCGATTTTGATAAAGCCGGATTTAGCCATAAAAAAGCGGTAGCACCAAAAGAAAAACAGGAAGACATCTATGGAATCCTTCCTAAAAAACGCAGCGATCAATACGATGTAAGAGAAATTATTTCCCGGCTGGTTGATGGTTCAGAATTTGAAGAATATAAAGAAGGTTACGGGCAAACCATTATTACCGGTTACGCTAGGATTGATGGCTGGGCAGTGGGAATAGTCGCTAACCAGCGAAAGATTGTAAAGACCAAAAAAGGGGAAATGCAGTTTGGGGGGGTGATTTATTCCGATTCGGCCGATAAAGCCACCCGCTTTATTGCCAATTGTAACCAGAAAAAAATTCCACTGGTTTTCCTTCAGGATGTTACCGGGTTTATGGTAGGAAGCAAGAGTGAACATGGCGGTATCATTAAAGACGGCGCAAAAATGGTAAGTGCAGTTAGTAATTCCGTAGTCCCAAAATTTACTATTATTATGGGGAATTCATATGGCGCCGGAAATTATGCGATGTGCGGAAAAGCTTACGACCCCAGATTGATTGCTGCCTGGCCAAGTGCCGAACTTGCCGTAATGGGAGGAACACAGGCTGCCAAAGTTCTTGCGCAAATTGAAACCGCCGCTATGGAGAAAAAAGGCGAAAAAGTTGATGAAGAAAAGGAAAAGGAAGTCTTTGAAGCGATCAAATCCCGTTACGATGAACAAACTTCTCCTTATTATGCTGCAGCTCGTTTATGGACAGATGCCGTAATTGATCCTTTAGATACCAGAAAATGGATTTCTATGGGCATTGAAGCTGCCAATCATGCGCCTATTGAGAAAGATTTTAATTTAGGGGTAATACAAACATAATTTCTAAAATGAATATGAGAAAATTAGTTTCAATTATTGCTGTTATTATTGCAGCTACCAACCTTTCGTGTGCCCAGGTTTTGAGTGATAAACAGGGAAATTACACCCAGGCAGATTCCCTGCGCGGCTCCTTAAGAGAGGAACGTGCTTTTGATGTTCAGAAATATCATTTAAAACTTAAGGTGGAACCTGAAAAACAATTTATTTCAGGATCAAATACCATTAGTTTTATTGCTCAACAGGACCTTTCCACCATTCAAATAGATCTTTTTGAAAATATGAAGGTCGATTCGATCCTTCAGCAGGAAAAAACCCTGGGCTATAAGCGCAAACATAATGCGGTATTTATCGAATTAGAAGAACCGGTAAAAGCAGGTGAGAAAGGAGAAATACAATTTTATTATTCCGGAGAACCTATAGTGGCGAAAAATGCGCCATGGGATGGTGGTTTTGTATGGGAGGAAGACAAGAAGGGTGATCCCTGGGTGGGTGTTGCCGTGCAGGGCACCGGGGCGAGTCTTTGGTACCCCAATAAGGATCACCAAAGTGACGAACCAGAAGAAGTTCGGCTGGATATCGCAGTTCCAAACGGACTGATGAACGTCTCTAACGGACAATTTATAGGCAAAGAAGATTTAGGGAACGGATTTACACAATGGAGCTGGAAAACCGTGAATCCGATCAATAATTATAACGTGATGATCAACATTGCAAATTATGCGCATTTTTCTGATTCTTACGGCGATCTTGAGCTTGATTATTATGTTTTACCTTATAACCTGGAAAAAGCCAAGGAACAGTTTAAAGAGGTTAAACCTATGATGGACTGTTTTTACGAGAAATTTGGGGAATACCCCTTCGTGGAGGATGGCTTTAAATTAATAGAAACCCCATACCTGGGGATGGAACATCAAAGTGCCGTAGCCTATGGAAATAAATACAAAATGGGCTATTTGGGCAATGACCTTTCCGGTACCGGGATTGGCTTAAAATGGGATTATATCATAATTCACGAATCCGGCCACGAGTGGTACGGTAACAGTATCACTGCAAGAGATATCGCCGATTTATGGATACACGAAGGTTTTACTTCCTATTCCGAGGCGGTTTACGTGGAATGTCGCTGGGGTAAAGAAGAAGCCCTGGAATACCTAAAGGGAACACGGCGCGGACTAGGTAACAATGCTACCATAATTGGAGATTACGGCGTAAATAGTGAAGGATCAGGTGATATGTATTTCAAGGGTGCCAATTTATTAAATACCATCCGTAGCATATATGATAATGATGCACTATGGTGGAAAACCCTAAAGGATTACACTCAGACTTACAAGCACCAGATTATCGATACAAAAACCACGGAAGAGTTCTTCGATAAGGCCACCCAGGTAAATCTGGATCCAATTTTTGATCAGTATTTAAGACACACGGCTTTGCCAAAACTCGAATTCAGAAAAGAGAAAGGCAAAACCCAGGCGCGATGGGTAACCGATGTTGAGAATTTTAAAATGCCGGTAGATATTGTAATTGACGGAAAAGAAATTAGGATCATTCCTACTAACCAATGGGAAAGTTTAGAACAAAACCTGCCACTGGATGAGATTAAGGTCAATGATCTGGAATTTTATATTCAAACGCATTACCAGAAATAAAAGTTAATCTTAAATAGAAAATGGCTGCTAAGCGAGGTTATTGGTTCAATTCTAATCCGCTTTTGCAGCTATTTTTTTATTTAAGGAAGGAAAAATTAAAATCCGAATATTTTCAATTCATTTATTTTCAGTAACTTATAGTGTAATTTAAAACTAAAGTTATGATACGCGTAAAATCCCTCAATAAGTGGGCAAATGCGCACACTTATTACTTCATTGATATTTTAAGAGTCGCATTAGGTGTCTTGCTTTTTCTAAAAGGCATCAATTTTATCACACAGACCCAAACCCTGGTCGAGCTCATAAAGCCACTTCAGGGTTTTGCCGGTACGATGTTTACCGTGCATTATGTAGCATTCGCCCATTTAATTGGAGGGCTGCTCATTGCGGTTGGCTTACTCACTCGCTGGGCACTCCTGGTCCAACTGCCCATAATTTTCGGAGCAATCTTAATAAATTTTATAGGAATAATGCAACCTGGAAGATTACTGGAAGCAAGTGTGGTACTTGTTTTTAGTTTATTCTTCCTGTTATATGGTTCCGGAAAACATTCTATGGATTATAACCTGAAAATGAATCAGTAAATTTAAACTTAGCCGTCAGAGTTTTGATAATTTAAAGTAGGTATTAGCCCACCTTACTTTTTATGGTATTTTCCCTGTGGATTTTTCCAGTATGGGTTTCTTCAAATTTTTCTATAAAATAGATTTTCTTCGGGCGTTCGTATTTCTCCAGGCTTTTTAATTCCCTGATCTCCCGTTGGAATTCCTGAAGCAGTTCTTCGGAAAATTCATTTTCTACAAAAAGCACCAGTTTATCTCCAAGGGAATCATCTGGCATGGCAGTGACAAACAGACGTTGGTCTATAATCTTCGAAAGTTTTTTTTCTATTTGCTCCGGATGTAGCTTTATTCCCCCAGAATTGATCACGTTATCCAATCTACCCTTCCATACAAATTTCTTATATGTTAAGATTTCAACTACATCATTTGTAATGATCATTTCGTCTGAAAGCCTAGGCGCTTTGATAATTAAACAACCCCGGTCATCCTGCGAAATATTGATATTGGGGAGCACTTTAAAAGGTCTTGGTTTATTCTTGTTCTTTGAAGGATTTAACCTTTTTGCCGCAATGTGGGTTACGGTTTCGGTCATTCCATAAGTTTCATAAACCTTGGTACCGACCTCTTTTACCATTTTTTGAAGCCTTGGTGATACCGCACCGCCACCTACAATTAGTTTCTTTACAAGGTGTAAACGCCCCACCGAATTATCCAATTGAAACGGGGTCATGGCACAAAAATCATAACGCTTAAAAACCTGGTCAAGGGGATTGGAAGAAGGAGGTACCATATCAAGTTGCCAACCCAGGACCATAGCACGAACAAGCATCATTTTTCCGGCGATATAGGTTGCTGGTAAACATAACAAGGCAGTAGTTTGTTCGGGTAAATCAAAGAAACGGGAAGTCGCTATGGCCGAATTGATCATATGCTCCTTTTTAATCCTAATAATTTTTGGATTTCCGGTTGAACCTGAAGTTTTAACCTCGATATACTTTGAAGGTTTGATCCATTCTAAAAGGAAACTTCCCACTTTTTCTTCGAAAGCTTCACCTTCCTTTATAAAATGATAGGCAGCGACATGTAATTCGGCATTTGTGAAATGTCGTTTATTGAGCCTAAAATCGGGGTGGGTATCCGGTACTTTATACTTATCTGCCATATTTAAAACCAAATATGTTACATTTCTATATATTGAAAGTTAGCAAATTGTAATGATTAATTTAACTTTCTTCTGAAAGTTTTATGGTTTCAGGTTTTTCAACCTTTCCGAAGAGTTTATTTTTCCAGTCACTCCAGCCATATTTCTTAGCCATAATAAAAAGGAAAAGCGGATAAATTATAAATACAGGTATTACTATATCCCAAAAACCCGCGGTAGGTTCAGAAATATCCTTAAAAATGGATTCGGTTTGAAAAGCAGTCCAGTCAGCCGTAATTAAAAGTGCAGCTACTAAATTATTGGCCGCATGGAACCCCAGGGCAAGTTCAAGTCCTTCATCCATCAACGTCATAATACCAAGCATAAAGCCCGTGCCAATGTAATGAATCATGATGATATCCCCCAACTGGCCAACTTCTGGATTGAAATAATGCAGCCCCCCGAAAATTATAGACGTCAGAAATAAGGGGACCCAACGGTTCTTGGCGAAAACACCTAGCCCCTGCATTAAATAACCACGAAACATATATTCTTCAAAACTGGTTTGTAAAGGAATAAATACAATGGCAATTCCCAACAAAATAAGAAAAGATTCCGGTTTAAAATTCAGTAGATAATCCTCCGGATAAATAAAATAATATCCCAAAGTACTAACTATGGTAAAAACAGCTACAAGGATAAAAGCGAAGAAAACTCGGCTCCAGTCCATCTTTTTACGAGTTGTCGTCAGGCTTAACAGGGGTTGCCCATGAATGTATTTTGCATTAAAAAGCACTGCAAAAAATCCCACCGCAAAAGGCAGCAAAAGAAAAAACAGCGTAAGGTTTGAATCAAAAAATCCCAGCATTCCCGATTCATCCATACCTACATCAAACCCTCCTGCTAAAGCCAAAGCTATTGCGAAAGGAATTTGTGCAATAATCACCCCGAACATAATAATAATTACTCCGACAATGTACCTCCATAACTCATGATGAAATCGAAATGCCTGTGCTATATACATTTATTAAAAATTAAATTTCCAACCCCTGGCTGGATTATAGTGAATATTTCCATTTTTTACCTCTAAGGGACTTTGAATATTATTGGTGTATAAACTTCCTGTTCCAAGCCCCTGCGGCATTTTATTGTTTTTGGTATAGGCAAATTGCGAAATTGCATTTAGTCCAAGATTGCTCTCCAAAGCACTGGTAATCCACCATCCAATACCGTTTTCCTCCGCTAGATCTATCCACTCCTGGGTGCCCTTAAACCCGCCGATCAAACTCGGCTTTAAAATAATATATTGAGCTTGTGTAGTTAGTAAGAGTTCTTTCTTTTTTGTTACATTAAAAATTCCGATCAGCTCTTCATCCAAAGCAATGGGAATAGGAGTTTCTCTACATAAATCCGCCATCGTTTTCCAATGACCCTGCTTAATAGGCTGTTCTATACTATGTATTTCAAATTCACTTAGACGCCTGAGTTTTTCCAGGGCTTCATCCGGTTTAAATGCGCCATTCGCATCTACTCGCAATTCAATTTCTTCAGAGGAAAATTCGCCGCGGATATATTTTAAAAGTTCCAGTTCAGTTTGAAAATCTATGGCTCCAATTTTCATCTTTATACAATCAAATTCCGCTTCAATCTTTTCCTGAATCTGGGCTTTCATATATTCTTTTTCTCCCATCCAAATGAGTCCGTTGATAGGGATGGAAGCTTTTCCTTTTGTAAAGGCTGAAGGGAATAACTCAAAAGGCTTCCTAGCATTGAGTGACCTAAAAGCCATTTCTATCCCAATTTGAATACTAGGAAACTCCCTTAGCTCCTCCCAAAGCACAGTTTCACCCAGATCAATGTTATTGCATGTCCACCGCAATTTCTCCTGATAATCTGGTCTATCATCTATGCTAAGACCCCTGAGGATCCCACATTCGCCATAACCGACTTTATCGTCATCGGAAATTTTCAAAAACCAGGTTTCTTTAGTGGTAAGAACGCCCCGTGAAGTTCCACTGGGGCGTTTAAAATTTAAGGTATACTTTTTATAATCTGCCTGCATATATATTTTTTATCGGTGCAAGCCTAAATCATAATTCCAGGCTCTCCCCAATTTCAAGAAGCATAAGGTCTTTTCCTTGATCAAAAAACTTTCTTTTTGCCTCTTCGTGGTCTATTTCAATATAACCAAAGGTATCATAATGACAACCCAAAACCTTATCACATTCAACAAAATCACTTGCCACGATCGCATCTTCGATGCCCATGGTAAAGTTGTCACCAATTGGTAGAATGGCCAGGTCTAAAATGGTGTGCTGCGGGATCAACTTCATATCCATAGTGAGCGCTGTATCGCCTGCAATATAGATATTTTTATGCTCTCCTTCAATGACAAATCCTCCTGGCTGACCTCCGTATTTCCCATCGGAAAAGGAACTGGAATGGATAGCGTTTACATATTTCACTTTTCCGAACTCAAAATCCCAGCTTCCCCCGTGGTTCATCGGATGCACCTCAATGCCTTTCTCTTCATAGTGACTGGCAATTTCAAAATTACTCACAATTACCGCTCCTGTATTTTTAGCAATTTCCTCCGCGTCTAAAGTATGATCCTGATGCGCATGGGTGATTAAAATAAAATCTGCCTTTAAATCCTTAATTTTGATTTTATCTTTTGCCAGATCATTTCCCGTGATAAAAGGATCCACCAATACATTGATATCGCCAATTTTAATTCCAAAGCAACTCTGACCGTAATATGTGATTTTCATAACTTAATTTTTATGGTTTGCTCTAATGTAAGGATTCAATGAAAAACGCTTAAAATACCAAAATATATAATTTTGTTAAACTTCTTACCAGATTTGACCCAGGCCAAATAGTATGGCAGTGGCAAAAGTAGAGAGCGCTAAAATCTTAAGTTCCGGATCCAGCAGGGCAGCATTTTCATTTTCAACCACTCTTTTAAGATGAAGTATTAAGGGAATTAGAGCAGGGATATAAAGAAAATCATTTACACGCTCTAAAGTGAATACTGTAAATAATACCAGGCATAATATCGCGCCCAGGATAAGGCAATAATGATAGGTTTTGGCGTTTTCGGCTCCGAGTTTTACCACCAGGGTATTTTTACCTGCTTTTTGATCGGATAACCGGTCACGCATATTATTCAGGTTCAACACCCCCATACTTAAAAAACCAATACTAAAGGCGGGAAGCAACACTATCCAATTCCATTGATGAGCATATAAAAAATAGGAACCGTAAACCGCAACTAAGCCGAAGAAAATAAATACGAAAAGATCCCCCAGTCCACGATAACCATAAGCTGATTTGCCAACGGTATATTTTATAGCTGCGGCAATTGCAGCCACACCTAAAAGAAAAAAAAACAAAGCATAAGCTAAATTCTCTTTCCCAAAAGCTGCAGCAATCAGTAAAATGGCAAAAAGCAAAGTAACCACTGCGGTAATGACAATTCCCTGGAGCATTTCCTTTTGGGTAATAAGCCCGCTTTGAATGGCCCTTTGAGGCCCTAGCCTATCATCATTATCAGTTCCTTTTACCCCATCACCATAATCATTGGCAAAATTAGAAAGAATCTGCAAACCCAAAGTGGTGGCCAGGGCCAGACTAAAGATGCTAAGGTTAAAAACACCCTGGTTTACGGCAATAGTAGTACCTACTATAATTCCAGAAACCGATAATGGTAACGTCCTTAATCTGGCGGCGCTAATCCAGGTGTTTAATTTTACCATAATTTTAGTTTAAAATCTTAACCATTAATTCTTTAAGTAAATCCCCGTGGGAAACATTCACCGCACCAACTCCTTTTCCTTTTACATCACTTTGATGTAGCAGTCCAATTATCTGACTTACCTTTTTCATAGGATAATTTTTAGCAGCCGCTATATAATCCCCGACAAAATAAGGATGCACTTTAAGTTGTTTGGCCACGTTGGCTTTAGATTTATCAGGCAGGCCGTGGTATTGCATAAGCTGGGAGAAATAAGAAAATAAAAGAGAAATGGTCACCACCATTGGATTGTCCTTGGGGTTCTGCGCAAAGTAATTTACAATGCGATGGGCCTTTAAAGAATCTCGCATCCCAATGGCTTTTCTTAATTCAAAATTATTAAAATCCTTGCTTATCCCTATATTCTGTTCAATGAGCTCGGGGGTAATTTGAGTACCTTCAGGAGTAATAAGCTGAAGTTTATTCAATTCGTTATCGATTTTCCCAAGATCAATTCCTAAAAATTCCACCAGCATTTGTGCTGCTTTAGGTGAAATGGTATAATTTCTGGTTTTCAGGGTCTTCATAATCCAGTCGGCCACCTGATTTTCATATAGGCGCTTGCTTTCAAACAAAACCCCATTCTTTTTCAGGACTTTAGAAAGTTTTTTCCTTTTATCCAGGCTCTTATATTTGTAACAAAAAACCAGAGTGGTGGTAGGCTGAGGATTTTCAGCATAAGCTACCAGATTTTCAATGCTTCGGGAAAGATCTTGTGCTTCTTTGACAATGATAACCTGTCTCTCGGCCATCATTGGATACCGTTTGGCATTACTGATAATTTCGTCTATACTAGTATCGCGACCGTACATCACAATCTGGTTGAAGCCTTTTTCCTCCTCAGCCAGCATGTTTTGCGCTATAAAATCTGAGATCCTGTCTATATAATAAGGTTCTTCGCCCATTAAAAAGTAAAGCGGCGAAATACTACCATTTTGAATATTATTCACAATCTCTTTTGCTTCGTCCATTAACCTGAAGGATTTTTTGAATTTTAATTTAAACCGAAGTTTGCAGCACTGTGGTTTTGTTTTTTACTTTTGGCCTATGTTAGCGCTAAATTTTCCAAAGTATAGGTTTCGGTTCAAAAATAGTGAAAATAAAATAGCCGTTTTTGATGAACTCCGGAAAAAATTTGTGGTCTTAACCCCCGAAGAATGGGTAAGACAACACGTCATCAAATTTCTTACTTTAGACAAAAATTACCCAAAGAACCATATCAACGTTGAAAAACAACTCAAACTGGGAAAACTCACTAAACGCTATGATGCGGTTGTTTTCTATCCCGAGGGAAAAATAAAAGTCGTGGTAGAATGCAAGGCTCCTCATATCAAAATCACCCAGGATGTGTTTGACCAGATTGCCAGGTACAACCTTAGCCTGCAGGCCGATTATTTAATGCTTACCAATGGCCTTCAACATTATTACTGCAAACTGGATTATAAAAAAGAGAAATATCAATTCTTAAGTGAAATTCCGGATTATATTTCTCCTAAAACTTCTGAAAACCTATGACCACAGCAGTAGTGATTTTAAACTGGAACGGGCGCAATTTGCTGGAGCAGTTTCTCCCCAGTGTAATTCGTTATTCTAAGGAGGCCAGGGTTTATGTAGCAGATAATGCTTCCAGCGATGATTCCGTGAGCTTTATAAAAGGAAATTTTCCCGAGGTAAATATAATAGAGAACAAAGAAAATGGGGGATTTGCAAAAGGCTATAACCTGGCGCTTTCAGGTTTACAGGAAGATATTTTCGTACTTTTAAACAGTGATGTGCAGGTTACCAAAGACTGGTTAAAACCAGTTCTTCAAATTTTAAAAGATGAGCCTAAAACAGCGGTGGTTCAGCCAAAAATATTAGATTTTAAAAGAAAAGACTATTTTGAATATGCCGGGGCAGCAGGTGGCTTCATTGATAAATACGGTTACCCGTTTTGTCGGGGAAGAATTTTTGAAACCCTGGAAAAAGACCACGGGCAGTACAACCAGGATGTTCCAATTTTTTGGGCTAGCGGTGCCTGCCTGGCGATTAAAAAAAGTGTTTACTGGGAAGCCGGTGCCCTGGATGAAGATTTTTTTGCCCACCAGGAGGAAATTGATTTATGCTGGCGAATTCATAATTTGGGCTATCATATAAAATCTTCCGGGCTTTCCAGCGTTCACCATGTGGGGGGTGCTACTTTGGATCGCATGAATCCCAGAAAAACCTTTTTCAATTTTAGGAACAGTTTATATATGCTTTTAAAAAACCTGCCGGCAACCCATGTGTTTGGCATTTTATTTATAAGGATGATTTTGGATGGAGTTGCTGGAATCAAATTCCTGGCTGAAGGAAAATTTTCACATTTATATACTATTCTTCAGGCACATAGTGCATTTTACCGTAACTTTAAAAAAATTTATTTAAAGCGAAAAGGAATACCAAAAAACCCAAAATATTTCCAGACAAAATCAATTATTTGGTCTTATTTTTGCTTGAAAAGAAAGGAATTTTCAAAATTAAAATAAAAGGCATCAACTAATGGTATCGCTTCTTTTAAGCTTTACATTTTTTTGATACTTTTGAAACTCTAACATTAATAACAATTACAAGATTATGAAACGAATTATGCTTTTATCGGCAACCGCCGTACTATTGTTTTCCTCTTGCGTATCTAATAAAAAATATGCTGAGCTTGAAACAAAACACAAACAGACTCAGGATGAACTAAATACCGCTACCATTAAACTGAATGCGTGTTTAGAAGACAAAGAAAATATGAATGAGCAAATTTCAAGACTTAACAATACCAACGCGGCATTGCTTAACAACGTTGGAGATCTTGCTACTCTTTCTAAACAGGAAGCAGAAAACCTTGAACGTTCTTTGGAAAGCATTAAAGAAAAAGATTTGGCAATCAAGAATATGCGTGATGCCATTAATAAAAAAGACTCTGTAACTTTAGCCCTGGTAACCAGTCTTAAAGGAGCCTTAGGAAACATTTCTGACGAGGACATTGAAATCAATGTGGAAAAAGGTGTAGTTTACGTTTCTATCTCAGATAAACTTTTATTTGATAGTGGTAAGTACAATGTTTCTGAACGTGCTAAAGAAGTTCTAGGAAAAGTTGCTACCGTTGTAAAAAACAAGCCGAACATCGAGTTTATGGTAGAAGGACATACTGATGACAAGCCAATTAGCACTGCTATGTTTGAAGATAACTGGGATCTTAGTGTAAAAAGAGCAACTTCAGTAGTGAGAACGCTTCAGGAGGAATTCAATGTTGAACCAGCAAGAATGACCGCAGCTGGTAGAAGTTACTACGTTCCTGTTGCTTCCAATGACACTGCCGAAGGACGTGCTAAAAACAGAAGAACAAGAATTGTAGTTCTTCCAAAATTAGACCAATTCTACGGTATGATCGAAGAAGGTATGAAAGCTGCTTCTGACGCTGAGTAAACTGATTTAATTTCTTAACTTATATTATAAAAGACCCTGGAAATGCAGGGTCTTTTTATTTTTAGAAAATTTTTCTGGAGCTTAAGTTTTTAAAAATCTTAATAATACCTCATTGAATTCTTTTTTATGGGTCATCACCAAACCATGGGGAGCTCCCTCTATTACTTCAAAAGTACTGTCCTTAACCAGGTCTTTGCTTTTCCCTCCAGCCAGTTCTAAAGGAACGATTTCATCCCTATCCCCGTGTACTATTAGGGTCGGCACATCAAATTGCTTAAGATCATCCCTAAAATCGGTCAATCCAAAAGCATCCACGCAGTCTAATGTAGCTTTTGATGATGCTTTGCAGGCAATGCTCCAGTCGTAGTGTTTCTGCTGTTCACTTATCCGATCTTTATTTTTATCAAAATTGTAAAATTTATCGCCAAATCCTGCCAGGAACCCAGCGCGGTCTTTTCTAATAGACTGCTTAAAACCTTCAAAAACCTCCTTTTCAAGTCCCTTAGGATTATCATCGGTTTTCAGCATAAATGGAGGAACCGCAGAGATCAGCGCTGCCTTCTCAATATTGGCAGTCCCGTATTTTCCAATAAATCGAGCCACTTCTCCTCCACCCATGGAGAAACCAACAATTACAGCATTGGATAGCCCCAGGGCTGTAATCACATCATTTAGATCGGAAGCCAGGGTATCATAATCATAGCCTTCCCAGGGTTTATCACTATCTCCAAATCCACGGCGATCATAGCTAATACATCTGAAGCCCGCCTTTACAATTTTCTCTACCTGGTATTCCCACATATGCTGACTTAAAGGCCAGCCATGAATAAGAATTACAGGTTGACCCTGGCCATAATCTTTATAGGCCAGTTTTATGGTATTCCCGTTTTCTTCGTTTTTAGTTTGTATATAATTCATTATGTATTTTTTATTAAGATAGCAACTACAGCTCTCGATAAAAAAGTAAAGCCTGCATTTAGCAGGCTTTTAACGTCTTATCAAAAATTTAATTTAAAACTACATAATTTCGATACTGCCTTTTCCCTCCCTTATTACTTCGGGCTGAGAATTTGTAAGATCTATAACAGTGGAGGGAATATTATCCCCATAACCTCCATCTATAACAAGGTCTACCAAATGATCCCATTTTTCTTTGATCAATTCAGGATCTGTAGTATATTCTATCACCTCATCTTCATCGTAAATAGAAGTGGAAACAATCGGGTTGCCCAGGGTAGCGACAATACTTTTACAAATAGCATTATCGGGTACCCTAATGCCAACAGTTTTCTTCTTCTTAAAGACATTTGGGAGGTTATTATTTCCGGGAAGAATAAAGGTGTAAGGACCAGGAAGGTTTCTTTTAAGAATTTTAAAAGTTGCGGAATCTATTTGCTTCACATAATCTGAGAGATTACTTAAATCTTCACAGATGAAAGAAAAATTTGCCTTTTCAAGTTTAACTCCTTTGATCTGGGCGATCTTTTCTAATGCCGCCGTGTTGGTGATATCACATCCAAGGCCATAGACGGTATCGGTAGGATAAATAATCAGTCCCCCATTCCTTAAGATTTCTACTACTTTATTAATATGTTTCTGACTTGGGTTCTCGTCGTAAATTTTAAGTAATTCAGCCATAGTTATCATTTTTAATACTCGAGAATTTACAAATTTTCGCGCAGTTATTTTTAAAATTGGTGCAATTAATCAGAATTAGAAACTTCACTTTCCAGCTTTAGCACTTTGCTTCCGTCTTCCTGTTTGATATAAATGGCTTTATTGCCGTGCGCTCCTTTTCGGGTAATTTCGCTTCCATCTATAGTTTTGGTCACTTCCTTAGCATAAGTCCTGATCACTTTCCCTTGAGCTTTTCCTTTACCCCATGGCCAACTTACCTTACTTCCCTCTTTAATCATCTTTTTTCTTTGAAGATAAAAAGAAAGCCGCGTGAGGCGGCTTTATATAACAGAAGTTTAACGAGTATTATGAGATCAATTTTAGCTTTGCAAATCTTAAAAGCAGCTTTTTAATACCGCCATTTTCAAAGTCGATTTCAGCTTTTTTATCCTGACCTGCGCCATCTATCGCAAGTACTTTTCCCTTCCCGAAACGCATATGTTCAACTACATTTCCGGCTTCCAGTTTTATAGCATTGGTAGCTTTTTCTGGTTCTGGACCTGCGGGCTTTAACTTTCGTAATTTTCTCAATTGAGATTCGCTGGGTTTATGCGCCGGTGGAGGCGTTCCTCCCTTAGGTTTGCTTTGACGAAGTTTGCTTTTATCAATATCATCCCCAAAAATGTCCGTATCGATAAGGGGTTTGTATTTATAGTCATCCTGCGGAATCATATAATTCATATACTGCTCATCTACTTCTCCAATAAACCTGCTTGGTTCAGCATCTACAAGTTTTCCCCATCGGTATCGGGACTGCGTATAAGTAAGGTAGGCCTGTTTTTCGGCCCGGGTAAGGGCCACATAGAATAAACGTCGTTCCTCTTCCAGCTCACTTCGGGTATTCATACTCATACCAGAAGGAAACAGGTCCTCTTCCAGTCCTACAATATATACATACGGAAACTCCAGTCCTTTTGCCAGGTGAATGGTCATTAAGGCCACGCGATCATCGTCCCCGGTATCCTTATCCATATCGGTAGCCAGGGCCACGTCTTCCAGGAATTCCGCTAAAGAACCACTGGCATCGGCCAGTTCTTTTTGCCCCTCAACAAAATCTTTGATCCCGTTGAGTAATTCCTCAATATTTTCAATTCTGGCAATGCCCTCCGGGGTCCCGTCCTTTTTTAATTCCTGGACCAGACCGGTTTTCTTGGTTACGGTATCTGCTACAGTAAAAGCATCCGCATTCTCGGCTAAAATCGTGAAACTCTTGATCATATTCACGAAATTATCAAGCTTGGTACGTGTACTTTTATTTATTTTTAGATCCAGGTGATCTATATTCTCTATAATTTCAAAGATGGATTTCCCATACTGATTTCCGGCAATACTCAACCTATCCATAGTAGTTTGACCGATTCCACGTGCAGGGTAATTGATTACCCGTTTAAGGGCTTCCTCATCCTTGGGGTTTATTAAAAGCCTTAAATAAGAGAGGACATCCTTAATTTCCTTTCGCTGGTAAAATGATAGGCCTCCGTAAATTCTATAGGGAATTTCCTTCTTTCTAAGGGCGTCCTCCATGGCCCTGCTTTGTGCGTTAGTTCGGTATAAAATAGCAAAATCTCCATTATTCATCTGATTTTGCATTCGATTCTCAAAAATAGAACTCGCTACAAATCGGCCTTCTTCCCCATCGGTCAACAAACGATTTACCACAATCTTTGGCCCTTCATCATTGGCTGTCCAGACTATTTTATCAAGCTTGGTTTTATTCTTTTCTATTATGGAGTTGGCCGCATTTACAATATTTTTGGTAGAACGGTAATTTTGTTCCAGACGGTACATTTGCACATTCTCATAATCCTTCTGGAAATTCAGGATATTATTGATATTGGCACCGCGGAACGCATAAATACTCTGCGCATCATCTCCAACCACACATATATTCTGAAATTTATCGGAAAGTGCCTTTACAATTAAATACTGCGAATGATTGGTATCCTGGTACTCATCTACCAAAATGTATCGGAAACGATTCTGGTATTTATGAAGCACTTCGGGAAAACGATTTAAAAGCTCGTTTGTTTTGAGCAGCAGGTCATCAAAATCCATAGCCCCGGCTTTAAAACAACGCTCCACGTATTCCTGGTAAATCTCCCCCAGGCGCGGCTTTTTGGACATCGCGTCGGCCTCTTTCAACTCTGGGTTTTGAAAATATGCCTTTACCGTAATTAAACTGTTCTTATAGGAAGAGATGCGGCTGTATACCTGTTTATATTTGTAAACGTCTTTATCAAGACGCATATCTTTGATAATTGCCCTTATTACACTCTGAGAATCCTGGGTATCGTAAATAGTAAAGTTTGAAGGATAGCCTAATTTATCGGCTTCAAACCGTAAGATCTTAGCAAATATGGAGTGAAAAGTTCCCATCCAGAGATTCTTCGCTTCGCTGTTACCAACAATTTTAGCGATCCGGGTTTTCATTTCCCGGGCTGCCTTATTGGTAAAGGTGAGCGATAAAATATTAAAAGGATCTACTCCCTGGCTCATAAGATAAGCAATACGGTAAGTAAGTACCCTGGTTTTTCCAGATCCTGCTCCAGCAATTACAATCATTGCGCCATCCTTTTGCAATACAGGCGCACGCTGGGCATCATTTAATTCGGCTAAATAAGCTTCCAATCTCTTGAGTTTTTTAAATGCGTGAAATTAACCAAAATGAGACAAATTATAAACCTGAAACCCACTTTGTTTTTAACAAACTAAGATTGGGAACAGGCGATTATTTAAGTTTTTAATATCTTTAAGTTTCTACAAACCAGATCCGGAACGAAACATAACTTATGAAAACTTTTTTATTCAGCCTGTTTGGGCTTTTTAGCCTTACTTTGGCGGCCCAGGAAATCGATCCCGAAATAAATGCTGCGGCAGAGAAAATAGAAGCACAGGTGATTTCCTGGCGAAGGGATTTTCACCAACATCCCGAACTCTCTAACCGGGAAACTCAAACCGCCCAAAAGATCGCAGCCCATTTAAAAAGCCTGGGGATAGAAACCACCACCGGGGTGGCCAAAACCGGGGTTGTAGGTATCCTAAAAGGTGACAGTGAAGGAAAAACCGTGGCACTTAGGGCTGATATTGATGCACTTCCGGTCACCGAAAGAAATAACCTCCCATTTAAATCGGAAGTGAGAACAGCATTTTTAGGTTCAGAAACCGGGGTGATGCATGCTTGCGGCCATGACACTCACATTGCCATTATGATGGGTGTGGCTGAAATCCTTTCAAAAAATAAAGACAAGATAAAAGGAACGGTGAAATTTTTATTTCAACCGGCAGAGGAAGGTGCACCCCCGGGGGAAGAAGGCGGCGCTTCCCTTATGATCAAAGAAGGCGTACTGAAAAATCCTGATGTTGACGCAATTTTCGGGCTCCATATCAATTCGGAAACCCCGGTTGGAACCATTAAATATAAACCAGAGGGCACTATGGCGGCGGTAGAACGTTTTGTGATAAAAGTAAAAGGAGAGCAGACCCACGGCTCTGCGCCCTGGAGCGGAACTGATCCTATCCTGATTTCCGCTAAAATCATAGATGGGTTGCAAACTATTATCAGCCGGGAGGCTAAACTTGTAGATGGGGCCGCGGTAATTACGGTGGGAAAGATCACAAGTGGCGTCCGCTTTAACATTATTCCTGAAACTGCAGAAATGGTTGGGACTATTAGGACTTTGGATCCCGAAATGAAAACCTTAATTCTCAAAAGGATGAACGAAATGGTTCCTGCTATTGCTAAGGCATATAAAGGCGAAGCTACAATTGAGATCCAAAATAAGACCGCGATAACTTATAATGATCCTCAGCTCACGGCTAAGATGTTACCGACTTTACAAAAAGTAGCAGGAAAACAAAACGTCATCTTAGCCAAAGCTACTACCGGAGGAGAAGATTTTTCCTTCTTCCAGGAAGAGGTACCTGGATTTTACTATTTCCTGGGTGGCAAACCTTTAGATTCCAAAAAACCGGCACCCCACCATACCCCCGACTTTTTTATAGATGAAAGCGGAATGTTACTTGGAGTGAAAACCATGGCTCAGTTAGCTATAGATTACCTAAACCAATAATTATGGAAAACCTTTTTAATATTTTAGAGATAATTCCCTGGTGGGGATGGATTCTTATTTTTCTTAGTGTAATAGCGATTAAGGATATATTTTTTAACCGGGAACACACAATCAAACACAACTTCCCCATTATTGGTCATTTTAGGTACCTACTGGAAGGGATTGGCCCCGAATTAAGACAGTACATAGTAGCTAATAACCGGGAAGAACTCCCCTTTAACCGAAGTGAGCGGGGTTGGATATATGCTTCAGCGAAAAATGAAAATAATTACGAAGGATTTGGAACCGACCAGGATATTTTTTCCACCCATTATATCTTCATCAATAATTCCCTGTTGCCGCTTAAACTTAAAGAAGACCATCCCAATAATTTAGATCCGGGGTTTATTGCCTGTGCTAAGGTGATGGGAGCGTTCAATAAAAGAAAAAGACCATTTAGACCGGCTTCCATTATCAATGTTTCCGCCATGAGTTTTGGTTCTTTATCAGCTAAAGCTATAGCCTCTTTAAATGAAGGTTGTAAAGAAGCAGGAGCTTATCATAACACCGGGGAAGGAGGGCTCTCTCCTTACCATCAAAAAGGAGCTGATGTTGTTTTTCATTTTGGAACCGGCTATTTTGGCGTCAGGGATGAAAATGGAAACTTTTCTATGGAGAAAATGATAGAATTAGTAAAAAATAATAAAGAGATCCGGGCCATTGAGATTAAACTATCACAGGGAGCCAAACCAGGAAAAGGGGGTGTTCTGCCGGCTTCAAAAATCACCAGGGAAATATCGGAAATAAGGCATGTCCCCCTGGGCAAAGATGTTTTATCCCCACCAAGCCATTCAGCCTTTAACAATATCCCGGAATTGATTGATTTTATTGAACAAATAGCCGAGGCCACCGGGCTTCCCGTTGGGATAAAATCGGCAGTGGGCAAATTAGACCAATGGAAAGAATTGGCCTCTATTATGGCTACAACAAAGCGCGGCCCTGATTTTATCACCATAGATGGCGGTGAAGGTGGGACCGGCGCAGCACCTCCTAGTTTTGCGGACCATGTTTCCCTTCCCTGGATCTACGCTTTTACCGATGTATACCAGATTTTTTTAAATGAAGGAATTACCAATAGGATTGTCTTTGTGGCAAGTGGAAAACTCGGTTTTCCAGCGAATGCCGCTATGGCTTTTGCCCTGGGCGCCGACTGTATTAATGTAGCACGGGAAGCAATGATGAGTATTGGTTGTATTCAGGCACAATCCTGCCACAACAACACCTGCCCCACCGGGATTGCCACACAAAATAAATGGCTGCAGGCCGGGATAAACGTGAAAGACAAATCCCGTCGCGTGAATTACTATTTTACAAAATTCAGAAAAGAACTCTTAGAAATGACCCATGCCTGTGGCTACGAACATCCCTGTCAGTTTACCATGGATGATGTTGAAATAAATCTTAGTGATAAAAACCTCGCAAAAAGCCTGGCTGGCACTTTTTCTTATCATAAAGAAAAAGTACCTTTCCAGGGTGTTAACGTGCATAAAAACGATCCCAATTTAGGAGCAGCTTATAAGCGAAAAGAAGTCACAACCAAAGAAGCTGAGACCGAACAAACCACACCACACAATAAAAACCAATGAACCAGATCGAACTCTCTCAAATCCTACTGGCTATTTTACCGGCGCTTATCGTTGGCGGAGTAGCCTTTTATTTTTTCAGTTCTTATAATAAAAATGAAGAAAATCGAAGAAGATTTTTATTACATCGGGAAAGCCAAAAAACAGCACTGCCTCTGAAATTACAGGCCTATGAAAGAATGACGCTCTTTTTAGAACGCATTTCTCCGGGTAAAATACTATTTCGGGTAAAGCCTAATTCTGATGAAAAAGAAGCTTATGAACGCTTATTGATCAATACTATTGAACAGGAATTCGAACACAACCTCGCCCAGCAAATCTATCTTTCTACAGAATGTTGGGGCTATATAAAAACGGCAAAAAATGCAACCATCGGTATTATTCGAAAGGCCAACCAGCAGGAGAGTGTAACTGATGCTGATAAACTGAGAGAAATAATCCTGAAAAATTTAATGGAAAAAGAATCTCCAACCCAAGCTGCCCTTGCTTACCTTAAAAATGAAGTCAAACACATGATTTAAAACAAACCAAAAAAGCTTTTGCGTTTGGTTGCCAAAAACTGCAAATGCTTTTCCTTAGCGTGATCATAACCTTGCTGCCACCACTGGGTCATTAATTTTTTATTGAAAACCAGTGAGTTTTCGGTAAGTTTTGTCGGCGTATAATAGGTATTGAGTTTCACTTTCTTATTTAGAGCTGCGAGTTTCCCCTCCACGATATCGTGATATTCCACCTGATCCAGTAAAAATCCAAAAAGGTTGATCATTAAGGAAAATGGGTTTTTCCCAAGGACCTTATTATATTCCATATTTTCCGCTTCCAGGATAATTGCATCAACTTCGGTTGCCCCGCGTTTTATGGCCTCCCGAATCGGCACCACACATCCCAATCCCCCATCAGCGTATTCAAACCCGTCTTTTTTTGCAAGGCTCATAAAGGGAATGTAATTACAGCTAATCCAAATCCAGTCACAAAAATCTTCATAAGAAAAATCATTAATGGACTTATATTCTACCCGGTTCTTTGACAGATTTGAAACAGTTACAATCACATCTTCTACCTGGTTTTTGAGCTCATCGAAATTCTCCTGAGTAAAATTTCGTTTTATATGTTTTCTGAGGTTTTGGCTTTCGCCAAAAGTTCTTTTCTTGCGCACAAATTGCCAAAACATATTAAAGTAATTGATCGTCACATATTCCCGGCCTTCTTTACGTTTAACCACAAAAGGATTTATACTGAAAATCTTGCGCTGGTTTACATTGGTATAGATTTCGTAAACCTTATCAATATTGCCCATCGCCAGATGCGGAATAAGCAAACTCCCGGTTGAAGTACCCAGGAACAAATCGTATTTCTTGCCTTCCTCCTGTATTAAATACTGGGCAACGCCGCCTGCAAAAGCGCCTTTACTACCCCCTCCAGATATTACCAGTGCTCGCATTAAGGTTCAATTTGATTAATCTCCTCGTTTTTTTCTCTGGCATAAGTATAACCAGTTTTCCACCAGGACTTCATTTGTTTTTCATCAAAAATAAGGGAATTGGTAGTCAATACAGTAGGCGTGAAGTAAAAATTTATGGTAACATTCTTATTGGCAGCGGCAAATTTCCCGATTTTAATATTTTGTTTTTCAATTCTATCGAGCATGAACTGGAATAAATTGGTGATTAGTCCAAAAACATTCCTGGAAGGCATCCTGTTATAAAAGGTAGCTTCCGTTTGTAAGATTACCGCGTCTATATGGGTGGCACCGCGTTGTATGGCCTCTTCAATAGGTACCATAGTTCCCAGGCCGCCATCGGCATATTCACATCCATTTTTTTGCACCAAACTCATAAACGGAGTGTAATTACACGAGATCCAGATCCAGTCACAGAATTCCTCATATTCAAAATCTTTAACGGATTTGTATTCTACCGAATTCAAGGAGATATTAGAAACGGTCACCACGATATCCTTTGTAGAGACCTGGAGCCTTGAAAATTCTTCTTTGGTTAGCGTAGCGCTAATGAGCTTTCTCAGGTTTTTACTTTCTCCAAAAGTTTTTCTTCCTTTTAAAAAATTGCGAAACACATTAAAATGATTGATGCTAATTTGGTCGTAACCATGGCGTCGTTTGATATGAAAAGGGCGATTGCTAAAAATGCTCGACTGATCTACCGAGGTATAGGTTTGTTTTATCTTTTCACATTCCCTTAGGGCAAGGTGAGATATCAGCAAACTCCCTGTTGAAGTCCCCAAATAAAGCTCATAATCCCGCTTTAATTCCTCAATTAAATACTGGGCTACACCACCGGCAAATGCGCCTTTACTACCCCCACCCGATATGACCAGTGCCCGCATTAATTAATTTTTGATTGCAGATAATCCCACTCTTTTTGAGAAAGTCTGTCTTTTAAAGCTAAGAATTTTTGCCGATATTCTTCACGCTTTAGCAACTCGGCAAGCAATTCTCTGGAATAATTTCTAAATCTGGAAGCTGGATGCTGGGTACCCTGCATAAGGTCCAGCAGGTTCTGGGTGCTAAAACTATTTATCTGGTATAAATAGCCAAAAGCATTCTCCCGGACTTCAATGGGGTAATACTTAGCGGTATAACCCGAGAGTTCATTATAGGTTTGTTGTTTCTTTTGTGGCTGATAATTTGGTGTCACCAGGTTCAGGGTAAGCCATAGCATTCTTACATTTTTATTGGTAAAGCCTACAACCCCTTTGGTTTGATCCAGATATTGGGTGACTTGCTGTGGAAAATTCATCCATAATTTTAATAGCGCAAGTTCTTTGGTGAGGTATGACTTATCATTTAACAAAGATTCAAATTCATTTTTAAGCTCCGGTGGAATTTGCTCCATACTGCTGGCTATAGCCTGGCGAACATAAATATTGTTAGTCGCAAATGCTTTCTTATAAAGATTTATCGCCAGGTCGGAGGTTTCCCCTTTAAGCTGGTAAACCACTTCCTGCCCCGTATAATCGCTTACCGGAAAATTAAGTGCTGCACTGAGCAACTCTGATTTTTTATCAAGGGGCGTTTCCCGAAGCGCAAGCATATTAAGATGCTTTTGAATAAATTCAGATTTCTTCAACGAATTTAATGCTGCAAAACCCTGGAAAGCCGTTTGATTCAACCACTTTGACATAAAATCCGACAGATCTATATTGGCAGTCGCCTCAACCTCCGCGATAAAATTATCGGTGGTTGCGGTTTTATACTTGTAAAGCTCCAGGTAATTTTTTACTGCCTTATTAAAGGCGTCCCTACCTACTTTTTCCCGCAGCATATGCAAGGCCCAGGCTCCTTTTTGATAGTAGGTTAGGGAACTCGCACCAGCCCTGGTTACCGGCTCACCCTTTCCGCTATCGCTCATTTCCTTGAGCTGTTCCGCCCATTGGTATAGTTTCCAGTAATAATACTCCTCTCCAAAAATCTCTCTTTCGGCAAGTAAGGCGTAAAAAGTGGCAAACCCCTCGTGCAACCAATGATCGTTCTGGGTTTCTGCCGTAACAAAATTCCCGAACCATTGGTGTGCCATTTCATGGGCATTTACACTTACATAATTGCGATCTTTATAGGCGATGGAATCGGTAATAAAAGCGTGGTCAAAAATAGTGGCAGAAGTATTTTCCATTCCTGAATATAGAAAATCTCGCACCGGAGCCTGTTTGTAATTCTCCCAGGGATAAGCCACCCCGATTTCACCTTCCAGAAAATTAAAAATTTTTCTGGTATGCCGGTAGGTAGGTTCCATTTTTGCTTTATCCCAAACGGGCATATAATATTGTAAAGAAACTCCTGAGGCAGATTCAGATTCCTGAACTGCGTAATTAGCCGCAGCGAAAGCCAGTAAATAACTACTCATAGGGCTTTCCATTTGAAAATTCCATTCTTTAACCGAATCCTTTATCGCAGTACCAGTGAGCCTACCGTTGGCCATCACTTCCAATTCCTTTGGAAAATAATAAGAAATATCGAACTCTATTTTTTCCCGCTGATCATCAAATGAAGGTAGCCAGCTGGAGGTATATCTTCCCTGCCCCTGTGTCCAGATTTGTTTCGGCGCGTTTAAAGAATCCGCGATATCCCAATTGATAAAATATAAGGCATCTTTTGGTTTTACTGAAAATTTCAGTTTCAGCGAATTATTATCCGAGGCCTGTAATTGATTGGTAATCCAAATCCGAGCCCCGGAATTTCTAAAATCCTTAGACGCTCCGTTTAGCAAAACCTCTTCAAAATTTATATTCCGGGCATCAACATAAAACGAATCAATGCTTTTTAGCATGTCAAAATTGTAGGTGATTTCCCCTGAAACCTTCTTTTTTTCCGGGTTTAAAAAAATTTCTGCTTCGGCCCTTTTAAAATCGATATGATCGATTTGGTCCAGTGAATCTGCTATTGGCAATTGCCCATAGGTGTTACAAAAAAAACAAAAAAGCAGGACGAGAATGGAATATTTCATAAATAAAAACTGTACCGGCAAATTACGAAAACTAAATAAATTTATAGCTCTAGAAGATTTAGAGCTTAATTTTTAAATGAAATTCAGCCTAAAAAACCTGATTTTAATATCTTCGTTTGCATGAAGGTCAATATTTTGCAAACCCCTATAGATTACCTGAAAGGAGTCGGTCCTAACCGCGCCGATTTATTTCGGAAAGAACTTGGCATTCATACCTACCAGGACCTGGTGAATTTTTTTCCAAACCGGTATCTGGATAAAACACGTTTTTACAAAATAAACGAGTTACAGCGTAATTCATCGGAAGTCCAGGTGGTAGGCAAGATTACCAATATTAAATCGGTAGCGCAGAAAAGAGGCAACCGCCTGGTGGCGGATTTTGTGGATGATACCGGGAAAATGGAACTCGTCTGGTTCCGTGGACAGAAATGGATTCGGGAAAACTTAAAGATCAATGTGCCTTATGTAATTTTCGGAAAAACCAATTGGTTTAACGGGGTTTTTAGTATGCCACATCCCGAAATGGAACCGGTTGAAGAATATAAAAAACAGCTTCGAACCGCGATGCAACCGGTCTATCCATCTACTGAGAAACTGGCAAAATCGGGGATTACCAACCGGGTGGTCAATAAATTAATACAGCAACTCTTTGTCGAGACTAAAGGTGAATTTTACGAAACGCTTTCAACAGAATTAACCACCGAGTTAAAATTACTCCGCAAGGCTGATGCTGTCTTTAATATTCATTTTCCGCAAAGCCAGGAGTTGCTATCCAGGGCCCAGTTCCGTCTGAAATTTGAAGAACTGTTTTATATCCAGCTGCAGCTACTGATTAAAAATATGCTTCAGAAACAGAAAATTAAAGGTTTTGTTTTTGAAGAAATAGGACAAAATTTCAGTGAGTTCTATAAAAATCATCTTCCCTTCGAACTTACCGGTGCGCAAAAAAGGGTAATCAAGGAAATCAGAGCCGATCTGGGAAGCGGTGCACAAATGAATCGTTTGCTACAAGGCGATGTAGGCTCAGGTAAAACCATTGTGGCCCTTATGTCCATGTTTATTGCATTGGACAATGATTTCCAGGCCTGCCTGATGGCTCCTACCGAAATCCTGGCAATTCAGCATTACAATGGCCTTGTCGCCCTTTGTAAAGATCTGGAGGTCAATATTTATTTGCTTACCGGTTCTTCTAAAACCAAAGCACGACGTGAAATCCACGAAAAACTGGAAAACGGAGAAATAGATATTTTAATCGGGACCCATGCGTTGCTGGAGGACAAGGTTCAATTTAAGAACTTAGGGCTGGCCGTTATAGATGAGCAACATCGTTTTGGGGTGGCCCAACGTGCAAAATTATGGCGAAAAAACAAGGTGCCACCTCATATTTTAGTCATGACCGCAACGCCCATTCCCAGGACTTTAGCAATGAGCCTATACGGCGATTTGGATATTTCGGTAATCGATGAATTACCTCCAGGTAGAAAACCGATAAAAACCGTACATCGCTATGACAGTAACCGGCTTAAGGTCTTTGCCTTTATCAGGGATGAAATAAAAAAAGGCCGACAGGTATATGTGGTCTATCCCCTGATCCAGGAATCAGAAAAAATGGATTATAAGGATTTGATGGATGGATACGAAAGCATCGCCCGCGAATTTCCACAAATGCAAATCTCTATCGTTCACGGGCAAATGAAATCCAATGCCAAGGATTATGAAATGGACCGGTTTGTAAAGGGTGAAACCCAGATTATGGTAGCTACCACCGTTATTGAAGTTGGGGTAAACGTACCCAATGCCAGTGTTATGATCATTGAAAGTGCCGAACGTTTTGGCCTGTCCCAGCTGCATCAGCTCAGGGGTCGGGTAGGTCGTGGCGCTGAGCAGAGTTTTTGTATTTTAATGACCGGTCATAAGTTATCAAACGACAGTAAAACAAGGCTGGAAACCATGACGGCCACCAACGATGGATTCGAAATTGCAGAAGTTGATTTAAAACTTCGGGGTCCCGGCGATATTATGGGAACGCAACAAAGTGGGGTGTTGAACCTTAAAATTGCGGATATTGTAAAAGACAACCAGATCTTAAAATCGGCACGCTACCACGCGATGAAAATCTTAAAAGAAGATCCCAGCCTTAATTTGGAAAAAAATAAGGTGCTCCGGTTTACTTATGCCCAATTGGCAAAACATAAAAATATCTGGAATTATATCAGCTAAGCTCCAGTTGAAAAAAGGCTACTGATTTCCCCTTAATTTCTACCAAAATACAAATCTGCTTCCACGGCTATCCGGTTATTGTTCTCCTAGTAAAACTAAGGCTTTCCAAAACCAAACAAGAAAATAACCGACTGATTACTAGCGATAAGCAGGTCTTTAGGGAACTACTTTTTCCTCATTATTATGTAAATTTAAATAGAAACCAAAACATCAAAATTATGAAAACGGGAATCGATTTAAGAAAGCTAATAAGCTTGATGCTTATTTTATGTGGCGGCCTATTGTTTAGCCAGGAGGAGACCAAGGTGCCATTAGAAGAGAAATTATATGAGGAATATAAATCTAACGGGCTTGATAAAGCCATGGAGCTGTATGAGAATAAAAAAACAGCTGAGTTTGAAAGTCTGCAGGAACCATTAAATATTTTGGGCTACAAGCTGATGATGGAAGATAAAGATCTGGAGGCAGCAGAGTTGGTTTTCAAGGCCCAAATCGAAGAATATCCTGAGCAGGCCAATCCCTATGACTCTTACGGGGATCTCCTATTGGAAAAAGGAGAAAAAGAAAAGGCCAAAGAACAATTTAAAAAGGCAGCAGAACTGGCTGAAAATATTGAAGATGAAGAGGAGAAAAACCAAATGAAACAGGCTTCTCTTTCCAAACTGGCAAAGTTGGAAAATAAACACCGCCAGTTAGATTTTCTAACGGGAGACTGGGAAATCACCCAAACCGGCTATAGGGATGGCCAGGCCATGGAGGTACCTGCCAGTACACAAAACGTTAGCTATTTACCAGGGGAATCAGTCTTGAGAATTAAGCATACCAGGGAAGGAAATACTCCTTGCTGCGAAAGAATTGTGGCCTATGATGCGATGGAAGACACCTATGAAATGGCTTTCATTAGCTCGGTAAATCCTACCGGGATTGAAGTATCTGATATTAAGATCAAGGATAATGGCAACGGAAAATTTGAATTCATAGAGGATTATAATGAAAACGATACCCAGAAAAAAGCCAGGCATGAAATTACCCAAACCGATAATGACCACATTCAATGGAACATTTATGTACCAAAAGAAGGCAGCCCGGATTGGGAGCTTGTAAGTGAAATGCAGTTTAAAAGGAAAGCTTAATTAATAGTTAGATTTAATTAGCGTTTGAAAGGAGCAACTTAGGTCGCTCCTTTTCTTTTGTTATTAATACCGAAATAAGCCATAAAATTAAAACCTCAAATTATGCTAAAACTATTGGTAATACTATCTTTGCGAACTGAAAATATTGAGACATGAAAATTTCATATAACTGGCTTAAACAATTTATTAAACTTCCTGATACTCCAGAGAAAACAGGAGAATTACTTACCGATCTAGGGCTTGAGGTGGAAGGTTTACAGCAATTTCAGAGCATTAAAGGTGGTCTGGAAGGAATTGTAGTGGGCCACGTACTGGAATGTAAGCCTCATCCAAACGCGGATAAATTACAGCTTACCCAGGTAGATCTCGGAAATGATGAGCGGGTACAAATTGTATGTGGTGCTCCAAATATTGCTGCAGGGCAAAAGGTCCCGGTGGCCACTATCGGCACTACTCTCTATGATGAAAAAGGAGAAGCCTGGCCTATAAAAAAAGGTAAGATCAGAGGAGAAGCCAGTTATGGGATGATTTGTTCTGAAAAAGAACTAGGTCTTGGTCAAAGTCACCAGGGAATTTTGGTGATGAAGGACGATCTTGTGCCGGGTACTCCCGTGGCAAAGATTTTTGAAGTCGAGAACGACCAGGTCTTTGAAATCGGATTAACCCCTAATCGTGCCGATGCCATGAGCCACTGGGGAGTTGCCAGAGATCTTAAGGCCGGTTACACCCAGAAGGCTAAGAGTTTAGAACTTATTACTCCCTCGGTCAGTAGTTTTCATGTGGATAATAGAAGTCTTAAAATTCAAATCCAGGTAGAGGATTCCACCCTTGCCCCAAGATATTGTGGGGTGACAATTTCGGGGCTCAAAGTGGAAGAATCCCCAAAATGGTTACAAAACAGGTTAAAAGCAATAGGGCTAGGACCAAAAAATAACGTAGTAGATGCCACCAATTACGTGATGCATGAACTTGGCCAGCCATTACATGCTTTCGATGCTGCAAAAATAGCTGGCAATGAGATCCAGGTAAAAACCCTGGAGAAAGGCACAAAATTCACTACCCTGGATGAAGTGGAACGCGAACTTCACCAGGAAGACTTGATGATTTGTGATACTGAAAACCCATTGTGTATCGCAGGTGTATTTGGAGGAGCTTCTAGCGGGGTATCTTCGAGCACCACTCAAATTTTTCTGGAAAGCGCCTATTTTAACCCGGTAAGCGTAAGAAAAACTGCGAAAAGACATGGATTAAACACCGATGCTTCTTTTAGATTTGAACGAGGAATTGATCCAAACATTACCGAATATGCCTTAAAACGCGCCGCCCTTTTAATTACCGAAATTGCCGGAGGTGAGATAACCAGCGATATCGATGACCTTTATCCCAAAAAAATTGAAGATTTCCAGGTTTTCCTAACTTTTGAAAAAGTGAATAAACTAATTGGGGAAAACCTTGAACAGGAAACTATAAAATCTATTCTGGCTTCATTAGAAATTAGGGTGAATAACGTGACCGAAACAGGAATGGGACTCACTATCCCGGCTTACCGTGTAGATGTACAGCGAGAAGCCGATGTAATCGAGGAGATCTTAAGAGTCTACGGGTATAACAATATTAAATTTGGAGAGAAGCTAAATGCCTCAGTAGCCAATTCTTCCAAATTTGAAGATTACAAGCTTCAAAATTTAATAGCGAACCAGCTGGTGGGACAGGGCTTTTATGAAACTATGGCTAATTCCCTTACCACACCGACTTATTCGAAACTAAGTGAACAACTCAAAGAAGCTAATAACGTAAAAATGCTGAATCCCTTAAGTCAGGATCTTTCGGTATTACGCCAATCTATGTTATATTCCGGGTTGGAATCGGTGAGTTACAATATCAATAGAAAACGAAGCGATCTCAAACTTTTTGAATTCGGAAAAACCTACCATGATTTTAACTCCAGCCGCATAGAGAAGAAACATCTTTCCATTTTTATAAGCGGTAACCGAAACCCGGAACGTTGGAATACTGCTTCGGGAAAAACTGATTTCTTTTTACTAAAAGGGGTAATCCATTCAATTTTTCAGCGACTGGGAATTGATAATTTAAAACCTTCCGCGGTAACATCTGATGTATTCTCGGAAGGCCTTATATTTTCTTCTGCAAAAAACAATCTGGTTGCCTTTGGTGTAATTCGAAAGAAAGTACTGAAGCATTTTGATATTGACCAGGAAGTCCTTTATGCTGATTTTAACTGGGATGCAATGCTTGAAGTCATCAAAACGCAAAAAACCCATTTTAGCGCTATTCCTAAATATCCAGCGGTGAGACGTGATTTCGCATTATTGCTTAATAATGATGTCTCTTACGAAGAAATTGAAGCAATCGCTCTCAAAACCGAGAAAAAACTGCTTAAAGAAATTGACCTTTTTGATGTTTACCAGGGGAATAATCTACCTCAAGGCAAGAAAAGTTATGCAGTAAGTTTTACTTTTCAGGATGAAAATAAAACACTTACCGATAAACAGGTAGACAAAATGATGAAAAAACTGCAGCAAAAGTTTGAAGAGGAACTCCAGGCTGAGTTGAGATAGTGATTTAAAAATTGGCTGTTTGAATTTGACCTCGACCTAATTTGAGGTTATGATTTGTTTTCCTAAAACAGAAAAAGATTCACAAATTAATTTAAACAGCCAATTCTTTTTTAAATATGATTAGGGAAATTTTGTAAATATTTCATCGACATAATCTCTCAGGTCTCTTTCCAATCTTTTCGAGCTAATTTCCTCCTCAGGGGCTGTTCCTCGCCACAAAATCTCGTTTGTTCTCCTGTCAATAAAATCTATTACAATGGATTTTTCTTTATATGGCAGCTGTTTAATGGCATCGTCGGCAGTAATTCTCTGAATTGTAAAATAATTATCATAGGTATAATTTTCATAATAGGGCCCTATATAATGCCCGGGGCGATAATATGAAAAATTCGTATAAACAGGATTGGCATTTACGGCCACCTTTTCATCGAACATAGTGTGCACGTAAACCAGAACATCCGGTTGACGATTTTCTATGGCATATCCTTCGCTTGCCATGTTATCATTTATGGTAGCAATGATAGTTTCCTGAATTTGCTGATTATTATAATCCTGACTTAAAATAGTATCCTTGTTGGGCAGATAAGAATAGGTGTCATAATTTTTCAATTTTTTAGCAGCATCTTTAGAAATATTACTTCCGGAGCCGCAGGAGATCATAAAGGCACCTGCTAAAATTAGGGTGATAAATAGTTTTACTTTCTTCATAATTTCAATTTTTTCTTAAAATAGGTGTTCCTTTAGAATTAAAAAAGGGATAACTCCCCTTTGATATTTAATTAACAAATAAGAGCGGCCTCATAAGACCGCTCCCGTATTCTTCTTTTTCAATAGCAATTTAGTTCCCAGGCAATAAAACCGAATCAATTACATGAATAACTCCGTTAGACTGGTTTACATCCGCCGTGGTCACGGTAGCCACATTTCCCTGGGCATCCTGGAGCTTAACCTTACCGTCTTCCATCATCGCATAGAGCATTGCACCATTCACAGTTTCGAAGGAGGCTTTCCCATCGCCCTTCTTAATTGCAGCCACTACCTCGCTAGCACTATAATCCCCAGCGATCACGTGGTAAGTAAGTACAGCCTGGAGCTTTTCCTTATTTTCCGGTTGTAAAAGGCTTTCTACCGTTCCTGCAGGCAATTTTTCAAAAGCGGCATTGGTAGGGGCAAACACGGTAAAGGGACCTTCACTCTGCAGGGTTGCTACTAGATCGGCAGCCTTAACTGCAGCTACCAGGGTAGTATGAACTTCAGATTTTGAGGCATTTTCCACGATGTTTTTACTTGGATACATTTCTGCACCGCCCACCATAGTTGAACCGTTTTGAGCCATTAAGGACCCGCCGATAAACAGGAAACAAATAATTCCCAGTTGCTTTAAATTTTTCATAACAATAGTTTTTAAATGATTTATTATATAAACGAGATTCAGAATGCTTCGGTTTTTATTATAAAGCGATTTAATATTTAATTATGAATCCGTTTATTCTAATTTTTGTCTAATTTATAACTATTATCGTTAAACACTTTTTAAAATAATCCAATTAAGATAGTTTTAACTAAGATTAATCCTGAAAAATTGGATTGCAGGAATCATCATAATTACTTAATTTAGTGACAGATGCTAAAGAAAAAGAAATGAAGTTGAGTTTAGGTTTGCGTCGTACGAATCTGGAAGAACGGTTATACGAATCACGCAATAAAAGGATTTCTTCAACAAACATCCTAGCGCAGGTACAGGAAATCTTTGAACAGGAAACCCGCAGAGAAGAAGCCATTCTGGAGGAAATCCACGATGGGAATGACGGAATTAATAAATTTAACCTGGAGCTATTGGAGAGCCATAGAATCTTTCATCTCTCAGATATTGAAAAACTTTGTATTGAATATCGTCTGCGTTTTTTAGACAGTAAATTTTTTAAAGGAGAAATTCCTTATGAAACCCTGGTACGAATTAAAGCTTTAGAGAGCGCACAACAAATGACACTGAAAGGGTTTAAAATAGTTGCCCCCTCTAAATTGTTCAAGCTCGAAAATGCGGATGATCCCTTGATGTTTGCCCCTATGGGGAACGACTATTTTTATCTTATACATAAATGGGGAAATGACCTGCACCCCTTAAGAAAACTATTGATGTGGCCGTTTAAACATCTTGAAAATTTCATCGGTGTACTGCTCGCTATTAGTTTTCTAATAGCACTATTAATTCCTGATGGACTTTTTTCGCCAAAACAGACAACTACCCAGTTTTTTATGATCTTCTTCTTTGTATTCAAATGGATGGCAGGACTTTCCATCTTCTACGGATTTAAAAAAGGAAAGAATTTTAGTACTGCGATCTGGCGAAGCAAATATTATAATGCTTAGAACGTTAAACTCAGTATAAAATGCCCCGTGAGCTCTATTGTTCTTTGTATTTTAGATAGTACTAAAAACTAATAATTATGAGTTCAGACGAATCTTACGAGCGGGTTTATACCGGTTCTGATACCAATGTGCAATACTTACAGGAGCTTTTTGATAAAGCTGGAATCTCTTCCCGGGTGAGAAATGATTTTGATTCGGGTTTACGCGCGGGATTTGGTGGTGGACTGCCAGGACAGGTTCAACTTTTCGTGGTTAAAAATCATTATGACGAAGCCCTGAAAATTGCAAAAACAACCTTTCCTAAAGATTATACAGATGAGTAACCTCAAAGGAGGAAAACGCAATAAATGGTATTTAATATTAGGGATCCTATTCCTTGTCTATGGTGCATATCGCCTCTATGACCATTTAACGGCCGAGGTAACGGATAATTTTGGTGCTATCCTCGCAGTTGGATTTATCATTTTTGGGATCTATGATCTCTTTAGGTATTTCAGAAAGGTCTAACGAACTCATAGAAAAGGTTCTTTATAAGTATAGGAAAGGTCATTTCGTTAAAAACAAAATGACCTTTTCTTCCACTTAAAAAATTTTCTTTACCAGCTTATTACCGCACTTGCCCAGGTAAATCCGCTTCCAAAAGCAGCCAGGACAACGATATCTTCTTCTTTTATTTTCCCCTTCTCCCAGGCCTCACATAAAGCAATCGGAATGGAGGCCGCCGTTGTATTCCCGTATTTCTGAATATTGTTGTAAACCTGCTGGTCACTTAATTTAAACTTTTGTTGTACATACTGTGAAATACGCAGATTCGCCTGATGCGGAATTAGCATATCAATATCTTTTACTTCAAGTCCGTTTGCTTTTAAGCCTTCCATAATCACTTCAGAGAAACGCTGAATAGCATTCTTAAAGACAAATTGCCCATTCATATAAGGATAATAAGGTATATCATCCCCCTGTGGGTTTTCAGCAATAATCTCGGGAACCCAGTGCTCCGTACTCGGTCCCTTTAAAGAAAGTTCCAGCGCATGTTTGCCTTCTGAATGCAAATGGGTGGAAAGTATGCCCTCCCCATTGTGATCACTTCTGGATAGAACCACTGCTCCTGCCCCATCTCCAAAAATAACCGATACCGAACGGCCCCGGGTAGTAAAATCAAGGCCACCACTATGATTTTCACTTCCAATAACCAACACATTTTTATACATCCCGGTCTTTATAAATTGATCTGCTGTTGAAAGCGCATAGATAAATCCACTGCACTGGTTTCTCACGTCCAGGGCGGGGCAGGTATTTATAGCCAGCATTTCCTGTACCTGTACACCGCATCCAGGAAAATAATAATCCGGACTCAGGGTTGCAAAAACAATGAGGTCTATATCATCTTTGTCAATTTTGGCCCTTTCAATAGCAATCTTGGCAGCTTTCAC
This sequence comes from Salegentibacter sp. 24, assembly GCF_004362395.1. Taxonomy (GTDB): domain Bacteria; phylum Bacteroidota; class Bacteroidia; order Flavobacteriales; family Flavobacteriaceae; genus Salegentibacter. The sequence goes on from NZ_SNWE01000015.1 coordinate 106,661, forward strand.
CCCCATAATTGCCGTAGAATTGCCATCCCCTTTTTTAATATGGCGACGTTCTTTGATACCAGTTCTCTCCTGGATCCATTCATCATTGGTATCCATGATTTTCGCTAAATCATCATTGGTAACAACATTCTCCGGCACATAACTACCTACTCCGGCTATTTTAGATTGATACATATGCTATTGTTTAAAATATTTAGACCTATTGGGTTTCAATGTAAGCATTTAATAAAAAATGGATCCGCAATATAATAAAGATTAACATTCCATCGATTATGGTGCTTTGATTTTCATCATATGGCAAACCCCGGCCAGATGAATATTATAAAGAAACGTGCTTAAGGCAATTGGAGCCACTGTTCTTTGAAAAGCACAGCACAGCCACATATACAAGGAAATTTGTTTAGTTTTAAAGGGAAAGGCTGGAACATAGAAAAATAGGAAAAGCGCCACTACCAGGGATGGTATTAACGCTTTTCCACAACCTAACCAATAAATAAAACCAACAATTATGACATATAATCGCGGAACTTGTTCACCTGGATCTTCGCTTGAAGATCATGGAGTAAATTATATAGACCGAAAAATGTTCGATTGATGTAAAGGAAGTGCTTACTTCCACGGTTACCGTTCATCTTTCTTAATTCCGTGTCCTTACTAACCTGAATTCGATCTAAGGATTTAATAGAACAGTGCAATTTGATTGGTTGTTTGAGTTTCAAATTTGATCGCTGGTTTTTTTTCCTGGAAAGAAT